>NZ_FNEY01000009.1 GCF_900100305.1 Paracidovorax citrulli | reverse complement strand
CCATCGAGCAGGTGATCCAGAGCGGGCCGAAGACGCCGGACCTGGGCGGCACGGCCAGCACCACGCAGGTGGGCGAAGCCATCGCGGCGGCCATCTCCGCTGCGGCCTGAGCCCGCCATGGGACCGACCTTCCTCCCGCCGACGAACTGTTGACCCCGCCGTGCAACGGCTGCCTTTTTCCGCACCATGACCTCTTCCGCTTCCACTCCCTCCGCCCCTTCCGCACTCTCTGCCGCGGCCCTGCCGCTGGTGCGCAGCCAGCTGTGCATCGCCGGCCGGTGGCAGGCCGCCGCCAGCGGCGCCACCTTCGCCGTCACCGATCCGGCCACCGGCGGCACCATCACGCAGGTGCCCGACGGCAGCGCCCAGGACGCCCGCGCCGCCGCCGACGCCGCCCATGCCGCCTTCGCCACCTGGCGCCACGTGCCCGCCAAGCAGCGCGCGGCCCTCATCAAGCGCTGGAACGACCTCGTCATGGCCCGCCAGGACGCGCTGGGCGCGCTCATCTCGCTGGAGCAGGGCAAGCCCCTGGCCGAAGGCAAGGGCGAGGTCGCCTACGCCGCCAGCTACATCGAGTGGTTCGGCGAGGAAGCCACGCGCATGAACGGCGAGATCATCCCCGCGCCCGTGCCGGGCCGGCGCATGTTCGCCCTCAGGGAGCCCGTGGGCGTGGTCGCCGCCATCACCCCGTGGAACTTCCCCGCCGCGATGATCGCGCGCAAGATCGCCCCGGCGCTGGCTGCCGGCTGCACGGTGGTGTGCAAGCCCGCGGAGGACACGCCCCTGACCTCGCTGGCGCTGGTGGCGCTGGCCGAGGAGGCGGGCATTCCGCCGGGCGTGCTCAACATCGTCACCGCCTCGCGTGCGCACACGCCCGAGGTGGTCGATGCCTGGCTGGACGATCCGCGCGTGCGCAAGATCACCTTCACCGGCTCCACGCCCGTGGGCAAGCACCTGGCGCGCCGCAGCGCCGACACGCTCAAGAAGCTCTCGCTGGAGCTGGGCGGCAACGCGCCCTTCATCGTGTTCGAGGATGCCGACGTGGACGCGGCCGTGGACGGCTTCATGGCCGCGAAGTTCAGGAACGGCGGGCAGACCTGCGTGAGCCCGAACCGGGTGTACGTGCACGCGGCCGTGCACGAGGCGTTCGCGGGCAAGCTCGCGGCGCGGGTGGCGGCGCTCAAGGTGGGGCCGGCGAGCGACGCGGCCTCGCAGATCGGCCCGATGATCAACGAGCGTGCGGTCGAGAAGATCGAACGCCACGTGCAGGACGCCGTGGCCCGGGGCGCGAAGGTGCTCGCGGGCGGCCGGCGGCTGGCTGAGCTGGGCGAGCACTACTACGCGCCCACGGTGCTCACGGGCGCGGATGCCAGCATGGCCTGCGCCTGCGAGGAGACCTTTGGTCCCGTGGCGCCGCTGACGGTGTTCCACGATGAGGCCGAGGTCATCGCCGCGGCCAACGACACGCCCTTCGGGCTGGCGGCGTACTTCTACAGCCGCGACGTGCGGCGGATCTGGCGCGTGGCGGGCCTGCTGGAGACGGGCATCGTGGGCATCAACGAAGGCGCGCTGGCGGCCGAGGCCGCGCCGTTCGGCGGCGTGAAGGAATCCGGCTACGGCCGCGAGGGCTCCACCCACGGCCTGGACGACTACCTGCACACCAAGTACCTTTGCCAGGGGCAACTGGACTGAGGAAGGATTGCCGCGCTGCCCCGTGGCAGCGCGCGGGCACGGGGCCGCTTCTCAGCCCCGTGCCGCCACGCGGCAAGCCGCGTACATGTCCTTCGCCGGCTGGTAGGCGCCCGTCTGCACGTCCATCAGCCCGAGCACCGAATGGAAATAGTTGTCGTGCGTGATGCGGCGGCTGCGCAGGTCCTTCTGCAGACAGCCGGTCGCGATGCCCGTGCGCTGCTGCATGGCCGGCGACAGCCAGGTGATCCACGGCACGTGCTTTTGCACATCGGGCGCGATGGAGTAGGGCATGCCGTGCAGGTAGATGCCGTTCTCGCCCAGGGATTCGCCGTGGTCGGCCACGTACACCATGGCGGTCTCGGCGCTGGCCGAGCGCGCCTCCAGCCAGCCGATGGTGCTGTTCAGGAAATGGTCGGTGGAGACGATGCTGTTGTCGTAGGCATTCACCACCTGCTCGCGCGTGCATTCCTGCAATGCGGAGGTCTTGCACTCGGGCTGGAATCTCTTCTGCGAAGGCAGCGATCGCCTGGCGTAGGCCGGCCCGTGGCTGCCCATCTGGTGCAGCACCACCACCACGCCGCGCGCACGCTGCTCGGCGGGCAGGGCGGCGATGCGCGCGTCCAGGCCCTTCAGCATGACGTCGTCCAGGCATTCCTTGCCGTCCGCGCACCAGGTCGGGTCGTTGGGCGTGGCGGACGTGCTGGCGGTGGACACGCGGTCGCACACGCCCTTGCAGCCTGACTGGTTGTCCACCCACAGCACCGCCAGGCCGGCATGCTGCAGCACGTCCATCAGGGTTTCGTAGTCCGCGCCGCGCTTCTCGTAGGCTTCCTTGCCCAGGTGCGCGTACATGCAGGGCACGGAGGCGGCCGTGCTGGTGCCGCAGGACCAGGCATCGGTGGCGGTGGCGATGTCCTTGCGTGCCGACAGCTCGGGCGTCGTATCGCGCGCGTAGCCGTTCAGGCCGAAGTTGCCGCTGCGCCCTGTCTCGCCCAGCACCAGCACCAGCAGCGGCGGCTTCGCCTGGCCCGCATAGGTCGCTCCCAGCCGCGCGTCCCGGCCCAGCGGCTGCAGCGGGCCGCGGTCATGGCGCAGAGGCCTGGCCGCCAGGCTGCCGACGGCATAGACGCTGTTGAGCGGATTGACCAGGTAGCGCATGCGCGTGTGGTTGCGCATGGTGGAAGAGAAGTCCTGGAACACCGCGAGAATGCAGGCCGCCGCGACGGCCAGCGCACCCAGCATGAAGGCCGTCTGGTGCACCGCGCGCCGGCGCCAGCCCAGCGGGCGAACCCGGGTGCGCAGCAGCCACACCAGCGGCGGGCCGGCCATGGCGAGCATCGCCACCGGCAGTTTCCAGGTCAACAGGTCCGCGGCTTCGCGCGCGTCCGTCTGGGCCACGTTGGTGATCATTCCGGGATCGATCACGATGCCGTAAGTGCCCATGAAATAGGCGCCTGCCGCCGCCGCCACCACGGCCAGCGCAAGCACGGGCTTGAGCGCCTTGCCCCAGGCGAAGAGCGAGAGCACGGCCGCCGTGGCGAACGACACCGCCACCATGAAGGCCAGGGAAAACACCCCGCCGCGCAGCGTGTGCGCACCCGGCAGCCGCAGCACCTCCCCCCACAGCGGAAGGTTGCAGGCCGTGCCCATCCAGAGGCAGGCGAACAGCAGCACGGCCATCGGATGCAGCCCCCCGGAGGACGCACGGGCCGGAAAACGGCTGGAAGGAAGGGCAGGGGGGCGGAGCGGGACGGCGGACGACGGGAACATGGCGGCAGTGTGAAAGCCGCGGCTTAAGACAGCATTAACGCGCCCAGCGGCCCACGGGGTTCGCCACCGCGGTGCCCGAAACCGCCCGTGATTCCGCCGCCGTGGGCATGCCGGCCGCGTGAATGCGCGCATCCGCCTCCCCCCGCGCGCCGGGGCCGGGCCTGGAGGCGCGCGTGTGGACCAGGCCCGCGGCCGCGGGAGGGACGGGCGTCAGCCCAGCCGGTCGGCGTGGTGGGCGACGTGGTCGCCGATCACCGTCTGGATGAAGTAATAGCCGTGGTCGTAATCCGCGTGCCGGCGCAGGGTGAGCGGCTGCTTGATCAGCGCGCATGCCGCCTCGAACACGTGGGGGTGCAGCTGTTCGGCCAGGAAGGCATCCGCCATGCCCTGGTCCACCAGGATGCCGTCGGGGTAGGGCACCGCGGGCTGGCGCTGCATGAGCACGGTGGCGTCGTGCGCCTGCCAGGTCTTGCAGGACGTCCCGAAGTAGCGGCGGAACGCCTTGTCGCCCCAGGCGCACTGGGAGGCCGCGCAGATCGGCGCGATGGCCGAGAGCGAGCGGAACACGCCGGGATGGCGCAGGGCCAGCGTGATCGCGCCGTGGCCGCCCATGGAGTGGCCCATGAGGCCCAGGCGCGCCGTGTCGATCGGCAGCACGCGCCCCAGCAGCGGGATCAGCTCCTCGATGAGGTAGCTTTCCATGCGCCAGTGGCGCTGCCACGGCTCCTCGGTGGCGTCGAGGTAGAAGCCGGCCCCGATGCCGAAGTCCCACTCGGTGTTGGCGCCCTCCAAGGCCTCGGCCTGCGGGCCGCGCGGGCTGGTGTCGGGCGAGATGAGGGCGATGCCCCGTTCGGCGGCGAAGCGCTGGGCGCCCGCCTTGATCATGAAGGTTTCCTCGGTGCAGGTCAGCCCCGCGAGGTACATCAGCGTGGGCACCTTGCGCCCGGGTTCGCGCAGCGCCGCGGGCGGGAGGTACACCCCGAACTTCATCGGGAGGCCGATTTCCACGGAGGAATGCCGGTAGAAGCGCTGGGAGCCGCCGAAGCAGGCGTGCTCGCTCAGCAGATCCAGGCCGGGCACCTGGGCGGCGCGGGGCCTGCGCGCGGCCGCCTCGAGGGCGGCCTTCACGTCGTCGGGAGGTTCAATGGGTTGGTAGGTCATGGCTGTGGATCGGAATCGCATACCGGGCGGCACCGGCCCGGCAGTCGCTATTGGATCAGTAAACGACGACGCCGCGGATCGACTCGCCGCGTTTCATCAGATCGAAGCCCTTGTTGATGTCCTCCAGGGGCATCGTGTGGGTGATGAGGCTGTCGATGTCGATCCTGCCTTCCATGTACCAGTCCACGATCTTCGGCACGTCGGTGCGGCCGCGCGCGCCGCCGAAGGCCGAACCCTTCCACTGCCGGCCCGTGACGAGCTGGAAGGGGCGGGTGCTGATCTCCGCGCCGGCCTCGGCCACGCCGATGATGATGCTCTGCCCCCAGCCCTTGTGCGTGCACTCCAGCGCCTGGCGCATGACCTTGGTGTTGCCGATGCACTCGAACGAATAGTCCGCGCCGCCGTCGGTCAGCTGCACGATGGCGTCCACCACGTTCTCCACCTCGTTCGGGTTGATGAAGTGCGTCATCCCGAACTGGCGGGCCATCTCCTGGCGGGCGGGGTTGATGTCCACGCCGATGATCTTGTCCGCGCCCACCATCTTCGCGCCCTGGATCACGTTCAGGCCGATGCCGCCCAGGCCGAACACCACCACGTTCGCGCCGGCCTCCACCTTGGCCGTGAACAGCACGGCGCCGATGCCGGTGGTCACGCCGCAGCCGATGTAGCAGACCTTGTCGAAGGGCGCGTCCTCGCGGATCCTGGCCAGCGAGATCTCCGGCGCCACCGTGTAGTTGCTGAACGTGCTGGTGCCCATGTAGTGGAAGATCGGCTGGCCGTCCAGGCTGAAGCGGCTCGTGGCGTCGGGCATCAGGCCCTTGCCCTGCGTGCCGCGGATCAGCTGGCACAGGTTGGTCTTGCGCGAGAGGCAGAACTTGCACTGCCGGCACTCGGGCGTGTAGAGCGGGATCACGTGGTCGCCCTTCTTGAGCGAGGTGACGCCCGGGCCCACGTCCACCACCACGCCCGCGCCTTCGTGGCCCAGTATGGCCGGGAAGATGCCTTCCGGATCGGCGCCCGAGAGGGTGTAGTAATCGGTGTGGCAGATGCCCGTGGCCTTGATCTCCACCAGCACCTCGCCGAACTTCGGGCCTTCGAGGTCCACGGTTTCGATGGTCAGGGGTTCGCCGGATTTCCAGGCGACGGCTGCTTTGGTCTTCATGGAGGATACTTTCGAAAGGGAAGGAGAAGAGGGCGGCCGGCCGGCCCCGTGGGCGGCGCGTCGATCGGGGACAATCCGCGCATGCCCCGGCCGGCCGGGCCGCGCCGGCGAACAGGCAATTGCGCTTTATAGAGCATGCCGGGCAGTCCTGGCCAGCGCGCGACCGCCGATGTCCGATGACCGGCCCGCTTTGTCCGATTGAAAGCCTCTTCCCCCGCCGCATGCACCCAGTCCAGCCCCTGTCCGTCCACATCGTCGTCTATCCGGGTTTCAAGGCGCTGGAGGCGGTGGGGCCGCTGTCGGTATTCGACTATGCGAACGTGCACCTCGAGCGGCGCGGCCGGCCGCCCGGCTACGCCGTGTCGGTGGCGGCCCGCGCGCGAGGCCCCGTGCGCTCCGACACGCTGATGGCCCTGGACGCCACCGAGGTGCTGTGCACCGCCGGCGATGCGGCGGCGCGCGAAGCGATGCCTGACACGGCCCTGCTGGTCGGGGCCCGCCGCATCGAGGCGGCCCTGGCCGATGCCCCGGAGATCGTGGCCTGGGCTCGCACCGCGGCATCGCGCGTGCGCCGCATGGTGGCCCTGTGCTCCGGCAGCTTCTTCCTGGCCGCCGCCGGCCTGCTCGACGGGCGCCGGGCCGCGACCCACTGGAGCGTGGCCGCCCGGCTGCAGGCACTGCACCCGGGCGTGGCGGTCGATCCGGATGCGATCTACGTGCGCGACGGCCACCTCTGGACTTCCGCGGGCGTCACCGCGGGCATCGACCTCGCGCTCGCCCTGGTGGAAGAGGACTACGGCCATGCGCTCGCGCTGGAGGTGGCGCGCGACATGGTCATGTACCTCAAGCGGCCCGGCGGGCAATCGCAGTTCAGCGTGCAGCTCGCCAGCCAGGCGACCACCCACCGCGGCATGCAGGACGTGCAGGCCTGGGCACTGGAGCATTTGTCCGAGCCCCTCACCCTGCAGGTGCTGGCCGGGCGCGCCGCGATGAGCGAGCGCCACTTCCGCCGCGTGTTCGCGCAGGAGACGGGGCGCAGCCCCTCGGCCTTCGTGGAGTCGGCCCGGCTGGAGGCCGCGCGCCGGCTGCTCGAATCCGACGCCGCCCTGCCGCTCAAGACCGTGGCCGCGCGCGTCGGGCTGGGCTCGGAGCAGGCGCTGCGGCACCTGTTCCTGCGGCACCTGGGCATTCCGCCCCAGGCTTACCGCGAGCGCTTCGGCGATTGAATCGCCACCATGCCATGAACGCATCGACTGCATTCCCCGACATCGGGATCCACACCCCCCGCTGCCTGCTGCGCCCCTTCCGTGAGAGCGACCTGCCCGGCATCTTCGAGGGCCTGAGCGATCCGCGCGTGATCGAACATTACGGCGTGCGCTATGCCAGCCTGGAGGCCACCCGCGAGCAGCTCCGCTGGTACGGCCGCATCCAGCAGGAAGCCACCGGCCAATGGTGGTGCGTCTGCCTGGCCGGGGCTCCGGAGCGCCTGATCGGCGCCTGCGGCTTCAACGACATCGACCGGGAACACCGCCGGGCCGAGATCGGCTACTGGCTGCTGCCGGCGTACTGGGGCAGGGGCCTGGCCCGCGAGGCCGTCGCCGCGGCCATCCGGCATGCCTTCGACCGGCTGGGCATCCACCGCATCGGTGCCGACGTGGACATGGAGAACCACGCCAGCGCGGCGCTGCTGGCGAGGCTGGGGTTCACACGCGAGGGGGTGCGGCGGGGGTACGAGATGAAGGAGGGGCGGCCGATCGATCTGCAACTGTTTTCGCGGCTGGCGACGGATCAGTAGGGGCGTTTTCTGTTCCGGACCTGGATGAATTTCCATTATGAAAATCATTGGCACGGCCGCATCAAGGCTTCCTGGCCGATCTGTCCGATTCGTCGGAAAGCAGATTGAAAACCCGCAAACCGGCACGGATCTTTTCAAGTCAATCCATGGACGAACAGGTATTCTGTTCTTCAGAAATTATTGGGGCCCGGGCAGGCAGGGAGACCACATTGACCTATGGAACGGATCGAGGGTGACTGCGCTGAGTTCGTGGTTCGGATCCAGTGGGGAATCTCGCTGGAGGGGTATTGGCCAGACTATCTCAAGGCAGAAGAGGTGCGTTTCTGGAACGTCCCATGAAGATTTTGTGGGCTATTTTTGGGGGCTCTTTATTCGCCGCTGCTGCGTACCTCGGCATGTTCCACGGTTTTGCCGCGTGGTATGGCCCGCGCTACATCAGGAGCGACAACGACATCGGGGATCTCATCATGATCTCGCTGGGCGTGTGCTGCCTCGCCTTCATGCTCGGCGGATGGGTGGGATACAGGCTGCATGGCTGCATGCGGCGACGCAGCAATACCTCTGAGCATCCCCATCAGGGCGAACAATGAAAAAACCGCCGCGGAGACATGCCCCGCGGCGGTTCGTTCCTTGCCGGCGCGGCCACCTGGTGGCCGCGCCTTGGGCACCCTGTCAGCGCTGCGCGATCGGCTTCACCGTGCGGGGCTCGGCGCCCACGAACAGCTGGCGCGGACGGCCGATCTTGTACTCGGGGTCGCCGATCATTTCGTTGAGCTGGGCGATCCAGCCCACGGTGCGGGCCAGGGCGAAGATGCCGGTGAACAGGTTCACCGGGATGCCGATGGCGCGCTGCACGATGCCGGAGTAGAAGTCCACGTTCGGGTAGAGCTTGCGCTGCACGAAGTAGTCGTCTTCCAGTGCGATCTTCTCGAGTTCCTTGGCCAGGGCGAACAGCGGGTCCTTTTCCAGGCCCAGCTCGGCCAGCACCTCGTTGCAGGTTTCCTGCATGAGCTTGGCGCGCGGGTCGTAGTTCTTGTACACGCGGTGGCCGAAGCCCATGAGCTTGACGCCGGAGTTCTTGTCCTTGACCTGCTTGATGAACTCGCCGATCTTCTCCACGCCGCCCTGGGCCTGGATGTCGTGCAGCATGTTCAGGGCCGCTTCGTTGGCGCCGCCGTGTGCGGGGCCCCAGAGGCAGGCCACGCCGGCCGCGATGGCGGCGAACGGGTTGGTGCCCGACGAGCCGCACAGGCGCACGGTGGAGGTGGAGGCGTTCTGCTCGTGGTCGGCGTGCAGGATGAAGATGCGGTCCAGCGCGCGCTCGAGCACGGGGTTGACCTTGTACTCCTCGCAGGGCGTGCCGAACATCATGCGCAGGAAGTTGCCGGCATAGCTCAGGTGGTTCTGAGGGTACATGTACGGCTGGCCCACGCCGTACTTGTAGGCCATGGCGACCAGCGTCGGCATCTTGGCGATCAGGCGGATGGCCGAGATCTCGCGGTGCTGCGGATTGTTGATGTCCGTGCTGTCGTGGTAGAAGGCCGACAGGGCGCCCACCAGGCCCGTGAGCACGGCCATCGGGTGCGCGTCGCGGCGGAAGCCGCGCAGGAAGAACTGCATCTGCTCGTTGACCATCGTGTGCTTGGTCACGCTGTCGCTGAACTCCTGCTTCTGGGTGGCGTTCGGCAGCTCGCCCTTGAGCAGCAGGTAGCAGGTCTCGAGGTAGTCGCAGTTCGTGGCCAGCTGCTCGATGGGATAGCCGCGGTAGAGCAGTTCGCCCTTGTCGCCGTCGATGTAGGTGATCGACGACTGGCAGGCGGCCGTGGACAGGAAGCCCGGGTCGTACGTGAACATGCCCGTCTGGGCGTAGAGCTTGCGGATGTCCACCACGTCCGGACCCACGCTGCCGTGGTACACGGGCAATTCCACGCTCGGGCTGCCATTGCTGAACGAGAGCGTTGCTTTGTTGTCTGCCAGTTTCATTCTGAGTTTCCTTGGGTGGTAGTGGTTAGCCCGCAAGCGGAGGAGTTGCCGGCGCGCGGTGGCGCAGCAGTTCGAGCACGTCCCTGACCTCGGCGGTATCGACCTCGCCCGCCGGTTCCTTGCGCCGCAGCAGCAGGTCCAGCAGGTCGTTGTCGGCGAGGTCCATCAGGGTGGTGATGCCCTGTGCCTGGCGGTGCGTCAGGCGGGAGCCATGGTTGGCGAAGAACTGCTCGATGAAGAGGTCGTTCTCCACCAGGCCCCGGCGGCAGCGCCACCGGAGCTTGGCGACTTCGCGGTCGTCGAGCACGTCTTCGGCCATGTGCAAAGTCAGACGGCGCGGCGCACCATCAGTTCCTTGATCTTACCGATGGCCTTCGTCGGATTGAGTCCCTTCGGGCACACGTCCACGCAGTTCATGATGGTGTGGCAGCGGAAGAGCCGGTACGGATCTTCCAGGTTGTCCAGGCGCGCGCCCGTGGCTTCGTCGCGGCTGTCGGCGATGAAGCGGTAGGCCTGCAGCAGGCCGGCGGGGCCCACGAACTTGTCGGGGTTCCACCAGAAGCTGGGGCAGCTGGTCGAGCAGCTCGCGCACAGGATGCACTCGTACAGGCCGTTGAGCTCGTCGCGCTCCTCGGGGGACTGCAGGCGCTCGCGCTCGGGCGCGATGCCTTCCGTGATGAGGTAGGGCTTGATCGAGTGGTACTGCTTGAAGAACTGCGTCATGTCCACGATCAGGTCGCGGATCACGGGCAGGCCCGGCAGCGGCTTGAGCACGATCGTGCCCTTGAGCGTGTTCATGTTCGTGAGGCACGCCAGGCCGTTCTTGCCGTTGATGTTCATCGCGTCGGAGCCGCAGACGCCTTCGCGGCAGGAGCGGCGGAACGAGATGGACGGGTCCTGCGCCTTCAGCTTGATGAGCGCGTCGAGCAGCATGCGCTCATGGCCGTCGAGTTCGATCTCGACGGTCTGCATGTAGGGCTTGGCGTCCTTGTCCGGATCGTAGCGGTAGATTTGAAAGGTGCGCTTCATGGTGGTGTCTCGTGGGTTCTCGTGGGCGTGTCAGAACGTGCGGACCTTGGGCGGCACGCTGTCCACGGTCAGGGGCTGGAGGTTCACGGGCTTGTAGGTGAGGCTGTTGCTCTCGCTGTGCCACAGCGTGTGCTTCATCCATTCCTTGTCGTTGCGGCCCAGCGGGAAGTCGGGGTGGTCGGCGGGGTGCTCGTAGTCGTACACCGTGTGCGCGCCGCGGCATTCCTTGCGGGCTGCGGCCGAGACCATCGTCGCCTGGGCGACCTCGATCAGGTTGTCCACTTCCAGCGCTTCCATGCGGGCCGTGTTCCACACCTTGGACTTGTCCTTCAGCGTGATCGCGCCCACGCGCTCGCGGATCGCGTTGATCTTCACCACGCCTTCGTCCATGCCTTCCTGCGTGCGGAACACGCCGGCGTGCTGCTGCATCGATGCGCGGATGTCGTTGGCGATGTCCTGGGCATAGATGCCCTGGCTGGATTCCTGCAGCTGGTTGAGGCGGGCCAGCGTGCGGTCTGCGCCGTCGGCCGGCAGCGGCTTGTGCTCGCCGCTGTTCTTGACCATCTCGACGATGTGGCGGCCGGCGGACTTGCCGAACACCAGCAGGTCGAGCAGCGAGTTCGTGCCCAGGCGGTTGGCGCCGTGCACGGACACGCAGGAGCATTCGCCCACGGCGTAGAGGCCGTTCACCACCTGGTTGTGCACGTCGCCGTTCTGGATCACGACCTGGCCGTTGATGTTGGTCGGGATGCCGCCCATCTGGTAGTGGATGGTGGGCACGACCGGGATCGGTTCCTTCGTGATGTCCACGTTGGCGAAGTTGACGCCGATCTCGTACACCGAGGGCAGGCGCTTGTGGATGGTGTCCGCGCCCAGGTGGTCGAGCTTGAGCAGCACGTAGTCCTTGTTGGGACCGCAGCCGCGGCCTTCCTTGATCTCCTGGTCCATCGAGCGCGAGACGAAGTCGCGCGGCGCCAGGTCCTTCAGGGTGGGCGCGTAGCGCTCCATGAAGCGTTCGCCGTTGCTGTTGAGCAGGATGGCGCCCTCGCCGCGGCAGCCCTCGGTCAGCAGCACGCCCGCGCCGGCCACGCCGGTGGGGTGGAACTGCCAGAACTCCATGTCCTGCAGCGGGATGCCGGCGCGCGCCGCCATGCCCAGGCCGTCGCCGGTGTTGATGAAGGCGTTGGTCGATGCCGCGAAGATGCGGCCGGCGCCACCGGTGGCCAGCAGCACGGCCTTGGCCTGGAGCTGGTAGAGCTCGCCGGTTTCCAGTTCGAGGGCCGTCACGCCGACCACGTCGCCGGAGGCGTCGCGGATCAGGTCCAGGGCCATCCACTCGACGAAGAAGTTCGTCTTGGCCTTCACGTTCTGCTGGTAGAGCGTGTGCAGCATCGCGTGGCCGGTGCGGTCGGCCGCGGCGCAGGCGCGCTGCACGGGCTTCTCGCCGTAGTTGGCCGTGTGGCCGCCGAAGGGGCGCTGGTAGATCGTGCCGTCCGGGTTGCGGTCGAAGGGCATGCCGAAGTGTTCCAGCTCATACACCACCTTGGGGGCTTCGCGGCACATGAACTCGATGGCATCCTGGTCGCCCAGCCAGTCGGAGCCCTTGATGGTGTCGTAGAAGTGGTAGTGCCAGTTGTCCTCGCTCATGTTGCCGAGCGAGGCCGAAACGCCGCCCTGCGCCGCCACGGTGTGCGAGCGGGTGGGGAAGACCTTGGAGAGCGAGGCCACGTTCAGGCCCGCGCGGGAGAGTTCCAGTGCGGCACGCATGCCGGAGCCGCCCGCGCCGACGATGACGACGTCGAACTTGCGCGTGGTGATGTTCGCTTTGGTGTAGCTCATTGTTGTGTGCTCTTTCAGTCGCGGGGTAATCGGATCAGAGGCGCCAGAGGATCTGGATGCCCCAGCCGGCGCAGCCGACGAGCCAGAAGATCGTGACCGCTTGCAGCGCCAGGCGCAGGCCGACGGGCTTGACGTAGTCCATCCAGACGTCGCGCATGCCCACCCAGGCATGCCATGCCAGGCCGACGATGACGGAGAAGGTGAGGACCTTCATCCACTGCGCGGCGAAGATGCCGGCCCAGCGGTCGTAGCCGATGGGGCCCTTGGTGAGCACCAGCTGCGCCAGCACGACGAGGGTGAAGACGGCCATCAGGGCCGCGGTGACGCGCTGGCTGATCCAGTCGCGCGTGCCGTAGTGGGCACCGACGACGGTGCGCTTGGAACCATAGTTCACGGACATGGGGAAATCCTTGGGGAATCGTTGGAATGGAAGAGGGCGGGGACGCCGGCCGGCGATTCAGGTCAGTACAGCCCGAAGAGCTTGGCGCCGAGGACCGCGGTGAGGGCGAGGCTGATCACCAGCGTGGCCTTGGCCGACATGGATCCGAAATCCTTGTTCACGGCGTCGTGGCTCACATCCATCCAGAGGTGGCGCAGGCCGGCGGTGAAGTGGTGCAGGTAGGCCCAGATCAGCGCCAGCACCACGAGCTTGATGAACCAGCCGGGCACGAAGCCCAGGCCCGCGGTGAACGCCGAGGTGAACTTGCCGAACGAGATCTCGGAAGACACCGAGGTGTCGAACATCCACAGCACGAACGGCAGCAGCAGCAGCATGATCACGCCGCTGATGCGGTGCAGGATCGACACCCATCCCGCGGCCGGCAGGCGGTACGTGGGCAGGTCCGTGAGGGCGTTGATGTTGCGGAATTCAGGCCGCTTTTTGGCGATCTCGGTCATGGCGGTGCTTTCGTGGATGTAACTGCTTTGTAATTTCGCGCGGGCGAAACGCCCAAAATTCTATTGCAATGCAACAAGGCGGAGTTTGTGGGTACTACGATTTCCATCCCGCGGCTATACGCACGGGGAGGACTGCCGGTTCACTGCAGTGCATTGTGGTAGTAGTGCGTGTCGGTCCGGTAGAGCCCTCGGCGTAACTCCATCGGAACATCGTTGTAGGTATAGGCGGTGCGCTCCACGCTCAGCAGCGGCGTGCCGGCGGGAACGCCCAGCAGCCCGGCCTGCGCCGCGTCGGGCAGCACCGCGCGGATCTTCTCGTCGGCGCGCACCATGCGCACGCCGAAGTCGAGCTCGAACATCGCATAGGTGGGGCCGGGGTAGTCGGCCAGCCGTTCGGCCGTGAGGCTCTTGAAGGTCTGGCCGGGCAGCCAGATGTCCTCCAGGATGGTGGGCACGCCCGCGAACGAGAGGATGCGCCGGGCCATGACCACGGCGTCCCCGCCGCGCAGCGCCAGGGCGCGCGCCACGTCGGCGCTGGCGCGGGTGCGCCGGCATTCCACGATGCGGCGCTGGGCCGGGCCTTCGGCGTCCGGGTCGCCCACGTCGGGCTGCAGCTTCAGGAAGCGGTATTGCACATGGCGCTCGGCATGGGTGGCGACGAAGGTGCCCTTGCCCTGGCGGCGCATCACGAGGTTCTCGGCCGCCAGC
Organism: Paracidovorax citrulli; assembly: GCF_900100305.1. Taxonomy (GTDB): domain Bacteria; phylum Pseudomonadota; class Gammaproteobacteria; order Burkholderiales; family Burkholderiaceae_C; genus Paracidovorax; species Paracidovorax citrulli. The sequence continues at coordinate 134,350 of NZ_FNEY01000009.1, read as the reverse complement.
TCGTCGATCGCCTTGCGCACCGTGCCCTGGCTCACGCGGAAGCGGGCCGCCAGCTCCATTTCACTGGGGATGGCCTCGCCAGGCTTCCATTCGCCCTGCTGCAGGCTCTGCAGGATGAGCCCCTTGATCTGCTGGTAGAGCGGGCTGAATGCCGGCGTCGGCGCACCCGCGCCGCCGGCCGTCGGGGCGGGGCTGTCGGGAGTGGCTGCCGGTGGGGTGGACATGCGGTTCGTGGGGGCTCGGGCGCCGTGTGCGGCGGTCCGCATCATATCTTATATAAGACATAAGACAAATTGACCCTCGCCGGAAATCGGCGGTACACTCGGGAGCTGTTCTGCAGGACCCTGGCTGCTTGGATCGACTGGCGCTGGTGCCCCTGCACCGACACCCGTTCCATCCCATCTTCTGGAGTTTCCCTCATGAGCAAGAAGCCTGTCCGCGTCGCCGTCACCGGTGCAGCCGGTCAAATTGGTTACGCACTGCTGTTCCGCATCGCCTCCGGCGAAATGCTCGGCAAGGACCAGCCCGTCATCCTGCAACTGCTGGAAATTCCCGACGAGAAGGCCCAGAAGGCGCTCAAGGGCGTGATGATGGAACTGGAAGACTGCGCGTTCCCGCTGCTGGCCGGCATGGAAGCCCACAGCGACCCGATGACCGCCTTCAAGGACACCGACTACGCCCTGCTGGTGGGCGCACGTCCGCGCGGCCCCGGCATGGAGCGCGCCGACCTGCTGGCCGCCAATGCCCAGATCTTCACGGCCCAGGGCAAGGCCCTGAACGCCGTCGCCTCGCGCAACGTGAAGGTTCTCGTGGTGGGCAACCCCGCCAACACCAACGCCTACATCGCGATGAAGTCGGCCCCCGACCTGCCGGCCAAGAACTTCACCGCCATGCTGCGCCTGGACCACAATCGCGCCGCCAGCCAGATCGCCGCCAAGACGGGCGGCAAGGTCGGCGAGATCGAGAAGCTGACGGTGTGGGGCAACCACTCGCCCACGATGTACGCCGATTACCGTTTCGCCACCATCGGCGGCAAGAGCGTCAAGGACGCCATCAACGACCAGGTCTGGAACGCCGACGTGTTCCTGCCCACGGTGGGCAAGCGCGGCGCCGCCATCATCGAGGCGCGCGGCCTGTCCTCCGCCGCCTCGGCCGCCAACGCCGCCATCGACCACATGCGCGACTGGGCCCTGGGCTCGAACGGCAAGTGGGTCACCATGGGCGTGCCCTCCAAGGGCGAGTACGGCATTCCCGAAGGCATCGTGTTCGGCTTCCCGGTGATCACCGAGAACGGCGAATACAAGATCGTCGAGGGCCTGGAGATCGACGCGTTCAGCCAGGAGCGCATCAACAAGACGCTGGCCGAGCTGCAAGGCGAACAGGACGGCGTGAAGCACCTGCTGTAAGGCGGGCCTGCCCGACGGCTGCACCTGTACCGCGACGCCATGCACGACTGGAACCCCGCGCTCTACCGACGCTTCGAGGACGAGCGCACGCGTCCGGCCCATGAACTGCTCGCGCGGGTGCCGCTGTCCGCTGCTTCCCATGTGGTGGACCTGGGCTGCGGCCCGGGCAATTCCACCGAACTGCTGGCCGTGCGCTTCCCCGGGGCGCGCGTGACCGGCATCGATACCTCCGCCGCCATGCTGCAGAGCGCCCGCGAGCGCCTGCCGGCGGCGGAATTCGTCCAGGCCGACATCGCCGCCTGGGCGCCGCAGCCGGGCGAAGCGCCCGACCTGCTCTATGCCAATGCCTCCCTGCAGTGGGTGGGCGGGCATGAATCCCTCATTCCCCGGCTGTTCGCCGCGCTCGCGCCGGGCGGCGTGCTGGCCATCCAGATGCCGGACAACCGTCAGGAGCCCTCGCACCGCACCATGCGCGAGGTGGCCGCCCAGGCGCCCTGGCGCGACGCCATCGGCGACGCGGCCGCGGTGCGCACGCGCATCCTGGGCATCGCCGACTACTACGACCTGCTGGCGCCCATCGCCCGGAGCGTGGACGTGTGGCACACCGTGTACCAGCATCCCATGGCCTCGGCCGCCGCCATCGTCGAGTGGGTGAGCGGTACCGGCCTCAAGCCCTTCGTCGATCCGCTGCCCGAGGCGCAGCGGGCCGGCTTCCTGGCCGCGTACGAGCGCGGCATCGACGCCGCCTATCCCGTGCGGGCCGACGGGCAGCGCCTGCTCGCCTTCCCGCGCATGTTCATCGTGGCGCGGCGCTCCGCATGAACTCCGCCGTGGCTGCTCCTTCCAGGCTCCATCCCGCCGAGGTGCTGCTCGGCGCCCAGGCCGCGGCCGCGCGGCTGCCGGTGTGCGACCACTACAGCGGCGTCGAGGTGCGCATGCGCAAGAGCCTGCAGCTGCAGGCCGAGATGGCGGCCGAGTTCGGCCGCTGCGTGTTCGACGTCACGCTCGACTGCGAGGACGGCGCTCCCGCGGGCCAGGAGCGCGCCCATGCCGAGCTGGTCGCCGCGCTGGCGCGCGACGCGCAGCCCGGGGCCCGCGTGGCGGCCCGGGTGCACACGGTGGACCATCCCGCCTTCGCGCACGACGTCGCCACCATCGCCGGGGAGGCCAGCCACCGGCTCTCCCACCTCATGGTGCCGAAGGTCGAATCCGTGGACGACGTGCTGCGCGCCGAGCGGGCCGTGAACGCCGCGGGCGCCACCGCGCTGCCGCTGCACGTGCTCATCGAATCGCCCGCGGCCGTGCACCATGCCTTCGAGATCGCGGCCCACCCGCGCGTGGAGTCGATCAGCTTCGGTCTCATGGACTTCGTGTCCGCGCACGGCGGTGCGATCCCCGCGCGGGCGATGGGCGTGCAGGGCCAGTTCGAGCATCCGCTCGTGGTGCGCGCCAAGCTCGAGATCGCGTCCGCCTGCCATGCGCACGGCAAGGTGCCATCGCACTGCGTGGTGACCGAGTTCAGCGACGCCGCGGCCCTGGGTGCCGCAGCCGGGCGCGCCGCGCGCGAGTTCGGCTACACCCGCATGTGGAGCATCCACCCGGCCCAGATCCGTCCCATCCTGGAGGCCTTCGCGCCCGCCCGGGACGAGATCGTCCAGGCCGCCGCCATCCTTTCCGCCGCCGAGCACGCCGCATGGGCTCCCATCAGCGTGGACGGCGTTCTGCACGACCGCGCCAGCTACCGCTATTTCTGGCAGGTGCTGGAGCGTGCACACCAGACCGGCCGTGTGCTGCCTTCCGAGGCGCGCGGCTGGTTCGATTCCGCCGCGGCAGCGGTCGCCTGACGTACCGGCTGCCCTTCACGACCCCGTTCCCACGACCCCTCTCCCTTGCTGGAGCTTCCATGAAACAACTCGTCGCTTCCGCCCTGATGCTGCTGAGCCCCGTCCTGGTGATGGCGCAGGATGCCGCCCCGGCTCCGGCCAAGCCCGCTCCCAAGGCTGCTGCGAAAGCCGCCCCCGCCAAGGATTCCAAGGAGGCCAGGAAGCCTGCCGCCAAGTCCACCCAGAGCGCGAAGGCTGCCACCGCCAAGGAAGCCAAGAAGCCCGTGCACGTGGCCAAGGCGCATCCGCAGAGCAGCCGAGCCCAGCTCAAGAGCGCCACCAACCAGGTGGCCTCGGGCCTCATCGCCGCCGAGGCCGCCCTCAGCCCCGCGGAACTCGAGATCGCCCAGCGCGTGCACACCGGCCACATTCCCTGCGAACTGGGCGCCTCGGTCAACATCGAGGCCGATCCCAAGTCGCCCGGGTACTTCGAGGTCGCCGGCAAGAACTTCCACTACCGCATGACGCCCGTGGCCACGAGCACCGGCGCGGTGCGGCTGGAGGACCAGAAGGCCGGCGCGGTCTGGATCCAGATCGCCAACAAGTCCATGCTCATGAACCAGAAGCTGGGCCAGCGCCTGGCCGACGAATGCATGAGCCCGCAGCAGGTCGCCGTCAGCGAGACCATCCGCAAGAACCCGCAGCCGAGCCTGCTGGATGCGCCCGCGCCGGCACCGGCCGCCGCAGCCGCCCCGGCGGCTGCGCCCGCCGCCGAAGCGCCCGCCAAGTAAGCGCTGCGGCGTCCTGGCCTGCGATGGACGGGCGCCGCCCGCGGCGCCCGCAGGACTGGCTTTGCCCCCAAAAATCCAACGATCGAACCCACCGGAGAACACCATGTTGAAAGCCTACCGTGACCATGTGGCCGAGCGCGCCGCCCTGGGCATCCCGCCCCTGCCGCTCGACGCGAAGCAGGTCGCCGAACTGATCGAGCTGATCAAGAACCCGCCCGCCGGCGAGGAAGCGTTCCTGCTGGACCTGCTCACGCACCGCGTGCCCCCTGGCGTGGACGATGCCGCCAAGGTCAAGGCCAGCTTCCTGGCCGCCGTGGCGCACGGCGACGTGAAGGTGGGCCTGATCTCCAAGGCCAAGGCCACGGAGCTGCTGGGCACCATGGTGGGCGGCTACAACGTCCATCCCCTGATCGAGCTGCTGGACGACGCCGAAGTGGCGGGCGTGGCCGCCGAGGGCCTGAAGAAGACGCTGCTGATGTTCGACTTCTTCAACGACGTGGCCGAGAAGGCCAAGGCCGGCAACGCCCGTGCCAAGGAAGTGATGCAGTCGTGGGCCGACGCCGAATGGTTCACGAGCCGCCCCGAAGTCGAGAAGAAGATCACCGTCACCGTCTTCAAGGTGCCCGGCGAGACCAACACCGATGACCTCTCCCCGGCGCCCGACGCCTGGAGCCGCCCGGACATCCCGCTGCACTACCTCGCCATGCTGAAGAACACCCGTCCCGACGCGGCCTTCAAGCCCGAGGAAGACGGCAAGCGCGGCCCGATGCAGTTCATCGAGGACCTGAAGAAGAAGGGCCATGTCGTGGCCTACGTGGGCGACGTGGTGGGCACGGGCTCGTCCCGCAAGTCGGCCACCAACAGCGTGATCTGGGCCACCGGCCAGGACATTCCCTTCGTGCCGAACAAGCGCTTCGGCGGCGTGACGCTGGGCGGCAAGATCGCTCCCATCTTCTTCAACACGCAGGAAGACTCGGGCTCGCTGCCGATCGAGGTCGATGTGTCGAAGCTGGAAATGGGCGACGTGATCGACGTGCTGCCCTATGAAGGCAAGCTGGTGCGCAACGGCGAAACCGTCGCCGAGTTCCAGCTCAAGAGCGACGTGCTGCTCGACGAAGTGCGCGCCGGCGGCCGCATCAACCTGATCATCGGCCGCTCGCTGACCGCCAAGGCGCGCGAGTTCCTGGGCCTGCCCGCATCCACCGCATTCCGCCTGCCGCAGGCGCCCGCCGAATCCAAGGCCGGCTTCACGCTGGCGCAGAAGATGGTCGGCCGCGCCGTGGGCCTGCCGGAAGGCCAGGGCGTGCGCCCCGGTACCTACTGCGAGCCGAAGATGACCACCGTGGGCAGCCAGGACACCACCGGCCCGATGACCCGCGACGAGCTGAAGGACCTGGCCTGCCTGGGCTTCTCGGCCGACATGGTGATGCAGTCGTTCTGCCACACGGCCGCCTATCCGAAGCCCGTGGACGTAAAGACGCACCGCGAGCTGCCCGCCTTCATCAGCAACCGCGGCGGCGTCGCGCTGCGCCCCGGCGACGGCGTGATCCACAGCTGGCTGAACCGCCTGCTGCTGCCCGACACCGTGGGCACCGGCGGTGATTCGCACACCCGCTTCCCGATCGGCATCTCGTTCCCCGCGGGCTCCGGCCTCGTGGCCTTCGGCGCCGCCACCGGCGTGATGCCGCTGGACATGCCCGAATCCGTGCTGGTGCGCTTCAAGGGCGAACTGCAGCCCGGCGTGACGCTGCGCGACCTGGTGCATGCCATTCCGCTGTACGCCATCAAGCAGGGCCTGCTGACGGTGGCCAAGGCCGGCAAGAAGAACATCTTCTCGGGCCGCATCCTGGAAATCGAGGGCCTGCCGGACCTGAAGGTGGAACAGGCGTTCGAGCTGTCCGACGCCTCCGCCGAGCGCTCGGCCGCCGGCTGCACGATCAAGCTCAACCCCGAGCCGATCAAGGAATACCTCACCAGCAACGTCGTGCTGATGAAGAACATGATCGCCGACGGCTACGCCGACGCGCGCACCCTCAAGCGCCGCATCGAGAAGGTCGAGGCCTGGCTGGCCAACCCCGAGCTGCTGGAGGCCGACAAGGACGCCGAGTACGCCGCCGTGATCGAGATCGACCTGGCCGACATCACGGAGCCGATCGTCTGCTGCCCGAACGATCCGGACGACGCCAAGTTCCTCTCGGAAGTGGCCGGCACCCAGATCGACGAAGCCTTCATCGGTTCGTGCATGACCAACATCGGCCACTTCCGCGCAGCCGCCAAGCTGCTGGGCGGCCAGCGCGACATTCCCGTCAAGCTGTGGGTCGCGCCGCCGACCAAGATGGACCAGAACGAGCTGATCAAGGAAGGCCACTACGCCGCGTTCGGCACGGCCGGCGCCCGCACCGAAATGCCGGGCTGCTCGCTGTGCATGGGCAACCAGGCGCAGGTGCGCGAGGGCGCGACGGTGATCTCCACCTCCACCCGCAACTTCCCGAACCGCCTGGGCAAGAACACCAACGTGTTCCTGGGCTCGGCCGAACTGGCCGCCATCGCCTCGCGCATCGGCAAGCTGCCCACCAAGGAGGAATACCTCAAGGAAATGGGCGTGATCGATGCCGACAAGGCGAGCGTCTATCGCTACATGAACTTCGACCAGATCGAGGAATACGCGGACGCCGCCAAGTCCGTGGCGGCCTGAAGGCCGGGCGGGCCCCGGGGGCCCGCCCGCTTCCGCTGCCGGACTGACGTGCCGCACTGCAAGGGCCCCGGGGAGCGATCCCCGGGGCCTTTGCTTTGTCCTTTTTGGCCGGCCTCTCCACCTTTCTTAGGCGGGGCTGAAGCGGCCGGCCGGCCGTGGAACGTTTACTGTCCAGGTGGCGTCCGATGGCCAAGAACCACCACAACGCGTACCGCCATGTTCAAATCCTTCTTTCTCGCCCGCCGGTGGTGGGCCTGGTCGATCGCCGGCTCCGTCTTCATCCTGCTGGCCACCTGGTACCGCGTCGAGCTCGACGTGCAGATCAATGACTGGTTCGGCAGTTTCTACGACCTGATCCAGACATCGCTGGGCCGGCCCGGGAGCATCACCGCGGGGCAGTTCTGGGGGCAGCTCTCCAGCTTCTCGCGCATCGCCATGGTCTATGTGACCACGGCGGTGGTGGTGGACTTCTTCTGCAAGCACTACATCTTCCGCTGGCGGCAGGCGATGAACGAGCACTACATGGCCGCCTGGCCGCGGCTGCGCCACATCGAGGGCGCGGCGCAGCGGGTGCAGGAAGACACGATGCGCTTCGCCTCCACCATGGAAGGCCTGGGCCTGACGTTCCTGCGCAGCCTGATGACGCTGGGCGCCTTCGTGCCGGTGCTCTGGGTGCTGTCGGACAAGCTGACCGGGCTGCCGGTGATCGGCGCCGTGCCGCATTCGCTGGTCTGGGTGGCGCTGTTCTGGGCCCTGGGCGGCACCGTGCTGCTGGCCGTGGTGGGCGTGCGGCTGCCGGGGCTGGAGTTCCACAACCAGCGCGTGGAGGCCGCCTACCGCAAGGAACTGGTACTGGGCGAAGACGACCACGCGCGCGCCGCGCCCCCCACGGCCGCCGCGCTGTTCGCCGACGTGCGCCGCAACTACTTCCGGCTGTTCTTCAACTACCTGTACTTCGACGTGGTGAAGTGGTCCTACCTGCAGGTCAGCGTGCTGGTGCCGCTGGTGGCCCTGGGCCCCACGCTGATCGCCGGTGTCATCACGCTCGGCGTGATGCAGCAGATCTCGCGGGCGTTCGACCGGGTGCTGGAATCCTTCCAGTTCCTGGTGCAGAACTGGAGCACGGTGGTGGAGCAGATTTCCATCCACAAGCGGCTGCGCGCGTTCGAGCGGCAGATGCTGGCGGACACGGCCGCGGAGCCGCTGCCCGAGGCCGCTCCGGCCGCGACCGCCCACTGACCGCGCGGCCGCTCAGGCGGCGGAAAGGCGCGCCAGCGCTTCGCGCGTGGCGTCGTCCGCCGGAAAGAACGACTCCACGGCGAGTTCCTGCAGCGTGACGTCCACCGGGGTGCCGAACACGGTGATCGTGGTGATGAAGGAGAGGATGCCGGTGGCGGTGCGCAGGCGCAGAGGCAGGGCGATGCCGGCACCCGGCCCGGTGAATGCCGGCGGATCGCTCTCGGGCGGGCCGTCCTGCACGGGGTAGCCGGCGAGTTCGTCCCGCAGTGCCAGCAGCGGCGCGTCGCCGTGCGCCGCGATCTGCTGGTCCAGGCGGTGCAGCAGGTGTGCCTTCCAGGCGGCGGCATTGGCCAGGCGCGGCCCCAGCCCTTCGGGGTGCAGCGACAGCCGGAGCACGTTCACGGGCGGTGCGAGCAGGTGGCCTGCCGCCCCCTGAAGCAGCAGCGGCACCACCGCATTGGCGGCGACCATGTTCCAGTGGCGGTCCACGGCGAGGGCCGGGTAGGGCTCATGGCCGCGCAGCACCAGATCGACGGCCTCGCGCGCGGCGCGCATGTCGGGGTGGTCCAGCCCCCGCGCCGCGTACATGGGCGCGAAGCCGGCGGCGACCAGCAGGGCGTTGCGTTCGCGCAGGGGGACGGCCAGGCGCTCGGCCAGCCGCAGCACCATGTCGCGGCTGGGCGCGGCACGGCCCGTTTCCACGCAGCTCAGGTGGCGCGTGGATACCTCGGCCTCCAGCGCCAGGTCCTGCTGGCTCAGGCGGCGCTGCCGGCGCCAGTGGCGCAGGTGGTCCCCGAAGGGCGAATGCGTGCCGGGGACCGGGGAGGGATGTGCGGGCCGGTGGGGGCCGGCTTGAAGGGCGGAGGTCATGGTGGGGATCGTATCGGCGCAGCGCGGGCAGTCCATGACCTCCCGGGTCATGGACTGCCCGCGGAGAGGGGCCGACCATGCGGTCCCAGGGTACGGAACGGGTCCGTGCCCCGTCCCCATCCACCACGCAAGGAGCCTTCCATGCCTCTTTCCCTCTTCGCCTCGCCCCGTTTCCTTCCCCGCGTCCTCTGGGTGGACGCTGCCGGATGCGCGGCAGCCGGTGCGGTGCAGTGCGCCGCCGCCGGGCCGCTCGGCGCCGCCACCGGCCTGCCTGCCGCGCTGCTGTCCGCCACCGGCTGGTTCCTGCTGGCCTACGCAGCGGCAGCCGCCTGGATCGCGACCCGGCGCAGGATGCCGCGGGCGCCGATCTTCCTGCTGGCCACCGGCAACCTGGGCTGGGCCGTGGGCTGCATCGCCCTGGCCTTCGCCGGCCCGTGGGATCTGCCGGGTTATGGCGTCGCCTGGCTCATGGCCCAGGGCGCTTTCGCGCTGGTGCTGGGGGAGCTGCAGTGGATGGGGCTGCGCCACCAGGACCCGGCCGGCTTCGCGGCGGGGCAGCCGCGCACGGCCTGACGCTGCCTGCGCGCGCCGTCAGGGCCGTGCCTGCGCGGGCTCCGCGGTGGCCGGATCGAGGATGCGCGCGAGCATCGCGCCTTCCGCCGGGCCTTCCAGCGGAATGCGCACGCGCAGCGGACTGCCCGCCGCCACGTGCAGGGGCTCGCCGCTCGCGGCCGCCCGCATGCGTTCCAGGCGGACCGTGCGGTTGCCCGCGGGGTGGATGATTTCCAGCCGGTCGCCGACCGCGAAGCGGTTCCTGGTCTCCACCTCGGCCCAGCCTCCGCCGCAGGCCACCACCTCGCCCACGAACAGGCTGCGCACGGGCTGCGAACTGCCCGTGCCATAGTTCTGCAGGTCCTGCGCCGGATGGCGCTGCAGGAAGCCGGCCGTGTAGCCGCGGTGGGCCAGCCCGTCGAGTTCCACCAGCAGGGCGGGATCGAAATCCCGGCCCGCCACCGCATCGTCGATGGCGCGGCGGTACACCTGGGCGGTGCGCGCCACGTAGTAGCGGCTCTTGGTGCGGCCTTCGATCTTGAGGGAATCCACGCCCATGGCCACGAGCCGGTGCACGTGCTCCACGGCGCGCAGGTCGCGGCTGTTGAGGATGTAGGTGCCGTGTTCGTCTTCCATCACCGGCATCAGCTCGCCGGGGCGTTCCTTTTCTTCCAGCAGGTAGGCGTGGTCGGCCAGCGGATGGCGGGGCGCGCCGCCGCAGGCCGCGAAGGCGCCGTCGGCCCGGGCCTGCTCCGCCTGCGGATCGAAGCCGCCGTCCAGCGGCAGCGGCCGGACCTCGCCGCTGTCGGTGGCGTCCGTGCCCGGCGATGCCGCATAGCTCCAGCGGCAGGCATTGGTGCAGGTGCCCTGGTTGGCATCGCGCCGGTTGAAATAGCCCGATAGCAGGCAGCGGCCGGAGTAGGCGATGCACAGTGCGCCATGCACGAACACTTCCAGCTCGATGTCCGGGCACTGCTGTCGTATGCCCTCGATCTCGTCCAGGCTCAGTTCGCGTGAGAGGATGATGCGCGCCAGGCCCATGCGCTGCCAGAACTTCACGGCCATCGCGTTCACCGTGTTGGCCTGTACCGACAGGTGGATGGGCATGTCGGGCCAGCGCTCGCGCACCAGCATGATGAGGCCCGGGTCGGCCATGATGAGCGCGTCGGGCCCCAGGGCGATCACCGGCTCGATGTCGCGCAGGTAGGTGCGCACCTTGTCGTCGTGCGGCAGCAGGTTGCTGGTCACGAAGAACTTGCGGCCGCGCGCATGCGCCTCGCGGATGCCCTGGCCGATCTGTTCGAGCCGGAATTCGTTGTTGCGTGCCCGCAGGGAATAGCGCGGCTGGCCCGCATAGACGGCGTCGGCGCCGAAATCGTAGGCCGTGCGCATCCTGTCGAGGGAGCCGGCGGGCAGCAGCAGTTCGGGCGGGCGGAGCGTCATGGGAGCAGGGCAGGGCGCGGTGGAGCGCGCGATTGTGGCGCCTGGCCGCGGCGCGCTCCTTGACCTGGCGCAGGCTTTTGTCCTCAGCCTCCGGCCCCGCGCCATCCGGCAAGGTGGTCCAGCAGCGCGCGGGCATGCCGGGGCAGGGCGTCCGCGGCTCCGCCGCCGTCCGCGCGCACGCACAGCACCAGCTCCCGCGCGGCCCAGGCGTCGGACAGCGCCACGCGCCGGATGCCGGTGGAGCGGGCCAGGCGCACCGCCGCCGCGCGCGGCACGATGGCCACGAGGCCCGCGCCCAGCCCCACGAGGCGGCAGACCGCATCGACATGCTGCAGGCGCGCGCGGTAGCGCAGCCGCTGGCCCTGGCGCCGCGCCTGTCGGGCGAGGTGGGCCTGCAGCGCGCTGTCGTCCGGCAGGCCGGCGAAGTCCTCCTGCGCCGCGTCCGCCAGCGCGATGCGGCCGCGGCCGGCCAGCGGATGGCCGCGGGGCACCACGAGGTCCAGCGGGTCGGCCACGAAAGGCAGGACTGCCAGTCCCTGCAGGTCGGCGGAGCGCGAGGCGATGCCGATGTCGCACAGGCCGTCGCGCACGCCATCGGCCACGCCGTCGCTGGAGCGCTCCTGCGCGTCCACCGCGATGCGGGAATGCGCCGCCAGGAAGGCGGCCAGCGGCGCGGGCAGGTGTTCGCTCATGGCGGAGGTGTTGCAGAGCAGGCGCACGTGGCCGGCCAGGCCGCTGCCGTGCGCGCCGAGTTCGCCGCGCAGTTGCTCCACCTGCTGCAGCACGATGCGCGCATGGTGCGCCAGCGTCTGCCCGGCCGGGGTGGCGCGCACTCCGCGCCGGCCCCGGACCAGCAGCGGCGCGCCGAGCGCCTGCTCCATCGCGAGCAGGCGCTCGCTGGCCGACGCCAGCGCCAGGTGCGCCCGCTCCGCGCCCGCCGTGATCGTGCCGGCCTCGTGCACGTGGAGGAAGAGCCGCAGGTCCGTCAGGTCGAAGCGCATGTGGCACGCTAACACAGGTGGCGTTCTGGCTCCGGAAAATCCGAAGGCTGGCCACGGAACATCCGCATGGCGCCCGTTGGCGGCCGCTTCCAGAATCGCTGCAGGTGCCCGGGATGGGGCCTGGCACGGTGCTTCCGGCCGGGCCGCGACGCATGCCACGGCACCGGTGGACGGCGATGGCAACAGGAGCGGAACATGGCGGAAACGGGATGGATGCAGGCATGGGCGCCGGATGCGCTGGCGGCGGCGCTGGTGTTCGTGCTGGCGGGCCTGGTGAAGGGCGTGGTCGGGCTCGGGCTGCCCACCGTGTCCATGGCGCTGCTCGCGCTCTGGATGTCCCCGGCGCAAGCCGCCGCGCTGCTGGTGGTGCCTTCGCTCGCGACCAATGTCTGGCAGATGGGGCCCTGGCGCGAGGCGCGCGCGCTGCTGCGGCGGCATGCCGGGCTGCAGGCGGGCATCTGCGCAGGCACCTGGCTGGGCGCATGGTGGCTGGGCCCGCCGCAGGGGGCGGGCGCGCGCATGGCGCTGGGGGCGGCGCTCATCGCCTACGCGGGCTGGTCGCTGTCGGGCGCGCGGCTGCCGGCCATGGCCGGCAAGCCCTCCCACGCACTCGGGTTCGCCGTGGGGGCCGTCACGGGCGCCATCACCGCGGCGACGGGCGTGTTCGTGGTGCCGGCCGTTCCCTACCTGCAGGCGCTGGGTCTGCAGCGCGATGCGCTGGTGCGGGCGATGGGGTCGTGCTTCACCGTGTCCACGCTCGCGCTGGGCGCGGGCCTGGCATCGCAGGCCCGGCTGCCGGCCGCCACGCTGGCCGGTTCGGTGCTGCTGCTCGCGCCGGCACTGGCGGGCATGGCCCTCGGCGGCCGCCTGCGGCGGCACCTGTCGCAGGAAGCCTTCCGCCGCTGCCTGATGGTCGGGCTGCTGGCGCTCGGCCTGGGCATGCTGTTCGGGTAGTGTCCGGGCGCCAGCCAAGCGTCAGGCGCGGCGGGCAGGTCACACCCGCTGCTTGCCGAGCTTGCGGGTGAGCGTGCGGCGATGCATGCCGAGGCGGCGCGCGGCCTCGGAGATGTTGAAGTCCGTCTCGGCCAGCACCTCGTGGATGCGCTCCCACTCCAGGGTCTTGATGGAACTGGACCGGTTGGTCAGTTCCACCTCGGTGTTGCCTTCGGAAAGGCCGAAGGCGGTTTCGATGTCGTCGGTGTTGGAGGGCTTGGCGAGGTAATGGCATGCGCCGAGCTTCACCGCTTCCACCGCCGTGGCGATGCTCGCGAAGCCGGTCAGCACCACGATGCGCATGGCGGGGTTGCGGGCGTGCAGTTTCTGCACGCAGGCCAGGCCCGAGGCTTCGCCCTTGAGCTTGAGGTCCACGACCGCGTAGCCGGGCGCATGCAGGACCAGCAGGTCCTCCACGCCGGCCAGGCTGTCGGCATGCAGCACGCGGTAGCCGCGGCGCTCGAAGGAGCGTGCCAGTGTCCTGGCGAGGGCTTCGTCGTCCTCCACGATCAGCAGCAGGCGTTCATCGTCCATGGTGTATGTGTCCGGTGGGTGGCAGCGCGACCGCCGACAGCGGCAGCCGGATGCTGACCTCGGCGCCGCGCTCCGGCAGGTTGCGGGCCGTGACGCTGCCGCCGAGGGTGCGCGCCACGTTCATGGCCAGGAACAGGCCCAGCCCGCCCCCCGCGCGGCCCTTGCTCGACTGGTAGGGCTTGCCGAGCCGCGCAAGGATGGCCGGCTCGAACCCGGGGCCGGCATCGGTCACGGTGATGCGCAGCAGGTCGGCATCGCGCTCGACGGCCATCCCCACCCAGTCGGGCGAGGCGTCCCGCGCATTGTCCAACACATTGAAAACCATCTGCTGCAGCATGGTGTCCGACACCATGGGCGTGTCGGCGCCGAAGCGGTTGTCGTAGTCGAATGCGGCGATGGCGCGCGTGGCCCTCCAGTCCCGCGCGAGCGCATCGACGAAGGTGCGCACCGTGGTCTGCGCGGACGCCTCGCCGCGCGCTTCGCCGGCAGACAGCAGGATGCCGCTCACGATGCTCTTGCAGCGCTGCACCTGGACCTGCATTTCCTCGATCTCGTCCTGCAGCATGCGGTCGGCGGCCAGCCGCTCGTCGTGCCGCCAGTCGCCCAGGATGACGGCCATGGTGGACAGCGGCGTGCCCAGTTCGTGGGCCGCGCCCGAGGCCAGCAGGCCCATGCGCACGATGTGCTCCTCCTCCATGGCGCGCTGGCGCGCCGCCGCCAGCCGCGCATCGCGCTGGCGCAGGTTGCGCTCGATGCGGGTGATGAAGATGACCACCAGGATCGCGTTGAGCAGGAAGCACACCAGCAGGCCCAGCAGGTACGGGCTGGACAGGCCGCGGTGCAGGTCCGCGGGCACGGGCAGCGGCAGGTTGAAGCGCGAAAGCGCCGCGAAGCAGCCGGTGGTGATCGCCACGATCGACCAGATGTAGCCGCCGCGCAGCAGCACCGCGCCGACCGCGATCTGCAGCAGGTAGAGGAAGACGAATGGATTGCCGGTGCCGCCGCTCAGGTAGAGCTGCACCGTGAGCACCGCCACGTCGATCAGCAGCGCCAGGAACAGCTCCACCTGCCGCACGCCGTGCCCGGTGCGCCAGCGCACCAGACTGACGAGGTTGAAGAGCACCAGGCAGCCCACGACCATGAGCATCTCGCGCACCGGCAGGGTCAGCCCGAGGCTGTAGTAGGCGACCTCGATGGTGAACACCTGGCCGATGGCGGCCACCCAGCGCAACTGGATGAGCTGGTGCAGATTCTTGAGGCCCGCGGCCGCGTTCGCGTAGCGCGCATTGCGCACCGAAGGCGCGGCAGGCCCGGCCGGGGGAGGCTTCGCGCCGGGCACCGCGGAAGGCGCTGTGCCCGGGCCGGAATCAGGGAGTGGGGCGGTCGGAGGGGTGGAGGGCACGGTCGGCTGCGCGCGAACGAAACTCGTAGCGTGCCACATACCAGCCCGCGCCGACAACCATCAGCGCCAGCCCGTACCACGTGAGCGCATACACGAGGTGGCTGTTGGGGAAGCGGATCACGGTCATGCCGGCACGGGGCCAGGGGCCGGCGCTGGCGGCCGCGCCTTCCGCGATCGCCTGCGGCGGCCGCTGCGCGGGCAGGCCGGCATCGATGAAGAATGGCGCGGCGCGCGGCAATTGCCGGTCCGCGGCGATGGCCGCGACATCGCGCGAGTACCAGCGCTGCCGGGCCGGATCGTTGGCGCGCAGCAGGCTGCCGCCCGGCTCGCTCATGCGCAGCAGGCCCTGCACGGAGGACTGTGCGCCGCCCGCGTCCGCGGCGGCCAGCGCATCGCCGCCCGGCAGCCAGCGCGCGCGCTGGTCCTGCGGCACGAAGCCGCGGTTGACCAGCACCTGCGTGCCGTCGGCCTGCTGCAGCGGCGTCATCACCCAGAAGCCCGAGCCCAGTTCGGTGGTGGCCTGCGCGAGCACGGTCCGGTCGGAGAGCCAGCGGCCCGTGGCCGCGACGGGCAGGTATTCGTAGCCGGCGGCGTCCACCTGCGGCCATCGTGCGGGCGGCGGCACGGGCACGGGCGCGGCATGCACGCGCTGGTCCACGCGCTCGATCAGCGCCAGCTTCCAGGCCCGTCGCTGCACCTGCCAGGTGCCCAGGGCCAGGAAACCCAAAAACAAGGCGATGCCCACCAGGATGAGCATCGCCTTCAGGAAGGGGGAGCGCCGGCGCGGGCCGGCCTCCAGATTGCCTTGCGCCACCGCGTCGTCAGGGCGCGTTGTTCACCGGCGGGGGCAGGGGCGCCGTGGACGCGGGCATGGTGTGCTCCGGCATCATGTTCGTGTTCATGTGGAACATCACCCACAGCGTGCCGGCGATGGCGATGGCCACGAACACCACGGTGAAGATGGTGGACAGCATGGTCCAGCCGCCTTCCACCTTGCCGTTCATGTGCAGGAAGCAGACCATGTGGACCAGGATCTGCACCACGGCGAAGGCGCCGAGCACCAGCACGGCCGTGTTGCGGTCGGAGATCACCTTGGCCATGACGAGCCAGAACGGGATCGCCGTGAGGATGACCGACAGCACGAAGCCGACCATGTAGCCCGAGAAGGTGCTGTGCGGGCCGTCGTCGTGGTGGTGGTCGTCATGCCCTGCGTGGGCGTGTGCGTGTGCGTGCGAATTCTGTGCGCTCATGTTTACAGCACCCCCATCAGGTACACAAAGGTGAAGACGCCGATCCAGACCACGTCCAGGAAGTGCCAGAACATCGACAGGCACATCAGGCGGCGCTTGTTCTCGTGGATCAGGCCATGCTTTCCGATCTGGATCATCAGCACCACCAGCCAGATCAGGCCGAAGGTGACGTGCAGCCCGTGGGTGCCCACCAGCGTGAAGAAGGCCGACAGGAAGGCGCTGCGCTGCGGGCCCGCGCCCTGATGGATCAGGTGGTGGAACTCGTAGAGCTCCAGGCCCAGGAAGCACAGGCCGAACAGGCCCGTGATCGCCAGCCAGCCCAGCGTGCCGCGCACGTTGCCCTTCTGCTTCTGCAGCATGGCGAAGCCGAAGGTGATGGACGACAGCAGCAGGAAGGCCGTGTTGATGGCCACCAGCGTGAGATCGAAGAGCTGCGCGCCGGTCGGGCCGGCGGCGTAGCTGCGGCCCAGCACGCCGTAGGTGGCGAACAGCGCGGCGAAGATGAGGCAGTCGCTCATCAGGTAGAGCCAGAAGCCCAGGGCGGTGCCGTTCTCTGGATGGGGCTCCTCCGCGAGGTGGTAGTCGCGGGAAGCCAGGGCGCCTGCGGCGCCGGCTTGGTATCGGATATCAGACATGGCGGGCGAGTTGGAGAGTGCGGGCTTCTTCGGTCGTGCCGACTTCATCGGCGGGGATGTAGAAGTCGCGCTTGTAGTTGAACGTGTGGATGATCGCGGCCAGCACGATGCCGGCGAACGACACGCCCGCGAGCAGCCACATGTGCCAGATCAGGGCGAAGCCGAGCACCAGCGAGAGTCCGGAGATCACTGCACCCGCGCCGGTGTTGGCCGGCATGTGGATCGGCTGGAAGCCGGCCAGGGGACGCTTGTAGCCGTGCTTCTTCATGTCCCACCAGGCGTCGATCTCGTGCACGCGGGGCGTGAACGCGAAGTTGTACTGGGGCGGGGGCGAGGAAGTGGCCCACTCCAGCGTGCGCGCATCCCACGGGTCGCCCGTGAAGTCGCGCAGCTGGTCGCGCTTGAGGTAGCTCACCGCGAGCTGGATCAGGAAGCAGGCGATGCCCAGGGCGATGAGGCCCGCGCCGATGGCGGCGATCACGAACCAGATCTGCAGGGACGGGTCCTCGAAGTGGTTGACGCGGCGCGTCACGCCCAGCAGGCCCAGGACGTACAGGGGAGCGAACGCCACCCAGAAGCCCACCACCCACAGCCAGAAGGAGCGCACGCCCCAGGTGCGGTCCAGCTTGTAGCCGAAGGCCTTGGGGAACCAGTAGTTGATGCCGGCGAACAGGCCGAACAGCACGCCGCCGATGATCACGTTGTGGAAGTGGGCGATCAGGAACAGGCTGTTGTGCAGCACGAAGTCGGCCGGGGGCACGGCCAGCAGCACGCCGGTCATGCCGCCGATGGCGAAGGTGGCCATGAACGCCACGGTCCACATCATGGGCAGCTCGAAGCGGATGCGGCCCTTGTACATGGTGAACAGCCAGTTGAAGATCTTCGCGCCCGTCGGGATCGAGATGATCATCGTCGTGATGCCGAAGAACGTGTTCACGCTGGCGCCGGAGCCCATCGTGAAGAAGTGGTGCAGCCAGACCAGGTACGACAGGATGGTGATCACCACCGTGGCGTAGACCATGGAGGTGTAGCCGAACAGGCGCTTGCGGCAGAACGTGGCGACCACCTCGGAGAAGATGCCGAAGGCGGGCAGGATCAGGATGTACACCTCGGGGTGGCCCCAGATCCAGATCAGGTTCACGTACAGCATCGGGTTGCCGCCGAAGTCGTTCGTGAAGAAGTTCGTGCCGACGTAGCGGTCCAGCGACATCAGCACCAGGGCGGCCGTCAGCACCGGGAAGGAGGCCACGATCAGGGCGTTGGTGCACAGGGACGTCCAGGTGAAGATGGGCATCTTCATCAGGTTCATGCCGGGTGCGCGCATCTTGATGATCGTGACGATCAGGTTGATGCCCGAGAGCGTGGTGCCGACCCCCGCGACCTGCAGCGCCCATATGTAGTAGTCCAGCCCCGTTCCCGGGTTCTGCGCGCCCAGGTTGGAGAGGGCCAGCCAGCCGGAGGTGGAGAACTCGCCGAGGAACAGCGAGATCATCACCAGGATGGCGCCGGCCGTGGTCATCCAGAAGCTGAAGTTGTTCAGGAACGGGAACGCCACGTCGCGCGCGCCGATCTGCAGCGGTACGACGTAGTTCATGAGGCCGGTGACCAGCGGCATCGCCACGAAGAAGATCATGATCACGCCGTGGGCGGTGAAGATCTGGTCGTAGTGGTGCGGCGGCAGGTAGCCCATGTTGTCGCCGAAGGCGACGGCCTGCTGCAGGCGCATCATCACAGCGTCGGCGAAGCCGCGCAGCAGCATCACCAGGCCGAGGATCATGTACATGATCCCGATCTTCTTGTGGTCGATGCTGCAGACCCAGTCACGCCACAGCGGGCCCCAGAGGCGGAAGCGCGTGACCGCGGCCAGCACGGCGATGCCGCCCAGCATCACGGCGATGAAGGTCCACAGCACGATGGGTTCGTGCGCCATCGGCACGGAGTCCCAGGTGAGCCGTCCCAGGGCCCAGTGGGACGCGGTAATTTGTTCGGAGGACATATCGGGTTTCTTCTGGTGGGGGCCGGCTCCGCTCGCGCGGCGCCGGCCCTGCAGGGTCATTGCGGGGTGGTGGCGGACGCGGTCTCGCGCGTCGTTTCCAGGGAGGCGATCACGCGCGCGGAATTCTCGGCCGTGCACACGTCCTGGGGCAGGTTCAGGCCGACGGCCTTGAGGTAGGCCTCACCGCCGTTGGCATCGATGGCCATCATGTGGTGCATGCACATCTTGCCGTCCTCGACGCAGCGGTTGAGCACCTTCTCGTAGAGGCCGGCTTCGACGGATGCGAAGCGCTCCACGGGGTTGCGCTCGCTGGGCTTGGCGAGGGCGAGATAGGTCTTGGCGTCCAGCGCCTTGCCGGAACCTTTGGCGTCGGCGACCCACTTGTCGAAGTCGCCGTCGCTCAGGCCGTGGAACTTGAACGTCATGCCGGAGAAGCCCGGGCCGCTGTAGTGCGACGAGAAGCCGTGGAAGACGCCGGCCTTGTTGATGATGGCGTTCAGCTCGGTCTGCATGCCGGGCATGGCGTAGATCATGCCGGCGAGGTCGGGCACGTAGAACGCGTTCATCGTCGAGGTGGACGTCAGCTTGAAGAGGATGGGGCGGTCCACGGGAGCGGCCACTTCGTTCACCGTGGCGATGCCTTGCTCGGGGTAGAAGAAGGCCCACTTCCAGTCCATGGCCACCACCTGGATCTCCAGCGGCTTGACGCTGGCCGGCAGCGCGCGGGCGGCATCGATGCGGTCCAGCGGGCGGTACGGGTCGAGCTTGTGGGTGCTGATCCAGGTCAGCGCCCCCAGGGCGATGATGATCATCAGGGGAACGGTCCAGATCACCAGTTCCAGCGTGGTGGAGTGGTGCCAGTCGGGGTCGTACTCGGCCTCGGTGTTCGACTGGCGGTATTTCCAGGCGAAGAGGAAGGTGAGCAGGATCACCGGGACGATGATGATCAGCATCAGCAGCGTGGCGGTCACCACCAGCTGGCCTTGCTGCGCGGCGATGTCACCCGCCGGGTTGAGGACGACGGCCTTGCTGCAGCCGGCGAGGCTGGCAGCCAGTGCGGCCGCGCCGAGCCACGCGGGCCCGCGGAGTTTCATGGTTTTCAGCATGCTTTGGGAGGGCGTAACGAAAAGCGCGTTTAGGGCAAACGCGGATTACAGGACCGGGCAAATGTAATACTTTGGAAGGCTGTGTCGATTGGACATTTTGTCCAAGGTCAAGGCACGCCCCTCCAGCGCGGCCTGGCGCGGCCCGCAGGCCGATGAGCGCAAAACCATGGCATGTGTAAGGGTTTGTCCGACCCCTCCTAAGGGAAAAGGCGCCTTGTGGGGGCCACGGACGGGGTGTAGAACGGAAGCCGTGTTCAGCATGAATCGAGGAGCGTTCATATGAGTGGGCTTGCTGCTTCCGCCTATCCCTCCGGGAGTTTCCATCACGAGGAATCCCTGTCCCATGCGGACACCCATGAAGAAGCCACGCCCAGCGAGATCGCGGTCGGCGTGATCATCGGGCGTTCGTCCGAGTATTTCGACTTCTTCGTCTTCGGCATCGCCTGCGTGCTGGTGTTCCCGTCGTTCGTCTTTCCCTTCATGACGCGCCTGGACGGCACGCTGATGGCCTTCGCGATCTTCGCGCTCGCCTTCGTCGCCCGTCCCGTGGGGACCGCCATCTCGATGGCGGTGCAGCGGCGCTGGGGGCGCGGCACCAAGCTGACGCTCGCCCTGTTCCTGCTGGGCGCCTCCACGGCGGGCATGGCGTTCCTGCCGAGCTACAACAGCGTGGGCCACATCGCCATCATCGCCCTGGTCGTGCTGCGCCTGGGCCAGGGGGTGGCGCTGGGCGGTACCTGGGACGGCCTTCCCTCGCTGCTGGCCATGTCCGCCCCGCCGGAGCGGCGTGGCTGGTACGCCATGATCGGGCAACTGGGCGCGCCGGTCGGCTTCGCGCTCGCGGCCAGCCTGTTCGCCTATCTCTACTCCAACCTGTCGGTGCAGGAGTTCCTCGACTGGGGCTGGCGCTTTCCGTTCTTCGTCGCCTTCGCGATCAACGTGGTGGCGCTTTTCGCCCGCCTGCGCCTGATCGTCGGCCAGTCCTATACCGAGATGATGCAGCAGCGCGAGCTGGAGCCCGTGGGTGCGCTGGAACTCATGCGCAGCGAAGGCCGCAACGTGGTGCTGGGCGCCTTCGCCGCGCTGGCGAGCTTCGCGCTCTTCCACGTGGTCACGGTGTTCCCGCTGTCGTGGATCTCGATGTATTCCGAGCAGTCGATCACCCACGTGCTGGGCGTGCAGATCGCCGGTGCCTTCTGCGCGGCCGTCGCCATCGCCATCTCCGGCCGCCTGGCCGACCGGGTGGGCCGCCGCAACACGCTGGGCGCCATGGCCTGCCTGATCGGGGTGTTCAGCCTGGTCACGCCGTGGCTGCTCAGCAGCGGCACGGTAGGCAACAACATCTTCATCCTGGTGGGCTTCGTGCTGCTGGGCCTGTCGTACGGTCAGGCTTCCGGCACGGTGACGGCCAATTTCTCGCCGCGCTTCCGCTACACGGGGGCCGCGCTGTCGGCCGATCTCGCCTGGCTGGTCGGCGCCGCGTTCGCGCCGCTGGTCGCCCTGGGCCTGTCGGCCAAGTTCGGGCTGATCGCTGTGAGCGTGTACCTGCTGTCCGGCGTGGTCTGCACGCTGCTGGCGCTGCGGATCAACCGCCTGATCGAGCGCCGCGAATGACCGGGGAATGACGAGGACGGCGCGCCGCAGGGCGCGCCTGCAGCGCGAGGAGAAGCGCGAAAGAACAAAGCCCGCGTCCTGCGGGCTTTGTTCTTTGGATGGTGTCCCTGCCACGCGGGCCGCCCAGGATGCGGCGCCGGCTGCCGCGGATCAGTCCTTGGGGCGGAAGCCGATGACCAGCGACGAGGGCACGCGGCCGTCCACGTCGCGCGGCAGGGTGTCGGTTTTCTCGAGCGCGCGCACCACGGCGTCGTCCCAGGACTTGTTGCCGCTGGACTTGGTGACGCGGATGCCCACGATGGTGCCGTCGGGCGAGGCTCGCACTTCCACTTCGGTGCGCAGGTTGTCGGAGATGGCGTCCGGATAGACGATGTTCGGCCGCACCTTGGCCGCGACCTTGCCGCCGTAGCTGCCCGACGGGCCGGAGCTGCGCTGGGCATTGCCGGTGGCGGTTTCGCCGCCGGTGGCACCCGCCAGGCCCTGCATGCGGCGCAGGTTCTCCTGGCGCAGCGCTTCCAGGCGCTTCGCTTCCGCGGCTTCGGCCTTGCGTTTTTCTTCCGCCTTGCGCTTGTCTTCCGCCTGCTTCTTCTGCAGCTGTTCCTGCCGTTCCTTCTCGGCCTGCTGCTTTTCCAGCTTCTCCTGCTGCTCGCGGCGCTCCTTCTCGCGCTGCTCCTTTTCGCGCTGTTGCTGCTGTTCCTTCTCGCGCTGCGCCTTTTCCTTCTGCTGGCGCTCTTTCTTCTCCTGCTCGGCCTGTTCCTTGCGCTCGCGTTCGCGCCGGTCCTGTTCGGCCTGCAACTGGCGTTCCTTCTTCTCCTGCTCGAGGCGCTTTTTCTCGCGTTCGATGGCGATGTCGGCCTCGCGCGGATCGGGCGCGGCCTTCGGAGGCGGCGGCGGCGGCGGGGCCGGCGCGGGCGGTGGCGGGGCGGGGGGCGCGGGCTGCGGCGCCGGCTGGGGCGGTGGCGGCGGGGCGACCGCGGCCGGCGCGGCCTGCCGCGGCACGCTGTCCCATATTTCCGCCTCGATGGCGGGCTGGTCGGCGCTGGTCTTCCAGTTCACGCCCCAGGTCAGGGCACCGATGAGCGCGGCATGGACCAGGACGGCGAGCGCGATGGCGCGCAGGCGTCCTGGCGGACGCGTGGGGGCGAACTGGTCTCGGTCGTTGTGGGCGTGCATCGCGTTCGGGAGCGGCTCCGGGGATCGGCGGCTGGGGCGGAGGAGGTGCCGGGCGTCAGCCGCCCGACTTGACGGTGAGGCCCACGCGCTGCACGCCCGCGCGCTGCAGCGCGTCCATGGCCTTGACCACGGAGTCGTAGGTCACGTTCCGGTCGGCGGTGACCAGCACCGGCGTGCCTTCTTCCTGCGTGGCCTGCCAGGCCTTGGCGGTGGCGCCGAGTTCCTTGAGTGTCACGGGGCGTTCGAGGTCGCCCGTCTTGAGCTGCAGGCTGCCGTCCTTGTGGATGATGACCTGGCCGAAGGCCTTGGGCGCCTTGGCGCCCTTGCCGACGGTGGGCACGTCGATCCGGCTGGGGGTGAGCATGGGCGCGGTCACCATGAAGATGATGAGCAGCACCAGCATCACGTCGATGAAGGGGACCATGTTGATCTCGTTCATCGAGCGGCGGCGGCTGCCGCCGCGCGAGGCCATGGTGGGCATGGGAGGCTCCTTCTCGCGTGCGTGGCGGTGTCAGTGGCCCGAGGCGGAGGCCGGGGCCGCGCCCAGGTTGCGCTGCAGGATGTTCGAGAATTCCTCGATGAAGGTTTCCTGGTGGATGGCCACGCGGTCGATGTCGCGCGCGAAGCGGTTGTAGGCCACCACGGCGGGAATGGCGGCGAACAGGCCGATGGCCGTGGCCACCAGGGCCTCGGCGATGCCGGGGGCCACCGTGGCGAGGGTGACCTGCTCCATGCCCGCGAAGCCGGTGAAGGCGTGCATGATGCCCCACACGGTGCCGAACAGGCCGACGTAGGGGCTCACCGAGGCGACCGATCCGAGGAAGGACAGGCTCGACTCCACCACGTCCATCTCGCGCTGGAAGCTCGCGCGCATGGCGCGGCGGGCGCCGTCGAGCAGGGTGCCGGGGTCGGTGATGCGGCGCTCGCGCAGCTTGTGGAATTCGCGCATGCCGCTGGCGAAGATCCGCTCCATGGGGCCGGCGTTCTTGGCGTTCTGCGCGGCGCTGGCGTAGAGGTCGTTCAGGCTGGTGCCCGACCAGAACTCGCGCTCGAACTCGTCGTTGAGCGACCTGACGCGCTTGAGCGCGAACAGCTTGCGGAAGATGGCGGCCCAGCTGGCGATGGACACGCCGATCAGCAGCGCCATGACGAGTTGCACCACCCAGCTGGCATTGAGCACCAGGTGCAGGATGGACATGTCTTGCGAATTCATGATGATGAGAGTTGTTCCAGAAGATGGGCGGGAATCCGGGCGGGGCGCAGCGTGGCGGCGTCGACCCATCCGATGCGAACGGTGCCCTCGCACAGGGGCGAAGGCTCCGATTCTGTCACGTGCTCCGATTTCAGGAGCGCTCGCTGGCGTATTGTCAGCGATGCCCTTCCACTTTCCTCGAGCGCTGCCGTAACAATCAGTTCATCGTCCAGGCGGGCGGGACGCAAATAGCGCAGGCGCGCGTCGGTTACGACAAACATGCCTCCCGTGAGTTCCCGCAGCCGCTGCTGCTCCACGCCCAGCGAGCGCAGCCATTCGGTGCGCGCGCGCTCGAAGAAGCGCAGGTAGTTGGCGTAGAAGACGATGCCGCCGGCATCCGTGTCTTCCCAGTAGATGCGCACGGGCCATCCGAAGCTCATGGGGGCGTGCCTCGCGCCGCGCGTCAGGCCAGCAGCCGGGACAGCCGTGCCACGGCTTCCTGCAGCTGCGCCATGGAGTTGGCCGTGGAAAAGCGCACGAAGGCCTCGGGGGCGTGGCTGCCGAAGTCGCGCCCCGGCGTGAGGGCCAGGTGGGCGCGGCGCATCACCTCGTGGGCGAAGTTCCAGCTGCCCTCCACGCCCAGGCGCCGGGCGGCGGCGGTGCAGTCGGCCCAGGCGTAGAAGGCGCCGTCCGGCCGCACGGGCACGGACAGGCCCAGGGATTCGAGCGCGGGGATGAAGTAGTCGCGGCGGGCCTTGAACTCGGCGCGGCGGCGTTCGTACTCGGCGATGCTGTCCGGCTCGAAGCAGGCCAGCGCGGCATGCTGCGCCACCGTGCTCGGGCAGATGAAGAGGTTCTGCGCCAGCCGCTCCACGACCGGGACCATGGCCTCGGGCACGACCATCCAGCCCAGGCGCCAGCCCGTCATGTTGAAGTATTTGCTGAAGCTGTTGATGCTGACGATGTCCTCGCCGATCGCGAGCGCCGTGTGCCCGAAGGCCTCTTCGTAGGAGAGGCCGAGGTAGATCTCGTCGATGAGGGTGAAGCCGCCGCGCGCCTGCACGGCGGCATGGATGCGGCGCAGTTCGCCGGGCGCGATCGAGGTGCCCGTGGGGTTGGAGGGCGAGGCCAGCAGCACGCCGCGCGTCTTCGGGCCCCAGTGCGCGGCGACCTTGTCGGCGCTGAGCTGGAAGCGCTCTTCGGCGGTGGAGGGGACGAGCACCGCGCGGCCGTCCGCCGCGCTCACGAAATGGCGGTTGCACGGATAGCTCGGGTCCGGCATGAGGACCTCGTCTCCCTGCTCGATGAGCGCCAGGCAGGCGAGTTGCAGGGCGCCGGAGGCGCCCGCCGTGACCACGATGCGGCGCGCCGGCACCGCCACGCCGAAGCGTTCGGCGTACCAGCCGCCGATGCGTTCGCGCAGCGCTTCCAGGCCGAGGGCATTGGTGTACTGGGTGGCGCCGCTGCGCAGGGCGCGGTCGGCGGCCTCGCGCACCAGCGGCGGCGCGGTGAAGTCGGGCTCGCCGATGTTCAGGAAGATCATCGGCTCCGGGCCGCCGGCCACCTCGCGGGCCAGGGCCTGCGCGGCCTTGGCGATCTCCATCACGTAAAAGGGTTCGATGCGCTCGGCGCGCCGGGAGAACTTCATGGGAGGGATGTCCGAAAGGGGGCTGGGGCGCCGCGCAGCTCCCGTGGGAGCCGGGCGGCAGCCGGGGGGGCGGGCGAAAGAGGTGGGGCGCGCGGCCCGGGCTCAGTCCGTGCGGCCCGCCGCCGCGGCGGGCGCGCGGTCGGCGGCGATCTCGGCCGCCCGCAGCGTGGGCGCCAGGCCGTTGAGCACCCCGTTCACGTACTTGTAGCCGTCGGTGCCGCCGAACTCCTTGGCCAGCTCGACGCACTCGTTGATGACCACGCGCCACGGCACGTCCAGGCAGTTCTGGAACTCGTACACGCCGATCCACATGGTCGCGTGCTCGATGGGGGAGATTTCTTCCAGCGTGCGGTCGAGCTTCGGGGCGATGA
The DNA here is from genome assembly GCF_900100305.1 of Paracidovorax citrulli. Lineage (GTDB taxonomy): Bacteria > Pseudomonadota > Gammaproteobacteria > Burkholderiales > Burkholderiaceae_C > Paracidovorax > Paracidovorax citrulli. The sequence continues at coordinate 108,616 of NZ_FNEY01000009.1, read as the reverse complement.
GCGCGTCCAGCGCCCCGGCGTTCTCGATGCAGCCGTGCAGCAGGGCGTCGTAGTGCGCCGCATCGGCCTTGTGGAAGCCGGAGAGGTCGCGCGTGAACACGTCGATCGCCGTGGCCTCGTTGCGGCCCACGATGTGCTGGTAGAGGGCCTGCAGCGCGAAGGCGCGCGAGCGGCTGCGGGCCGACTTGGACGCGGCCTTGCGCGCGCCCGTGGACGTGGTGCCCGTGCGCGCCTGCCGCGGCGGGCGCTTGGCGCCGCCGGGCGCCGGGGTAGAGGCGGAATCGTCGCTCAAGACAGCTCCTCCAGCAGGTTCGCCATCTCCACGGCCACGCGCGCCGCGTCGCGGCCCTTCTCGGTCTGGCGGGCGACGGCCTGCTCCAGGTTCTCGGTGGTCAGGATGGCGTTGGCGATCGGCGTCTGGGTATCGAGCGAGACGCGCGTCACGCCGGCACCGGACTCGTTGGCCACCAGCTCGAAGTGGTAGGTTTCGCCGCGGATGATGCAGCCCAGCGCGATGAGCGCGTCGTATTCGTCCTGCTCGGCCAGGGCCTGCAGCGCCAGGGGTACTTCGAGGGCGCCGGGCACGCGCACGTGGCGGATGTTCTTTTCCTGCACGCCCAGGGCGAGCAGCTCTTCGCGGCAAGCGGCCGCCAGGGCCTCGGTGATGCCTTCGTTGAAGCGGGCCTGCACGATGCCGATGTGCAGCTTCCTGCCGTCGAGCCTGTCCGCGGTTCCTTTGTCTGCGCCAAACATGTGTTGCTTATTCCTTGGGGATGTATCCGGTGATCTCGAGGCCGTAGCCGGTCATGCTGGGCAGGCGGCGCTGCTGGCCCATGAGCTGCATGCGCGTGACGCCGCATTCGCGCAGGATCTGCGCGCCGACGCCGTAGGTGCGCAGGTCCATGCGGCCGCGCTCCGGCGCGTGCGATGCGCGCGCGGTGCCGTCGAACTGGGCCAGCAATTGCTCGGCGCTCTCGCCGCAGTTCAGCAGCACCGCCACGCCGCTGCCGTGCCGGGCGATGTGGCGCAGGCTGGCGTCCAGGTCCCAGGAGTGCATGTCGCGGCCCACTTCCAGCGCGTCGAGCACGGACAGCGGCTCGTGCACGCGCACCGGGACGCTGTCGTGCTCGCCCCAGGTGCCGCGCACCAGGGCGATGTGGACCGACTGGCTGGGGCCGTCGCGGAAGGCATGCGCGATGAATTCGCCGGCGGCCGTCTGCAGCGGGCGGGTACCTACCTTCTGCACCAGCGTTTCGTTGCGGCTGCGGTATTCGATGAGGTCGGCGATGGTGCCGATCTTCAGGCCGTGCTCGGCGGCGAACTGCTGCAGGTCGGGCAGGCGGGCCATGGTGCCGTCGTCCTTCATGACCTCGCAGATCACGGCGGACGGGCTGCAGCCTGCCATGGCGGCCAGGTCGCAGCCGGCTTCGGTATGGCCGGCGCGCATGAGCACGCCGCCATCGACCGCCTGCAGCGGGAAGATGTGGCCGGGCTGCACCAGGTCGGAGGCCTTGGCGTCCGGTGCCACGGCGGCCTGCACGGTGCGGGCGCGGTCGGCGGCGGAGATGCCGGTGGTCACGCCCTCGGCGGCCTCGATGGAGGCGGTGAAGGCCGTGCCCATCTTGGTGCCGTTGCGCGCCACCATGGGCGGCAGCCGCAGCAGTTCGCAGCGCTCGCGGGTGAGCGTGAGGCAGATGAGGCCGCGGCCGAAACGCGCCATGAAGTTGATCGCTTCGGGGGTGACGTGGTCGGCGGCCAGGACCAGGTCGCCTTCGTTCTCGCGGTCTTCCTCGTCCACGAGGATGACGATGCGCCCGGCGCGCATCTCCGCCACGATGTCTTCGACGGGCGAGATGGACGCGGGGGGAAGGGGGGTGTTCATGGGGGCGGGCTTTCGGTGGTCCGCGGCGGCCGGACCGCGCCGCCGGGAAAAGGGGGATTTTAGTGCAGGCGGCCGCCTCCCGCGGAGGAGTCCCGGCGTGCGCGTTCCGGGCCGGCCAGGGCACCCTGGCACAGCACGGCCGCCAGCAGCGCCAGGCAGACGAGCTTGGCGGCGCAGAAGACGGCGGCGGCCGTGCCCCAGGGCGCCGCGGCCATGTGCAGCAGGGCGTAGTTGTCTGCCAGGTCCGCAGCCGCCAGCAGGCCCATGAACCAGTGGGCGTGGCGCGGCAGCCAGGCGAGCCGGCGCCCGCGCGGCACCGCCCGCGCCACGAGGCGGCGCAGGGCCCAGGCCATCGGATAGGGAAGCCACAGGGTGTAGGCCAGCACGAAGGCGCCATCCCAGGCCAGCGTCTCGCGCAGGGCGGCGGGGCTGCACGGCGCGTCCGGGGCCGCCTGCCAGGCCGCGGCGAGCTGGGGCAGCGACGGCATGGCGCGCATCCAACCGGGGGCGCCGTCCAGCACGCAGGCACCGCGTCCGGCCAGGGCGGTGGCCGCGACCAGCAGCGCGACCACCACCGGAAGCACCCATCCCAGGGTGCGCCAGGGCTGGGGGCGCGGCACGTGTTCCGCAGGCACCGCGGCCGCGATGGGCAGGGCGCTGGCGTCGATGGCGTCGTCGGGCTGGCGTTCGCGCGCATTCAGCCCGGCCCAGACCCAGTACGGGCAGTCGTAGGCCTGGTCGTGCATGGGCGTGTGCGGGTCTCCGGGCAGCCACTGGCCACGGTCCAGCCGCAGCCCCTGCGCGGAGGCCTCCCCGGCCATCCAGCGCAGGGGTGTGCGCGACAGCCCGTCCCGGGCATAGGAGCCGCCCACGTCGCTGTGCACGCCGCGGAACCAGCGTTGGGCGAAGCTGCGGTGCACGCGCTCGCGGTCGGAGAAATACGGATCGTCGTAGCGCCGGGGCGCATAGGGCACGCGTGATTCGTGCAGGGACATCGCATGCCGGACGTGGGCGAAGCGCTTGCAGGCGAAGCCGGCCGAGTTGGTGATCTTCAGCCCGCCCAGCATTCCGATGCCGATGGATTCGACGGTGTCCCAGACGCCCACGAAATGCACCAGGGGCATGCGGCCCAGGGAAAAGTTCTCGATCACGTCCCGCGCGAAGTCCTCGCGCTCGCGCGAGCCCGACGGGTTGCGGCGCCGCGGCGGCGCGAAATACGTGCGCACCAGGCTCTCCAGCAGCGGCAGCCCTTCCGGGTGGACGAGCCCGTACATGTTGACCATGCCGGCCACGGCGCGCGCGGTGAACGCCCCCCGGGAAAAGCCCAGCAGGTAGATGCGGTCACCGGGCCGGTAGTTGCGCGCGAGGAATTCGTAGGCGCCCGCGATGTTGTGGAAGACGCCGCTGCCGAGCGCCAGGCCCGAGAGCCGGTCGCCGGCCTGCCGTAGCCGGGCGGCGACGTTGGCAGGCGGAAACAGGTTGGCGGTGCCGACGCCCGGGTCGTAGTACACGAGCTGCTCGGGACCGCCGCCCGGCGCGGCAGGGCCCTTGTCCAGCATGCGCAGCAGCTTCACGACGTTGGTGTCCTGCTCGTTGCCCAGGATGTTGCCCGTGCCGTCGAAGAGCAGCACGAGGTTGCGGCCCGGCGCGGCGGCCCAGCGGGCATCGGCTTCGGCGCACTCGCGCAGGATGTCGGCGCGCGTGGGCGCGCCAGCGCTGCGGGCGCCTTGCCGGCGCGCCGCCTCGATGGTGTCGTTCATGGTCCTCTCTCCCTCTTGTTCCCCGCAGGGTGGGACCATTCTGGCGAAGGTGGGCGCCGCTCCGCAAGGGGGGCGGGCGCCTGGGGTCACGTGGGCCGGCCCGTGGACAGGCTCAGACCGCGGAGGTTTCCAGGTGCACGTCGCTGGTGGGGTAGGCCACGCAGGGCAGGACGCAGCCCTCGGCCTTTTCCTCCCGCGAGAGGCCCGGCCATTCGATGGCGTAGCGCACCGAGCCTTCGGAGAGCATGCCGATGCAGGTGCGGCAGGTACCGTTGCGGCAGGAGCTCGGCCAGTCGATGCCGCCCTGTTCCATGGATTGCAGCAGGGTCTGCTCGGGCCAGGCATCGCATTGCGTGCCGTCGCTGCCGACGCGGGCGATGAAGAACGGTGGCGTGGGGGCGGGAGACGTCATGTGGAGGAACCGCCGGGTTGGCGGGGCAGGGTGGAATCGGCGCCGGATCGCGGTGCCATGGGCGTGTTCAGCTACGGTTTCAGGAGCCCGGCAGGCGGCCTGCCCGCGGGTTTCCCACTGCACATTTTTTGGGCAATGGGAATCAATCCCTTGTGAATCAACCACTTGCAATCGCCATACAGCGCTGCTCCCGTGTTATCCACATTGTTGTCCCATGCGGTGCGGGATAACCGGGCACCGGCTGGACATGCATTGCACAAAATTTGGGCAGTGCGTGGGTTTCCCAGGGAAATCAAGGACTTGCGATCGCCGTACAGCGTCGTTCCAGGGTTATCCACATGATTGTCCAGTGCAGGCAGGGATAACCGCGGAACGTTCAGGCCTCGACCTTCACGCCTTTCCAGAAGGCGAAGCGGCCGCGGATCTGCTCGGCCTCGGGGTGCGGGTCGGGGTAGGTCCAGGCGGCATCCGGATTCAGTTCGCCGTCCACCAGCAGCGAACGGTAGGCGGCCTGGCCTTTCCAGGGGCAGGTGGTGCGGTGGTTGCTGAAGGTGAAGTACTCCGTCTTGAGCGCGCTTTCGGGGAAGTAGTGGTTGCCCTCGACGAGGACCGTGTCGTCGCTTTCGGCGACGACCACGCCGTTCCAGATGGCTTTCATGGGGATCCCGGTGGAAGTGGGTGGATGTGGGGTGGAAGGAGGGGCCGCGCCGACCGGCGGCGCTGCGGGCGCTCCACCATAACCGAGTTCGCGCGGGGCCGGCGCGTTCAGAGGGCGGCAGGTACGGTGTCTCCCGGCCCGCGGGCAGGAAGCTCGATGCGGAAGACGGCGCCGCCTTCCACGTTGCGCGCGTGGATGCGGCCCTCCAGTGCTTCCACGATCTTGCGGCAGATGGCCAGGCCCAGGCCCGTGCCGCCGGAGCGGTTGCGCGTGCGGCTCGACTGGGCGAAGGCGTCGAAGATGCGTTCCAGCTCCGCGGGCGGTATGCCGGGGCCCTGGTCCTGCACTTCGATGCAGATGGTGTCCTCGGCATCCATGCCGGCGCGCAGCTGGATGCACGAGCCGTCGGGAGAGAACTTGATGGCGTTGGCCAGCACGTTGCGCACGACCTGCTGGAAGCGCCGCGGATCCGCCCGTGCCACCAGGGGATGCTGCGGCAGGTCGATGCGCAGATCCTGCCGGCGCGACGCGACCAGGGGGCCGAGTTCGCGCGCCACCGTGCGGATGTGGCCGCGCAGGTCGGTGCGTTCCAGGTGGATGGTGCCGATGTCGCTCTCGATCTTGGCCACGTCGAGCAGGTCGTTCACCAGCGCCAGCATGCGCTGGCCGGCCGCGAGGATGTCGGTGAACATCGCGCCCAGGCGTTCGTCCTGGCTGCGTGCCGAGCCCAGCTCCGCGAAGCCGATGATGGCCTGCAGCGGCGTGCGCAACTCGTGGCTCATGTTGGCCACGAACTGGGTCCGGGTGCGGGCCGCTTCCTCGGCGGCGTCGTACGCCTCGCGGGTGGCGCGCTCGGCCTCGCGGAAGTCGCTGATGTCCACGAGGATGCTGAGCACGCCCGTGACGTCGCCGCGGTCCCCGTGCACGGCGGCCTTGAGCACGCGCGTGGCGCGCCGCGTGCCGTCGCCGTAGGGCAGGTCGCGCTCCAGCGTGGTGCCGCCGCCGGCAGAAAGCGCGGCGTTGTCCGCTTCCTCGCCCGGGTAGAGGGCCCGGCGTTCGCCCACGATGTGCTCCCGCGGGCAGCCCATCGCCTGCTCCCAGGACCGGTTCACGAGCACCACGCGGTGGGCGAGGTCGGTCAGCATCATCGGCTGCGGGCTTGTCTCCAGCAACAGGTTCTGGAAAGCCACCTGGGCGCGCAGGCGCTGGTCGCCCCGCTCGCGCTCCGTCACGTCCACCGCGCTGCCCGCGAAGGCGATCACGTGGCCGTCCGCGGCGCGCAGCGGCACCGCCGCCACGTCGAGCACCCGCTCGCCGCCCAGGGGCGAGCGCACCCGCAACTGGCGGGTGCGCAGCGCGGACGGGGAGCGCGGGTCCAGCATCGCGGCCACCCGCTCCTGGCTTTCGGGAGCGACCAGGTCCTGCAGCCTGCGCCCGATCGCCGAAGCCGGCGGCTCCCCCCAGAGTGCGTTCCAGCGGGCGTTCACATAGGTGAACACGCCGTCGCGGTCGGTGCGGAAGATCAGTTCCTGCACGCTGCGCAGCAGCAGTGCGAGGTCCCGCTCGCTGCGCGCGATGCGTTCCTGCGCCGCGTCCACCGCCGCCCGCGCCGCTGCGCGCGCGCGCAGGCTGCGCCAGGCGATCCAGGTAAGCGCCAGCACCAGCGCCACAAGCCCCAGTTCCATCGCCAGGAACGGACAGGAGTCGCGCAGCCAGCGCATGAAGGCCTCGTGCCAGGGCTCCTCCACGATGACCACGAGCGGCTTGCTGCGGGACGCGCGATAGGCCAGGATGCGGTCGGGCCCCTGCACGCCCGGGCCGACGTAGCTGCCGTGCTCCTGCAGGGGCAGCAGGCGCGTGAACACCGGCAGCGAGGCGATGTCCGGAGTGTCCGGATCGGGAAGGGGAACCGAGGACGCGAGCAGGCGCCCGTCGTCGGTGGCGATCACCGCGTCGTAGTTCAGCGACTCGAGCGCCAGGTACTGGAAGTTGGACAGCGCGTCCGGATTGACCAGCGCCACCACCATCATCGGCGCGCCGGCATGGTCGCGGAACCCGTGCAGTACGGGAACGAAGGCCAGCCCCGGCGGGACCGGGGGCGGGGGAACGCCGCGCTGGAGGCTTTCCAGCCCGCGCCCGGGCTGCCGCGGGCCGATGTACGCGCCCCCGGCTTCCTGCCACGGGCCCAGGCGCCTGCGGTCGATCTCCATCCCGGCGATGTCGGCATCGGTGCTCGCCAGCACCCGCCCGCGTTCGTCCACGAGCGACACGCTGCGGATGAAGGGCAGGGCGGTGAGGGCCTGCCGCATGGCTTCCCCGGCGCCGGCATGGCGGTCGCTGCCCCCGTGCGTGTCGGTGACCTGCGCGTGCGCCAGTGTCGCCAGCACCATCTCGGCCGAATCGAAAGTGCGCGTGGTCTGGTCTTCCAGCACCCGGGCGAGCAGGCGGGCCTGGCCTTCGCTGGTGGCCATGGCGCTGCGCAGGTCGCCGACGCTCACCACGAGCACGCTCGCCACCGCCCCCGCCGCCGCCGCGAGACCGGCGATAAGTACCGGGGTGCCGGCGGGCCATGGCGACATGCGCTGCGCGAACGCGCGGACAGCGCGGGACAGGAACGGGATGCGCATCAGGGCACCGCCATGCCGTCGAGGCCGTGGCGACGGGCCGCCTCGTGCAGACGGCCGTCGCGCTTGATGCGCGCGACGAAACCGTCCACGGTGGCCAGCCACTGCGCGTCGCCCGGACGCACCGCATAGCCTGCCGGTATGGTGAAGCCCGGCCTGGGCGGCGCGACGATCCGAGCCCATTCGGCTTTACGCGCGAACTGCCGGGCATAGACACTGGTGGTCATGAAGGCATCCACCCGGCCGGAAAGCAGTTCGCGCTCGCGGGTGTCGGGCAGCCGCACCGGCACGACGCGCGCATGCTTGAATTGCCGCTCCGCCTCGAACTGGATGACCGCTCCGCTCTGCACCGCGACCGCGATGCCGGGGCGGTCCAGGTCGGACCACTGGCGCACCACGGAACTGCCCTTGGCGGCGATGGCGAGCACGCTGCTTTGCAGGTAGGGCTGGCTGAACTGCAGGTGCTGCAGTCGGGGCAGCAGCATGCCCAGCGCGAACATGGCGACATCGCAGCGGCTGTCCAGCAGGTCGCCCACGACGGTCTCCATGGACGAATCGACGTAATCCAGCCGCACGCCCAATTCGCGGGCGAAATGCTGCGACAGCTCGATGTCCATGCCGCTCAGGGTGCGCGTGCGCGGGTCGCGGTAGGTCACGCCGTGGTAGCCCGGCCAGATGCAGACCCGCACCACGCCATGCGCCGTCACTCGCTCGGCGACCGGCCCGGCGAGCAGGGCCGATGGCGCCGCCGCCAGGGCGGCGGCCAGCAGCAAGGCCGCCGGGCAGCCCATGCCGGGCAGGATGCGCCGCATCAGCCGGCCACCGGGGTCCCGGCGGTGTCGAGGCGCCGCACGGTCTCGGCGAGGTAGGCGGGGCTGAAGGGCTTGGAAATGAAGCCGCTCGCACCGGCCTGCATGCCCGCGGCGCGGTCCTGCAGGCCGTCGCGCGCGCTCAGAATGATGACGCGGGTGTGGGAGAGGTCCGGATCGTTGCGGATGCGCCGGCAGACCTCCATTCCGTCGAGCGAACCGGGCATCATCAGATCCAGCAGCACCAGGTCGGGCCGCTGCGCGCGCGCCATCGCCAGGGCGGCTTCGCCGCTCGCGGCCTCGTGCAGGGCCACCCCCTGGTCTTCCAGCGTCATGCGCAGAAGGCGGCGGATCTCTGCATGGTCGTCAACGATGAGTACGGTCTTCATGGGTGGGCGCGCAATCACTTGCGAAGATTGAATCATATTTATTAGATTTTATGTTTGCAAGAGAAATGCATTCCGACAGACACACACTGCATACATCTTGCACGCCGCACAGAGGCACAATGCCAGCTATGCCGAATTCCGACGAAGCCCAGAACGACCACTACACCACCCTTGAAACCGCCAAATTGCTAGGCATGGCCGTCCGCTCCATCCAGCTCATGGTGGACCGGGGCGAGCTCGAGGCCTGGAAGACGCCCGGGGGCCACCGTCGCATTTCGCGCGACTCGGTGTAGCGCTGGCTGCGCTCCAGGGAGGTGGGGCGAGGCGCCGCCCCGGGCGGGCCGGCGGTCACCCGCAGCTCCCCGGCGGGTCGCCCCAAGGTGCTGCTCATCGAGGATTCCGTCCATTACCAGAACCTGATCCGGCTGCTGCTGGACCAGCAGTTCCCGGACGTGGCCCTGCACGTGGCCAGCGACGGCATCGCCGGCCTGGCCATGTGCGGCAAGCTGGAGCCGGATGTGCTGATCGTGGACATCCTGCTGCCGGGCCTGGACGGCGCCGCGCTCATCACCAGCCTGCGGTCGCACGTGCAGTTCGCGCGCGTGCAGCTCATCGTGGTGACGTCGCTCACCGAAGCCGAGCGCGAGCCCTATGCCTTCGCCCTGCAGGGCCTGCCGGTGATCCACAAGCCCGCCATGGTGGCGCAGCTGCCGGATGCGCTGCGGGCCAGCCTGGCCGCGCGCGGCTGATCCGCGCACGGCAGGACGGAAACCCATGTCCAGACCTGTCGTTCTGCTGGTGGAGGACGATCCTTCGGTCGCGCGCTTCGTATCGATGGCGCTGGAGATCCTGCCGGTGGCGGTGGAAACCTGCCCCTGTGTCGAATCCGCGCTGGCCTGGCTGCGGCACCACCGCGCCGCCCTGGTCATCACCGACCTGATGCTGCCGGGAGAGTCCGGCATGGCCCTGCTGCGGCAGCTGCAGGCCGAGCCCGCCCTGGCGGCCGGGGCGCGCATCGTGGTGCTCAGCGCCGGCCTGGACCATGCCGTGCGGCAGGAACTGGCCGCCTGCGGCGCGTGGCGCGCGCTGGACAAGCCGGTCGGCGTGGCGGCACTGGAACGGTGCGTTCAGGAAGCGCTGGCCGATGTGCCGGTGTCTTCAGGAGAGGCCGGCGCCGCGGCCACCGCGGGCGCGCCGCACTCGCCGGACGTGGCCGGCAGCGCGGCGGCGACCGCGGAGTCAACGGCCATCCAGGAGTATTTCAGCGGAGACGCCGCGCTGTTCCACGCCTATCGCGCCGCCTGCCTCGCGCAGTTCGGCCGCGATGCCGCCGAGGGGGACAGGGCGCTGCGGTCCCGTGATCTCGCGGCGCTGCGCAGGCTCTGCCACAGCCTGTCGAGCGTGCTGCGCACCCTGGGGCGGACCGAGGACGGAGCCCTGGCGCGCGAGGCGGAACTGGCCGCCCGGGACGGGCGCCACGAGGCCGCGCGGGACCTCTGGCTCGCCCTGAGCCGGCGCCTGGACCGCTAGCGGAAGCCCGCGAGCGCCCACGGTCGAGCGCCGCATCACATTCCTTGTTTCCGGTAGGAGGAATTCTTGTGAATTCCCGGAGGCTTTTGTGATCTGCGTCATGAAATTGATAAAAATAAGTTTCCGTTTTTTTCAATTTTCCATATCATTTTGTTCATCCTGCGGCTGAGGCCTTGCTGGAAACCACTCGCACTTCGGAGGATGAACCATGACTGTCTTTTCCCGTCCGGGCATTGCCCGGCGGCTGTATGCCGTATCTGTTGCCCTCATCCTCGCGCTCGCGGCCGCGGCCGTGATGGCCTGGATGCAACTGAGCAAAGTGGGTGAACTGGCGGATGCCACTGGCCGCATGCGCGTTCCGCAGCTCACCCGCATCGCGAGCACGGAGCTGGGCATCACCCAGATTTCCCTGCAGATCCGGCACGCCATGCTGGTGCGTTCGCCGGAGGCCCTCAAGGAAACCCTGGCCGACATCGAAAGCAAGTACAAGCGCATCGCGGAAAACGACGCCGCCTTCCTGACGGACCTGAAGGATCCCCAGGCCCGCGAGGAATTCACCAATGTCTGGCAGAAGCTGGAGCAGGAGTTCAAGCCCATCGCGGACCGCAATCTCCGCCTGGTGGTGGAGGGCCGCAAGGACGAGGCGTTCGAGGTACTGGTCGGCGAGACGATTCCCACGCGCAACCGCCTGCTGGCCTGGCTGGCCAAGGAGCGCCAGCGCCAGACGGATCTGCTGCACTCGGAGCTGGCGGCCATCCAGAAGGAGGCCTTCAAGACCCGCACCCAGCTGTCGCTGCTGGTGGTGGCGATCGCCGCGGGCCTGCTGGCGTTTTCCTGGTACATCGCCAACCTGCTGCAGCGCCGCGTGGAGCAGTCGCGCGCGGTGGCCGAACGGGTGCGTGACGGCGACCTGACGGTGCCGGTGGTGGACACGGCCCGCGACGAGTTCAGCCCGCTGCTGGGTGCCCTGCACGATATGCAGCATGCGCTGACGCAGGTGGTGTCCACGGTGCGCGAGGGATCCGACAGCGTGGCGACGGCCTCCGCCGAGATCGCGCAGGGCAACAACGACCTGTCCGCGCGCACGGAGCAGCAGGCCAGCGCGCTGGAGGAGACCGCCGCGTCCATGGACGAACTCGGCGCCACGGTGCGGCAGAACGCGGACAACGCGCAGCAGGCCAGCCAGTTCGCGCAGGCCGCCTCCGAGGTGGCCGGCCGCGGCGGCCAGGTGGTGTCGCAGGTGGTGAGCACCATGCGGGGCATCCACCAGAGCAGCAGCAAGATCGCCGAGATCATCGGCGTGATCGACGGCATCGCGTTCCAGACCAACATCCTCGCGCTGAACGCGGCCGTGGAGGCGGCCCGCGCGGGTGAGCAGGGCCGCGGCTTCGCGGTGGTCGCGGGCGAGGTGCGCAGCCTCGCGCAGCGCAGTGCCAGCGCCGCCAAGGAGATCAAGGAACTGATCACGGCCAGCGTCGCCCAGGTGCAGAGCGGCACGGCACTGGTGGACCAGGCCGGCACGACCATGACGGAAGTGGTCGATTCCATCCGCCGGGTGACGGACGTGGTGTCGCAGATCAGCGTCGCGAGCCGCGAGCAGAGCGCGGGCGTGAGCCAGGTAGGAGAAGCCGTCACTCAGATGGACCAGGCCACGCAGCAGAACGCGGCCCTGGTGGAGCAGAGCGCCGCGGCGGCGAACGCGCTTCGCTCGCAGGCCGATCAGCTGGTGGCGGCCGTGGCGGTGTTCCGGGTGGGCGGACAGGCGGATGGCGCGGTACCGCGTCTGCCGCGGGCGACCTTCGCCCGGCTGGGCGCCTGAGCCGGGGCGGGCGGCGGGTTACCTGCCCGCGGACAGGTGGTCCCGCAGGATGCGCCGGATTTCCAGGATGGCGGCGGGCTGCTCCTGCACGCTGTGGCCGGAGGGAATGATCCGCTCGGACACGGCCCCTTCCAGGTGCGCGCTGGCATAGGGCACGACGCCGTCGGTCGATGCCGACAGCGGGCCGTCCTCCGATTCCCGGCCCATGATGGAGTGGTAGGGCACGCGCGGGGACACCGGCAGGCGCGCGGCGGCCTGGACGAAGGGATCGGTGTCGCTCAGGTTGTCGATGCTGTTGGGCAGGCGTACCACGCTGCTGCCGCCTTCCGGCGCCTCGGTGCGCGAGAGCCGGCGGGTGACGTCCGCGAACCGCTCCATGGTCGCCAGGGGCAGGGTGACGAAGTTGGAGAGCCAGCGCGTGATCCGGTGCCGTGCCACTGGCGTGCCGCGGTGCGGCGCGGCGATGAAGATGGCCCGGCCGACCTGGGGCAGAGCGTGGAAACGCAGCAGCGGGTCCAGCTCGGGCTGCAGCGCCTGCCGGTCCTCCAGGGACAGGGGATGCTCCGCGAGCAGGGTGTCCCACAGCGCGTCGCCGGAGTCCGACACCAGCAGCCGCGCGAGCACGCCGCCCATGCTGTGGCCCACCAGCACCATGCCGCGCGACGCGGTGGCCGTGCCCGCCGGGTCGAAATGGGCGATGGTGCGCTCCAGCGCATCCTCGATCGCCTGGCGGTTCACCCACAGCGGCAGGTTGGTGGGGTAGTACACCTGCCACACCTGGTAGTTCTGGCGCAGCGTCTCGTCGCCCAGCACCTCGTTGGCGACGTTGATCCACGCCTCCGGGCTGCTCGCGAGGCCGTGCAGCATGACGATGGTGCGCCGCGAGGGATCGTAGGGCTGCATGAGGTGGATGCGCGGTGCCGACAGGCCGTCCTCCATGCCCAGCAGGCTGCGCATGGCCTGCACCGCGAACCCCGAGCGCGCGAGCCACAGGCCGTAGCCTGCCGTGAAATTGCCGGCCAGCGGCACCTGGCGCCCCGCGAGCACGACCTGCGCCGTGTGATACGGATCGTAGAGTTCCACCTGCACGTCGTGCGTTTCCAGCACCTCGCCGAGCGTGCTTCCGTCGAAGCGCAGCAAGGCGGTGGCGGCGGGGTAGGGCATCTCGCGGAAGGGCTGCTCCGCTTCCGATGCCACCTGCAGCGCGCTGCGGCGCGGGCCGCCGGGCAGGGGCGCATCGCCCGCCGGCTGCATGGCCGTGACCAGCTCGGCGCCGAAGCCGTCGCGGCGGTAGGTGTTGCGCAGGCCCGAGAACCGCAGCGTGGAGGCGGCGATCAGTTCGCTGGGTTCGGGGGCCCCGCTGGGCAGGCGCAGGTCGGAGGTGTCGCTGCGCACGTGCCAACTGCCCCACTGCAGGCGCCTGCCGGGCGCCAGTTCGCCGCCCTCCGCCGCCACGGTGCGGCGGTAGCGCGAGAACATGCCCGCCAGGGCCTGCTGGGTGGCGAAGTTGTAGTAGTCGCGCACCTGGGTCTGGCGGTCCTCGAAGGCGCGCTCTTCCGGGCCGCGCGGCGTGAAGAAGAGGTAGGCCCAGGCGTGACGGGCGGTCTCCAGCCAGGCGTCCAGCTGCTGGTCCTCGCTGGCGGGGGCCTCGGCACCGGGGCCGGCGACCCTGCGGTCGCCGCTGGCCCGCAGGGCGGCGAGCAGCCAGAGCTCCGCCAGGGTGGACAGGCGCTGCTCCTCATCGACACCGGCCGAGGCCGCGAGCATCTGCCGGCAGGCGGGCATGTCCTGGTCGCAGGCATCGCCGTCGGTGCCCAGCACGCGCAGCACCTCCTCGGAGGCCTCGCTCAGCCGCCCGGTGGTGAGCACGTCGCCGCGGCGCTGCGCGAGGTAGTCGCGCGGCGATACGGCCGAGACGGTGACGCCCGCGCATCCTGCCAGCAGCGCGGCGAGGCAGAGCAGCATCGCGCAGAACGCCAGTCGCCTCGTCACGGACGACCCGCTGGCGGAGGTCCGGGGGCAGGAGGGGAGCGGCAGGCAGGAAGTCACTTGCGGGATACGTCCGGAGCTGGAAGGGAGGGGCTTTGCAGCCCGGCCGTGCGCATGCTACACGCGGCGGATGCCCCCGGGGCGGCCGGGGGGCGCACCGCTGCAGTACCCTCGGCGGGGTATGAGGTTTCATTCGAATCACCGCCTGCGGGCGGCCGTGCGCGTGGCCCTGAGCCACTATGTGGCCAACGGGGTGTCCGTGGCGCTGGGCCTGCTGCTCATCTCCGTGGCCGTGCATGTCTGGCTGGGGCCCGCGGCGGCGGCGGCCGCGTCGGTGGGCGTGATCGTCTGCTCGCCGCCGGACCTGCCCGGCCCGCGGCGCGGCAAGCTCTGGCAGATGCTGCCCGCACCGCTGCTGGGCATTCCCCTGTTCTTCGGGGTGCAGTGGCTGCAGGGCGATCCGCTGCACCTGGGCCTGCTGCTGGTGCCCGGCACGTTCCTGGCCTTCCTCGCCATGGCCTGGGGCCGGCGCGGCATCCCGATCGCGGTGGCGGTGATGTTCTCCATGGTGTTTTCGATGGCCGCGGCCCCGCGCGTGCCGCCCGGGGGCGACCCATTGCCCGCCGCGCTGGCGGTCACCGCGCATTTCGCGCTGGGCGCCGGGCTGTACGTGCTCTACGCGGTGGTGGCGAACCGCCTGCTCAACGCGCGCTACCGGGTGCAGCTCGTGGCGGACACGCTGTATTCGCTGGCGGCGCTCATGCGCGTGCAGGCGCGGCTGTTCGACAGCGCGCCGGCCGGCGTCGGCGCGTCGCCGGATGCCGCCGCGCGCGCGCAGGACGCGGAGCGCGGCGCCCAGGGGCAGGGCGGCGCGGGGGCGCGGGACGGCTCGGCGGAGGCGCCCCATGCCCTGACCGGACTGCTGCTGCGCCGGCAGGCGGCGCTGGCGGAGCAATTGCAGGGCGCGCGCAACATCGTGCTGGAGTCCCCCTCCACGCCGGCCCGCCAGCGGCTGGCGGCCATGCTGGTGCAGGTGCTGGAGACGCGCGACCACCTGCTGGCCTGCGAACTGGACGTGGAGGCGCTCAAGGCGCACCCGGGCCACGTGCCGGTGCTGCATGCGCTGCGCGGCGTGCTGCTCGATACGGCCGCGGAATTCGCCCGGCTCGCGGACGCGCTGCTGCGCGGCAGCCGGCCCGCGCCCTTCGCCGATGCGCGGCCCGCGCTGGCGGAGCTGCGCTGGAGCGATCCGCTGCCGCCCGCACCGGCGGCGGCGGGCCCTTCGCCGCACGCGCTGGCCCGGGGGCTGGCGGACCGGGTCGGGCACATCAACGACGAGGCGCTGCGTATGAATGCGCTCGCACGCGGCGAGGCCCCGCCGGACCTGGCTGTGGTGCGGGCCAGCTGGCAGATGTTCGTCAGCCCCACGGCCTGGTCCTGGGCGCCGCTGGCCACGCTCTGGCGCTGGGATGCGCCGCCGCTGCGGCATGCGGTGCGCGCCGCGCTGGCCATCGCCGCGGGCTTCCTGGTGGCGCAGGCGCTGCCCTGGGGCACGCACGCCTACTGGATCCTGCTCACCATCGTGGTGGTGCTGCGCGGCAGCCTGGCGCAGACGCTGGAGCGCCGCAACAGCCGCGTGGCAGGCACGCTGCTGGGCTGCGTGCTGGCGGCGGCCCTGCTGGCGGCGCACCTGTCGTCGTGGCAGCTGGTGCTGTGCCTGACGGTGGCGCAGGCCATGGCCCATGCCTTCGCGGTGCGGCGCTACCTGGTCACCGCGGTGGCGGCGACGGTGCTGGGCCTGGTGCAGTCGCACATGCTGCACGGCGGGGCGATCAGCCCGGCCTTCGACCTGCTGGAGCGGCTGGCCGACACGCTGATCGGCACCGGCATCGCCTGGGCGTTCTCGTATGTGCTGCCCTCCTGGGAGCGCTCGCAGATTCCGGCGCTGGTGCAGCGCACGCTGGTGGCGCAGGCGCGGCACGCGCGCGAGGCGCTGGCGCTGGGCCAGCTGCGCGCGGTGGACAATGCCCCCGAACTGGCCTGGCGGCTGGCGCGGCGCGAGGCCTATGACAGCCTGTCGGCCCTGGTGCAGGCCACCGAGCGGGCCATGGCCGAGCCCCGTGCCGTGCAGCCGCCCGTGGTGGCGCTGGAGCATTTGCAGGCGCGCTGCTACCAGCTGCTGGCGCAGCTCACCGCGATCAAGACCATGCTGCTGCTGCGGCGCGGGCGCCTGGATGCCGGGGCGCTGCAGGCGTGCCTCGCGCAGACGGCCGAGGCGATCTCGCGCCGGCTGGAAGGACTGGAGGACGCTGCCGCCACGGCGGCGGATGCCGCGCGGCCCTCGTTCCCCGGCGAGGCGCAGTCCTGGCCCGATCCGCACGACGGCGACCTCGGCCCCTGGATGGTGCGCCGCCTGGCGCTGGCCACCGAACGGGCCGGGCAGGTGCGCGCCGCGGCGCGCGAGGCCGTGGCGACCGGCGGATCCTAGCGCCGGCGGGGGCGCAGGCCGCCCGTGGCGGGCATCACCATTCCGCGAGGCTGCCGTCCCGGTGGCGCCACACCGGGTTGCGCCAGCGGTGGCCCTGCGCGGCGCGCTCGCGCACGTAGTCTTCGTTGACCTCGATGCCCAGGCCCGGGCCGCGCGGGATGGCCACCATGCCGTCCTGGTAGGCGAAGACCTGCGGGTTGGACACGTAGTCCATCAGGTCGTTGTCCTGGTTGTAGTGGATGCCGAGGCTCTGCTCCTGGATGAAGGCGTTGTAGCAGACCGCGTCGAGCTGCAGGTTGGCCGCCAGCGCGATGGGCCCCAGGGGGCAGTGCAGCGCCAGGGCCACGTCGTAGGCCTCGGCCATGGACGCGATCTTGCGCGTTTCGGTGATGCCGCCGGCATGGGACGGGTCGGGCTGGACGATGTCCGCATAGCCCTCCTGCAGCACGCGCTTGAAGTCCCAGCGCGAGTAGAGCCGCTCGCCCAGCGCGATGGGCGTGGACGAGATGCGCGCGATCTCCTTGAGGGCCTCGTCGTGCTCGCTGAGCACGGGCTCCTCGATGAACATCAGCCGGTAGGGCTCCAGTTCCTTGATGAGCACCTTGGCCATGGGCCGGTGGACGCGGCCGTGGAAGTCCACGCCGATGCCCACGTGCGGGCCCACGGCCTCGCGCACGGCGGCCACGTTCTGCAGGCAGCGCTCCACCTTGTCGAACGTGTCCACGAACTGCATTTCTTCCGTTCCGTTCATCTTCACCGCGGTGAATCCCCGGTCCACCGCGTCGCGGGCCTGGCGCGCGGTCTCGGCCGGCCGGTCGCCGCCGATCCAGCTGTAGACGCGGATGCGGTCGCGCACGCCGCCGCCCAGCAGCTCGGACACCGGCACGCCCAGGGCCTTGCCCTTGATGTCCCACAGCGCCTGGTCGATGCCGGCCAGCGCGCTCATGTGGATGCCACCGCCGCGGTAGAAGCCGCCGCGGTAGAGCACCGTCCAGTGGTCCTCGATGTTGCGCGGGTCCTTGCCGACGAGGTAGTCGGCCAGTTCCTCCACGGCGGCGGCCACGGTGTGGGCACGGCCTTCGAGGATGGGCTCGCCCCAGCCGTCGATGCCTTCGTCGGTTTCGATCTTCAGGAAGCACCAGCGCGGCGGCACCAGGAACGTGGTCAATCGGGTGATCTTCATGGGAGGGGGGGAAATGTCAGGAAACGGTGGCTGCGTCGGGAGAGGAACGGGTGGCCGCGGCGGCCGGCGCGGCGCCCTGTCCGCAGGTGCGGGCCATGCCGTAGGCGTCGTGCCAGGCCTGGATGAAGGCGACGGCCTTGCGGGCCACGTCGGCCGCGCTGTTGCCGGGGCGGTAGAGGGCCGAGCCCAGGCCGAAGCCGCTGGCCCCCGCCGCCGCATAGGGCGCGATGCTTTCCGGCGCGATGCCGCCGACGGGCGCCAGCGCCACGCTGTGCGGGATCACCGCGCGCCAGGCCTTGAGCACGGCGGGCGGAAGCGCTTCCGCCGGGAAGAGCTTGAGCAGGTTGGCGCCGGCGGCCAGCGCGGCATAGGCCTCGGTCAGCGTCGCCACGCCGGGCGCGCAGGCCAGGCCGGCCGCGCGCGCGGCGCGGATCACGGCCGGGTCGCTGTGCGGCATGACGATGATCTGCCCGCCGGCCCCGGCCACGTCGGCGCAGTCCTGCGCGGAGAGCACCGTGCCTGCGCCGACCACGCAGTCGGCGGGCAGGGCGTCCCGCAGGGCGCGGATGCTGGCCAGCGGCTCGGGGGAATTGAGCGGCACCTCGATGATGCGCAAGCCCGCGTCGTACAGGGCCTGGCCGATAGGTGCGGCCTCATGGGGCTGGATGCCGCGCAGGATGGCGATGAGGCCGCAGCGCTGCAGGGCGTGGAACAGGGTGTGGTCGATGGTGGTCATGCGGCAAGGCTTTCTGCGGATGAAGGTTGCGGCGCGTCCGGGGCCGGCAGGCCGGCGGCCCGGGCGATCTGCCAGAGACCGGTGGGGGTGGCCTGGGCGGCGATGGCGGGCTCGGCGAAGCCCTGCAGCCGCAGGGCCAGCGCGTAGCGGCGGCACAGGTCCGGCTCGCCGCAGAGCAGCGGCTGGACGGGCGCCGCGGCGCTGCCCGGCGGGTGCACCCGGGCGAGGGCGGCGACCTCGTGCCCGATGAGCAGGCCCGAGAGGTAGTCGGCCTGGGCGCTGGCGGGCAGCACGCCCGTGAGCCCCAGGGTCCGGGTGCTGAAGATGTGCGAGAGCAGGCCCAGGCCGGCGTCGCTGCCGCACGCCACTTCCAGGCCACGCAGGAAGGCGGCGTCTTGGGGCGCGGCGCCGTCCTGCGCGCCCGCCGGGGCCATGGTCCGGCCCAGGATGGTGTGGCCGCGCAGCGCGGCGAACACCTCGCCCGTCATGAAGGTGTGGAAGCCCTCGATGCCGCCGCGCTGCGCCACCACCCACTTGCTGTGGGAGCCGGGCAGGCCGACCAGCCAGGGGCCCGCGTCTTCGGCGGGCCGCAGGGCCAGCACGCCCAGCACCTGGGTCTCTTCGCCGCGCATCACGTTGGGGAGGTCCCCGGGCTGCAGCAGGCCGGGCACGATGTGCAGCGGCTGGCCGCCGGGGCGTTCCACCCGGGTCAGCCCTTGCGCCAGCGCATCGAGCGAGGCGGGCGTGTGCAGGTAGCGCGCCTCGCGCCAGCCCTGGGCACTGCCCACCATGCCGCAGGCGAGCAGCGGAAGGTGCGGCGCGGCAGCCAGCCAGTCGCCGCAGGCGTCCTGCAGGGCGCGCTCGAAGGCCGCGTCCGTGCCGGCGTCTGTGCCCGCGGGCGCGGGCGGCAGGTGCATGATGCCCCAGGGCCGGTGGCGCAACTCCAGTACGCGGCCCCCGTCGCCCAGGCGGTAGGCGCGCAGCGAACTGGTGCCCCAGTCGAGGGCGACGAGGCGGGTGGCCTGGAGGTCGGCGGCGTGGTCGTCCATGGCGGCAGCCGGCTCAGCGGGCCCAGCGCAGCACCAGCGGGTCGAGCCGGCGCGCGATGTCGATCAGGCCGCGGCGCACCTCGGGGTGCATGGGCGGGAACGGGTGGCGGCCGGCCTCGCAGGCGATCACGCCGCCTTCCTTCATCAGCGCCTTGGCGGTGAGGATGCCGCCCTGGCGGTTCTCGTGGTTGATGAGCGGCAGCCAGCGCTGGTAGAGCGCGAAGGCCTGGTCCCTGTCGCCCTGGCGGTGGGCCTCGATGATGGGGCGGATGCCATCCGGGAAGGCGCCGCCCGTCATCGCGCCCGTGGCGCCCGCGTCCAGGTCGGCCAGCAGGGTGATGGCTTCCTCGCCGTCCCACGGCCCTTCGATGGCATCGCCGCCCAGGCGGATCAGCTCGCGCAGCTTGCTGGCGGCACCGGGGGTCTCGATCTTGAAGTAGGCCAGGTGCTCGATCTCCTGCGCCATGCGGGCGAGGAAGGGGGCGGACAGCACGGTGCCGCTGGCCGGTGCGTCCTGCACCATGATGGGAATGTCGATGGCGTCGGATACGCGGGCATAGAACTCGTGGATCTGCGCCTCGGGCACGCGGAAGGTGGCGCCGTGGTAGGGCGGCATCACCATCACCATGGCCGCGCCCATGTCCTGCGCGGCGCGGCTGCGCTCGGCGCACACGCGGGTGCCGTAGTGCGTGGTGGTGACGATCACCGGCACCCGGCCCGCGACGTGCTCCAGCGACGTGCGCGTGAGGATCTCGCGCTCGGCGTCCGACAGCGAGAACTGCTCGGAGAAGTTGGCCAGGATGCACAGGCCATCGACGCCGGCGTCGATCATGAAATCCAGGCAGCGCTTCTGGCTTTCCAGATCGAGGCTGCCGTCCTCGTGGAACGTGGTCGGCACGACCGGGAAGATGCCGCGGTAGCGTGGATTCAGGGCAGAGTGTTTTGGGGGCATAAGGTCACGAAGTCATGGTTGAAGTCAGGCCTGCTCGGCGTCTCGCTTGGAGCACAGCCCCGGCAACTGGCGCGGCCCAAGGCCAGTGCAGCCGCGCAAGGGCCGCCCCGCCGCGCCGGCTGCGTCCCCCTGCCCGCAACGCGCAGCGTTGCGAGAGCGGGGGGAAGGCGCGCAGCGCCTCAGGGGGGTGTCCATCAGTGTGAATGGCGGGGTACGGCGGCGCCACGGCACCCCACCAGGAAATCGAAGTCGCAGCCTTCGTCGGCCTGCAGCACGTGATCGACGTACAGGCGCTGGTACCCGCCGCGGCCGCCATGGTCGGTGGCGGCCAGTTCGGCCAGGCGCGAGGCCAGTTCCTCGTCACTGATGTCCAGGTGCAGGCGCCCCTGTTCGCAGTCCAGCTCGATGAAGTCGCCGTCGCGCACGGCGGCCAGCGGCCCGCCGGCCGCGGCCTCGGGCGCCACGTGCAGCACCACGGTGCCGTAGGCGGTGCCGCTCATGCGCGCGTCGGAGATGCGGACCATGTCCTTCACGCCCTGCCGCAGCAGCTTGGGCGGCAGGCCCATGTTGCCCACCTCGGCCATGCCGGGGTAGCCCTTGGGGCCGCAGTTCTTCATGACCATCACGCAGCTGGCGTCGATGTCCAGGTCCTCATCGACGATGCGCTCCTTGTAGTGCTCCAGGTTCTCGAACACCACGGCGCGGCCCCGGTGCCGGAGCAGCTCGGGCGTGGCGGCCGAAGGCTTGAGCACCGCGCCGCGCGGCGCCAGGTTGCCGCGCAGGATGCAGATGCCGCCATCCGCGATCAGCGGGTTGTCCAGCGGGCGGATCACCTCGTCGTTGTACTGGGGCGCGTCGCGCACGTTGTCCCACAGGCTCCTGCCGTTCACGGTGAGCGCGTCGGGGTGGGGCAGCAGGCCGTTCTCGCCCAGGCGGCGCAGCACGGCGGGCAGGCCGCCCGCGTAGTAGAACTCCTCCATCAGGAAGCGGCCCGAGGGCTGCAGGTCCACCAGCGTGGGCGTGCCGCGCCCGATGCGGGTCCAGTCCTCCAGGTCGAGCTGCACGCCGATGCGGCCGGCGATCGCCTTCAGGTGGATGACGGCATTGGTCGAGCCGCCGATGGCGGCGTTGGTGCGGATGGCGTTCTCGAAGGCTTCGCGCGTCAGGATCTTCGAGAGCGTGAGCCCTTCGTGCGCCATCTCGACGATGCGCTTGCCGGACATGTGCGCCAGCACGTAGCGGCGCGCGTCCACCGCGGGAATCGCGGCGTTGTGCGGCAGCGAGGTGCCCAGCGATTCGGCCATGCAGGCCATGGTGCTGGCCGTGCCCATGGTGTTGCAGGTGCCGGCCGAGCGCGACATGCCGCCTTCGGCCGCGAGGAACTGGTGCAACTCGATCTCGCCCGCCTTCAGGGATTCGTGCAGCTGCCACACGGCCGTGCCCGAGCCGATGTCCTTGCCGGCCAGCTTGCCGTTGAGCATGGGCCCGCCCGTGACCACGATGGCCGGCACGTCGCAGCTGGCCGCGCCCATCAGCAGCGCGGGCGTGGTCTTGTCGCAGCCCGTGAGCAGCACGACGGCGTCGATCGGGTTGCCGCGGATGGCTTCTTCCACATCCATGCTGGCCAGGTTGCGCGTGAGCATGGCGGTGGGGCGCAGGTTGGATTCGCCGTTGGAGAACACCGGGAATTCGACCGGGAAGCCGCCCGCTTCGTAGATGCCGCGCTTGACGTGCTCGGCGATCTTGCGGAAGTGCGCGTTGCAGGGCGTGAGTTCGGACCAGGTGTTGCAGATGCCGATGATCGGGCGGCCGTCGAACTCATGGTCGGGGATGCCCTGGTTCTTCATCCAGCTGCGGTACATGAAGCCGTTCTTGTCGGCCGTGCCGAACCATTCGGTGGAGCGGAGTTTGCGCGGAGGGGTGGTCATCGTGGGAGCTCGGGAGGGATGCGGGAAAGGAAAGCGAAAAGGGCGGGGTCGGGTCAGCGCCGCCGGCCGGAGCGGCGCGTGAGCAGGCGTTGCAGCAGGCAGAAGACGAACAGCAGCACGCCGACGGCGATGCGCGTCCACCACGAACTGAGCGTGCCGTCGAAGGAGATGAGCGTCTGGATGATTCCGAGCATCAGCACGCCGAAGAGCGTGCCGGCCACGTAGCCCACGCCGCCCGTGAGCAGGGTGCCGCCGATGACGACGGCGGCGATGGCGTCCAGCTCCATGCCCACGGCGTGCAGCCCGTAGCCCGAGAGCATGTAGAAGGTGAACACCACGCCGGCCAGTGCCGAGCAGAAGCCCGAAAGCGTATAGACCCCCACCAGCGTGGAGCGCACCGGCAGGCCCATCAGCACGGCCGAGTGCTCGCTGCCGCCCACGGCATAGACCGCGCGGCCGAACGGCGTGCAGTGCGCGATGAAGACGCCGGCCAGCACCACGGCGATGGCGATCAGCGCACCCGGCGAGATCGAGGCGGTTTCGGACAGCTGCAGGCGCCACTGCGCGAGTTCCGAATAGCCTTCGTGCGTGATGCTGATCGAGTCGATGCTGATGAGGTAGCACAGGCCCCGCGCGAGGAACATGCCGGCCAGCGTCACGATGAAGGGCTGCAGCCGGAAGCGCTCGATCAGGAAGCCCATGAACGCGCCGAAGCAGGTGCCCATCAGCAGCACCACGGGCACGGCCGCCGCGGGGCTCCAGCCGTGGCGCTCCACCAGCGACGCGAACACCATGGTGGTCAGCGCGACCACGGCGCCCACCGACAGGTCGATGCCGCCCGAGAGGATGACGAAGGTCATGCCCACGGCGACGATGATCAGGAAGGCGTTGTCGATCAGCAGGTTGAGGAACACCTGGGCCGAGAAAAAGCCCGTGTAGCGCACCGAGCCGAGCGTGGCCATGGCCACGAAGAGCGCGATGGTGGCGGCCAGCGGCAGGTACCTGGCGTTCAGGCGCGGGCCGCGCGTGGCGGGCGCCGTGGCCGCGGCCGGGGTCATGACGGCGCTCATGGCAGGGCCCTCCCGGCGGCGGGGCGGCGCGCGAGCAGGCCCACCTGGGCGCGGAACTCGGGCGACTGCAGCAGCATGACGACGAACACCACCACCGCCTTGACCACGAGGTTCACCTCGGGCGGCACGCCCAGCGAATAGATGGCGTAGGTCAGCGTCTGGATGATGAGCGCGCCGATCACGCTGCCCGCGAGGCTGAAGCGCCCGCCGGTGAGCGCCGTGCCGCCGAGCGTCACGGCCAGGATGGCGTCCAGCTCCATCAGCTGGCCGGCGTTGTTGCCGTCCGCGCTCTTCACGTTGGAGCTGATGAGCAGGCCCGCGATGCCTGCGCACGCGCCGCAGAACACGTAGGCCGCCATGATGAGCCGCCCCGCCTGCACGCCGGCCACCCGCGCCGCCGTGGGATTGACGCCCACGGCCTGGATGAACAGGCCCAGCGCCGTGCGCGTGATGGCGAGGTGGAGTACGGCGAACACCGCCGCCGCCACGAAGAGCGAGAACGGCAGCCCGGCCAGATAGCCCCCGCCGATGAAGAAGTAGGGGGTGTAGTAGATGGTGATGATCTGCCCGTCGGTGATGAGCTGGGCGATGCCCCGGCCCGCCACCATCAGGATCAGCGTGGCGATGATGGGCTGCATGCCCACCCTGGCCACCAGCACGCCGTTCCAGACGCCGCACAGCAGCGCGACACCCAGTGCGCCCAGGATGGCCACCGGCAGCGGAAAGCGGCTTTCGGTGGCCGACACCGATCCGCCGATCAGCCAGGCGGCCACGGCCGCGGCGATGGCCACCGTGGCACCCACCGAGATGTCGATGCCGCGCGTGGCGATCACCAGGGTCATGCCCAGCGACACCAGCACCAGGGGCGCGGCGCGGTTGAGGATGTCGATCAGGCTGCCGTAGAAATGCCCGTCGCGCCATTCGATGTGCAGGAAGCCCGGGTTGAAGGCCGCATTGATCGCCAGCAGGAGCAGCAGCGTGATCACCGGCCAGGCCAGGCGGTGGCGCAGCAGCGCGGCGGGTGCGAAGGGGGAGGGGCGGTATTCAGGCATGCGCGTGATCCGCGATAAGGCTGAAGATGTCGTCTTCGCTGCTGCCGGCGGGCAGCTCGCCCACCTTGTGGCGGTCGCGCAGCACCACGATGCGGTGGGCCACGCGCACCACCTCGCTCATTTCCGAGGAGATGAAGAGCACGGCCATGCCGGCCCGCGCGAGGCGCAGGATCTGGTCCATGATTTCCTGCTTGGCGGCCACGTCGATGCCGCGCGTGGGCTCGTCGAGGATCAGCAGGCGCGGCTCGGTCGCCAGCCAGCGCGCCAGGATGGCCTTCTGCTGGTTGCCACCCGACAGCAGGCCGATGGGCGTTTCCACGCTGGCGGTCTTGATGCCCAGCAGCTGCACGTAGCGCTCCGCCAGCGCGGCCTGTTCGCTGCGCGGCAGGAATTTGCCCACGCCCATGCGTGCCTGCAGCGCCAGCGCGATGTTCTCGCGCACCGAGAGTTCGGCCACGATGCCGTCGGTCTTGCGCTCTTCGGGGCACAGGGCCAGGCCCTGCCGGATGGCGTCCATGGGGTTGGAGAAGGCCACCGCGCGGCCGTCGATGCGCAGCATGCCGCGGTCGGGCTGCTCCAGCCCGAACAGCAGGCGCGCCAGCTCGGTGCGGCCCGAGCCCAGCAGTCCGGCCAGCCCGACCACTTCACCGGGGCGGATCTGCAGGTCCAGCGGCTGCAGCTGCCCGGCCTGGCCCAGGCCTTCGGCCTGCAGCAGCGCGGGCGCCTGCGTGCCGGTGTCCTGCGGCGCCTGGGCGCTGGCGGCCTGCGCGGCCAGTTCGCGGCCCAGCATGGCGGCGATCAGCGCCTGCGGGCCCAGGTCCTTCGCCAGCCATTCGCCCACCCAGGCGCCGTTGCGCAGCACGGTGATGCGGTCCGACACGGCATAGACCTGGTTCAGGAAGTGCGTCACGAAAACGATGGACAGGCCCTCGGCGCGCAGGCGGCGCAGCACCTCGAAGAGCTTCCTCACCTCGTCGTCGTCCAGGCTGGACGTGGGTTCGTCCAGGATCAGCACGCGCGCGTCGATGCTGAGTGCCCGGGCGATCGCCACCAGCTGCTGCACCGCGACGGGAAAGTCCGACAGCAGGCGCGCCACGTCGATGTCGAGGCCGATGCGGGCGACCAGCTCGGCCGCGCGCCGGTGCATCCGCGCCCAGTCGATGCGCCAGCCCTGCGCCAGCCCGTGGCGCGGGTAGCGGCCCGCGAAGATGTTCTCGGCCACCGAGAGGTTGGGGCAGAGGTTGACCTCCTGATAGACCGTGCTGATGCCCAGGCGCCGGGCGGCCAGGGGCGAGTCGGGCCACACCGGCTGGCCGGCCAGCCGCATCTGGCCGCCGCTGGCCTTGAGCACGCCCGTGAGCACCTTGATGAGGGTGGATTTGCCCGCGCCGTTCTGCCCCATCAGCGCGTGGATCTCGCCGGGATAAAGCCGCAGCTGCACGTCCTGCAGCACCGGCACGCCGGAGAACTGCTTGCGGATGCCCGCCAGTTCCAGCACGGGCGCTGCGCTGGGTGCCGGAGCGGTGGCGGAGGCATTCATGGGCGAGGTCATGTTGTCTGTGCTGCGCGGGCGGACCTGGGGGAGGTCAGGCCTTGTTCTTGTGATAGACGTCCACCAGCACGGCGGCCAGCAGCACCACCCCCTTGATGACCTGCTGGTAGTCGATGCCGATGCCGAGGATCGACATGCCGTTGTTCATCACGCCCATGATGAAAGCGCCGATCACCGCGCCCATGACCTTGCCCAC
Source organism: Paracidovorax citrulli (assembly GCF_900100305.1). GTDB lineage: Bacteria > Pseudomonadota > Gammaproteobacteria > Burkholderiales > Burkholderiaceae_C > Paracidovorax > Paracidovorax citrulli. Next base: position 82,538 of record NZ_FNEY01000009.1, on the reverse strand, counting down.
GCCGCCCGAGGCCGAGGCCCCGCCGATGAAGCAGGCCGCGATCACGTCCAGCTCGAAGCCCAGGCCGGCCTTGGGCGTGGCGGTGTTCAGCCGGGCCGCGAACACCAGGCCCGCGAGCGCCGCCAGCACGCCCATGTTCACGAAGGCGTAGAACGACAGGCGCTCGGTCTTGATGCCCGAGAGCCTGGCGGCCTTCTCGTTGCCGCCCATGGCGTAGATGCGGCGGCCGATGGTGGTGCGGCTGGCGACGAAGTCGAACAGCACGATCAGCAGCGCCATCACGATCAGCACGTTGGGCAGGCCCTTGTACGAGGCCAGCAGGTAGCTGAGATACACGAGCAGCGCGGTGAACACCGCATTGCGGGCGATGAAGAAGGCGGCGGGCTCCACCTGCACGCCGTGGCGCACGCGGTTGGCCCGGGCGCGGATGCCCGCCACCACCAGGGCGGCGGCCACGGCCGTGCCCAGCAGCAGCGAGGTCACTTTCAGGCCCTGCATGCCGAACACGTCGGGAATGAATCCGGAACTCAGGCGCTGGAAGGATTCCGGGAACGGCCCCACGGACTGCCCGGCCAGCAGCGCCAGCGCCAGGCCCTTGAAGACCAGCATGCCGGCCAGGGTGACGATGAAGGACGGAATGCGCGAGAACGCCACGAACCAGCCCTGCAGCCCGCCGATGAGGCCGCCGCACAGCAGGCAGACCAGCGTGGCGGGAACGAAGTGCCACTGGTACTGCACCATGAGCACGGCCGCCAGCGCGCCGATGAAGCCGCTCACCGATCCCACCGACAGGTCGATGTGGCCGGCCACGATCACCAGCAGCATGCCCAGCGCCATGATGACGATGTAGCTGTTCTGCAGCAGCAGGTTGGTGAGGTTCAGCGGCTCCATCAGGGTGCCGTCGGTCATGTACTGGAAGAAGCCCATGATGGCGACCAGCGTGATGAGCATGCCGTACTCGCGCAGGTGGTGGCGGGCGTGCTCCAGGGGCGAGCGGCCGGTGCGCGCGGGCTGGGCGGAGGAGGAGGCGGCGGGGGCGGAGGTATTGGGCGTGGAGGTCATGGAAGACATGTCAGTGGGCTTTCACGATGGCGCTCATGATCTTTTCCTGCGATGCCTGGGCCGTGGGCATCTCTGCGACGAAGCGGCCTTCGTTCATCACGTAGAGGCGGTCGGTGATGCCCAGCAGCTCGGGCATCTCCGAGGAGATCACGATCACGCACTTGCCTTCGGCGGCCAGCTGCGCGATGAGGGTGTAGATCTCGTACTTGGCACCCACGTCGATGCCGCGCGTGGGCTCGTCGAGGATGAGGACTTCGGGGCGGGTGAAGAGCCATTTGCCCAGCACCACCTTCTGCTGATTGCCGCCCGAGAGGTTGAGCGTCTTCTGGTCCACGCCGGAGGAGCGGATGCGCAGCTGCTCGCGGAAACCCTGGGCCACCGCGTGTTCGCGGCCGCTGTCGATCACGCCGGCCGAGGAGACGCCCTCCAGGTGGGCCAGCGAGATGTTGAACCGGATGTCCTCGTTCAGCACCAGGCCGTTGCCCTTGCGGTCTTCGGTCACGTAGGCCAGGCCGTGGCGCACGGCCTTCTCCACGGTGCCGACGTCGATGGGCTGCCCATCGAGCAGCACCTCGCCGCTGATGCGCCGACCCCAGGAGCGGCCGAAGAGGCTCATGGCCAGCTCGGTGCGGCCGGAGCCCATCAGGCCGGCGATGCCGACGATTTCGCCGCGCCGCACCTGCAGGTCGATGCCCTTGAGGAAGGGCGCCTCGGGCCGCTGCGGGTGGTAGGCCTGCCAGCCGCGCACCTCGAAGGCCACCGGGCCGATGCCGGGCGTGCGCGGCGGATAGCGGTCGGCCATCTCGCGCCCGACCATGGCCTGGATCACGCGGTCCTCGCTGACGGGCGCGGCGCGGCAGTCCATGGTTTCCACCGTGCTGCCGTCGCGCAGCACGGTGACGGAGTCGGCCACGCGCGAAATCTCGTTGAGCTTGTGCGAGATCAGGATGCAGGTGATGCCCTGGCCCTTGAGTTCCAGCAGCAGGTCCAGCAGGGCCTGGCTGTCGTTCTCGTTCAGGCTGGCGGTGGGCTCGTCCAGGATCAGCAGGCGCACCTGGCGCGACAGCGCCTTGGCGATCTCCACCAGCTGCTGCTTGCCCACGCCCAGCTGGCCCACCAGGGCCTCGGGCGACTCGTGGAGGCCCACCTTGCGCAGCAGCGCCTGCGTCCTGTCGTGCGCCTCCATCCAGTCGATGACGCCGTGGCGGGCGGTCTCGTTGCCCAGGAAGATGTTCTCGGCGATGGACAGCAGGGGCACCAGGGCCAGTTCCTGGTGGATGATGATGATGCCCAGGTGCTCGCTGTCGCGTATGCCCGCGAACCGGCGCTCCTCGCCGTCGAAGACGATTTCGCCGCTGTAGCTGCCGTGCGGATAGACGCCGGACAGCACTTTCATCAGCGTGGATTTGCCCGCGCCGTTCTCGCCCACGATGGCGTGGATCTCTCCGGCCTGCACGCGCAGGTCCACCCGGTCCAGGGCCACCACCCCGGGGAAGGTCTTGCGGATGTTCCGCATCTCTAGAAGCATGGTCTCGGTGTCCGTTGGCGTCGCTGGCGTGCCCCCGCGCCCGGCCTGCAAGGCCCGGGGCGGCGGCATGTGGCTCGGGAAGCGCGGCCCGCGGCGGGCCGCGCGCGGCGGATCACTTGATCTGCGATTCCTTGTAGTAGCCGCTGTCCACCAGCACCTTCTTCCAGTTCGACTGGTCCACCAGCACCGGCTTGAGCAGGTGGGAGGGCACGACCTTCACGCCGTTGTTGTAGGTCTTGGTGTCGTTGATCTCGGGCTGCTTGCCCGACAGCACCGCGTCCACCATGTCGGCCGCCACCTTGGCGAGCTCACGCGTGTCCTTGAACACGGTGGATGTCTGCTCGCCCTTCAGGATGGACTTGACCGAAGGCACCTCGGCGTCCTGGCCGGTCACGATCGGGCAGGGCTGCTGGGCGGTGCAGTAGCCCACGCCCTTGAGCGACGAAAGGATGCCAATGGAGATCCCGTCGTACGGCGAAAGCACCGCGTCCACCTTCTCCTTGCCGTAGTAGGCCGAGAGCAGGTTGTCCATGCGGGCCTGGGCGGTCGCGCCGTCCCAGCGCAGGGTGCCGACCTTGTTCATCCCGGTCTGCTTGCTGCGCACCACCAGCTTGCCGCTGTCGATGTAGGGCTGCAGCACGCTCATCGCGCCGTCGTAGAAGAAGAAGGCGTTGTTGTCGTCGGGCGAGCCGCCGAAGAGTTCGATGTTGAACGGGCCCTTGCCCTGCTTGAGGCCCAGCTTGTCCACGATGGACTGCGCCTGCAGCACCCCGACCTGGAAGTTGTCGAAGGTGGCGTAGTAATCGACGTTCTTCGAACCCTTGATGAGGCGGTCGTAGGCGATGACCTTCACGCCCTTGTCCGCCGCGCTCTGCAGCACGCGCGAGAGCGTGGTGCCGTCGATGGAGGCGATCACGAGCACCTTCGCGCCCTTGGTCACCATGTTCTCGATCTGGGCGAGCTGGTTGGGGATGTCGTCTTCCGCGTACTGCAGGTCGGTCTTGTAGCCGCGCTCCTTGAGCACTTTGGCCATGTTGTCGCCGTCGGCGATCCAGCGGGCCGAGGACTTGGTGGGCATGGAAATGCCGATGCTGCCCTTGTCCGCGGCATGCGCCAGCGGCAGGGTGCCGAGGGCGGCCAGGGCGAGGGCGGCGGCAGTGGTTTTCAGAAAGGTTCGCTTCACGGGAGTCTCCTGGTTTTTATCGCTGTGCGAGAGGGGGAGGGGGAGTCAGTACTTGCGCTTGGGGAATTCCTGGGCCGCGGTCTCCATCGGGAAGATGCCTTCTTCCGTCACGATGCGCTTGGGCACCGTCTTGCCGGCCTTGATGTCCTTGACGGCCGCCATCAGCTGCGGGCCCAGCAGGGGGCTGCATTCCACGGTCACGTTGAGCTTGCCGGCCATCATGGCCTCGAACGCGCCCTTGACGGCATCGATGGAGATGATGGTGATGTCCTTGCCGGGCTTGAGGCCGGCCTCCTCGATGGCCTGGATCGCGCCGATGGCCATGTCGTCGTTGTGCGCGTAGAGCACGTTGATCTTCCTGCCCTCGGCCTTCAGGAAGGCTTCCATCACTTCCTTGCCCTTGGCGCGGGTGAAGTCGCCGGTCTGCGAGCGGATGATCTTGAACTTCGGGTCTGCCTTCACGACTTCCTCGAAGCCCTTCTTGCGGTCGATGGCCGGGGCCGAGCCCACGGTGCCCTGCAGCTCGACGATGTTCACGTCGCCCTTGGCGTCCTTCATCTTCTCGACCAGCCAGCGGCCGGCCTTGCGGCCTTCTTCCACGAAGTCAGAGCCCATGAAGGTGACGTAGAGCGACGTGTCCTTGGTGTTGACGGCGCGGTCGGTGAGCACCACGGGGATCTTCGCGGCCTTGGCCTCGCGCAGCACCGGCTCCCAGCCCGATTCCACGACGGGCGAGAACGCGATCACGTCCACGCGCTGGGCGATGAAGGAGCGGATGGCCTTGATCTGGTTCTCCTGCTTCTGCTGCGCGTCGGAGAACTTCAGCTCGATCCCGGCGTCCCTGGCCGCCGACTTGATCGATTCGGTGTTCGCGGTGCGCCACTCGCTCTCCGCGCCGACCTGGCTGAAGCCCAGCACGATGGGCTTTTGCGCCCACGCGGCCGCGGGCAGCAGGGCGGCCACGGGCGCGCAGGCCAGGGCCGTGGCCAGCGTGCGTCGGGTCAGTTTCGTCATCGTTGTCTCCTGTGTTTATGGTCGGGATGAAGAGAAAGGGGGGCTTCAGGCCAGCATGTAGCCCGTGCGGACCGTGGTGTGGAACTCCGCGGCGTGGAGGCCCCGTTCGCGCAGGCCGTGGCCCGGCTCCCGGCGCTCGCCGGAGGGCGCGTGGAAGTGCGCACCGGCCGTGGGCAGGTTCACCATGGTCGTGCCCGCCCGGGCGTGCCGCTTGAAATGCATGGCGTGCTTCAGCGACGTGGTGCAGATGCCCGCGCACAGGCCGCGGGGCGTGTCGTTGGCGAGCGCCAGGGCGTGTTCGTAATCGTCCGCGCGCAGCACGCAGGCCACCGGGCCGAACATCTCCTCGCGGGCGATCCGGTGCTCGGGGCGCGCGGTGAAAAGCGCCGGGCCCAGGTAGTGGCCCGGCGTGGGGCGCTCGATGCGATCGCCGCCGAAGACGTGTTCCGCGCCGTCCTGCCGGGCGGCCGCGATCTGCTCCAGGCAATGCGCCAGGTGCCGCTCGTCCACCACGGGCCCCATGGCCGTGCCGCGTTCCAGCGCGTGACCCACCCGCAGGCTCGACAGCCGCTGGCGCAGGCGTGCCACGAAGTCGTCGTGCACGCGGGCCTCGACCACGATGCGGCTGGAGGCCCTGCAGTGCTGTCCGGCGGAGCCGTAGGCGCCCTGCAGCGCGCAGTCCGCGGCCTGGTCCAGGTCGGCGTCGGCCAGCACCACCAGCGGGTTCCTGCCGCCCAGCTCCAGCTGCACCCTGGCGCCGCGCGCTGCCACCGAGCGCAGGATGCGCGCGCCGATCGGTCCCGAGCCGGTGAAGCTCAGGGCATCGACCAGGGGATGGTCCACCAGGGTCTGGCCGACTTCGCGGCCGCTGCCCATGACGAGGTTGAACGCGCCCGCCGGCAGGCCGCTGCGGGCGATGATCTCGGCCAGCGCCCAGCCGCAGGCCGGCACCCGTTCGGCCGGCTTGAACACCACCGTATTGCCGAAGGCCAGGGCCGGCGCGATCTTCCACGCGGGAATGGCGAAGGGGAAATTCCAGGCCGCGATCACGCCGACCACGCCCACCGGTTCGCGCGTCACCTCCACCTGCATGCCCTGGTGCATCGACGCCATCAGCTCGCCGGGGATGCGCAGCGCCTCCCCCGCGAAGAACTTGAAGATGTGGCCGCTGCGGACCACTTCCGCCACCGCCTCGGGCAGCGGCTTGCCCTCTTCGCGGGCCAGCAGCGTGCCCAGCTCTTCCTTGCGGGCCAGCAATTCGCTGCCCACGAGGTCCAGCACGTCCGCGCGCCGCTGGGGGGCGCTGCGGCTCCAGTGGCGAAGGGCATCCGCAGCGGCCCGCACGGCCTGGCCCGCCTGGTTGCGGTCGGCGCGGGCGTATTCGGCCACCACTTCACGGGTGTCGGACGGATTGACGCTCACCCCGGTGGTGGTGCCGATCTCCCAGCGCCCATTGATAAGGTGCCGGGGCGTCTGCTGCATGTCGCCAAGCTTCATGGGCCCTCTTTGCTACGGTTGCGCTGCAGTCTATGGAGGTTTTTTATATCAATCCAATAGTTTTTTGGACAAAATAGATATCAATCCCGGCATTCAGGAAAACCCCATGAGCACCTACAACCACTGGTTCATCCGCGCGCGCCTCAAGACGCGGCAGCTGCTGCTGCTGGTGGCCCTGGCCGAGGAGGGCAACATCCACCGCGCGGCCCAGGTGCTCAGCATGACGCAGCCGGCTGCCTCCAAGCTGCTCAAGGACCTGGAAGACGTGCTGGAGGTGCCGCTGTTCGAGCGCCTGCCCCGCGGCATGCGGCCCACCTGGTATGGCGAAACCATGATCCGCCATGCGCGCATGGCGCTGGCGAGCCTCAACCAGGCCCATGACGAGATCGGCGCGCTGAAGACGGGGCACTACGGCCAGGTGGGCATCGGCGCCATCACCTCGCCGGGCCTGAGCCTGCTGCCGGCGGCGGTGGCGCTGGTGAAGCAGCAGCACCCGAGCCTGCGCATCTCGCTGGAGATCGAGACCAGCCCGGTGCTGCTGGAGCGCCTGGAGCAGGGCCGGATCGACATCATGGTGGGGCGTGTGCTCGCCGTGCCGGAAACCGGCCACCTGCGCTACGAGACGCTGACGGACGAGCCGGTCTGCGCCGTCACCCGTCCCGGCCATCCGCTGTCGGGCATGAGCGGCCTGACGCTGCGGGACGTGCTCTCGGCCAGCTGGATCGTGCCGCCCGCCGGCAGCGTGCTGCGGCACCGCTTCGACCTGATGTTCCAGCAGGAAGGGCTGTCCCCGCCCACGGACATCGTGGAAACCTCCGCGCTGCTGTTCACCACCCGCATGCTGCAGCAGAGCGAGATGATCGGGGTGGTCGGCGCGGACGTGGCCCACTATTACGCGGCCCACGGCATCGTCACCGTGCTGCCCATCGCCATGCCCTGCCACATGGACGCCTTCGGCATCGTCACCCGCACCGACCGCCTGCTGTCGCCCGCCGCCAAGGTGATGATGAAGGCGCTCAAGCAGACCAGCCTCGTGCAGTACGGCCGCAAGCTGGAGATGGACGAGTAGGCCGCGGCCCCCGATGAAGGCCCACGCGGATGTGCGCTGTGCCACGGCCTCTGCACAGGCACGGCCCCGCCAGCAACCGCCGCGCAAGGGCCGCCCCGCCGCGCTGGCGGTGTCCCCCTTCCCGCCGGGCGCAGCCCGGCGAGAGAAAGGGGGAAGGCGCGCAAGCGCCTCAGGGGGTTGCCTCCATCAGACCCATCCAGCGTCCACCTTGAACTCCTGCGCGGTGCACATCGCGGCGTCGTCGGAGCCCAGGAACAGCACCATGCGCGCGATGTCGCGCGGCTGCAGCTTGTCGGGCAGGCACTGGTTGCGCGCGAGTTCCCGCTCGCCCTCGGCGTCGAGCCACAGCCGGATCTGGCGCTCGGTCATCACCCAGCCGGGGGACACGGTGTTGATGCGGATGCGGTCCTGGCCCAGCGTGCGCGCCAGGCCCCGGGTGAGCCCGTTCACCGACGACTTGGCGATCGCATAGCAGGGGTAGCCCGACCCCTTGCCCTGCCAGCCGGTGGAGCCGAGGTTGACGATGGAGCCGCCGCCGAGCCGGCGCATGCCCGGCACCACCGCCTGGATCGCGAAGAAGGCCGGGCGCTCGTTGATCGCCATGCGTTCGTCATAGTACTCGGGGGTGACGGACTCCAGCGTGTGGCGGTCGTCGCTGGCCACGTTGTTGACCAGCACGGAGACATCGCCCAGCTCGGCCGCGGCATCGCGCAGGGCGGCGCGCAGGGCATCGATGTCGCGCACGTCGCACTCGCGCCACCAGGGGCGCGGCAGGCCCGCGGCCTCCATGTCGCGGACCAGCTGCCCGCTGGCCTCGCGGGCCACGTCCACGAACGCCACGCGCGCGCCCTGCTCGGCGAAGGCCGTGACGATGGCGGCGCCGATCCCGCTGCCGCCACCCGTCACGAACACCACGCGTCCGCGCAGGCTGGGAAACACCGACAGGGCTCCGGACGGCGAGGCGCCGGCGCCGGAAGAAGGAACGGGTGAAATCTGAGACATATAAATTTCAGTATCGATTGATAGAAAAAATAATGGTTACGTGCATCAATTTGCGTTGATAAGATCCGCCGCGTCAAGAGGCCCGCGACAGACGGGCGCTGAAACAACGTCTGGAGACGCGCATGAATCCTCCCGAGATGCCTTCCGGCACCCCGCCGGCCGTGTCCTGGCCCGCCCCCGCGACCGGCGCGGCGCGCTGCGTGCGGCCCATGGCCTCCCAGCTGGGCGAGGGCCTGCTGTGGTCGGAGCGCGAACAGGCGCTGTACTGGGTGGACATCCTCGCCCGCGAACTGCACCGCTGGGACCCCGCAGGCGGCGCGCACCGCTGCTGGACCTTCGAGGAGGAAATCTCCGCGCTGGCCGAGCGCGCCGCGGCGCCCGGCCTCGTCGTCACCCTGCGCCGCGGCTTCGCGCTGTTCGACCCGGCCGCCGACACCACGCCGCGCTACCTGCACCAGCCCGAACCGGAGCGCGCCGGCAACCGCTTCAACGACGGCAAGTGCGATGCGCAGGGGCGCTTCTGGGCCGGATCGATGGACTTCGGCTGCGAGGCACCCACCGGCGCGCTCTACCGCTTCGATCCCGATGGCCGCTGCACGCGGCACGACGACGGCTTCGCCGTGACCAATGGCCCGGCCTGGTCCCACGCCGGGGCTGCGGGCGGGACGCGGGCGCCGGCCATGTTCTTCAACGCCACCGCCGAGGCCTGCACCTACCGCTACGACTTCGACCCCGGCACGGGAGCGCTGTCGAACCGGACGCTGTGGAAGCGCTGGTCCGCAGAAGACGGGCTGCCCGACGGCATGACCACCGATGCGCAGGGGCGGCTGTGGATCGCTCACTGGGGCGGCGCATGCGTGACCTGCCACGATCCCGCGAGCGCCGCCGAACTGTGCCGCGTCCCCCTGCCGGTGAGCCAGGTCACCACCTGCGCCTTCGGCGGCCCCGATCTGCGCACGCTCTTCGTCATCTCCGCCCGCGTGGGCCTGTCGGATGCCCGGCTGGTGGCCGAGCCCCTGGCCGGATCGCTCTTCGCCGTCTCCGTGGACGGCCCCGGCCTGCCGGCCCATCGCTTCGGCGGCTGACCTCCTGGAGACGCCCCATGAACGAGACCTTCCATCCCGTCACCTGGCTGCACCATGCCGGCCAGCACCTGGGCCTCGTGCCGTCGCTGGGCGGCAGCGTGGCGGCCTGGCAGATCGACGGCCCCGACGGCCGCCGCGCCGACCTGTGGCGCTGCTGGGACGGCCGCACGGCCGATCTCTACCGCATGGCCTCGTTCGCCATGGTGCCCTGGTCCAACCGCATCAGCTGCGGCGGGTTCTTCCATGCGGGGCGCTTCCGTCCGATGCAGCCCAACCGCGCGGGCGAGCCGTACCCCATCCACGGCGACGGCTGGCTGCAGCCCTGGAGCCTGCACCAGCCGGCTCCGGACACCCTGGAGATGGCCCTGCACTCGGACCGCTTCCAGGGCAACCCCTACCACTACGAATGCGTGCAGACCTTCCGCCTGGTGCCGGGCGGGCTGGACCAGAGCGTGGTGGTGCGCCACCTGGGCTCCGAGCCGCTGCCCTACGGGCTGGGCCTGCATCCCTGGTTCCCGCGCACGCCGGACACGCGCATCTCCGCTCCCGTGCAGGGCGTGTGGCTCAGCGGCAGCGATCCGCTGCCCACGCGCCACACCGAGTGGTTCCCCGAGGGCTGGAACCTCAACGGCGGCATATCGGCCCACGGCGGCCTGATCGACAACGCCTACACCGGATGGGGCGGCACGGCGCGCATCGCCTGGCCCGAGCGCGGCCTGCAGCTCACGGCGCGCATGCCGGACTTCGTGAAGGACGGCGGGGCCGGGCGCCACTTCTGCCTGGTGTACCGGCCGCCCGAAGGACCGGCCTTCTGCTTCGAGCCCATCACCCAGCCCATCGACGCCTTCCACCAGCCGGGGCAGCCGGGCCTGCGCGTGCTGGAGCGCGGGCAGGAGTTCGCGCTGCGCGTGCAATGGCGCTACGGCCTGCTCGACGATGCGCTGGCTGGAGGCGCCCCGCCGTCCGGCCGCGCGGCGGCGCCCGTGGCAGGGCCCTTTGCGGGGGCAGGGGCGGGGGCCGGGGGCCGCAGCGGCGACCCGGGGGCGGTACGGAAAGAGTCCAGGCTCGCTTCCGACGCCGAGGCATAGCGGCTGCTGCCGGCTTCGGCGCCCGCCGCAGCACGGTCCGCCGCGCCGCTCTCCTGGCCCTGCGCTCCCGGTTCCCAGGTTCTCGTGGCCTGGATGCGCTGGCCCGGCTCGCGCCGGGGCACGGGTTCGTAGAGGATCCACTGCCCGACCGTGCGCATGGCTTCCGCGCTGCGGTTGTTCTGGTGCTTGAGGAAGAAATCCAGGCCGCGTTCGTCCTGCAGCTTGGCCTTCTCGCGCAGCAGCAGCAGGGTGGGTTCCCACATGGCCTCGTTCTGCAGGAAGTCGTCGAAGGCCGCGTCCTCGGCCCGCGCGCCGTCCTCGTCGCCCGCGGCGCGGGCCAGCGCGGCCAGGGCGCGGTGCGTGTCCAGCAGCGGCGCGGCAGGTGCGCGCATCGCCTTGTCCGCGAACATGGCGGCGAAGCCGTTGCCCTGCGCGAACGTCCGCGTCTGCTCCATGAAATGCGACAGCTGGATGTCCGCCAGCAGGTGGTGCAGGGGCTCCTCCACGTCGCTGCCCAGCTTGCCGGTGCCGTAATGCGCCCAGCCGTCCCATTCCGCGTGCACATGGCGCTCGAATTCCGCGAAGCGCGAGTAGTCCGTGGCACGGTCGCTGCGCACCGGGTCGATCTCGTCGCCGAAGAGAAAGAGCGTGCAGAAATTCGTCGTGGCATGGTTGGCCACCTCCACCCCGTAACCCGCGTCGAGCGTGCCCAGCCCGGCGCTGGCACGCTGGACGGTGCGGGCGCCGTCGGTGCGCAGTGCCTCCGCGAACTGCACGCTGGCCGTGGCGCGGGCCGCGACCTCCGTCCGGGCGGAGGCGGTCGCGTCGCGGTAGATGGTGGTCATGTAGCCCGCGACGGTGGTGGCGGTGCGGCCATTGTCCTGGCGCGTTTTCACGCCCAGGCCGGCCGCTACCCCGGCACGGCGGCCCCGGCCCGCGACCTCGCCCACGCGCAGGCCCGCGCTGGCGGACACATTGGTTTCCGTCCCGGCACCGGAGCGCTGCGCTCCGTCGATCAGGCCCGCGCTCAGTTCCGGGTGGTGGGCCAGCAGTTCGCGCAGCCAGTCGTGGCGTGCCGGCGCGCCGTCGGGGCCCGGAGCCGCCAGGCGGAGCAGGTGCTCGTAGGCATCCAGGAACTCCACGTTCAATTCCGGTTCCCGGCCCTTGCCCAGCCGCGGCAGCCGCAGCTGGATGCCGTTTTCCAGGCCGCGCTCGCCGCGCCAGCGCCAGTCGGCGGCGACGGTGGCGCCCAGCGCCGCCTGGTCGGTGCCGAGCTTCGCGGCGTAGCCGGTGTTCGCGCCCGCGCCCACCTGCACCTGGTCCGTGCGCTGTTCCCCGATCTGCAGGTACATCCCGGTACGCCCCATGTAGAACTCCATGACGGAGTCGCGGTTGCGCTGCGCGCCGGCGATCAGGCGCACGCCCATGCCGAACAGGGAGGTTCCCAGCGCTATGGCAGCGGACAGCGGCCCTGCGTTCAGGCCCCAGGCCTGCTGCCCGATCAGGCGCAGGCGATCGCGCCACTCGAGCTGGCCGATCATGTCCCGAGTCAGGTCCAGCAGGGCCTGCGCATGCGTGGCCTTCCCGGGATCGCCATCGCGCAGCAATCGCGTGGCCTCCTGCACGCTGGCGCGGAACTGCGCGCCCTGGCGCAGCGCATAGCCGTGCCAGGACACGGGCGCGCCGCCGGGCGGCGGCGGTGGTGGCGGAGAGGACGGCTCGCCCGCATCCTCCGGCAGCGCCTCTGCCAGCAGTGCCAGCGCCTCGGCCGCGGTGTGCGGGCGGCGCTCGAGCCGCTGCCAGGCGGCCTCCAGCAGGGGCACGCTCTCCTGCGACATGCCCGACGGCGGCACGCCCTGGCCGCGCGCCGTGCGCTCGAAATGCGCCCGCAGTTCCGCCGCGCGCGCCGCGATGCGTTCGCGCGCGGGGGCATCGACCACCAGCGTGGCGCGGTCCGTGCCTTCGGGCGCCCATTGCACCGTCTCCGCCAGGGCCTGCCAGGCGCATTCCGCGGTGCTGGGCAGCCGGCCCGGCGGCCTGCCCGCACGCCATCCGCCCAGCATGTCCGTGAGCTGGCCGGCGGCTTTTTCCAGGGCCGCGTCCGCCCGGCGCCGCGGCGTGGGCAAGGCCGTGGCACCGCCCACCTCCAGCGCCTGGGGCAGGGAGCGCAGCGCATTGGGCTGCCCGCCGAATGCCTGAGGCCGCGCGCCGTGCCGCGAGAGATCGTGCAGGGCGTCGGCCAGCCGCTGCAGATGGCCGTTGGCCCGGTCGTAGGCCGAGCCCGGCGCGTTGCTCTCGTAGCCGTTGCGCAGCGCGTGGTAGGCCGCCCGTTCGTCCACCGTGCAGGCGGCCAGCGCCTTGGCGGGCTCCGCGGCATGCAGGGCCTGGCGGGCGGCGTGGCGCGCGTGGCCCAGCCAGGTGCGCAGCGCGGTGTCGTCCGGCGCGGCCTGGCGCAGCAGGGCATCCGCGCGCAGCGCCAGGCGCGCGGCCGCCAGGCGCTCCGGGCGCGCGGCCGGACTGCCTTCCGGGCGCATCAGGTGCGACAGCACCTGGAGCCCGCGGGGCACCCGCGCCAGGTGGTCCACCGCGCGTTGCGCCGCGGGCGGCAGTCCCGCCGTGGCGGTCCGGGCCGGCGCCGCTCCGGGAGGCGGCGCCAGATCTTTCCAGTGCAGTTGGCGCAGCGCGTCCAGGGCCTGCCGGGCCTGGGCCGGGTCGCCCCCCGCCGCCACGGCCAGCGCCTTCAGGCCCACCGCCACCACGCCGGCGGCGGGAATGGCCCGGTCGCCGAACAGCGCCGTATCCAGGCCGTCCGCCCAGTCCCGCAGCGCGGCTTTCAATGCCGCGCAGGCGGCGGTTTCCGCGGGCGTGGCGGGCGCGCGCAGGCCGGGCAGCGTGTCGATCTGCCGGCCGGTCAGCTCCGCCTCGCGGGCCTTCAGCGCCGACGAAGCCGCATCGCTGGCAGCCCGGGCGGCATCCCGCGCGGTCTCCAGCGTGGCGCGCCGCTCCTGCAGGCCGCCCAGCAGGGAGCGCAGGTCGGCGGCCTCGTCATCCGCGTCGAACAGGTCGCGGGCCATGGCCAGGGCGGAGTGCTCCAGCCGCTCCAGTTCGGCCTGCACGTCCTGCTTGCGCCGCTCCAAGTCCTGCCGGACGCCGGCGCGGATCGCGTGCAGCGACCGCAACTCGTGCAGATGCTGCCGCAGCGTTGCGGCGTCCTCTCCGGCGTCCGCCCCGGCGCGCGCGGCCATCAGCCTGTCCAGCCTGCCGCGAACGGGTGCCGCCAGCGCCGCCTCGGCCTGGGCGATGCGCCGCTCCAGCGCACCGGCTTCTTCCCGCAGCCGGGCGAGGCTGTCGTCCAGGGCCCGCTGCTGCGCGGAGATGGCGGCCTGCTGCCGGCGCAGCGGCACGGGCCGCTCCGCGGCGTGCGCGATGCGCCGGCCGGCGCGCTGGGCGTCCCCGTCCAGCCGTTCGATGTGCAGTTGCACCAGGTGCTCGAGGGCCGTCGCCTTGCGGACCGCTACGTCTGCCTCGAGCAGGCGCTGCGACGCGGCGAAGGCCCGGGCCTGCGCCGCGCCCACGCTGCGCCATGTGCCCCGGTCGCGCGGGTCGTCCCGCGCGATGGGCCGCGCGCCGGGGGCGGCTGTATTCCGGAAGCGCGTCAGTTCGTCCAGCCCCACGGGTTTGCCGGCCCGCAGCCCGAGCGCAGTTCCGGCCTTGCCCAGGAACTTCCGCAATGCCTTGGTCGCCTTGCGCGGGGCCGTGGCGCCCTGGGAGCCGGCCTGCGCAGCGGCGGCACCCGCGGAACCGGCATCCGCCGCCGCGGGCAGGGGTTCCGCCAGGTATTCGCGCACCCGGCCGGCCAGGCCGGACTGGGGCGCAAGCGCTTCCCTGCGCGCCGCGGCACCGTCGAGCTGGTGCAGTTTGTAGTGGGCCTGCTTGCCGGGCGCGGGATCGCCGGCATGGGCCGCGTTGCGGGCATTGCCGGGGACCAACAGTGACGTGGCGTGGGGGCGCAGGGAGATTTTCGGCATGGCGTCCATCCAGAACAGGGCGTCGTGCGCGATCCCGGCGCAAGGCCCGGGCAGGGGTGGCTGGACGCCGCACGCCAGGGGCATGCGCCGTTGGCTGGCCACGACTCCTGCCATGATGCGAAACCGGCCCTGTACGCGCCGGCGCCCGGCCGAAGCGCTTTCCATCGGCGCGAAGCAGGGACTTGCCCGCGGGCCCGAGCGCGAGCGTTGCCGGCGTGCTAAGTTCCGTCCGACACGGACCAACCGGTAACAAAAAAGACGTACCATGACGAGCCATCTGCAGGAGAGAATCCGCGCGCTGCCAGGCAACCGGCTGGCGGGCATGCGCCGCGGCATCGAGAAGGAGGGCCTGCGCGTGCTGGCCGAGGGCGGGCTGGCGCTCACGCCCCATCCGGCGGCGCTGGGCTCCGCGCTCACGCACCCGCACATCACGACCGACTACAGCGAGTCGCAGATCGAACTCATCACCGGCGCGCGTGGCTCGGTGCGGGAATGCCTCGACGAGCTGACCGAGATCCACCAGTTCGTGCTGCGCACCCTGGCGCAGTCCGGGGAGATGCTGTGGGTATCGAGCATGCCCTGCGGACTGCCCACGGACGAGACCATCCCCCTGGCGCGCTTCGGCTCCTCCAACGTGGGGCGCGCCAAGAGCATCTACCGCATGGGCCTGGGGCACCGCTACGGCCGCCGCATGCAGACCATCTCGGGCATCCACTACAACTGGTCCATGCCCGGCATCGCGAGCGACGAGTATTTCGGGCTGATCCGCAACTTCCGGCGCCAGGCCTTCCTGCTGCTCTACCTCTTCGGCGCATCGCCCGCGCTGTGCGACTGCTTCGTGCAGGGCCGCCAGCACGGCCTGCAGCGCCTGGGGCCGGATTCCCTCTACCTGCCGCACGCCACCTCGCTGCGCATGGGCCGCCTGGGCTACCAGAGCGATGCCCAGGCCACGCTGGCCGTGAGCTACAACGGGCTCGACGGCTATGCCGACTCCCTGCACGAAGCACTGACGCGGCCCTATCCCGCCTACGAGGCGCTGGGCGTGCGCAACCCCGGCGGCGACTACAACCAGCTGGGCACCAGCCTGCTGCAGATCGAGAACGAGTTCTACGGCACCATCCGCCCCAAGCGCACCGTGCGCCCCGGCGAACGCCCCCTGCACGCGCTGCGCGACCGCGGCGTGGAATACGTGGAGGTGCGGCTCATGGACCTCGATCCTTTCGCCCCCGTGGGCATCGAGGCGCCGACCATGCGGCTGCTGGACATGTTCCTGCTGCACTGCCTGCTGTCGGACAGCCCGCCCGACACCCCCGCCGAGATCGCCACCCTCAAGCGCAACCAGCACCTCACGGCCGAGCGCGGCCGCGAGCCCGGGCTGTGCCTGGAGCGTGCCGGCCGCAGCGTGCCGCTGGTGGAGTGGGGCGCCGAGATCCTGGCCGAATGCGCGCCCATCGCCGCCGCGCTGGACGCGGCCCAGGGCACGGATGCGCATGCGCAGGTCCTGCAGGCGGCAAGGAACCTGCTGCGCGAGCCCGATGCCACGCCGTCCGCCCGCGTGCTCGCGCGCATGGCCGGCGGCCACGGCCAGAGCTTCCTGGGCTTCACGCTCGCGCAGTCCCGTGCTTCCCGCGACACCCTGCTGCAGCAGCCCTGGGCCGGTGAGCAGCAGGCACGCTACGAGCGCGTGGCCGCCGGGTCGCTGGCAGAGCAGAAGGCCATCGAGGCCGCCGACACGCTGGACTTCGAGAGCTGGCGCAAGCGCTACATGGCCATCGGCGCGGCCTCGTCCCTGGCGGACGCGCCGCTCGCGCAGACCGTATAGGCCTGTTGCATAGGCTTTCTGTCAGCGGCCGGCCGCCTGCGCCGCGCCGCGGATGCCCGCCAGCGTACCCGTGGGCGTGATCGCCTCCGCGTCCAGCAGGCAGTGCAGCACGCTGGGCAGGCCGCTCGCGCGGGCGCGGGCCAGCGCGGGCGCGAAATCCTCCGTCCGCTCCACCCGCTCTCCGTGCCCGCCGAAGGCCTGCGCGTAGGCGCGGAAGTCGGGGTTGCGCAGTTGCGTGGCGCTCACGCGCCCCGGGTACTCGCGCTCCTGGTGCATGCGGATCGTGCCGTACATGCCGTTGTCCAGCAGCACCACGATCACCGGCAGGCCGTACTGCACGGCGGTGGCGAACTCCTGCCCGTGCATGAGGAAGTCGCCGTCGCCCGAGAACACCACCACCTCGCGCTGCGGCCACAGCCGCTTGGCGCCCACGCCGGCCGGCAGGCCGTAGCCCATGGAGCCGCTGGTGGGCGCGAGCTGGCTGGCGAAGGCCGTGAAGGGCCAGAACCGGTGCACCCAGGTGGCGAAGTTGCCCGCGCCGTTGCAGAAGATGGTGTCCGGCGGCAGCACCTCGCGCAGGTGGCGCATCACCTCGCCCATCTGCAGCGGGCCCGGAATGCGGATCGGCGCGGGATCGCTCCAGGCCAGGTAATCGGCGCGCGCCGCGGCGGCATGCGCGGCCCAGCGCACCGGGCCTTCCGGCCGCACCGCGGCCAGGGCGGCCGTGAAAGCCTGCGGCGTGGCATGGATGGCCTGCGCCGGGCGGTACAGCCGGCCGAGTTCGTCGGCATCCGCATGCACGTGGACCAGGGGCTGCGCCGGCACGGGAATGTCCAGCAGCGTGTAGCCCTGTGAAGGCACTTCCGACAGCCGTCCGCCCACCAGCAGCACCAGGTCGCTTTCGCGGATGCGCGCCAGCAGCTCCGGATTGGCGCCCAGGCCCAGGTCGCCGCCGTAGCAGCGGTGGCTGGCCGGAAACAGCATCTGCCGGCGAAACGAGCAGCACACCGGCAGGCTCCACGCCTCGGCGAAGGCCGTGAAATCGCGCACGGCCTCCTCCGTCCAGCGGCTGCCGCCCAGGATGGCCACCGGCCGCTCGGCCGAGGCCAGCCGCCGGGCCAGCTCGCGCAGTGCAACTGGGCCGGGGTGCGTCTCGGCCACCGCGTGGGGCAGGGCGTCGGCGGCCTGCACGGCATCGGTCAGCATGTCTTCCGGCAGCGCCACCACCACCGGCCCGGGCCGGCCCGAGGTGGCCACGTGGAACGCCCGCGACAGCAGCTCCGGCAGGCGCCGCGCATCGTCCACCTGCACCACCCACTTGGCCATGGTGCCGAACACGGCGCCATAGTCCAGCTCCTGGAAGGCCTCGCGGCCCAGCGCCTCGCGGGCCACCTGGCCCACGAAGACGATCAGCGGCGTCGAATCCTGGTGCGCGATATGGATGCCGGCCGAGGCATTCGTGGCCCCCGGGCCGCGCGTGACGAAGCAGATGCCCGGCCGGCCCGTGAGCTTGCCCTGCGCCTCGGCCATCATGGCCGCGCCGCCTTCCTGCCGGCAGACGGTGACGGCGATGTCGGCATCGTGCAGCGCGTCCAGCACCGCCAGGTAGCTTTCGCCGGGCACGCAGAAGAGCTGGCGCACGCCGTGCAGGATGAGCTGGTCCACGAGGATCTGGCCGCCGGTGCGTGCCAATTCTGGTCTTGACCGCTTAAGTGAACTAAGAGCTTTAATATTTGGCATGTCCTCGTCGCAGACTTGGCAGGGCTTTAAATTTTAGTGGGACACTACTAACCTGTGGAAAAATTAAGCGAACATTCCGAAGTTGCTGATCTTCTATGGTAATTTTGCTTGCTTTGGTGTAGATTGATCACTTTGCTCGGCTAACGGATGATTCATGCTTATTACAAGATTGAAACTGAAAAATTGGCGGAATTTCAAAAATCTTGATATTCCTTTGAGAAGTCGTAGCTATATTATTGGCGCCAATGCCTCTGGCAAATCTAACTTGTTGGATGTATTTAGGTTTTTGCGCGATATATGCAAACCTGCAGGCGGTGGGCTGCAGAAGGCTATTGAGGATAGGGGAGGGCTGACCAAGCTTCGGTGTCTGCAGGCGCGAACGGATAATGAGGTGGAGATCCACGTTGAAATCTCTGAAGATGCAGATTCGGATCCGGTGTGGATTTACACTCTTGCTTTCAAGCCTGAAGGTACGGGCTTGCACAGGGTTCTTGTGACTCGCGAAATAGTTCGAAAGGCCGATAAGCCAACTCCGATTCTAAATCGTCCCGACCCAAAAGATAAAGCGGATACGCTTCGCAGAACTCAAACAGCGCTTGAACAAATTAATTCAAACTCGGATTTTCGTGAAATTGCTGATTTTTTTAGAGAGACCACCTATTTGCATCTTGTGCCTCAGTTGCTCAAGCATACAGAAATAGGTGCCCGCCTAGTTGAGGGGGATCCGTTTGGTCAAGGGCTTCTTCAACGTATTGCAAAAACACCCCAGAAAACTAGAGATGCTCGCCTTCGCCGTATACAGCAATCCCTTGAGAAGGCTGTTCCGCAGTTCAAGCAACTCAAATTTGAGCAAGACAAGATAACGGGTTTGCCTCATTTGATGGCTTCTTATCAGCACTGGCGCACTCATGGTGCTTGGCAGCGGGAAGATCAATTTTCCGATGGCACGCTTCGATTGTTAGGCCTTTTGTGGATGCTGCAAGAAAGTAATTCGCTATTGCTGCTGGAAGAGCCCGAACTCTCGTTGAACGATGCGATTGTTGCTCACATTCCATTGATGATTGATCGAGTGTTGAGGAAGCAGAAGGCCTATGGTAGGCAGGTTATCGTTACAACGCATAGTGAGGCGCTATTGGGCAATCCTCTTGATGGCGGTGCAATAATACTTTTGCAGCAAAATAGCGATGGTACTTTGGCTCGAATGCCAAGTGCTACTGAAATTGATTTGATGAAGGCGGGGCTTTCTCCTGCGGATGTTATGCTTCCGAAAACTCATCCGGAAGGAATTGATCAAATTGGGCTGTTTTCATGAAGAGAGAAATATTCGTTGTGGGGGAGGATGAGCTATGTTGTTCTATTGCCGAAGTACTTGTTGATAAAACGGGCAAGGGGTTCAGAGTTTATCAGAGAACTGTCGCAGGGGGTGCTGGGCAATTTAAAAAAAAGATACCCGCGATGAATCAGGTGGCTTCCAATGTGATGCCGGTGCTGATGGTGGCAGATGCGGATCAGGCTCCTAGTCCTGCTGAGCAAATCAGGATGTGGCTACCAGCCAAACCTAGTGATAGATTATGCTTGCGGTTGGCTGTGAGAGAAGCTGAAGCGTGGGTTCTGGCGGATAATGTGGGATTTTCTGAGTTTGCTATGGTAAGTAAAGACATTTTTCCTATTAGTCCTGAAAATGAATTGGACCCAAAAGGAAAACTGCTTTCCATAATAAGAAGGAGTAAGCGCAGGGAGTTGAGGGAAGAAATGCTGCCTGCCAAAGGTTCAATGTCGGTTATTGGTCTTGGTTATAATATTCACATAGTCGATTTTGTTAAAAATTACTGGAATATCGATAGGGCGACCGCAAGGTCTCCAAGTCTGGGAAAAGCCTTTTTAAGGCTTAATTCAATGCTCGCGAAATAGTTTGTATGCCCGCCGCCGCCCAGCTTCTCGCATTCCTGATCGCCGCCGTTCTCATCACCGCCACGCCCGGGCCGGACAACCTCATGGTGCTGGGCATGGGCATGTCGAGGGGCCGGGCGCGGGGCGTGGCCTTCGGGCTCGGCTGCGCCGCGGGCTGCCTGAGCCATACGCTGCTCGCGGTGCTCGGCGTGAGCGCGATGATCGCGGCCTCCCCCGTTGCGTTCACCGTGCTCAAGTGGGTGGGCGGCGCCTACCTCGTGTGGCTCGGCGTGCAGGCCCTGCGCCACGCCGGCAGCGGCGGCACCGTGCGCACCGACGTGGCCGGGCAGGCCGCCCAGCCGCTGCGCGTCCTGTTCGCCAGGGGCATGCTGGCGAATGCGGTCAATCCGAAGGTCGTGCTGTTCTTCCTCTCGTTCCTGCCGCAGTTCGTGGTGCCCTCGCAGGGCGCGGTGGGGCTGCAGCTGGGCGTGCTGGGGCTGGTGTTCACGCTGCAGGCAGCGTTGCTCTTCGGCCTGCTGGGCTGCTTCGCGGGCACGATTGGCCACTGGCTGCAGCGGCGGCCGCGCGCCGGCCTGTGGCTGGACCGCATCGCGGGCACGGTGTTCATCGCGCTGGGCCTGCGCATGGTGGCGGCGCGCTGAACGCGGGCGCCCCGCTCAGGCGCGCGGCAGCGTGATGGTGACGGAGGTGCCCTGGCCGGGGCGGCTTTCCATGCGCACCTGGCCGCGGTTGGCTTCCACCAGGGATTTGACGATGCCCAGGCCCAGGCCGACGCCATCCTTGCGGGCACGGGCCGTCTCGCCCTGCCAGCCCGGCTCGAACGCGCGGGCGACTTCTTCCGGGCCCATGCCCATGCCGTTGTCCGCCACCGTGAGTTCGACCGATCGCGCGGCGTGCGGCGAACTGCAGGTGCCGGCCATGCGCACGGTGCTGCCCTCGGGCGAATACTTGAGCGAATTGCAGATCAGGTTGCCCAGCACCCGCACCATCTGGCCGTAGTCCACCCGCACCAGCGTGTCGGGCACCGGCCCCAGCACGAGCGCGATGCCGCATTTCTCGGCGATGGGCGCCATCATCTCGACCGCGTCGGTGGCCAGCGTCGCCAGCGGCAGGGCCTGCACGGTCGATGCCGAATCGGACGGCCGCAGCAGGCCTTCCACCAGCGAGGCCATCATGCCCACGGCCGACAGCATGCGCTGCACCACCGCGTCCGGCGGCGCCTCCGCGCTGCGCTGGATGTGCGTGGCACTGAGCTGCAGCACCTGCAGCGGCGTGCGCAGGTCGTGCGCGACCACCGCCAGCACCCGCTCGCGCGCCAGGGCCTGGGCGCGGGCCGTGGCTGCGGCCTCCTGCGCGGCGGCCAGGGCGGTGCGCAGGTCCAGTTCGCGCGCCGCGGAGACGGCCAGCTGGCGGATGGTCTCCAGCTCGTCGTCCGTCCAGGCGCGCGGACGCGTGTCGATCACGCAGAAACTGCCGATGTTCTGC
This sequence comes from Paracidovorax citrulli, assembly GCF_900100305.1. GTDB lineage: Bacteria > Pseudomonadota > Gammaproteobacteria > Burkholderiales > Burkholderiaceae_C > Paracidovorax > Paracidovorax citrulli. Next base: position 61,024 of record NZ_FNEY01000009.1, on the reverse strand, counting down.
CCGTGCGCCTTCAGGGGCACGCCCACGTAGGCGCGCACGCCCAGGCTCTGCACGGTGGGCACGGCGCGCCATTGCGGCTCGGTGTGCGTGTCGCGGATGACCAGCGCATCGTCCCGGTCCAGCGTGAAGTGGCAGAACGTCAGGCCCTCCATTTCGCGGGCGCGGGCCAGCGCCTCGGGAAAGCCGGACTGGCTCTTGTAGAAGTCGCGCCGCGCATCGACGACGGAAATGAAGCATGCCGCGGCGCCCAGCAGGCGGGCCGCGGTCGCCGTCAGGCTGTCGAAGCCCGGCTCCGCGGGGGAGTCGAGCAGGCCCGTGGCCTCCACGGCTTCCAGGCGCTGCGGCGCGTGGCGGGCCGCCAGGGCACGGGCGGTGGAATGCATACCCTCCAGGGAGGCGTCGGCCGGCTCGGGGGGAGGGGGCGCAGTGGCATGCATGGGCAGAGAATAACGCGACAGCAATACCGTAGAGTGCCCGGGGCCACGAAATAACTGCCGCGCCGGCTGCCGGCGTGGGTCGCTCAGGCGGCAGGGGCCGCGGGCCTGCCCGGCGGAGGGGACGCCAGCGCCTCCTGCGCGTCTTCGCACCACCAGTGCGCGGCGGCGTAGAAGCCTTCCCAGACGCAGCCGTTGCAGCCGCGGCCGCAGCAGGTGGTGGGTGGCTCGGGCGGCGGCCGCAGCGCGACGCCACGGGACTGCGCCAGCGCCTGCAGGCTGGCGAAAGCCTGCGCCGCGTCGCCTGCGGTGCGCAGGGGCGGGAGGCCCGCCGGGAGCGCCTGCGGGCCGTGCGGCGCGGTCACCGGGGGCCGCCGCGCCAGCGCTGCCAGGCCCAGCGGCCCATGAAGGCCAGCCCGAGCACGAGCGAGAACCAGCCGACCACGTGGATCTGCCCCATGAGGTCGCGCACGCTCAACGAACGCGCGTAATGGGGCGCCAGCAGGATGACGATGCCGATGAGCGCGCAGGTCACGCCCTTGAAGAGCATTTCGGACGCCTGCCGCCGGGTGGTATCGGAAGCGGGTGGCGGCGTGGGAGAGGCGCGGGTCATGGGCGGGTCTGGGACAATCGGTGGAACAACGGGGGCGGGGCAGGGCGCCGGACGGGCGATTATCCGTGCGCCCGGTCTGCCGCGTTTCCCGCCCGCCTCTCTTTCCAACGCACAACCAGAGTTCCCTCCCATGGCCATCCAATGGTTTCCCGGCCACATGCATTCCACGCGCAAGGCGATCGGCGAGCGCATCAAGGACATCGACGTCGTCATCGAGCTGCTGGACGCACGCCTGCCCGGCTCCAGCGCCAACCCGCTGCTGGCCGAGCTCACCGGCCACCGGCCCACGCTCAAGGTGCTGAACAAGCAGGACGTGGCCGATGCCGGCCGCACGCCGGCCTGGCTCGACTGGTACAACGCCCGCCCCGATACCCGCGCCATCGGGCTGGATGCTTCCGACACCGCGCCGGCCCGCCGGCTGATCGAGGCCTGCCGGCAGCTCGCGCCGCAGCGCGGCGGCATGGCCAAGCCGATGCGCGTGCTGATCTGCGGCATTCCCAACGTGGGCAAGTCCACCCTGATCAACACGCTCACCGGCAAGACCCAGGCGAAGACCGGCGACGAGGCCGGCATCACCAAGCTCGAGCAGCGCATCGTGCTGGACGATGATTTCTACCTGTGGGACACCCCGGGCATGCTGTGGCCGCGCATCACCGTCCCGGAGAGCGGCTACAAGCTCGCCGCGAGCGGCGCGGTGGGCCGCAACGCCTACGACGAGGAAGAGGTGGCGCTGGAACTGCTGGCCTACCTGCAGCGCCACTACGCGCCCCTGCTGGACGCGCGCTACCGCCTCGGGCTGGATGCGGCAGCGATCGCGGCGCTGCACGACGACGAGCTGCTCGCGCTCATCGCCCGCAAGCGCGGGGCCGTGATGTCGGGCGGACGCGTGAATCTGCAGAAGGCGGCCGAGCTGGTGATGACGGATTTCCGCAGTGCCATCCTGGGGCGCATCACGCTGGAGACGCCCCCCGAATTCGAGGCCTGGAGCGCGGCGGCGCAGGTGCAGGAAGCCGCCCGGGCCGCCAGGAAGGCCGAGCGCGAATCGCGCCGCAAGGGAGGGCGTCCCGCCAGCGGAGCCGAAGGCGGCGAAGGCGCCTGACCACGGCGCAGGCGTGCGCCAGGCAAAAAAGGGCTGCCACGCCCCGCATGGCAACCCCAATGCCGGTCCACCGGCTCGCAATGAAGAAACAGAAAACCGGGACAGGCCCCCTCAGAACGAGTGGCCCATGCCGAAGTACACGGCGCGCTGCGATGCGCCGGCGCCCGGGCCGTTGACGGTGACGTCGGCCGCGTAGTTGGCGGTGGAGCTGTTGTTCACGCCGCCCAGCGACGCGTACAGGAAGGTGCGCTTGGACAGGTAGTAGTCCGCGCCCACCATCAGCAGCGTCGCATTGCCGTTGCCCCGGTTGGCGCTGACGCGGTAGCCCGCGCCGATCAGGGTCAGCGCGGGCGTCACGTCGTAGCGCACGCCCAGCCAGCCGTGCTTGAGCTTGCTGGGCGCGCCGGCCACGGCGTCGGGGGCGGAGATGGCTTCGTAGGCGGCGAACAGCTTGGCCGCGCCGATGCGGTAGGTACCGCCCAGGATCGCGTCCCTGGAATAGTTGTAGGCGTCGCTGTAGTTGCCGTTGGCATCACGCCGGCTGTTGAACATGGCGCGCACTTCCAGGTCGTTCGCGGCGTAGGCCAGCGACAGGCCTTCGTTGCGCAACTGCTTGTTCGAGCCCGTCTGCTCGCCCAGGCCCACCTGCACGTTGGCGGTGAAGCCGCCGAAGTTGGGCGTGGTGTATTCGATGAGGTTGTTCACGCCCGGCCAGTTGCGCCCGCGCACCAGCGTCGCGCTGCTCATGAACTGCTGGCCCGTGGGATCGATGTTCCAGACGTCGTTGCTGTTGAAGAGGTTCTTGCCCACCATCAAGGTACCCCAGCTCGCGCTGCTCAGGCCCACCAGCGAACGGCGATTGAAGAACGCGGTGCCGGTCGTGCCCTTGGTGGCGCTGAAGCCGCCTTCCAGGTTGAAGACGGCGCTCAGGCCGCCGCCCAGGTCTTCCTTGCCGCGCAAGCCGATCATGCTCGTTCCCCACTGGTTGTCGGCGGCGCGCGTGAGCGAATGGGCCTGGCCGGTGGCGGGGTCGGCGATCTTGTCGATGTATTCCACGCCGGCGACCACGCGGCCGTAGAGCGTGACGGCGGACTGCGCGTGCGCGGCGCCGGGCAATGTACCGGCCGCAGCCAGCAGCGCGGCCGCGGCCGCCAGGGTTGTTCTGGAATGCGTATTCACAGCATTTATCTCCGTTGTAGTAACTTTGCCGATCGAAAGAAAACCGGGCTGCGCCCGGCAGTCACCCGCCCGTGGCGCGCATCCGCGCCGGAGGCCTTGGAGCCACCGACCTCGCGGGCAGAGGCTGGCCGCGAAGCCCCGGTAGGGCTTCATCGCCAAGTTCATATATGAACGGTTGATTCACTGGAGAACAATGTAAAAACGAGGGGCCTGCAGCGCCAATGAGGGGATACCCTGCTGCCGTGGCGACGCTGCCACGGCAAATTGCCAGGCACGTCGCCGCGCGATTGCCTGGAGAATGCGCACCGGCGCGCCCCCGGGGCCCTTCCGGCACAGGCCTTCCCATCCCCCCTTCCCCGAAATGACAGAAGACACCGATCGCTACCGCGCTCCCGCCCTGGACAAGGGGCTGGACATCCTCGAGCTGCTGGCCGGCCAGCCCCATGGCCTCACCCGCGCCGAGATCGTCAAGGCCATGGGCCGCAGTCCGGGCGAGATCTACCGCATGCTCGAGAGGCTGGTGGCGCGCGACTACGTCACCCGCTCGCCCCAGGGCGACCGCTACGCGCTCAGCCTCAAGCTCTTCGTGCTGGGGCACAGCCATCCGCCCATGGAACGCATGGTGTCGCAGGCCTTGCCGTTCATGGAAGGCTTCGCCACCGCGGCGCAGCAGTCCTGCCATCTGGGCATTTACAACCGGGGGGGAATCACGGTGGTTGCCCAGGTCAACGGCCCGGGCAACTGGGGCCTGTCGATCCGCCTGGGCGTGCGGGTGAGCCTGATCGACACGGCCTCGGGGCACGTGATGCTGGCCTTCCAGACCGAAGAGCGGCGTGCCGAGATGCTGGCCGAGCACCAGGCGCAGCAGGGCGTGCAGGGCGACGGGCCCATGCAGCCTGCGGAGCTGCAGACCATCCTGGAGCGCATCCGCGCCCAGGGCTTCTGGCAGGGGGCCAGCCAGCAAGCCTTCGGCGTGACCGATATTTGCGTGCCCGTGCGGGGGCCGCAGGGCCAGGCGCTGGCCGTGCTGACCTGCCCCTTCATCCAGCGCCCGGACCGGCCGCTGGAGGCCGATCTGCAAGCCGCGCTCGATCAGCTGGCGCAGGCGGCGGGCGCCCTGTCGATCCGCTGAACGGACCGTCCGGCCGGAACCTGTTCAATGTCTTCGTGGGGGCGCATGCACGGCGCCTGGTGGCCCGGAATGCCGGGCAACGGGTGCCTGCGGATCCCCCGCAGGCCGGTCGCGAAGGCGGATCAGTCGCCGCCGCCATCGCCAGCGCCACCGCCGGCGCCACCGCCGGTGACGATCTTGCCTTCCTTCACGTAGCGGTCGTATTCATGGCGCGGCAGGGCGGCGACACCCGCGGCGTTCTCGTCGGGCTCTTTCCAGCTCACCGTGACACTGTCGTCCGCATGGGTGAGCTCCACCGGGCCTTCGGGAATCGCGATGGGCATGCCGTCGCCCTCGCGGTAGGTCACTTCGCCGTGGATGGTCGCGTGTTCTGCGTGCATGGGTCGGTCCTCCTCGCAATGCATGGTTGGGTGGGCCGGCCGCGCGGCGTGCGGGGCCTTCTGACATGCATTACACCGGTGCGGCCGGGGAGGCCGTGTCGGACCACGCCGCCAGTGCGCGCCTGCGCTCATGCGCGGCGTGGCGCCTGCCGGGCCAGCCGGGCGTCGTGCCACATCGCGGCGCAGTTCGCGCCCGCCATCGCCAGGCCGGCGGCGCAGGTGGCGTCCCAGCCGCCGTGCTGCCATGCCGCCGAACCCAGCGCGGACCCGAGCGCGGCCCCGGCGAAGTAGGTCGTCATATAGACGGCGTTGAGCCGCGAGCGCGCCTGCGGCGCCAGGGCGTAGATCACGTTCTGGTTGCTGATGTGCACGCCCTGCAGCGCCAGGTCGATCGCCAGCACGCCCGCCAGGAACCACGGCAGGCTGGTGCCGCCCAGCCACAGCGCCCCCCAGCTGGCCAGCACGAGCAGCACGGAAGCCCGGGTCGTCCCCTGCTCGTGGCCGCGGTCGGCCATGCGGCCCGCCCAGTTGGCCATGAGCGCACCCGCCACGCCCGCCAGCCCCACCAGCCCGATCTGCGCATCGCCCAGTTGGTGGGACGGCCCCGCCAGCATCAGCGCCATCGTGGAAAACAGCACGCTCACCGAGCCGAACGACAGCCCGCCCAGCAGTGCCCGGCTGCGCAGCCGCGGGTGCTGCCGCGCCAGCGTGGCCAGCGAGCGCAGCACCTGCGCATAGCTCGGCGGGTGGGGCGTGCGCAGTGCCGGCAGCACGAACCACAGCGCCAGCGCGACCGCCAGCATGGCGACGCCGCCCGCGCGGTACACCAGGCTCCATCCGCCCACGCCCGACAGCAGCCCCGCCACGCTGCGTGCCGCCAGGATGCCCACCAGCAGGCCGCTCATCACCAGGCCCACAGCGCGGCCGCTGCGCCCTGGCGACGCCAGCGCCGCCGCCATCGGCACCAGCACCTGCGCCGCCACGGAGAACAACCCCGTGATCAGGGTGCCGGCGGCCAGCGCGCCGAAGCTGCCGGCGAAGCCGCTCAGGAACAGCCCGCAGGCCGCGAGCGCCATCAGCGCCACCACCAGCCGCCGCCGCTCCAGCTTGTCGCCCAGAGGCACCAGCAGCAGCAGGCCCGCCGCGTACGACACCTGGGAGATCGTCACGGTGAACGCGGCGCGGGATTCGCTCACGCCCAGTTGCACCGCGATCGAATGCAGCAGGGGCTGGTTGAAATAGTTGGCTCCCGCGCACAGGCCGCAGGCCGTGGCCATGAGCAGCAGGACGGGGGTGGACAGTCCGGCCGGAGCCTGGGCATGCAGCGCGTCGGACGCGGGAGAGGAGGGGGAACTGGATTGCATGGGCAAAGGAAACGGTCTGTGGAAGGGAAATGGGCCTGGGGCGCCGTGGCGCCATCCGCCCGCGGGAGGTGTCGGGGCCGGGAGGCTCACGCCGCCGGCAGCACCGCCGTGGCGTCGATCTCGAACAGCATGCCGTCGAGCGCGAGGCGCGGCACCGGAATCAGCGTGCAGGCCGGCAGGGCGGCCGCGCCCCAGCACGCTCGCAGCGCGGCGCCGAAGGACCGCAGCCGCTCTTCGGAGTGGTCCACCACCAGCACGGTAAGGCGGGCGACGTCGCTCGGCGCGGCGCCCGCTGCGGCCAGCGCCGTGCACAGATTGGCCAGCGCCTGGCGTACCTGGGCATCGAATCCTCCGGCCAGCCGGCCAGCGGCATCCTCCCCGCCCTGGCCGGCCACGTGGACGGTGCGGACCGGCCCCTGCACGACGGCCAGGTGGGAATAGCCATTCGGGGCGGGATCATGGAGCCCCGGAGGGTTGGCGAACGACAGCACGGGACGGGAGACAGTGGCGGAAGCCGCGGCAGATGCGTGAGAAATCATGGGAAATCCTCGGGTCGTGAAGGGTGGACGCCGTGGGGCGGCGACCGCATGCCCTGCAGTATGGAACCTCAACTAAACTTGAGGTCAACCGCTTTTTCCATCCCATTTCCGCCACCCCGCCGAGCCATGCCGCCAGCCTCCCGCCATGCCCCCCCGTCCGCCACCCCCGGCGCATCCATCCGTCCGGCCGCCGAGGCCCGTTCCCGCCGGCCCGGCCGTGCCGACGTTCCCGAACTCACGGTGGGCGAGGTCGCCGAACGCAGCGGGCTGGCCGTATCGGCCCTGCATTTCTACGAATCCAAGGGCCTGATCGCCAGCGTGCGCAGCGCCGGCAACCAGCGCCGCTATCCGCGCTCCGTGCTGCGGCGCGTGGCCGTGATCAAGATCGCGCAGCGCATGGGCCTGCCGCTGGCGACCATCGCGGGCGCCCTGCAGGCCCTGCCCGAAGGCCGCACGCCCACCGTGGCCGACTGGCGGCGCCTGTCGGCCGCCTGGCGCGAGGAACTCGACGAACGCATCGCCACGCTCACGCGCCTGCGTGACCAGCTCGATGGCTGCATCGGTTGCGGCTGTCTCTCGTTGCGCGCCTGTCCGCTGCGCAACCCGGACGACGCCCTGGGCGCGGAGGGGGCGGGTCCGCATTTCTCCCCCGACCCGGCCGCGCGCCGGCGGACACGCTGACCCTCCGCGGCCCCGGCTGTCCGCGCTGCCGGGCCTGCGAAAGGCGGGGCCTGGAAAACTTCAGGACGCGGCGGGCGGCCCGCCGCCCGTGGAGCCGGTCTCGCTGCCATGGTCCTGCGCCGACGAGGGCGATCGCGCCCCTGCCGCGGCCCGGCGTTCCCCGGCTGCCGCCGCGTCGTCCTTCGCGGGGGCGCTGCGCCCGTACAGCAGCCGCTGCGCGATCGGCTCCGCGGCCAGCACCAGCAGGGCCAGCAGCGTGCTCAGCAGCGCGGTCGCCTCGCGGCCCAGCCCCGCCGCCACGCCGATCGCCGCGGTGAGCCAGATGCCGGCGGCGGTGGTGAGCCCCCGGATCTGGTGCGCGCCGTCGCTCTTGAGGATGGTGCCCGCGCCCAGAAAGCCCACGCCCGCGATGATGCCCTGCAGCACGCGGCTGTTGTCCGCGGGCGCGATGCCTTCCTGCTCGGCCACCAGCACGAACAGCGCCGCGCCCATCGACACCAGCATGTGCGTGCGCACCCCGGCGGCCTTGCCACGGTGCTCGCGCTCCCAGCCCAGCAGCCCGCCCAGCAGCCCGGCCATGCCCAGGCGCACCACGATGCGCGTGGCCTGCTCCAGGTCGGGCAGGTCGGAGAATTCGCCGGCCGCCGTGGCCAGGATCACCTCCCACCACTCCGTCATGCGGCGCCTCCGCACCGGCATGGGCCGGAAGGTGCCTGGAGTCTCCTGCTGTCAGGGCGGCGGGATGCGGTGCTGTGCATGGCGGGAATCAAGTCTTCGGAAGTGGCCCCGACTGTGCGCCGCGGGCAGCCGGCATCCCGGCAGCACCCGTCGCGACAGCGGGTAGGACGGCGCCTACCCGGGCGCGGCAAGGTCTTCCTGCCGGGCTCGACATGCGCGTTCCCCGACGGACTGCGGCGTCAGCGTCCCGGGGCGGCTGCATCGCCGCGGGGGACCCAGTCGAGGCTGAGGACGCGCGCCTGCCAGTCGTGCAGGTCGGGCGCGGCCGCCGGCATCTCCGCCGGGCCCGCCCCGCCCGGCGCAGCCGTCGTGCCGGGCAGCGGCCCGCCCCGCAGGCCGCTGTCCACCACCACCGTCTCGCCCGTCGCCGGATGCGGCAGCGCCAGCCGCCAGGCGTGCAGCCAGAGCCGCTGCAGACCCAGCCGCTGCGCCCACCAGCGGTTCAGCGGGCCCTTGCCATGGGTGGCGTCGCCCAGGATCGGATGGGCGATGTGCTTGAGGTGCCGGCGGATCTGGTGGCGGCGGCCGGTTTCCGGCAGGGCTTCCACCAGCGAGGCCCGCGTGGTGGCGAAGCGCGCATCGCTGGCCTCGGGCAGCTCCAGCCGCGCCAGGCAGCGCAGCGCCGTGCGGGCCGGCTGCACGGCGGCATCGGGCGGCGCATCGTCCGGGCGCAGGGCATGGTCCACCTGCACCCGGTCCGGTGCATGGCCGCGCACCAGGGCCAGGTAGCGCTTGTCCACCCGGTGCTGCTCGAAGGCCTGCGACAGCGCGCGGGCTGCCTCCGCGTGCAGCCCCATCACCAGCACTCCGCAGGTGCCCTTGTCGAGCCGGTGCACCGGGTACACCCGGCGGCCGAGCTGGTCGCGCAGCGCCTGCATCACGAAGCGGGTCTCGCCCGCGTCCAGGCCCGTGCGGTGCACGAGCCAGCCGGCGGGCTTGTACACGGCGACGAGGTCGTCGTCCTGCCGGAGGATGGCCAGGGGCGGATGGCGGGGGGCGTTCGGAAGCGGCATCGGGCGCGCAGCATACCCCGGGGCGCGTCCACCGCGGCCCGGCCGCTCAGCGCAGCACGCGGCAGTTGCCGAACTCGCAGCGGATCGCCAGCGCGTCGCCGCTGTCGCAGGCCACGGTATAGGTCTCGAAGCCCGGCCCCTTGGCCGCCAGCGCCGCGACCGGCTGGGCGCTGCAGGCCTGGGCGCGCGCCAGCTGCTGGGCGCTGAAACTGTCCACCCCCAGCGCGATGGCGGGCAGCGCGGGCCCGGTCACCGTGCCGGGAGCGGGTTCGGCGGGCGGCGGCGGGAGCGGCGCCGCGGGGTAGGGCCCGGCCGCGTGGCCGCGCGCCTGCATGCAGCTGTCCACCGCGCGGCGGCGGCGCTCCAGTGGCTTCAGCCCCTGGGTGGCCCCGAGCGCGCCGCCCGCCACGGCCCAGTCGCGCACCGCATCGTGGCTGCCGCCCGCGGACCATGCGAGCGATGCCAGCACCAGCGCGCCGGTCAGCATGCCGTCCAGCGTCTCGATCACCACGCCGATCTGCTGCGCATAGCGCTGGCATTCGGCCAGGTCGGCCGCATGGCGCTGCACCTCGGCCGGGTCCGCGCCGGAGGGCGCGGGCACCGCGCTGGCGCATCCCGCGAGCGCCAGCGCGGCCGCCAGCAGGCCGGTTCAGGCCAGGCGTGCAGGGGCCTTGCGGCCGGGGCGGAGGGGGTGGATTGCGGGCATGCGGGGCTCCTCGGGCGGAGTGGGGCGGGGGGCAGGGCGGGGCGGCACCGGATGCCTGCCCCGCCGATTGCGCCATTGTTCCGCGCCGCGCGCGAGCGCGCCAGCCCCGATGTCGCCGACAATCGCGCCCCTATGACCACCACGACGACTTCCGCCCCCGCCATCGCGCGCACCCTGCTGCCCCAGACCCTGCTCATGGCCCCGTCGCCGGACGACCCTTCCCCCCTGGTGCTCTACCACGGCCGCTGCGCCGACGGCTTCGGCGCCGCGCTGGCCGCCTGGCGCTACTACGGCGGCGAGGTCGAATGCGTGGGCCTGTCCCACGGCCAGGCGAAGTCCGTGGACGACCTGCCGCCCCTCGAAGGCCGGTACGTGTACATCCTGGATTTCTCGTTCCCGCCCGATCTGCTGCGCGCCATCGACGAGCGCGCCGCCCGCCTCGTGATGCTGGACCACCACAAGAGCGCCGCCGAACAGCTCACCGGCTTCGCCTGCCGCTGCGGCGTGGTCCATTTCGACATGGACAAGTCGGGCGCGCGCCTCGCCTGGGATTTCTTCCACGCGGAGACGCCGCTGCCCGATCTGGTGCGCTACATCGAAGACCGCGACCTCTGGAACTGGAAGTACCCTGAAACCGCCGGTTACGTCGCCGCGCTGGACATGGAGCCGTTCGACTTCGCGCGCTGGGACGCCATCGCCCGTTTCACGCCGGACCAGACGCAGGCCTTCGTCGCGCGCGGCGAGGCCATGGACGAGAAGTTCCGCCACCTCGCGGCAGATGTCGCGGGCGGCGCGCAGCCGCTGGTGTTCGACGGCGAACAGGGCCTGATGGTCAATGCGCCGGGCGCCTTCCACAGCCTGATCGGCGAGATGCTCTCCCAGCAGTCCGGCACCTTCGCGCTGATGTGGGTGCTGGGCAAGGACGGGCAGGTCAAGGTCGGCCTGCGCTCGCAGCGCGGCTACGACTGCTCGGTGCTCGCCACCCGCATGGGCGGCGGCGGCCATGCGCAGGCCTGCGGATTCCGCATGGGGCGGGATCGGTTGCCGGAATTGCTGACTGGCGTGTTCCAGTCCAGTGCGCCGGCACAGGGCTGAGGCACGGCGCCGCCACGGTTCCGTGGCCGGGCCCGGGCGCGTCTTTCACGCCAGCCGCAGGTCCTTCGGTTTCGCTCCCGGGAACACCCGGGCGAGCGCGTTCCCGTTCAGCCCGTACATGCGCCCGAAAATGCCGCCCAGCACGCCGCGGTAGTCGTTGAGCACGGGGTAGTCGCGGTTCTGGAACAGCGTGGTCGCGGCCAGCGCCTGCTGCTCGCCCACGATGCGCCCGCCGGCGATGCCGCCGCCCAGCACCCACATCACGCTGCCGTGGCCGTGGTCCGTGCCGCGGTTGCCGTTCTCGCGGAAGGTGCGGCCGAATTCGCTCACCACGACCACGGTGGTGCGGGCCCAGGCCGGGCCCATCTCGTCGGCGAAGGCGGCGAGCCCCCGGCCCAGCTCCTCGAAGCGGTTGGCCAGCGCGCCCGTGGCGTTGCCCTGGCCCACGTGCGTGTCCCAGCCGCCCACGTCCACGAACCCCAGGTTGTAGCGCGACTGCATGAGGCGCGCCATGCGCCGCGCCGTGCCCTCGAAGCCCTTGGTGCTGAGCGCGTTGCGGCTGGCGGCGTCCATCTCGCCCTGCATGGTGCGCGCCACCTCGTCGCGCGTCTGGAAGCCCTCGGCCACGGGCGCGGCCAGCGGCGTGCCCTGGTACATGGAAGCGATCAGCCCCGCCTGCCGTTCGTCGATGCCCGGCTTGGACACACCGGCCGCGGCCAGGGCCGTGTTGGGCACGTCGTAGCCGCCGCGCAGCACCAGCGGCAGCGTGTCGGTGAAGGCCATGGGCGAGAGATGGTCGTGCCAGCGCGGCTGGGCACCGAGTTCCATCGCCAGCCGGTTCAGGAAGCCCGAGCGGTAGTCGCGCCGCGCGCCCACGGGCTGGCCCAGCTCGATGCTGTCCTGCGTGTCGAAGTGGCTGCGCGTGAGATCGTCGGTGCCCGAGAACGGCACGAAGGCGACCTGCTTCTTCGCGTAGAGCGGCTGCAGCGAACCGGCCAGCGCCGGGTGCAGGCCCCAGTCGGCGGTGAGTTGCAGGGCGCCGCCCTCGGCGCCGGGGCGGGCGATGGCGATGTTCGGGCGGCTCTCGTAGTAGAAGTCGCTCGAGGTGGGCACCAGCAGGCTCGCGCAGTCGTAGCCGCCGCGCAGGAAGACGAGCAGGAAGCGCGCGTCCGCCGTGCCCTGCGGCGTGGCCGCCAGGCTGGCCTGCAGCACGCCCGGCGCGGCCAGGGCGGCGAGCGCCTGCAGGCAGCGGCGGCGCGTGGGCGCGATGCCGGCGAGGCCTGGCGCGGCGCTGGCGGCGTCACGGGGCAGGGAAGAGCGTTCGGGAGTGGCGGAATGCGGCATGGCAGGCCTTTCCTGGATCAACGGGCAGCTCCGTGGGCGGTTGCATTCGCAACGCCCTGGCGGCCGTCAGGCGTACATGAATTCGGGGGCGGACAGCAAGAAAGTGTTCCATTCCGCGGGCGAGCCGGCACGCGCCAGCGCCACGCGCGTGGCCGGCGCCAGTTGCGGCTCCATGGCGCGGAAGGCGGCGTTCTGCGCGATCGCGGGGGGCCGCACCTTCGGCGGCGGCGCCCCCTCGGCGCGGTAGAGCGCGCCGGTCCCGGCCCCGCCCAGCGCCCGCGCGATCTCGAAGCGCACGGCCATCTGGCCGGAGCTGGTCCAGGCGGCCGCGTCCAGCGGATAGCCGTCCGGCGTGACGCGGCCGTAGAGCGGCTCGGCCAGGCGCTGCAGCCACGAGAGCGCCGGATCGGGGTTGGCCAGCACGCGGTCGGAGTAGCCCAGGCGCAGGCCGGCCATCACGTACTGCACGGGGTCGCGCAGCCGGGTGCCGAGCGAGGCCTGGAACGCCTCGCTCGTGAACAGCGTCTGCAGCACCGCGCCGATGTGGCCGTCGGTCTGCTGGAAGCGCTCGGCCATCGCCTGCAGCAGCGCGGGCGGCGGTGCATCGCCCACCAGGTAGGCGGCCATCTTGCGGGTCACGAAGCGGGCGGTGGCCGGCGCGCGGGCGAGCCGGTCCAGCGCCTCGTCCAGCTCCGCCATGCCCTGGCCCTGCAGCGGCTGGCCGAGCAGTTCCTTCGGGTCCCAGTCGTGGCGCTGCGGATGGAACTCGTACAGGCCGCGGCGCACGTACTGGCGTGCCCATTCGGGCTTGAGCTTCGGTGGCGGCTCGTCCAGCGGGCGCAGCGACACGCCGTGGCCGGTGAGCACGCGCGCCATCTCCTGCACGTCGCGCTGGCTGTATCCGCCGTCCACGCCCAGCGTGTGCAGCTCCATCAACTCGCGCGCGTAGTTCTCGTTGATGCGGCGGGCGGCATTCTGCGCGTTGTCCAGGTAGCGCAGCATGGCCGGATGCCGCACCGTGGCGCCCAGCAGGTCGCGGAAGCGCCCCAGCGCATGCGGGCGGATGGCGCGGTCCTCGTAGTCGCCCACCATGGCGCGGATGTCCGCCTTGCCGGCGAACACGTTGAAATGGTTCATCCAGAACCAGGTCATCTTCTCCTGCAGCTGCGCCGGGGAGTACACGGCCCGCAGCACGAAGCGCCGCTCGGCCTCGCGCTGCAGCGCCCGCATGTCGCGCTGGTAGGCAGCCTGGGCGGCCTTGCGGGCCTCCTCGGTCGGCTCGTTCCTGATGGCCTGCTGGCGGGCCTGCATGTCGATGGCCAGGGTTTCCATCGGCGTGAGGGTGATGGCCATGGCGTCGATCTGCGCCTGCGCCTCGGGCGGCAGCGGGGCGTTCGGGGCAGGGCGCAGCAGCGCCGCCACGGTGGCCGCCGGGCCGACGTGCTGCAGGCCCTCCAGTGCCGCGGCGTTGGCGCCCCAGGTGAGCCGGTCCAGCAGGCGCGCGCCCTCCGCGGGAGAGCGGGGCGCGTCGCGATCGCTTTCGGCGGCGAAGGCCCCGGGCGGTGCGGCCAGCGTGAGCCCGGCGGCACCGCACACCCCCACGGCAGCGGTGGCGAGCCATTGGCGGCGCCCGACGGCGGGATACCCGGGCCCGGGATCTTCGGGATCGCGCAGGGACGCGGCACGGGCAACAGCGGCGTTCACGAAGGACAGCATGGTGTTGGAGGAAGAGTGGCTGTGGCGCGCATGGTGCGCCGCCGCGCAAGGCCCCGCAAGGGGGCCGGCGAGGTTTTACCCGGCGGACACAGATGTATCGCCGCGTGCCCTCCATCTCATCAGGAGAAAAGCACGGAATCCCTTGCCCGCAATGGACGGGGTGCTATTGATTTGATGGCGAATGGGCGGCGCCGTGCCGGCGCCCTCATCGCTCGGGCCCGACCGGCCCGGTGCCCAGGATCAGGTCCTTGAGCCGTTGCGTGGCGCGCGCGTCGTCGATGCGGCCCTGCAGGTGCTGCATGACGATATCGTTGATGTGCTGCTGCACCGAGCGCGGCGACAGCGCAGAGAAGGCCGCGAGCACCGTGCGGCGCATGTTCGCGCTGCGCAGGTCCCGGATGGCCTGGCGGCCGCACAGGTCCGCCCCCGTGTCGGGCACGTCCACGCGCGCGGGCGCCGCGCCGCTGGCGATGCCCATCTCGCGCTGGAAGTCCGTGTCCATCACCATGCGCATGAAGACGCGCTGCGCGGCCGGGTCCACCTGCGCGCCACGCACGAAGCCGACCTGGTCGCCGATGTAGAGCACCATGCCCTGCGTGTCCGGAAAGCGCGGACACAGGTAGTCCTGGCCGGCCTCCATCCCGCGCTGGCGCAATTCGCCGTTCAGCCAGCTGCCCTGCATCTGCAGCAGCGCCTTGCCCTCTTCGACCATGTCGCTGGCGCTGCTCCAGTCGCGGGAAGCGGCGTTCGCGCGCAGGTAGGGCCGCAGCTGTGCCATGCGCGCGAAGATGCGGCGCACGATGGCTTCGTCGTACGCGCGCCGGTCGTGCTCCAGGAAAAACCGCCGGTAGAACTCCGCGCCGCCCGCGCCGGCCGCCACGGACTCGAACCAGAACGAGTATTCCCACGCATCGGCGCCGATCCCGACCGGCACGATGCCCGCCGCCTGCGCGCGGCCGAGCAATTCCAGCAGTTCGTCCCAGGTGTCGGGCACGGTGCCGCCCAGGCGGTCCAGCAGGGGCTTGTTGAACCACAGCAGGTTGGTGGAATGCACGAACAGCGGCGCGGCGATCCAGTGGCCGCGGAAGCGCGCCCAATCCTGCAGGGCATAGGGCACGACTTCCTCCCACTCCTGCTCCCGCGCGATGGCGTCCAGCGGCAGCAGCAGGCCCTTGGCGGCCAGCGGCGGCGCGCCTTCGCCCGCCGTCATCACCGCGGCGGGGCGCGGCAGGCGATGCTGGAAGCGCTGGGTGAACACCGACAGCGCGCTGTTGCCGTTGCCGCACACCGGCTCCTCGATCGTCCAGTGCAGGCCGTGCCGCGCCAGGTGCCGCGCCAGCACCTCGCTGCGCTGGTGCTCGCCGGGCGAGGCCCAGCAGTGCCAGATGTGCAGTGCCGTGGGCTCGGCCGCCCGCGGTGCGGGCCGGGCTGCTTCCCGTGGCTTGACGGGCGATGCGCCCGCGGCCGCGGCGGCCCAGGCCGCCAGCAGCAGCCCGGCCAGCCATCCGGCAACCCGCGCGGGCAGGCGACCTGCGCGGAAATGAGCGGCAGTGCCGCGGCCCGTGGCGGAGTGCATGGAGAACGCGTGTCGTGGAGGTGGAACGGAGGAGGTGGCGCGGATTCTAGTGCGCAGTCCACCTCGTCCCCTTCCGCGGCGCCCCCGGCCGCGGGCCGGGTCAGCGCAGCGCCAGCCGGTGCCCGGGCTGTGTTTCGGAGCCGATGCCGGCACCCGTTGCCGCCGCGCCGCCGGCGATCCCTGGCACCCGGAAGACCGACACCGATTGGTCCAGCCGCCGGGCCTGGTCGCGCAGGCTGGCCGCCGCCGCCGCGCCTTCCTCCACCAGCGCGGCATTCTGCTGCGTGGCCTGGTCCATCTGAGCCACGGCCTGGCCCACCTGCAGCACGCCGTCGCTCTGCTCGGCGCTCGCCACGCTGATCTCGCCCACGATTTCGCTCACGCGGCGGATCTCCGCCACGATCTCGGCCATGGTGGTCCCCGCCTGGGAGACCAGGGCGGCGCCCCTGTCCACCTTCTCCACGCTGCCCAGGATCAGCGCCCGGATCTCCTTGGCCGCCTGCGCGCTGCGCTGCGCCAGCGTGCGGACCTCGGCGGCCACCACGGCGAAGCCGCGCCCCTGCTCGCCCGCGCGCGCGGCCTCCACGGCCGCGTTCAGCGCCAGGATGTTGGTCTGGAACGCGATGCTGTCGATCACACCGGTGATGTCCGTGATCTGGCGTGAGCTGGCGCTGATCTCCTGCATGGTGTCCACCACCTGCTCGACGATCTGGCCGCCGCGGTTGGCCACGTCGGTGGCGCCGGTCGCCAGCTGGCTCGCGGTACGGGCGTTGTCCGCGTTGTGGCGCACCGTCGCGCTCAGTTCTTCCATGGCCGATGCCGTCTCCTGCAGGGCGCTGGCCTGCAGCTCCGTGCGCCGGCTCAGGTCCGCGTTGCCGGTGGCGATCTCGCTCGATCCCGTGGAGATCGAATCCGAGGCGAGCCGCACGTCCGTCACGATGTGGGCCAGCGTCGAATGCATGCTCGCCAGCGAGGCGAGCACGCTGCCGGGCACGACCGCGCCCTGGCGCTGCATGGGGGAGAGGTCGCCGCTGGCCACCTGCTCGGCGATCTGCCGCAGCTCCGCGGGCTCGCCCCCGAGCGCGCCCGTGAGCCGGCGCGTGATGACGAGGCCAGCCACGGTGGCGATGATGAACGCCAGCACGGCGGCGGCGATCAGCGCGGTCCGCTCCGCCCCGAGCCGGTCCTCGGCGTCGTCGGCCAGCTCGTGGGCCCTGCTTCGGGACAGCTGTGCGTACTCGGAGGTGACGGCCGCGAACTGGTCGAGCAGCGGGCGGCATTCCCGGTTCAGCTTCGTGATGGCGGCGTCGCGTTCCCCGCGCGCCGCGAGGTCGATGATCCCGAGGGCGACGGGCGCATAGCTCTGTTCGATCCGGTCCATCTGCGCCACCAGCGCGCGTGCCTTGTCGGAGGTGTCCGTGGCCTGCGCCATCAGCTGCTTGAGCTCCGCCATTGATTTCTGGACCTGGGCGTGGGCCTGCTCGCCGCGCGACTTCTCCGTCTGCACCTCGGCCGGCGTGGTCGCCAGCACGATGTTGCGCGCGGCGATGGCGCGCTCATCGATCGCGGTGCGCAACTGGGCCGTCATGGCGGTCCGCGCTCCGATGCCATGCACGTAACCCTGGAAGCGCGTGGTCGCGTCGCCCAGCGCCGCGAGGCCGAACAGCGACATGAAAAGGATCAGCACCCCCATCGTGCCGAAAGCCACCATCAGCTGGGTGCGCACTTTTGCATTTTTGTTCATACGGTTCTCCCGAAAAATGATTCCATCAGAAAACGATGGTCCCGCATTTCCGGAGAAGCCCCGAACTACACAAAAGATCACATCGGTGAATTGGTAAAAATACCACATTCACCAAGGAGGGATCGAGAATCAATGGGGACGCGGTGGCTCCGCGCCCGGCCGGGGCGATGCTTCTTCGAACCGGTCCACCCGCCGCAACGGCTTGAACATCCAGGCCCAAGCCCCCACCACTCCGAGCGTGCACAGGCCGCCCACCACGGCCGCGGGCACGGTGCCCAGCCAGGCAGCGCTGGTGCCGGCGCGGAATTCGCCGAGTTCATTGGATGAGCCGATGAACAGCATGTTGACCGCGCTCACCCGGCCGCGCATGGCGTCGGGCGTGGAGAATTGCACCAGCGAACCGCGGATGTACACGCTCACCATGTCCGCCGCGCCCGCGACCACCAGCGCCGCGAACGACAGCCAGAACACGGTCGAGAACGCGAACACCAGGTTGGCCACGCCGAACACGGCCACCGCGATGAACATCGTCGCGCCCACCCGGCGGTTGAACGGCCGCAGGCTCAGGTAGAAGCCCATGCCCACCTCGCCCATGGCCATGGCGCTGCGCAGCGCGCCCAGGCCTTCCGGCCCCACGTGCAGCACCTCGTGCGCGTAGATGGGCAGCAGCGCGATCACTCCGCCCAGCAGCACGGCGAACAGGTCCAGCGAAATCGTCCCCAGGATGATGGGCCGCGACCGGATGAAGCGGATGCCCTCGCCGAAGCGCTCGCGCATCGTGCCCAGCACCGGTCCCAGCGGGGTCGCGTGCGCCACCGGCACCCGCAGCATCAGCGCGGCCCCCACGGCGAACGCCACCAGGCACACGGCATACGTCAGCTCGCCACCCCCGGCCGCGTACAGCAGGCCACCCAGGAACGGACCGGCGATGGCCGCCGTGCGCATCAGCATGGAATTGGCTGCGATGGCCGAGGCCAGCCGCTCCCGCGGCACCACCTGCGGCAGCAGGCTCTGCAGCGCAGGGGCCGAGAACGCGCGCGAGGCGCCGAACAGCACCAGCACCGCATAGATGCCCGTCACCCCCGCGGCGCCGTGCCCGGCGAGCCACCACAGCGCCGCGCTGCACACGGCGCCCACGGCCCAGCTCGCGCAAAGAATGCGCTTGCGCTGCACGCGGTCGATCAGGTCGCCTGCGGGCAGCAGCAGCGCCAGCATGGGCAGGAACTGCGCCAGCCCCACACAGGCCAGCGCCAGGGGTTCGCGGGTCAGGTCGTACACCTGCCAGGCCACCACCACCGCCTGCACCTGCGTGGCGAACATGGCGGCCACCCGCGCCACGATGAACGCGAGAAAGCCGGGATGCTGGTAGATGCTGGAGGAGCGGGGCGCCGGGACGGACGGGGCGGGGGAGGGCTGGGGGGACGGAGGAACAGGCACGGCCCGCATGCTACCGCTTCGCATGCCCCGCCGACCGGAATCCGCCGCCGGCGCCGCCATGCCCGCCCCGGAACCGGCACGGCGCGCGCCTGAACGTCGTTCCGGAGATCGTGGCCAAGGGCCTGCGCGCCGGCCAGCCGGTGGAAATGGCCGGCGCCGCGCCGCCCGTGGGCTTCAAGACCGACCGCAAGCTCGCGCCCGTGGCGGAATTCGCTGCCGCCCGCGACCTGCGCATCGACCGGGTGCGCATCGAGGTCTGGTCCGGCATGCGGCCCTCGTCGCTGCTGGAAACCTTCATGGCCTGGATCCCGCTGTTCTTCGGCCTGACGTTCCTGGCGCTGTTCCTCTGGTGGCGCAGGCGGTGATGCGCTCCCGCTGACCTGCCGGCCCGCGGGGTCAGAGATCCAGCGGCTGGCCCGGCTTCCACGCGTCGGCGCGCCGCTGCGCTTCCGCCGCGTCCTGCGCGCCCAGGGCGCCCAGGGCGCCTGCCAGCCGCGTCTGGGCGGCCCGCGCGGCCAGGGCACTGTGACCCGCCGGCAGCAGCACGTCGTCCCGGCCCGATCCCGCATGGGCGCGGGCCGCGAGTTCCATCAGCATGCAGGCGGTGATGGGCCGCTGCACCACGGTGTCGCTGCCCCGCGCATACAGCGCGCCCAGGCTGTAGAGCCCGGCGGCATCGCCCTGGCGCGCCGCGCGCAGGTACCAGTTCTCCGCGGCCGACAGCTGGCGCGGCTCGCCGTCCCCGCCGCGCTCGTACATCGCTCCCAGCCGCACCGCCGCGAGCGCGGAGCCGCCGTCCGCCGCCTGCGCCAGCCAGCGCACCGCCTCGGTGCGCTCCGCGGGCGTGCGGCGATGGTCAGCGGGCGAGGAGGGGCCTGGTGCCATATGCGTCCTGTGCGGGTGGCGTTGCCGCGGCGGTGCTGCCTGCAGCGGCCGTGCGCGGTGGAATGGCCGCGATTGTCTCTCCTGCGCAGCCGCCTGCGCGGTCATTGCCCGGTTCGCCGCGACCCGCTGCCGCCCGGCGTCACATCCGGTGGGTGCCGGGCCGCCGGACCGCGAGGGCCGCGGGAATTTCCGCCTCTGCCCAGGTGCCGGGTGCCAGCCCGTCGAGCGCGAAGGGGCCGATCGCCGCGCGCACCAGCCGCAGCGTGGGATGCCCCACCGCCGCCGTCATGCGCCGCACCTGCCGGTTGCGGCCTTCGCGGATCACCAGCTCGATCCAGGTGTCCGGAATGTGCTGCCGCACGCGGATCGGCGGCTCGCGCTCGCCCACGGGCGGCGGCACATCCAGGCGCCGGGCGCGCGCCGGCAGCGTCGGGCCGTCGTTCAGCTGCACCCCGCGCTCGAGCGCCTGCAGGGCCGCCGCATCCGGCACGCCCTCCACCTGCACCCAGTAGGTCTTTTCCATCTTGAAGCGCGGATCGGCGATGCGCGCCTGCAGCCCGCCGTCGTCGGTCAGCAGCAGCAGCCCCTCGCTGTCGGCATCCAGCCGGCCCGCCACGTACACGCCCGGCAGGTCGATGAAATCCTTCAGCCCGCGCCAACGGCCCTCGGGCGTGAACTGGCTCAGCACGCCGTAGGGCTTGTGGAAGCGCAGCAGGCGGGACGGCCCGGCCCGTTCCACCGGTTCGAGCCGCACCCCGGGCCGCGGGCTGGGTCTGCGCCGGCCGTCGCCAGGCCGCATCGGCGGCGGAGCGCCATGTTCGCGGCGCGTCATGCCGGCAGGAACAACGCCGGATCCACCATGGTCCGGTTCAGCATCACGCCCCAGTGCAGGTGCGGCCCGGTCACGCGCCCCGTGGCGCCCACCTTGCAGAACGGCTGGCCGGTGGCGAGCGTATCGCCCACCTGCACGTCGATCGCGCTCAGGTGGCAATACATCGTCAGCAGGCCGCCTCCATGGTCGAGCCACACGGTGCCGCCGTTGAAGAAATAGTCCCCCGTGTCGATCACCTTGCCCGGCAGCGGCGCCACCACTGGCGTGCCGGTGGCCGCCGCGATGTCCATGCCGCTGTGCGGATTGCGCGCCTGCCCGTTGAACACGCGCCGCAGCCCGAACGAACTGGACCGCCGCCCGGGCACCGGCTGGCGCATCGCCAGGTCCGCGGCGCGCGGCAGCGGCGTGGAGAAGGTAGCCATCACCTGCTGCTGGTGCGCCCGTTCGCGCTCGTAGCGCGCGTTGTCCTCGGCGGACAGGTCCACCGTGCGCGGCGCCACCGTCAGCCGCTGCTCCTTGTACCGCTTGGGCTCCACGCGGTAGGCGATGTCGCGCGGGGCCTCGCCCTTGGACTGCACCCGCACCGACGCCGTGCCCGTGGGCGCCGACAGCGCGATGCCCACGATCGCCGTCCATTCGATGGCATCGCCCAGCACCAGCAGCGGCACCTCGCCCGCATGGGCCTGGGGCCGCTCCGCAGCCGGGCCCAGCGACAGGCGCGCCACGCCGCCCGGCACCTGCAGCGCCCGGGGCCACACGCCTTCCGGCGCTCGGCCCGCGGCTGGTTTCGCCTGCACCGCCCCCGCCCGCACGGCGGCCGCCAGCGCGGCGCCGGCGGCCAGCACCCCGCGGCGCGAGGGCATCCATGGACCGGCGGCCGCGCCGGAAGGCCCGGCGGTGTCCGGGGAAGGCAGGGAAGGGAAGGCGAAGCGGGAGGATGGCGGAGGCATGGTCTGCAGGAATTCAATCGATGGCGCGCGGCGCCCGTCCGGGTAGGCCCGCCAGTGTAGGCGGCTGGAGGCGCCGGCCTACAGGGGCGGCCCGCGGCGGCTTCGACAATCCCCTGCCATGCAGACACCCGGCCGTACGCTGCGCACAGCGCTGATCACCTTCATCGCGACCGCCGCCGCGGCGTTGCTGGTACTCAATTTCACCGCGGGCGAGCCGCAGGTCCGCCAGCAGCTGCCGCGCCTCTACGGCACCTCCAGCCCCCAGTTCGAGCGGGCCATGGGCAACCTGCTGGGGCCTTCCATCGTGGAGGGCAACGACGTGATGGACCTGCAGAACGGCGACCGCATCTTCCCGCCCATGCTCGCCGCCATCCGCGCCGCACGCCGTTCCATCACCTTCGAGACCTACATCTACTGGTCCGGCGACATCGGCAAGCAGTTCGCCGACGCCCTGAGCGAACGCGCCCGCGCGGGCGTCAAGGTGCATGTGCTGCTCGACTGGGTGGGCAGCTCCAAGATGGAGGACAGCTACCTCGACGAGATGCGCGCCGCCGGCGTGGAGATCGAGAAATTCCACAAGCCCCACTGGTACAACCTCGCGCGGCTCAACAACCGCACCCACCGCAAGCTGCTCGTGGCGGACGGCGTGGTGGGCTTTACCGGCGGCGTGGGCATCGCGCCCGAGTGGACCGGTAACGCGCAGGACCCGGACCACTGGCGCGACTCGCACTACCTCGTGCGCGGCCCGGCGGTGGCGCACCTGCAGGCCACCTTCCTGGACAACTGGCTCAAGGTCACCGGCCGGGTGCTGCACGGCGACGCCTATTTCCCGAAGCTCGCGCCCGCCGGCACGCAGCGCGCGCAGATGTTCTCCAGCTCGCCATCGGGCGGCAGCGAGAGCATGCAGCTCATGTACCACATGGCCGTCACCGCGGCCGAGCGCAGCATCGACCTTTCCGCGGCATATTTCGTGCCCGACGAACTCACCCGCGCCCTGCTGCTGGACGCGCTGCGCCGCGGCGTGCGCGTGCGCATCGTCACCCCGGGCGAGCACACCGACACCGAAACCGTCAAGTCCGCCTCGCGCGGCACCTGGGGCCCGCTGCTGGAGGCGGGCGCGGAGATCTACACCTACGGCCCCACCATGTACCACTGCAAGGTCATGATCGTGGACCAGCGCCTCGTCTCGGTCGGCTCCACCAACTTCGACAACCGCTCCTTCCGCCTCAACGACGAAGCCAACCTCAACGTCTATGACGAGGCCTTCGCCCGGCGCCAGACCGAGGTCTTCGAGCAGGACATCCGCCAGTCCCGCCGGGTCACGCACCAGGAATGGCTGAACCGGCCCCTGCGGGAGCGGCTCGCCGAGCGCATCACCGGCCTGCTCGAGTCGCAACTCTGAATCAGCCAGGAATCTCCGGCTCCACCAGCAGCGCCAGCAACTGCAGCGACTCCTGCCACCCGAGATAGCAGGCCTCGGTGGGAATCATCGCGGGAATGCCTTCACCACGCGCAGCTCCGTGCCCACCGACACGGCACGGAGCTCGACCGTGGTGCGCATCTCGCCAGGCAGTTGCGCCGCATCGAAGCGGTCGGTGTGCACGATGCGCTCGCCCGGCACCAGCTCCAGGTACTCGCCGCCGAATGCATGCACCTGCCCGTTGCCCCAGTGCGTGAACTGCATGCGGTAGCGTCCGCCCACGCGGGCATCCATCTCCAGCACCCGGCCGGTGAAGCCGTGCGGCGGCAGCCACTTCACCATCGCGTCCGGGTCCAGGAACGCGCGATAGATCCGCTCGGCCGGCGCGCGCAGCACGCGGTGCAGGGTCACGGTGCCGGTACCGGCGGGGGTGGAAGCAGGCATGCGTCTCTCCTTGCGCAGGGTGCGCGGAACGGGGAAAGCCGCCAACTTAGCTGCCCGCCGAAGCGCCTTCAAGCGGGGCTTCCCGCATATTCGGTGCCGGCGCCGCGGGCGGGGCCGAGGCGATGAACCCGGCCACGTCGTCCAGTACCGGCGCCACCCAGCGCAGCGGCCATGCGAACGCGCCCACCAGCGTCGTATGGCTGGCGCGCGGATAGAGCTGCAGCACCACGGGCACGCCGGCCGCCTGCAGTGCCTGCGCCAGCTGCAGCGTGCTGCGCTGCGGGCTCACCAGCCGGTCCTTCTCCGGCGCGCCCAGGAAGGCCCGGGGCACCTGCGCGGGCACGGCCGGGTGCGCGAACTCGATGGGTTGGGCGCGTGCGGGGTAGTTCGGGTGGAAGAACACCGGCTGCGCCTCCGGGTTGTCCGTGGGAAAGAAGTCGTACGGCCCCGCCAGCCCGATCCAGCCCGCCAGCTCGCGCGGCGCATGCCCCGTGGCTGCCAGCCAGCGCGGATCCAGCGCCACCATCGCCGCGTTGTATGCGCCTGCGCTGTGCCCCATCGCGAACACCCGGCGCGGATTGCCGCCGAGCCGCGCCGCATGCTCGAGCCCATAGGCCACCGCCAGCGCGCTGTCGGCGACGAAATCCGGATACCGCACCTCCGGATACAGCCGGTAGTCCGCCACCAGCGCCAGCACCCCGCGCGACGCCAGCGCCTGGCCCAGAAACAGGTAATCGCCCCGTTCCCCGCTGTTCCAGGTGCCGCCATAGAAGAACACCACCACCGGCCAGCCGCCGGCCGGGGCGGCCACCGAGGGACGGTACACATCCAGCCGCTGGCGGGGCAGGGTGCCGTAGGCCACGCCGGTGTCCACCGCGGCGGCGCTGCGCGGCGCGAGGGCATTCAGAGTACCGACACCGGAGCAGGCGCTCAGCCCGGCGGCCAGGGCCAGGAGGCCGGCAAGGCGGGCGGCGCGTTTCCAGAAGGACGTAGGGGGCGGAAATATAGGGGGCACGTGAGTTTCCCATGCAAGGGGTTTACAGTTTTGTACGTTTTCTGCCGAATTCTGGATTTTTGAATGAAAAATTTTGTTTCATTCCCTTGACAAAATATTATAAATGGCCGGGTTTTTCGAAATTTTGTGATCGAGATCGATTTATAAATAAATTTTATGAATTAATTCATTGAATTTTTTATAATCATACTTTGATGCTTGATGGACTGGTTGAAAGCTGGGAAATAATATTTGTGAAGGATGTGCACATCTCTAGCACATTTGTTGCAAATGAAATTCATCAGCGAAATAAATGAACCCATAGTCGTTGCGGTTGCCAGAGATAGATATCTATCCCCCATTCATCCATTTGCCGACGGCGTGCATCTGCCTTCCGTTCCCGCTCCTCGATATGGATAGGATATTACCTATGGCTGTAGAGCGTCGGCGCCGCAGCGGCAGAGTGTCGGGGACACGGTAGACGTGCTGAAACCCAAGATGGAAAATTGCTGGGAATTTTTGCCAGGGCAGATACCACCGGAGTGGCGCGAACATTATTTTTCGAATTTCTCAGAGAAAATCGGAAGGGCGTTGAGTATTTTGAAGATCCACGTTTGACGGGGCTGGTCTCCAGTCATACCAACATGGAGTATTTTTGCAGTGCAGCGCTGTCCGCTCCCAATCCCCCTATAAGACCCCTGGCAGGATTCGTATTCACCAGGCACTCAAGGATGCTGATTGGAACATCAGGAACCTGCAGGTGCCGATGGACCTGGGTGTGCCTGCATTTAATGCCGGTAGCCAATTTTTCGCAACCCAGGACTATGGCAACGGCCTCGGTCTGATGATCAACGGCGTCCAGCATGTCTATGTGATAGCCACTGCCTACGGGTATGATCGTGAGAGAGGGCAGTACCAAATAACATTGAAGTTTGTCTTGTACGACGTTTTTGGCCTGGATGATGATGACTTGAGAGAATATGGCGCTCAATCCGATGGTGGTTTTTCTTTCGCTCAAAGTGTCGGTATCACGGCTTGGTGGCAACTCCAGCACCAATTCGCTTACCCTCCGCTGGTCACCCGGGTGGTATTGACCAGAAGCTACGAAGCGCCTGCAGTATGAAATGATGCAACAACATTCTTGCGCCCGTTGGGGTTCACTCGGCTTGGCTTCCGTCATGCTCGGCTTGGCGATGATGCCGTTTTTCTATCTCGGTATCGGTGCATGGCAGGAGTTGTCGACTGTCGCGAGTGCGACGGTTTTCCTGGCCGCCTTGGTTTGCCTTGGTTTCATTTGCCTGCGACTGCTACCCCATGGAAATCCCACTTGGGCCGGAGCGCCCCGTCTGTGGTGGGTCGAGGCTGCCGCTTGGATCATATTGGTTTATCTGGGAGCCATGCTGACAGGCATGCGCCTGCAGACCGGGTTTGCACGGTTCGGGAGCTTCGCTCTGGTGTGGCTGGTGGCCAGCGCAGCGATGTTTCCGGTGGTGGGTTGTTTCTTCCGTAGGTCGGTTTTGGTGCGGCGTGCATCCGCTTGGCGTTTTTCCGTGCTCGCAACCGCAGTCTGGCTGTTGATCGCTTCCAACATCGCCACGGCATTCATTTTCATGCCACAGAGGTTTGTCTGACGAAGCCATCAGCTAGAGCGAGCGGCCTCGCCTCGGAAACACAGTGAGGGCAGGGCAGCTGCCCCGGCCGCTTCGTCAGGATGAAGCCGCGGGCACCAGCCGCACCCCATAGGCCACGTCGCCCTTCGCCCACTCCACCAGCCGGTCGATGTTGGGATGCTTGCCGGGATGCGCCTGGGCATCCGCCGTGTGCTCCGCATACCACTCCAGTCCCAGCGTGGCCGCGGCGGGCGTGATGCGGACGCCGTACAGCTGGCCCAGCGCGTGGTACACGGCCAGCGAGCCGGCCTGGCCAGGCTTGTTCTCCAGCGTGGCGACGGTCTCGCCGCCGGGTGCCAGCAGATGCAGGGCGGAAAGGTGGGCGACGGAGGGGAGTTGCTTCAGGCGCTCGGAAAAATGCATGGTGGTGAATTGGAAAAATTGCGTGGAAGCGCGGCCTTCCGCATGGAGGCTGCGGGCAATCGCCGGTCTGTCGAGAGTGCGCTCGGCTGCGTATTGTGACAGCGTTCATCGCCAGCAGAGGCGATGCTCCATGAATCGCGTCGCGGATTTATTTGATTGTTTGGGGCTCGAATCGCAATTCTTCGCCTTGTTTGTTCTTCAGGATCAGTTCGGTATTGGTGCCGCGAATGATCTTGTAGCTGTCAACCTGTGAAATGAAATGAATTATGTTGCCTTCCAGGTTCATGATTTCTGGTTTGCAAGCTATCAGCGTGACTCCTGTAATGCGAAATCGGATCCGATTGTTTTTCTTGGGAATGAAGTTGAAGCTGATACCATTGCATGAGTTGACCACGAATAATATGTCCGGCTCCTCGAATGCCAGTTCGATATTTTTCTCCGGGCTGAAGTCATCGCTCTTCATCCAGTCTGGCAGCTGTTTCAGTGTCCATCTGTTTTGAGTGAGTTCTTTGACGGCCTTGCGTTGGTTCGGTCGATGAATGGCTTGTGATTCCTCTTTGGAATTTGCTTCCAGAGAGAATGCCATGGAGAAAATTAAATAAACCATCAAGCAAAATGATGATTTGATTATCGATCTGTTTCTGTCTCTCATGATGATTGGTTCAGCCGCTGCAGGTAGGGAAGGCCGCTTTCCATCGACTGGCGCGGCATGCCCGGTCCGCAGGCGGGTCAAGGTGCCCGCGACAACGCGGGCCCCGTCGCTGCAATGGAAAGAAGATCGGTGCATCGTAGCGTCCGGGCGTGGCCCGGGCCCGCGCCACGTAGTCGGCCAGGCTGGCGATGCTGGTGCCCGGATGCACCACGAGGATCTGCGGATTCACCACCGCCTTGTGGATGGGCTTGAAGCTCTTGTCCCTGTCGTAGGGCAGTCCCCGGGAACAGGATGAGGGTGGGCGCTGCCAACCCTCGTGCGTTCTGTGATCGATCGCGCGCCGCTCGCGGGACCGGGATGATTGCCGGTTCTCCGTCGCAGCCTCGAGATCTGCCGTTCGGGTTGCTCCGAGGCCTGCGATCCATTGATCACCGGATCTGCATCTGTCAGCAAGTCTGCGTTGACGTGACTATCTACTAGTAGGTAGAATTGGCGCCATGGGTACTTCAGACACTGCTGCCGAGATCCTCGCAGCCGCGAGGACGCTGATCGTGGCTGGCGGCTATGACAGCTTCAGCTACGCCGACATCGCCAAGGTGGTCGGGATTCGCAATGCCAGCATCCATCATCACTTTCCGAGCAAGGCTGAGCTGGTGCAGGTGCTGGTCAGGCGGTACCGCGAGGAAGCTGCGGCTGGCATGGCAGCTTTGAGCGCGAGCGTGCCGGACGCCCTGGCGCAGCTTCGCGCCTATGTGGACTATTGGCAAAGATGCATCCTGGACGGCAGTGCGCCTTTGTGCATCTGCGCATTGCTCGCAAGCCAGATGCCCATCCTTCCCGGGACTGTGGCGCTGGAGGTCCGTGCGCACTTCAATGCCCTGTCGGCTTGGCTGGTGCAGGTCCTGCGAGCCGGCATGCGGCAGAAGTCTGTGCATTTGACGGGGACTGCCGCCGCCGAGGCCGAAGCCTTCATGGCCACGGTCCACGGGGCCATGTTTTCAGCACGCGCCTACGGAGATCCAGCCGTGTTCGACACGATCGTCGGCCCGCTGCTTCAACGCCTTGGAAAGCCTTCCCAGGCCTGATCCCGCGCCGCAGTCGTGCGGTCGGCTCGCGCCGAAGCTCTCAGTTCACCCACTACAGGAAACCCCATGTCCGGAATCTCACCCCTCGGTTGGCTGCACACGCTGGGCAGCCTGCCCGCGATACCCGCGGCCGTCTACATGTTTGCGCGCAGCGGGAGGATCGTGCCCCGGTCACGTCCCGGCTTGCTCTACCTGGTCTGCATGCTGATCGGCGCCAGCACGGTGTTTCTGGTGACTCGGCAGGCGGCCGGATATGCTGTCGGCGCGCTGACGCTCTTCTTCCTGGCGATCGGGTATGGCGTCGGACATGTCCGTGCTTTGAAGCGAGCTTCGATCTATATCGGGACGATCGCTCTCACGCTGACGGTCTTCCTGCTGATGGTTCCTACCGCGACCGAAACGCTGAGGCGTTTTCCGCCCGGTGATCCCGTCGTGTCGAGCCTTCAATCGCCGTTGCTTCGGGGCGTACACATAGCGCTGCTCGCTTCTCTTGTGGTGGGTCTCACGGTCCAGATCCTGCGTCTTCGCAGGAGGAATGGTTCCCCCGGTCAGAGCGATCTTCTCTGAAACCTCGCCTGGGGGCGTCCCGGCGAACGGTCGATCGCGACGCGGCCCGTGAGCGTCTCCAGCGGCTGGCCATGCAGGTGGAAATGCAGCGCGGGCTCGGTGCCCGCTGCGGCGGTGCTGTGGATGTCGTCGGGCAGGAAGACGATGGGCGCGCCCGGCTGCACAGTGAATCCGCGTGCCATGTGGATGCGCACGGCGGCCATCTCGCAGCAGGGAAACCATGGGCCACCCGGGGCGGCCCCGGTATGGGGGGCGGAAACGCCCCGGCCGCGCTACAGCCAGAACGGCCCTGCCGCCGGCCCCGTTTGGATCGTGAAACGCAGTCCCTTGAACACATGACCGGCCACCCACAGCGCGAACGCCGTGATGGCCCGGTGGAGCAGGAAGTGCGTGAGGTCGGGCAGCATGGCGGGGCGCCTGCGTTCCGCGGGTATCGCCGGGGCTACTTGCCCCAGCTGTCCTTCAGGCCGGTCGCCCGGTTGAACACCGGCTTGCCCGGCGCATGGTCCTCCCGGTCCGCCACGAAGTACCCGAACCGCTCGAACTGGAACTTGTCGTCCGGCTGCGCCCCGGCCAGCGAGGGCTCGACATAGGCGGTCACCACCTTCAGGCTGTCCGGGTTGAGCAGCGCCAGGAAGTCCTTGCCGCCCGCGTCGGGCTGGGCGTCGGTGAACAGGCGGTCGTACAGGCGCACCTCGGCGGGCACGCCGTCGGCCACGCCCACCCAGGTGATGGCGGCCTTCACCTTCACGCTGTCGGCCCCGGGCGTGCCGCTTTTGGTGTCGGGCACCACGGTCGCGAGCACCTTGGTCACTTTGCCTTCGGCATCCTTCTCGCAGCCCGTGCATTCGATGACGTAGCCGCCCTTCAGCCGGACCCTGTTGCCCGGGAAGAGGCGCTTGTAGCCCTTGGGCGGGGTTTCCTCGAAGTCCTCGCGCTCGATCCAGACGTCCCTGCCGAGCGTGAAGTGGCGCACGGGCGCTTCCGTGCCTTCGGGCGGATGGGGCAGGGCGGGCAACTGGCAGGGCTCGAGGTGACCGGCGCCGAAGAGCTCGTCCCAGTTGGTGAGTTCGAGCCTCACCGGGTCCAGCACGGCCATGCCGCGGTGGGCCTGGTTCTCCAGGTCCTCGCGCAGGCAGCCTTCCAGCGTGGCGTAGTCGATCCAGGAATAGTCCCTGGTCACGCCGATGCGCTCGCAGAACAGCTGCAGGGCCTCGGGCGTGTAGCCGCGGCGCCGGAGGCCGACGATGGTGGGCATGCGGGGGTCGTCCCAGCCGCTCACGATGCCGTTGTCCACAAGATGCTTGAGCTTGCGCTTGCTGGTCACCACGTAGGTGAGGTTCAGGCGCGCGAACTCGTACTGGCGCGGCTGGGGCGTGGCGATCAGGCCGCCTTCGGCCAGGCGGTCCAGCAGCCAGTCGTAGAAGGGCCGCTGGTCTTCGAACTCCAGCGTGCAGATGCTGTGGGTGATGCGCTCCAGCGCGTCCTCGATGGGGTGCGCGAAGGTGTACATCGGGTAGATGCACCACTTGTTGCCAGTGTGGTGGTGCTCGGCGTGCTTGATGCGGTAGATGGCCGGATCGCGCAGGTTGATGTTGGGCGAGGCCATGTCGATCTTCGCGCGCAGCACGGCGGCGCCGTCGGGCAGCTTGCCGTCGCGCATTTCCCGGAAGCGTGCGAGGTTCTCGGCGGGCGTGCGGGCGCGGAAGGGGCTGTCCACGCCGGGTTTGCCGAAGTCGCCGCGGTTGGCGCGCATCTCCTCCGGGCTCTGCTCGTCCACGTAGGCGTGGCCGGTCTCGATCAGGTACTCGGCCGCGCGGTACATGAAGTCGAAATAGTCGCTGGCCTGGTAGGGCGCGGCGGTGCCGGGGGCCTGGCCGATCTGCGCCCAGTCGAAGCCCAGCCAGTGCACGGCGTCGATGATGCCATCGACGTATTCCTGGTCTTCCTTCTCGGGGTTGGTGTCGTCGAAGCGCAGGTGGCACACTCCGCCATAGTCGCGCGCCAGCCCGAAGTTCAGGCAGATGCTCTTGGCGTGGCCCACGTGCAGGTAGCCGTTGGGCTCGGGCGGGAAGCGGGTGCGGATCTTCGCGGGGTCGGGCTGGCCGCAGGCGTGGTGGGCGGCGTCGCCCGGCGTGCCGGCCCAGCGGGCCTGGGCGTAGGTGCCCTGGGCAAGGTCGGATTCGATGATCTGGCGCAGGAAATTGCTCGGTTTGGCGGACTCGGCCGTCGCGGGGGAGGGGGCGTGCGAACTCATGGACGCATTCTAGGGCGCTGCCCCTGCCGGTAACCCCCTGCAACAAACGCCGCTACGTCCGGAAACAAGATTGTTCGGCATTTGTGCCATCCTGCGGGGCATCTGGCGCGTTATAGAGCGCACGGGGCCGGTCCCCCGCCTTCCCGGCGGCGCCGGGCCATTTCCCAAGGAGAACTTCCATGACCAAAAACCGTTCCTTCGCAGCCATCGCCGCCGCGGCCGGCGTGGGGCTGGCCCTGCTGGCCGCCTCGGGTGCCGCGCAGGCGCGCGACGTGTTCTGGTCCATCGGTGTCAATTCCCCCGGCGTCTCGGTGGGCGTGGGCGCCGGCCCGGGCGTCATCTACAGCCCGCCCGTGACCTACGTGGCCCCCCCGCCCGTGTATTACTCGCCCCCGGCGCCCGTGTACTACGCCCCGCCGCCCGTGGCCTACGTGCCGCCACCGCGCCCGGTGTATTACGCGCCGCCCCCTCCGGTGGTGTATGGCGGGTACGGCTATTACAGCCGGCCCCCCCACTGGCACCGCGGCGGCTACTGGCGCTGAGCCCGGCCTGCGCATCCTCCCGGGCGGCCCGTTCGCCACGGCCGCCCACTTGGGCCCCCGCAAGGGGGCCCTTCTTTTTTGCGGCATGGATAATGAAGGACGACGGATGCGCGCGGCGGGCCGTGCCGGAGAGTCGGCAGGGCGCCGGTGCCCGTCCCAGGAGTGAAGCCCCCGTGACCACGCCCCGTTCCGTTTTCGTTCTCAACGGCCCCAACCTGAACCTGCTGGGCACCCGCGAGCCTGCCGTCTATGGCTCGCAGACCCTCGCCGACGTGCAGCAGCTCTGCGAAACCGCCTGCGCCCGCCACGGGCTGGCGCTGCAGTTCCGCCAGAGCAACCACGAAGGCGACCTGGTGGACTGGATCCACGAGGCCGGCCGCCTGCATGCCGCGGGCCAGCTGGCCGGCGTGGTGCTGAACGCGGCGGCCTACACCCATACCAGCGTGGCGCTGCTCGACGCAGTGAAGGGTACGGGGGTGCCGCTGGTCGAACTGCACATCAGCAACGTGCATGCGCGGGAGAGCTTCCGTCACCATTCCCATATCGCCGGCGCGGCACGCGCCGTGATGTGCGGCTTCGGGGTGCCGGGCTATGCCCTGGCGATCGACGCGGTGGCCGGCTGGTGATGGCTGCTGCCTCGCCGGTACCTCCCATGCCCGCCGAGGCGGCCACGCTCGCCGCGCAGGCCTACATCCGCACCACACCCTGCGGCGACGGCGCCATCGTCTGGCACGTCTGGCAGGCCGCCGGCCACCCGGAGCCTGCAGCGCCGCCGCTGGTGCTGCTGCACGGCGGCAGCGGCAGCTGGACGCACTGGGTGCGCAACATCGATACGCTGCGCTCCTGGGGACGCACGGTCTGGGTGCCTGACCTTCCGGGCTTCGGCGATTCGGCCGTGCCACCCGGAGGTGCCGACGCCGATGCGCTGGTGGCCCCGCTCGCGCAGGGCATGCGCGCGCTGTGGGGCGATGCGCGCTGCGACCTGGTGGGTTTCTCGTTCGGGGGGCTCACGGCCGGGCTGCTGCTCGCGGCCGAGCCGTCGCTGGCCCGCCAGCTGGTGCTGGTGGGCGCGCCCGCCATGGGCGTGGTTCCTGAGCGCCAGATCACGCTCAAGGGCTGGCGCCACCTGGCGTCCCCGGCGGCGCAGGAGGCCGCGCACCGCCACAACCTGGCCGAGCTGATGCTGCACGATACGTCGCTGATCGACGGGCTCGCGCTGGACCTGCACCGGGCCAATGTCGTGCGCGACCGCATGCCGCGCCGGCGCCTGGCCCATACCGACGCGCTGGCCCGTGCGCTGCCGTCCGTGCGCTGCCCGGTGCATGCCATCTATGGCGCGCGCGACACGCTCTACCGCGAGTGGATCGCAGCGCTGGAAGGCGCCTACCGCATGGCCGCGCCGGATTTCCGGGGGCTGGCCCTGGTGCCGGACGCCGGGCACTGGGTGCAGTTCGAGCGGCCGGGGCCCTTCGAGGAAGCGCTGCGCGCCGCGCTGCACGCCGGTGCCGCGGCTGCCCGGGGCGCCTGACGCCATGGCGGACGGTACGCCCCGTATGCCCCCTGCGGCCGGCCGCGCGCCCCTGCGGGTGGACGAGCGCGAGATCGTCTTCACCGCCATGCGGGCCCAGGGTCCGGGCGGCCAGAACGTGAACAAGGTGTCGAGCGCCGTGCAACTGCGCTTCGACATCGCGGCCTCGTCGCTGCCCGAGGACGTCAAGGCCCGGCTGCTGGCCCTGCCCGATGCCCGCATCACGCAGGCAGGCGTGGTGGTCATCAAGGCGCAGCAGTTCCGCACGCAGGAGGCCAACCGGCTGGATGCGCTGCAGCGGCTCGACGCCCTCGTGGCCCGTGCCGCCCGGCCGCCGCGCGTGCGTCGGGCCACCCAGCCTTCCTACGGCGAGCGGCAGCGCCGCCTGCAGGACAAGCGCGAGCGCTCCGGCACCAAGGCGCTGCGGGGCCGGGTGCGGGACACGGGCTGAGCCTTGTCCCGGCCGGGCTGCCTTCCTGCCCGGATTGGTGCGACAGCTGCAACGATGTGTTTGCCGCGCGGGCCTTGGGTTCGTGGCTGCGCGCGCATACATTCGGACAGGGCACTGTCCCGCGCCATCTTCCGTTGTCCTGCCACGCCGACCGGGCCGCCATGTCTTCGACCGCACCGCTCTCCGCCACGCCTTCTTCTTCCCCTGTGCCCGTCACTGCGCCGGGGCGCGAAGTGCCCGCGCTGTTCGTTTCCCACGGCTCGCCCATGTTCGCCCTGGAAGCAGGGGAGACCGGCCCGGCGCTGCGTGCCTGGGCGGACGGGTTGCGCCGGCGCTTTCCCGCGCTGCGCGGGGTGGTGGTGATGTCGCCGCACTGGATGGCCCGCGGCGTGCGCGTCATGACCGGCGCGCAGCCGGCCACCTGGCATGATTTCGGAGGCTTCCCGGAGCCGCTCTATGCGCTGCGCTATCCGGCATCCGGCGCCCCCGGCCTGGCCGGGGAAGTCCTCTCGCTACTGCAGGCCGCCGGCTTCGACGCCCAGGGTGACGCGCAGCGGCCCTTCGACCATGGCGCCTGGGTGCCGCTGATGCACCTCTTTCCAGATGCCGATCTGTCGGTGGTGCAGGTCGCGCTGCCCGCCGGTGCGGGCCCGCGCGAGGTGTATGACCTGGGTACGGCGCTGCGCGGCCTGCGCGCGCAGGGCGTCCTGGTGATGGGCTCCGGCAGCATGACGCACAACCTCTCCGAGTTCTTCGGCGGCGCGCGCGGTGCGCAGCCCTATGTGGCCGAGTTCTCCCGGTGGGTGGAAAGCGCGCTGCAGCGAGGCGACGTGGAGGAACTGCTGGAGTACCGCAGCCGGGCCCCGCACGCCGTGCGCGCGCATCCCGGCGACGACCATTTCCTGCCGCTGTTCTTCGCGCTCGGCGCGGCCGGCGAACACCGCGCGCCGGCCTACCTGAGCCGGGAGGTGATGCATGGCTCGCTGGCCATGGACGCCTTCGCCCTCGGGCCCGGCGCCGCGGCCGCGTGAAACTCCGGGACGGCCAGCCGCTCCAAGTCCCGATGACCCAGTCCACTTCCTTCGCGCCGCCCCCCCTGCTGGATTTGCCGCTCGCCTTTCTCGGCCGCCGTGCCGCGCCGGATACGGCGCAGCCCTGGCTGCTGGTGCTCATGCACGGCGTGGGCAGCCATGAAAAAGACCTTTTCTCGCTCGTGCCCGCCGTGCCCGGGCACTTCCACGTGCTGAGCCTGCGTGCGCCCTACGCCATGGGGCCGGGGGCGAACACCTGGTTCGAATTCTCGGTGGAGCCCGATGGCAGCCGCACCATCCATGAGGCCCAGGAGATCGCCAGCCGCAGCCTGCTGGCGCGCACCGTGGAAAGCGCCGCCGCGCAGCTCGGCGTGCCGCCGGAGCGCGTGGTGGTGGGCGGGTTCAGCCAGGGCGGCATCATGGCGTTGTCCCTGCTGCTCACCCGGCCGGAACTGCTGCAGGCCGCCATGGTCTGGCACAGCCGGCTGCTGCCCCAGGTGCTGCCCCATGCGGTGGAACCTGCCGCGCTGCGGGGCCGTGCGCTGTGGGTGAGCCATGGCGAGCAGGACAACGTGATCCCGCTGGCGAGCGCCCGCGCCCTTCGCGACCATGCGCGCGGCCTGCCGCTGGCCCTGACCTACCGGGAATACCCCGGCATGCACGAGATCCGCCCCGGCGAGCTGCGCGAGGCGATGGACTGGCTGGCCGCCCTCGGTGAGGCCGAGGCGCTCGCGCGCTGACGCCGCCGGGGTGGCGGCTGCCTGCGCATCCGGTCACATGCGCTTACCGCGCCGCTCGCGGCGCGGCTCCACAATGGGCGGTGGCGGGGCTGCTTTCGCAGGCCCTGCATTCCGCCGCGGCGCGCGCCGCGTTTCCGTTCGCGAAAGACATCCGCATGCCCGATTCCGATCCCCAGGATTTCCGCCCGCCGTCCTCTTTGCCGCGCCGCGCATCGCCCGTGGGCTGGGTACTGGCGGGCGTGGCCGGTGCCGCCGCGCTGGCGGGTGCCGCCTGGTGGTTCGGGTGGATTCCGCCGTCCTCCCGCATGGCGGAGCCTCCACCGGCCACCCGGGCGCCCGAGCCCCCCGTGGCCGAGGCGCCGGCATCCGTGCCGGAGCCCGTGGCCTCCGGGCCGCAGCACCCCGTGGACTCCGCGCAGGCGCCGCCGCCGCCCGCGCCGAAGGACTCCGACGCCTTCATCGCACAGGCGCTGGGCGAATGGCTGGGGAGCGATCGCATCGCCGCCCTGCTGCATCTGGACGACATCGTGCGGCGCATCGTGGTCACCGTGGACAACCTGCCCCGGACCCAGGCGCCGTCGCGCCTGTGGCCCGTGCAGCCCGCGCCGCAGCACCTGGCGGTGCAGGCGGAGCCCGGCAGTGCGGTGGACGAGAACGGCGCGCCGCTGCACGCCACCATCGCTGCGGCCAATGCCGCGCGCTACCAGGCCCTGGTCGCCCTCGTGGAAGCGGTACCGCGCGACCGCGCGGTGGCCCTCTACCGGCAGCTCTACCCGTTGTTCCAGCAGACCTATGTGGACCTGGGCTATCCCAAGGGCTACTTCAACGACCGGCTCGTGGCCGTGCTGGGTCACCTGCAGGAAACGCCCGAGCCGCGCGGGCCCCTGCGCCTGCAGCTCACCCGCGTGCAGGGCGACGTGCCGTCCACCCGGCCCTGGGTGCGCTACGAATTCGCCGATCCGCACCTGCAGGCGCTGTCCAGTGGCCAGAAGATGATGCTGCGCATCGGGCCGGAGAACGCACGCCGGGTCAAGGCCGTGCTGGCCGACCTGCGCCGCCGGCTGGTCTCGGCCAATGCGCCTGCCCAGGCCGCCGCCGTGCCTGCTCCGTCGGTGGCCGCGAGCGCCGCACCCTGATCAACCCACGACGCCCGCCATGCCTCTTTTCATCGCCATGAACCGTTTCCGCATCGTCCCCGGCCGCGAGGACGAATTCGTCGAGATCTGGCGCCAGCGCGACAGCCACCTGGCCCAGGTGCCCGGCTTCCAGTCGTTCCACCTGCTGCGTGGCGAGACCACCGCGGAGCGCACGCTGTTCGCCTCGCACACGGTGTGGCAGTCTCGCGCGCACTTCGAGGACTGGACGCGTTCGGAGGCCTTCCGCGCCGCGCATGCGAACGCCGACCAGAAGCGCGACTTGTACCTGGGCCCTCCGCAACTGGAGCTGTTCGACGCCGCGTGGTGAGGCCGCGGTGGCCGCGGCCCTGCGCAGTCACGCGGGCGGCAGTGGAAGCGGCAGGGCGGTCTTGTAACGCACCTGCTTGAGCGCGAAGCTGGAGCGGATCTTCTCGATGCCCGGAATGGGCGTGAGCTGCTCCAGGATGAAGCGCTCCAGAGCGCCGATGTCGGCGACGGCCACGCGGATCAGGTAGTCCGAGTCGCCGCTCATCAGGTAGCACTCCATGACCTCGTCATGCTCGGCGATGCGACGCTCGAACTGCGCCAGTGCCTCCTTGGCCTGCGATTTCAGGCTGATGCTGATGAACACGTTCAGCCCCAGGCCCAGCACGGCCGGGTTCGCCAGGGCGACGTAGCGCGCAATCACCCCCGAGGCCTCCAGCGCCTTGACGCGCGCGAGGCAGGGCGAGGGCGAAAGATGCACGCGCCGCGCCAGCTCCACATTGGAGAGCGAGCCGTCGGCCTGCAGTTCGGCCAGGATGCGCAGATCGATCGTGTCCAGCTTCATGTGCCGCAGTTTAGAAGATCGCCGGCATGAAATGCTGTCATTCGGGGTTTGCCAGGATGCCGAACAGCCGCCCATGCCGCGCCGGGGCCGGTAGAGTGCTTCGGCATGAACGCTCCGCTGCCGCTCCATGCCCTGGGTGCCCAGGCCGCCACCACGGCCTTAGGCACTCCCGTTGCCGATGCCGATCCGCAGGAAACCGCCGAATGGCGCGATGCCTTCCTGGCCCTGGTCGCCACCCAGGGGCCCGAGCGCGCCCGCTTCGTGCTGGACGAACTCGCTGCCCTGGCGCGCCAGCAGCACACCGGCTGGCAGCCCACGCTGAACACGCCGTATGTCAACACCGTGGCCGTGGAGGCGCAGCCGGTGTTCCCCGGCGACCTGGCCATCGAGGAGCGGCTGGCCTCCCTCATGCGCTGGAATGCCCTGGCCATGGTGGTGCGCGCCAACCAGGCCTATGGCGAGCTGGGCGGTCACATCGCCAGCTACGCGAGCGCGGCCGACCTGTTCGAGGCCGGCTTCAACCACTTCTTCCGCGCACGCGAGGGCACCGGCCCCGGCCAGCACCGGGGCGACCTCGTGTTCTTCCAGCCGCACAGCGCGCCGGGCGTCTATGCGCGCGCCTATCTCGAAGGCCGGCTGACCGAGCACGACCTGCAGCACTACCGCCAGGAGATCACCGCGCCCGCGGCGGGCGCGCAGGGCCTCTCCAGCTATCCGCACCCCTGGCTCATGCCCGACTTCTGGCAGTTCCCCACGGGCTCCATGGGCATCGGCCCGATCAGCAGCATCTACCACGCGCGCTTCATGCGCTACCTCACGCACCGCAACCTGCTCGATTGCCAGGGCAGGAAAGTGTGGGGCGTATTCGGCGATGGCGAGATGGACGAGCCCGAAAGCATGAGCGCATTGACGCTCGCCGCGCGCGAGGGGCTGGACAACCTCGTCTGGGTGGTCAACTGCAACCTGCAGCGGCTCGATGGCCCGGTGCGCGGCAACGGCCGCATCGTCGATGAGCTGGAGCGCCTTTTCGCGGGCGCGGGCTGGAACGTGGTCAAGCTGCTCTGGGGCAGCGACTGGGACGGCCTCTTCGCGCGCGACCTGACCGGTACGCTGGCGCGCACGCTGGGCGGCACGGTGGATGGGCAGATGCAGACCTTCGCCGCCAAGGACGGGCGCTACAACCGCGACCATTTCTTCGGCCAGTCGCCGGAACTGGTGGCGCTGGCCCAGGGCCTGACCGACGAGCAGATCGACCGCCTCAAGCGCGGCGGCCACGACCTCGTGAAGATCCACGCCGCGTATGCCGCGGCCGCCGCCCACCGCGGCCAGCCCACGGTGGTCCTGGCCCATACCAAGAAGGGCTATGGAATGGGCACGGCAGGCCAGGGCAGGATGACCACGCACAGCCAGAAGAAGCTGGATGAATCCGACCTGCTGGAGTTCCGCAACCGGTTCAACCTGCCGCTCACCGATGCGCAGGCCACGGGCCTGGCTTTCTACCGCCCGGCCGGTGACAGTCCTGAAATGCGCTACCTGCGCGAGCGCCGCGCCGCACTGGGCGGCACGATGCCGCGCCGCGAGACCGCCTGCGACGTGGTGCCCGTGCCACCCGTGGCGCAATACGCCCAGTTCGCGCTGCAGGCCCAGGGCAAGGAGATGAGCACCACCATGGCCTTCGTGCGCATGCTGGGCGCACTGCTCAAGGACTCGCAGCTGGGCCCGCGCATCGTGCCCATCGTGGCCGACGAGGCGCGCACCTTCGGCATGGCGAATCTCTTCAAGCAGGTGGGCATCTACAGCAGCCTGGGCCAGCGCTACGCGCCGGAGGACATCGGCTCGGTGCTGAGCTACCGCGAGGCGCTGGACGGCCAGATCCTGGAGGAGGGCATCAGCGAGGCCGGCGCCATCGCCAGCTGGACGGCCGCGGCCACCAGCTACAGCGTGCACGGCCTGGCGATGCTGCCGTTCTACATCTACTACTCCATGTTCGGCTTCCAGCGCGTGGGCGACGCCATCTGGGCCGCGGCCGACCAGCGCGCGCGGGGCTTCCTGCTCGGCGCGACCTCGGGCCGCACCACGCTGGGCGGCGAAGGGCTGCAGCACCAGGACGGCTCCAGCCACCTCGTGGCCGCCACCATTCCCAACTGCAAGGCCTACGACCCGGCGCATGCGGGCGAGCTGGCCGTCATCCTGGATGCCGGCATGCGCGAGATGCTGTTGGAGCAGCGCGACGTGTTCTATTACGTCACGCTCATGAACGAGAACTACGCCCAGCCCGACCTGCCGCCGGGCGCGGAGGAAGGCGTGCTGCGCGGCTGCTATGTGTTCAGTGGTCCCACGCCCCCCACGGCCAGGCCGACGCGCCCGCGGTCACCCTGCTGGGGTCCGGCGCCATCCTCACCGAAGTGGTCCATGCCGCGCAGGCCCTGGCGGCCGAGGGCGTGCAGGTGACGGTGGTGAGCGTGACCAGCTGGAGCGAGCTGGCGCGCGACGGCGTGGCCTGCGAGCAGCGCCTGCTGCAGGGCGACGCCGAGCCGGGCACGCCCTGGCTCGCGCAGGTGCTGAAGGGCACGCACGGCCCCGTGGTTGCCGCCACGGACTACGTGCGTGCCGTGCCCGAGAGCGTGCGTGCCTTCCTGCCCGAAGGCCGCCGCTACGTCACGCTGGGCACCGACGGCTTCGGCCGCAGCGACACGCGCGCCGCGCTGCGCAGCTACTTCGGCGTGGATGCGGCCAGCGTGGCCGAGGCCGCGCGCAGCTTGCTGCGCCGGGACGGCGCAGCGGCTTGATCCTGCGTGGGCTTCAGCGGTCCCGACCGGCTGGGGCACTGGCTGCGGATGGGCTCGCCATGGTGGCCTCGGTGATGTGCTCCACGAAAAGCCGCACGGCCTCCGAGGCATGGTCGCGGCTCCAGACCACGCCCACCGGGCCGAAGGGGATGGCACGGTCCAGCGGCAGCACCCGCAGGTTGCCCAGCGTGGCCTGGTACTCGGCCATGGCCCCGGAGCACACGCCCACGTTGTCGCCCTGGTGCAGCAGGGCCTGCAGCGTGGTGATGGCGGCGGTCTCCACCTTGGGCAGCAGCCAGGACGCACCGCTGTCGAGCAGGGCCGTGTCCAGCTGCGAGCGCATCAGCGTGCCCTTGGGCGGCATGATCCAGTTCTCCTGCAGCAGGTCGGCCAGGCGCACGGGCCCGGGCGCATCCCAGAAGCGGCTGGCGCGGCCCACCACCAGGCAGACGTTGTCCTCGAACAGCTCGCGGTGTTCCAGCCGCCCCTGCCAGGCGCGCGCGTCCAGCGAGCCGATCACCACGTCCAGCTGCCGGTTCTCCAGCCCCTCCAGCAGGTTCCCGAACGGACTCTCCGACACGGTGACCGAGATGTACGGGTGCAGGGCCTGGAACTGCGCCAGCGCCTGCGGCACCCCGCGTGCCACGCCGGCCCACACGCTGCCGATGTGCAGGCGCGCGCTGCGGCCCGCGGCCACCGCGCCCAGCTCGAGCTGCGTGCGCGAGATGTCGCCCAGCACGCCCACGGCCAGCCGCTTCATGATGACCCCGGCCGGCGTGAGCTGGATGCGCCGCCCGCGCGTGACCAGGGGCATGCCCACCAGTTCCTCCAGGTCCGCCAGCCAGTGCGACATGGCCGACTGCGTCATGTGCATGCGCGCGGCCGCCTCGGTCAGCGTGCCGGCCTCGTCCAGCACGAGGAAGGATTCGAGGTGCCGGATCTTCAGCCGGCGTGCCCAGGCCACGTGTTCAAGAGACATGAGTAAATGCTAATGGATCCATCGGGCGAATTCGCTGGTCCCGGGGCATGCACCTCCGAATAATCGCTCCAGGAAGGCCGGCATGGGCACGGCTGCACGCACCCTGTTTCTTCGGAGATTGCATACCATGAACAAAACTTCTTGCCTGGCCCGGTGGGCTGCCGTGGCGCTCACCTGGGCCGTGGCCGGCGCCCCGGCCCTGGCGCAGGACGCCGCGGGTTACCCCGGCACCCGTCCCATCCGCCTCGTGGTGTCCCAGCAGGCTGGCGGCAGCTCCGACACGGTGGCCCGCCTGTGGGCCGAACACGCCGGCAAGGCGCTGGGCGCCAATATCGTCGTGGAGAACAAGCCCGGGGCGGGCGGCATCATCGCGGCGCAGCAGGTGCTCGGCCAGCCGGCGGACGGCTACACGCTGATGTTCGGCGGGGTGTCGCAAATGGTGCTCAACAAGTTCGTGTACAAGCCGCTGCCATACGATCCCGAGAAGGACTTCACCGGCGTGGGCATGCTCAGCACCGTGCCCTTCGTACTGGTGGCCAACCCCGCCACGGGCTTCAAGTCGCTGGACGATCTCGTGAAGTACGCCAAGGCGCACCCGGGCGAGCTGAACTTCTCGTCCTCCGGCCTGGGCAATTCGACGCAGCTGGCGGTGGAACTGCTGCAGAAGAAGCTCGGCA
The DNA here is from genome assembly GCF_900100305.1 of Paracidovorax citrulli. Taxonomy (GTDB): domain Bacteria; phylum Pseudomonadota; class Gammaproteobacteria; order Burkholderiales; family Burkholderiaceae_C; genus Paracidovorax; species Paracidovorax citrulli. The sequence continues at coordinate 19,413 of NZ_FNEY01000009.1, read as the reverse complement.
TCTCGATGACGCACGTGCCTTTCAAGGGCGAGCCCGACGGGCTGATGGCGACCATCGGTGGCCAGACCCAGGTGATGGCCCCGGTGGCCGGCACCGCGCTGCCGCACATCAAGAACCGCAAGGTGGTGCCGCTGGTGGTGCTGGCGCCTTCGCGCCTTGCCGAACTGCCTGATGTGCCGGCCGCCAACGAGCTGGGCGTGAAGGACTTCGATACCATGGGCTGGAGCGGCATCGTCGCCAAGGCCGGCACGCCCCCCGCGATCATCGCGAAGTTGCACGAGGGCACGCGCGCCTTCCACGCCAGCACCGAGGTGCAGGCCAAGCTGCGCGCCATGAACGCGATCCCCATGGCCGGCCCCGCCAGCCAGCTCATGGAGGTGGCGCGCCGCGACACCCAGGCCTGGGGTCCGGCGCTCGACGCGCTGAACCTGAGCGGCAAGTGAGGTCTGAGATGTCCCTGAACAAGCAAGCCATGGTGTCCTGCCCGCAGCCCGAAGCGGCCGAATCGGGCATCGAGATCCTGCGCGCGGGCGGCAACGCGGTGGACGCCGCCGTCGCCACCGCGCTGGCCCAGACCGTGGTGGACCCGCTGATGTGCGGCATCGCCGGTTTCGGCACGGCGGCCGTCTACATGCAGGGCGCCAACGGGCCGGCGGCGCATGAATACTTCGACTTCCACGCACCCGCGCCGCTCGCCTGCCGCGAAGACATGTGGGCCGGCCTGCTCGAAGGCGAGACCCGGGACGGCTTCGGCTTCATCCTGAAGGGCCGCGTCAACGACATCGGCCCGCAGTCCATCGCCACGCCGGCCACGCTCAAGGGGCTGGAGGCCATGCACGGCGCCCATGGCCGCCTGCCGTGGAAGGATGTGGTCGCGCCTGCCATCGCGTGGGCGCGCGACGGCTTCTTCGTGCGGCCCGGCATGCATGCCTTCTGGATCGACGAGCCCACCATGGGCCGCGTAAGCAACCTCGACCGCCTGCGCTACAGCGACGAAGGCCGCGCGCTCTACTGCCGTCCGGACGGCTCGCCCAAGCCCATCGGCACGCCGCTCGCCAATCCCGGGATGGCGGACGTGCTGGAGCAGGTGGCGCAGGAGGGCATCGCCTCCTTCTACGAAGGCGAACTCGCGCGCCGAATGGTGGAGCATGTGCAGTCGCTGGGTGGCCTGCTGTCGCTCGACGACCTGCGGCGCTATGCCGTGCGCCGCGTGGCGCCGCTGGTGGGAAGCTACCGCGGCCGCTCCGTCACCACCAACCAGCCTCCGGGCGGCGGTGCCATGCTGCTGCAGATGCTGAACATCCTGGAGAACTTCCCGCTCGCGGAGATGGAGCACAACGGCCCGGCCTACCTGCGCCTGCTCAGCGAGGCGATGAAGAAGGCCACATCGGACAAGGACCGCCACATCGGTGATCCGGCCTTCGTGGAGGTGCCGCTTCAGGAACTGCTCTCCAAGGACGGCGCGGCGCGCGTGGCCGAGGCGATCCGGGCGGGCGAGCGCTTCCGCGTGGAGCGCGTGAACCCGGGGGCGCCCGTGCCGCGCGACACGACGCACCTGAGCGTGGTGGACGGCGACGGCAACTGCGTGTCGATGACGCATTCGCTGGCCATGCCCTCGGGCGTGATCACGCCGGGCATGGGCTTTTTCTACAACGGCTGCATGGGCGTGTTCGATCCGCGGCCGGGCCGCGCGGGCAGCATCCAGCCGGGCAAGAGCCGTTTCACGTCGTCGTGCCCGAGCATCGTCTTGCAGGACGGCCGGCCGGAAATCGTACTGGGTGCCCCGGGCGGCACGCAGATCGCGATGGGCGTGCTGCAGGTGCTGCTCAACATGATCGACCATGGCATGGGCATGCAGGAGGCCGTCTCGGCGCCGCGCTTCTCGTCCACCAGCAATTCCATCGACGTGTGCAACCGCATTCCGCGCCACGTCACGCGCGCATTGCAGGCGGACGGCTACGAGGTGTTCCGCAACCCGTACAACTACACGATCGGCTGGGTGCACGGCGTGCAGGTCGGGGCGGATGGCCGGCTGCACGGCGGTGCCGATCCGGGGCGCGACGGGGTGGCCTACAGGACGTCGGTGGACTGAGAGGCCGACCGGCGGAAGAATGCGTCCAGCATGGGCATCAGCGTCGGGAATTCCTGCGCGAAGCGTTCGCGGCTGACGAAATAGGCCTCGCAGGCCACGGCGAAGAATTCCGCCGGCGCGGTGGCGCCGTAGGCGTCCAGCCAGGGCCGCTCGCCGCCGAAGCGCTCGGCGATGATGACCCGCTCCCTGAAATCCTGGTAGGCCGGTTCCCAGGCTGCGCGCCACCGCTCGCGTGCCGCACGGGCGCCCTGCGTGCCAAGGAAACCCGGGGGCAGGGGAGGATAGCCGTCCGCGCCGCCGTTGCGCATGTCCAGCTTGTGCGCGAACTCGTGCACGACCACGCTCGTGCCGCTGCCCTGGTCGCCGACCGCCAGGGGCCGGCCCGCGCCGTCCACCGCGGGCCAGCTCAGCATCACGGGGCCGCGGTCCATGGCCTCGCCCAGCAGCACCTCGTCGTAGTCATGCACCACGCCGGCCTCGTCCACGGACTGCCGGCGCGCCACAGCCTCGCCGGGGTGGACGACGATGCCCACGAAATCGTCGTACCAGGCCAGCGCCCCGGCGGGCTCTCCCCAGTGCAGCAGCGGCAGGCAGGCCTGCGCGGCGATGGCCACCGCCATGGCATCGGTCACCTCCAGCCCGTGGGCACCGGTGAACTCCTTGCGCTGCAGGAACAGGGCGCTCAGCGCGCGCAGCTTGGCCTGGTCGTGCAGGGGCAGTTCCGCGAGGAAGCGGTAGCGCGATACCGTCTGCAGCCACAGCGCGGCGGGAATGTCGGGAACCGGGGCGATCGTCGAGCGCACGCGCCGGGAGAGCTTGCGCACCAGGCGCGTGAAAGCGGAGGCAGGGGCCATGCCGCTATCTGGGGACGAGGCTGATGCGTTCCAAGCCCGCGGCCGTGAGGCGCAGTGCCTCAGCGCGCGGCGTCCGTGCGGACAGGTCCCAGTCGGTGAGCACGTGGCGGGCGAGGGCGGTGTCGCCGTCCCCCTGCAGCACGTGGTCGGCGGGCAGGTGGGTGTGGCCGTGGATCAGGGCGCGCGCCTGCGCGGCCTGCAGCCATTGCACGGCCGCGGCATTGTCCACGTCGCCGTAGAAGGCGGTGCCCGACTGCTTGCGGGATTCGCTCTCGGCGCGCGCGCTGCGGCCCTGGGCGCGGCGCGCGGCCAGCGGCAGCGCGAGCAGTTGCGCCTGCCATTGCGGGTCGCGCGCCATGGCGCGGAATTTCTGGTAGGGCAGGTCCGCGAGGCACAGCGCATCGCCATGGCTCAGGAGCCAGCGGCCGCCAGCGAAGACCAGCACCGTGGGGTCCTGCAGCACGGGGATGCCCGTGGCTTCCGTGAACCCGGCACCTACCAGGAAATCGCGGTTGCCGTGCATGAAGTACAGCGCCCTGCGGGACGCGGCGCGGCGCAGCACCGCGCAGCACGCGGCCTCGAAGCTGCCGGCCTCCTGGATCGCGTCGTCGCCCACCCAGACCTCGAACAGGTCGCCCAGCAGGAACACGGCGTCGGCGGACGTCGTGTCCAGGTAATGCGAGAAAGCCTCCACCGTGGCCGGGTGGTCCGCCTCCAGGTGCAGGTCGGAAATGAAATCCACCGTGCGCCACGCGCCGGGCGCAACGAACTCCCGGATGTCGGGTGCAGGCATGCTCATGACCATACGGGAGCAGGAGTGCGCTTGCGCCAGGCTCATGGCCCTCTCACCCGCGCGGCGCCCGCGGTCGGAAGGCCGCGGAGCAGGCCACGCCAGCAGGCGCCGCAGAACCGGCTTTGCCGGGCTGCCGGCGTCGTCCCCCAGGGGGGAAGGCGCGAAGCGACTCAGGGGGGAATCAGGCCACCACGGCCTTTTCGATGATGACGTCGTCCTTCGGCACGTCGTCGTGGAAGCCCTTGCGGCCCGTTTTCACGCCCTTGATGGCGTCCACGATCTCGGTGCCCTTGACCACCTTGCCGAACACGGCGTAGCCCCAGCCCTGGGCGGACGGCGCGGTGTGGTTCAGGAAGCCGTTGTCGGCCACGTTGATGAAGAACTGCGCGGTGGCCGAGTGCGGATCGCTGGTGCGGGCCATGGCCACGGTGTACTTGTCGTTCTTCAGGCCGTTCTGGGCCTCGTTCTCGATGGGCGCATCGGTGCCCTTCTGGTTCATGCCGGGCTCGAAGCCGCCGCCCTGGATCATGAAGCCGGGGATCACGCGGTGGAAGATCGTGTTGTCGTAGTGACCCTTCTTCACGTAGGCGAGAAAGTTCTCCGTGGACTTGGGCGCCTTGTCGGCGTCGAGTTCGAGGACGATCACGCCGTGGCCGGCGATATGGAGTTCGACTTGCGGGTTGCTCATTGCGTTTCCTTATGGGGATCCCGGGTGGGGATGTTGCAGATGCGGGCGAGGGTGGCTCACTGCACCACGGTGGCGGATTTGATCACGACCGGCGTCGCGGGCACGTTCTGGTGCATGCCGCGGCTGGCGGTCTCCACCGCCTTGATCTTGTCCACCACCTCCTTGCCGCTCACGACCTTGCCGAACACGGCGTAGCCGTGGCCGTCGGGGTTGGGCGCGTTCAGCGCGGCGTTGTCCTTCACGTTGATGAAGAACTGCGAGGTGGCCGAATCGGGGTTGCCGGTGCGCGCCATGGCGATGGTGTAGGCATCGTTCTTCAAGCCGTTGCCCGCTTCCAGCGGAATCGGGGCGCGCGTGGGTTTCTGCTGCATGCCGGGCGTGAAGCCGCCGCCCTTGATCATGAAGCCGTCGATGACGCGGTGGAAGATCGTGCCATCGTAGTGCTTGTCCTTCACGTACTGCAGGAAGTTCTCGACCGTCTTCGGTGCCTTGGCGGGATCGAGCTGCAGCACGATGTCGCCCAGGCTGGTCGCCAGCCTGACCTTCGGCGCGGCCGCGGCGGTCTGCGCGGAGGCGGCGGGCGCGAGCGCCGCGAACGCGGCGCCGGCCAGCGCCAGGGCGGCGAATCGTCTGGAAATCAGGGTCGTCATCCAATCACTCCTTCGAAAAATATCTGCCATTGCTGGCCCTTGCGCGTCCAGTACTGGCGCTTGACGGGGCCGGTGCGGGCCCCTTCGGCGACTTCGCCGAACGTTACCACCATGGTGTCGGTGGCATCCGTCCAGCGCAGCAGCGTCCGGTCCTTGAGGTGCAGAGGACGGCCGCGCAGCGCGCGGACCTCGGCTTCGAGGCTCCTGGCGTAGTCGGCGATCGCCATCTTGCCGTAGCTCTGGAAATCAGCCGCATAAAACGACAGCAGGCGGCGCACGTCGCCCTGCGACTTGGCGGCTCGCCAGGCATCGAGCACGGCCTCGAACTGCCGGCGCTCGGCCAGCACCGCCTGGGGCTGCACCCACTGGATCTGCCGGGCGATCACCACCGGCGTGGAGCGGGGCTCCACGGTGCGCAGGATGCGCTCCAGGTCCGGATTGGCCAGGGCCAGGCAACCGTCGGTGGACAGCGGCGCTCGCGAGAACTGCTCGGGCGGCGTGCCGTGCAGCCAGATGCCGCTGCCCGTCTTGCCCCGGCTCACGTCCAGCGGATTGGGGTAGTTGATGGGCAGTGCGCCGGCGCCGTAGAAATCCTTGAGCGTGGCGGGGTCGAGCCGGCTGGTGATGAAGTACACGCCCAGCGGCGTGCGCTGGTCGCCTTCCAGCGCCTTCTCGATCCCGAGCTTGCCGACCGAGGCGTAGTAATCCGCGATCAGCTCCATGCCTTGCTCGGTGTTCTGGAACAGGTACAGGCGCGAGCGCGAGGCATCCACGGCGATCGCATGGCGGGACCGCGCCGAGAGTTCGATGAACTGGGCAGGAATGGCGCGGGCCCCGGGGCGGACGCGCAGCGCGTCCGAGCGCTGCCGGGATTCCGCGCGCAGCTCGGCCAGCACCTCCGCGGCAGTGGGCGAGGGGGACTGGGGCGCATCTCCCTGGCCTGCCGGGACGTCGCCGAACTGGCGCACCGGCCGGGTGCGGGCGGACAGCAGGTCGCCCAGCGCGAGCTGCGCCAACTGGAAATTCGGATAGTCGCGCGCCAGGCTCTCGGCCTTGGCGAGCGCCTCGCGGCTGCGGCCTTCGCCCGTGAGGCGATAGACCTCCATCAGGCGCTGTTCCGCCTGCCCGTCGCGCAGGGGCGCCGGCTGACCGCGCGCCGCGGGCTTGGCCGCAGCGCGCTTGTTGCGCGCGAGGACGCGTTCCTTGTCGCCCTGGGCCAGGGCCGCGGGCGCGCAGAGCGCGCCGCAGACCACCGACAAAGCGGTTGCCGCCGCGAGCGCGCGGCTACGGAAGGGAATCGCGATCGACATCGGCTCAGCGGAGGGGGGTGCAGGCCGGCGGCAGGCCGGAGCCGGCACCGCCGCACGGTGCCTGGAAGAAAAAGGGCCAGGGCGCCCGCCGGACCGCCATCAGCCGCCGGTGGTCTCGCGCACGATCAGCCAGCGGCCGCCGGTATGCACCAGATCGAGGGTCTTGCGGCTGTTCACGCTGTAAGAGCCGGAACTGTAGCCCTGGCGGAAGCGTGCCTGGGCCTTGTTGTCCTTGACCGTGACCTGGAGGTCGTTGATGCTGACATTGATCTTGGCGCGGCCCACGATGCGGTCGCGGCGCTCCTTTTCCCAGGCGGCGCGGCTCTGCTTGCCGGAAGGGGTGAAGGACGGGTCGTAGGCACCCAGGTAGCCATGCATGTCCTGGCTTTCCCAGGCGCTGGCCCAGGCGCGCACGGCGGCCGCGACTTCCTTCTCGGCCGCGGCCGGGGATGCCGCCGCGGCAGGCGCCGGTGCAGGAGCGGGCGCCGGTGCCGGCGATGGGGCGGGCAGGTTGGCAGGGGCCGGCGCGGGGGGCGTGGAGGGTGCGGGAGCCGGTGCTGCGGCACGCGTGGGTGCCGCTGCCGGAGATGCCGCCGGTGCTGGCGACGACGCGGGGGCGCGGGCGGTCGCGGTGGCCACCGGGGTGGCCGATTTCGCCGCGGCGGACTTGCCGGCGTCGCCCGAGAACAGGTCCCGGATCAGGTTCAGCTTGGGCCGCAGCGTGTTGGCGTTGGAGGCGTCCAGCTGCAGGGCCTTGTTGTAGGCCTGGCTGGCGAGCTTCGCGTAGATGTCGCCCAGGTTCTCGTGGGCCGTGGCGTAGCTCGGGTTGGTGCGGATCGCCATCTCGAGGGCCGTGCGCGCCTTGTCGAGCTGGTTCTGGTTCGCGTAGAGCACGGCCAGGTTGTTGTAGGGCTCGGGCAGCTCGGGGTAATCCTCGGTGAGCTTGGTGAACGTCGCCACCGCATCCGCCTGCTTGCCCGAATCCGCCTGCGCCACGCCGCGCAGGAAGCGCAGCTGGGGATCGCGCGGATTGGCCAGGAGGCGCTGGTCCGCCTTGGCCAGCGCTTCCTGGCTCTTGCCGGACTTGAGCAGCTGGGTGATCTCTGCATAGTCGTCAGCGTGGGCCAGCGGCGCCCCCAGCAAGGCCGACAGCACCAGCAGTCGCAGGAGATGGGGGAGTGGGCGGCGGGCTTGCGTCATGGGTGGTGGCAACGGGTATGAAAGTGTCGATCGGTAACGGGCCTTATACTGCGGCGGATTGTAGCCGAGGGGTTTTGCCATGCCGGTGCGCTGTTGCCGCTCCTGATTCGCGTGTCGCGCAGATGCTGCGCATACCTCGCACGCCGGCCCGTCCGGCGCCACGGTCCGCTGAGGCCGGGGCCGCCGGCCCGCAGTCCAACACCCCCTCTTCACTGATATTCCATGAGTTTGCGCATCTACAACACGCTGTCGCGTGCGATGGAGGACTTTTCCCCGCTCGAACCCGGCCATGTCCGCATGTACGTCTGCGGCATGACCATCTACGACCTCTGCCACATCGGCCACGCCCGCATGATGATGGCGTTCGACGTGGTGCAGCGCTGGCTCCGCAGCAGCGGCTTGCGCGTTACCTATGTGCGCAACATCACCGACATCGACGACAAGATCATCCGCCGCGCGGTGGAGCGGGGCATCACCATCCGCCAGCTCACGGACGAGATGACGGCCGCCATGCACGAGGACATCGGCGCCCTGGCGATCGAGCCGCCCACGGTCGAGCCGCGCGCCACCGAATACGTGCCCCAGATGCTCTCGCTCATCGGCACGCTGGAGCGCAAGGGCCTGGCCTACCGCGCGGGCAGCGGCGACGTGAACTACGCCGTGCGCCGGTTCGAGGGCTACGGCAAGCTGTCGGGCAAGTCCCTGGACGAATTGCGCGCGGGCGAACGCGTGGCCGTGCAGGACGACAAGCAGGATCCGCTCGACTTCGTGCTCTGGAAGGCCGCCAAGCCCGGCGAGCCGCCCGAGGCGAAATGGGACAGCCCCTTCGGCACCGGCCGGCCGGGCTGGCACATCGAGTGCTCGGCCATGAGCTGCGCCACGCTCGGCGAGAGCTTCGACATCCACGGCGGCGGGGCGGACCTGCAGTTCCCCCACCACGAGAACGAGATCGCCCAGAGCGAGGGTGCCACCGGCAAGCCGCTGGCGCGCTTCTGGATGCACAACGGCTTCGTGCGCGTGGACAACGAGAAGATGAGCAAGTCGCTCGGCAACTTCTTCACCATCCGCGAGGTGCTGCAGCAGGTCGATGCCGAGACGCTGCGCTTCTTCATCGTGCGCACGCACTACCGCAGCCCGCTCAACTACAGCGACGTGCACCTGCAGGATGCGCGCGCTTCGCTCAAGCGGCTCTACACCGCGCTCGCCCTGGTCGCGCCGGAAGACATCGGCGCCATCGACTGGGCCGATCCCCATGCGGCCCGTTTCAAGGCGGCCATGGACGAGGATTTCGGCACGCCCGAGGCGGTGGCCGTGCTGTTCGAGCTGGCGGGCGAGGTGAACCGTACGCGGTCTGCCCGTCTGGCCGGCCTGCTGAAGGCACTGGGCGGCTGCCTGGGGCTGCTGCAGGGAGATCCGCAGGCCTTCCTGCGGCAGGGGGTGCAACTGGACGCGGCCGAGATCGCCGCCCGCATCGCCGCGCGCGCGGCCGCCAAGGCAGCGCGCGACTTCGCCGAAGCCGACCGCATCCGCAACGACCTGCTCGCGCAGGGCATCGTGCTCAAGGACTCCCCCGCGGGCACGACCTGGGAGGCCGCGCAGTGAGCCCGGGCCGCCCCTTCCGTTTCCCGCACCGCCGGTCTCCCCTCCAGACAAGGTAAGCCGTGGCCCCCAGCAAGAAAACAGCGGGGACGGCCGAGCCGTCCACCGCCCCGGGCTACTGGGCGGACGCCTGCCGCCACCTGGTCAAGAAGGACCGCGTCATGAAGCGGCTGATCCCGCAGCTCGGCGACGTGGCCCTCGTGGCCCGCGGCGACGCCTTCACCACGCTGGCGCGCAGCATCGTGGGGCAGCAGGTCTCGGTCGCGTCCGCGCAGAAGGTCTGGGACAGGTTCGCCGCGCTGCCCCGCAGCATGACGCCGGCCGCCGTGCTCAAGCTCAAGGTGGACGACATGCGCGCCGCGGGCCTGTCCGCCCGCAAGGTGGACTACCTGGTGGACCTGGCGCTGCATTTCGACACCGGCCGCCTGCACGTCAAGGACTGGGATGCGATGGACGACGAAGCCATCGCGGCCGAGCTGGTCGCCATCCGCGGCATCGGCCGGTGGACGGCCGACATGTTCCTGATCTTCCACCTGGCGCGGCCCAACGTGCTGCCCCTGGACGACGCTACCCTGCTGCAGGGCATCAGCCAGCACTATTTCTCGGGCGACCCGGTCAGCCGCAGCGATGCCCGCGAGGTCGCCGAGGCCTGGAAACCCTGGTGCAGCGTGGCGAGTTGGTATATTTGGCGGTCGCTCGCCCCCCTGCCGGTGGACTATTGACCGTCCGCCAGGACACTGCGTGCCGCGCGTTCCGCGCGCGCCGAGGCTACAGCCCAAGGAGAAAACAATTGGCGAAAAAGACTTTTCTGGACTTCGAGCAGCCCATCGCCGAGCTGGAATCGAAGATCGAGGAACTGCGCTACGTGCAGACCGAAAGCGCGGTGGACATTTCCGAGGAAATCGACCAGCTCAGCCGCAAGAGCCAGCAGCTCACCAAGGACATCTACAGCGAGCTGACGCCCTGGCAGATCACGAAGATCGCCCGCCACCCCGAGCGGCCCTACACCCTCGACTACGTGCGCGAGATCTTCACCGATTTCGTCGAGATGCACGGTGACCGGCACTTCGCCGACGACCTCTCCATCATCGGCGGCCTCGCGCGCTTCAACGGCCATGCCTGCATGGTGATCGGCCACCAGAAGGGACGCGACACCAAGGAGCGTGCCGCGCGCAACTTCGGCATGAGCCGCCCCGAGGGCTACCGCAAGGCCCTGCGCCTCATGAAAACGGCCGAGAAGTTCCGCCTGCCCGTGTTCACCTTCGTGGACACGCCGGGCGCCTACCCCGGCATCGACGCCGAGGAGCGCGGCCAGTCCGAGGCCATCGGCCGCAACATCTTCGAGATGGCGCAGCTGGAAGTGCCCATCATCACCACGGTGATCGGCGAGGGCGGCTCCGGCGGCGCGCTGGCCATCAGCGTCGCCGACCAGGTCGTGATGCTGCAGTATTCGATCTATTCGGTCATCAGCCCCGAGGGCTGCGCCTCCATCCTCTGGAAGACCGGCGACAAGGCCCAGGACGCGGCCGATGCCATGGGCATCACCGCGCACCGCCTCAAGGCCCTGGGCCTGGTGGACAAGATCGTGAGCGAGCCCGTGGGCGGCGCCCACCGCGACCACAAGCAGATGGCCGCCTTCCTCAAGCGCGCGCTGGGCGACGCCCACCGCCAGCTGGCGGACCTCAAGCCGCGCGAACTGCTGGACCGCCGCTACGAGCGGCTTCAGAGCTACGGCCGGTTCAACGATACCCGCGCAGAAAGGTGAAGCACCCCCCCGAGGCCCTGCGGGCCTTCCCCCCGCTCTCGCCGTGCTGCGCACGGCGGGCAGGAGGACGACGCCGGTGGCCCGGCGGAGCCGGTTCCACGGCGTCTGCTGGCTTGGCCTGCTCCGCGGCCTTCAGACAGGTAAGGCCGCTGGGGGCCTCCACTGGCCCCGGGGTTTTGGATTACCGCCGACTGCTGCATTCGGGTTGGCACTCTTCGTCGCTGCCATGTGCGTGGGCGAGTCGAGCGTGCTGCGCCACGAATGATTGATATGTTCAGGGCATTCGTATCCATGCCTGCTGCACGGCCCTTCGGGGCCGTTTTCGTTTTCCCTGGGCGAGGGGCGGCGCGATGACGCTGGCTTTCGATACGGCCATGGACCGTTTCCGGCCGGCGCTGCCCCTGGGCGTGGCGCTGAGCGGCGGGGCGGATTCGACGGCGCTGCTGCACGCCTGCGCGCAGCGCTGGCCGGGGCAGGTGCATGCGCTGCACGTGCACCATGGATTGCAGGCCGCGGCGGATGGTTTCGAAACTCATTGCCGGGCGCTCTGCGGGCGGCTGGGTGTGCCGCTGCGCATCGCGCGTGTGGATGCGCGCCATGCTGGGGGTGAGAGCCCCGAGGATGCGGCCCGGCAGCGGCGCTATGAAGCCCTGCGGGACCTGGCCGGCGGCCAGCAGGGAGCCCATCAGGCAGGTACGGACGGGGTCATGCCGGAGATGGAAGCGGGGCAGGGCGGACCGGGAGGCGATGGGGACCCGGATAGGCCCGCGGCCGGGCGACCCGTGCTGGCCTCCGTTGCGCTGGCCCAGCATGCCGACGACCAGGTGGAAACCGTGTTGCTCGCGCTCTCGCGCGGCGCCGGGGTGGCGGGGCTCGCCGCCATGCCGGCCTTCTGGCGGCGGGGCGGCATCGACTGGCACCGGCCGCTGCTGGACGTCGCAGGCGCGGACGTACGCGCCTGGCTGACCGCGCGCGGCGAGGGCTGGGTCGAGGATCCGACGAACGCGGACGAGCGCTATACCCGAAACCGCATCCGCGCGGGGCTGCTGCCGGCGCTGCAGGCCGCGTTTCCCCAGTTCCGCGACACCTTCGCGCGCAGTGCCTCGCACGCGGCGGAAGCTGCCGTGCTGCTGCGCGAACTGGCCGGGGCCGATCTGCAGGCCACGGGCCTTCCTCCGCGCATCGCCGTGCTGCGCGCGCTGGGCCGGGAACGCCAGGCCAACCTCCTGCGCCACTGGCTGCGCACGGCGCATGCCACCACGCCCACGGCTGCGCAGTTGGGCGAACTGCTCGACCAGATCGCTGCCTGCGCCACGCGCGGCCACCGCATCCGCATCAAAGTGGGACGGGGCTTCGTGGTGCGCCAGGGCGACGAGCTCGGTTGGTACAATTGACGGGTTTTGGTCTTCTCTCTCATTCGCACGAAACACGGCGGCGCGCCAAAACACCTCAGCCACAGAGCATAGGGTGCCTACGAGGTCCCGGGGCCTGTGAGGCGCAGGGGGCCTTCCATCCCGCAGGTCCGCTCCTGTGTCTTTCCCTCCTTTCGCGCCGCGGCCTTCGTACCGTCATCCCGGATATCCAATGGCATTGATCGTTCACAAATACGGCGGCACATCGATGGGCTCCACGGAGCGCATCCGCAATGTCGCCAAGCGCGTCGCCAAGTGGGCACGGGCGGGCCACCAGATGGTGGTGGTGCCCAGCGCCATGAGCGGCGAGACCAACCGCCTGCTCGGCCTGGCCAAGGACCTCGCTCCCTCGCGCGCCTCCTCCGCCTACCACCGCGAACTCGACATGCTCGCCGCCACCGGCGAACAGGCTTCTTCCGCCCTGCTGGCCATCGCGCTGCAGGCCGAAGGCATGGAGTCGGTGAGCTACGCCGGCTGGCAGGTGCCCATCCGCACCGACAGCTCCTACACCAAGGCCCGCATCGAATCCATCGACGACCAGCGCGTGCGTGCCGACCTCGCTGCCGGCAAAGTGGTGATCGTCACCGGCTTTCAGGGCATCGACGAGCACGGCCACATCACCACGCTGGGCCGTGGCGGCTCCGACACCTCGGCCGTGGCCGTGGCGGCGGCCATGAAGGCTGCCGAATGCCTGATCTACACCGACGTGGACGGCGTGTACACCACCGACCCGCGCGTGGTCGCCGAAGCACGCCGCCTGCACACCGTGAGCTTCGAGGAAATGCTCGAGATGGCCAGCCTCGGCAGCAAGGTGCTGCAGATCCGCTCCGTGGAGTTCGCCGGCAAGTACAAGGTGCCGCTGCGCGTGCTCTCCAGCTTCACGCCCTGGGACATCGACATCGAGGAAGAGGCCCGCTCCGGCACGCTCATCACTTTTGAGGAAGACGAAAAAATGGAACAAGCCGTCGTATCCGGCATCGCTTTCAACCGCGACGAGGCCAAGATCTCCGTGCTGGGCGTGCCCGACAAGCCCGGCATCGCCTACCAGATCCTGGGCGCCGTGGCCGACGCCAACATCGAGGTGGACGTCATCATCCAGAACCTCAGCAAGGACGGCAAGACCGACTTCAGCTTCACGGTGAACCGCAACGACTTCGCGCGCACCGTCGATCTGCTCAAGGAAAAGGTCGTGCCCGCCCTGGGCGCGCAGGAAGTCGTCGGCGACGCCAAGATCTGCAAGGTGAGCATCGTCGGCATCGGCATGCGCAGCCACGTGGGCGTCGCCTCCAAAATGTTCCGCGTGCTGAGCGAGGAGGGCATCAACATCCAGATGATCTCCACGTCCGAGATCAAGACCTCCGTGGTCATCGACGAGAAGTACGTCGAGCTGGCCGTGCGCACGCTGCATAAGGCTTTCGAACTCGACCAGCCCTCCGCTGCCTGAACGCCCAAAAGCGCGCAAATTTTGGGTTAGAATAGTGGGATTGGAAACGTGACCGAGTGGCCGAAGGTGCTCCCCTGCTAAGGGAGTATGGGGTGTAGAGCCTCATCGAGGGTTCGAATCCCTCCGTTTCCGCCAAAGCATGAACCCCTAAGTGATTGATTCTCTTAGGGGTTTTTTGCATCTGGCTCACGGCCTTGGGAGTCCATCCCTAATCCATCCCTAAATCGCCTTTTTCTGGTCTTGCGCCGGGCCAGAAATCGCAGCGTTCACGGCGGCGCGATTCGCCCCGCGGTCGGCCGACGGGATCCACTTGGCATAGTCCCGCATCATCACCTGCACGCTGTGGCCATGCTGCAGGGCCACCCACATCGGGTTCGCCCCGGCCATCAGCGCGAGCGTCACGCTGGTGTCGCGACACTCCTTCGGCGCGCGGTATCGCACCCCCGCCTTCCGGAGGGCGGCGCGCCATACTCGGCGCTGCGACTGCTCATCAACGAAGGGCTTGCCGGTGTTAGGGTTCCAGAACACCTCCCGGCCCGTGGCCTCGGTGCGGGCACGCTGGCGCCGGATGGCGTTGTAGGCCCGATCGTTCAGCTCCACCTGCCGCTCGACATTGGTCTTGGTGCGGTCCTTGTCCTTGGTCAGCACCCTGGTGCGCCACACCGGCGCCGTCCGGCTGCGATGGTCCACATCCTCCCAGAGGAGTGCGATCTGCTCGCTTGCACGGAAGCCGGCGAAAAAAGAGAACTCGAAGTAGTTGGCCCATGCGCTTCCGGCTTGCTCTTCCAGCGCGCGCAGGATCGCCTCCACCTCGTTGGGAGAGAAGGGGCCGGGCATGGCCTTCTGCACCTTCTGGTTGTCGATCCCGTCGGTTGGATTCAGCACATCGCTGCGGGCCTTGCAGATCAGCTCGAACACCCCCCGCAGCGGGATCAAGATGTTGTTCTGCGTCTTGCGCGCCAACGCGCGGCGCTTTTTGCCCGTCTTCTCGTCCAGGCGGGGTGCTGACAGGTCGGCCAGACGCTCGAGCACCATGACGTGCGTGATGCGCTCCGGCGGCAGGTGGCCGAACACCGGGAGCCAGTAGGCGGCCAGGTGGCGGAGGTAGACGAGGTGCGAGGAGTGCTCCAGCCCACGGGCCGACAGCCGGCCCCATACCTTCGCCCAGTCCTGGAAGAGGCGGGATTCCTCGTCCGTAGCGGGCTGCGCGACCGCCAGGTTCTTGTAGTCGGGGAAGTGCTCGGCGAAGCGAAACTTGCCCTGGTTGATCTCCTCCACGATGGTGGCGCGCAGCCGCGCCGCGTGCTTGCCTGCGGTGTCGGCCAGCCCGTCAGCCAAAGCGGCACTGCTTGCCCCAGCGCCAGGCCGAAGCCATTCCCGTTGCCCGTGCGCGCTTTGCATTCCTCGCGCCGCTGCTGCAGGCGCTCCACGTCCTTTGCTTCGAATCCGCTCGCGCTGGGCATCGGCCACGGCGCACCAGTAAAGCCTGTCTCGGATATGCGGAGCACCGACGCCCGCAGCCGGGAACGGGACCGCTCCGACCCGGTATCCCAGGCCTTCCAGGTCATCCTGTACAAGGTCGATCCAAGGGTCTGCGTCGCGGCTTGCAACCTGCTCTCCAAGGACCGCTGGAGGTCGGCGCTCCGCGATGAGGTGGTGGAAGTCCGGCCAAAGGTGCCGCTCGTCAGCAAACCCAGTTCCCGCGCCTGCCGCGCTCAAAGGTTGGTAAGGACAGAACCGGTCCAAACAGGTCGGTCGTCTGGCCAGCTGGCGCGGCGCAGGGCCAGGGACCAGACCCCAATGCCGGCGAAGAAATGGCACTGCGCGAATCCGCGCAGATCGTCGGGGTGAACATCCTCGGTGCTCCTTTCGTCCACCACTCCGGACGCGATGTGCCCGGCAGCGATGAGGTTGCGCAGCACTGGGCCGGATACGGGTCGATCTCGTTGTAGTAGGCGCTCATTGGAAGAAAATAAATAATGCCGCTCGCTTTGCATGGATAATTCGCCATGTTTTGTTCGAGGGACCGCCATGGTTATAAAAGCTAGAGGCTCAACGCTGATTTTTATAGCTGTAGCTGCTGCTATGGCTGGGGTTTTATTTTTGTTTATTTATAGCGATTGGGCTTGGAAGTCTGCGGCGCCCAACAATCTCGATCGCATCATTGCAGCCTTTTCGGCAATTGGAACTTGCGCAGCAGCAGTGATTGCATTGTGGTTGTCGCAAATGCAAACACGGCGAAGTCATAAAGAGGCTCTCGAGCGAGCGCAGCTTTATGCTTCAGGAATGTCAGTGCAATTGCTGAAGACAGGAAGAGATCTTGAGTCAGCCGAAACCCTGTATGGTTTCGAGGATGCGTCAATAGAGAACAAAGATCATCAAGACCATGAATTCGTAAGACTGGTTCAACTTTTTAGCCGTGTGCTATACAAACCATCACATGAGGAACTTGTGGCGATTTTGCCTCTTCCTAATCAATGTGCGCATCGCATCGCTCGAGCATATGACATTATTTCGAAGTTGAGGACGGATTTGACGGATTCGTGGGAAGCGAAGACTTTCGGTTATGCTGCCGTCCACGCCCGTCAAGTCTGGTTGGACGCGTGGTATAGGCAAGTGCGCGAAGCGGCTGAATTGCTTTTGGCCGCAAGCATTCAGTTGGATGAGGCTTCAAAATCGTCCGCAACTCGTCCATCCTTGGAAGAGCTGGATCGGACTCCTTTCTAATGGAGGAGAAGAATGACGCAGAAGAATGAAACAGAAGCCGAAACAGGCGAACAGAAGGAGGGAGGGAATTGGTTCAAGTTTTTCTTTCCAGATGTGCCGGCGGCAGTTGCTCAAGGCCGTTTGCCATTAAAGTTCCATTCGCTGCATGAAGTCGCTGCCTGGGCCAAGAGCCACAAACAGGACGGTGAGACCGCGCTCCGACTTTGGCTCACCACCGAAGGAGTGGACGATTTATCTAGGCGACTCGTAACTGTCTGGATCGAACAGGCGGGAAGCCGTTCGAGCCGATGAAACCCGGCGGATTGGTTGACGCAGGCCATTCCGCAGCCGCAGCGCTGCCGGGCACCTTCGCTTCCACGAGGACAACTGCTTCGCTCAGCGAAAGAACTGCAACCTCCCGGGCGGCACGACCTACGCCGCTTTCAGGGCCTGCGTGGTGGCGCGCATCGGGGAAGAGCGTGTGCAGGCGCTTGAGCAGAACAACGGCGTTCGCAAATGGACGCACGACGAGCTGCGCGGCATCCGCGACCACTACCGCGCGGCGCTGAAGGCGCTGAAGCAGAACGCCTGATGGAGACGACCACAGTGAGCGACCCCATGGATTGGTTGGCGGCTCAGATTGGTGCGCGCCAGGAGCCCCCGCGCCCGCAGCACGCGAACCCTCGGCCGGCCGGCGTGATCCGCCCGGGCAGTGGGACGGACGTGCTGCTGCGCTTCCTGCGCCTGCATCCCCTGCGCTGGTTCTTCCACTCCGAACTGGTGCTGGCCCTGGGCCGGTCAAAGGGAGAGTGGATTGGGCTCTGCAGTACCTGACGGGGCAGGGTTTCATCCTGGCTGAGATGGCCGAGTTGCCGGGACGCAAGGCGGTACTGCGTTATCGTTTAATGTCTGGCTCCGGCGGGATCGCCTGAGTGATAATTTGTCTCTTGTTAAAATGGAGGAGCTATGGATTTCAGTCATAAAAATAAGCGCTTATTTCTTTTGAAAGAAATTAGGCCCATTATTAATGCGCTAGAGGCAGATCTACAGAGATTGGCTGAAAATCCAAAATTTCGATTGACAGGTGCGGTCGATCTGGAAATTAAAAAAATACTTGACTCGTTGAAGAGGTTGGCCGAATTGATTCGGCTGGATGATGATTATGTACGGTACGCAAAAATTTCTTTTGAAATACTGGCTTCTATTCGTCATTTGTTGGACGGTTTTGTAAATAAAATACTTCTTGACATTGATGAGGTGCAGCTTATCGATCGCTTAGGTGAAAATGCAGCATTACTAAATGATAGGTTGGCAAGTAACGCGGATGATGCAGAGAAGGAGGCAAAGAAGTTAAATAGTAGGCAAAATCAGATTGAAGCCTCTGAACTTCGGGCAAAATATGCCGCTCTCTCAGGCGCCGCTGAATCTATGGGGCAGAAGCTGGCTGCTGCGGAAGCTCGGATAGCTGCTTTAAGCGAGTTCGGTAGCAAGTCAGCGGAGACGATAGATGAGGTGACTAAGAATCTGGGGAGCGAAGCGAGGAAAGAGCTTGGTGTTCAGTTGGCTGCAATGAATGTTGATATAAATAATTTCTATGAAAACATTCGCTCACGTTCAGAAGAGTTCGAAGGCTATCAGAAGCAAGCAATTGATATGCTTGGGCAGATGAGTGCCACAGTTTTGTCTGGCGGGTATCTGGGCAGCGCTCAGCGCGAGGAGTCAGCCGCTAATTTATTCAGATGGCTCTGCATAGGGTTGATGGGCATCACCGTTGTTTTGCTGATATCCACTATTTATAAGTTGAGTTTCGATGGTCTTGATTGGAAGATTGCGTTGACGAGGTTGTTGGCGACCTTGTTAATGGCAGTTCCAACTGCATACTTGGCTAGAGAATCGGGAAAACATCGTATTCAAGCAAATAAACTAAGGAAGACGTCATTAGATTTTTCGGTGTTGGAGCCCTTCTTGAAGAGTGTTGAAGGTGAGGTAGGGACCACTTTGAGATCGGAACTCGCGCGGAGAGTATTCTTTTCGGATGTTAATGAAGATAAAACTTCATCATATACTGTTGAGCCTCAAATAATAATATTAAAAGCCTTAGACGCGATGGAAAAAATAGCCAAACGCTAGAAACTATCCCTTTTGGTTCCGCGCAATCAAGTGCCGGTGCCTTTTTTATTACGCAGCCCTTTGCAGTCGTGCCAAGCCTGACAGCTTCGGCATATGACCAAACCGACCTCCAAGAAGCCCATGCCCGCGAAGGGCAAGAGCGCCAGGCGCAGCGCCAAGGCCGGGGCTGCTCCCAAGAAAGCCCAGATCACCACCGAGGACCGGCACCGGCTCTTCGCGCGTGAGTTCGTCGCCAACGGCTTCAACGCCACCCAGGCCGCCGTCTCGGCCGGGTACAGCACCAACACCGCCGCGTCCCAAGGCGCACGCCTGTTGAGAGATGCCAAGGTCCAGGAATATGTGAGGGAGGCGAAGGCCGTGGTGATCGAGCGCGCCGAGGTGAAGGGCGAAGACGTGGTGCGCCGCCTGAACCAGATGCTCATGGCGGACCCGCGCGAGCTGGTGGAGGCCTTCGTGGCCTCGGAGCATGTCAAGGTAGTTGTCGCGTCGATCAAGCAGCCCGAGGCTGCGTATTCGATGCGGTCGCCGCGGCATTGGAGATGCCGTCGCGCTCAGGGTTGAGCGTGACCGATTGGACCGGCGCCCAGTTGCGGGTGCTGCCCGACCAGCGCGCGGGGTTGCGCTGTCGGGCCTGGGTGTAAAGGTGATGGCGAGCCTGCAGGATGGCCTGGTCCTGCCCGGCATGGCGCTGCGTCGGCGTGACGTAGCCGATCGCGCTGTGGCGGTGCTCGCAGTTGTACCAATGCACGAAGCCGCTGGCCCACTGGCGT
>NZ_FNEY01000069.1 GCF_900100305.1 Paracidovorax citrulli | reverse complement strand
GCCTGCCCGGTGCTGGAAGATTAAATGATGGGGTGCAAGCTCTTGATTGAAGTCCCAGTAAACGGCGGCCGTAACTATAACGGTCCTAAGGTAGCGAAATTCCTTGTCGGGTAAGTTCCGACCTGCACGAATGGCGTAACGATGGCCACACTGTCTCCTCCTGAGACTCAGCGAAGTTGAAATGTTTGTGATGATGCAATCTCCCCGCGGAAAGACGGAAAGACCCCATGAACCTTTACTGTAGCTTTGTATTGGACTTTGAACGGATCTGTGTAGGATAGGTGGGAGGCTTTGAAGTGAGGACGCTAGTTCTCATGGAGCCAACGTTGAAATACCACCCTGGTGCGTTTGAGGTTCTAACCTAGGTCCCTTATCGGGATCGGGGACAGTGCATGGTAGGCAGTTTGACTGGGGCGGTCTCCTCCCAAAGCGTAACGGAGGAGTTCGAAGGTACGCTAGGTACGGTCGGACATCGTGCTAATAGTGCAATGGCATAAGCGTGCTTAACTGCGAGACTGACAAGTCGAGCAGATGCGAAAGCAGGACATAGTGATCCGGTGGTTCTGTATGGAAGGGCCATCGCTCAACGGATAAAAGGTACTCTGGGGATAACAGGCTGATACCGCCCAAGAGTTCATATCGACGGCGGTGTTTGGCACCTCGATGTCGGCTCATCTCATCCTGGGGCTGTAGCCGGTCCCAAGGGTATGGCTGTTCGCCATTTAAAGAGGTACGTGAGCTGGGTTTAAAACGTCGTGAGACAGTTTGGTCCCTATCTTCCGTGGGCGCTGCAGATTTGAGGAAGCCTGCTCCTAGTACGAGAGGACCGGAGTGGACACACCTCTGGTGTATCGGTTGTCACGCCAGTGGCATTGCCGAGTAGCTAAGTGTGGAAGAGATAACCGCTGAAAGCATCTAAGCGGGAAACTCGTTTCAAGATGAGATCTGCCGGGGCCTCGAGCCCCCTGAAGAGTCGTTCAAGACCAGGACGTTGATAGGCTGGGTGTGGAAGGCGTGCAAGCGCTTAAGCTAACCAGTACTAATTGCTCGTGCGGCTTGACCCTATAACTTTGACAAATCCGTCAAGTTGTTATGCCAAGTGACGCAATCAAACACACAAGCTGATTTGCTCTATGAATTCGCCGTCCTGCACACAATGCTCGACAGCAACCCTTTATGCCTGATGACCATAGCAAGTTGGTCCCACTCCTTCCCATCCCGAACAGGACAGTGAAACGACTTTGCGCCGATGATAGTGCGGGTTCCCGTGTGAAAGTAGGTCATCGTCAGGCTCCTACAGCCCAAACCGCCCTCAGATCATCATTGGTCTGAGGGCGTTTTGCTT
>NZ_FNEY01000014.1 GCF_900100305.1 Paracidovorax citrulli | reverse complement strand
TTCATGAAGGTAGTAGGAGGCTGTGTAGTTGTGGTCGAAGGTCTGCGTGGTGGGCAACGCGAAGCGTTGTCCACGGCAAGCGGGCCGGTGCGCGCAGCGCATCGTCCACAAATGCACAGCCTTGCAGGTGCCTTCAGGCGCCGGCCCGCTGCCGTGTGTTTCACCCCGGGGGCGAAGAGCGAGAAGCCAGTTGGCACGATACGGACAAGCATTCAAAGACAGAGCGGTGGGCAGGTTGCTGCCACCGCACAGCGCCACGCCCGACGAGCTGGCGCGTGAGATCGGCGTGAGTGCCAGCACGCTGGAGCGTTGGCGTGCAGATGCGCTGGCCCAGCCTTGGACTTCGCTGTGCTCATGTTGCCTGCCGCTGCACGGGTGCTGGCTGCGGCGGGAAGTTCATAACACGCTCTAAGCCCGTTTGGCGTCGCTGCCGGACCTCGTCGTATCACGCGTACTGCTGGACGGGGATATTGGTTTATTGATAATTTCGTATCCAATTGGCTCAAATTAGTTCATACCCAAAATATAGGAATCACGCGCGCTCTCATTTTTCAATATCGAATCGTGCGCTCCACCTCTCAAATAGAACCACTCCTAGCATGACAATCCTAAGAGCGAACGCAAAAGCGATCAACATACAAACTGGCGCGACCAGAATCATTCCTAATCCAAGACTTGAGCCGAATATCTTCGCGGCCAACCAGTACAACCCTAGAGATCCATACCAAAATGCGGGAAAGCATAGCATAAAGGCCAGCCCAATCGTCAATGTGCCCACAAGAATTCGCATCATTCGGCATCCTACTCCCTGCCCAATCCGGTCCGGCACAGAATTTTAATTCACCCCTCGAGCAGTCATTGTCCAATTGGCCGGCAAGACCGAAATTCAAGGCGATTTTCTATCCGAATTTATCTCCACGCGGCAGAACCCCCAGGACTCCCAAGCTACTGCTCCACTGCCCAGCCAGGAAGCGAGCCTGCGCCGAAACCTGGCAAACTTACTTCAACAATTCCAGCAACGCCTTCGCCGCCGCCTCCGACGACGCCGGATTCTGCCCCGTCACCAGCATCCCATCCGTCAGCACGAACGGCGCCCAGTCCGCCCCCTCGGCGTACTCGCCGCCGTTGGCCTTGAGCATGTCCTCCACCAGGAACGGCACCACCTTTGTGAGCTGTACGCCCTCTTCCCTCGCTGTGGGTGAAGCCCGTCACCTTGTGATCAGCGCGATGGACTGCGCGTCTTCGATCAGTTCCCGCAGCGGGCTGTGGCCACCGGGATAAAACACGGCGCCCAACTCTCCGGCGCGCACGCTGGCGAGCGACACGGCGGTGGCCAGTTTGCTGCGTGTCGGCATCGGCCTTGAAACGGCGCGTGGCATCGGTCCGGGCGCGCCAACCCTGTCTGGCGAATACCGCTTGGGCCATCCCCTTTTCTTCACGCCGATGTCACGCCCGGCTGATCCACTGGCGCCAATTCACCGCTGCTCCATGGGAATGCGCCCCGGCGAACGCTTCAACACCTGCACCCACCTGTTGGGGTTCGCGTTGGCTATCCCAGGCGTTCCCCTCATGCTCATCGTCAGCCTGCCCACCGGGGACGTGGGCAAGATCGCTGGGGGGCTGGTTTTTTCGCTGTCCTGCGTTGCACTGTATGCGGCATCCACCTTTTTCCACAGCTCGCATGGGGCCGCGAAATTGTGGTGGCAGCGGGCGGACCACTGCGCCATCTACCTGCTCATTGCCGGCAGCTACACACCCTTCGCATTGGTCGCGGCGCGGGGTGCCTGGGACTGGGCCGTGCTGGTGGCGGTGTGGATCATCGCCTTGCTGGGCATCGCGCGCGAACTTGGCGTCGTTTCTCCAGCACCACCCCTGTCACTCTACATGGGCATGGGCTGGGCCATGGTGGCCGCTGCCGTACCGCTGCTGGCCCGGATCGACGCCATAGCGCTGCGGTGGCTGCTCGCCGGCGCAGTCTTCTACACGGTGGGCACGGTCTTCTACGTCAATCGCGCCGGCTATCGCCATGCGCATGGGGTCTGGCACCTGTTTGTCCTGGGTGGAACGGCGAGCCACTATGCAGCGGTGGTCAGCGTCGTGGCCTGACCGCGGGTCGCGGCGCAGGAAGCAGCCTGGGCCACCACGGGTTACGGCTCCCACGTCGCGCAGGTTTTTTCACCTGCGGGCTGATTTCTGAGCATAGGCTGCCGCATCGGCTCTGGCGAGCAAGTCGCTCAAGCCGATGCCGCCGGGAGAGACTTCGTAGCCCAGGGAAACCCCGACCCGGACCGCCGCGGTGTGCAACTGGATGGGCTCGCACAGCACATGCTGCAGACGAGTGCACACGGAGCGAGCGGTATCAGCGTCCGACACTCCGGAGAGAACCACGACAAACTCGTCCCCGCCGACTCGCGCCACCAGGTCGCCATCCCGGCATTCACGCAACATGCGCTTTGCGGTGACCATGAGAACTTCGTCGCCGGCCTGGTGCCCATAGGTATCGTTGACCGGCTTGAAATCGTCCAGATCGAACGCGACAACGGTCAGAGGGTAGCCTGCGAGGCTCGTGAATCGCTCTTCCAACGCCCGGCGGTTCAGCAAACCCGTGAGCGGGTCGCAGTCTGCCGATTCGCTGAGAGTCTCGATTCGCGTGGTGCTGCGGCGGAAAAGGGCTGCGGCATAGGTGACGCTCCAGACAAGAAAAATGATGAACGCCGCGCCACCGAGGGTCGCCCCTATGATCAACCGCCTGTACTCGCGTGCCCTTTCCTGCGTCCGGGCTTGCAAGAGCAAGCGCTCTTCGGCCTCCATCGCCATCAGTTGCTGCCGTAGGACCTTTGCCGAGTCCTGGGAAATTCGGGGCGCCAGACTGGCGAGCAGAGCCAACGGTCCATCGCGTTCTGCGATCACTGCGGTGCTGTTCATCCACCCGACAACCTCTGCAGTTTCCGCTCGCAGAGCAAAAGCCCGGTCGCTTTGCCTGGGGTTGTCTTGAACGAGCTCTTCAAGACGTTCGGAAGCGTCGGTAGCACCCCTTGCTGCGGCGCGGGCTCGCTCCAGATACGGAAGAGCTGGAGAAATTGCATAGTTACGTAACGCCAAACCGCCCCGGAGCAATTCGGTTCGTACCGCACTGATTCTGTCCAAAACCTCATGGGTGTGCTCCACCCAGTCGCTCGCTGCGTTGAATTTAGCAGCTGTCCAGACCAGCATGCCTGCTCCCACCACTCCCAGAAGCAGTGCCACCACCTGCACTACCACCAGCATTCGTGCAATTGGCCGAAGCATGCGAGCTGTCGGCGGAGAGTTCGGGGACGGTCGCATGGCAGTGAGTATGGAGGGCCATTGTAGTCACGCTCTGCAGTTGCCGCCTCCCGGAGGCTTCTTCCGCTCATCGGGCAGGCGCCCTTGGCGTGAAGTTCACCCCAGCAACCGCAGCAACGCCTTCGCCGCCGGCTCCGACGACGCCGGATTCTGCCCCGTCACCAGCATCCCATCCGCCAGCACGAACGGCGCCCAGTCCGCGCCCTTGGCGTACTCGCCGCCATTGCCCTTGAGCATGTCCTCCACCAGGAACGGCACCACCTTCGTGAGCTGCACACCCTCTTCCTCGCTGTTGGTGAAGCCCGTCACTTGGCGCCCCTTCACCAGCGGCTCGCCGCCCGGTGCCTTGGCGTGGCGCAGCACGCCGGGGGCGTGGCAGACCAGGGCCAGCGGCTTCTTGGCGGCGAAGGTTTTTTCGATCAGCGCGATGGATTGCGCGTCCTCGGCCAGGTCCCACAGCGGGCCGTGGCCGCCGGGGTAGAACACGGCATCGAAGTCTCCGGCGCGCACGCTGGCGAGGGGCACGGTGGTGGCGAGTTGCTGCTGCGCCTCGGCATCGGCCTTGAAGCGGCGCGTGGCGTCGGTCCGGGCGCTCTCGTCGTCGCTCTTGGGGTCGAGCGGCGGCTGCCCGCCTTCGGGGGATGCGAGGGTGATCTCCGCGCCCGCGTCCTTGAAAACGTAATACGGCGCGGCGAATTCCTCGAGCCAGAAGCCGGTCTTCTTGCCGGTGTCGCCGAGGCGGTCATGGGACGTGAGAACCATCAGGATGCGGGCCATGGGGTGTCGCTTTCGTCGAGTGGGGAAACACAACACTCCACCGTAGCGCAATCCCCCCTGCCCACGCACCCATGGCGCCGCGTTCGCGGCGCCGGCCTACAGCGCCGCCGCGCAGCCGCTCAGCCGCTCAGCCGCTCAGCCGCTCAGTCCAGCTTCACGCCGGCCGCCTGGATGATCGGCCCCCAGCGCTTGGCCTCGCCGCGCGCCATGGCGCGGAACTGCTCGGGCGTGCCGGGCAGCGCCTCCATCCCGAAATCCTGCATGCGCTGGACGACGGTGGGCGCGGCCAGGGCCTTGTTGATCTCGCCGCTCAGGCGGGCGACGACGGCCGGGGGCAGGCCCGCGGGGCCGAGCACGCCCTGGAACGCATAGACCTCGGCATCGGGCACGCCCACTTCGGCGAGCGTGGGCAGCTGGGGCAGGCTGGCGGCTCGGCGGCCGGAGCCGATGGCGAGCGCGCGCACCTTGCCCGACTGGATCACCGGCAGGCCGGCCGCCAGGTCGAGGAACATGCACGGCACCTGGCCGCCCATCACGTCCTGCAGCGCCGGGGCCGCGCCGCGGTAGGGGATGTGGGTCAGGAAGGTCCTGGTGCGGTTCTTGAACATCTCCATCGCCAGGTGGTGGGGCGATCCATTGCCGGGCGATGCGTAGCTGAGCTTGCCCGGGTTGGCGCGCGCATAGGCGATGAATTCCTGGAAGGTGCGCGCCTCGAAACCCGGATGCACCACCAGCGCGAGGGGGAAGCGCGAGAGGCCGCCGATGTAGGTGAAGTCCTTGTCGGGACTGAACGGCAGCTTGCTGAACAGGTGCTCGTTGTAGGCCAGCAGAGCGTTGTCGGCCGACATCAGCGTGTAGCCGTCGGGCTTGGCGGTGGCGACCAGTTGCGCGCCGATGTTGGTGGAGGCGCCGGGGCGGTTGTCCACCACGATCTGCTGGCCCAGCGGCGTGCGCAGCGCCTCGGCCACGGTGCGCGCGAGCACGTCTGTGCCGCCGCCGGCCGGATAGGGCACGACCCAGCGGATGGGCTGGGCGGGGTAGTCGGCCTGGGCGCGCGCCCAGGGCTGGACGGCCAGGGCGGCCGCGGCGGCGGCGCTGCCCAGCAGGGTTCTGCGGTGCATGTGTTGTCTCCTGTTGTTGTCTTCACTCGAAAATCAGGGCCGCGCGGGCCATTCCACGCGCTCGACCCGGAAGCCCTCGCGGGCCAGCAGCGTCGGCAGGCCCTGGGGCCCCACCATGTGCAGCGCGCCCACGGCCGCGAACACGCTATGGCCCGCGCGGTGCTCGGCCACGATGGCGCGCGCCATTCCCGGGTTGCGCGCCACCACCAGCTGCTCGAAGGCCTGGCGCTCTTCGGGGGTGCGCTGGCAGCCGCACCACTGGCCGTAGGTTTCCAGCAGGTTGGCGCGCCCGTCGGACCAGGCCGTGGCGAGCGTGGTGAGGGTCTCGCGCGCGGAATGGTTTTCCAACTGGTCGAGGCCGGAGGCGACGGCGGCCGCGGTTTCCTTCGGGTCGTCGGACGCCAGCGTCTGCACCTGCAGTTCGACCGACTCCAGGGACACCACGGGCTTGTGCAGCCCGCGGGCCAGCCCGGCCAGCACGACGTCGATGCCATAGGCGGGATCGAAGCCTTCGCGCCGCGCGGACATCACCACCAGCGACGAAACCTGCAGTTCGGGCCGCATCTGCTGCACGGAGGGGTCGGCGCAGGCGGCATCGCGCTGCGCGGCCAGGCGGCGCTCCAGGTCCGGGGGCAGCGGCGGGGCGTCCGCCGGCTTGCGCAGGGCGGCCTGCAGCTTCTGCACCACCGTGGGGTCCAGCAGGTCCATCTCCAGCGCCACGCGGTCGCTGGCGCGCACGGCGGCCATCACCGTGGGGCCGGGCAGCATCCAGCCGCGCCGGGCGGCATGCACCGTGCCGTAGAGCCAGCTCGTGCGTCCGTCTTTTTCCACGCGCCACAGCAGGCCGCGGTCGCGGGCCTTCTGCAGCGCCTGGGGAATGCCGGCGGGATCGAGCGGCTTGGGCAGCGGGGGGCAGTCGGCCCGCCGGGCCGCATGGGCCGGCGCGGGCACGGAAGCCGCGGGGCGGGCAGCGGAGGCCGAGGCGGAAGCGGGTGCGGACGCCGGCACGGCGGCGGGCGCGGTCGATGGCACGGTCGCCGGAGCGGGCTGCGCCGGGACCATGGCCGGCGCCAGGCAGAAGAGCCCGGCGGCGGCCAGCCGGCGCAAGGCGGCGGGCAGGGTCATGGCGTCAGGCGGCGGGGCTGGCGATCGCCTGGTCGATGGCGCCGAACAGGCTCTGGCCGGCCTTGTTCTTCATCTCGATGCGGATGGTGTCGCCGAATTTCATGAACTCGGTGGAGGGCTTGCCGTCCTGGATGGTCTCGATGCAGCGCTTCTCGGCGATGCAGCTGTAGCCCTTGGGCCATTCCATGCGGCCGTTCTGCTCCACGCCTTTGTTGCTGACCGTGCCGCTGCCCACGATGGAGCCGGCGCGCACGTTGCGGGTCTTGCAGATGTGGGCGATCAACTGCCCGAAATGGAAGGTCATCTCGGGCCCGGCATCGCACATGCCGACCTTGCGGCCGTTCCAGGTGGACTGCAGCGTGAGGTTCAGGCGCCCCCCCTCCCAGGCGTCGCCCAGCTCGTCCAGCGTGACGGCCACGGGGCTGAAGGCGGTGGCGGGCTTGGACTGGAAGAAGCCGAAGCCCTTGGCCAGCTCCGCGGGGATCAGGTTGCGCAGGGAGACGTCGTTGGCCAGCATCACCAGCCGGATGCCGTCGAGCGCCTGCTCGGGCGTGGCGCCCATCTTCACGTCGCCGGTCACCACCGCGATCTCGGCCTCGAAATCGATGCCCATGGCCTCGCTGGGCACCACCACGTCGTCGCAGGGGCCCAGGAAATCATCGCTGCCGCCCTGGTACATGAGCGGATCGGCGTAGAAGCTCTCGGGCACCTCGGCGTTGCGCGCCTTGCGCACCAGCTCCACGTGGTTGATGTAGGCAGAGCCGTCCGCCCACTGGTAGGCGCGCGGCAGCGGGGCCATGCAGCGCTCGGGCTCGAAGGGGAAGGCATGCGGCGCGCGGCCGGCATTGAGCTGCTCGTAGAGGTCCTGCAGCTGCGGGGCGAGGAAGCCCCAGTCGTCGAGCACCTGCTGCAGGCGGCTCGCGATGCCGGTCGCATAATGCGCCGTGCCCAGGTCGCGGGAAACGACGACCAGCTGGCCGTCGCGGGAACCATCTTTGTAGGTGGCGAGTTTCATGGGGCTCAGACCTTGTTGTCTCCGCAGCGAGCCGGTACGCTGCCTGACACAAATTACGAATGGTTAAATTGATTTAACTAAACAAAACTGCGGGAATTCTATTGCAGATGGACAAGGAAAGGGCGGGCATTCAATCGGTGGAAGTGGGCTTCTCGCTGCTGGAGGGCCTGACGCGCAGCCGGGGCCCGCTGATGCTCAAGGACCTCGCCGCCGCCGCCGGCATGAGCGCCGCCAAGGCGCACCGCTACCTCGTGAGCTTCCAGCGCATGGGCCTCGTCGCGCAGGATCAGCGCACCGCCCGCTACGACCTGGGCCCGGCGGCCCTGAAGCTCGGACTGGCCTCCCTCGCCCGGCTGGACCCGGTGCGGCTCGCCCGCGAGCGCCTGCCGGCCCTCATGGAAGACATCCAGCAGACGCTGGCCCTGGCCGTCTGGGGCAACCGGGGGCCGACCATCGTCCATTGGGAGGAGTCGCACCAGTCCGTCACCGCCAACCTGCGGCTGGGCGACGTGATGCCGCTGCTGTCCTCCGCCACCGGCCGTTGCTTCGCCGCGCACCTGGCGCCCGACGTGACGGCCGGGCTCATCGCCGAGGAACTGGCCGAGGCCGCCCGGCGCGGCCGCAAGGACATTCCCGCCACGCCCGAGGCCCTGCAGCCCATGCTGGAGGAAGTGCGCCAGCGCGGCTCCGCGCGCGTGGTGGACACGCTGCTGCCGGGCATCGTGGCCTTCTGCGCGCCGGTGTTCGACGCGGGCGGCCACCTGGCCCTGGGCATCACCACGCTGGGCTCCATCGCCACGTTCGACCCGGAATGGGGCGGCGCCATCGACGCGCCGCTGCGTGCCGTGGCGCGCCGGCTCTCCAGCGACCTGGGCTACGGGCAGGCATGAGCATGGCCGCTGCCTGCCGCCGCGGGGGCCGCTGATGCCGCGCCGCGTCCTGGCGGCGCTCACCGCCCTGGTGGCCGCCCTGCATGCGCTCGTGCTGTTCGGCCTGCCGCGCTGGACCGGCGGCACGGACGCAGGACGGCCCGAACGCATGGCCTTCCATACGCGCATGCTGGCGCCACCGCCCGCCCCGCCGGCCCCGGAACCCGCCGCCGCGCCGGAACCGCCTGCGGCGCAGCCGGCCGCGCCGCCATCACCACCATCACCGCCGCCCAGGCCGGCGAAAGTCCGCAAGCCGCGCCCCGCGCCGCCGGCTCCGCCCCCCGTGCCAGCCCCCTCGCCCTCTCCGGCCGAAGAGGCCGCTCCGGCCCCCCCGCCAGTCCCTGCCGACGCAGGCGAGGCGCCGTCCGCCCCCCCGATGGCGGAGGCGGCCCCCTCCTCCGCCACGGAAGCGACAGCGGACACGGCCACGGACGCGGCCCAGGCGGCGCGGACCGCCGCACAGGCCGCCGCGGCCCTGGCCAGCGCCCCCTCCTCCGCCGCTTCCTCCGCCGCTTCCTCCGCGGCATCCGGCGCAACGGCTGCCGCGGCCCCGGCACCCGCCGCCGGCGCCAGCGATCCCGCCGACACCCGCAATGCGGGCGTGGAGATCCGCCCTCCGAACGGGCCTGCCACCGATGCCAGCGCCAACCCGCCGCCCGTGCGCCTGCCACCCTCGCTGCGCCTCGCGTTCGACGTGAGCGGCGAAGTGAAGAAATTCACCTACCGTGCCGATGCCACGCTCGTCTGGCGCCACGACGATGCCGGCTACGAGGCCCGGCAGGAGATCAAGGCCTTCCTGCTCGGATCCCGGTCGCAGACCAGCAGCGGCGTGGTCACGCCCGCGGGCCTGCAGCCCAGGCGCTTCGGCGACCAGGCCAGCAGGGAGCAGGCGGCGGATTTCGACTTCGGCGCGGGCCGTGCCACCTTCAGCGGGGGCAACGCCCCGGCCGCCATCGCCGCGGGCGCGCAGGACCGGCTGAGCGTGTTCATCCAGCTCGGTGCCCTGCTGGCGGCCGCGCCCGAGCGCTACCCCGACGGCACCCGCATCACCTTCACCACCGTGGGAGCCCGTAATGCCGACCGCTGGACCTTCACCATCGAAGGCACCGAGACGCTCGACCTGCCGATAGGCCCCACCCCGGCGCTGAAGCTGGAACGCCTGCCGCGCCGCGATGCCGACGAGAAGGCGGAACTGTGGCTGGCCCCCTCGCTGGGCTTCCTGCCCGCCCGCATCCGCCTCACCAAGGGCAATGGAGATTACGCCGACCTGCAGCTGTCGGGCCGCGGCAGCCCCTGAAGCGGGCGGGCCGCCCCTCGCGCGCGGGCAGGCGGCCACGCCAGGGCGGTGTGCGGTTTCGCCCACAGCTTCGTGGGACGGTGGCGTGACTTCGCCCCGCAGCCTGCACGGCCGGGCTTTTCATGAAATACTGGGCTCACGCATCCGCTTTCGGGCGCGCCGTCCGGGCTCCGGTCCGGGAGGGCTGGCACGGCGTATGCAAGGACGGGTTTCCGAGGGTCTTGAACTTCGGGGCCCGGGTGGCCATCTGACCCAAGTAAACGATTGTTTGACCGACAGGGGAACACCATGCACATGCTCTACGACTCCGACTCCTTCGTGGTGGTCCACATGCAGCCCGACACCGGCGAGGCCGAGGCACCCGCTGGCGTGCCGCCCGTGCACCAGCTCGTGCGCCACGGCTTCGAGATCGTGGACAAGCGCTCCGGCAAGGAGGTGTACCTCGACGGCTCCTGGGCCGAGATGTTCCAGCAGCAGATCCTGGCCTGGCAGCGCGACACGCCCACCCAGGAAGAGGTGGACGACACGCTCGACGGGTACGTGGGGCTGGCGCAGAACCCGGTGGTGGTGCACTGAGGCCCACCTCCATCCCGGATCAACCAAGCACCCTTTTCGGGTGCTTTTTTCTTTGGGCGCCCGCAATCTGCAGCGAGCCCTGGAGCGCTGGCGATCAGTCCGCCCGGGGGCGGACTTTCCATGCCAGCATGGCCGCGCCCGCAAGGCACGCGCCGATGATGGCGGAGGTGACGGAGAACCCGACCTGCACCGCCCCGGCACCCGCCCCCTGGGGCGCCAGGACAAAAAAGAGCCCCCCGATGACGGCCACGGAAATCGCCGCGCCGATCTGCAGGGTGGCGTGGACCAGGCCCGCGGACAGCCCCGCCCAG
Organism: Paracidovorax citrulli; assembly: GCF_900100305.1. Lineage (GTDB taxonomy): Bacteria > Pseudomonadota > Gammaproteobacteria > Burkholderiales > Burkholderiaceae_C > Paracidovorax > Paracidovorax citrulli. The sequence goes on along the minus strand of NZ_FNEY01000014.1, from coordinate 107,155 downwards.
CGGGCATCAACCTGGTCCATGTTCAGGCGCACCAGGGCCGGCATGGCCATGCCCTGGCCCAGGCCGATGGCGAACAGCGGCAGGACGAGCCACGGCGCATGGTGGGCCACGGCCAGGGCCGAGGCGCTCAGCATGCCCAGCACCTCGACCACCATGCCGAAGGTGGCCGTTCCCGCGCCCAGCCGCAGGGCGGCCCCGCGGCTGCACAGCGAGCCGCACAGGAACCCCACGCCCATCGGCATGAGCGCCAGCCCCGCGGCGAGAGGGCCACGGCCCAGGCCCGCCTGCTGGTAGATGGAGAAAATCAGGAAGAACGGCGCGATGGAATAAAAGCACAGCGTGGCAGCCAGGCTGCGGCGCAGCCCCGGCTGCGCCAGCAGCGACGGCGCGAGCAGCGGCGCACCACCCGCACGCTCCAGGCCCTGTTCGAAACGCCAGAAAGCCCGCAGCAGCGGCACACATGCCACCAGCAGCCCGAAGCACCACCAGGGCCATCCGTGCTCGCGGCCTTCGATCAGGGGAATCAGCAGCGCCAGCAGGCCGGCCGCCAGGAGGCCTGCGCCGCGCACGTCCAGCAGCATCGCCTGTGCCGAGCGGCTCTCCCGCACCAGCATCAGCGTGGCGGGCACGGCCAGGGCGACGACGGGTAGATTGACCAGGAAAACGCTGCGCCAGCCCAGGCCGAACCAGTCGGCGGCCACCAGTGCGCCCCCCAGGCCCTGTCCTGCCACGGCGGCCATCCCGAAGACGGCCCCGTACAGGCCCAGAGCGCGGTTCTTCTCGTGCGCGGGAAAAAGGGCGTGGATCGTTGCCAGCGGCTGCGGCGCCATGACGGCGGCGGTCAGCCCCTGCAGCAGGCGGCCGACCACCAGCACACCGGGGGACGTGGCCAGCCCGCACAGCACCGACGACGCGCCGAACCCCAGCATGCCGCAGATGAAAACGCGCCGGCGGCCGTACAGGTCGCCGAGCCGGCCGCCCAGGATCAGCGTGACGGCATACGCAGCGGCATACACGGAAATGACCATTTGCGACATGGCTGCACTGGCCGCCAGGTCGGCGCGCATGGCCGGCAGCGCGACATTGACGATGAAGAAATCCAGCGGGGGCAGCAAGGCACCGGTCAGCAGCACGGCGAGCGCCATCCAGCGGCGCGCATCGGGACGGATCCCCGCTCCGGCCTGCCCCTGGGGCAAGGCTGCGGGTTCTGCGAGGAGAGTCCCCTGGCTGGACAATATTCTTTCGGGCATGCAAAACCCCTCCTTCTTGCAGAGTGCGGAGCCGCGCGCCCTCAGGCCCCGATACGGTGGAAAACGCCTGCGGCGCTTATGGCTTGGAACGTTCGGAGATGGCGACGGCGGGCGGCAATGCCTCGGTGGGATAGCCAGCCAGATCGCCCCCGTTGAGTTCGATATGCCCGCGATACCGCTGGCGGATGGCGGCGAGTTCATCGCCGCCCAGGGGCGTGACCGCCGCGCCGGCGGGCACGGACGTGGCCCTGACATATTCCTCGAAGCCCGGCCGGGGGAATATCCAGATGACGGTCGCCGTCGTATTGCCGGTATTTTCAAAACCCATCCAGGTTCCGGCCGGGGCGTAGGCCATGCCCCCCGGCCCGACAACCCGGTGCTGGTCGCCGACGTGCGCAAGCAGTGAGCCCGACTGCACGATGACGAGCTCCTCCATGTGCGGGTGCTGGTGCAGGGGTATCTTCTTTCCCGGAGCGATGTCTTCGGTGCCGGCGGAGAAATCGCGCGCGCCCGCCGTCACGGGATCGACCTTGATGGTCATGGGATAGCCCCACCGCCGCGTGAGCTGTTCGCCTTCGCTGGCCTGGAGCAGCAGGGGAATCGGCTCTCGCGCCCAGCCGCTGCCAGCGTGGAAAATCGAAAGGACGCACAGGGAAGTGATGGCGGGTAGTCTGAATACCGCGCGAAGGGCGAAGACCATGGGTGGATTCCGGTAGTTGGCGCTCCGGACACGAGGAGTCCGGCACCGGAATTTTCAGACTCAACCGTTGTCGAAACAATAAGTAACAACAACTGCACTGCATAGCGGCACGCGATGCTTTGCATGAAAAAGGGCAACTTTTCAGAGAGAAACACGCACCATTAACTGCCCTGGAGGTGGGTCGCCGCCATGGCGAGCCCGTGGTCCTGCGGATCGCGGCGCAGCGCCTGCATGCGGGCGGGCACATGTTCCACCAAGTGGAGAACGGTGTCTGGCTGACCTCATCGGTGCCCCCCGGATTCCCGTCTCTCGCACACGACTGATTCCGGTCCGCCTGGCGAGACTCCGGCGAGTAACGCGGTGCCGGTGCCCGAAGGCGCGAGGACGCCCCCCGGACTATGCGGCGCCCCGCCGCCGCGCCATCTCCTGCCCCATGCCATCCAGCACGGCCTCCGGCAGCAGCCCCTGCGCCACCGGATAGGCCACCGCCTCCTCCCGGTCAATGTGCCCGGCATACAGGTCGGCAAAATCGTCCAGCGCCCGCTCCTGTTCCGGCGACCAGGGCAGCGCACCGGGCTCCCCGCCCGCCACGGCGGCCAGCGGCACGCGCGCCTGCGACCACAGCATTGCCATGGCGGCATGATCGCGCTGCAACTGCCGTACGAGGTCCACCACCGGGGCGGGCCCCTGCGCCAGCAGCGGCGGAAACACGTGCAGTTCCTCGTCCTCGTGGTGCAGTGGCGCGGCGATGTCGAAGTAGCGCAGCACGTCGCGCGCGGCCTCGCGGGCCTGCGCGTCGCAGCCCTGCACGCGCAGGTGGGCGCGCAGGCGCTCCAGCAGCCCCAGCGTGCGCTGCACGCGCTCGTGGCAGGCGTGCAGCATCTCGAAGGGCTGGTCGAAGCCGGCGGCGGGGCTGCGCAGGCCGGGGACGGCCGCATCGGCAGCGCCAGCGCCGGGAGGCCGGGATGGAAAGGGGACGGACGAGCGGATCATCGGGCGGCGGGGGAAGACCGGGGTGTTCCGGCATTGTCCTCCCGGGCTGCGGGCCGGCCGCTCGCACCGCGGCCCGCACCATTGACCTGGGGCAATGGCCGCGACCTGGCACAGCCCGGACGCCGCTCCGCCGAAGCGATCACGCGCTGTCTGGCGCTACGATCGATGCGGTGCCCGCGAGTCCATCTGCCCAAGCCTGAGCCGCCCCCACAATGCTCGCGGCAAATGCAGGGGCCATTCGGCTCGGGCTGCGTGCAACCACAGGCAAGGAGGAACCAGGATGATCGACCACACCGGCATCGCCGTCGCCGACTACGAGAAGAGCAAGGCGTTCTACACCCAGGCGCTCGCGCCCCTGGGCTACCAATTGCTCATGGAAGTGAGCGCGGAACTCACGGGCAGCACGGACATGGCCGGCTTCGGCGAGCCGCCCAAGACCGACTTCTGGATCCGCAGCGGCGGCCCCAACCGGCCGGCCATCCACGTCGCGTTCCGGGCGGCCGACCGCGCGGCGGTGGATGCCTTCCATGCCGCGGCCCTGGCGGCGGGCGGCACCGACAACGGCCCCCCGGGCGTGCGACCGCACTACCACCCCCACTACTACGGTGCTTTCGTGTGCGACCCGGACGGGCACAACGTCGAGGCGGTGTGCCACGCGCCCCCCGCATGAGGGGCCGGCAAGCCCTGAGGACGCCTCCTGCCGCAGTTGTTCCCCGACCAGACTGCCTGCCAGCTTCCTGGCGGCCTTCATCTTCGCCCCCGCAGGACCGCCTGGTGGCCGGAGAGTTCGTAGCCCTGCGATCCCCCTTCCTGCAGGGCGCTCTCGACCGCTTCGGCAAGGCGCGGATCGTCCCCGTCGGGACGGACCCGCCCCTCCGCCATGGGAGGCTCCATGCGCGGGCCGGAGCGACATGCCCGTCCGGGCCTGCCCGGATCTATCCGCAGCTGCCCAGGTTCCCGCACTGCGTGCAGTAATCGCATCCGTCCTTGCGGATCACGGCATGCGCGCCGCACTCGGGGCACTTGCGGCCGGCCATCGCGGGAGGCAGGCCGGTGGGCGCGGCGGGAGCGTCCAGCGGCAGCTCCTGCTGGCGCATGGGCCCGGCGGGCGCGGCGGCGCGCTGGGCCAGGATGTTCTGGATGGCGTAGGCGATGGCGGCCACTTCCGAGTCGTGCCAGAGCGGCACGCGGGCGCCGTCGGCACGGGTGTGCGTGCCCAGGCGCACGGGCCCGCGGTCCCACGCGACCTTGCGCATGTCGCTGAGCGCACGCTCCAGGAAGCCGCCGCGCGCGGCGAGCGAGAGCAGGCGCATGCTGGAGGTGATCCACTGCTGCGATTCGCCGCTCTGCCCCACGGGCATGAAAAACTCGATCGCGCGGTCCACCGTGCCGCCGTGGCCGTCCGGCACGGGCAGGAACGAGACGATTAGGTAGAGCGTCTTGCGGCCCTCCTGTGTCCAGTACTCCACCTTCTCGGCCACGGCGGAGAGCGCGCCTTTGGGGCGGCTTTCGATCACGGCGCGCATCGGGTCCGCGGGCGTGGCGGGAGGCATGGCTGACGACTGCACGGCCGGCCTATCCGCAGACTCTGATGCGTCGTGCGCAGCGGATGTGGTCGCGGTGCCGGCCTCCGGCGCGGCAGCCGGCGCCTCCAGCACCGCGCCCAGGATGGCGTTGGGCCGGTAGGTGGCCAGGCCCTTGAGGCGCGCGCGCCAGGCATGCAGATAGAGGTTCTTGAAGTCCTCGTAGGGATAGTCGGCCGGCATGTTCACGGTCTTGGAGATGGCCGTGTCGATGAAGGGCTGCACGGCCTCCATCATCGCGATGTGCCCGGCAGCGGGCATCTGCAGCGCGCTCACGAAGTAGTCGGGCAGAGCGTTCACGTCGCCGCCCAGCGCACCGTAGAGGCGCCAGGCGTGGTCCTCCACCGCGTATTCGCTGGTGCTGCCGTCGGCCTCGCGCTTGCGGCGGGTGTAAGTCCACGAGAACGGCGGCTCGATGCCGTTGGAGGCGTTGTCTGCGAAAGCGAGGCTCACGGTGCCGGTGGGCGCGATCGAGAGCAAGTGGCTGTTGCGGATGCCGTGGGTGCGGATGGCCTCCTGCAGCGCGGCCGGCAGGCGGCTTGCGAAGGTGCCGGGCGCGAGGTAGCCCGCGGCGTCGAACTTCGGGAACACGCCTTTCTCTTTCGCCAGCTCCACCGAGGCGGCATAGGCGGCGTCGCGCATGCATTCGGCGATGCGCATGGCCATGGCGCGGCCCGCATCGGTGTCGTAGCGCAGGCGCAGCATGGCAAGGGTATTGCCCAGTCCCGTGAAGCCCACGCCGATGCGCCGCTTGGCCGCGGATTCGGCCCGCTGCTGCGGCAGCGGCCAGAAGGTGACGTCCAGCACGTTGTCGAGCGCGCGCACCTGCGTGGCGACGCTGGCCGCGAAAGCATCGAAATCGAAGGCCGGCTCGCCGGCGAAGCCGAACGGATGGCGGACGAAGCGCGGCAGGATGATGGGGCCGAGGTCGCAGCAGCCGTAGGAAGGCAGCGGCTGCTCGCCGCAGTTGTGCACGCAGAGGCCATTGGCGTCGAAGGCATGGCAGTCGGCCACGGTGACGTCGTAGACGTCCTCGTGTCCGTCCGGCAGCACGTCCTGCACGGTGGCGGTGAACGGCTCACGGTTCAGCGCACGCCGATAGCCGGAGAGCGCCGTCGCCAGCCGCTCGGCCTTGTCCGCGTCTTCGAAGCCGATGCGTTCGGCGAAAACGCGCAGGTTGTCGCCGCTCACGACGAGTTCGTGCTGCGCCCGTATGGCATACGGCTCCTGGCCGCCGCGCCCATCGGGCAGCAGGCGCAACCCGGCCGTGCGCCGGTCCGGGTACAGCGTGGAGGCGATGCCCAGGCGCAGCAGCATGCGCTGCACGGTCTGCAGCAACGCCGGGTTGCTCTGCGCGAGCCGCACGCTCACGCCCTTGTCCTGGCGGCCCTGCACCGAGCCATCGGTATCGAAGAGGCCGCGCAGCAGGCCCACCGAGAACGCGGACGATGCGCGCTCCATGGCGGCGGTGATGGTTTTCGCGCCGGGGCGCATGCCCATGTGCAGCGCCAGCGCACGCACGGCGCCGCTGGCCATGCGCCGCTCCGCGCAGGCCCCGCCGCTGCGCGCCACCGTGCGCTGGAATCCGCGGAAATCCGCCCGGTGCGACAGCGTCGCCGCTGCAGCCTCGGCGGCCCTCAGGATGCCGTGCGCGCCGCTGGAGGGCGCGGGCGCGCCATTGGCGACGAGCAGCGCATCTTCCTCTTGCTCTTGCGCGAGCCAGACGGAGATCACCGCCTTGTCGGCCTTCAAGGTGCCGTCGCCGATCAGCAGGCCCAGCAGGTAGCCTTCGGCCCCGGTGCCCTCGCCCCTCCAGCCCGGCAGGGCGCGGTGGTCGTTCAGCACGATGTCGTCGCCGGGCTGCAGCGCGCCCGCGGCCACCCACTCCAACTCGCGCACGTAGCGGGTCTGTTTCGCCACGCGCCGCACCAAGTGGTCTTCCGTCAGCCGCAACGCGTGGCCCTGGCGGGTGCGCAGCCGCAGCACGGGCTTGTGGCCGGTGGCGAAGAAGCCGGCGCTGAGCGTGGGGAAGGCGCGCCCGTCCACGATCGCGGTGAACGGCCTGCCGACGAGGTCGGCCACCTGCGCGGGGCCGGCGTCCGTCATCACCCAGGTGTCCGCCGTCACGCAGGGATTCGTGGCCGCGATGCTTTCGCAGTACGCCAGGTTGTTGTCGGTGTTGACGCGATCGAGGAACAGGATGCCCGGCTCGGCGAAATCGTAGGCCGAGCGCATGATCGTGTCCCACAGCTCCCGCGCGGGCAGCGTGCGATAGACCCACTGGCCGTCGGCGCGCTGGCGGGCGCCCTCCTCGCGCAGCGCGGCGCCGGGGCGCGCGGGATGCACCAGCTCCCACGGCGCATCGTCCAGAACGGCCTGCACGAAGGCATCGGGCACTCCGACGGAGACATTGAAGTTGTTCCAGCGGCCGGGCGTGCGCTTGGCGGTGATGAAGTCCAGCACGTCCGGGTGGTCGATGCGCAGCACGCCCATCTGCGCGCCGCGGCGCGCGCCCGCGCTCTCCACCGTGGCGCAGGACTGGTCGAACACATTGATGTAGCTGCAGGGCCCCGAGGCCATGGAGGCCGTGCCCTTCACCTCGGCGCCGCGCGGGCGGATGCGCGAGAAGTCGTAGCCCACGCCGCCGCCGCGCCGCATGGTCTCGGCCGCTTCGCGCAATGCTTCGTAGATGCCGGGGTAGCCGCCCTCGTCCATGCCCTGGATGCAGTCGCCCACGGGCTGCACGAAGCAGTTGATGAGCGTGGCCTGGATGGCGGTGCCCGCGGCGCTCATGATGCGCCCCGCGCCGATGGCGCCGGCCCGCAGGTTGGCGAGGAAGCGCGCCTCGATCGCCTCGCGCACTTCGGGCGCCTCGACCGAGGCCAGGGCGCGGGCCACGCGCCGGTAGAGCGTCTCGGCATCGGCCTCGCCGGGCTTGAGGTACTTTTCGCGCAGCACGTCGAGGCTGATGGGCTGCTCGGGCAGGCGGGGCGCCGCGTCGGGCGCGAGGGAGTCGATCGGATCGCGTTGCATGGGTTCCAGTTCCTGAACACGGCCAAGCCGTCTTTCTACTCCTGCGCCGGCGCGCCGCACTGGGCTATGTCAACGTCGGCGCAAAGGACTTGCCCGTCGTGCTCGACGTAGGGCGCATAGGGCCCGGTGCCGCTGTGGTCGGCACTGGATGCGGCCACGAAACCGGCCTGCTCCAGGTCGAAGACATGCACCTCGCCTTCCTCGATCACGTAGTGCCAGCCATGCAGCGTGAGTTCGCCCGCCTGCACGCGGCGCCGCACCATGGGGTAGTCCATGAGGCGTTCGAGCTGCAGCACCACGGCACGCTGTTCGGTACGCCGCAGCGCCTCGGGCGTGGCCTGCACGGGCAGCACGGCTTCGCGGCCGAGCTCCAGCCAGCGCTGCAGGTTGAGGGCTTCGGCCGGCACCTCGCCGTAGAGCGCCTTCACCGCGCCGCAGTGGCTGTGCCCGCAGACGACGATGCGCCGCACCTGCAGGCTGAGCACCGCGAATTCGATCGCGGCGGCCGTGCCGTGGTGGCCGTGCGAGCCGTCGCAGGGCGGAACGAAGGCGCCCACGTTGCGCACCAGGAAGAGTTCGCCCGGCCCCGTGCCGGTGAGCAGGTGCGGCACCAGGCGCGAATCGGAGCAGCCGATGAAGAGCGTGGTGGGCCGCTGGCCCTGCGCCACCAGGTCCTGGAAGCGCTGGCGGTAGCGCGGGAACGCATCGTCGTGGAAACGGCGCAGGCGCTGCAGCAGCTCGTCGGGCATGGCGTGGCGGAGCCCGGGAACGCTACTGCACGAGCGGCGTGTCGGCGCCGTCCAGGTCCACGCCCTGCAGCGCGGCTTCGCCCGCGAGCACCTGCAGGTACTGCCGCAGCGCGTTCACCCAGGACTGCTGGCGCAGCGCGAGCGCGACGGCCTCGCGCACCTCGCCGTAGCCGCGCTGGCGGCCCGCGTCGCGCGCCACCACCTCCACCACGTGCAGGCCGAAGCGGCTGTGCACCAGGCGCGGCAGCACGCCGACCTCCTGCGCGCCGAACACCTCGCGCGCGAACTCGGGCGCGCAGTCGCCGCGCGCCAGCCAGCCCAGGTCGCCACCCTCCGCGCCGGTAGGGCAGTTGGACCATTGCCGTGCGGCACGCGCGAAGGCCTCGCCTCCGTCGTGGGCGCAGCGCAGTTGCAGCAGTTCGGCTTCGGCGCGTTCGCGCAGGCGCTGCACGTCCACGCCCGGCGTCACGGCATAGAGGACGTGCCGCAGGTGCACGCGCTCGCCGTCGCGGTAGCGCGCGGTGTGCGCCTCGTAGTGGCGGCGGCAGGCATCCTCCGACGGGTCGGGCACGGCGAGGGCCTGCTCCAGCAGTGCCTCGATGGCCTGCGTCGCGGCTTCGGAGGTGGTGCCGTCGTCGGCGGGCGCGTCATCGGCCGCCAACAGGCCGGCGCGCTGGGCGGCCTGGCGCAGCAGCTCGGTGCAGGCACGCTGGCGCAGCGTGTCCGCATCGGGCGCATCATCCGCGCGGTGCAGCGCGACGCCGTTGACCGAGGCAACGGGGCCCGGGACGGCCGGCGCGGGCGAGCCGGGACCGTGCCCGGGAAGGTCCGCATCGAAGCCGGGGGCGATGCCGACGGCGTGATCCAGATCGCCCCCGGAACCGGAGCCGCGGCAGCCGGTGGAGGCAGGAGAGTCTTGGCAGGTGCAGGACATGGTGTGCTCCGGTGCGAAGGCCGCTAGCGCGTGGCGCGCGGGTTGTCGATGGCGCGGGCCACGTCGGGCGACGGCACGGCGCTGGGCTGGCCAGGCAGGTCGTGGCCCGGCGGCACGTTCATGCGGCGCGAACGCACCAGCTGCGGTGCGCGCAGCAGGTAGGCGGCGGTGCCGAAGCCGCTCCACACGTGCACCAGCCGGCTGAACGGGAAGAGCAGGAAGATCGTCATGCCGAACACGATGTGGAACAGGTAGGGCCACGGCAGCACCGCGAGCGCGGTGGCATCCACCGGCCGCAGCGTGACGATGCGCTGCGCCCAGTCGGCCAGGATCAGCATCACGCTGCCGTCGGTGTGCTGCATCGAGTACGGCAGCGTGACGAGCCCCACCACCAGCTGCACCCACAGCACCACGAGCACCGCGATGTCGGTCGCGTGGCTGGTGTGGCGGATGCGCGGGTCGAACAGCCGCCGCCACAGCAGCATGCTGAGGCCGGCGAAGCACATCGCGCCCGCCACGCCGCCGGCCGACACGGCCATCATCTGCTTGGCGGCCGCGCTCATGAAAACGCCATAGACGCTGTGCGGCGTGAGCAGGCCCACCATGTGCCCGAAGAACAGGAACAGCACGCCGAAGTGGAACAGGTTGCTGCCCCAGCGCAGCAGGCCGGCGCGCAGCATCTGGGAGGAATCGCTCTTCCAGGAATACTGGTTCTGGTCGAAGCGGATCAGGCTGCCCACCACGAACACGGTGAAGCAGACATACGGGTACACCTGGAACAGGAAATCGTGCAGGGCGGCGGTCATGGGTTCGCTCCTCGGGATGCGCCGGAGCTTCCGGCGCGGACGATGTGGATGGGCTGGGGCTGGCCGGCGCGGGCCTGGCCGAGGTTGGCGCAGCCGTCGAAGGCCGCGGGCTCGGTCCAGCTCTCGTCGATGCCGGGCTCAGGGGCCGCCTTCGCGGGCGCGGCGGGCACCTGGGGCACCGGCTGGCCCGCGAGTTCCAGCAGCGCGGCGAACACGGCCGCATAGGCCTGCGCATACGGCGCCGCCTGCGCGCTGCCGCGCTGCACGAGTGCGCCGTGGATGGCGGCCAGCAGGTGCGCGATCTCGCCGAGGAAGGCGCGCGCCTCGCGCGGCGGCTGGGTGGAGACGAACTCCAGCACCGCCGGCAGGTAGTCGGGCAATTCGTCCTCGCGCAGCAGCAGGCCGGCGCGGGCGTAGGTCTCGCCCAGGTCGATCATGGCGGGGCCGCGATCGCGCGAATCGCCGTGCACGTGCTCGAAGAGGTGCAGCGAGGTGGCGCGCCCGCGGTCGAACAGCTCCACGTAGGCGGTCTCGGCATCGAGCGGGTCGCCCGCGCCGAGCAGTTCCAGCAGGCCGGCGACCTGCGCGCGGCGCGGTGCGGCCAGCGCGGCATCGGCATCGAGCAGCGCGGGCAGTTCCGCCAGGTGCGCGCGCAGCGCGGCGCCGGGGTAGTCGAGCAGCGCGCCCAAGACGCGCAGCGTGGCGCTGCCGGGATGGCGGCCGGCGATGGCCGCCCGGGCAGTGCGGAGGTCGGTGGTGGCGCCCATGTCAGACTTCCGCCTTGATGGGGATGGTGCGCTTCTTCTCGGCACCGAACAGGCTCACGTCGCTCACGCCGTCGGAGCAGCCGTTGCCGAAGCTGAAGCCGCAGCCGCCGCGCACGTTGAAGGCGTTCTCCGCATACTCGCGGTGCGTGGTGGGGATGACGAAACGGTCTTCGTAGTTGGCGATGGCCATGGTCTGGTACATGTCCTCCACCTCCTCCTGCGTGAGGCCCACCTGCGCGAGCACGTCGAGGTCGGTGCGCTGCTCCACGTGCTTCGCACGCTGGAAGGCGCGCATGGCGAGCATGCGTTCGAGCGCGCGCACCACCGGAGCGGTGTCGCCGGCCGTGAGCAGGTTGGCGAGGTACTGCACGGGAATGCGCAGCTGGCCCACGTCCGGGATGAGGCCGTTGGCACCCACGTGCCCCGCGTTGGCCGCGGCGCTGATGGGCGAGAGCGGCGGCACGTACCAGACCATCGGCAGCGTGCGGTACTCGGGGTGCAGCGGCAGGGCCACCTTCCAGTCCACCGCCATCTTGTAAACAGGGCTCCTGCGCGCGGCCTCCATCCAGGCGTCGGGAATGCCGTCGATGCGGGCCTGCGCGATCACCTCGGGGTCGTTCGGGTCCAGGAAGATGTCGAGCTGCGCGCGGTACAGGTCGCGGTCGCGCTCCACGCTCGCGGCCTCGGCGATGCGGTCGGCGTCGTAGAGCAGCACGCCCAGGTAGCGGATGCGGCCCACGCAGGTCTCCGAGCACACGGTGGGCTGGCCCGACTCGATGCGCGGATAGCAGAAGATGCACTTCTCGGCCTTGCCGCTCTTCCAGTTGTAGTAGATCTTCTTGTAGGGGCAGCCCGAGACGCACATGCGCCAGCCGCGGCACTTGTCCTGGTCGATGAGGACGATGCCGTCTTCCTCGCGCTTGTAGATCGAGCCCGAGGGGCACGAGGCCACGCACGCCGGATTGAGGCAGTGCTCGCACAGGCGCGGCAGGTACATCATGAAGGTGTTCTCGAACTGCGCGTACATGTCCTTCTGCACGTCCTCGAAGTTCCTGTCGCGGCTGCGCTTGGAGAATTCGCCGCCCAGGATCTCTTCCCAGTTCGGGCCCCAGACGATCTTGTCCATCTGCCTGCCCGTGATCAGGCTGCGCGGGCGCGCGGTGGGCGCGGCCTTCATCTCGGGCGCGGACTGCAGGTGCGCGTAGTCGTAGGTGAAGGGTTCGTAGTAGTCGTCGATCTCCGGCAGGTTGGGGTTGGCGAAGATCTTCATCAAAAGCTTCCACTTCGCGCCCTGGCGCGGCGCGATGGAGCCGTCCGCGCGCCGCACCCAGCCGCCGTTCCAGCGGTCCTGGTTCTCCCAGTCCTTGGGGTAGCCGACGCCGGGCTTGGTCTCGACGTTGTTGAACCAGGCGTATTCCATGCCCGGGCGGCTGGTCCAGACGTTCTTGCAGGTGACGGAGCAGGTGTGGCAGCCGATGCACTTGTCCAGGTTGAGCACCATGCCGATCTGTGCGCGGACTCTCATGCGGTTTCTCCTTGGTCCAGGGTGGGGCGGACGAGCGGGTCGGCGACGGGCGTGTCGAGCCAGTCCACGCGGTTCATCTTGCGCAGCACGATGAATTCGTCGCGGTTGGTGCCGATCGTTCCGTAGTAGTTGAAGCCGTAGCTCAGCTGCGCGTAGCCGCCGATCATGTGGGTGGGCTTGAGCACCACGCGCGTCATCGAGTTGTGGATGCCGCCGCGCGTGCCGGTCACCTCCGAGCCGGGGGTGTTCACGATCTTTTCCTGGGCGTGGTACATCATCACCATGCCGGGCTTCACACGCTGGCTCACCACCGCGCGGGCGGTGAGCGCGCCGTTGGCGTTGAAGAGTTCGATCCAGTCGTTGTCCTCGATCTGCGCGCGCTTCGCGTCGTCCTCGCTGATCCACACGCAGGGCCCGCCGCGGCTCAGGGTGAGCATGAGCAGGTTGTCGGTGTAGGTCGAGTGGATGCCCCACTTCTGGTGCGGCGTGATGAAGTTGAGCGCGATCTCGGGGTGGCCGTTGGGCTTGCGGCCCTGCACTTCGGCCGTGGCCTTCAGGTCCACCGGCGGGCGGTAGCTGCTGAAGCCCTCGCCGAACGCCTGCATCCACGGGTGGTCGATGTAGAACTGCTGGCGGCCCGTGAGGGTGCGCCACGGGATGAGCTCGTGCACGTTGGTGTAGCCGGCGTTGTAGCTCACCTTCTCGCTTTCCAGCCCGCTCCAGGTGGGCGAGCTGATGATCTTGCGCGGCTGGGCCTGCACGTCGCGGAAGCGGATCTTCTCGTCCTCGCGGTGCAGCGCCAGGTGGGTGTGGTCGCGGCCGGTCTGCCGGCCGAGCGCGTCCCAGGCCTTCACGGCCACGTGGCCGTTGGTTTCGGGCGCGAGCTGCAGGATCACCTCGCAGGCATCGATGTCGGAATCGATGCGCGGCATGCCCTGCGTGGGGCCGTTGTCCGGCACGGTACCGTTGAGCTCGCGCAGCTGCTGCACCTCGTCCTTCGTGTCCCAGCCGATGCCCTTGCCGCCGTTGCCCACCTTCTCCATCAGGGGACCGAGCGCGGTGAAGCGGCGGTAGAGGTTCGGGTAGTCGCGCTCCACCACGCTCATCTGCGGCCCGGTCTTGCCGGGGATGAGATCGCATTCGCCGCGCGTCCAGTCGGCCACGCCGAAGGGCTGGGCGAGTTCGCCGGGCGTGTCGTGCGCGATGGGGCTCAGCACCAGGTCGCGCTCCACGCCCAGGTGGCCGGGCGCGAGTGCGCTGAACGCACGGGCGAAGCCCTTGTAGATCTCCCAGTCGCTGCGCGACTGCCAGGCCGGGTCCACCGCCGTGGAGAGCGGGTGGATGAACGGGTGCATGTCGCTGGTGTTGAGGTCGTTCTTCTCGTACCAGGTGGCGGTGGGCAGCACGATGTCCGAATAGAGGCACGTGGTGCTCATGCGGAAGTCGAGCGTGACCAGCAGGTCCAGCTTGCCCTCGGGCGCCTGCGCGTGCCATTCCACCTCGGCGGGCTTCGCATCGCCCTCGCCCAGGTCCTTGCCCTGCACGCCGTTGCGCGTGCCCAGCAGGTGCTTGAGGAAGTATTCGTGCCCCTTGCCCGACGAGCCCAGGATGTTGGAGCGCCACACGAACATGTTGCGCGGCCAGTTGTCCGGGTGGTCCGGGTCGGTGCAGCTCATCTTGAGCGACCCGCTCTGCAGGCCCTGCACCGCATACGCCTTCGGGTCCATGCCCGCGGCCTCGGCGTCGCGCACCACCTGCAGCGGGTTGGTCTGCAGCTGCGGCGCGGAGGGCAGCCAGCCCATGCGCTCGGCGCGCACGTTGTAGTCGATCATGCTGCCGCCGAACTGAGCGCGGTCGGCCAGGGGCGAGAGCACCTCTTCCACGCCGAGCTTCTCGTAGCGCCACTGGTCGGTGTGCGCGTAGAAGAAGCTGGTGGAGTTCTGCTGGCGCGGCGGGCGCACCCAGTCGAGCGCGAAGGCCAGCGCCGTCCAGCCGGTCTGCGGCCGCAGCTTCTCCTGGCCCACGTAGTGCGCCCAGCCGCCGCCGCTCTGGCCGATGCAGCCGCACATCATCAGCATGTTGATGATGCCGCGGTAGTTCATGTCGCAGTGGTACCAGTGGTTCATCGCCGCGCCGATGATGACCATCGAGCGGCCGCGCGTGCGGTGCGCGTTCTCGGCGAACTGGCGCGCCACCGCGATCACCTGCGCGCGCGGCGTGCCGGTGATCTTCTCCTGCCATGCGGGGGTGTAGGGCGTGTCGTCGTCGTAGCCGGTGGCGGCGTTCTCGCCGGGCAGGCCGCGCGCCACGCCGTACTGCGCCACCTGCAGGTCGAACACGGTGGCCACGAGCACCTCGCGCGCCGTGCCATCCGCATCCACGGTGGCCAGGCGCCGCACGGGCACGGTGCGCGCGATCACGTCGGACTGCACGTTCGCCGGGAAATGCTCGCTTTCGATGCCGCCGAAGTACGGGAAGCCGACCTGCGCCGTCTCCCAGCCCTGGGCTTCATGGGGGCCGCCTTCCATCAGCGACAGGCGCAGCCGCACCGCCTCGCCCGTGCGCGCGTCCTTGTCCTCCAGGTTCCACTGGCCCTGGTCGGCGCGGCCGTCCGGGCCCCAGCGGAAGCCGATCGCGCCCTGCGGGCACACCACCTCGCCGTGCGCATCGAGCGCCACGGTCTTCCACTCGGGATGGTTGTCCTGGCCCAGCCGGTCCGCGAAATCGCTGGCGCGCACGTAGCGGTCGGGCACGCGCACCACGCGGCCGTCCGGCAGCGCCTGCTCGCGCAGCGTCACCAGCATGGGCATGTCGGTGTAGCGGCGCACATACTCGTCGAAGTACGCGCTGCGCTCGCCCTGCTCGGGGAAGTAGAACTCCTTGAGGATCACGTGGCCCATGGCCATCGCCACGGCGGCGTCGGTGCCCTGCTTGGGGTTCATCCAGAGGTCGGCCAGCTTGGCGACTTCGGAATAGTCGGGCGTCACGGCCACCGTCTTCGTGCCCTTGTAGCGCACCTCGGTGAAGAAGTGGGCGTCCGGCGTGCGCGTCTGCGGCACGTTGGAACCCCAGGCGATGATGTAGCCGGCGTTGTACCAGTCGGCCGATTCGGGCACGTCGGTCTGCTCGCCCCAGACCTGCGGGCTGGAGGGCGGCAGGTCGCAGTACCAGTCGTAGAAGCTCATGCACACGCCGCCGATCAGGCTCAGGTAGCGCGAACCGGCCGCGTAGCTCACCATCGACATCGCGGGAATCGGCGAGAAGCCGATGATGCGGTCCGGCCCGTGGCGCCGGATGGTGTGGATGTTGGCGGCCGCGACGATCTCGTTCACCTCGTCCCAGCTGGAGCGCGCGAAGCCGCCCAGGCCGCGCACGCGCTGCCAGCCCTGGCGCGTGGCCTCGTCGCCGACGATCGCGGCCCAGGCCTCCACCGGCCCTATCGTGGCCCGCGCCTCGCGCCAGGCCTTGAGCAGGCGCCCGCGCACCATGGGGTACTTCACGCGGTTGGCGCTGTAGAGGTACCAGCTGTAGCTCGCGCCGCGCGCGCAGCCGCGCGGCTCGTGGTTGGGCATGTCCCAGCGGGTGCGCGGGTAGTCGGTCTGCTGGGTTTCCCAGGTGACGATCCCGCCCTTGACATAGATCTTCCACGAGCACGAGCCCGTGCAGTTCACGCCGTGGGTGGAGCGCACGGTCTTGTCGTGCGCCCAGCGGTTGCGGTAGGCGTCTTCCCAGGTGCGGTCTTCGCCATTGACCTGGCCATGGCCGCCCGCGAACGATTCGCGCGGCTGCCTGAAGTACGTGAGGCGGTCGAGAAAGTGACTCATCGTGGT
Source organism: Paracidovorax citrulli (assembly GCF_900100305.1). Lineage (GTDB taxonomy): Bacteria > Pseudomonadota > Gammaproteobacteria > Burkholderiales > Burkholderiaceae_C > Paracidovorax > Paracidovorax citrulli. The sequence continues at coordinate 90,985 of NZ_FNEY01000014.1, read as the reverse complement.
TCCTTGGAAAGTCGTCATGTCATCCGTCGTGTTGACGCTGCGCCCGCTTCGCCGGGAGCTGGCACGCCATCACGCATCCGGTGGCCGCGGAGCAGGCCGCGCCAGCACACACCGTGGAACCGGCTTGGCCGGGCCACCGGTGTGGTCCCCCTTCCCACGCGCAGCGTGAGAGAAGGGGGAAGCGGCGCAGCCGCACAGGGGGTAGGTCATCAACACGGCATCTCTGCATGGCGGCGCGCGTAGTACCACCAGGTGATGCCGATGCAGAGCGCGTAGAACGCGGCGAACGCCCACAGCGCCAGTTCCGGCCCCCCCGTCGCGGCGATGGAGCTGCCGTAGCTCTTGGGGATGAAGAAGCCGCCGTAGGCGCCCAGCGCGCCCGCGAAGCCCAGGGCCGCGGCGCCTTCGGTGTTGCCCTCGCGGGTGGCCTGGGCGCGGGCCCCGGCGCCGCCCGTGCGTACTTCGGCCAGGCGCAGGTTCAGGAAGATCACGGGGATCATCCGGAAGGTCGATCCGTTGCCGATGCCGGTCGTCAGGAACAGCACCATGAACATCGCGAAGAAGCCCGCGAAGCTGCCCTGCGCCGGCCCGAAGGCGAGCGCGTAGCCACCCGTGCCCTTGGGCAGGAAGGCCAGCACGCCCAGCACGGCCAGGGCCATCGCCACGAAGTTCCACAGCGTGACCCGCGCGCCGCCCAGCTTGTCCGACAGCCATCCGCCCACGGGCCGGATCAGCGCGCCCACCAGCGGCCCGAGCCATGCGTAGGCGAGCGGATTCACCTCGGGGAACTGGCTCTTGATGAGCAGCGGAAAGCCCGCGGAAAAGCCGATGAACGAGCCGAAGGTGCCCAGGTACAGCACGCACATGATCCAGTTGTGCTTGCGGCGGAAGATGGCGGCCTGGGCCGCGAACGAGGCGCGCGCGTCGGCGATGTCGTTCATGCCGAACCATGCGGCCAGCGACGCGAGCGCGATCCAGGGCACCCAGACGAAGGCCGCGTTCTGCGCCCACACCTGCTGCGCCTGGCCGTTCTTCACCATCGTCTGCGCATCGCCGCCCAGCACGCCGAACACGCCGGCCGTGATCACCAGCGGGCTCAGGAACTGCACCACCGACACGCCCAGGTTGCCCAGCCCCGCGTTCACGCCCAGCGCCGAACCCTTGCGCTCCTTCGGGAAGAAGAAGCTGATGTTGGCCATGCTGGAGCTGAAATTGCCGCCGCCCAGGCCGCACAGCAGCGCGAGCGCCAGCATCGTCGGGTAGGCCGTCGTGCTGTCCTGCACCGCGAAGCCGATGCCGAGGGCCGGGACCAGCAGCGACGCGGTGGAGATCGCCGTCCAGCGGCGCCCGCCCACCAGGGGCACCATGAACGAGTAGAAGATGCGCAGCGTGGCACCCGAGAGCGCGGGCGCCGCCGCCAGCCAGAAGAGCTGGTTGGTGGAATAGCGGAAGCCCAGCGCCGGCAGGCTCACGGCGACCACGCTCCAGACCTGCCAGATGGCGAAGGACAGGAACAGCGCGGGCACCGAGATCCACAGGTTCAGGCGCGCGATGGCTTCGCCTTCGCGTTCCCAGAACTCCTTGTCCTCCGGGGTCCACAGGGTCAGCACGCGCCCGGCCCGGGCACCGCCGCGGGAGGGAGAGGAAGAAGAGGAAGAAGGGGTGGCAGGCATGTCACGGTCTCCTTGCATTGGGGATTCAACGGTCCGCCGCGCCGCGGCCGGCGTCCATCACGTCGGTGCGGCGCACCTCGGTGAAATACATCCAGGCCAGCGACACCCAGACCACGCCGTACATCAGCATGAAGGCGCTGGAGCGCACGCCCGTCCAGTCCAGCAGCACGCCGAACAGGATCGGCAGCACGAAGCCGCCCAGGCCGCCGGCCAGGCCCACGATGCCGCTGATGGCACCGATGTTGGCGGGGTAGTCGTCGCTGATGTACTTGAAGACGCTCGCCTTGCCGAAGGCCATGGCGATGCCCAGCACGAACATGAGTGCGGTGAACGCATACACGTTCAGGCCGATGTGGAAGCTGCGCGGGCCGTCCGCGGCGAGCACCGTGAAATCGGTCTGCGGGTACGACAGCAGGAACAGGCACACCCAGCAGACCCACAGCACCCACCAGGTCACGCTGTGGGCACCGTATTTGTCGCTGAGCGCGCCGCCGATGGCGCGCAGCACGCCGCCGGGCAGCGAGAAGCAGGCGGCCAGCAGCGCGGCGACGCGGATGTCCAGGCTGTATTCGCCCACGTAGTACTGCACCATCCAGAGCGACAGCGCCACGTAGCCGCCGAACACGATGCTGTAGTACTGGCAGTACTTGAGCACGCGCGGGTCCTTGAGGGCCTGCAACTGGTCCATGAACGTGACGTGGCTGGGCACGCGGTGCGAAGGATCGCTGTGGCTGAACAGCCAGAACAGCACCAGCGTGCCGAGCATGATGGCCGCATAGGCATGGGGCACGGCCGCCCAGCCGAAGGCCACCAGGATGGCCGGCGCCACGAACTTGTTCACCGCCGCGCCGGAATTGCCGGCACCGTAGATGCCCATGGCCGTGCCCTGGCGCTCCTTCGGGAACCAGCGCGCCACGTAGGGCGTTCCCACCGAGAACGAGCCCCCGGCCAGCCCGACGAACAGGCCGATCGCGAGGAAGTGCCAGTACTGCGTGGCATACCCCATGAGCCAGATGGCCGGCACCGTCGCCGCCATCAGGCAGGCCATCACGATGCGGCCGCCGTAGCGGTCCGTCCAGATGCCGAGCGGCACGCGCACGAGCGAGCCCGTGAGCACCGGCATGGCCGTGAGCAGGCCGAACTGCGTGGCGTTCAGGCCCAGCATCTTCTTGATCGGGATGCCGATGACGCCGAACATCATCCACACCATGAAGCACACGGTGAAGGCGAGCGTGCTCACGGCGAGCACGGACCAGGCCTGGCGCGTGCGGCGCGGGGTTCCGTCCGGGGTCGCGGACGCGGTGTCTGCCATCTTGTTTTCCTCGTGGGAGCGATGGCATGCATGATCGCTCCGGCGGCGCGCTCTGCATATCCGCCGGTGGTACGCCCGGGGCGAGGCAGAAGAACTAGCCGCGGGCCCGCGGTCTAGTTCCAACGAACTAGGGCGCGGCGATGGCGGCGGGAACGGGGTCGGTCAGGAACGGCGGCCGAACACCGACTTCGGGCTGCGCCCGAAGAACCGCGTGAACGCCGTGCTGAAATTCGGCGGATGGGCATAGCCCACCTGCCAGGCGGCCTGCGCGACCTGGCAGCCGGTCTCCAGCAGCGCCCAGGCGCGGCGCATGCGCAGCTCCAGCAGCAGGGCCTGGGGCGAGGCACCGAACACGGCGCGGAATCCCTGCTTCAGCCGGTGCTCCCCCAGGCCCACGGCGGCACTGAGGTAGGCCACGGTCAGCGCGCGGTCCATCTGCGTGGACAGCAGCTCGCGGGCGCGCTCCAGGCGCGCCAGCTCGTCTTCCGACCAGCGCGGCGGCGCCGCGTCCGCCACGGGCGTGGGCACCAGGTGGCGCAGTTCCAGCGCGGCCAGGTTCAGCATGGCGATGTGCCGGTCCAGCGCATCGGTGGGCTGCGGCCCGGGTGGCTGGGCCAGGCGCCGGGCCAGTGCCACGCTGGCCGGCAGGCTGGCGCGGTGATCCAGGGCGCGCACGCCATCGGTCTGCGTGAGCCGCCGCGCCAGCTCCGGGCCCAGGTAACGGTCCAGCGCCGCGCCCGACAGCAGCAGCCGCAGTTGCCGCACGGTCTGGCCGGCCGCGTAGCGGCGCTCGCCCCGGCTGCCGTGGAACGCCGCCATGGTCGTGCGCCCCGCGCCGAAGCGCAGCGTGGTCCCTCCCCCGCGGGCAACGAAGCCCGACTCTCCCGCCAGCCCCAGCGTGATGACCAGGGTGCGCCCCCCGTCCGAGGCATCGGCCTGCACGCTCTCCTCCACCAGATCGCGCAGCGGGCGGTAGTGCGAGCGTGCCAGCGTGATGCCGTCGCCCAGGGTGAAACATTCGGCATGGCAATCGCCGAATTCGGCCGGCAGCGCACGGCGGGTCCAGCCCGGCGCGCGGGATGGAGATACGGAGATCGAGGACGGGATGCGGCAGGTCATGTCAGGGGCCGGTTGCGCGTTGCCCATACGGAATGCGCCAACGCGCAAAGGTTTTCAAATGATATCCATTCTCATCATCCATAGCATCGGAAGGCGCTTGCAAGAGCTTTTCGAACGAGGACGAGAACACCATGCCCCTTTCCTTTCCCCTTCGCTGGCCGGCCGCGCTGGCATGGGCACCGCTGGCCGCGGCAGCCCAGGCCCCCGCGCCCGGTGCGCCGCTGCCCGAAATCACGGTCACCGTGGGCAAGCAGGCCGAAAACCTCGACGCCGTGCCCGCCAGCGTTTCCGTCTTCGACGGCGCGGCGCTGGAGTCGGCCGGCGTGCACGGGCTGGACGCGCTCTCCGCGCAGGTGCCGGGTTTCGGGTTCCAGGCCTTCGGCCAGTCGGGCGTGCAGCCACCCGTGATGCGCGGGCTCACGGCCAACTTCGTGTCGTTTTCCTCCTCCACCCTGCTGCTGGTCGATGGCGTTCCCACGCTGATGGCCCAGGGCTTCGAGCACGACCTGCAGGGCGTGGAACGCGTGGAAGTGCTGCGCGGCCCGCAATCGACGCTGTACGGCCGCAATGCCGAAGCCGGCGTGGTGAGCATCGTCACGCGCCAGCCCGGCGACATGCCCCGTGCATCGGTCAGCGCCGAGGCCGGCGGCCACGGCCGGCGTGCGGGCAGCTTCGAGCTGGGCCGCGCCCTGGTGCCGGGCCGGCTCTTCATCGGCCTGTCGGGTGAATGGCGCGCCCAGGAGGGCTTCATCCGCCACCAGGGCACGGGCGACCGCGTGGACGACCGCGACCGCGCCAGCGGCCGCCTGGCACTGCGCTGGACGCCCACGGCCGGCACCGAGGCCACGCTGCGCTACGCCGGGCAGCGCTGGGACGACGGCGCGGCGCAATGGGGCGGCATCGCCGCGCCGCGCGCCACGGTGAACTCGGGCACCGCGGGCTGGAACCGCTCGCGCGGGCAGACGCTGTCGCTGGACGTGTCGCACCGCTTCGCCCCGGGACTGCGGCTGCGCTCCATCACCGCGCGCAATGTCTTCGACGACCGCGTCCTGCAGGACACGGACTTCCAGCCCGCCGACCTGCTGCACGTGGGCCGCGACTACCGCCTGGCCACCACCTCGCAGGAACTGCGCCTGGAAGGCGAGTCCCGCGCCCTGCGCGGCGCGCGCTGGCTGGCAGGGCTGTACGTGGACCGCGACGACCATGACCTGCGCTACGAGCAGAAGCTGCCTGCCGCCCTGATGCGTCCCACGGCCCGCCTCCAGGGCGGCACGGCCGCGCTGTTCACGCACTGGACCATCCCCCTGGCCGACCGCTGGACACTGGCCGCCGGCGCACGCATCGAGCGCAACCGCGTGGAACTCGCGCCCGCGGGCGCTGCGGCGCGCAGCGACGCCTGGTCGCGCCTCAGTCCCAAGCTGTCGCTGCAATACCAGTGGTCGCCGCAGGCCCTGGTCTATACCAGCGTCAGCGGGGGTTACCGCGCGGGCGGTTTCAACGTGTTCTCGCCGGCCATGGGTTATGCGGCCTACGCGCCCGAAACCGTGCGCGCCTGGGAGATCGGCGCCAAGGGCCGCCTCAGCGGCCAGCGGCTGCGCTATGCGGCGTCGCTCTACACCCAGCAGGTGCGCGACATGCAGGTGCAGCAGATGGGGCTGCCAGGCGCCGTGTACATCACCAATGCCGCGCGGGCGCGCTCCACGGGCGCGGACCTGGAACTGGACTACGTGTTCGGCGACGGCTGGCAGCTCAGGACGGCGCTGGGCCTGAACCGTACGCGCTTCGACCGCTTCCGCGACGGCACCGCCCTCTACGACGGCCACCGCAACCCCTTCGCGCCCGACGCCAACCTGCACGCGGCCCTGCGCTACGACGCACCCAGGGGCTGGTGGGCCCAGGCCGCCGTGCAGGGCACGGGCAAGGTCTATCTGGACGCGGCCAACCACCACCGCCTTCCCGGCTACGGGCTGGTCCACCTCTCGGCCGGCTACGCCAGCGGCCCCTGGGAAATCGCCACCTACCTGCGCAACGCGGCCGACCGGCGCTACGACGCCGCGGGCTACCTCAACGGCCAGGTCGTGGTGTACAGCCCTCCGCGCGAGTTCGGCCTGCGCCTGACCTGGCGCCTGTGAACAGTCACACCAGAAAGGAACGCCCCATGCCCACCCATCTTTCCGCCGCCCGGGCCGGCGACCACGCACTGCAGCCCCTGTGGGATCTCGCCGCCGCCCAGGTGCAGGCCGAGGCCCTGGTGCTGGCGATCGAATCCGGCGCCCTGGACCGGCTGGCCACGCAGCACTCCGCCGCCGAACTGGCGCAGGCCCTCGGCTGGCACGAGGCCAACACCGCGCATTGGCTGGAACTGCTGTGGGCCATGGGCCTGCTGCAGCGCAGCGCGGACGCGTCCGCCGGCTACCAGCTGGGCGCCAGCGCCCTGCGCTACCTGCACGGCGCCTCACCCGAGTCGTGCGCCGCGGCCTGGCTGTTCCGGCTGCGCTCGCTGCGCAACGCCGCCGGCCGGTTGCGCGGCCTGGTGGAGCACGGCCCCGCGGGTGGCGGAACGACCGCGCCGCTGGCCGCGGGCACGGCCGGGGGCTGGGCCGAGGCCGCGCGCGCCCAGATCGACCAGGAGCAGCGCGCCGTCAGCGTGCCCGCCGCGCTGCGCGTGCTGCAGCAGGTGCCCGAAGCCGCCGCCGCCCGCCACATGCTGGACCTGGGCGGCGGCCCCGGCTGGATCGCGCTGGCGTGGCTGCGCTGCCAGCCCGCATTGCGGGCCACCGTCTTCGACTGGCCCGAGGCCGTGGCCGTGGCCGCGCGGAACGCACGGCAGTCGTGTCTGGCCGATCGCTTCGCCGCGCTGGGTGGCGACCTGGCCCGGGAGGGCATCGGCAGCGGATACGACCTGGTCTGGTGCTCTTCGGTCCTGCACTTCGTGCCCGATGCGGCCGCCGTGGTCGCCAAGGTCTTCGACGCCCTGGAGCCGGGCGGGGTCTTCATCTGCGCGCACGCCGAGGTGGACGACACGCCCGAAGAGGCCCTGCGCACCCTGCCCTACTACCTGCCCATGCGCGTGCAGGGCCGCCACGTGCAGCGGCGCGGCGAGCCCGAAGCCATGCTGGCGCGGGCCGGCTTCGCGCAGATCCAGCGCATCGGCGCGCGCGGCTTTCCCATGGCGCCGCTGACCGCGCTCGTGGCCCGCAAGGCCTCGACATGAATACCGCCCCCACCCCTGCGCGCCGCCCCACCTGGCTGCTGCAGGCGCTGTTCGGCTGGCTGCACCTGGCATTGACCGCGCCCAGCGTCTATCTGTGGCTGGGCCTGCCGCTGGTCATGCGCCAGCACGGCTGGTCGGGCACGGCCATCGGTCTGTTCCAGCTCGCGGGCCTGCCCGCGCTGGCCAAGTTCGCGCTGGCCGCGCCCGTGGAGGCGCGCGACGCCCGGGGCCGGTCGCGCTACCGCACCTGGGCGCTGGCCCTGGGCCTGGCCTATGCCGTGGTGCTGCTGGCCCTCGGCTGGCAGCAGTTGCTGGCCGAGCGGCTCTGGCTGTTCGGCCTGGCCTTCGCCGCCGCGCTGGCCGCGACCTGGGCAGACGTTCCCGTCAGCGCGCTGGCCATCCGCCTTCTGCCTCCCGAGGAGCGCATGCGCGCCGGCGGCGTGCGGGCGGCGGCGCTGTCGCTGGGCGCCATCGTCGGCGGCGGGGCCATGCTGCTCGTGCAGGCGCGCTGGGGCTGGCGGGCGCCGTTCCTGTGCCTGGCAGGCGCGCTGGCACTGGGCGCCCTGCTGCTGGCCTGGGTGGTGCGCCGGGAGCCCGATGAGGCGCCCGGCCCTCCGCAACGGTCCGCGCCCACCGGACTGGCGGCACAGGTACGCGGCTATGGCGCCCAGCCCGGCGCCTGGCACTGGACGCTGGTGCTGGTCAGCTACTTTCCCTTCATCGGCACGGCCTGGTTCTATCTCAAGCCCCTGATGCTCGACCACGGCTTCGCCCCCGCGCAGGCCGCCTGGCTGGCCGGCCTGGGCGGCGGGGTGGTGGCCGCGGTATCCGCCGCGGCATCTCCGCTGCTCACCCGGCGCCTGGGCACGGCGCGCGCCCTGCCGCTCTACGCGGGGCTCAACGCGGCTGCGCTGGCCCTTCTGGCCGCCGTGGTGGCGGCCGGCGCGCCCACGGCCGGCATGGCCGCGGCCGTGCTGGCGGTGGCCACGGCCATGGGGATGTCTTCGGCCTGCGTGTTCGGCTTCATGATGCAGTTCGCCCGGCCACGCTCACAGGCCTTCGATTACGGACTGCAGGCCAGCCTGTTCGCGGCCAGCCGCATGCTCGTGCCCCTGGCCGCGGGCGTGGCGCTCGACGCCGCGGGCGCGGCCGCCATGCTCGCGGGCCTGGCGCTGGCCGCCGGCCTGGCCTGGTGGTGGGCGCGGCGCTGTGCGGCGCACGCATGGGCCGAAGGCGCCTGCGCGCCGCCCGCCTACTCGCGCTGGCGTTCCGACGCGTAAACCGCCGCCTGCACGCGCGAACTCAGCCCCAGCTTGCGCAGGATGTGCTGCACATGGATCTTCACCGTGGTCTCGGCGATGTCCAGCGCACGGGCGATCTCCTTGTTGCTCGCGCCGCGCGCGATCTCGCGCAGCACGTCTTCCTCGCGCGCCGACAGCGGGGAAGCGGAACCGGCAGCCCCCGGGCCGGTCCCCTCCGCGGGGGCTTGGGTAACGGCAACGGCGGCCGCCCCGGCATCGGCCCGCGGCTCCCGCGCCGGCGGGCCGCCCTGCGCCTGGAAGGCCGCCACCAGCTTGCCCATCAGCTCCATGCTCACCACCGGCTCGCCCCGCGCGGCGCGTCCGATGGCATCGGCCAGCAGGTCGCCTTCGATGGTCTTGAGCAGGTAGCCCTGGGCCCCGTGGCGCAGCGCCTGGGCGAGGTCCTCGCCATCCTCGCTCACCGTCAGCATCAGCACCCGCACGTCCGGCATGGCCTCGCGCAGGCCGCGGATGGCATCGATGCCGCGCACCCCCGGCAGGTGGTTGTCCAGCAGCAACACCTGCGGCGCGAGCGGCGGCGCCAGCCGCAGGGCCTCGCCGGCGTCGCCGGCCTCCCCCGCCACGCGCAGCGACGGATACTGCGACAGCAGGGCGATCAGGCCACGCCGGAACAGCGTATGGTCGTCCACCACGAACACCCGCAGGAGCGCGGCGTCCGGCGCCAGGGATGGGCTGCGGTGCGGCAGGGGGTCGGAAACCATGGGAGGTGGTGCTCAGGACGCCAGCGGCGCGAAATCGGAAATGGAAAAACCCGCCGTCTCGGCGGCCGGGACGTGCGGCTCCCCGGTCGTCGGCAGGTCGATGCGCACGCGCGTGCCGCGACCGGGCGAGGACTCGATGAAGATCCGCGCGCCGAGGCGCTCGGCCCGCTCGTGCATGATGCCCAGGCCCACGTGCACGGAATCGGGCGGCACGGCGGCAGGATCGAACCCGCGGCCATCGTCTTCCACCTCGAAGCGCCAATGCGGCTCGCGGTGCACACGCACCTCCACGCGGCGGGCGCCCGAATGCTTGCGCACGTTGGACAGCGCCTCCTGCACCATGTGCAGCACCTGCACCTGCACGTCGGGCGCGAGCGGCAGGCCGTGGCCGGCCATCGACAGCCCGTGCGCGATACCGGTCTGGTGACCGAACTTGGACAGCGTGGCGCGCAGCGCTCCTTCGATGTCCTCCTCGCTCGTGCGGGTGCGGAAGTGCAGCAGCAGCTCGCGCACGTCGGCATAGCAGCCGCGCACGCCCACGTCCAGCTCGCCCATGCTGCGGTCGCGCGCCGCATCGTCGCCCCGGCCCACCGCGTCGCGCAACAACTGCGTCTGGATCTTCAGGAAGGCCAGCGACTGCGCGATGGAATCGTGCAGCTCCCGCGCGATGAAGGAGCGCTCCTGCGCCACGGCGGCCTCCCGGCCGAGCGCGGTGGCCCGCAGCCCCTCCATCGCCGTCGCGAGATGGCTCGCCATGGCCTCCAGCATTTCCTGCATGCCGGGCTCGATCTCGGTCGCCGAGCGGAAGAACAGGTCCACCTCGCCCAGCACGCGCTGCTGCGTGCGCACCGGCACCAGCACCAGGGCCTGGTAGCCGGCCTCGCCGCAGTGCGGCATGCCGGCCGGCGCACCGGGAAGCATCGGAATGATGCGCAGGCGCGAGGCGCCCTCCGGCTGGCCGCAATGACAGTGGCCGGTGGGCAGGCAGTGCTCGCCCCGCACCAGGGTTTCGGGCAGGCCGTCGCCAGCCAGCAGCATGTAGCGCTCGTTGGCCTCGTCGGACCAGCGCATGGCGGCGGCGTCCGCCCGCGCGATCTCGCGCACCCGCCGCACGAAGCCGCGCGCCAGCGTATCCAGGCTGCCGGCCTCCGATACCTGGGCGCTCACCTCGTAGAGTGCCGCCAGGCGGGCGTTGCGCTCTTCCAGGCGCGAAGTCTTCTCGGCCACCTTGCGCTCCAGGTCCTCGTGGGACGACTGCAGCGCGTGCGCCATCAGGTTGAACCCCGTGGCGAGCTGGCCGAATTCATCCTGCGACTCCACCGGCAGCCGCGTGCGCAGGTCGCCCTGCCGGATGCGGGCCAGCGCCTGCTGCAGCCGCGCCACCGGCGCGAGCACCAGCCAGTGGCTCACCGCCATGAAAGCCACCGCCGCGGCGATCGCCACGGCCATCATCGCCATCTGGAACAGGTGCAGCGCCGCGGTCCATCGCGCCATCTGGCGCTCGATCGCCTCGACGAAACCGTCCACGCGCGCCGCGAAGGCGTCTGCCCGGGCGACGTCCGGCGCGGCGCGGCCGTCGCGCAGCCGGCCCCAGTCCTCCACGATGCGGGCGAAACGTGCCCGCGTGTCCTCGTTCCACGGCACGAACAGGGGCCGGGCGGGGTCCCCCTGGCGCAGCAGGTCCAGCCTGGCATCGAAGCGGACGGACAGCGGCGCCAGCGCTTCCGGGCCCTCGGCCCGCCCCGCCAGCGCCATGCGCATCATCGTCATGCGCAGGCGGCCTGCCTCGTTCACGGCCGCGGCGCCGCCTTCGAGCTTCCAGGTGATCCACAGCGTGAAGGCGATGGACAGCAGGGCGACGGCGAGAAAGCCGCTGCCGATGGCGAGCAGCCGGGTGGTCAGGGTAAGGGGCCTGCGCATGGCCGGCAGTGTAGGAACGGGCAACACCGTGGCCCTTGATACAAGTCAAGCCAGAGCCTTCGAGGCCGCCCGCCTCGATGGGTTAAGGTGCCGGCCATGCAACTGCCCATCCGCTTGCGGCGCTCCGCGGGGCGCGCCGCCTCCCTGGCCCTGCTGGTCCTGGCCGCGGCATGCGCCAGCCCCGCCCCGACCTCCCCGCCTGCCGGCGGCGACCCCTGGCAGGCGCTGCTGCCCGCCGAGATCCTGCTGCTGGGCGAGCAGCACGACGCACCGGACCACCAGCGGCTGGAACGCGAGGCCGTCGCCTCGCTGGCAGGCCGCGGGCAACTGGCGGCGCTGGTGATGGAGATGGCCGAGGCCGGCCACGGCACGGCCGGCCTGCCGCGCGATGCCTCCGAATCCGCCGTGCGCGCAGCGCTCGCATGGAACGACGCGGCCTGGCCCTGGACGCGCTACGGTCCGGTGGCGATGGAGGCCGTGCGTGCCGGCGTGCCGGTGCTCGGCGGCAACCTCCCCCGTGCGCGGATGCGCGAGGCCATGCAGGACGCCGCCTGGGACGCCCGCGTGCCCGCCCCCGTCCTGCGCCGGCAGGTCGAGGCCATGGAGGCCGGCCACTGCGGCCTGCTGCCCGCGTCGCAACTGCCCGGCATGGCCCGCATCCAGATCGCGCGCGACGACAGCCTCGCCCGGACGGCCGCCAGCGCGCGACGGCCGGGGCAGACGGTACTGCTGGTCACGGGCGCGGGCCACGCCCGCCGCGACCTCGGCGTGCCGCTGCACTGGGACGCGGGCGTGCAGGCCCGCGTCGCGATCGCGCGCCCGGAATCCGCCACCGATCCGCTGCCCGGAGGCGCCGCCGACACGGTCCTGCCCACTCCACCCCTGCCACCCACCGACCATTGCGCCGCGCTCCGGCGATAAAGCGACGGGGCGCCGGGCCACGGCCCGCCCGCGGACCTACTCCTCCGACCCGGCGTTCCAGAACGCCTGCAGCACGCCCGGCAGTTCCTCGATCGCGCGCATCACGGCATCCAGCTCCTCGGCCTCCACCGCCGTGGCGTAGAGCGTCGCCTCGATCTCGGTCTCGGTGCGCCCGAAAGCATGCTGGCCCACGCCGCGCACCGGGTAGTTCGCCCCCTCCAGCAGCTCCACCATGCGCTCGCGCACCTCGCCGTGCACGCCGCGTTCGCACAGCACATAGACGGTGTAGATGGCCTCGCTGGTGGCTTCCTGCACCGGACGCCGGTTGATGCGGTTGGCCACGGGGCGCAGCAGCGTATTGCTCGCCAGCACGAACAGCGCGGCCAGCACCGCCTCGGCCACGAGGTGCGATCCCGCACAGGCGCCCACGGCCGCAGAGCCCCAGAGCGTCGCCGCCGTATTGAGCCCGGTGATGTTCGCCCCCTCTTTCATGATCGCCCCCGCGCCCAGGAAGCCCACGCCCGACACCACGTAGGCGATCACGCGCACCGCGCCGGAGGGCCCCTCGAGCCGGTCGGCCAGCACCACGAAGGCCGCGGCCCCTACGGCCACGAGCGTGTTGGTGCGCAGCCCCGCCGTCCGCTGGCGGATCTGCCGCTCCAGCCCGATCGCCGCGCCCAGCCCGAAGGCGGTGAGCAGGCTGACCAGGGTGTCGAGGAAGGGAAACAGGTGGAAGTGTCGGAGGAATTGCATGGTGCGGTCCGGGTGCGGTGCCTGCCGGGCAGGGGGCGGAAAAAGGCTGGGAACGGCTGGTGAATGGCGGCGTGGCCGCGGCTAGACCGACGCGCCGGAACGCCGGCAGCGGCGCGCCCACCAGGCCCGGGCCCGGCGCCAGGCGCCTGCCGGGATGGAAGGCCCGAAGGCATCGAACGCCCGGCCGCCGATGCGCTCGGCCCGCTCGCGCGCAGGCCGGCTCAGGCGCTGGAAGACCGCGCGGCGCTGGTCCGCGGGCAGCATGGACAGCGCATCGGCGATCACCGCGCCCGGCTCGCGGGACAGGCACGCCGCCACGGCGCCGCGTCCGTGGCTCTGCAGCAGGCCGCGCAGCGCCTGCGGGCGGCGGCGGGCGAGCGCGTCGCGCAGCACCAGGGCGACCACCTCGTCCCTCTGGAAGGAAGCAGGAAGAAAAGAACGGAAGAAGAACATGGGAAGGCTCCAGCCGCGCCAGACGCGCGGGGAGCCTCCATGCCGTCAGCGGCGGGGCGGACGGCAGGCGGCGTCCGGGCGCGCGCCGGATGCGGCAAGGGAAATGCGGTGGGAGGGGGCGGCCATCGGGCACACCGGGGGCATGGCAGGGGAAGGCCGTCTAGGGTAGGGGTCCATGGCGTTCTCTCCCGCGCTCGCGCGCTCCGGTGGATGGGCCCGCGCGGGGCGCGCGGGAAGAAGCCGGCAGGAGGCCGGAGGGCGGCAGGCGGGGCCCGCCGCGGCGTTTTTCGCGGCCCCGTCAGCGAAGGGCCGTGGAAAAAGCGGGCGGATTATGGCTGGGCCGGCGAAGGCGCGTCAACTCCCGCGGCCTGCTGCGCCAGCAGCGCCGCGAACTCCGCCGAGGGCACCGGCCTGCGGCACAGGTAGCCCTGGTAGCGGTCGCAGCCCCGGCTGCGCAGGAACGCCAGCTGCTCCGGCGTCTCCACGCCCTCGGCCAGCACCGCCAGGCCCAGGCTGTGCCCCATGGCGATGATGGCCGCGCAGATCGCCATGTCGTCCGCGCTCTGCGGCAGGTCGCGGATGAACCCCTTGTCGATCTTCAGCACATCGATCGGAAAACGCTTGAGGTGCGCCAGCGACGAGTAGCCCGTGCCGAAGTCGTCGATCGCCAGCCGCAGCCCCAGGCCACGCAGCCGCAGCAGCACCTGGCGCGCCTCCTCGGGGCGCTCCGCCAGCGCACCCTCGGTGAGCTCCAGTTCCAGCAGCGTGGACGGCAGGCCGGAATCCGCCAGCGCCAGGGCCGCGCAGCCCGCCAGGTCGGTCAGGTGGAACTGGCGCGGGGAGACGTTCACCGCCACCGTGACCTCGGGCAGCCCGGCCTCGCGCCAGCCCTGGGCCTGGCGGCAGGCCTCCTGCATCACCCATTCGCCCAGCGGGCCGATCATGCCCGTGCGCTCGGCCACCGGGATGAAGCGGTCGGGCGCGATGGAGCCCTCCACCGGGTCGATCCAGCGCACCAGCGCCTCCGCGCCCACGATGCGCCCGGAGGCGATGTCCACCTGCGGCTGGTAGTGCAGTTGCAGGTGCCCCTGGGCCAGCGCCGAGCGCAGCCGCGCCTCCAGGGCGAGGCGCTCGCGCGCGGCCTGGGTCAGGCTCTCGTCGAAGAAATGCCATGCGCCCTGCCCGTGCTCGCGCGCGCCGTACACCGCCGCATGGGCGCCCTGCAGCAGCGCATCGGCGGTGTCGCCATGGTCCGGGAACAGGCAGATGCCCACGCTGGCCGAGGCCACCACCTCGAAGCCGTCGGGCGAGCGCCAGGGTTCGGCCAGCGCGCCCAGCAGGGCCCGCGCGGCCGCCACCGCACCCTGCGCCCCGTCCACGCGGCGCGCGATCACGCCGATCTCGTCGCCCGCCAGCCGCCCCGCGAGGTCGCCCGGCCGCAGCGCCTCCTGCACGCGCGCGGCGATGTGGCGCAGCACCTGGTCGCCCACCGCGTGGCCGTAGCTGTCGTTCACATCCTTGAACCGGTCCAGGTTGACCAGCAGCACCGCCAGCGGTTCGCCGCGGGCGCGGGCGTCCGCCATCGCTTCCTCGAGCTGCTGCGCGAAGAACGTGCGGTTGGGCAGGCCCGTGAGCGGGTCGGTATGGGCCATCACCTCCAGCCGGCGCCGCTGCTCGTGCTCCTGGGAAATGTCGGTGAACAGGCACACGTAGTGCGTGACCTCGCCGCGCGCATTGCGCACGCTGGAGAGCGACATGCGCTCGGGGAACACCTCGCCGTTCTTGCGGCGGTTCCAGATCTCGCCCTGCCAGTGCCCGGTGCGGCCCAGCTCTTCCCACATGGCCTCGTAGAACGCGCGGCCGTGGCGGCCCGACTTGAACAGCCGCGGCGTGCGGCCCAGCAGTTCCGCCTCGCCGTACCCCATGAGCCGCGTGAAGGCCGCGTTCACCGACAGGATGCGGCTCTCGGCATCGGTCACCACCATGCCCTCGGCCGCGTTGTCCACCACCGTGGCCGCGAGCCGCTGGCGCTCGTCGGCCTGCAGGGCGCCGCGGGCCAGCACCGCGATCTCCCGGCCGCGCGCGCGCCAGCGCCGCAGCGCCCATACGCCGCAGCCCGCCGGCGCCAGTACGAAGGCCGCCTGCAGCGCTCCACGCAGCACGCTGCCGGCCGGCAAAAGCGCCTCCGCGCCGGCCACCCAGGCCAGCCCGGCGGCAGCGTACAGGAGCAGGGCGGCGGGTACCCGCCAGCCTGCCGTCCTCCCGGGAGCGTTGCGGGGGGCGCCCCCCTCCTCCTCATGCATCAATTCCTTGCTCCGCGTTGCTGCGGGCCGTGCTGCGACAATCGCCCCGCTATGACCCAAGCCTATATTCTCACCCTCTCCTGCCCGGACAAGCTCGGGCTGGTGCATGCGGTCTCCGGATTCCTGCTCGAGCATGGCGGCAACATCGAGGAAGCCGCCCAGTACAACGACCACGCCACCGGCCTGTTCTTCATGCGCGTGCGCTTCGCCTGCGACACCCACGACCAGGCCGCGCTGCGCGCACGCCTCACCGAGTTCGCCGAGCCGCACCGCATGCACTGGAGCCTGCACGCCGCCAGCGAGCCCATGAAGACCGCCATCATGGTCAGCCGCGAAGGCCACTGCCTCAACGACCTGCTGTTCCGCTGGAAATCCGGGCTGCTGCCGGTGCACATCTGCGCCATCATCAGCAACCACCGCGACTTCTACCAGCTCGCGGCCAGCTACAACGTGCCCTTCCACCACATCCCGGTCACGAAGGACAACAAGCCCCAGGCCGAGGCGCGCCAGTACGAGATCATCCAGCAGGAAGGCGCCGAGCTGGTCGTGCTGGCCCGCTACATGCAGGTGCTGTCGGACGACCTGTGCCGCAAGCTGGAGGGCCGGGCCATCAACATCCACCACAGCTTCCTGCCCAGCTTCAAGGGCGCCAAGCCCTACTACCAGGCGCACGACCGCGGCGTGAAACTGATCGGTGCCACCGCCCACTACGTGACGGCCGACCTGGACGAAGGCCCGATCATCGAGCAGGACGTGGCCCGCGCCGACCACACCGACACCGTGGAAGACCTGACGGCCCGCGGCCGCGACACCGAAAGCCAGGTACTGGCCCGCGCCGTGAAGTGGCACACCGAGCACCGTGTGCTGCTCAACGGCCACAAGACGGTCATCTTCAAATAAAGTGGAACACCCCCCCGAGGCGCTGCGCGCCTCGGGGAATCCATGTGATGGCCTCCGTCCACCCCGCTTCGCCGTCTTCCAGAAGCGCCGCCCAGCGCATCCCGCCGATCCAGTGCCTGCTGACCTTCGAGGCGCTGGCGCGGTTGCGCAGCGTGACGCAGACGGCCGACGAGCTGTGCGTCACGCCCAGCGCGGTGAGCCACCGCGTGCGCCAGCTGGAGCAGATCCTGGGCGCGCGGCTGTTCGGGCGGGCGGATTTCTCGCTCACCACCGAAGGCAGCGCCTACCTGGCCCACGTGCGCGAGGGCCTGGGCGCGCTGCAGCGCTTTCCGGGCACGGCGGCCGCGCCGGGCAAGCGGCGGCTCAAGATCGCCGTCACGCCCACCTTCGCGCGGGCCATCCTGATCCCGCGCCTGCGCCAGTTCACCGAGGCCTACCCGGAGATCGACCTGGCGCTGCATGTCTCCATCCCCCTGCTCGACGTGGTCGCGGAGGATGCGGACCTCGTGGTGCGCTTCGGCCCCGGGCACTACGCCGACATGGAGCACGTGGAGCTGTCGCGCGACGTCGTCACGCCCCTGGCCTCCCCCACCTTCCTGCGCGAACACGGCCCCTTCGAGCGCCCGGCGGACCTCGAAGGCACGCCCCTGCTGCGCAGCCCGCTGGAGCCGTGGCGCACCTGGTTCGCCGCCGCCGGGCTCGGCTGGGCGGAGCCCTCGGAAGGCTCGCAGTTCAACGACATCGGCCTGATGTGCGACGCCGCATCGGCCGGCATGGGCGTGGCGCTGGTGCGCCTCAAGCTCGGTGCGTCCTGGCTGGAGAACGGCACCCTCGTGCGGCTGTTCGCGCTCGATGCGCCCAGCCCCCATGCCCACTACCTCTGCTGGCGCACCGGCACGATGGATCGCTGGGAATGCGCCGCCTTCGCCGAATGGCTCCGGCGAGTCACTTGACGTCACTCTCCTGAGGCCCTGCGGGCCTCCTGCATTGGTTCCAATGGCCCAGCCCCCCTCCCCCGCCGCCCCCTTCATCCAGCGCCGCCCGAACGACGAGCAGAAGGCCGTCCTCAACACCACGGCGAAGACGGTGCTCATCAACGCCCTGGCGGGCACGGGCAAGACCACCACCCTGGCGACCAAGGCGGCGGACCTGGTCCAGATGCACGGCGCGCGCCGGGTGCTCATGCTGGCCTACTCCGACGCGGGCCTCGCCGCCCTCCGCGACCGGCTGGGCCGCTACATGCCGGCCGACGCGCGCGAGGTGCGGATCATGACGGTGGAGCAGCTCTGCGCCGGGCTGCTGAAAGCGCAGGGCCTGCCTGTGAACGCACTGACCGAGCCGCTGGAGCGCCAGCTGCTGATCCGCCAGGCCCACGCCGCGCTGCTGCAGGAACTGCGGCACGAGGCACCGCCCGAGGCCGCCGGCTTCCTGGCCCGCGAGCTCGACGTGCAGGCCTTCACCGGCTTCGAGGCCCTGGCCAAGCAGCGCCTCCTGCACCGCGACATCGCTCGCGAAGGCACCCACGCCGCCGCCTACTGCCGGGACCACGCGCTGGACTACGGGCTCTACCTGCTGCTGGGCCGGTACGAACGCCTGCGCCGGGGGCCGGACGACGAACCGCAGTTCTACGCCCCGGGCGACTGCACCTACGAAATCGCCCGGCAGCTCGGCGAACTGGACTTCGGCGATCCATACCCCTGGCTGGAGGGCCGCTACGACGCCGTGCTGTTCGACGAACTGCAGGACCTGGACGAGGCCGCCATGCTGGTGCTGCGCCACCTCGTGGCCGGCGGCAATGGCGTGTTCGTGGGCGCGGGCGACTTCAACCAGCACATCCTGCCCGGCGCGTTCTCCGTCTTCGGCAACGGGCTGCAACGCATCCGGCAGGAACTGCCCGAGCCGCCCGAAGTGCTCACGCTCAACACCACCTACCGCTTCGGCAAGGCCATCTGCGAAGGCCTGAACCCGCTCTTCGGCGTGGAATTCGAGACGCACTACCCCACCAAGACCGCCCGCTTCGAACGGCTCGCCTATGACAGCGACGAGGACTGCGCCCGGCAGCTGCTGGCCATCCACCAGCGCGTGCAGGGCGCCCCGCCCCCCGCGAACGGCGCGGCGCCCTGCCTGACCGTGGTGCTGCGCTCGCCCGAGGACTCCGTGCTGCTGGAATGGCGCTTCGCCCACGAGGGCGTCCATTACGCCTGCAAGGGCCTGAAGCGGTTCTACCAGCGCCCCGCGATCGCCCTGGTGCTGGCCCTGTTCCGGGCGCTGCCAGGCTGCGGCGACCAGGTGCGGCTCACGCAGGGCATCCTGAGCAGTGCCCTGGATGGGCTGATGCGCTACGTGCGCCGCGGCAGCCGGCCCGATGCCGACGTGCTGGCCAACGGCCTGTTCGACCTGCAGGCGCTGGCGCAGCACTCCACCGCCGAGGTGGACACCCGCGCCGTGGCCGCCGAACTCGTCCACCAGCCGGACCGCATGCGCGACTTCCTGCTGCGCGCCAGCTTCGACCCCAACGCGCCCGTGGCCTCCGCCGCCTGCGAGGCCTGGCTCGCCCTGCCGCCCGAGGTGTGCGCGGACGCCGGCCGGCTCTGCGACCACCCGCTGCTGCACCGCTTCTTCGCCGAAGCCCCCATCAGCCCTCATGAACACCGCCAGTGCCTGGACAGCCTGCGGGCGCTCTCGCGCATCTGCAGGGGCCTGTCCGTCGATGAATTCCTGGGGCAACTGGCGCTCATGGTGGAGTCCGGCATCCGGCAGCACCGCCAGAACGAAGCCCCCAGCCTGCAATTGCTGACCGTGGAGCGCTGCAAGGGCCACGAATACGAATACGTCGCCGTGCCGCTGGTCGAGCGCGGCCGCTTTCCCCGCGCCGCCGCCCGGCACGAGGCCTACCGGGAACGCAACATGCTCTACGTGGCCCTGACCCGCGCCAGCCGGCACCTCTGGCTGCTGGAAGGCAGCCGGCGCCCGGTCAGCCCCGGGCCGGTGTGATCCCTCCGGCCGGTCATCCGGCCGATTCACGCGGCGCTGAAAGAAAACTCACGCACCCGCGGGCCACCTTCCTCTAAAGTCCAGGGCATGAGCGCCGTCGCCCCCCTCCCCGCTGCGTCCCCCGGCCCCACGACCGCCAGCCCGCCCCCCGGTGCCACCGGGCGCGCCGCCCGGCAGGCACAGGTCGTGCAGGCCCTGTCCGCGCACCTGCCCGCGCACATGCTGCTCTGGCATGCGGAAGACACTACACCCTACGAATGCGACGGCCTCACCGCCTACCGCCAGCGCCCGCTGGTGGTGTGCCTGCCCGAAACCGAGGCCCAGGTGCAGGCCGTGCTGCGCACCTGCCACGCGCTGGGCGTGCCGGTGGTGGCGCGCGGCGCGGGCACGGGCCTGTCGGGCGGTGCCATGCCGCATGCCCTCGGCGTCACGCTGTCGCTGGCGCGCTTCAACCGCATCCTGGGCATCGACCCGGTCAGCCGCACCGCCCGCGTGCAGTGCGGCGTACGCAACCTGGCCATCAGCGAGGCCGCGGCGCCCTGGCAGCTCTACTACGCGCCCGACCCGTCCAGCCAGATCGCCTGCACCATCGGCGGCAACATCGCCGAGAACTCGGGCGGCGTGCACTGCCTGAAATACGGCCTCACCGTCCACAACGTGCTGCGCGTGCGCGGCTTCACCGCCGAAGGCGAGCCGGTGGAGTTCGGCAGCGAGGCGCTGGACACGCCCGGCTACGACCTGCTGGCCGCCGTGATCGGCAGCGAAGGCATGCTGGCCGTCACCACCGAGGCCACGGTGCGCCTCATCCCCAGGCCCCAGCTGGCGCGCTGCATCATGGCCAGCTTCGACGACGTGCGCAAGGCCGGCGACGCGGTGGCCGCCGTCATCGCGGCCGGCATCATCCCGGCCGGGCTGGAGATGATGGACAAGCCCATGACCGCCGCCGTGGAAGACTTCGTCCAGGCCGGCTACGACCTCGCGGCCGAGGCCATCCTGCTGTGCGAGAGCGACGGCACGCCCGAAGAGGTCGAGGAAGAGATCGGCCGCATGAGCGAGGTGCTGCGCGCGGCCGGCGCCACCGCCATCACCGTGAGCGAAAACGAGACCGAGCGCCTGCGCTTCTGGAGCGGCCGCAAAAACGCCTTCCCCGCGAGCGGCCGCATCAGCCCCGACTACATGTGCCTGGACTCGACCATCCCCCGCAAGCGCCTGGCCGACATCCTGCTGGCCATCCAGGAGATGGAGAAGAAATACGGCCTGCGCTGCTGCAACGTCTTCCATGCCGGCGACGGCAACCTGCATCCGCTGGTGTTGTTCGACGCCAATGACCCCGACGAGCTGCACCGCTGCGAGCTCTTCGGCGCCGACATCCTGGAAACCAGCGTGGCCATGGGCGGCACCGTCTCGGGCGAGCACGGCGTGGGCGTGGAAAAATTGAACAGCATGTGCACCCAGTTCACCACCGAGGAGAACGCGCAGATGTTCGCCCTCAAGGCCGCGTTCGACCCGGCCGGCCTGCTCAACCCGGGCAAGGTCATCCCCACGGTGAGCCGCTGCGCGGAGTACGGAAAGATGCTGGTGCGCGGCGGGCAGATGCCGCACCCGGACCTGCCCCGGTTCTAGAGCCCGCCCGCCCGCTGTCTCGCGCCGTCGCAGCATGCTGTCGCACCCCGGGTACCGCCTGCGGCGATACCGTGCATCGCCAGTGCGGCACCGAGGGGCCGCGGCGGGGTCGCACCCTCCCACCGGCAGGCCGCTATCCCTCCGGCGTCATCAGCAGCCAGCGCCGCACGCGGGCCACCGTTTCACCGCTCTGCCGTGTCAGGCGGCCCAGATCGTCCAACAGGGGCACCGTCGCGGTGCGGTACAGCGCCCCGCCCAGCGTCGTCAGCATTTCCAGCACCGCACGCTCCCCCGGCAACAGCTCCGGCGCGGGGCCCGCCAGCGCCGGCCCGGCCACCTTCGCCGTGGCTGCCCCGGTGTCCTGCGGGCCGGGCCCCAAACCACGCCCCTGCGGAACCACGGAACGTGCCTGGCGCGCCTCCCGCAGCGCCAGCACGATCCCGGCGCGGTGCGCCGCCGGACCGAGGCGCGCGTCCAGGCGCCCGAGCAGCCAGGTGATTTCCTGCACGCGCAGGTCGATCGCCTCCAGCACGGCAGCGGCGCACTCCACCTGCTCCGCCGCGTCCTGCAGCGGTGCGGAGTGCATCCGGGCGATTCCCAGCGCCTCGTCCACCCGGCCTTCCGCACTGGCGCGCAGCGCACGCAGCACCACCGCATCGATCACTCCCCCGAGCACCAGGCAGGGCCCCTGCGCGTTCGCCACCGGCACGGGGCCGCCACTCAGCCAGGCCACGGTCGGGTTCTCCGCTGCCGTGCCCAGCGCGCCGGCCCCATGCCCCAGCGCCCAGGCCACCATGGCTCCGGGAGACAGGGCCTGCCAGCCATAGCTGCGAAGGTCCGTGGCACGGCCCACCACTCCCGCCAGATCCTCCAGCCGCGGAGCGCCCTGCTCCGGCGCGCCGCCCAGCCCCGCGCCGCGCGTGGGCGCCATCCCGCGCGGCAGCCGGCGCGCGAGGGCCAGCACCGTGCCCAGCGCCTCCCCCTGGGCCTGCATGCGCGCCGCCCCCAGGGCCGACAGCCGCCCCCAGAGAACGCGCCGCCGCGCCTCCAGCGCCAGGGCCATCGCGCGGAAAGGCCATTCGGCCGACGCGATCCAGCGGTCCGCCGTCACATCGGGGTCCTTGAGGCTCCACGCCAGCCGCAGCTGTGCGATGGCGCTCTCCATGGGATCCTCCGCCACCGGCCGGCCCGGACTCCCGGGGCTGTACCCTTCGCTACGCTCCCCGCCTTCGGCGACGCCCCAGCTCCCGGCGCCAGGCGCCCCTCCCGGCGCCCCCAGCGCCATGTCCACCACGTCCTCCATCGCACGCCCTTTCCCTGGTCATGGATCCGCCTCCAGGCAATGCATCCGCCGCCCCCGGATGCCGCCTCCGGCCCGACCCGTAACTGCAAATCACGGTGTTTTCGTGACTATATCGCCGAATCACCCCACCGGAACAGCCGACCCCTAGCGTGACTGCATGCAGGATGCAAAGCAAAATTTTGCCGAGAAGTTACGGAACGCTATGGAAAAGGCGGGCTACGAGGCCAGACCGTCCGTTCTCGAGCGGGAATTCAACACCCGCCACTGGGGCAAGCCCATGAGCCTGCACGGCGTGCGGCGCTGGCTGCGCGGCGAAACCCTGCCCGACCACCGCAAGCTCGTCACCCTCTCCCAATGGCTGCAGATCCCCCTGCAGGACTTCCTGGAAGACGCGGCGCCGCCGGCCGCACGCCCCAGCGCCGAGCCTGCCGCCCTCTGGCATGCCGGCATGGGCTACGACGACCGGCAGCTGTTCGAGATCTACCTGCGGCTGCCCGTGCCCCAGCGGCGCACCGCCCGCGAAGTGATTCTCGCCATCGCCCGTGCGCACGCCGCCGAAGAGGAGCGGCGGCGCCAGCGCTGACCTCCGGACACCCGTTCCGGACAGTCCACTGAACCAAGGATCACACCTGGAACGTAACCTGCATTCCGAGTCACGCCACGCTCTGCAGGGGTGCCTAGCGTGCCTGCATGCAGGACCAAGCAAAACAAAAATTCGCCCGGAAATTGCGGGAGGCAATGGAAACGGCAGGCTACGAGCCCAAACCCTCGGTGCTGGAACGCGAGTTCAACACGCGCCACTGGGGCAAGCCCATGACGCTCCACGGCGTGCGCCGGTGGCTGCTCGGGGAAACCATGCCGGGCCCCCGCAAGCTCACCACGCTGTCGCAGTGGCTGCGCGTGCCGCTGGAAGATTTCGTCGATGCGGGGGACGGCAGCGCCGCCCTGCGCGCGGCCGGCGAACCGCTCCACAAATGGCATGCCGGCCTCGGCTACGACGACCGCGAGCTCTTCGACATCTACCTCAAGCTGCCGGTACCCCAGCGGCGCCTGGCACGCGAGGTCATCCTGGCCATCGCGCGGGCCCATGCGGCGGCAGAGGAACAGCGCAAGGGCTGACCCGCAGGGCCGCGCCGCCGCTGCTTCGCGGCACGGGTGCTCCGGCGATGGAAGCCGCCGGCTCAGCCGGCGGCGAGGACTCCCAGCCCCTGGGCGATTTCCCGGGCATGCGAGAGCGCGAACAGCACCAGTCCGATCAGGCCGCCGACCACGGTGCCGTTGATGCGGATGAATTGCAGGTCGCTGCCGATGTGCAGCTCCACGAGCCGCGCCATTTCCTTGGCATCCCACCGGTCCACGGTGTTGCGGATGTGCTCGGCCACGAACTGCGACAGGTCGGGCGCCACCTGCGTGGCCCAGAGTTGCAGGCGCACGTTCAGCCGCACGCGCAGCGCGGGGTCACCCGCCAGCGCCATGCCCAGCCATTGCCCCATGGCGGCCACCCTGCGGGAGATTTCGGAGTCGTCGTCGGCCAGGTCCTTCTGCAGCCGCTCGCGCAGGCTCGTCCACAGGTCCTGCACATAGCGGCCCAGGGTCTCGTCGTTCTGCAGGTATTCGCGCAGCTCGAGGCCGCGCCGCTCCCAGTCGGGGTCGGTCTGCAGCCGCTCGATCAGGCGCTGCACCGCGGCATCGAGCGCCGCGCGGAGCTGGTGCGCCGGATCGCTCGCCACCTCGGCCAGCAGGCTGTCGATGGCCTGGGCGATGGCCCCGGCCCCCTTGCCGCTGAGCCAGTCGGTGGGCAGCACCTTCTCCTTCAGGGGATGCTCCCGCTTGATCCACTGCACGATGGCTTCCGCGATGAAAGTGCGCGTCTCGGGCGCACGCAGCAGCAGGGTCACGCGCGCGAGCACATCGTCCAGCAGCACCTGGTGGCGGCCGCCCTGGGTGAGCGCCCCCAGCGCCGCGGCCATGGTGCGCGACAGGTCCAGCTGCCCCACGAGCGCGCGCGCGGCCTGGTTCATGAAGCGCTGGATGCGCGCGTCCTCCACCGCGTCCAGCGCCGCGAGCGCCAGGCGTGCCACCTGCCGCCCCAGCAGTTGCGCATTGCCCGGCGACGTCAGCCACTGCGCCAGCATGTCGGCCGGGTCGTGGCGGCGGATCAGCGTCACCAGCGAAGGGGCGTCCAGGAACTTGTCGCGGACGAACACCGCCAGGTTGCCGCCGATGCGCTCCTTGTTGCGCGCGATGATGTCGGTATGGCGCTGCACCCAGGGCAGCGGGATCCTGCGGAACAGGGCGGACACCGCGAACCAGTCCGCCAGCGCGCCGACCATCGCCGCCTCGGCCATGGCGCGCACGCACTCCACCAGCAGGCTCGAGGGAAATGCATAGGTCGCGGCGAAAACCGCCGCCACCACCAGCAACAGCCCGGTGGCCAGCCATTTCGCCCGGGCCAGCACCAGCGCGCGTTCGGTGGCAGCCGGGGACACGAAAGGGCTTTCGCCCTCGGGGGGAACGCCCAGGAGGCCGCCCGCGGCGCCCAGGGCCTTCACGCCCGGCGCGGGCCCGCCGTCGCCGGGATTGCGGTTGCGACTGCTGCTGTCCATGCCCGGAGAATAGCCCGCCCGCCGCCCGGCGGAGCGTAAGGAACTGTTGCCCGTACGGACTTGGCGGTTAAGGGCAGCCGCCCCCCTTCCGGCGTCGTTGACGCAACTTGCCGTACCGCGCGTACTGCCTGCGGTGCGACGCTTCGCCAGAACCGCCTCCGCTGGGCCGTGCCAGCCGCTCTTGGCGCCGCCAGGGGCTGACGGCGCGGGGCGTCAGCCCCGGGCGGGAGCCACCCGGTCGAGGGCCGCGGCCAGGTGGCCGACCGTGCGGTCCACGTTGCGCCACTTGTCCAGCCCGAACAGGCCGACGCGGAAGGTCTGGAACTCCGGGCCCTCGCCGCACTGCAGCGGCACGCCCGCGGCAGTCTGCAGCCCTGCCTCCAGGAACTTCCGGCCGCTCTGGATGCCGGGGTCGGTGGTATAGCTCACCACCACGCCCGGCGCCTTCCAGCCCTCGGCCGCCACGCTCGGGAACCCGCGCGACTCCAGCAGCGCGCGCACCTTCGCCCCCAGTTCGATCTGCCGCTCGCGCACCCGCTCGAAGCCGTCGTCGCGGGTCTCGAACATCACTTCCCGCAGCCGCACGAGCGCATCGGTCGGCATGGTCGTGTGGTAGGCATGCTGCCCCTTCTCGTAGCCTTCCGCGATCTGCATCCACTTCTTGAGGTCGCAGGAGAAGCTGGAACTCTGCGTTCCCTCGATCGCCTGCCGCGCGCGCTCGCTGAGCATGACCATGGCGCAGCAGGGCGAGCCGCTCCAGCCCTTCTGCGGCGCGGAGATGAGCACGTCCACGCCCGTGGCGCGCATGTCCACCCACATCGCGCCGGAAGCCACGCAGTCCAGCACGAACAGCGCGCCCACCTCGTGCGCGGCCTCCGCCACGGTGCGCAGGTAGTCGTCCGGCAGCAGGATCCCGCTGGCCGTCTCCACGTGCGGTGCGAAAACCACCTTCGGCCGTTCGGCGCGGATGGCCTGCGCCACCTCGCCGGCCGGGCACGGCGCCCAGGGGGCCTGCGGGCCCTCGCCCTGCTGGCGCGCCTGGCAGACCACGGCACCGCCGCCCAGCCCGCCCGCGTCGAAAATCTGGCTCCAGCGGTAGCTGAACCAGCCGTTGCGCACGATCAGCACCTTCTCGCGGTTGGCGAACTGGCGGGCCACGGCTTCCATGCCGAAGGTGCCGCTGCCGGGAACGAGCACGGCGGTGTGGGCGCCGTACACCGACTTCAGCGTGGCGAGGATGTCCTGCACCACCCCGGCGAACCGGCGGGACATATGGTTGAGCGCCCGGTCGGTGTACACGACCGAGAACTCCAGCAGGCCATCGGGATCGACATCGGGCAACAGACCGGGCATGGCAGGGCAACTCCTTGGAAACGGGAACAGGCTTGGGGACGGGCCGGCGCCCAAGCGGTCCGGGGCCGGAAACGCCGGGCTTCGCGCGCAGGCACCCCCAGCTTACACCGCCCGCAGCCGCGCCTGCACCGGCATCCCGGGGGATTTGCGCCGCTTCGCTCCCGGGGCAGGTAGTCGCAGCTACCATCTCTGCCGAGACCGCCCCCATCTCCCCCCAGGAGCCCGATCCGATGCACGACTTCCGCAGCGATACCGTCACGCAGCCCACCGCCGCCATGCGCGAAGCCATGCTGACAGCCCCCCTGGGCGACGACGTCTTCGGCGACGACCCTTCCGTGAACGACCTGCAGAACCATGCCGCGGAACTGCTGGGGTTCGACGCCGCGCTGTTCGCCCCCAGCGGCACGCAGGCCAACCTCATCGCGCTCATGGGCCACTGCCAGCGCGGCGACGAGGCCATCGTGGGCCAGAGCTGGCACACCTACCGCTGGGAAGGCGGCGGCATGGCGACGCTGGGCTCCATCCATCCCCAGCCCATCGAGAACCGCGCCGACGGCACGTTGTGCCTGCGCGACATCGCCGCGGCCATCAAGCCGGACGACCCGCACTTCGCCCGCACCCGCCTGGTGGTGCTGGAAAACACCGCTGGCGGGCAGGTCCTGCCCAACCCCTACATCGCCGACGTGGCCGCCCTCGCGCGCAGCCGCCAGCTGGCCATGCACCTCGACGGCGCCCGCCTCTTCAATGCCGCGACCGCCAACGCCATGGCCCACGGCACGGACGTGTACGACGAGGCGCGCGCCATCTGCGCGCATTTCGACACCGCCTCGATCTGCCTGAGCAAGGGCCTGGGCGCTCCCGTGGGGTCCCTGCTGCTCGGCTCCCACGACTTCATCGCGCATGCCCGCCGCACCCGCAAGATGCTGGGCGGCGCCATGCGGCAGATCGGCATGCTCGCGGCCGCCGGGCGCTATGCCCTCGACCACCACGTGCGCCGCATGGCGGACGACCACGCCCTGCTGCGGTCGCTGGCCGAAGGCCTGGCGGAGGTCGGCCGCAGCCATCCGGTGCTGCGCCGGCGCCTCAGCGTGGCCTCCGCGCACACCAACATCATGTTCACCGACGTGCACTCGGACATCGCCCCCGCCCTGATGGCCTGGCTGTCCCAGCACGGCATCTACGTCACGCGCAGCCTCTGCGGCGGGCAGATCCGCCTGCGCTGGGTCACCCACCTGGACGTGGGGCCCGAGGACGTCGAGCACACCCTGGGCTGCGTGGAGGAATTCCGGGGCTGAGGCCCGCTCCCCGGGGCCGCGCCCCCGGGTTTTCAGCGCGCCGGATAGCTGCGCGCGCCGAAAATCCCGCTGCCCACGCGCACCATGGTGCTGCCCGCGTGGATGGCGGCCTCCAGGTCGGCCGTCATGCCCAGCGAGAGCGTGTCGAAGTCCTCCAGGCCCGGCGCGCCGGAAGCGCGCAGGCGGTCGAAGAGCGCCTTCGCCTGCGCATGCACCGCGAACTGCGCCGCGAAGTCCGGCGCCGGCTCGGGGATGGCCATGAGCCCCCGCAGCCTCAGGCGTGGCAGCCGCGCCACGGCCAGCGCCAGGCCGGGCGCCTCGTCCGGCGGCAGCCCGGCCTTGGTGGCGCCGCCATCCACGTTCACCTGGATGCACACCTGCAGTGCCGGCAGGTGGTCCGGCCGCTGCTGCGACAGGCGCTCGGCCGTCTTGAGGCGGTCCACCGTGTGCACCCAGTCGAAATGCTCCGCCACCAGCCGGGTCTTGTTGCTCTGCACGGGGCCGATGCAGTGCCACTCCAGCGGATGCGCGAGGCCGGACTCCGGCTGGCCCAGGGCAGCGATCTTCTCGACGCCCTCCTGGATGTAGTTCTCGCCGAACGCCCGCTGCCCCGCCAGCGCCGCCTCGCGCACGGACGGGGCGCCGAAGGTCTTGGAAACGGCGAGCAGCCGCACGCCGGACGGCTCGCGGCCGGCCTGTGCGCAGGCTCGCGCGATGCGGTCCAGGACCCCTTGGAGGTTGTTACCAATCGTCGTCATAATGTTTGTTCTCAAGCGTACCAAACGACCAAGGGTTTTTCGTGGACATCACCCAACTGCTCGCCTTCAGCGTGAAGAACAAGGCCTCCGACCTGCACCTGTCCGCGGGCCTGCCTCCGATGATCCGCGTGCATGGCGACGTGCGCCGCATCAACGTCGATGCCCTCGACCACAAGACCGTGCACGCCATGGTGTACGACATCATGAGCGACGCCCAGCGCAAGGTGTACGAGGAGTTCCTGGAAGTGGACTTCTCCTTCGAGATCGAGGGCCTGGCGCGCTTCCGGGTCAACGCCTTCAACCAGAACCGCGGCGCGGCCGCCGTGTTCCGGACCATCCCGAGCAAGATCCTCACGCTCGAGCAGCTCAACGCCCCGCGCATCTTCGCCGACCTTGCCCTCAAGCCGCGCGGCCTCGTGCTCGTCACCGGCCCCACCGGCTCGGGCAAGTCCACCACGCTCGCGGCCATGGTGAACCACCTCAACGAGACCGAATACGGGCACATCCTGACGGTGGAAGACCCGATCGAATTCGTGCACGACTCCAAGAAGTGCCTGATCAACCAGCGCGAGGTCGGGCCGATGACGCTGTCCTTCGCCGCCGCGCTGAAATCCGCGCTGCGCGAAGACCCGGACGCCATCCTCGTGGGCGAAATGCGCGACCTCGAAACCATCCGCCTGGCCATGACCGCCGCCGAGACGGGCCACCTCGTGTTCGGCACCCTGCACACTTCCAGCGCGGCCAAGACCATCGACCGGATCATCGACGTGTTCCCCGCCGAGGAAAAGGAAATGGTGCGCGCCATGCTGTCCGAATCGCTGCAGGCCGTGATCTCCCAGACGCTGTGCAAGACCAAGGACGGCCAGGGCCGGGTGGCGGCGCACGAGATCATGCTGGGCACGAGCGCCATCCGCAACCTGATCCGCGAGGCCAAGGTGGCGCAGATGTACTCCACCATCCAGACCAGCAGCAGCGTCGGCATGCAGACGCTGGACCAGAACCTCACCGACCTCGTGCGGCGCAACATCATCAGCCCCGCGGAAGCCCGCGGCAAGGCCAAGATTCCCGAGAACTTCCCGGGCTGACACCGGCCCGCTCGCACCGCACCGTTCACCCATCCCCCAACACACCGCGCGGCAGACATCACCCCGCCGCGCGCACCGGAGCACCTCCATGAAAGGCATCCTCGGCCTGCTGAAGGCCAAGTCCCGCGGCACCAAGTCCGGCGGCGAAGGCGCCAGCGATTCAGTCTTCTTCACCACGGCCTTCGCCGGCCAGGGCGTGGACAGCTCCATGCTCGTGCCCTGGGAAGCGCGCGCCGTCGAAGTCGCGGCCCAGCGCATGCCCGCCAGCCGCGGCGGCAAGCTGCTGCAGGCGCTGTGGTCCAAGGACCGCTACATGGCCCACCTCGACGCCTCCGCCGTCGAGCGCATGGAGCGCTTCTTCCACTTCGCTGCCGTGCCCGCAGACCGCGACGTGATCCGCCAGGACGAATACGGCAATTTCATGGTCGTGCTGCTCACCGGCACCATCGCCGTGGACCGCGTGCAGCCCTGGGGCGAGCACCTGCGGCTCGCGGAAACCCGCCCGGGCGACATCCTGGGCGAGATGTCGCTGCTGGACAGCGGTATCCGCTTCTCCGCCTGCACCACGCTGACCGATTGCGAGATCGCCGTACTCAGCGCCGAGGCCCTCGACGACATGATGGCCAAGGATCCCCAGTTGGCCGCGAGCCTGGTCGCCCTGCTCGCGCGCAAGCTCTCGCAGCGCCTGCGGGTCGTCAGCGCCCGCCTCAGCGACAGCCAGCGCTGACACGGCGGCGCACCGACCGGAGCACTGAATGGAACGCGATCAGGCCAGCAAATTCATCAACGACCTGCTGAAGCTCATGGTGGGGCGCGGCGGAAGCGATCTTTTCATCACGGCGGAGTTCCCTCCCGCCATCAAGGTGGACGGAAAGGTCACGAAGGTATCCCCCCAGCCGCTCACGCCGGCGCACACCCTCACGCTCGCGCGCGCCATCATGAGCGACAAGCAGGTGGCGGACTTCGAGCGCACCAAGGAGTGCAACTTCGCCATCTCCCCCGCGGGCATCGGCCGCTTCCGGGTGAACGCCTTCATCCAGCAGGGCCGCGTCGGCATGGTGCTGCGGACCATCCCGCTCACGCTGCCCACCATCGACGGGCTGGGCGTGCCGCAGGTCCTCAAGGAAATCACCATGTCCAAGCGCGGGCTGTGCATCCTCGTGGGTGCCACCGGCTCGGGCAAGTCCACCACCCTCGCGGCCATGGTGGACTGGCGCAACGAGAACTCCTTCGGCCACATCATCACCGTGGAAGACCCGATCGAGTTCGTGCACCCGCACAAGAACTGCGTCGTCACCCAGCGCGAGGTGGGCCTGGACACCGACAGCTGGGAGGCCGCCCTCAAGAACACGCTGCGCCAGGCGCCGGACGTGATCCTCATGGGCGAGATCCGCGACCGCGAAACCATGGACCATGCCATCGCGTTCTCCGAGACCGGCCACCTGTGCCTCGCCACGCTGCACGCCAACAGCGCCAACCAGGCGCTGGACCGGATCATCAACTTCTTCCCCGAAGAACGGCGCGCGCAACTGCTCATGGACCTGTCGCTCAACCTGCGCGCCATGGTGTCGCAGCGCCTCATCCCCAAGCAGGACGGCAAGGGCCGCGCCGCGGCGGTGGAAGTGATGCTCAACACGCCGCTGATCGCCGACCTGATCTTCAAGGGCGAGGTCGCCGAGATCAAGGAGATCATGAAGAAGAGCCGCAACCTCGGCATGCAGACCTTCGACCAGTCGCTGTTCGACCTCTTCGAGGCCAACGTCATCAGCTACGAAGACGCGCTGCGCAACGCCGACTCGCTCAACGACCTGCGGCTGCAGATCAAGCTCGGCAGCCAGCGCGCCCGCAGCACCGACCTCTCATCGGGTACCGAGCACTTCGCCATCGTCTGAGGCCAACCCGCGCCGCGCCCGCCGCCATCCGGCGGGCGCTGTCTTTTTCATCGTTTTCCGGAACCACGACAGGAGACATCCACATGCCCCCCAGCACCGCTCCGCGCAGCTACGACCCCACCCCCTCGCGCAAGGTCGCCTTCCTGGGACTGGGCGTGATGGGCCACCCCATGGCGGGCCACCTCGCGCTCGCCGGCCACCAGGTCACCGTCTTCAACCGCACCGCCGCCAAGGCCGCGGCATGGTGCGAGGAGTTCGCTGCATCCGCCGGCGCACGGAAGGCAGCCACGCCGCGCGAAGCCGCGCAGGGGGCGGAGATCGTGTTCTGCTGCGTGGGCAATGACGATGACCTGCGCTCGGTCGTGCTCGGGGCCGACGGTGCCTTCGCCGGCATGCAGCCCGGCGCGGTCTTCGTGGACCACACCACCGCCTCCGCCGAAGTCGCGCGCGAACTGGCCCGGGCCGCACGCACCCTGGGCCTGCGCTTCATCGACGCACCCGTCTCCGGCGGCCAGGCCGGCGCGCAGAACGGCCAGCTCACCGTCATGTGCGGCGGCGATGCGGACGCCTTCGACGCCGTGCGGCCCGTCGCCATGGCGTTCTCGCGCGCCTTCACGCGCATCGGCGACAGCGGCGCCGGGCAGCTCGCCAAGATGGTCAACCAGATCTGCATCGCCGGCATCGTCCAGGGCCTCTCGGAAGCGGTCGCCTTCGGCCAGCATGCCGGCCTGGACATGCCGCTGGTGCTGGACGTGATCGGCAAGGGCGCCGCCCAGAGCTGGCAGATGGACAACCGCGGCAAGACCATGGTCGAAGGCCGCTTCGACTTCGGCTTCGCCGTGGACTGGATGCGCAAGGACCTGGGCCTGGTGCTGGAAGAGGCCCACCGCAACGGCGCGCGCCTGCCCCTCACCGCCCTCGTGGACCAGTTCTACGCCGACGTCCAGCAGGCCGGCGGCGGGCGCTGGGACACGTCCAGCCTGATCACCCGCCTGGGCGTGAAAAAACCGCAGAACGGCTGAATACGGCGCACGAAACCCGCACCGCCTCGCCCGTCGGAAGGCCGCGGAGCAGGCCACGCCAGCAGACGCCGCGGGACTGGCTCTGCCAGGCCTCAGGGGGTGTCCCTTATTTGGAATCGGTGGTGACCGGTGCGGGGCCCTGGGGCTGCTGCGAGAATCCGCGTGCCAGCTCCTGCTCCGAGACGATCTCGAACACGCGCACCACCTTGCGCACGTCGTTCACGCCGCGCGCGATGTCCGTGGCACGGTCGGCCTCGCGCTGCGTCACGCGGCCCATCAGATAGACGGTGTTGCGCTCCGTCACCACCTTGAAGGCGGTCGCGAAGAGGTCCTTGGCGTCCACCAGGCTGGCGCGCACCTTGCCGGTGATGAGCGCATCGTTGGCGCGCTGCGGCAGCGTGCTGGCCGACATCACCGCCAGGTCATTCACGACGGAGCGCACGTTCTCCACGGTCAGCACCGCCTGCTCCACCCGCTCCTTGTCCTGCTGGGAGGGCACTTCCCCCGTCAGCAGCACCTGGCGGTTGTAGCTGGTCACATTCACATGGACCCGGTTGCCGAAGTTATCGCGCAGCCGGTTGCCCGCGCGCAGCTCGATCGTCTCGTCCTCCACCTGGGTGCCGGCGGTGCGCCGGTCCGCGGCCATCATGGTGCCCACGGCGGCACCGCCGATCATCAGCGGGGCGCATGCCGAAAGCACGGTTCCCAGCGCGACGGCGGCCAGCACGGCGCCAGTGGTTCGGGTCAAGGTCTGCAAGGTCATAGCGGTATCTCCTGTTCACCAAATAACTGGGCATCCACCCCATCGCACAGGCAGTGCAGCACCAGCGCATGCACTTCGCGCACGCGGGCCGCGCGGTCGTGCGGCACCTCGATCAGCACGTCCGTCTCGCGCAGCAGCCCGGCCAGCGCTGCGCCGCCCCGGCCAGTGAGGGCGATCACGGTCATGTCCCGCTCGTGCGCGGACTGGATGGCTTCCACCAGGGCGGCATCGGTGGCCGCGCTGCCGTCGGCCATGGCGAGCAGCACGTCCCCCGCCTGGCCCAACGCCCTCACCTGCCGGGCCAGCACCTGCGCGTCGCCACCGGGCATGCCGGGCGCGGACCAGAGCGCGTCAGGCTCGAGCGCGACGGCCGCCAGTTCGGGCCGCTCCCGCTCGAAGCCGGCCACGCAGAGCGCCGCGAACTGCCGCGCCTGCGCGGAGGCAGCGCCGCTGCCGCAGGCCAGGGCCTTGGCGCCGCTCGTGACGCACGCCAGGATGGCCTGCACGGCCGCCCCGATGGGTTGACTGAGGAGTTGCGCGGCCTGGTACTTGAGGTCCGCGCTATCGATGAAATGCTGTTGGATGCGTTGCTCGAGCATGTACGCCGATGATACCCCCCGGGTGTTGCCGCTTCGGTAGCAAGGCGTTGGCGCGGCAGGCGACCGCCGCGCTAGCCGGCATCGAACGCGGCCTGCAGCCACTGCACCGCGTCGCCGCTCACCAGCACCGCATCGAAGCGGCATGGCGGCGGCGACGGCCAGCGCAGCAGGTAGTGCCGCGCCGCGAACACGATCCGCCGCCGCTTGGCCGCGCCGATGCTCGCGCCCGCGCCGCCATAGGCATCGCTCGCCCGGCTGCGCACCTCCACGAAGACCAGCGTGCCGTCGCGGTCGCGCAGGATCAGGTCGATCTCCCCGCCTCCGCGGCCCGGCGTCCGATAATTGCGCGCCAGCAGCCGCAGGCCGGCCGCCTGCAGATGCGCCAGCGCCCGGTCCTCCGCGGCCATGCCCGCGGCCCGCGTCGTCTTCCGCGCGGCCCCTCCCGGGCCGGCCGTCTTTTTTTCAAGGATTCCCATTGAGCGCCTCTTTCGCCTCCCCCCTGTCCGCCGCGCGCGACGCGGCCGCAGCGCAGCATTATCCGCAAGGCGCCCTGTACGTCGTCGCCACGCCGATCGGCAACCTCGCGGACATCACCCTGCGCGCCCTGCACGTGCTGCAACTGGCCGACGCCATCGCCTGCGAGGACACCCGCCACACGCAGTCCCTGCTGCGCGCCTACGGCATCGACAAGACCCCGTCGCAATGGATGGCCGTGCACCAGCACAACGAAGCCGAGGCGGCGCAGGCCGTCGTGCAGCGGCTGCAGCGCGGCGAACGCATCGCCTACGTGAGCGACGCCGGCACCCCGGGCGTGAGCGACCCCGGCGCCCGGCTCGTCGCTGCCGTGCAGGCGGCCGGGCTGCGCGCACTGCCGCTGCCCGGGGCGAGCAGCGTGACGGCCGCACTCAGCGTGGCCGGAGCCCTGGATGCCGGCGCGGCCTCGCACCGGCCGCTGGCCGGGGGATTCCTCTTCGCCGGCTTCCTGCCCACGCGCGCCTCGGAGCGCCAGGCTGCCGTCCAGGCCCTCGCGGCCGAACACCGCTGCACCGTCTTGCTCGAAGCGCCCCACCGCATCGCCGACCTCGCCGCAGCGCTGGCCCCCCTGGGCGACCGGCCGGTCACCCTGGCGCGGGAGATCACCAAGCAGTTCGAGGAAATCGCCACCCTGCCCGCCCAGGCCCTCGCTGCCTGGCTGGGGGAAGAAGGAAGCTCGCGCACGCGCGGGGAGTTCGCCATCGTCGTGCATCCCGCGGCCTTGCCCGGGGGCGATGACCACCCCGCCACCGCCACCGGCCTGCGCATCCTGCGCCAATTGCTGGCCGAACTGCCCGTCAAGACCGCCGTCCGCCTGGCGGCCGAGATCAGCGGAGCGCCGCGCAACGCCCTCTACGACGCTGCGCTGGCCATGAAGAAGGAAGGCGCCGAGGACAGCTGAGACCGCCAGCGCCCACCGGACGGCAGGCCTGGGCGGAGACAGCAGCTGCGTGGGGCCGGCAGGGGGCCACGCGCCAGCCCCCGCCTCAGGCGCGGACGGTGTACGCCAGCCCGGAGGCCACGCCGCCGAACAGGTCCCCCTCGACCTGGGGCACGCCGGGAAACGCCACGGCCAGCGCTTCGCGCAAGGGCTTGAGGGCCGAGGAACCGCCCGTGAGGTAGAGCGCGTCCACGCCCCGGGCTCCGAGGTCGGCCGCGACGAGGCATTCCGCGGCACACCGCACCACCTCCTGCAATGGCTGCTGCAGCGTGCCCGCCATCGAAACCGGGGTAACGGTCGCCTCGAGATCCCGCTCCAGCCATCCGAGCGGCAGCGCTGCCGGCGCCCCGGTGCTCGATACATCGATCTTCGCCTGCTCCACCGCCTGTGCGAGGCGATGCCCCCACCGCTCCGACAGCACCACCATCAGCCGGTCATGCAGGCGGGCGTCACGATAGTCCGACCGCAGCCCCTTCGCTTCCGCGAGGGCCTTGGGGCTGTAGAGCCACTGGATCAGGTGCCATGTCGAAAGGTCGAAGAAGATGCGGCTGGGCACTTCCCGCCCCGATGGGCCGTGGTGCCCCAGGCCGAGCAGGGGCATCACGTGCGAGCGGCTGAGACGCTGGTCGAAGTCCGTGCCGCCCAGGTGCACGCCAGCGGTGGCGAGCACGTCGCCGCTGCGGTCGGCACGGCGAGAGCGCTCCGGCCCGAGCAGGACCACCGTGAAGTCGGATGTCCCCCCACCGATGTCCACCACCAGTACGCGCGTTTCCCGGTCCACGCGCTGCTCGTAGTCGAGCGCCGCCGCGATGGGTTCGAGCTGGAAGGAAATGTCCGCGAAGCCGGCCATTTCCGCCGCCCGCCGCAGCGCCCCCTCCGCCAGCGCATCCCGCGCCGGATCCCCATCCACGAAATGCACCGGACGCCCCAGCACGACGTGCGCGGGCACATCGCCCACGACGGCCTGCGCGCGCTGCGCCATCGTGCGCAGGAAGAGCGCGATGATGTCCTGGTAGCTCATCAGCGTTCCCTGCACCGCCGTCTTCTCTTCCAGCAGCGCGCTGCCCAGCAGGCTCTTGAGCGAACGCATCAGCCGCCCCTCGGTACCCGCCAGGTACTGGGCGATCGCATCCTGGCCCACGTGCGTCCGGGATTCTTCGGTATTGAAGAACATCGCCGTCGGCAGCGTGTGGAACGACTGCTCCACGGGCACCATCTGCGCCGTTTCCCCGTCGCGCCGGACCGCCATCGCGGAATTGGAAGTGCCGAAGTCGATGCCAAGGGTCAGCGGGCGCATGGGATACGAAAAGCAGGGTGGGAACAGGGGCAGGCTCCGGTTCGCGGGGGCCGTGCCCGGACAGAACGCCAGCCGGAAGGCCAGCAGAGCCAGCGGGAAGCGCAAAAACAAAAACGCCCACTATGAAGTGGGCGTTTCTGAAAGTGCAAGGCACTTGTGTTGGTTGCGCGAGAAGGATTTGAACCTCCGACCTTTGGGTTATGAGCCCAACGAGCTACCAGACTGCTCCATCGCGCGGCAAGAAATAAATTATAGCTTACTTTGCGGCGTCTGCGGGAGAATTTTCAGAAACTTCAGCGACTTCCGGGCGTTCGACGAATTCGACGAAGGCCATGGGGGCGTTGTCGCCCACGCGGTAACCCATCTTCAGGATGCGGGTATAGCCACCGGGACGGGCCTTGAACAGGGGGCCGAGCACGTTGAAGAGCTTGGTCACGCTGTCGCGGTCGCGCAGGCGGTCGAAGGCCAGGCGGCGGTTCGCCACCGTGTCTTCCTTGGCCAGGGTGATCATGGGCTCGATCACGCGGCGCAGTTCCTTGGCCTTGGGGACCGTGGTCTTGATGGCCTCGTGCTCGATGAGCGAGTTCATCATGTTCTGCAGCATCGCGAGGCGGTGCGAGCTGGTGCGGTTCAGTTTACGGAGTCCGTGTCCGTGGCGCATGGTGCTTTTCCTTATCAGTCAATTAAAACGGGCAGCCGTATCAGGTACTGCCCGCAGCACTGGTTCCCCGACAGGGGAAACCGGAGATTATAGAACGCCGGATCAGCGCTTGTCGAGGCCGGCCGGCGGCCAGTTCTCGAGCTTCATGCCCAGCGTGAGGCCGCGCGAAGCCAGCACTTCTTTGATCTCGTTGAGCGACTTGCGACCCAGGTTCGGGGTCTTGAGCAGCTCGTTCTCGGTACGCTGGATCAGATCGCCGATGTAGTAGATGTTCTC
The DNA here is from genome assembly GCF_900100305.1 of Paracidovorax citrulli. Lineage (GTDB taxonomy): Bacteria > Pseudomonadota > Gammaproteobacteria > Burkholderiales > Burkholderiaceae_C > Paracidovorax > Paracidovorax citrulli. The sequence goes on along the minus strand of NZ_FNEY01000014.1, from coordinate 53,393 downwards.
GGCCTTCAGGCAATTGGCCGAGCGCACGGTGAGTTCCAGCTCGTCCACGGGGCGCAGCAGGATCGGATCGAACGTGGCGCTGCCACGCGGGCCGGCCGGCGTGTCGAACGCGGCCAGTTCACCGCCCTCGAGCTGTGCGAAGACAGCGAGCTGCTCGACCAGGATCTTGGCGGAGGCGCGCACGGCATCTTCCGCGGTGATCGCACCATTGGTCTCGATCTCGACGACCAGCTTGTCCAGGTCGGTGCGCTGCTCGACGCGGGCGCTCTCGACCGTGTAGCTCACACGCTTGACCGGCGAGAAGGAGGCGTCCAGCACGATGCGGCCGATCGACTTGGTCGATTCGTCGGCATAGCGGCGCAGGTTGCCCGGCACGTAGCCGCGGCCCTTCTCCACCTTGATCTGCATGTCCAGCTTGCCGCCTTGCGACAGGTGGGCGATCACGTGGTCGGGATTGACGATTTCCACGTCGTGCGGCGTCTGGATGTCGCGCGCGGTGACCACGCCCTCGCCATCCTTGCGCAGGCTCAGCGTGACCTCGTCGCGGTTGTGGAGCTTGAACACGACGCCCTTCAGGTTCAGCAGGATGTTCACGACATCTTCCTGAACGCCGTCGATGGACGAGTACTCGTGGAGCACGCCGGCGATCGTCACTTCCGTTGCTGCGTAACCCACCATGGACGACAGCAGCACGCGCCGGATGGCGTTGCCGAGCGTGTGCCCGTATCCGCGCTCGAAGGGCTCCAGCGCGACCTTGGCGCGGTTGTGTCCGAGCTGCTCGACGTTGATCGTCTTGGGTTTCAGCAAATTGGTTTGCATGCAGACTTCCTCTCAATACCCCCAGCTCGTTACACCGGTAAGGCTGGCGAAGCACCCGTACCGCGATGCCTCGCGGTACGGGAAACAATTGCGATCGATGAACGCTGTGGATTAGCGCGAGTACAACTCAACGATCAGGGATTCGTTGATGTCTGCACCGAACTCGTCGCGGTCGGGAGCCTTCTTGAAGGTACCTTCGACCTTGTCGGCATTCACTTCCACCCAGGCGGGGATGCCCACCTGCTGGGCCAGCTGCAGCGCTTCCACGATGCGGGCCTGCTTCTTGGACTTCTCGCGCACGGCCACCACGTCGCCGGGCTTCACGAGGTAGGAAGCGATGTTCACGGACTGGCCGTTCACCGTGATGGCCTTGTGGGACACCAGCTGGCGCGCCTCGGCGCGGGTGGAGCCGAAGCCCATGCGGTACACCACGTTGTCCAGGCGGGACTCGAGCAGCGACAGCAGGTTGGCACCGGTGTTGCCCTTGCGGCGATCTGCAGCCTCGAAGTAGCGGCGGAACTGCTTTTCCAGCACGCCGTACATGCGCTTGACCTTCTGCTTTTCGCGCAGCTGCAGACCGAAGTCGGAGGTGCGGGCGCCGGAGGTGCGGCCGTGCTGGCCGGGCTTGGAGTCGAACTTGGCCTTGTCCGCGATGGAGCGGCGTGCGCTCTTCAGGAACAGGTCGGTGCCTTCACGGCGGGAGAGTTTGGCCTTGGGGCCGAGGTAACGTGCCACTTGAGCTTCCTTGAAATGTCATCTGCCGCGTCGAAAAACGCGGGAGCCACCCGCACCATGCCTTGTGGCATGCGCCCGGGTGGCGGTGGGCTTACGCAAAAAAATCAGATACGACGGCGCTTTTGCGGACGGCAGCCGTTGTGCGGAACCGGCGTCACGTCGGAGATGGACGTGATGCGGATGCCCAGGGCACCCAGTGCGCGCACCGACGATTCGCGACCCGGGCCGGGGCCCTTGATCTCGACGTCGAGGTTCTTGATGCCTTGCTCGATCGCGGCGCGACCGGCCACTTCGGAAGCCACCTGGGCTGCGAAGGGCGTGGACTTGCGCGAACCCTTGAAGCCCTGGCCACCGGAAGAGGCCCAGGACAGGGCATTGCCCTGGCGGTCCGTGATCGTGATGATCGTGTTGTTGAACGAAGCGTGCACGTGCGCGATGCCGTCGGAAACGTTCTTGCGAACCTTCTTGCGCACACGCTGCGCTGCGTTATTGGCGGGAGACTTTGCCATGTGGATCTTTCAATCTGCTTATTTCTTGAGCGCTGCGGCACCCTTGCGCGGACCCTTGCGGGTACGGGCGTTCGTGCGGGTGCGCTGACCACGCATCGGCAGACCACGGCGATGGCGGAAACCGCGGTAGCAGCCGATGTCCATCAGGCGCTTGATGTTCATCGTGGTTTCGCGGCGCAGATCACCTTCGATGGTGAACTGGGCGATCTGGTCGCGGATTTTTTCGAGATCGCCGTCCGTCAGATCCTTGATCTTCTTGGAGTAGGCGATGCCGCAGGCTTCGCAGATCTTGCGAGCGCGCGTGCGTCCGATGCCGAAGATAGCCGTCAGGCCGATTTCAGCATGCTGATGCGGCGGAATGTTGATGCCAGCGATACGTGCCATTTGCGTCCTCTAAACTTTCAATCAACCTTGGCGCTGCTTGTGGCGCATGTCGGTGCAGATGACCCGCACGACACCCTTGCGGCGGATGATCTTGCAGTTGCGGCAGATTTTCTTGACCGAAGCCGAAACTCTCATTTCACTCTCCTAAAACTAGTCCATTCGTTCCGGCCAGGCGCGGAACACACTTGCGTGCCCGCGATGGATCGATGGGCATCATTAACCGTCACTTAGCTGGAGGCGAACCCGCGATTGTAGCGGATCCGCTTCCGACTCGCCAGACCTCAGGTGCCTGGTGTTGCTTTGAAGTTCGCCTTCTTGAGCAGCGACTCGTACTGCTGGGACATCATGTAGTTCTGCACCTGGGCCATGAAGTCCATGGTGACGACCACGATGATCAGCAGGGACGTGCCGCCGAAATAGAACGGCACGTTGTACTTCAAGATCAGGAACTCCGGCAGCAGGCAGACGAAGGTGATGTACACCGCGCCGGCCAGCGTCAGCCGCACCAGGATCTTGTCGATGTAGCGTGCCGTCTGCTCGCCGGGACGGATCCCGGGAATGAAGGCGCCGCTCTTCTTCAGGTTGTCCGCTGTCTCACGGCTGTTGAACACCAGCGCCGTGTAGAAGAAGCAGAAGAACACGATGGCGGCGGCATAGAACATCACGTAGACGGGCTGGCCAGGGGTCAGCGCACCGGAGATGTCGCGCAGCCAGCGCATCGACTCACCCGCGCTGAACCAGTTCACGATCGTGGCGGGCAGCAGGATGATCGACGACGCGAAGATCGGCGGGATCACGCCGGCCATGTTCAGCTTGAGCGGCAGGTGCGACGACTGGCCTCCATAGACCTTGTTGCCCACCTGGCGACGCGCATAGTTCACGAGGATCTTGCGCTGGCCCCGCTCCACGAACACCACGAAGTAGGTCACTGCCGCCACCAGCAGCACGATGAAGATCGCCGCCAGGATGCTCATCGCACCCGTGCGCACCAGCTCCAGCAGGCCGCCGATGGAGCTCGGCAGGCCGGCCGCGATGCCGGAGAAGATCAGGATCGAGATACCGTTGCCCAGGCCACGCTCGGTGATCTGCTCGCCCAGCCACATCAGGAACATGGTGCCTGCCGTCAGGCTGACCACCGCGGTGAGGCGGAAGCCGAAGCCCGGGCTCAGCACGAGGCCGGCGGAGCTCTCCAGCGCCACGGCGATGCCGAGCGACTGGAAAATGGCCAGGCCGAGTGTTCCGTAGCGCGTGTACTGGGTGATCTTGCGGCGTCCGGCCTCGCCTTCCTTCTTCAATTGCTCGAAGGTGGGAACGACGTAGGTCATCAGCTGCATGATGATCGATGCCGAGATGTACGGCATGATCCCCAGTGCGAACACCGTGAAGCGGGACAGGGCCCCGCCCGAGAACATGTTGAACAGGTTCAGGATACCGCCATGCTGGCCACTGAACAGCTGCTGCAGCTGGGCCGGATCGATGCCCGGCACCGGGATGTGCGCCCCGATGCGATAGACGATCAGGGCCAGCAGCAGGAAAACCAGCCGGCGACGCAGGTCGCCGAATTTACCGGTCTTTGCAATCGACGCTGCGCTGGTAGCCACGAATGCGTTCCTTCTTCAGGGTGCCGTTCAGGCCAGGCTGCCGCCGGCCGCCTCGATGGCCGCCTTGGCACCCGCCGTGGCACCGATGCCGTTCAGCTTCACGGCCTTGGTGAGCTCACCGCTCTTGATGACCTTGACCACCTTGGCGAGCTGGCCCACCACGCCGGCGCTCTTGAGCGCTGCGAGGTCCACTTCGGCCAGGCCGAGCTGCTCGAGCGTGCTCAGGGTCACTTCGGCGTTGAACTTCAGCAGGTGCGACTTGAAGCCGCGCTTGGGCAGACGGCGCTGCAGGGGCATCTGGCCGCCTTCGAAGCCCACCTTGTGGTAGCCACCCGAACGCGACTTCTGGCCCTTGTGACCGCGGCCTGCGGTCTTGCCCAGGCCGGAGCCGATGCCACGGCCCACACGGCGCTTGGCATGCTTCGCGCCTTCTGCGGGCTTGATGCTATTGAGTTCCATCATCAACCTCTCAGAGGACCTTGACCAGATAGCTGATCTTGTTGATCATGCCGCGCACTTCGGGGCTGTCCTTGAGCTCGCTGACGCTGTTCAGCTTGCGCAGGCCCAGGCCGCGAACGGTGGCGCGGTGCGATTCCTTGGTGCCGATGGGGCTGCGCACCAGTTGAATCTTGACGGTTTGTTGCGTAGTCATTTGCAGAGCTCCGTTCAGGCGAAGATGTCTTCGACCGACTTGCCGCGCTTGGCAGCCACTTCCGCGGGGGTCGTGGAGTTCACCAGCGCGTCGAACGTGGCGCGGACCATGTTGTAGGGGTTCGAGGAACCATGGCTCTTGGCCACGATGTCGGTGATGCCCACCACTTCGAACACAGCACGCATGGGGCCGCCGGCGATGATGCCGGTACCCTTGGGAGCCGGATGCAGTTCGACCGAAGCGGCGCCGTGATGGCCCTTCACCGAGTGGTGGATGGAGCCATTCTTGAGCGAAACCTTCACCAGGTTGCGGCGGCATTCTTCCATCGCCTTTTGCACGGCAGCAGGCACTTCCTTGGACTTGCCCTTGCCCATGCCCACGCGGCCGTCACCGTCGCCGACCACCGTCAGTGCAGCGAAGCCGAGGATACGGCCGCCCTTCACGACTTTGGTCACGCGGTTGACCGCGATCATCTTCTCGCGCATCCCGTCGTCTTGTCCTTCGGTCTGCACTTTGGGTTGAAACTTAGCCATTTTCTACTCGCTCCGCTTAGAACTGCAGGCCGGCTTCACGCGCGGCTTCTGCGAGGGCCTTCACGCGGCCGTGATATGCGAATCCAGCGCGGTCGAATGCGACTTTCTCGATGCCGGCGGCCTTCGCCTTTTCAGCGATGCGCTTGCCGATCATCTGGGCCGCGGCGGCATTGCCACCCTTGCCCGAGCCGCCCAGTTCCTTGCGCACTTCGGCTTCCGCCGTGGATGCGCTGGCAAGCACGCGGCTGCCGTCTTCGGAGATGACGCTGGCGTAAATGTGGAGGTTCGTGCGGTTCACCGTCAGACGGACCACGCCTTGCTGTGCAATGCGGATGCGGGTCTGGCGCGAACGACGAAGACGCTGCTCTTTCTTGGTCAACATGCTGCAGCTCCTTACTTCTTCTTGGTCTCTTTGATCGTGACCTTCTCATCCGAGTACCGGATGCCCTTGCCCTTGTAGGGCTCGGGAGGACGAACGGCACGGATTTCGGCGGCGAGCTGGCCCACGCGCTGGCGGTCCGCACCCTTGATCACGATTTCCGTCGGGGTCGGCGTGGCCACGGTGATGCCCGCGGGCATGTCGAAGTTCACGGGGTGCGAATAGCCGACGGCGAGGTTCAGCTTGGCACCCGAAGCCTGGGCCTTGTAGCCCACGCCGATCAGGTTCAGCTTCTTCTCGAAGCCCTTGCTGACGCCCACCACCATGTTGTTCACGAGCTGGCGGATGGTGCCGCTCATGGCATTGGCTTCGCGGGATTCATCGGCAGGCTCGAAGCTGAGCTTGCCGTCCTTGTTGACGGTCTTGACCAGGCGGTTCTGCGCCACGGACAGCGTACCGCCCGAGCCCTTCACGCTGATCTGTTCTTCCGTGATGGTCACATCCACACCATTGGGGATGGCCACCGGCATTTTTCCTACGCGGGACATTTCAGTTTCTCCTCAATGCCACGTTAAGCGACGTAGCAAAGCACTTCGCCGCCGACGCCGGTGGCACGTGCCTTGCGATCCGTCATCACGCCCTTGGGCGTGGTGACGATGGCAACGCCCAGGCCGTTCATGACCTGGGGGATGGAGTCGCGGCCCTTGTACACGCGCAGGCCGGGACGGCTCACGCGCTCGATGCGCTCGATCACCGGACGGCCGGCGTAGTACTTCAGGGAAATTTCGAGTTCGGACTTGTTGCCTTCGGACTTCACTTCGAAGCCGTCGATGTAACCCTCGTCCTTCAGCACCTGCGCGATGGCGATCTTCACTTTGGAAGAAGGCACGGAAACGGTGGCCTTGGACACCATTTGCGCATTGCGGATGCGGGTCAGCAAGTCGGCGATGGGATCACTCATGCTCATGTTGGTTCTCTCCTGCCTGCTTACCAGCTGGCCTTGGTGACACCCGGGATGTCACCGGCAAACGCCAGTTCACGGATCTTGGCGCGTGCCAGACCGAATTGACGGAACGTGCCACGGGGACGGCCCGTGATTTCGCAGCGGTTGCGCTGGCGCGTCGGGTTGGCGTTGCGGGGAAGCTTCTGCAGGCCGAGGCGGGCGGCTTCACGCTCCTCGTCGCTGCGCTTGGCGTCGCTGGCGATGGCCTTCAGTTCCGCATACTTCGCTGCGTACTTGGCTGCCAGTTTTTCGCGCTTCAGTTCGCGCTGGATCAAAGCTACTTTAGCCATACGCTGCCTTTAGTTCTTGAAGGGGAAACGGAAACCGGCGAGAAGGGCCTTGGCCTCTTCGTCCGACTTGGCCGTCGTGGTGATGCTGATGTTCAGGCCGCGCAGGGCATCCACCTTGTCGTACTCGATTTCGGGGAAGATGATCTGCTCTTTGACGCCGATGTTGTAGTTGCCGCGGCCGTCGAAGGCACGGCCGGAGATGCCGCGGAAGTCACGGACGCGGGGCAGTGCCACGGTCACGAAACGGTCCAGGAATTCGTACATCTGGACGCCGCGCAGCGTGACCATGCAGCCGATGGCCTGGCCTTCGCGGATCTTGAAGCCGGCGATGGCCTTCTTGGCCTTCGTCACGACGGGCTTCTGGCCGGCGATCTTCGTCAGATCGGCCACGGCGTTGTCCATGACCTTCTTGTCGGACACCGCTTCGCTCACACCCATGTTCAGGGTGATCTTCGTGAGGCGGGGGACTTCCATCGGCGAGGTGTAGCCGAACTGCTTGGTGAGTTCGGGAACGATCTTTTCGCGGTAGTGTTGTTGCAGTCGTGCCATGTTGACTCCTTAGGCCGCCTTGATTTCAGCGCCGCTGGACTTGAACACGCGAACGCGCGAACCATCCGCCTGCACCTTGATGCCCACGCGATCGGCCTTGCCCGTGGCAGCGTTGAAAATGGCCACGTTGGACTGGTGGATGGGCATGGCCTTTTCCACGATGCCGCCGGTCGTACCCTTCATGGGGTTCGGCTTCACGTGCTTCTTGACCAGGTTGATGCCGTCGATGACCAGGTAGGAGTCATCCTTGCGCAGCGACACCGTGCCGCGCTTGCCCTTGTCGCGCCCGGTGAGCACGATCACTTCGTCGCCCTTGCGAATCTTGTTCATGGCGCGTCCTCAGAGAACTTCGGGAGCCAGGGACACGATCTTCATGAAGCGCTCGGTACGCAGTTCACGCGTCACGGGGCCGAAGATGCGGGTGCCGATGGGCTCCAGCTTTGCATTCAGCAACACTGCTGCGTTGCCGTCGAATTTGACGAGCGAACCGTCGCCGCGACGGATGCCCTTGGCGGTGCGGACCACCACTGCGCTGTAAACCTCGCCCTTCTTGACGCGGCCACGCGGAGCGGCTTCCTTGATGCTCACCTTGATGATGTCGCCCACGCTGGCATAGCGACGCTTGGAACCGCCCAGCACCTTGATGCACAGGACGGACTTCGCGCCGGTATTGTCGGCAACGTCTAACCGAGATTCTGTCTGGATCATGTGAATATTCCCAACTTGCACCAGAAGATCGACAGCCCTGGAAACCTCGCAGGGCTGCTTATCAGCCAGTCAGTCTTGGGCCCGTCGTCCGCGGTGCAAACCATTTGCACCGCTTCCCGCTGGGCAGAAATCCGCGTAGAGAAACGCGAAGCCCTCGATTCTTTCAAAAAAGAAAGGGCGTGTCAAGCCGTTACGCAGGAACCGTGTGGTACTGCGCGGCGAGCGCCTCGAACGCGGCCAGGCCCGGGTCGGTGCTCAGCTCTTCGGCGAGGATGGCGGCCACCTGCGGGGCCAGGCGCAGGGCCTGTGCGGCGTCGAGGAAGAGCATGCGGCTGCGGCGCGCGAGCATGTCCTCGACGGTGCGCGCGTACTCGTGGCGCGCGGCGAAGCGGACCATGGCCTCGGAGAGGCCCGGCGCCAGCCAGTGTTGCGCGCCGGGTACATTGTCCAGGAAGACCGCCTCCGAGCCGTAGGAATGCGGGCCCTGGGCCTCGTCCATGCCGTGCTGCACCGGGCCGTCCGGCGCGCCCACCACCGGCAGGCGCTGGGTCGCCCCGCCGGCACGGGCCGGCAGCAGGCCGGCATCGAAGCATTTCTGCAACACGTCCTCCGCCATGGCGCGGTAGGTGGTCCATTTGCCGCCGGTCACCGTGACCAGGCCGCTCGGGCTCGCCAGCACGGTGTGCTCGCGGCTGATGCTCTTGGTGTTGCCCCCCTCGTCGTCGGGCGGGCGCACCAGCGGGCGCAGGCCCACCCAGATGCTGCGCACGTCCGCGGCCGACGGCGCGCGGGTGAGGTAGCGCGCCGATTCGCTCAGGATGAAGGCGGCCTCTTCCTTGAAGGGGCGCGGCTCGCGCTCCAGATCCTGGCGGGGGCTGTCGGTGGTGCCGAGGATGACCTTGCCGAGCCAGGGCACGGCGAAGAGGACGCGGCCGTCTGCCGTCTTCGGCACCATCATCGCGTGGTCGGAGGGAAGGAACTCCCGGTCCACCACGATGTGCACGCCCTGGCTGGGCGCGACGATGGGCCGCGCGGGCCGGCCGAGGGCTTCGGCGTCCTGGCTGCGCAGGCCGTCCACCCAGACCCCCGTGGCGTTGACGACGCAGCGCGCCCGCAGGGTGTATGGGGTGCCGGTTTCGGCGTCCTCGCAGCGCAGGCCCGCGACCTTGCCGTTCTCGTGGATGAGCTCGCGCGCCGGGCAGTAGTTGACGAGCAGCGCGCCGCGCAGCGCCGCGGTGCGCGCGAGCGCCAGGGCGAGCCGTGCGTCGTCGAACTGGCCGTCCCAATACTTGACGCCGCCCTGCAGGCCATCGCGGCGCACGGTGGGCAGAAGGCGCAGCGTGCCCTCCCGGCCCAGGAATTCGGTGGTACCCAGGCCGGCGCGGCCCGCCAGCAGGTCGTAGGCCTTGAGGCCCATGCCGTAGAAGGGCGTCTCCCAGAAACGGTAGGACGGCATCACGAAGGGCAGCGGCTGCGCCAGGTGCGGCGCATTGCCGAGCAGCGTGGTGCGCTCGTGCAGTGCCTCGCGCACGAGCGAGATGTTGCCCTGCGCGAGGTAGCGGACACCGCCGTGCACGAGCTTGGTGGCGCGCGAGGACGTGCCCTTCGCGAAATCGTGGGACTCGACCAGGACGACGCTGAAGCCGCGCGCCGCGGCGTCGAGCGCCGCGCCCAGCCCCGTCGCCCCGCCCCCGATGACCGCCAGGTCGTACTGGCGGGGTTCGGCAAGCTGCGCCAGCAGTCGGGCGCGGTCGGTGGGCAGGGGCGTGTTCGGGAGAGTCATGGCGATGAATTGTCCATTCAACCGGGCCAATACACAGGGTAAACCCTGATATGCCCCTTCAAAAGCGGATCTCCCGCGCAGCCTCGCGAGCGGGCCGGGCGGGAGAGTGCCGAAAAACGGAAGCGGCCCCGGCGGGCCGCCGCCGGTCAGCGGGTCTTGCCGTCCTTCCAGGCCTGCAGCAGCTTGTCGTAGGCGATGGTTTCACCCTTGGGCTTCTCGTTGGCCAGCTTCTTCCAGGGGGCGTGCTGGTCGCTCAGCCACTTGGCGGGATCGCCCTTGGGGTTGAGCTTGGGCGCGCAGTGGGCCATGCCGGCGCGCTGCAGGCGGGCCATCACCTGGTCCATTTCCTCGGCGAGGTTGTCCATGGCGCCCTGCGGCGTCTTCTCGCCCGTGACGGCCTGTGCCACGTTCTTCCACCAGAGCTGTGCCAGCTTGGGGTAGTCGGGCACGTTGGTGCCGGTGGGCGACCAGGCCACGCGCGCCGGGCTGCGGTAGAACTCGACCAGGCCACCCAGCTTGGGCGCCGCATCGGTCATGGCCTTGGACTGAATGTCGCTTTCGCGGATCGGCGTCAGGCCCACCAGCGTCTTCTTCAGCGACGTGGTCTTGGCGGTCACGAACTGGGCATAGAGCCAGGCCGCTGCCGTCCTGTTGGCGTCGTGGCCCTTGAAGAACGACCACGAACCCACGTCCTGGTAGCCGTTCTGCATGCCCTGCTTCCAGTAGGGGCCGTTGGGGCCGGGGGCCATGCGCCACTTGGGCGTGCCGTCGGCGTTCACGACGGGCAGGCCGGGCTTGACCATGTCGGCGGTGAACGCGGTGTACCAGAAGATCTGCTGGGCGATCTGGCCCTGGGCCGGCACGGGGCCGGCTTCGGTGAAGGTCATGCCCAGGGCTTCCTTGGGCGCGTACTTCTTCATCCAGTCCACGTACTTGGTGAGCGCATAGACCGCTGCCGGCGAGTTGGTGGCGCCGCCGCGCGACACCGATGCGCCCACGGGGGTGCACTTGTCGTCCGCCACCCGGATGCCCCATTCGTCGATCGGCAGGCCGTTGGGCGTGCCGACGTCGGCCGCACCGGCCATGGAGAGCCAGGCATCGGTGAAGCGCCAGCCCAGCGACGGGTCCTTCTTGCCGTAGTCCATGTGGCCGTAGATGGGCTTGCCGTCGATCTGCTTGACGTCGTTGCTGAAGAACTCGGCGATGTCCTCGTAGGCGCTCCAGTTCTGCGGCACGCCCAGCTCGTAGCCGTACTTGGCCTTGAACTTGTCCTTCAGGTCCTGGCGGGCGAAGAGGTCGGCGCGGAACCAGTAGAGGTTGGCGAACTGCTGGTCCGGCAGCTGGTAGAGCTTGCCGTCGGGCGCGGTGGTGAACTTGATGCCGATGAAGTCCTTCAGGTCCAGCCCGGGGTTGGTCCATTCCTTGCCGTCGCCCGCCATGTAGTCGGTCAGGCTCATCATCTTGCCGTAGCGGTAGTGCGTGCCGATCAGGTCGGAATCCGAGATCCAGCCGTCGTAGATGGACTTGCCCGACTGCATCGAGGTCTGCAGCTTCTCGACCACGTCGCCTTCCTGGATGAGGTCGTGCTTGACGGTGATGCCGGTGATTTCCGAGAACGCCTTGGCGAGGGTCTTGGATTCGTATTCGTGCGTGGTGATGGTTTCGGAGACGACCGAGATTTCCTTCACGCCCTTGGCCTGCAGCTTCTTGGCGGCTTCGATGAACCACTTCATCTCGGCCATCTGCTGGTCCTTGCTGAGCGTGGACGGCTGGAATTCGCTGTCCACCCACTTCTTGGCCTCCGCCTCGCCCGCCCATGCGGCCTGCCCGATCACCAGGGCCGTGGCGGCGAACGCCAGGGCGGTCAAACGCATCTTCATGACTGTCTCCTTGTTAGGTGTGTCCCCTGCTGCCATTGCGATCGGCCGCCGGCCCCGGGGAACGGGGAGCCGCACGGCCGTGAAAAATCAGCCCTTGCGCAGGATGAGTGCGAGCAAGAGCATGGATGCCACGAAGCTGATCCACACCGAAGGTTCCTGCTCCAGCTTCATCCATTCCGCGATGCGGCCCGACAGGCCGACGTAGGCGAGGTTGACGTAGGCCGCGGAGAGCAGGCCGATGAAGAGCCGGTCGCCGCGCGTGGTGGCGATGGGCAGGAAGCCCTTGCGCAGCGTCGTGGGCGATTTGATTTCCCACACGGTCATGCCCGCGAGCATGAGGACGATGCAGACGAAGAACACGGCCACGGGCGTGGTCCAGGCCATCCAGTCAAACATGTTTGGAGCCTTTCAGCAGAATTCGAAATGACACGGGTACGCAGCTAGGTATCCCTGACAACCGGCGCGGCCTCACCCGTCCGATGGCCGCGGAGCAGGCCACACCAGCAGACGCCGTGGAACCGGCTTCGCCGGGCCACCAGCGTCGTCCCCCTGCCCGCTGCGCGCAGCGCGGCGAGAGCGGGGGCTGAGTGCCGCGGCTCCGAGCCTGCCTGCGCAGGCTTGGACGTGCACGAAGGGCAGCCGCCTCTGGCGGAAGCACGGAGCGGCGAAGCCGCGCAGGGGGGTGTCTCATACTCTCCCCATGGCGAAGCCTTTGGCGATGTAGTGCCGCACGAACCAGATCACGATGGCGCCGGGCACGATGGTGAGCACGCCGGCGGCGGCGAGCGTGGCCCAGTCCATGCCCGAGGCGCTGACGGTGCGCGTCATGGTGGCGACGATGGGCTTGGCGTTCACGCTGGTGAGCGTGCGGGCCAGCAGCAGCTCCACCCAGCTGAACATGAAGCAGAAGAACGCGGCCACGCCCACGCCGGCCTTGATGAGCGGCAGGAAGATGGTGAGGAAGAAGCGCGGGAAGCTGTAGCCGTCGATGTAGGCGGTCTCGTCGATCTCGCGCGGGATGCCGCTCATGAAGCCTTCCAGGATCCAGACCGCGAGCGGCACGTTGAACAGCAGGTGGGCGAGCGCGACGGCGAGGTGCGTGTCCATCAGCCCCACGGTGGTGTAGAGCTGGAAGAACGGCAGCAGGAACACGGCCGGCGGGGTCATGCGGTTGGTGAGCAGCCAGAAGAAGACGTGCTTGTCGCCCAGGAACTGGTAGCGCGAGAACGCGTAGGCCGCCGGCAGCGCCACGGTGAGCGAGATCACCATGTTGATGGCGACGTAGATCAGGCTGTTGATGTAGCCCGAATACCAGGACTCGTCGGTGAAGATGGTCCGGTAGTTGTCCCAGGTGAAATGCTCGGGCCAGAAGGAGAAGGTCGAGAGGATCTCGGAGTTCGTCTTGAAGCTCATGTTCACCATCCAGTAGATGGGCAGGAGCGCGAAGACGAGGTAGGCGATCAGGAACAGGGTGCGCTTGCGGAAGCGGTTCTCATGCATGGCCGTCCTCCGTGGCGGTGTCGGTGCCCACGCGCTGCATCCAGTTGTAGAGGATGAAGCACAGCAGCAGGATGATGAGGAAGTAGATCAGCGAGAAGGCGGCGGCCGGGCCGAGGTCGAACTGGCCGACGGCCTTCTGCGTGAGGTACTGGCTGAGGAAGGTGGTGGCGTTGCCGGGGCCGCCGCCGGTGAGCACGAAGGGCTCGGTGTAGATCATGAAGCTGTCCATGAAGCGAAGCAGCACGGCGATCATGAGCACGCCGCGCATCTTGGGCAGCTGGATGTAGCGGAACACGGCCCACTTGCTAGCGCCGTCGATGCGCGCTGCCTGGTAGTACGCGTCGGGAATGGAGCGCAGGCCGGCGAAGCACAGCAGCGCGACCAGCGGCGTCCAGTGCCAGACGTCCATGGCGAGCACGGTGAGCCAGGCGTGCGTGGCATTGCCGGTGTAGTTGTAGTCGATGCCCACGTACTGCAGCGCGGCGCCGAGCAGGCCGATGTCGGCGCGTCCGTAGATCTGCCAGATGGTGCCGACCACGTTCCACGGGATGAGCAGCGACAGGGCGACGGTGACCAGCACGGCGGAGGACTTCCAGCCCTGCGCGGGCATGGAGAGCGCCAGGCAGATGCCGAGCGGGATCTCCACCGCCAGCACCGCCAGCGAGAAGCCGAGCTGGCGCAGCAGCGCGCCGTGCAGTTCCTCGTCGCGCATGACCTGCGCGAACCATTCGGTGCCGACGAACACGCGGCGCTCGGGCGAGATGATGTCCTGCACCGAGTAATTCACCACGGTCATCAGCGGCAGGATGGCCGAGAAGGCCACACAGAGGATGACGGGCAGGATGAGGAACCAGGCCTTCTGGTTCACGGGCTTGGTGGTCTGGCTCATGCCAACAGCTCCTCGTTGCGGTAGAAGCAGGTGTGGGCGCCCAGCACCTGCAGCCAGACGGTGCCGCCGGGCGCGGGCAGCAGCTCGGCGGGCGCGACGCGGGCCTTGAGCGGCTGGCCGTCCAGGCGCGCGGTGAGCAGCTGGTAGGTGCCGATGTCCTGCACCTTGTCCACCGTGCAGGGCAGCGCGCCGGGCGTGCCCTCGGGCACCACGGCGAGGTATTCGGGGCGCACGCCGAGCTGCAGCGGGCCGTCGGGCAGTTCGCGCGCGGGGCGCGGCAGGGCCTGGTTGCCGATGCGCAGGCCGCCGCCCTCCAGTTGCGCCGGCAGGAAGTTCATGCCGGGCGAGCCGATGAAGTGGCCGACGAAGACGTGCTGGGGACGCTCGAAGAGCGCGTCGGCCGAGCCCACCTGCACGGCGCGGCCGCGCGTCATCACCACCACCTCTTCGGCGAAGGTGAGCGCCTCGACCTGGTCGTGGGTGACGTAGATGAGGGTGAGCTTGAGTTCGTGGTGGATCTGCTTGAGCTTGCGCCGCAGCTGCCACTTGAGGTGGGGGTCGATCACCGTGAGCGGCTCGTCGAACAGCACGGCCGAGACGTCCGGGCGCACGAGTCCGCGGCCCAGGGAGATCTTCTGCTTCTGGTCGGCGGAGAGGCCGGCGGCGCGCATGTCGAGCTGGTGGCTCATCTCCAGCATTTCGGCGATCTGGCCCACGCGCTGGCGGATCTGCGCCTCTGGCACCTTGCGGTTCTTGAGCGGGAAGGCGAGGTTCTCGGCCACCGTCATGGTGTCGTAGATGACCGGGAACTGGAACACCTGGGCGATGTTGCGCTCCTGCGGGCTCGCGCGGGTGACGTCGCGGCCGTCGAACAGCACGCGGCCCTGCGAGGGCACGAGCAGGCCCGACATGATGTTGAGCATGGTGGTCTTGCCGCAGCCCGAGGGGCCGAGCAGCGCATAGGCGCCGCCGTCGCGGAATTCCATGGACAGCGGCAGCAGCGCGTAATCGCTGTCCTGCTGCGGGTCCGGCTTGTACGAGTGCGCGAGTTCGAGCTGGATGCGGGCCATGTCAGCGCCCTCCCCGGCGCGCCGGGGCGCGCAGCAAGGCGCCGTCGGCGCCGAAGACGTAGGCATCGCCGGGCTGCAGGTGCAGCGTGAGGGCGGAGCCGAGGGCGAAATCGTGCACGCCGGTGAACTGGGCGACCAGTTCGCCCCAGGGCGTGTGGGCATGCACGAAGGTGTCGGAGCCGGCGATTTCCGCCAATTCCACGGTGCCGGGCACGGACACGTCGCCCGGCCGCGCGGTGAGCCGCAGGGCGCTCGCGCGCACGCCGACGGTGAGTCCGGAGGCCGCGCCGGCCGGCAGCGGCTCGGGCAGGGCGAACACGTCGCGGCCGGCCACGCGCACGCCGCCCGCCACGGTTTCGGCCGGCAGCAGGTTCATGGGCGGATCGCTGAAGGCGCGCGCCACGCGCAGCGACGCGGGAGCATGGAACACATCGGCGGTCGGGCCGTACTGCAGCAGTTCGCCCTCGTGCAGCACCGCGGTGTAGCCACCGAGCAGCAGCGCCTCGCCGGGCTCGGTGGTGGCGTAGACGACGGTGGAGTCGCCCGCGGCGAAGAGCTGGGTGAGTTCGTCGCGCAGCTCTTCGCGCAGCTTGTAGTCGAGGTTGACCAGGGGCTCGTCGAGCAGCATGAGCGGCGCGCCCTTGGCCAGCGCGCGCGCCAGGGCGACGCGCTGCTGCTGCCCGCCGGAGAGTTCCGACGGATGGCGGTTCAGGAACATGTCGATATGCAGCCGCTCGGCCAGGGCGCGCACGCGCTCCTGCACGTTGTTGTCGCCCCGCAGTTTGAGCGGCGAGGCGATGTTGTCGGCCACGGTCATCGAGGGGTAGTTGATGAACTGCTGGTAGACCATGGCGACATTGCGCTCGCGCACGGGCACGCCCGTGACGTCCTTGCCGTCCACCCGCACCCGCCCTTCGGTGGGCGCATCCAGCCCGGCCATGATGCGCATGAGGCTGGTCTTGCCCGCCTGGGTGGCGCCCAGCAGCACCGTGACGGCGCCCGGCTGCAGGGCCATGTCCATGCCGTGGAGCCAGGTTTGTGCACCCACCTGTTTGCCGATGCGCTCGAGTACCAGCTGCATCCCGCACCTTTCCTGTCGTTTTGAACCGCAGGGTGTACCTGCGCGTTTTGCCGGAACGCGCATCTCCAGTGACGCATACGTTTCGATTGCGTTCATTTTTGTTCTTTTGGATTCGCTTTGCCTCCAGGTTTACCCTTGGTTTTTTCTTTTTCGTTCGTTTTAAAGTCGGGTCTCTGCCGTTCCGAACCTTTTCCACGGACGGCCACCCTACCCTCGCGTGAACACCAATCCCCGACAGCTCCTGCTTCTCGAAGAAGTCCGCGCCCGCCAGACGGCCACGGTCGAACAGCTTGCGGATACGCTGGGCGTGACCCTGCAGACCGTGCGCCGCGACATCCAGAAGCTCGCCGACAGCGGTTTGCTGCTGCGCTTCCACGGCGGCGTGCGGGTGCCCAGCTCCACCACGGAGAACCTGGGCCACACCCAGCGTGAAACCCTGCATGCCGAAGGCAAGGCGCGCATCGCCCGGGCCGTGGCCCAGGCAGTGCCGCACAACTGCTCGCTGATCCTGAACATCGGCACCACCACCGAGGCGATCGCGCGGGCGCTGCTGCACCACCGGGGGCTGCGCGTGATCACGAACAACCTGAACGTGGCGGCGATCCTGGCGGGCAATCCGGACTGCGAAGTGATCGTGGCGGGCGGCGTGGTGCGTGCGCGGGACCGCGGCATCGTGGGCGAGGCGGCGGTGGACTTCATCCGCCAGTTCAAGGTGGACATCGCGCTCATCGGCATCTCGGGCATCGAGCCGGACGGCTCGCTGCGCGACTTCGACCTGCGGGAAGTGAAAGTGGCGCAGACCATCATCGCCCAGGCCCGCGAGGTGTGGCTGGCCACGGACCACAGCAAGTTCGACCGGCCCGCCATGGTGCAGGTGGCGACCCTGGCGCAGATCGACCGGCTCTTCACGGACGCGCGCCCCCCCGATCCCTTTCCTGCCCTGCTGCGCGACGCCGGGGTGGAACTCGACGTGGCGGAGTGAGCCCGCCATCTCCCCCTCCCATTTCAACATCGCATACCCCCGGACGCCATGACCTATCTGCTCGCCCTCGACCAAGGCACCTCCAGCTCGCGCAGCATCGTGTTCGACGAGCGCGGGCACATCGTCGCGCAGGCGCAGCAGGAGCTGCCGCAGATCTACCCGCAGCCCGGCTGGGTGGAGCACGACCCGGTGGACATCTGGCGCACGCAGCTCGCCACGGCACGGCAGGCGCTCGCGCAGGCGAACATAGGCCCCGGCGACGTGCGGGCGCTGGGCATCACCAACCAGCGCGAGACGACGGTGCTGTGGAACCGCCGCACCGGGCAGCCCGTGCACCACGCCATCGTCTGGCAGGACCGGCGGGCCGAGCCGCTGTGCGCCGAGCTGCGAGAACAGGGCCACGAGCCGATGATCCAGGAGCGCACCGGGCTGCGCATCGACGCGTATTTCTCGGCGACCAAGCTGCGCTGGCTGCTGGACCAGGTGCCTGGTGCGCGCGCCGCCGCCGAGGCCGGCGAGCTGGCTTTCGGCACGGTGGACAGCTGGCTGATCTGGCAGCTGACGGGCGGCAAGGTGCACGTGACCGACGTGAGCAATGCCTCGCGCACCATGCTGTTCAATGTCCATTCCAACGACTGGGATGACGATCTCCTGGCGCTGCTGCGCATCCCCCGGAAGCTGCTGCCGCGCGTGCAGCCTTCGGCGAGCGACTTCGGCGCCACGGACGCAGCGCTGCTGGGCGGCGCCATCCCGATCGGCGGGGTGGCGGGCGACCAGCAGAGCGCGCTGTTCGGCCAGGCGTGTTTCACCGCCGGCATGGCCAAGAACACCTACGGCACGGGCTGCTTCATGCTGATGCACACCGGCAGCAGTTTCCAGACCTCGCGCAACGGCCTGCTGACGACCAGCGCGGCGCAGATCGCTCCCCGGCCCGGCGCGGGCCACGGGGCGCCGGAGCCGGCCTTCGCCATGGAAGGCAGCGTGTTCGTGGGTGGCGCGGTGGTGCAATGGCTGCGCGACGGGCTGCGCGCCATATCGAGCAGCAGCGAGGTGCAGTCGCTGGCCGAGAGCGTGCCGGACTCCGGCGGCGTGATGATGGTGCCGGCCTTCACCGGGCTGGGCGCGCCGTATTGGAAGCCTGACGCCCGGGGCACCATCACCGGCCTTACCCGCGGCACGACCATCGCCCATATCGCGCGCGCGGCGCTGGAGAGCATCGCCTACCAGAGCGCGGCGCTGCTGCAGGCGATGAGCCGCGACGCGGTGGCGGCCGGCGGCGCGCCCGTGAGCGAGCTGCGGGTGGACGGCGGCGCCTGCGTGAACGACCTGCTGATGCAGTTCCAGGCCGACCTGCTGGGCATTCCCGTGGTGCGGCCGGCGGTGATCGAGACCACGGCGCTGGGAGCCGCCTACCTGGCGGGTCTCTCCAGCGGGGTCTATGCGGGCACGGAAGCCCTGTCCGCGCTGTGGCGCGCAGAGCGTCGATTCCTGCCCACGCTGAGCGCCGCGCGCGCGCAGGAATGCATGGCGCGCTGGGAGCATGCGGTGCGCCAGGCCGCGCTGGACTGACCGGGAGGAAGCGCTACCATCCGGTGCCGCGGCCCGCGGCGGCGCGTCCGTCGCGGGCCTTCCCTTCTTCCACGGCCGCCCGCCGGCCCCGCCCTTTCGCACGCATGACGCCCGACACCCCCTCCCCCGCATCCGAGCAACCCGCGATCGCCTTCATCGGCGGCGGCAACATGGCCAGCGCCATCATCGGAGGGCTGATCCGGCAGGGCATGCCGGCCTCCGGCATCGAGGTGGTCGAGCCCTGGGAGGAAGCGCGGGCCGCCCTGCGCGCGCACCACGGAATCGAGGCCCTGCCGGAGGCCGGGACGGCACTGGAGCGCGCCGGCGTGGTGGTGTGGGCGGTCAAGCCCCAGACGTTCAAGGAGGCGGCGCAGCAGGCACGCGCCCATACGGCGAATGCGGTGCACCTCAGCGTGGCCGCCGGCATCCGGTCGGACAGCATCGCCGCCTGGCTGGGCTCGGATTGCGTGGTGCGCGCCATGCCGAACACGCCCGCGCTGATCGGGCGCGGCATGACGGCGCTCTATGCCCGCCCGCAGGTCAGCCCCGCGCAGCGCGCGGCCGTGCAGCAGGTGCTGTCGTCCACGGGCGAACTGCTCTGGGTGGACGAGGAGCCACAGCTCGACGCCGTGACCGCGCTGTCGGGATCCGGCCCGGCCTATGTCTTCCTGTTCCTGGAGGCGATGGCGCGCGCGGGGGTGGAAATGGGCCTGGCGCCGGAGCAGGCGCACCAGCTGGCGGTGGGTACGTTCACGGGGGCGTCGGAACTGGCGCGCCGCTCGGACGAGTCGCCCGCGGTGCTGCGCCAGCGTGTGACCTCCAAGGGCGGCACGACCTTCGCGGCGGTGCAGGCGATGGAACAGGCGGGCGTGCCGGAGCATTTCATCCGGGCGATGAAGGCCGCGCAGGCGCGGGCCCGGGAACTGGGGGACGAGTTCGGAAGGTGATACCGGCAGGGCGTTGCAACTTTTACAATCGCAGGTCCTTTTGCCTGCGCCTGCCACGCCCGCCTGCATGCCCATCGCCACCACCGCACCGTCCAGCATTTCCTACAGAGTCCTCGCACTGCTGGCGGCGCTCTATGTCCTCGCCTGGTCGCTGCTGCCGCCCCTGCTGAGCTCCAGCCTGCCGCTGGACGTGGTGGAGAGCCTGTCCTGGGGGCGGGAGTGGGAGTGGGGCTACTACAAGCATCCGCCGCTGGCGCCCTGGTTGCTGGAGGTGTCCTACCGCGCGCTCGGCCGCGTCGGACCGTTCCTGCTGAGCCAGCTGTTCATCGTGGCCACGCTGTGGCTGGTATGGCTCACGGGATGCCGCCTGGTGTCGCGCGAGCGCGCCCTGCTGGGCACGCTGCTGACCATGGGGGTGGCCTACTACACCCGGCCGGCGCTGGAGTTCAACCACAACATCGCGCAGATGCCGCTGTGGGCGGCGGCGGGTTACTGCCTGCTGGCGGCGCTCCAGGAAGGCCGGCTGCGGCACTGGCTGGCGCTGGGGATCGTGGCGGGCCTGGGCCTGCTGACCAAGTACTCCGTCGGCCTGCTGCTGACGGCGCTGGCGCTGTATCTGCTGCTGACGCCTGCGCGCCGCGTGCTGGCGGGCCCCGGGCCGTGGCTCGCGCTGGCGGCGATGCTGCTGGTGTTCGCTCCGCACCTGCACTGGCTGCGGGAATCCGGATGGCTGCCCATGGCCTACGCACGGGACCGCGCCGCCGCGGAAGGCGCCGGGCTCCTCGCGTCCCGGCTGGACGCGCTGTCTTTCCTCGCAACGCAGGCGCTGAACCATCTGCCCCTGGCGCTGATCGTGCTGGCGGCGCTGTGGAACACGCGCGGACAGCGGATGGCCGACGCACGGCCCATCGCGTGGCGGCTGCATGCCGGCATGCCGGGCTACCTGCTCGTCCTGGCGCTGGGCCCCTGCCTGCTGGCCTGCGCCCTGGGCGTCGTGCTGGGGCTGCGGTTGCGGGACATGTGGGGCGTACCCATGTGGGTGTATAGCGGCCTGCTCGTGGCGGCGTGGCTACCCGGGGCCTGGCTGCCGGCCCTGCGGCCGCGGCTGCTGCGCGGACTGGCCGTGTGGCTGGTGCTGGTTTCCGTGCTGAGCGGCGCGTTCCTGGCCTATGGCGCGCAGTGGCGCAAGCGTCCGGCGCGCACGGACTGGCCGCAGGCCGCGGTGGCGCAGCAAGTGCAGTCGCTCTGGGAAGCGCAGTCGCGCTGCCCGCTGGATTCCGTGTCGGGCGACTACTGGGCGACCGGCCTGGTGGCGGCACAGTTGCCTGGCCGGCCCTCGGTCTTCGTTACCGGAGACGACCGGTTCTCTCCCTGGATCACGCTGGAGCGCCTCCAATCGAAGGGCACACTGTGGATCGGACTGGGCGACGAACCTGCCGTGCCGGCATTGCTCGAACGGCTGGACGCCGCCCCGGGGATGCGCGTGCGGCAGGGACAGGTACAGGTGCACTGGCCGTACCGGGGCGCCGGAGCGCCGCTCACCATGCATTGGCGCACCTACGTGCCCGACGCATGCGCAAACGCCACCTGACCATCCTGGATACTGCCATGACGGCCCTGCCCCCACCGCAGCCCCCCTCGGAGTACCAGAGCGAGTTCGCGCAGGCCGCTCCCGATGGCCTGCTGCCGCGGGCTCCGCTGCGGCTGAGCTGCGTGGTGCCGGCGCACAACGAAGAGTCCAACCTGGAAGAGTTCGTACATGCCCTCGCTCGGGCGGCGGGGGCACTGACGCCGGACTTCGAGATCGTCATCGTCAACGATGGCAGCCGCGACGGAACGCATGCGGTCGCCATGAAGCTCGCACGTGAATTGCCCCTGCGCTATCTCGCTCTGTCGCGCAATTTCGGCAAGGAGGCCGGTCTGTCCGCCGGCATCGACCATGCCCGCGGCAACGCAGTGCTGCTGATCGATGCGGACTTCCAGCATCCGCTGGACCTGCTGCCGCAGATGCACGCCCTGTGGCTTTCCGGCTACGACATGGTCTACGGCGTGATCGCCGACCGCGCGGGCGACAGCGGAGCCAAGCGCATGGGCACGCGGGCGTTCTACCGGCTGCTCAATGCCGGGAACAAGGTCAAGATTCCGCCGAACGCAGGCGACTTCCGCTGGATGGACCGCCGGGTGGTGGATGCACTCAAGGCACTGCCCGAACGCAACCGTTTCATGAAAGGGTTGTACGCCTGGGTGGGCTTCAAGTCGGCGGCCCTGCCCTTCGTGCCGTTGAACCGTGCCGGCGGCGTGTCGAGCTTCAACCTGCGGGGCCTGGGCTCGCTGGCGCTGTCGGGGCTCACGGCATTCACGACCCTGCCTTTGCGGGTGTGGAGCATGGCCGGTGGCTGCATCTCGCTGGCGGCACTGGTCTATGGAGCATGGATCACGGTTTCCGCCCTCGTCTTCGGCAATCCGCTGGATGGCTGGCCCACGCTGGCGGCCAGCATCATGCTGTTTTCCGGGGTGCAGCTGATGTCCATCGGCATCCTGGGCGAGTACGTGGGGCGGATCTACGACGAGGTCAAGCGGCGCCCGCTCTACCTGGTCGCGTGCGACGAGGACCGCAGCCCCCTGCGCGAGCAACCGTGACGCTTCCACGCCCGTCCAGCCCGGCCGTGCTGCTGCGGCGCCTGCCGCAGGGCGTGCAATTCGTGCTGGTGGGCGGCGCGGCGGCCGCCACGCACCTGGGCACGATGGGGCTGCTGGTCGCGCTGGCCGGCATGCCGCCCCTGGCCGCCAACGTGCTGGCTTTCCTCGTGGCATTCGCCGTCAGCTACAACGGCCATGCGCTGCTGACGTTCGCCGCCTCGCGCAGGCGAGGTCCCACGGCCATGGCACGCTATTTCGCGGTGGCCTGCCTGACTTTCGCAGCCAATGAGCTGATGTACTTCACTGCGCTGCATATCCTGCATTGGCACTACTTCTGGAGCCAGGCCGGCGTACTGGTACTGGTGGCCCTGGGCACCTTCGTGCTGAGCAAGTTCTGGGCATTCAAGGCGCCCTCCGGAAGCGGCGCATGAACCCTCCCGGCTCTCCCGGTGCATCCCGTGCCGTGCTGCTCTGCGCGGACGACTATGCGCTGCACCCCCTCGTGGACGAGGCCGTGGAGCAGCTCGCGCGGGCCGGCCGCCTGTCGGCCACCAGCTGCATGACGGCCTCGCCGCGCTGGCAGGCCGCGGCGGCATGCCTCGCGCCGCTGCGTCCGCAGCTGGCGGTGGGCCTGCACTTCGACCTGACCGAAAGCCATGGCGGTGCGCATGCCGGCGCCCGGGCGCTGGGGCCACTGTTGCTGCAGGCCTATGCGCGGCAGATCCCCGTCGCGGTGCTGCGCGCCGCATGGCGCACCCAACTGGACGCGTTCGAGCGGGCGATGCGTACGCCACCGGACTTCATCGACGGCCACCAGCACGTGCACCAGCTGCCCCGCGCGCGCGATGCCTTGCTGGCCGAGTTGCAGGCCCGCTATGCGGCCCACGAACGCCCCTGGGTGCGCTCCACCGCGCCCGCGCCGGGGCTGTGGCGCGATCCGAAGGCATCCATCATCGCCCTGCTCGGCGGCTGGACGGCCACGCGGCGCTGGCGCCGGGCGGGACTGGCGACGAACCCGGGTTTCGGCGGGGTCTACGGCTTCGATGCGCCCGATGCCCAGGCCTACGGGGCGCGCATGGCGACGTGGCTGCCGCGCCTGCCGGAGGGCGGGCTGCTGATGTGCCATCCGGCCACGGACGTGGTGCATGGCGATGCCATCGGCACGCAGCGGCCGGTGGAGTTCGCCTACCTGATGTCCGAGGCCTTCGGCGAGCTGCTGCGGCGCAGCGGCCGGCATGTGCAGCAGGGGCCGTTCGCGCCGTAGCAGCCCGCCGGGCCGGCGGGCGCGAAGGACGCGCGCCGGCGGCGGATCAGCGCAGCGCGAACCCCGCCACGATGCCCGCGAACAGCGTGAAGCCCAGCCAGTGGTTGCTGGTGAACGCGCGGAAGCACCCTTCGCGGGTGCGGTGCCGGATGAGGCGCCAGTGCCACGCTACCTGGAGCAGCATGGCGGCCAGCACGGCATGCAGGGGCCAGCCCAGGCCGAAGGGCGCCAGCGCCCAGGCCCAGAGGGCGACGAACGCCAGGTAGAAGGCCATCACGGCCGGCACGTCGTGGCGCCCCAGGGTGATCGCCGAGGTCTTCATGCCGATCTTCAGGTCGTCGTCGCGGTCCACCATGGCGTATTCGGTGTCATAGGCCAGCACCCAGCAGAGGTTGCCCAGCACCAGCCAGGCAGCCAGCATCGGCACGGCGCCGCCCACCGCGGTGAAGGCCATCGGGATGCCCATGCTGAAGGCCACGCCGAGCACGGCCTGGGGCATGGACACGAAGCGCTTGGCGAACGGGTAGGCAATGGTCACCGCCAGGGCCGGCAGCGACCAGGCGATGGTGGCCGCATTGGTGGTGAGCACGAGGCCGAACGACACCAGGGCGAGCACCGCGCCCACGCCCAGCGCCTCGCGCACCGACACGGCGCCGCTGGTGACGGGGCGCTGCGCGGTGCGCTTGACGTGCCGGTCGAAGTCGCGGTCGGCGACATCGTTCACGCAGCATCCCGCGCTGCGCATGAGGATGGTGCCCAGCGTGAAGACGGCCAGCAGGTGCCAGCCCGGAAAGCCTCCGGCCGCGATCCACAGGGCCGACAGCGTGGGCCAGAGCAGCAGCAGCCAGCCGGCGGGCCGGCTCCAGCGGATCAGGTCGAGGTACAGCGCCAGGCGCGAAGGCTGGGGGGGGCGGTGCGGTGCGGTGCTCTGCATGGGCGTGCGGCGGGAATGAAAAACGCCCGCGGCGGGCGGGCGTGGGCTGGATGGCGCTCGGAGCGGCTGACACGGTCCAGCGAAGCGGTTCTGGCGAGGCATCGCATCGCAGGCAGTACGGGCGGTACGGCAAGATGCGACGACGACGCCAGAAGGGTCGTGCCGGCCGCTCAGTCCTCCAGCAGCGAGCGCAGCATCCAGGCGGTCTGCTCGTGCACGGTCAGGCGCTGGGTGAGCAGGTCGGCCGTGGGCTCGTCGCTGGCCTTGTCGGCCACGGGGAAGAGGTCGCGCGCGGTGCGGGCCACGGCTTCATGGCCTTCGACCAGGATGCGCACCATGTCCAGCGCCGCGGGCGGCGTGCCCGGCACGTCGGCCAGCGAGGTCAGGCGGCCGAACTCGGCATAGGAGCCGGGGGCGGGATGGCCCAGCGAGCGGATGCGCTCGGCCACCGGATCGACGGCGTTCCACAGTTCGGTGTACTGCTCCATGAACATGGTGTGCAGCGAGTTGAACATCGGGCCCGTCACGTTCCAGTGGAAATTGTGCGTGGTCAGGTAGAGCGTGTAGGTGTCGGCGAGCAGGCGCGAGAGGCCCTGCGCGATGGCGGCGCGGTCCTTGTCGCTGATGCCGATGTTGATGCGCGGCGCGGTGGCGGGAGACCGGGATGCGACGGACTTGCCGGAGGCTTTGGCCATGGAGTAGCTCCTTCGTTGGATGGGCTGGAAATCAGGGAAACTGTATCGCAATCGCGCCGTTTCCCCCCGGAGCCCCGCGGGCCTTGGGGGAAACGGGCCCGGCCCTTCTCAGGAAAGGCGGGTGACGCCCGGCAGCTCGCAGGCGTACACGGCATTGCGCAGCGCCGCGATCGCCTCGTAGCGCGTGAAGCTGCGGCGCCAGGCCAGGACCACGCGGCGCATGGGCGGCGGGCTGCCGTCGTCCTCCTCGATGGGGAGGTAGCGGATGTGGGTGTCGTCGCTCTTGCGGCGCTTGGTGCCGGTGTGCAGCGCGTCGCGCGGCACGGACAGGCGCGGCACCAGCGTGACGCCCATGCCCGCGGACACCATGTGCTTGATGGTTTCGAGCGACGAGCCCTCGAAGGTGCGGCGGATGCCCTCGGCGTTGCTCGCGTAGCGCGCGAATTCGGGGCAGACCTCGAGCACATGGTCGCGGAAGCAGTGGCCGGCGCCCAGCAGGAGCATGGTCTCGCTCTTGAGTTCGGCAGCGGAGATGCTCTTGCGCTCGGCGAGGGGGTGGGACGAGGGCACCGCCGCCAGGAAAGGCTCGTCGTAGAGCGGCGCCATGGCGAGGCCCGTGTCCGGGAAAGGCTCGGCCATGATGGCGCAGTCGATCTCGCCGGTGCGCAGCATCTCCAGCAGCTTGACGGTGAAGTTCTCCTGCAGCATGAGCGGCATCTGGGGGGTGCGGGCGATGGCGTGCCGCACCAGCTCGGGCAGCAGATAGGGACCGATGGTGTAGATCACGCCCAGCGTGAGCACGCCGGCCAGCGGATCCTTGCCGCGCTTGGCGATTTCCTTGATGGCGGCGGCCTGTTCCAGCACGCTCTGGGCCTGGCGCACGATCTCCTCGCCCAGCGACGTCACCGACACCTCGCCCGCGCTGCGCTCGAAGAGCTTGACCTCCAGCTCGTCCTCGAGCTTCTTGATCGCCACCGAAAGGGTGGGCTGCGACACGTAGCAGGCGTCCGCCGCGCGGCCGAAGTGCTTCTCCCGTGCAACGGCGACGATGTATTTGAGTTCTGTGAGGGTCATTGTCTGAAGGGTCGGCAATGCGGAAGGTGCGATTGTGCGCCCGCGACACGGAATGCGGACCGTGGCGGCGGGCCGCCAAGTCTGCCACGGATGCAGGGCCGCCGGATCAGGCCTTGAGGTAATCGGCCTTGCCGCCGAGCCAGCGGCCCACATGGCGGCGCGCGTCGCCGGGATGCCCGTCGAGCATGCGCGGGGCCGTCTCGCGCGCCCACTCCAGCAGCAGGGTGTCGGTGGCGAGGTCCGCGAAGCGCAGCATCGGCGCGCCGGACTGGCGGGCGCCGAGGAATTCGCCGGGGCCGCGGATTTCCAGGTCGCGCCGCGCGATCTCGAAGCCATCCTGGGTTTCCGCCATGGCCCGCAGGCGGTCGCGCGCGGTCTCGCCCAGCCGGCCGCTCTCGCCCGTCGAATAGAGCAGCACGCAGGCCGACGCCGCCGACCCGCGGCCCACGCGGCCGCGCAGCTGGTGCAGCTGCGAGAGGCCGAACCGCTCGGCATGCTCGATCACCATGAGCGATGCGTTGGGCACGTCCACGCCCACCTCGATCACCGTGGTGGAGACGAGCACGCCCATGGTGCCGGCGGTGAACAGTTCCATGACGGCCTTCTTCTCGGCCGGGGGCATGCGGGAGTGCAGCAGGCCCACCATGACCGGCGCCTGCCCGTGCGCCGGATCGCCCTGCAGGGCCTCGCTGAGTTCCAGGTGCGTGGCGGTGGCGTTGGAGAGGTCCAGCGCCTCGCTCTCCTCGATGAGCGGGCAGACCCAGTACACCTGCCGGCCGGACGCCACCTGCGCGCCGATGCGCTCGATGACCTCGTCCTTGCGGCTGTCGGCGATCAGTTTGGTGACGATGGGCGTGCGGCCGGGGGGCAGCTCGTCGATGGTGGAGACGTCGAGGTCGGCGTAGTAGCTCATGGCGAGCGTGCGCGGGATCGGCGTGGCGCTCATCATCAGCAGGTGCGGCTCCATGCCCTGGTCGGCGAGCTTGCGGCGCAGCGCGAGCCGCTGCGCCACGCCGAAGCGGTGCTGCTCGTCGATGACGGCCAGCGCGAGGTTGCGGAAGCGCACCTGCTCCTGGATCACCGCGTGGGTGCCCACGACCAGCGCCGCCTCGCCGCTTTCCACCAGCGCCAGCATGGCGGCGCGCTCCTTCTTCTTCTGGCCGCCAGCCAGCCAGGCCACGCGCCGTCCGCTGGCCGCGAGCAGGGGCTCCAGCCAGCCGATGAGCTTGCGGAAGTGCTGTTCGGCCAGGATCTCGGTGGGCGCCATGAGCGCGCACTGCCAGCCGGCATCCATGCACACGGCCGCCGAGAGCGCAGCCACCACGGTCTTGCCCGAGCCCACGTCGCCCTGCAGGAGCCGGTGCATGGGCACGGCGCGGGCGAGGTCTGCCGCGATTTCGGCGCACACGCGCCGCTGGGCGGCGGTCAGGCCGAAGGGCAATGCGGCCAGCAGGCGTTCGTGCAGCGCGGCTCCCCCCTCCCCGCCCGGCGCGGGCCGCAGCACCGGCGCGCGCAGCCGGTCGCGCTCGCGCTTGGCCTCCAGCTGCGAGAGCTGCTGCGCGAGCAGTTCCTCGGCCTTCAGCCGCTGCCAGGCAGGATGGCTGTGGTCCTCCAGCGTGGCCAAGGCCACGTCGGGTGCGGGATGGTGCAGGAACACCAGCGCGTCGCGCAGCGTCCACCAGGAGCGGCCCCCGCCGCCTTCGCCCAGGAACCGCGGGATCGGAGGTTCCAGCCCCGGGGGAATGGTTTCGGACAGGTCCACGCGCTGCAGGGCGCTCACGATGGCCCGGCGCAGATAGGGCTGGGGCAGGCCGGCCGTGGTCGGATAGACCGGCGTGAGGGCGGCGGGCAGTTCGCCGCCCGCCAGCCGGAACGCCGGATGCAGCATCTGCCGCCCCCAGAAGCCCCCCTTGACCTCACCGCGGATGCGCAGGCGCGCTCCGACGGCCAGGGTCTTCTGGTGGGAAGGATAGAAACTGAAGAAGCGCAGTTCGCAGGTACCCGTGCCGTCGTCCACCGTCACCACCAGCTGGCGGCGCGGGCGCAGCTGCACTTCGCTCGCCGTGACCGTGGCCTCGATCTGGGCCGTGTCGCCATCCCGCACGTTGCGCAGGGGGGTGATGCGGGTTTCGTCCTCGTAGCGCAGGGGCAGGTGCAGCGCGAGGTCGATGTCGCGCGACAGTCCCAGCTTCTGGAGGGCTTTCTGGGCGGGACTGGGCGCGGGAGCGGGCATGGGCGAAACGACGGGAGAGCGGAGGAAACATTGCTTGCCGCGCAGAAATGGCAAAATCCGCAATAAATGCAAAAATGGAAACGGCTTGCCGCACGCTCCACGGGCGCGCGCAAAAGGCTAACATGCTCTCGCAGCCGGCCGATCCTCCTGTCCCAGCCCCTTTTTCCGCCCCATGCTCAAGCGAATCAGCGTACAGCACCTCACCCTGGGCATGTACCTGCACCAGTTCTGCGGGTCCTGGATGGACCATCCATTCTGGCGCACGGGTTTCGTGCTTCAGGATGCGGCGGATCTCGCGCGCATCCACGCGACGGCCATCCAGGAGGTCTGGATCGACGTGTCCAAGGGGCGCGACGTCGCCGCCGGGGTGGAGGCCGTCACGCCCGAGCAGGCCGAGGCCCGGAGGGAGACGGATTTCCAGAAGCTTCAGGACATGCCGGAGCTCAAGGTCGCGCCGTCCCCGCCTTCCCCGGCAGCTCCTCCCATCCAGGCGCGCCCACGGGGAACGCGGCCGGCCAGCATGTCCGAGGAACTGGCCCATGCGGCCGCCCTGACCAGCCACGCCCGCCAGACGATGACCTCGATGTTCACCGAGGCACGCATGGGCCGGGTGGTGGACTCGACCGAGGCCCGCAGCCTCGTCGAGGAAATCTCGGACTCGGTGACGCGCAATCCGTCGGCCCTCATCAGTCTCGCGCGCCTGAAGACCGCGGACGACTACACCTACATGCATTCGGTGGCCGTGTGCGCGCTCATGGTGGCCCTGGGCCGCCAGATCGGCCTGGAGGGAGAGCGCCTGCGCACCGCCGGCATGGCCGGCCTCATGCACGACATCGGCAAGGCGCGCATCCCGCTGTCGGTGCTGAACAAGCCCGGCAAGCTCACCGACGACGAGTTCGACGTGATCCGCAGCCACTCCGAGCACGGCCACAGGATGCTCCTGGCCTGCGGCGGCGTGGACGAGGAGGTGCTGGACGCCTGCCTGCACCACCACGAGAAGATGGACGGCAGCGGCTACCCGCACCGGCTCGCGGGCGAGGGCATCGGCCTGATCGCGCGCATGACGGCGATCTGCGATGTGTACGACGCCATCACGTCCGACCGGCCCTACAAGCGCGGCTGGGACCCGGCCGAGTCGCTGCGCCGCATGGCCGAGTGGACGCACGGGCATTTCGACGCACGGCTGTTCCAGGCTTTCGTCAAGAGCATCGGCATCTATCCCGTCGGCTCGCTGGTGCGGCTCGCCTCGGGCCGCATCGGGGTGGTGATGGAGCAGTCCGCCTCGCTGGTCTCGCCGCGCGTGAAGGTGTTCTTCTCCACCAGGTCCGACCTGCGCATACCGCCCGAGGTGGTCGATCTCTCGGCGGCCGGGAGCGGCGACAAGATCGTCGCGCGCGAGGATCCGGACACCTGGCGCTTCCCGGACCTCGTCGATCTCTGGGCGCGGCCCGGGGGCACGGCCGGATGAGCCGGGCGCGTCCGGAACGCGCGTGCCCGGCCGTGCGCACGTATGCGATGGCGGAGCGCTCCCGGCACCTGGACTTCGACATACGCGACCAGAGCGGCCGCGCGCCGCTCACGCAGCCGCACAAGCACGAGTATTTCCAGATCCAGGTGAGCCTCGAGGGGGCGACGCAGCACCACGTGGGCGGCACCGTGCGCCCCTTCACCCCGGGGACGCTGAGCTTCGTGCTGCCGCACCGCATGCACCTGGTGCCGCATCCGCCCGGCACGCGCTGGCTGGTGGTGAACTTCAGCCAGCGCTTTCTCTGGCCCGACCTGCGCGTGGACCCGCTGGACCTGGAGGACGTTCCGCTGGCGCTCGCGCCCGAGCTCGCTCCGTTCCAGTTCCAGGAACACCTGGACTTCACCTTCGGTGGCGCGGACTGGCAGGCCGTGCTGGCGGTGCTGGACATGCTGCAACAGGAGAACACGTCGCGCCGGCTGGCATCGGCGGCGCGCATCCGCGGCGGGCTGCTGGAGTTGCTGGCGCGCGCCTGCCGGTACCGGGAGGTGGAGTTGCGTGCCCTGGCGGCCAACCAGGCACAGCGCGGCAGCCGGCGCGCGGCCCTGGCCCGGGTGCTGCGCTACCTGCGCGGCGAACTGGCGGGCGAGCCCACGCTCGCGAGCGCGGCCGAGGCGGCCTGCCTCTCGCCCAACTACCTCGCCCACCTCATCAAGAAGGAAACGGGCCGGACCTTCACCGAACTGCTGACCGAGCGCCGGCTGGCCCTCGCGCAGGAACTGCTGCTGGCCACCGGGGAGCGCATCGGCGAGATCGCGCGGCGCTGCGGCTTCGCGGACGAGGCGTACTTCGCGCGGCGCTTCCGCCAGTGGCACGGCCTGAGCCCGCGCGACTGGCGCACGGAGCGGCTGCGGGAACTGCAGGGCGAGGCCGCTTCCCCTGATCGCGTCCAAGTCTTGCGCTGAATCGTCCGCATGCGGCGCCCAGGCCGCTCCTACAGTGGCAGGCACCGGCCCGCGAGAGGCCGCCCGCCACCCAGGACACAGGAATTCAAAAAGCGGGGCATGCCTGGGGGAGTCTCCGAATTTCTAGGCGTGCAAAAAGACATGCTCGATTTCTCCAACGATTAGCCCTCTGACCTTCAGCGAAGAGCGGCAGAAAATTTGGTGAGCACCTTGAAAGAGTTCTTCCCCATCAAGGCTTTGGGCGGGCACCGAGAATTTGCAGCGGCGGCGGGCAGCAGCCGTGCATGCCCGGGAGTTCACGGGCTCGCCATGGCCCAACAATTGCGAACCCACTTCGGACTCATGCCACCGTGAAGGTCCGAGCCACTCTGGGAATTGCCACCGTGCTGCTGTTCGGCAGCTGGCTGTGGGTCGGCTTCGACCGATACGTCGGAGACCATGAGGTTGGAAGCGCATGGGAGCCATTCCTCAAGTCTCGTCCCACGTGGGTACTGCTCTTCAAGAACCTGCGCAACAGGGGCTGGACAGGGATGCCTTCGACACCCTGGACGCGGCACGGCAGCAGGCGTTCCGGGACTACTGCGCTGTCCGCTTCGGGATCGCCGATCCGCATCGGTGCGAGAAAGCCATCGAAGACCGCCGCCTGTAAGTCGCCCGCGCCAAGGCGCCGATCAGCGATCAAACGCCCTGCCGCCGGCACCTGGCCCGACAAAGCGCCCACCCCTCCATGGGAGAATCGGAGGCTTCGTCTTCCTGATCCCTCTCCTTGGAACGGGCCCGTCCGGCCCTCAAGCCCCCATGTCCGCCAGCCAGCCACCCCGCGCCTTCACCCTCAGCGACTTCGATTTCTCGCTGCCTCCCGAACTCATCGCCCAGCACCCCGCGCCCGAGCGCAGCGCCTCGCGCCTGCTCGATGGCCGCGCGGAGGCGCCCGTGGACCGCATCTTCCGCGAGCTGCCGGAACTGCTGCAGCCGGGCGACCTGCTGGTGTTCAACGACACGCGCGTGGTCAAGGCCCGCGTGTTCGGCGGGAAGGCCAGCGGCGGCAAGGTGGAGCTGTTGATCGAGCGGGTGCTCGTGGGCCCCGGCGGCGAGGCCGGCAACGAGGTGGTCGCGCACATGAAGGTGAGCAAGAAGCCCGCCGTGGGGGCCACGCTGCACATGGCCGGCGGCCCGGCGGGCGGGGGCTTCGGCGCGACGCTGCTGGGCCGCTGGCCCGACGAGGACGGCCCGCTGTTCCGCTTCGCGCTGTCGAGCCCCGACGGCGCGGGCCCGCATGCGCTCATGGAGCGCCACGGCCACATGCCGCTGCCGCCCTACATCGAACGTCACCAGGAAGGCGGCGGCGATCCCGATGCGGCCGAGGATGCCGAGCGCTACCAGACGGTGTTCGCGCGCGCGCCGGGCGCGGTGGCGGCGCCCACGGCGGCGCTGCATTTCGACGAAGGAGTGCTGGCGGCGCTGGCGGCGCGCGGCGTGGAGCGCGCGAGCGTCACGCTGCACGTGGGCGCCGGCACCTTCCAGCCCGTGAAGACCGAGAGCCTGGCGGACCACCGCATGCACAGCGAGTGGTACGAGGTACCGCTGGCCACGCTGGCCGCGCTGGAGCGCTGCCGGCAGCGCGGCGGCCGCGTGGTGGCCGTAGGCACGACGACGGTGCGCACGCTCGAATCCTGGGCGCGCAGCGGGCAGGCCACCGGCGATACCGACATCTTCATCACGCCAGGCTTCGCCTTCCAGGTGGTGGACCTGCTGATTACCAACTTCCACCTGCCCAAGAGCACGCTGATGATGCTCATCAGCGCCTTCACGGGCTACGACCATGCCATGGGCCTCTACCGCCACGCGATCGCGCAGCGCTACCGGTTCTTCAGCTACGGGGACGCGATGCTGCTGGCGCGGCGTTGACGTGGGTCCGTCGCGGCCGCCGCAGGGACGTCAGTCCCTTTCGCGCGGATAGAGGAACTCCGGATCGAACTCATGGAGCCCCCGGACGATCTCCCGATCGTCCAGGACGCTCTGGTCATCGACGCGAGCAAGGTGGCGGTTGGCGCTGTTCAAGGCTGCGTAGGCACCGGCCACGACGTCCAGCGGACTCGGACGAGGCCTGACATGGGACGCGTCCTCCAGCAACGCCCGCGCGAACTCCAGCTGGTGGCGGTCGTGTCCGATGGCGTTCAGCTCATGCTTCAGCGACCGCAGATCCCTGGGAGGGATCAGGTGGGACGTTTGGTGCTGCAGCACATTGGTGATCCGGGAGCGGTTGGACGAAAGCGCTTCCAGCTTGCTGTCGATATTGTGAAACAGGGCTGCTCTTTGCGCGCTTCCGGGACGCAACTCTTCCGGAGTCTGCTCTGCCCGTGAAGCACGGCGGCTGCTGCTACCGGATCCAATGAATAAGTTTCGCATGATGGGTGAATGTCGTGCAGTGAGGTGGAGGCAATGCCGGGCCTCACGCAATGCAGGGCATGACCGGCATCCGTTTCCCGCACTGCGGAAGTAGCGCAATGATCCGCTTGCCGCCGTCTTCGCGTGGAGCCCCATGCGAACCCCTGCACGGCGGTGCGAAGGGGCTTCCCGCCCTCCTGGTTTCAGTACGCGACGGCGTGCCCGTCCTTGCGCGGGTCCGATCCCGCGGCATAGGCACCGCTGTCCAGCCGCAGCACCAGCTGGGCGCCGCCGAACGCGAAGACGCCATCACCCGCCTCCACCGCCACGTCGTGGCCGCGCGCGCGCAGCGCCCCGACCACGGCGGGATCGAATGCCGGCTCCACGGCCACGCCGCGGCCGCCCGTCACGCGCCAGCGCGGTGCATCGGCAGCGGCCTGGGGGTTCTGGCCGTAGCGCAGCACGCGCAGCGCCATCTGCACGTGGCCCTGCGACTGCATCGGCCCGCCCATGACGCCGAAGGCCATGCGCGGCGCGCCGTCGGCATCCATCGCGAAGGCCGGGATGATGGTGTGCGAGGGGCGCTTGCGCGGCGCCACCTCGTTCGCGTGGCCGGCTTCGGCGGTGAAGCAGTGGCCGCGGTTCTGCAGGCTGATGCCCGTGCCCGGCACCACCACGCCGGAGCCGAAGCCCATGTAGTTGGACTGGATGAAGGAGACCATCATGCCGCTCTCGTCGGCCGCGGCGAGGTACACGGTGCCGCCCGGGCGCGGCGTGCCGTGGCCGGGGTCGCCCGCGCGGGCCGGGTCGATGAGTGCGGCGCGCTCGCGCACGTAGGCATCCGACAGCAGGTCGCGCGCGGCCACGCGCATGGCGTCCGCGTCGGCGTTGTGGCGGTACAGATCCGCCAGCGCGAGCTTCATCGCCTCGATGCTCGCATGCACGGTGTCCACGTGGTCCACCGGCTGCGCACCGATGCCGGCCGCGTCCAGCATGCCCAGCGCCATCAGCGCAGCGATGCCCTGGCCGTTGGGCGGGATCTCGTGGATCACGGAGTTCCCGAAGCGCCGGCTCACGGTACCCACCCAGTCGGCCTGGTGGGCCGCGAGATCGTCCTCGGTCATCGCGCCGCCGTTCGCGCGGGCGTGCGCGGCCATCTGCCGGGCCAGTTCGCCCCGGTAGAAGTCCTCGCCTTCGGTGGCGGCGATGCGCTCCAGCGTGCGGGCATGGGCTTCGCTGCGGAAGATCTCGCCCGCGCGCGGCGCGCGGCCGCCGGGCAGGAAGCATTCGGCGAACCCCGGCTGGCTCCCCAGCCTGGCGGCCCCCAGCGCCCATTGCCGGGCGATGGTGGGCGAGACGGCGAAACCGCCGCGCGCGTAATCGATGGCCGGCTGCGCGAGCTGCGCGAAAGGCAGGCGGCCGAAGCGCCGCGAGAGCGCCACCCAGCCCGAGACGGCGCCCGGCACCGTCACGGCGTTCCAGCCCGTCTCCGGGATGCCGCCGCGCTCGGCGAAGTAGCCGGGTGTCCAGGCGGCGGGGGCCCGCCCCGAGGCGTTCAGGCCGTGCAGTTTCTGGCCGTCCCATACGATGGCGAATGCATCGCTGCCGATGCCGCAGCCCGTGGGCTCGACCACGGTGAGCACCATCGCCGCGGCCAGGGCCGCATCGACCGCATTGCCGCCCGCCTGCAGCATCCGCAGCCCGGCCTGGGCGGCCAGGGGCTGCGAGGTGGAAACGACATTGCGGCCCATGACCGCGCTGCGGTGCGAGGCATAGGGCAGGGTCCAGTCGATGGCGCGGTCGCCGTGGGGTGCAGTCATGGTGCGTTGTCTCCTTCAGGAATGCGTTCGGATGGAGACGGCATTCTTGCAGGTGCGCGGCCCGCGCGGCGCCCGCCGTGGCGGCATCAGTCCCGGGCCATGCGCTGCTGCAGCTGCTCGAGCACCTTCGCGTCCAGGGGGCCGCGGTGCACGCTGTCGAGGGCGTTGTTGAGCACCTCCCAGGTGCGCCCCTTTCCGCGCTGCTCCGCATTCTTGACGTGAACGGCGTCCAGGTCGTCGAATGCGATGGTGCGGCAGGTTTCGGCCGTGACCGGTTGCCGGGTGTGCAGGTGCACGTAGAGCGGCGGCGCGGGCTGGCCGTTCGCGAGCGTTCCGATATCCAGCGTCACCTCGAAGAGCGTGGCGCGGTTCCGGCCGTCGAAGCCCTGCGAGCGCAGCGGTACGGGCGCGCCGACCTTCAGGATCCGGCCCTGTGGGTCGGCCTGCATCAGGTGCTCCACGTGCTTGAGCCGGGGATACGCGAAGGTCTTGACCCGATCCAGTTCCACGGCATCGATCTGCGCGTGCAGCTGCCTGAGCGGCTCGATCCGCTCCTCGCGGATTTTCCTCAGGAGGTCTTTCGCCAGCGCCCCGCCGTCACTGTCCTGCAATGCCTGCAACTGGTCCTGCACGCCCTTCCAGCGGCCCGCATGGCCAAACCAGCTGTCGATCGCCAGCCGCATCTGCCTGCCGACTTCCAGCGGATCGCTGTCGGCGTTGCGATAGACCTGCAGGGCCGATGTGTCCTTGCGGAGCGATGCACCCACCGCGACCACGTCGTCCAGGCTGGTCACCCCGGCCTGGGGCGGGCGATTGAAGGCGCCCAGGCGTTCGCGAGCCATTTGCAGCAGGGCACCGCACGCAGTGTCCTGCGTGCCGGAGGTCGAGGTTCCGCTGTCGCTCTGCGGAGCCTTCCTGTGCACTCTGGACCGTGCCTGCGCCTTGCGCCGTTGCGGTGCCACGGGAGCCGGTGTGTCGGGTGCGACTTCCATCTTTCCGGCGGACTCCACGCTGTCGGCCGGATGGCGGATCGCCGCATGCCGGCCGATGGCCTGGCCCATATAGGTGGTTCCCTGCACGTGCCTGACCACGGACGGCGGCAGCTTGTAGGCCCCCAGGGCGTCCTCCATTTCGCCAGCGATGCGCGCGACAGAATGCAGGATGTGCGGCGCCAGGCGCACGGTAGGGATGTACGGATCGTCACCTTCGGAGGAGAACTGCGCGCCGGCGGCCTCCACGAATGCCCGCGCGGCGCCCAGCAGCGCGTCCAGTTGCCTCTGCAGTTGCGCCGCTTTATCGGGGGAGATGGGAGCACGTGCATCCAGCAGCACGTCGAGTGCGTTCAGCATTTCCTCATGGTCGGCGGTGAGGGTTTTCAGCGCACCGAGCGCGATTCCGGCCGGTGTACCGACCAGCTCCGGTTCCATGTAGAGGCGCTGGAGGCACAGCCGGATGCCTTCGAGGTGCCGCTCGATCCGGTTCAACCGCATTTCCGTGAGGTCGACCACGGCGCGCTTGAGAATACCGGCCATGTCCGCGTCGGTTTTGACTTCCTCCATCGTGCCCATGCTCTTGATCGCGACCGACATCGCGTCCATGCAGGGTTCGAGCTGCCGCAGAGTGCCGTCCAGGCCCCGCAGATAGTCGTTGAGTTCCCGATCGAAATCCGGTGTCATCCGCCTCCGGTCGGCAGCGGCCGCATCCATGCGCCATTGGAGCTTGCCTCCGGTGTTTTCCCCGTAGAAAGCGTTGAGCAGTTCATCCGAGAGGTCACCGGCCAAGGTCGCCAGCTGCTGCGGAAGAAACTGCCGTGCACGCTGGCCCTGGACGCTGTTGACCTGCATGAAGCTCAGGAATGGCACGGCATCCAGGCCGCGCCGGGCCATCTTCAGTGCACCGGGCAGCATGCGCGCGGCGACATCGCTAGACACCGCCGGGCTGGACCTGAGTTTCTGATACTTCTGGAAATACGTCATGACCTCGTCGACCACGCCGCCCGCTGTCTCATCGCTCATGGCTGGAGGCGCGGCACGAACCCGCGCGGGCAGCGCAGCCCTCGGCGGCCGGTCCTGCGCCCGGTTTTCCGGCGACAGCCTCGCGGCCTGCGTGCGGGGGGCGATAGGCGCCGGTGCATCGCCCTGTGGTGCCGGTGTGCTGGCGCGCCGGGCAGCGTCGCCCGCGCCGGAAGTCCGCTGCTGGAGCAATGCACCACTGCGGTGGGCGCCATGGTTCCGGTTGATGTTTGTTGATTGCACGGTAGACCGCCTGACGATGGGACCGCTCGGGCAGCCCGCGACCCCGCACGGATTTCCCCACCCGAGGAGGCACCATGCTGCGCCCGCGCACGGGGCGGCGCTCCGCCCGTGGCGAAGCCGCTCACCTTTGCGCGAACTGCCCGCCCTGCGATCCGGAGCGGCTCACACGGCCCTCATGGTGTCTTCCTCCCGCTTACTGTCATGCACGTACTGCACGCGAGTCCGTGGGGCGCTCCGCCGGAAACGCTTCGCCGCAACGCGTCAGCCGCTCTGCTGCTCGCGGAACTCCCGCGCCCGGCCGAAATGCCCGCAGCCGATGAAGGGCACGGGCGGCCTCAGTGCGGACAGGGGCGATGGATGGTTGGCGGTCAGCACGAGGTGGCGGCTGGCGTCGATGAGCGGCCGCTTGGACTGCGCGTGCGATCCCCATAGCATGAAGACCGCGGGCCGGTCGCCCTCGCCCACCTTGCGGATCACGGCGTCGGTGAGCTGCTCCCAGCCCTTGCCCGCGTGGCTTGCGGGCTGGGACTCTTCGACGGTGAGGCAGGTGTTGAGCAGCAGCACGCCGTTCTTCGCCCACTTGACGAGGCTGCCGCCCGGCTCGGGCCAGGCGGGGAACGGTGTGCCCAGGTCGCGCTGCAATTCCTTGAAGATGTTGCGCAGCGAGGGCGGCAGGGCCACGCCGGGGGCGACCGAGAAGGCCAGCCCTTCGGCCTGGCCGCGCCCGTGGTAGGGGTCCTGTCCCAGGATGACCACGCGCACCGACTCCGGCGGCGTGAGCTCCAGCGCGCGCAGCGGCCGAGGCGGAAAGATCACCGCACCCGCATCCAGCCGCTGGCGCAGGAAGCCCAGCAGCGCCTGCCCGCGCGCGCTCGCGAAGAAATCATCGACCAGCGGCTGCCAGCCGGACGCCACCGGCCAGTCGGCGGGATCGGCGCTCTGCAACTGCGAAGGCGGGGCGGAGGGGGCGTGCGCGGATGGGGTCATGGTCGGTGGGCAAATACCGGGCGGGCCCGGCAGCGGTGGCGGAGTGGGCGGGATCAGGCGAACAGCTTCGCCAGCGCGGCCCCGGGCTCCTGGGCCCGCATGAAGGCTTCACCCACGAGGAAGGCATGCACGTCGGCATCGCGCAGGGTCTTGACGTCCTGTGGCGTGAGGATGCCGGATTCCGCCACCAGCAGCCGGTCGGACGGGACCGCTTTGCGCAGCGAGACGGTGGTGTCCAGCGACACCTCGAAGGTGCGCAGGTTGCGGTTGTTGATGCCCACCAGCGGCGTGCGCAGCTTGAGGGCGCGGTCCAGTTCGGCGCCGTCGTGCACCTCCACCAGCGCGGCCATGCCCAGGCTGTGGGCGATGGCCTCGAACTCCGCCATCTGCGCATCCTCCAGGCAGGCGGCGATCAGCAGGATGGCGTCGGCACCCATCGCGCGCGATTCGTAGATCTGGTAGGCATCGACCATGAAGTCCTTGCGCAGCACCGGCAGCGCGCAGCTCGCGCGGGCCTGCTTGAGGTAGTCGGGCTGGCCCTGGAAGAACTGCCTGTCGGTCAGCACCGAGAGACAGGCCGCGCTGACCTTGCCATTGCCTTCGGCATAGCTCTGGGCGATGTCGGCCGGGATGAAGTTTTCGCGGATCACGCCCTTGCTGGGGCTGGCCTTCTTGATCTCGGCGATCACCGCCGCCTGGCCCGCGGCGATCTTCGCGCGCAGGGCGCCCTCGAAATCGCGCGTGAGCACGCGGCTCTCGGCGTCGGCGCGCATGGCGGCCAGGGGGATCTTCTTCTGCGCCGCCGCGATTTCCTCGCGCTTGACGGCCACGATCTTGTTCAGGATGTCACTCATGTTCCGGTGCTTTCTTCAAAGGAGGCGCCTCCGCTTCGGGGGCACCATTTTTCAGGATGTGGATGAAGACGCGGTGCATCACGATGCCCGCCACGATGAATAGCAGGGATACGCCGAGGGCGATCCAGGTTCCGCTGTCGCGCCACATGGGCGGTTCCGGCCGGCTGGCGCCTCAGCCGCCGGCGGCCAGGGCCCGGGTGCGCGCCACCAGTTGCTCCAGCCGCGCGAGCGCCGCGCCGGAGTCCAGCGCCGCGCGGGCCCGCGCGATGCCGTCGGCCATGGTCGCGGCCACGTTCGCCGCGTAGAGCGCCACGCCCGCGTTCAGACAGACGATCTCGCGCGCGGAGCCCGGTTCGCCACGCAGCACCGACAGCAGCATCTCGCGCGACTGCTCGGGCGTCTCCACCTTGAGGGCGCGGTTGCTCGACATCGCCAGGCCGAAGTCTTCCGGATGGATTTCGTATTCGGTGATCTCGCCGTTCTTCAGCTCGCCCACCATGGTGGCCGCGCCCAGGCTCACCTCGTCCATGCCGTCGCGGCCATAGACGACCAGCGCGTGCTCCGCGCCCAGGCGCTGCAGCGCGCGCACCTGGATGCCCACGAGATCGGGGTGGAACACGCCCATGAGGATGTTCGGCGCGCCGGCAGGGTTGGTGAGCGGCCCGAGGATGTTGAAGAGCGTGCGCACGCCCAGTTCCTTGCGCACGGGCGCCACGTTCTTCATGGCCGGGTGGTGGTTGGGGGCGAACATGAAGCCGATACCCGTGTCGGCGATGCAGCGTGCGATGGCCTCGGGCGGCAGGTCGATATGGACGCCCAGCGACTCCATCACGTCGGCGCTGCCGCTCTTGCTCGATA
This sequence comes from Paracidovorax citrulli, assembly GCF_900100305.1. GTDB lineage: Bacteria > Pseudomonadota > Gammaproteobacteria > Burkholderiales > Burkholderiaceae_C > Paracidovorax > Paracidovorax citrulli. The sequence goes on along the minus strand of NZ_FNEY01000014.1, from coordinate 13,098 downwards.
CGCCCCGGCCGCCGTGCTTGGCGGTCTTGGCGCCCGCCGCCGCGGCCACGAACATGGCGCAGGTGGAGATGTTGAAGGTATTGGCGCCGTCGCCGCCGGTGCCCACGATGTCCACCAGGTGGGTGGTGTCGGCCACGGCCACCTTGCGGGAGAACTCGCGCATCACCTGCGCCGCCGCGGTGATCTCGCCGATGGTTTCCTTCTTGACGCGCAGGCCGGTGACGATGGCCGCGGTCATCACGGGCGACAGCTCGCCGCGCATGATCATGCGCATGAGGTGCAGCATCTCGTCGTGGAAGATTTCGCGGTGCTCGATCGTGCGCTGCAGCGCTTCCTGGGGGGTGATGGACATGGCGGGAAGCCTTTTTCTGGAGATCGGGAGATTCAGGGGCCCGGCCGCTCGGACAGCGCGAGCCTGATGCCGAAGCCGACGAACATGGCGCCGGCCGCGCGGTCGAGCCAGTGCATGCGGCGCTGCACCAGGGCGGCGCGCCGCGCAATCCAGGCGGCGGCCAGGGCCCAGCCCACGTTCACGGGGATGGCATTGAGGTTGAACAGCGTGCCCAGCAGCACGAAGGCCAGGGCCTTGTGCTCCGCGCCCGGCGCGATGAACTGGGGAACGAAGGCCAGGAAGAAGATGGCCACCTTCGGGTTGAGCACGTTGGTCCAGAAGCCGCCCAGGAAGACCTTGCGCAGCGGCGCGCCGGCTGCGGCGTCCACAGCGGCGGCGCCCTCGCCCGCCGGTCCCGCGGTGCGGGCCACGGCCGCGAGGCCGCCGCCCGGCCGGGCGCGCAGCATGCGCACGCCCATCCAGACCAGGTAGGCCGCACCGGCCCACTTGAGCACGGAGAACGCGGTGGCCGACGTGGCAAGCAGCGCCCCCACGCCGAGCGCCGCGGCGGCCACGTGGACGAAGCAGCCCGCGGTGACGCCCAGGCCCGCCACGATGCCGGCGCGCGCCCCCGATCGCAGGGCATGCGTGGCGATGTAGAAGACATCCGGCCCGGGCGTGAGGTTCAGCAGCCAGCCCGCGGCGACGAACAGCAGCAGATGGTGGAAATCCGGCACGGCGAATCCTTACCGGCGACCGGCGGCGGCCGGCGCGGGACCGGTGGAGACCGGGGAGGCGTCCATGGCGGTCACGCCTTCATCGAGAGGAAGTTCTTCAGCATGGCATGCCCATGCTCGGTGAGGATGCTCTCGGGGTGGAACTGCACGCCTTCGATGGGCAGTTCCTTGTGGCGCACGCCCATGATCTCGCCATCGTCTGTCCAGGCCGTGACCTCCAGCACCTCGGGGCAGGACTCGCGCTCGATGGACAGCGAGTGGTAGCGGTTCACGGTGAACTGCTCCGGCAGCCCGGCGAACACGCCCTGGCCGGTGGTGGTGATGGTGCTGGTCTTGCCGTGCATCAGTTCGCGGGCCCGGATGATGCGCCCGCCGAAGGCCGCCCCGATGGACTGGTGGCCCAGGCACACGCCCAGGATGGGCAGCTTGCCCGCGAAGTGGCGGATGGCCTCCACGGAGACACCGGCCTCCGCGGGCGAGCACGGGCCGGGCGAGATGACGAGATGGCGCGGATTGCGGGCCGCGATCTCCTCCACGGTGATCTCGTCGTTGCGGTGCACTTCCACCTGGGCGCCCAGTTCTCCGAAGTACTGGACGATGTTGTAGGTGAAGCTGTCGTAGTTGTCGACCATCAGAACTGTCATTGACTTAAGTCCTTGATTCAATTGCTAATTTTCAGATGCGCTCCGGGCGCGCAGCGATGCGGTGGCGAGCGGTGCATCGGCCCGGGATGTCCGGCCCACCGGCGCACGAAACCATCCACGCGCGCGTCCGGCGAGGATGGCATGGAAGCAATGGGGAAATGGGGGCAAGACACTCTCCTTGGTGAGAGCCGCCGTGCCGGGAGCCGGGAACATGCCGCCACCGGTCAGGGCGGCAAACCTGCGGTCGTGGGGACCGCAGCGGTGCGCCGCTTCTACGAGAAGCGCCACCACTTGGCTACGTTGAACGATGCGCTGCAGGTCATGATGCTCGGCCGGTTTGGTCGTTGGAGGTCCAGCAGCCATTGCGCAGGCCGCGAACCGGATCCGCCTGAGTGTAATGCCCAAGGGTGGCACTGTCGATGCGTTCGACTTGCGGCAAGCCCATTCGCAGGCCAGGCCTTCGAGCACACCGCAGCCACCCCGTAACCGGACGCATTGTCGCGGTGTTCCCGCGATGCGCCGGCATCGGCCGAGCAGCAACGAGGTCTGCAGTCGTCCACACCCGGTCCGGACAGCGTGCCGTTATACGGCGCCCACTGCTGGAGCCGTTCTGCGCTTGCGGGTCTTGCGGACTGACGCCATGGCACTGTCGCCGAGCAGCACCCCTGGCGGCAACCGAGCATGGCGGCAGAAATCGGACACCCGTACGAGCTGAAGGCCCTGCGCCGACGCAAGGTCCCGCGGCCCGGTAAACCTTCTCGTACGCGCTGACGAGCGCATGCGGCGCCTGCCACGGCGACGGGCCGGTCGCTTCGCATCCTCTTACATGGCATCGCACCGCCTGCATGCCGCGCCGGGCCGCGCCCGCACAGTGGTAGTCGCGTTGGTCCACCGATCCACGATTCCCCCTCCGATGGTGAAAGTGCCTGGGTGCACCGGTGCTTTTTTCCACGTCAACACCAGGAGCCACTACCGATGAGTGCCATCAAGAAAGCCTTCCAGGCAATAGGGAAGGGAATCGAAAAAGCCGTCAACAGCGTCGGCCAGATCGCCAAGGGAATCGTCACGCTGAACCTGAAGGCCGCGGCCCAGGGCCTCAAGGGCCTGGCCGACGCCACCCTGACCATGGCGCGCGGCGCCATGAACCTCATGCCCGCAGCGATGGCGGCCAACACGCTGCTCGACGGCGCGCTCGACAAGGTGCTGAACAAGGTGCAGAAAACCGCGCAGAAGCTGGCCGACTCCGTGGTGGACAGCGTGGAAGGAGGCCTCTCCAACATCAAGGACGGCGTGCTCAACACGGTCAAGGGCATCGCCAAGGGCAATTTCTCCAAAGCCTTCGAGGGCCTGACACAGCTGGCCATGGGGGTGGTGGACACGGCGTCCAACTTCGGCCCCGGCGGCGTCGCCAAGAACATGGCCCGCATGGCGGTGGATGCCGCCATCGGGATGGCAGGCCAGGAAGCCACGAATCTCGCCTCCAGGGTGCTGGACCCGAACGGGACTTCCCGCTTCGGAGCGCTCGCCACCGATATGGTGGGCGCGGCGGTGGGCGGGGGACTGGGCGGATCGCGCGCCGGCCGGTTCGCGGGCTGCGGCACGGGCGCCACGGGCATGGTTCAGGGTGCCCAGCACGCCGTGCAGGACACGGCGCGCACGGCCGCCCTTGGCTTCGCGCAGGAGCAGGTGTCCACGCTCACGATGAAGGTGCAGATGACCCTGGACCCCAATGGCGATTCGCGCGTGGGCGAAGCAGGAGCGAACGCCTTCGACAACGCGGCGAACGCCGCCCTCTTCCAGGCCACCGCCGGCCACCGCCGCGCCGACGGCACGCGCGCCACGGCCGGCGAGCAACTGCGCGGTGTGCAGACCGCCGCCACGGACGCCGCGCTCGACAGCCTGAACGTCTCGGCGCAGACCGCCGTCCAGGGTGCGATCTACCAGCAACTGTCGCCGCTGGGCGCAGGCGCGGGCACGGGCACGGGCCTGGGCTCCACCCTGGGCGCCATCGGCACGGACGCCGCCGCGGGCGTGGCCGGCGCCGCGGTGAACCATGCCTTCACGGGCCGCCAGCGCGGCGTGGACGGCGCACTGCCGCCGATGGCACCGTACACCGCCCTCGCGGCCGCCAAGGGGGCCGTCCTGCTGGCCGTGGACCAGTTCGTGCAGCAGGTGGTCGCACGCACCATCCTGGACGCCATCCAGAGCGCGCTCGGCCAGATGGACGCGTCGTCGCTCAAGGGCTTCGCCTCGCTGTCGGAGGCATCGGACACCGATGCCCCCGCCGGACAAGGCCCGGTCCAGATGGCGCGCCATGCCGCCGCGCAGATCCGCCAGCAGATGGGCCTGTCCATCGAGATGGCCATCGACCAGGCCACCCGCCAGGCCACCGATGCCATCGGGCAGCGCCTGCTGCAGGGCCTGACGGGCGGCGGCGGCAACAACGCCCGCGCCCTGGGCGGCGACCTGGCGAGCATCACCCGCAACGCGGCGATGCAGCCCATCGAGCAGGCCTCGCGCAGCGTCTTCGACGCGGTGCAGGGCGCCATCGGCCAGGCCGCGCGCCAGACCGTCGAGCAGGGCCTCGCCGACAAGCTCGCGCTGGGTGGCAGCCCCACGGCGGCAACGCTGCAGGTGCAGTTCGAAGCCCAGATCAGCCACTACCAGATCCGGGCCTGACGCGGCCCGCCGCCGGGCGGGCGGCCCGTACCCGCCCTGCCCGGCCCCATTTCCACTTCCTTTGCAAAGGCACGCCAAGCCATGGACGAAACCCAACTTCCCGATGACCCTGTCGCCGCCCTGGCCGTGCGCCTGGTGGAGGCGCTGCGCGACGACCGCCTCGACGAGGCCGAGACGCTGCTCGACGAGATGAACGCGCTGAACCCCGAAACCGAGGAGCACCTGATCTTCCCGGTGCTGATCGCCATCCAGCGCGGCTACATCACCGAGGCCCTGCAGTACCTGAACACCCTGGGCGAGGACACAGCGCCGGAACTCAAGGCCCTGTGCCTGAACATCCTGGGCGACCCGACATGGCACTACCACGCGCAGCAGGGCCTGGAAAGCGACGATCCGCACGTGCGCAAGGCGATGCGCCAGCTGCTGCAGATGGACCCCGAAGACGAACCTGCCGCGCTCGCGGCCTGACCGCCGGACGCGCACCAGGGAGCATCCCATGCTGAAACTGACGGACCGCGCGGACCTCGGCGTGTTCTACGACGCCGACGCCGCGCGCTATGGCGACCAGGGCTACACGGAAACCGTGACGCGCGAGCGCTTCGCGGCGTTCTACGCGGACTGCCCTTCGATCGGCTTCGAGGCCGACGGGCAGCCCATCGGAGGCATCCTTTTCGACGGCGAGGAGGCGCACATCGCCGTGCTGCCCTCCCACCACGGGCGCTGGGCCCTGCTGCTGAAGCCGGCCCTGGCGTGGCTGTTCGCGCTGCGGCCGGACATCACGGTCGCGGTGGAGCGGAACAACACCCGCTGCCTGCGCTTCCTCGACCGGCACGGCTGGCAGCGCACCGGCGAGCGCGACGGCGATCTGCTCTACCGGCTCGAGCCCCAGGGCGGTACGCGCAAGACCGCCTACCCCTTCCGCCGCCGTGCGCGCGGCACCGTTTCTCCATCCGCCGAGGTGGCACCATGCACGCACACACACTGACCCCGTCCCTCCCGCCGTCGGCCATTCCGGCGGCATGGCGCTCCGGCGCGAACCGGCTGGTCTCCTGCGGGGGCAGGCCCGGCGTCCAGTTGCGCCTGGTCTCGCTCGTCGAGCCGCCCCTGCTGCTGGACGAGGGCTTTCCGCAGGCTTCGGGCCTGTGGGTGTCCTCGCAATTGCGCTTTTCCCGCGGCATGAATTCGCTGGCGCTGCTGCACATGGCCATGCACGGCCTGCTGATCCGGCTGGAATCGATGGCCGGCGCCGGCCGCTGCAGGGATGCCAACCACACGCTGCGCATGCTGGTGGAAGGCCGCCTCACGCACGTGTTCGCCAGTACCGCCGATTTCCAGAGCCTGACCGGCCATGCCGATGCCGACCCACCGTCCCTGCCCCGGCTCGTGGACATCGACCTGGAGCACGACTGGCTGGTGGTGGATGCGCAGCGGGGCTTCGACAACGCCCGTCCCTCGCCCGCGCTGATCGCCGGGCTGGTCCGCCTGGCGGAGATTCCCAAGGCGGCGCGGCGCCTGGACACGCTGCCGGACGCGGGGCCGGCAGGCCCGGACGGCGACCGCCTGGCGCTGCTGCTGGAAGCCGCCAGGGCGCTCGCACAGCAGGACCTGGGAGACCAGGCCGCGACGCTGTCGCAGGATGCCGGCGCCCTGGCATCGCGGCTCGGCGTCCGGACGCTGGTGCAGTGGCTGCTGTCCGACCTGCCCCTCCCGGATGCGCTGGTGCCGGGGGCGGAGCCTGCGGAACAGCAGTTCGCGGGCTTCCAGGGTTTGCTGCAGTAGGCGCGGCGAACACGACCCTTGCGGCGTTGGCGCCGCATGAAGGCGGACCGGTCGGTCCGCCTTTCTTTTTTCCAGGGGCTGCCGCCCCCTGACTAGCGTTTCGCCAGCGGATACAGGTCCAGGACCTTGCGCACGTAATCCTGGGTTTCGCGGTAGGGCGGCACGCGGTAGCCGTGGCGGATGACCGCGCCCTCGCCCGCGTTGTAGGCCGCCAGCACGAGGTCGGTGCGGCCGTTGAAGCGGTCGGCCAGGAACCGGAGGTAGCGCACGCCGACATCGACGTTCACGGCGGGGCTGAGGATGTCGTCCTCGGAGGCGGCCCCGAACCGTGCGGCCGTGGCCGGCATGAGCTGCATGAGGCCCATCGCGCCCTTGGGCGACCGGGCGCGGGGGGCATAGCCGGATTCGACCTGGATGACCGCGCGCACCAGGTGCGGATCGATCGCGTGGCGCTGGGCCGCCGATTCGATGATGGGCGACAGCGCATCGGCCCGGGGGCTGATGCCGGGGCCGCGCCGCGCGCCGCCTCCCGGCCACCGCATGCCCGGCAGCGCAGCGCTGGCCGTGGGCGCGTAGATGTCGCGGGGCGCGGGCGCGTGGATCACGCGTGCGGGGGCGATCGCCGAGGTGTCCGGCCAGCCGGGCAGCGCGACGTCGCGCGCGGGCGTCCAGGCGGCCGCGCTGCACGAGCTTCCGATGGAGGGAAAGCGTTGCGCGATGTCCGCGCCCACCACCAGCAGGGCCGAGCCACCGGGCAGCCGGCAGTCGTAGGCGCCCGCCGCCACGGCCGCGCCGGCCGACAGGGCGAACACGCCGGCCAGCATGTGGCGGGCAACACGCGTTCGGGATGCAGTCCGCGCCATCACACCACCTCCAGGCGGCGCAGCAGCGGAGCGCGCTGCGCGAGGTACTGCCGGGCGCTCTCCGCCAGTTCGGCGGCATCCAGCACGCCGTCGCCGCCCACCGATTCCGCCACGGCGCGCGCGATGGCCTCCGGATCGCCGCCATGGCGCTGCGCGGCGCGGATCTGCCGCAGCGCGGCGGGCGTCCATTCGGTCGCGAGCCCCGAGGCTCCGCACACGAGGTGGCGCGTGCCGTCCGCACCGCCGCGCTGCAGGACCGCGGCGTTGAAACCCTGCACCGACGCACGGGCCGTGGCGCGCAGCGCGGCCGGCAGCGCCGGCATCACCACGCCGCTGCTGGACAGCAGCAGCAGCGCCTCATGGATGGACTGCGCCGGCAGGCCACGCTGCAGCGGCCTGGCCGCCAGGTCCCGCAGCCGCACCGGCCCCTCGCCCAGCGCATCGAGCAGATCGGCGCTGGCCGCCTCGCCCAGCCACTGGCCGACCAGCCGCAGGGCCGCGCACTGGGGCAGGGCATCGCGCGGCGCGGCCAGCAGCCACTCCCGCTCCAGCATGCGCGCAGTCTGCTCGGCGGGCGTCAGCGCCTGCCCCCCGCGCACGAACAGGTCCCGGCGGAAGGAGCGGTTGAGACCGTAGTCGCGCAGCGTTTCGCGCAGCACGGGGTCGGGGGTCGATTCCAGCAGCGCGGCCAGTTCCTCCGGCACGCAGGCGGCGTCCACCTGCTCGGCCAGCAGGGCCGGCGCGGCGAACGACAGTCCGGCCGCCCCGAATTCCGCGGCCACCTGGTGGAAGTACAGCGGGTGCGAGTCCGGCCCCACGTATTCGTGCAGCGCGTAATTCGGCCCTTCCGCCTGCGCATGCCGCAGGCGCTCTGCCACGGCCGGATGGGCCTGCACATAGCCGCCCCCGCAGGCCGCGAGCCGGCCGATGAAGTCCAGGGCACCCTGCAGCTGCTCGGCGGCGCCGGCATCCGGGTCGGCCACGCGCGAAGCGTGCAGGTGGAACAGCTCGCGCAGCGGCAGCAGCGGGGCCCAGCCGGGCAGCGTGTTGTAGCTCACATAGACCACGCCGCCGGGCTTGAGGCGGCGCTCGATGAACCGCACGATCGCCTGCCGCAGCGCCGGAGACACCCAGGAGTACACGCCGTGCATCACGATGCAGTCCATCATCGGCAGGTCGCGGTCGGGCAATTCCTCGAACCCGTCCTCGAACACTTCCACGTTCGACAGGCCCGCTTCGCGGGCGAGGTTCCGCGCGTAGGCCACGTGGGCGGGATTGAAGTCGTTGCCGAAAAAGCGCATGTGCGGAAAGCTGGCCGCATGGGCGAGCAGCGAGACACCGAAGCCCATGCCCAGCTCGAAATAGCACAGCGGATCCTGCAGGTCGGGAGCGCGCTGCCCGCGCGATTCCAGGGCGGCGGCGATGACGCCGGGAGACAGGATCTCGTAATAGCCGTGGGTATAGACCAGTTCGTTCGCCGCGGTGCGGGGGAGTGACATCGTCGTTCCTTTCTGAGGGAGAAATGCCCCGGGGCCGCGCGGCGATCCGGGAGCGCAATCGAAGGGCATGGCCCGCGCGCGAGTGGATCCGGCGCGCGGGGGTGCCCGCATCGCGATTGCAAACGGACACCGCGCGGGCAGCGGCCGCAAGCTCGAAGCGATGGCCCGAAAGGCGAAGGAGCCCGCCGCACGGCGCGCGGCGGCGAGGGCTTCGCAAGCCGTCGCGCGGCTTCGCATCCCTGCGCGTGCCGCCCGGCACCGGCTCCTAAGCTGTCCCTCACACGAAGACACCGAACGGAGCGCTCCAGTGATGCCCAAAATTTCCGCCCCCCGACCACGGCATGCAGCCGCCGGCATGACCGGCGGCTTGCTGGCCGGCGCGGTACTCGCGCTGGGCATGGCCGGCCTGCCCGCGGCCCAGGCCTCCTCGCTGCGGCTGAGCGCCAGCCTCTCGAGCCTGCCCTCGGCGGGTGCGGGCGCCGCCCTGGCGGTGCCGGCCGCGGAGCTGGCCACGGCCGGCGCGGACGCCGCGCCCTCCAGCCCGGCCGCCGCTTCCGCCCCGGCCCAGCGCAGCAACACGCTGCAGAAGGCCCAGCCACGCAAGCACACCCCCTACCATGCGCTGGCAGCGGCGACTTTCTCGGCAGGCGCCGTCGGCGCAGCCGCCGCCAGCGCGCCCGCTCCGGCCGCCACGGCGCCCGTGGCGATACCGGCCATCCCCGCCGCCCGGGCACTGGAGACGCTCACGCCCGCCTCGCGGGCTTCCGACGCCCTTAACCGCGGCCGCTTCGTGTACCGCGCCGAGAACAAGCGCCTCACGGACGTCCTGCAGGATTTCGCCGCCAGCCAGGGCATCCCCGCCGTGGTGGCGGACGGGCTGGACGGCATCGTCAACGCGAACTTCGACGCCAGGCCCCGGGAATTCCTGGACAGCGTGGCACGCGCCTACAACATGCTCTGGTACCACGACGGCTCGGCGCTGTATTTCTACCCGGGCAAGTCCATCCAAAGCCGCATGTTCCGCATCAAGGGATTCAGCCGCGACCAGCTCACGGCCATGCTGCAGTCCCTGGACGTGGGGGACAAGCGCTACCCCATCCGCTTCGATGCGGCCAGCAGCACGATTTATGTTTCCGGGCCGCCCCGGCACGTGGAGCTGGTGAGCTCCGCGCTGGAAGCCCTGGATGCGGGCGTCACGGCCAGCGCCGAGCGCACGGTGCGCGTTTTCTCGCTGCAGTTCGCATCCGCCAGCGACCGCTCGATGGGCGACTCGGTGGTGCCCGGCGTGGCCACCACGCTGCGCAAGCTCTACAGCAAGGACGACGGCGAAGGGCTGGCGACGTCCAAGGCGACGAGCGCCGAGGTGATCGAGAAGATCCAGCAGCAGACGCGCCGCAAGATGAGCGCCTACGTGCCCGTGCCCGCGGCCAACCAGTTCCTGCCGCCGCTGCCGCGCGTCAACCCCTCCGAGGGCACGCGCCCGCCCGAGCCGGTGTCGCTGCCCAGCTCCGCCGCCGCGGACAAGTCCGACGAGGCGCCGCCCCGCTTCGAGGCCGACGAGGGGACGAACTCCGTCGTCGTGTACGGCCGGGCCGACCGGATGGACGAATACGAATCGCTGATCCGCCGCCTGGACCAGAAGCCGCAGCTCGTCGAGCTGGAGGCCACGATCATCGAGGTCAACTCCGACAGCGTGGATGCGCTGGGCGTGAACTGGTCGCTGCGCGCCGGCACGAGCAGCATCTCCACCAACCTGCCGGGCCCGAGCACGCCGGCCGCGCTCAGCACCATCGTGCTCGACGCGGGCCGCCACCTGCTGGCCAACGTCAACGCGCTGGAAGCGCAGGGCAAGGCGCGCATCCTGTCCAAGCCCTCGGTGCTGGGTGTCGCCAACCGGGCGGCGGTGATGCGCGAGAAGCGCGTGGCCACCGTGCGCGTCGCGGGGAACCTCGAGGCCAACCTCTTCCAGATCGAGGCCGGCACGCTGCTGCAGATGACGCCGCAGGTCACCCCGGTGGATGGCAAGAACAACATCAAGCTGAGTCTCTACATCGAGGACGGCGCGTTCGAGACCAACGTGGTGGACCAGATCCCCCTCGTCAAGAAGACCGAGATCCGCACGGAGGCCCACGTCCGCGAAGGCGAGAGCCTGCTGATCGGCGGCATCACCGTCGAATCGGAAAACACGCAGGACAACGCGGTCCCGGGCCTGTCCAAGCTGCCGGTCGTGGGCGGGGTCTTCCGCAACACGGAGCGCCTCACCCGCCGCACCGAGCGCCTGTTCCTGATCACGCCGCGCGTCATCGCGCAGGACGCACCGACCACCGTTTCCTCGATCTCCCCGGAGGTTCGCAAGCCATGAAGCAACTTCGTATCCTGACCGGCCGGCATGCCGGGGCCCGCATAAATTTGACTGCAACGCGCCACCAGATCGGCGCGGACGAAGCGGCGGATATCCAGTTGCTCGACTGGACCGCCGAACCGGTGGTCATCGGCGCTGGAGAGGACGGCATGGTCCACATCGCGACGGCATCCCAGGGTGGGCAGGCATCCGCCGTGCTGGCCGACTTCACGCCCCGGCGCTTCGGCGACGTGGTGCTGTGCACCGGACCCGCCGATGCCACCTGGCCCGCCGACGCGGACATCATCGCCCGGCTGTCGCCCGCCGTCGTGGCCGCACCGCCGGCCGCCCCCGCCAAGATCCGGTCGGTGTGGCCCCGCGTCACCTCCGCCGTGGTCGGCACGGCGCTCATGACGGCCGCGCTGAGCGCCGCCGTCGCCCCCTTGAGCCAGAACCAGGCGGAACGCAAGGCGCTGACCTCGGTGCTGCCGCCCGAGCCGCTGAAGATGCGCGTGGAGCGCGCCCTGGCGGAAACCTCGGTGGCGGGCTACGAAGTGGCCCAGCAGGGCGACGGCGTGGTGGTGCGCGGCCTGCTGCGCCAGCCCTCCGACGCCGATGCCCTCCGCCAGCGCCTGGCCGCATTCCAGGGCGACCGCATCGTGCAGTCCTTCGCGTCGGCCACGGAAGTCGCGCAGAGCATCGCCGATGCCCTCGGCCAGCCCGGCCTGCGCATCACACACCACGGCAACGGCCTGTTCACGGTCACCGGAGAGGTGGCGGACCTGCCCGCCCTGCGCCAGAACGCCACCCGCGTGGCCACCGATCTGGCACCGCTCGTGCGCGGCATCGACGTGGCCGCGACCCAGCGTCCCCCGACCAGCCCGCCAGCCATGAGCGCGCTGATGGAAACCGACGGCCTGCAGTACATGCAGACCCGGGATGGGGTGAAGCACCTTTCGCTCACGTCCGGTTCGCGGATCGCTTCGGCCGACCAGCCGGCGTCCTTCCGATAACAAACCCAAGAGACCTTTTCAGACCATGACCGCATCCATCGAATCCACCATTTTCAGCGATCTGGAGAACCTCGAGCAGGCCCTGAGCGAAGACCTCAGCGGAGACCGTGCGCGCGCCATGATCCGCTACTTCGACGAAGTGGCCCGCGAAAGCAGCGCGATGCGGATCCAGGCGCAGATCGACGCCGAGCGCCAACTGATCGGCCAGCTGGTCGATGCTTTCCAGGCATCGCAGCGCGTGATCCGCAAGATCTGGGAAACCCTGCACGGCACGACGCTGGCGGTGTGAGAAAGGCACGACCATGATCCACGCACCCCACCCCGCTCCCGCCGCGTACACGGCCGCCGAGGCGCCTGCCGCGCCCTACCCGGTGATCTACCGCAACCTGATGAGCGTCGCGCTGCTGGGCACCGTGTACCGCGTCGGCAGCGACGCGGACACGATCAGCCAGGCGGTCGAGGCCACGCTGGAGGACTCGAGCACCTACCTGCTCTACCGCAACATCGTGCTGGCCATGGCCGGCCAGCGCGGCAAGGAGCGCGACCAGTTGCTGCACCACGTGGAGTCCCACCCGGACGACGGCGTGAGCAAGGTCGCCCTGGCGCTCACGCTGCTCTTCAACGGCGACCCCGCCTGGCGGCACTGGATCGACAACGTGCTGGCGACCAGCGCGGACCAGCCGGTGCGGCAGGCCGCCCAGGGGGTGCTGCATTTCCTGGGCAGGGTCACCCACAAGCCGGTCATCCACTGACGGACGGCACGCGACACAAGACACGGCGCGGCGGCATGGCCGGCGCGCCTCCCGGATGGAGACCGCAAGGTGCGGTCTTCGCTAACCGCGGTTCACGCCGCAACATTCTTGAGGAGTTTTCCATGTCCATTTCCGGCGCAGACGCATCGACGCAGCGTTCCATCGCACTGCAGGAACAAAACATGCGCAACCAGGAGGCGCTGACCGACGCCAGCACCCGCAACATGGCCAAGCAGGCCCTGCTCAACTTCCAGAAGGAAATGGCGGAAATGAACGCCAAGACCATCGGCGCCATGGGCAAGGGTCTGTCCGGCCTGGCTCCCAACTGATGTCCATGGCGCCGCGCACCGCGTGGCGCGACATCGTCCCTTTCTTCATCCATTCATTCTTTTTCTCGAGGATCCACACCATGTCCATTTCCGGCGCAGACGCATCGACGCAGCGTTCCATCGCACTGCAG
>NZ_FNEY01000037.1 GCF_900100305.1 Paracidovorax citrulli | reverse complement strand
CAGCCTGCGGGAGTGGGCCTATGCCAGACCCTACGAAAGCTCAGCCCAACGCACGGCTGCCCTGCAGCCCTTCATTGACGGCTACAACTGGTGCCGGCCACACTCCGCGCTCGGCCATCAGCCTCCCATCACACGCATTCCGGGTGTGAACAACCTCGTGAGACTCAACAGCTAGTGCCCGCGGGACGGTCTATTTCCCTCCTTACGCCCTTGGGCGGTTTTCCATCACCCTGCGGTAGAGCTCCCGCGCGGCGATGGACAGGTCGCGGTCGCGCCGGCGCACGAGGAAGATCTGCCGGGTAAGGGACGGCAGCGACAGCGGCCGAGTCACGAGGCCGGGCTGCGAGAAATGGAAGAGCGTGAGCGTGGGCACCACGCTGATGCCGATGCCCGCGCGCACCATGCCCATGACGGTGGCGAGCTGCTCGACCTCCATCAGTGTGTTCATGGCGTGGGGATGGATGGCGGCCTCGAGGTATTGCCGCACGCTGCTGGTGCGCGCGAGGTGCACGAACGGCCAGGGCGCGAGATCCTGCACCTGCAGGCCGCCGCGGGGGCGGCGTTTCGCGAGCGGATGGTCGGCGCGGCATACGAGATGGAAGCTGTCGCTGCAGAACGGTTCGGCCTGCAGGGAGGGCGTGTCGGCCCGGATGGCCGCCAGCGCGAAGTCCGCGCGGCCCGACGCCACGCGCTCGATGCAGGGCTCGGACAGCACGTCGGCGATGTCGAGTTCGATCTGCGGATGGTCGGCCCGGAAGCCGGCCAGGAGCCCGGGCAGCCAGCCGGCGGCCAGCGACGGTAGCAGCGCCAGGGACACCCGGCCGCGCCGCAGTTGCGCAGCGTCTCGCGCCCTGCCGATCGCGCTGTCGATCTCCACGCGCAGGCGCCGCGCGGAATCCAGGAACTGCAGGCCTTCCGGCGTCAGCTCCACATGGCGCGTGCTGCGGTCGAACAGGCGCAGTCCCAGGCCATCTTCCAGCGAGCGCACCAGGGCGCTGAACGCCGGCTGCGAGAGGTGGCACAGGCCCGCCGCGCGCGTGAAGCTGCGCTCCTGCGCCAGGGCCAGGAACGCGTCGATGTGGCGACTGGAAAGATGCATGGCTGGGGGCGGGCGGCGTGGTGGATGCGGCCGGTGGATTGATCGGAAAAACAGATGAATCCATCTTAACAATCTATTTCACGAAACAAGCCATGGCGCCTACATTGGACCCAGGAGACCACAACGCATGGCGAATGGAGACATCTTGCGCATCGGCTGCGCAGCCGGTTTTTCGGGCGACCGCACCGATGCCGCGCTGCCCGTGGTGCAGGCGCTGATCGGCGGTGGCGGCCCGGCCGTGCTCATCTTCGAGACGCTCGCGGAGCGCACGCTGGCGCTTGCGCAACTGGCCCGCAGGACGGACCCGCAGGCCGGCTTCGAACCGCTGCTCGACGAGCTGCTGCGTCCGGTGCTCGCGCTCTGCCTGGAGCACGGGATCCGCATCGTGAGCAATTTCGGCGCCGCGAACCCGGAAGGTGCCGCGCGCCGCATCCACCAGCTGGCCACGGAGCTTGGCCTGCGGTGTCCGCGCGTGGCCGTGGTGCATGGCGACGACCTGAGCGGTCCGGGCCACCAACCACTGCTGTCCGGTGCCCTGGGCAGCGCGCTGCCCGCCGAGCCGGTGGTGAGCGCCAATGCCTACATCGGCGCGGAGCCGATCGCCGGGGCGCTGCGGGCGGGTGCGGACGTCGTCGTGTGCGGGCGGGTGGCCGATCCCTCCCTCGTCGTCGGGCCCGCTTTGGCGCATTTCGGCTGGAGGCTGGACGACTGGGACCGCCTGGCCCGCGCCACCATGGCCGGGCATCTGCTGGAATGCGGCGCGCAGGTCACCGGCGGATATTTCGCCGATCCAGGCTACAAGGACGTGCCCGGCATGGCGCAACTGGGCTATCCCATCGCCGAGATCGATGCCGACGGCCACTGCACCCTGTCCAAGCCGGAGGGCACGGGCGGGCGCATCGACGAGCGCACGGTGAAGGAGCAACTGCTGTACGAGCTGCACGATCCGGCGGCCTACCTCACCCCCGACGTGGTGGCGGACATCACCGCCGCGACGGTGCGCGAGATCGCCCCGGGCCGCGTGCGGCTCGAGGGCGTGCGCGGGCACCAGCGGCCGGCGGCCCTGAAGGTGAACGTGTGCTTCGAGGCCGGCTGGTTCGCCGAGGGCGAGATCTCCTACGCCGGCCCACGGGCCGAGGCCCGGGCGCGGCTGGCGGGCGAGACACTGCGCGAGCGCCTGGCCGGCGTGGCGCCGCTGCGCCTGGACCTGATCGGCGTGACCAGCGTGTTCGGGGACGACGCCAGCCGCTGGCTGGACCAGGAGCCCCCGGGCAACGCCCGCGACGTGCGCCTGCGCGCAGCGCTGCAGCACCGCGACCCTGCGGCGGCCCGGCGGCTGGTGCGGGAGGTCACGGCCTTGTATTGCTGCGGCCCGGCGGGCGGCGGCGGCGTGCGCACTGCCATGCGGCCACGCCTGGGCATGGTGTCGTGCCTGGTGCCGCGCGAAGCGGTACCGACCGGGCACCGCTTCCTGGACTGAAAGGACGGACGCGATGGATTTTCCGCATTCGGCCGCCAAGGCGGTTTCCGGCGAGCGCATCGCCGTGCCGCTCTACCGGCTCGCGCACGGGCGCACGGGCGACAAGGGCAACCGCTCGAACATCAGCGTGATCGCCTGGCATCCGGCGCTCTGGGACGTGCTGGTGGAGCAGGTGACCGAAGACGCCGTGGCGCGCCGGTTCGACCGGCGCCGGCCGAGCCGCGTGCGCCGCTACCTGCTGCCGCAACTGCACGCGATGAACTTCGTGATCGACGACGTGCTCGACGGCGGCGTGAACGATTCGCTCAATCTCGACAGCCACGGCAAGGCGCTTGCGTACCTGCTGCTGGACCTGCCCGTGCAGGTGCCCGCCGTGCTCGCGCAGCACCTGGCCGGCCCGCCCTGACGGCGGAGCGCCCGCACCTTCCCACATAAATCCACAAGGAGACAACGCCACCATGAACTATTCCGCCTTCCGCCCGTCGCGCCGCCGCCTGGCCCTGGCCGCCGCCTTTGCCCTGCTCGGCCCGGCCGCATCCGTATCTGCCCAGCCGGCCGCCTATCCGTCCAAGCCGCTCACCTTCGTGGTGCCTTTCGCCGCCGGCAGCGCCACCGACCAGCTCGCGCGCGCCCTGGGGCAGGCGATCACCACCGATACGAAGCAGGCCGTGGTCGTGGACAACAAGGCCGGCGCGAGCGGCATGATCGCCGCCCAGGCGGTCGCCAAGGCGCCGGCGGACGGCTACACGGTGCTCATCACGACGAACACCACCCATGCGGCCAACGAGCACCTGTACCGCAAGCTGCCTTACGACCCGGTGAAGGATTTCGTGCCCGTCACGGGCCTCGGCAAGGGCGGGCAGGTGCTCGTCGTGAACGCCGGCGCGCCCTACCGCAGCGTGGCCGACCTGCTGGCCGCCGCGAAGAAGAACCCGGGCAAGTTGAGCTTCGGCAGCGGCAGCTCCTCCAGCCGCATGGCCGGTGAAATGCTCAAGCAGCTGGCCGGCGTGGACATCCTGCACGTGCCCTACAAGAGCAATCCGCTCGCCATCACCGACCTGCTGGGCGGGCAGATCGACATGATGATCACCGACACCTCCACAGGCGTGCCGCAGGTCAAGTCGGGCAAGCTGCGCGCGCTGGGCTATTCCACGCAGAAGCGCAGCGCGCAGCTGCCGGACGTGCCGACCCTGGAAGAGGCGGGCGTCAAGGGCTACGACATGGGCTACTGGTTCGCGGCGTACGTGCCTGCCGGAACACCGGCGCCCGTGGTGTCGCGGCTGAACGAGCTGCTGACCGCCGCCACGCAGAGCGCCGCGGCGAAGTCGTTCTACGAAACCGCCGGCTCCGAGCCCTGGACCACCACGTCGGCCGAGCTGGCCCGCTTCCAGGCGGCCGAGACGCAGAAGTGGGGCAAGGTGATCAAGGCCGCCGGCATCGATCCGGAATAGGCCCCGCGCCCCCCTGATGCGCCGGGCTGGCCGCCCGGCAGTCCCCACAGGTCGCTTCGTGCCCGGAACGCATGGCGTCGCGCATCGCCAGGGGCGGTCGCGCCCCGGAGTCCGGCGTTCCTGGCGGCGGCTTGCGCATTCCACAACGACCACACTGGAGACATCGCCATGCATTTTCCCGGAGCCATTTCCCGGCGCGCCCGTCCGCGGCGCCCATTCCCCGCGGCCGCCGCCGCGGCGCTCGCGGCCACCGCGCTGCTGACCGCATGTGGCGGCGGCGGTTCATCGACGCTGGCGGACGGTGCGCCGAAGCTGCGCTTCACCATCGCTGCCACGGAAGACTTTCCGGGCAGCTACGGCAGCGTGGGCGCGTATGAAAAGGTGTCGGGCACGGTACAGGGCGAAATCGATCCGGCGGATCCGCGCAATGCCGTGATCCAGGATCTGCAGCTCGCGCCGCGCAACAGCCGCGGCATGGTGGAATACAGCGCCGACTTCGTGCTGCTCAAGCCCAAGGACATGTCCAAGGCCGGGGGCGTGCTGCGCTACGACGCACCCAACCGCGGCAACATCCTCACGCTGCCCAATCCGGCGGCCGTGCCGGGCGACGCGGTGTATTTCGAGCGGGGCTATACCTTTCTCTATTCCGCATGGCAGGGCGACGTGCCCAAGAGTTCGCCCGCGCGGCTCACGGCCACCGTGCCCGTGGCCCGCAATGCCGACGGCAGCAGCATCACCGGCCCGTACCGCACGGAGCTGGTGCCCACCGCCGCGGTCGCGGCCATGGCGCTGCCCGGAGGCGTCTTCAATGGCACCATGATTCCCTACGAGCCCGCGGCACTGGACAACACGCAGCCGGGCTATTCGCTCACGCGCCGCCGCAACGAGACCGATCCGCGCGAAGCCATACCGGCTGCGGACTGGAAGTTCGCCGCCTGCGATACCGGGGCCAACCCGTTCCCCGGCACGCCCAGCCCCGCCAGTGTCTGCCTGCGCGGCGGGTTCGATCCGCAGTATCTGTACGAACTGGTCTATGTGGCCAAGGATCCGAAGGTCATGGGCGTGGGGCTCGCTGCGCTGCGCGATACCGTGGGCTTTTTCCGCGGCAGGGCCGCCGACGCGGACGGCCGGGCCAATCCGCTGGCGGGCCGCATCACGCACGTGATCGGACAGGGCACGTCCCAGTCGGGCAATGCGATGAAGACCTTCCTGCACCTGGGTTTCAACCAGCGGCTGGATGGGGGCATGGTGTTCGACGGCATCTACGCCCATGTGGCGGCGCGGCAGACCAACGTGAACACCCGCTTCGCCGTGCCCGGCGGCGGTGGTGGCCTGCGCACCGACCATACGGCCTTCGGGCAGACGGCGCCGCGCGGCCTGGCGGCGGATTACGTGGATGCGGTGAGCGGCCGCGAGGGCGGGGTGATGCGCCGCTGCAGCGCGACCGGCACCTGCCCGCGCTTCTTCCTGGGCCTGTCGGGCACCGAGTTCTGGCAACTGCAGGGCTCGCCCGTGCTCACCGATGCGCGGGGCCAGCGCGACATCGCCCAGCCCGCCAATGCGCGCATCTACTACTACGCGAGCACGCAGCACGGCGGGGCGGGCGGGGTGGAAAGCATCAGCTACGCGCCTTCGCGCACCGTCTATCCCGCCGGCACCGTGGTGCATTTCAACGACACCTTCCGGGCCCTGTTCCCCGCGCTGGAGGACTGGGTGGTGCGCGGCGCCGAGCCGCCGGCCAGCCAGGTGCCCCGCATCGCGGACGGCACGCTGGTGCGTCCGGCCCAGGTCGCCTATCCGGCCATGAAGGGGCTGACCTGGAGCGCGGGCGGCGTGCGGGCACCGATTCCGGAATTCCGTTACCAGGCGCGCTACAACGGCTTTACCCTGCTGGACTTCGGGCCGCAGTACGTTCCACAGGACGAGTCGGGCATCGCCACGGTGCTGCCTCCGCGGGTGGTGGGGCGTGACTACGCCATCCTGGTGCCGCAGGTGGATCCGGCGACGGGGCTGGCGCAGGCCGGCATCCAGAGCGTGGAGGCCCAGGCGCCGCTGGGCACGAGCATCGAGTTCAACGAGGTGGCCACGCCCGGCATCGTTGATCTCGCGAACCTCACGGGCAGCTTCATCCCGTTCCACAAGACACGCGCGGCGCGCCTGGCCGCCGGCGACGGGCGGCCGTCGCTGGAGGAACTGTACGGCTCGCAGGCGGGATACGTGGCCGCCGTGTCCCGTGCCGCCGACGGGCTGGTGGCGCAGCGCCTGCTGCTGCGCCGCGACGCCGACGCGATCGTGGCCAGGGCGCGGGCGGCCAACATCCTGCCCTGAACGCCACCGGGCGCCCCGGGACGCCTTTGCGCCGGGGCGGATGCTGTCGGGGAGTGCGGCGGTGTGACGCGGCGGGCTGTACGTGCCGGCCGGGGGTGCGTAGAGTGGCGGGGCAGGGCGCCCCGCCCTTGCGACGAACGAAGAGACAAAACCCCCATGCCACCCTTACCCCCAGGCCCGCCCTGGCCTGCATTCCTTTCTTTCCTGCTGCACCGTTGCACGGCCCGGCTCCGGGCCGGGCGGGTGGGGAGGGCAGGGTGCCGGGCGGCGGCCGTGGCGCTGGCGGCTCTGTCGGGCGGCGCCGGCCCTGCCGCAGCGCAGGCACCCGCCAGTGCCCCGGTGCCCGCCACGCAGGCGCAGGCGCCGGCCGCCGGCATGGCCGACCGGGTCATCGCCTGCACGGCCTGCCACGGCCGGGAAGGGCGGGCGACCCAGCAGGGCTACTTTCCGCGCATCGCCGGCAAACCCGCGGGCTACCTGTACCACCAGCTCCTGAACTTCCGCGACGGGCGCCGGAGCTATCCGCAGATGTCCTACCTGCTCGAGCACATGACGGACGACTATCTGCGCGAGATCGCCCGGCATTTCTCCGCGCTGGACCTTCCCTACGCCGCGCCGCCTCCGCCCCAGGCCCCCCCGGCGACGCTGGAGCGGGGCCGCCGGCTGGTGCGCGAGGGCGATGCCCGCCGCGGCATACCCGCCTGCGTCCAATGCCACGGCGGCGCCATGACCGGCGTGCAGCCGGCCATCCCTGCGCTCGTCGGCCTGCCGCGCGACTACCTCAACAGCCAGATCGGCGCCTGGCAGACCGGCCAGCGCCGCTCGCAGGCGCCCGATTGCATGGCCCGCGTGGCGCGGCAGCTCACGGCCGAGGATGTGAGCGCCATCTCGGCCTGGCTCGCCGCCCAGCCGGTGGCCGGCAGCGGCAAGCCCGCGGACGCACCCGCCGGCCCGTTGCCCATGCCCTGCGGCGGCGTGGACGTGTCCGCCAGGGGGAGCACGCCATGAGCGGGCCGCCATTGCGTGCACGGAGCTTCTGGCGGCGCTGGCCTGCGCTCGCAGGTATGGCCTTGCTGGCCGGCCTGGCGGCCTGCGCGGTGCTCGTGGCCATGCTCAACCGCTGGGGCGAAGCCCCGCTGCCGCAGGACGACGGCCCGCCCGGGCCCGCCACGCCGCAGGCCATCGCACGGGGCGAATACCTGGCCCGGGCCGGCAATTGCATGGCCTGCCATACCGAGCCGGGCGGCGCCCCGTTCGCGGGCGGCCGCGGCATCGAGACGCCGTTCGGCACGGTGTACAGCACCAACCTCACGCCCGACCCCGACACCGGGCTGGGACGCTGGTCGGATGCCGCCTTCTGGCGCGCCCTGCACCATGGACGCTCGCGGGACGGGCGGCTGCTCTATCCCGCATTTCCGTATCCCAGCTACACGCATGTGACGCGGGAGGATGCCGACGCGATCCACGCCTATCTGCACAGCCTGCCGCCGGTGCGCCAGGCCGCTCGCCCGCACGCGCTCGGCTTTCCCTACGGCACCCAGGCCGCGCTCGCCGTGTGGCGGGCGCTGTTCTTCCGGCCCGGTGGCCTCGCGCCCGAGCCGGACCGGCCGGCCGACTGGAACCGCGGCCGCTACCTCGTGCAGGGCCTGGGGCATTGCGCGGCCTGCCACAGCCCGCGCAATGCCCTGGGCGCCACGCGCGATGCCGGTGCCCTGCGCGGCGGGCTCATCCCCGTGCAGAACTGGTATGCGCCGGCCCTGGACACGGTGCGCGAGGCCGGCGTGGCCGACTGGCCCGTGGACGAGGTGGTCGCCCTGCTGCGCGACGGCACCGCGCCGCGCGGTACGGTGACCGGGCCCATGGCCGAGGTGGTCTTCCGCAGCACACAGTACCTGGACGACGCGGACCTGCGCGCCATTGCCACCTACCTGCGCGCGCTGCCCGCGCCGGAAGGTCCCGCGCCCGCGGCATCGCCGCCGCCGTCCCGGCCCGTGATGGAGCGGGGCGGGGCGGTCTATGCCCGCCACTGCGCGCAGTGCCACGGCGACGGCGGGCAGGGCCGACCGGGGGCATTCCCTCCACTGGCCGCCAACCGCGCGGTGCTGCTCGAATCGCCGGTGAACGTGGTGCGCACCATCCTCCAGGGCGGCTATCCTCCGGTGACGCCCGGGAATCCGCGGCCCCACGGCATGCCGCCCTTCACCCAGGTGCTGGGCGACGACGACGTGGCCGCCGTGGCCACTTTCGTGCGCAACGCCTGGGGCAACCGCGCGCCCGGGGTGGGTACCATCGACGTGTACCGAGCACGGGAGCGCCGGGGGCGCTGAGTCGGCCCCTTCCTTCCCGTCCTCCGTCCCTTGCGCCTCTTTTTCCAAGCCTGTTGAAAAAATCCATGCCGGACACCATTTCTCCACCAGCACCGCCTTCCGCCGGCGGCCCCCCCACGGCCCCGGGCTGGTGGGTGGTCTGCCTGTGCGCCGCCTGGTGTGGCGTCTGCCGTGAGTACGGCGCCGTCTTCGAGGCGCTGCGTGCCGCCCATCCGGAGGTCCGCTTCGAGTGGGTGGACGTGGAGGACGAGGAAGACCTGGCCGGTGACCTCGATGTGGAGACTTTCCCCACCGTGCTCGTGGCCGACGGCACCCATGCGCGCTTCCTCGGCCCCGTGCTGCCCCAGGCGGGCGTGCTCGCGCGCATGCTCGCCGCCCTGCGGGAGGAGGGGGATGCACCTCCGGTGGACGCCCAGGCACAGGCGGTATTCGAGCGCATCCGCCAGGCGCGCGCTGCGGCCGGAAGCTGACGCTGCGCCGCCACGTTTCTGGCACGCCTGCAATGCAAATTGCATGCCGCCGGCTTGGCAAAGCAACGCGTAACAGGCTACAATAAGGGCTTCACGGCCAAACGGGCGGGTCCCCACCGCCCGTTTTTTTTGGCCGTTCGCTTTTCTTCGAGCTCGAAGCTGTCGGGGGAGATTCCTCGGCGGTTATCGGGTTTTTTGCACTTCTGGAACAGAGCTGAACGACACGTGGCATTGCAGCAGATCGTCGAACAAACCGTCGCGGGCCTGGGTTACGACCTGGTGGAGATCGAGCGCTCCGCCGGCGGGCTGCTGCGCATCACCATCGATCTGCCCTGGCAGCCGCCCGTGGAAGGCGCCGCCTCCGATGCCGCCGCTCCGGCCGGCCCCGAGGCATTCGTGACGGTCGAGGACTGCGAGAAGGTCACGCGCCAGCTGCAGTTCGCGCTGGAGGTCGATGGCGTGGACTACAAGCGCCTCGAGGTCTCCTCGCCGGGCATCGACCGCCCGCTGCGCCATGAACAGGATTTCCAGCGCTTCGCCGGCGAGGTGATCGACATCACGCTCAAGGCGCCCATCGGCGATGCCGCCGCAGGCCAGGTCAACGCCAACCGCAAGAAATTCCGCGGCACGCTCGAGCGCGCCGAGACCGGAGGCTGGCAGATCGTCTGGAGCGACGAGCCTCCCCCGAAGCCTGGCCAGAAGGTCAGCAAGAAGCGGGTGCCCGCGCCGCTGCAGGCCCTGGGCTTCACGCTCGACGAGCTGCGCGACGCCCGGCTGGCGCCGATCGTGGATTTCAAGGGACGCGGGCCGAAAGGCGGGCCGGCCCCGGACTGAATCGGGCCGCAGCGGATTCGAAGCAAGGGCGGCCGCGCAGGGCGCGGGCCTTCAAGGGATTGAAAAATAGGAGAGTCGTCGATGAATCGCGAACTGTTGATGTTGGTTGAAGCCATTTCGCGCGAGAAGAACGTGGAGCGCGACGTGGTGTTCGGCGCCGTGGAGCTGGCACTGGCCCAGGCCACCAAGAAGCTCTACCCGGGCGAGGTGGACATCCGCGTGG
This sequence comes from Paracidovorax citrulli, assembly GCF_900100305.1. Taxonomy (GTDB): domain Bacteria; phylum Pseudomonadota; class Gammaproteobacteria; order Burkholderiales; family Burkholderiaceae_C; genus Paracidovorax; species Paracidovorax citrulli. Next base: position 33,610 of record NZ_FNEY01000037.1, on the reverse strand, counting down.
CGATCGACCGCGACAGCGGCAACTACGAGACTTTCCGCCGCTGGCTCGTCGTGCCCGACGACGCCGGCCTGCAGAACCCGGACGCCGAGGAACTGCTGATGGACGCGCAGGAGCGCATCGCCGACATCGAGGTCGGCGAGTACATCGAGGAAGGCATCGAGTCCCTGCCCATCGGCCGCATCGGCGCCATGGCCGCCAAGCAGGTCATCCTGCAGAAGATCCGCGACGCCGAGCGCGAGATGCTGCTCAACGACTTCATGTCGCGCGGCGAGAAGATCTTCACCGGCACGGTCAAGCGCATGGACAAGGGCGACATCATCGTCGAGTCCGGCCGCGTCGAAGGCCGCCTGCGCCGCAGCGAGATGATCCCCAAGGAAAACCTGCGCAACGGCGACCGCGTGCGGGCGATGATCATGGAGGTGGACCTCACGCTGCGCGGCGCGCCCATCATCCTCTCGCGCTCCGCGCCCGAGTTCATGATCGAGCTCTTCCGCAACGAGGTGCCCGAGATCGAACAGGGCCTGCTGGAGATCAAGAGCTGCGCCCGCGACCCCGGCAGCCGCGCCAAGATCGCCGTGCTGTCGCACGACAAGCGCGTGGACCCCATCGGCACCTGCGTCGGCGTGCGCGGCACGCGCGTCAACGCCGTGACCAACGAGCTGGCCGGCGAGCGCGTGGACATCGTGCTGTGGTCCGAGGACCCGGCGCAGTTCGTGATCGGCGCGCTGGCGCCGGCCAACGTGTCCTCCATCGTGGTCGATGAGGAAAAGCACGCCATGGACGTGGTGGTGGACGAGGAGAACCTCGCGATCGCCATCGGCCGCGGCGGCCAGAACGTGCGCCTCGCTTCCGACCTGACGGGCTGGAAGATCAACATCATGGATGCGGCCGAGTCCGCCCAGAAGCAGGCCAACGAGACCGATGCGTCCCGCCGCCTGTTCATGGAGAAGCTCGACGTGGACGAGGAAATCGCCAACATCCTCATCGAGGAAGGCTTCTCCAGCCTCGAGGAAGTGGCCTACGTGCCGCTGCAGGAGATGCTCGAGATCGAGAGCTTCGACGAGGACACGGTGAACGAACTGCGCGCCCGCGCCAAGGATGCCCTCCTGACCATGGAGATCGCCCGCGAGGAAAGCGTGGAAGGCGTCTCGCAGAACCTGCGGGACCTGGACGGGATGACGTCCGAGCTCATCGGCAAGCTGGCCGAGGGCGGTGTCCATACCCGTGATGATCTGGCCGACCTGGCCATCGACGAACTGACCGCCCTGACCGGCCAGTCTGAGGAAGAAGCCAAGGCCTTGATCATGAAGGCGCGCGAACACTGGTTCGCGGGGCAAGAGTAAGGGTCAGGGGAGGTACGAACCGAATATGTCCAGTAACACTGTCGCCGAGTTCGCCAGCGAACTCAAGAAATCGCCGGAAACCCTGCTCGACCAGCTCAAGTCCGCTGGCGTGTCCAAGGCCGCCCCGTCCGATGCCCTGACCGAATCGGACAAGCAGAAGCTGCTCGCTTTCCTGCAGGCCAGCCACGGCACCGCCACGGGCGACCGCAGGAAGATCACGCTGACCAAGAAGTCCACCAGCGAGATCAAGCAGGCCGATGCCACGGGCAAGGCGCGCACCATCCAGGTGGAAGTGCGCAAGAAGCGCACCTTCATCAAGCGTGATGACGTGGTCGAGGGCGAGGGCCAGGGCGCGGCGCCCGAAGTGTCCGCGCCTTCCGCGGAGGACCAGGATCTGGCCCGCCGCGAGGAGGAGGCACGCCACCAGGCCGAGCTGATCCGGCACCAGGAGGAAGAGCTGAGCGCAGCCCGCCGCGAGCGCGAGGAGCGTGAGCGCCGCGAGCGCGAAGCCGAAGAGCGCGCAGCCGCCTATGCCGCCCAGCAGGCCGAGAAGAAGGCCCAGGAATCCGCCGTGCGCGAGGAGGCATCCCGCGAGGCCGCCGCCGAGGCCGCCGCGCGCGCCGCTGCGCAGGCCGAGGCCCGCGCCAAGGCGGAAGCCGAGTCCAAGGCCCGTGCGGCCGAGGAGTCCGCGCGCGCCGCGGACCTGGACGAGCGCCGCCGCAAGGCCCTCGCCGAGGCGGAAGCCATCCGCGCCATGATGGCCGCGCCCAAGAAGGTGCTGGTCGCCAAGAAGCCCGAGGAGCCCAAGCCTGCGGCGAAGCCCGCGACCGCGGCCGATGCCAAGAAGGGCACGCTGCACAAGCCCGCGGCCACGCCGGGCGCGCGTCCCGCGGCCGGTGCGCCGGCCGGCGGCGGCAAGGAAGTGAAGTCGGCCAAGCTCTCGTCGAGCTGGGCGGGCGATCCTGCCAAAAAGAAGGAAATCAAGACCCGCGGTGACGCCAGCGGCGGCGTGGGCCGCAACAACTGGCGCAGCGGACCGCGCGGCCGCCGCAACGACCGCGACGAGCAGTCGCACCAGCAGGCGGCACCGGTAGAGGCCCGCGTCATCGAAGTGCACGTGCCCGAGACCATCACGGTGGCCGAACTGGCGCACAAGATGTCGATCAAGGCGTCCGAGGTCATCAAGTCGCTGATGAAGATGGGCCAGATGGTCACCATCAACCAGCCGCTGGACCAGGACACGGCCATGATCGTGGTCGAGGAAATGGGCCACAAGGCCGTCGTGGCCGCGCTGGACGATCCGGAAGCATTCACCGACGAGGATGTGTCCGGCCAGCAGGCCGAGGCACTGCCGCGCGCTCCCGTGGTCACCGTCATGGGCCACGTGGACCACGGCAAGACCTCGCTGCTGGACTACATCCGCCGCGCCAAGGTGGCGGCGGGCGAGGCCGGCGGCATCACGCAGCACATCGGCGCCTACCACGTCGAGACGCCGCGCGGCATCGTCACCTTCCTGGACACCCCCGGCCACGAGGCCTTCACGGCCATGCGTGCCCGCGGTGCGCAGGCGACCGACATCGTCATCCTGGTGGTGGCGGCCGACGACGGCGTGATGCCGCAGACCAAGGAAGCCATCAAGCACGCGAAGGCGGCCGGCGTTCCCATCGTCGTGGCCATCACGAAGGCCGACAAGCCCGATGCCAACCCCGACCGCGTCAAGCAGGAACTGGTGGCCCAGGAAGTCGTGCCCGAAGAGTACGGCGGCGAGTCGCCCTTCGTGCCCGTGTCGTCCAAGACCGGCATGGGCATCGACGACCTGCTCGAACAGGTGCTGCTGCAGGCCGAAGTGCTGGAACTCAAGGCGCCCGTCGAAGCCATGGCCAAGGGCCTGGTCATCGAAGCGCAGCTGGACAAGGGCCGCGGCCCCGTGGCCACGGTGCTGGTCCAGTCCGGCACGCTGAAGGTGGGCGACGTGGTGCTGGCGGGCCAGACCTCCGGCCGCGTGCGCGCCATGCTGGACGAGAACGGCAAGGCGACCAAGTCCGCAGGTCCTTCCATCCCGGTGGAGATCCAGGGCCTGTCCGACGTGCCGCAGGCCGGCGACGAGTTCATGGTGCTCTCCGACGAGCGCCGTGCCCGCGAGATCGCGACCTACCGCGCCGGCAAGTTCCGCAACACCAAGCTGGCCAAGCAGCAGGCTGCGAAGCTGGAGAACGTGTTCGCCGACATGACGGCGGGCGAGGTGAAGAACCTGCCCATCATCATCAAGGCCGACGTGCAGGGTTCGCAGGAAGCGCTGGCCGCCTCGCTGCTCAAGCTCTCGACCGACGAGATCCGAGTGCAGCTCGTGTATGCGGGCGTGGGCGGCATCAGCGAAAGCGACGTCAACCTGGCCATCGCCTCCAAGGCGATCGTGATCGGCTTCAACGTGCGCGCCGATGCCGGCGCGCGCAAGACGGCCGAGGCCAACGACGTGGACCTGCACTACTACAACATCATCTACGACGCGGTGGACGAGCTGAAGGCGGCCATGTCCGGCATGCTGGCGCCCGAGCAGCGCGAAGAGGAGATCGGTACCGCCGAGATCCGAACGGTGTTCGTGGCCTCGAAGATCGGCACGGTGGCCGGTTCCTACGTCACGTCGGGCCAGGTCACGCGCAACTGCCGCTTCCGCCTGCTGCGCGACAACGTGGTCATCTACACTGGCGAAGTCGAGTCGGTGCGCCGCCTCAAGGACGACGTCAAGGAAGTCAAGGAAGGCTTCGAGTGCGGTATCAAGCTCAAGAACTACAGCGACATCAAGGAAGGTGATCAGCTGGAGTTCTTCGAGATCAAGGAAATCGCAAGGACCTTGTGATGCACCCCCTGAGTCGCTTCGCGCCTTTCCCCTCGAGGGTGCGCGACGCGATAGGGGCAACGATATGGCTGCTAAAAAATCCTCCACGCCCAACCGCGGCTTCAAGGTCGCGGACCAGATCCAGCGCGATCTGACCGAGCTGATCCGCGAGTTGAAGGACCCGCGCATCGGCATGGTCACGCTGCAGGCCGTGGAAGTGACGCCCGACTACGCGCATGCGAAGGTGTTCTTCAGCGTGCTCGTGGGCGACGCCGACGCGACGCAGGATGCGCTGAACCAGGCCGCGGGCTTCCTGCGCAACGGCCTGTTCAAGCGCCTGCACATCCACACCGTGCCGACGCTGCACTTCATGTTCGACCGCACCACCGAACGTGCTTCGGACATGAATGCACTGATCGCGCGCGCCGTGGCTTCCCGTTCCAAAGACGACGACGAAGCATGACCGCACGCGCTCCCCGCATCCGGGTGCAGCGGCGCCCGGTGCACGGAGTGCTTCTGCTCGACAAGCCCCTTGGCCTTTCCAGCAACGATGCGTTGCAGAAGGCCAAGTGGCTGCTGCGCGCCGAAAAGGCCGGCCACACCGGCACGCTCGATCCTCTGGCCTCTGGCGTGCTGCCGCTGTGCTTCGGCGCGGCCACCAAGTTCAGCCAGCTGCAGCTCGATGCGCCCAAGACCTACGAGGCCGTCGCCCGGCTCGGCGTGACCACGACCACGGGCGACGCGGAAGGCGACGTGGTGGAGCGCCGGGAGGTGGATGCCTCGCAGCTCGCCGCCGCGCGCCTGGCCGAGGTGCAGCGGCAGTTCACCGGCCCCATCCGGCAGTTGCCGCCGATGCACAGCGCCCTCAAGAAGGATGGCAAGGCGCTGTACGAATACGCCCGCGCGGGCATCGCCGTCGAGCGCGAGGCGCGCGACGTGGTGATCCATGCGCTGGAACTGTCGCTGGCAGCGGACCAGGGCGGCGAGCCTGCCGTGCGCATGGTCGTGACCTGCAGCAAGGGCACCTACATCCGCACGCTGGGCGAGGACGTGGGCGCCGCACTGGGTTGCGGCGCGCACCTCGTCTTCCTGCGCCGTATCGACACCGGCGGGCTGGGCGTGGAGCGCTGCATCACGCTCGCCGCGCTCGAAGCGCTGGACGAGGCCGGGCGCATGGCCTGCGTGCAGCCGGTGGAAACGCTACTCGCGGGGCATGCATCTGTCACGCTGGACCATGACAATACGGCGCGATTCCTCTCCGGCATGCGCCGCCGCGGCCCCTGGCCCGACGCGCCCGCCGTGGCGGTGTTCGGCCAGCATCCCCGCGCCCTGCTGGGCGTCGGCCGGGTGGCGGCCGGCGAACTCATCCCCGAGCGCCTCCTGAGCCCCCAGGAGATCGCACAGATTCTGGAAAGCACGCCGCGGGCAGAGCGCGGCACATTGGAACCCACTCTATGAGCAAACAAATCCGCAACATCGCCATCATCGCGCACGTTGACCATGGCAAGACCACCATGGTGGACCAGCTGCTGCGCCAGTCCGGCACCTTCGCCGACCACGAGAAGGTCGTCGATACCGTGATGGACAACAACGCGATCGAAAAAGAGCGCGGCATCACCATCCTGGCCAAGAACTGCGCCGTGAGCTGGGAAGGCACGCACATCAACATCGTGGACACCCCGGGCCACGCGGACTTCGGCGGCGAAGTGGAGCGTGCACTCTCGATGGTGGACAGCGTGGTGCTGCTGATCGACGCGCAGGAAGGCCCCATGCCCCAGACGCGCTTCGTGACCAAGAAGGCCCTGGCCCTCGGCCTGCGGCCCATCCTGGTGGTGAACAAGGTGGACAAGCCGGGCGCCAACCCCGACAAGGTCGTGAACGCCGCGTTCGACCTGTTCGACAAGCTGGGCGCCACCGACGAGCAGCTCGACTTCCCCGTGGTGTACGCCTCGGGCATCAACGGCTGGTCGTCGCTGGAAGAGGGCGCGCCGGGCGAGCAGTGGGGCCCCGACATGTCGGCCCTGTTCAACACCATCCTGAAGCACGTGCCCCCGAACTCGGGTGACCCGGCTGCCCCGCTGCAGCTGCAGATCTCGGCGCTGGACTTCTCCACCTTCGTGGGCCGCATCGGCGTGGGCCGCATCAGCCAGGGCACGCTCAAGCCCGGCCAGGACGTGCTGGTCATGGAAGGCCCCAACGGCAAGAGCGTGAAGGGCCGTGTGAACCAGGTGCTGACCTTCCAGGGCCTGGACCGCATGCAGACCCCGCTCGCCGGCCCCGGCGACATCGTGCTGATCAACGGCATCGAGGACATCGGCATCGGCGTGACCGTGACCGACCCGGCCAATCCCGCGCCGCTGCCCATGCTGAAGGTGGACGAGCCCACGCTGACCATGAACTTCTGCGTGAACACCTCGCCGCTGGCAGGCCGAGAAGGCAAGTTCGTGACGAGCCGCCAGCTCTGGGACCGCTTGCAGAAGGAACTGCAGCACAACGTGGCCCTGCGCGTGAAGGAAACCGACGAGGAAGGCATCTTCGAAGTGATGGGCCGGGGCGAACTGCACCTGACCATCCTGCTGGAGAACATGCGCCGCGAAGGCTACGAGCTGGCCGTCTCCAAGCCGCGCGTGGTGTTCAAGGACATCGACGGCGTGAAGCACGAGCCGATCGAGCTGGTGACGGCCGACATCGAGGAAGGCCACCAGGGCGGCGTGATGCAGGCGCTGGGCGAGCGCAAGGGCGAGCTGGTCAACATGGAATCGGACGGCCGCGGCCGCGTGCGCCTGGAATACCGCATTCCGGCGCGGGGCCTGATCGGCTTCACCAACGAGTTCCTGAACCTGACCCGCGGCTCGGGCCTGATCTCCAACATCTTCGACAGCTACGAGCCGCACAAGGGCGACATCGGCGGCCGCAAGAACGGCGTGCTGATCTCCATGGACGACGGTGAAATCTTCACCTACGCCCTGGGCAAGCTCGACGACCGCGGCCGCATGTTCGTGAAGGCGAACGATCCGGTGTACGAAGGCATGATCGTCGGCATCCACAGCCGCGACAACGACCTCGTCGTGAACGCCACGCGCACGAAGCAGCTGACCAACTTCCGCGTCTCCGGCAAGGAAGATGCGATCAAGATCACGCCCCCGATCGACCTCACGCTGGAATACGGCGTGGAGTTCATCGAGGACGACGAACTGGTCGAGATCACGCCCAAGAGCATCCGCCTGCGCAAGCGCCACCTGACGGAAAACGAGCGCAAGCGCGCTGCCCGCGGCATGTGATCGGGGCCCCGGCCGGGGCCTTGCTTCACGCATGGAACGACGCGCCCTGCAGGGCGCGTTTTTCATTTCCGGAGCCGTTGGGAGCGCAGTGTTGCCGCTGCAGCGAAGTGGCAGGGCGGTGAAATAAAACCTGCGGCGAGCGGGCCTCAGGTGCCTGCGGGCGGCGATGCCGCGCCCGCAGCGGCCGGATCGGCGCTGCCTGCGCGGCGCACGTCCACGCGAGCGATGCGCCGGCCCTGCACGGCCACCACCTCGAAGCGCAGGCCGTGCAGCACCGTGGCGCGGCCGGGCGCGGGCAGCTCCCCGAAAGTCTCCAGCAGCAGCCCGGCCAGCGTGCTGGCATCGTGCGCGCTGTGCGCGAGCCGCTCCACCCGCACCGTGCGCGCGAGCGTGTGCAGATCCACCAGTCCGTCCGCCAGCCAGTGGTCCGGCCCTGCTGGCTGCACCAGCAGGTCTTCCCCTGCGGCGGGGAACTCGCCCGCGATGGCCTCCAGCACGTCCATCGGCGTGACGAGACCCAGGATCGTGCCGTATTCATCGCTCACCAGCGCCAGGTGGTTGCGCGAGCGGCGCAGGTTCTCCATGAGGCGCAAGATGCTCACTGTTTCCGGCACGATCAGCGGCGGCTGCAGGCTCCGCTGGCGGTCGATGGTGCCGCGTTCGACGAGGTCGGCCATGAGGTCCTTGGCGCGGCCGACGCCGAGCACCGCGTCCAGCCCGCCCCGGTCGCAGACCGGGAACAGCCCGTGCGGCTGCGCCTGCAGCTGGCGGTAGAGCGACGGCTTGTCCTGGCTGATGTCGATCCAGTCCACATCGGCGCGAGGCGTCATGATGGAGAGCACGGAGCGTTCGGCCAGCGAGAGCACGCCCCGCACCATGCTGCGCTCTTCCTGGCGGAAGGCGCCCTTGAGCGCCGCGTCCGCGCTGGCGGCGGCGGAATTGCCGCCGGATGCACCCGCATCCTGCCCCCCCAGCAGGCGCAGCACCGTGCGCGCCGTGCGCTCGCGCAGCGGCAGCCGCGCGGCATGGCGCGCGATATTGCGCAGCCGCCACTGGTTGAAGAACTCGATGAGGATGGAGAAACCGATCGCCGCGTACAGGTAGCCCTTGGGCAGGTGAAAGCCCATGCCCTCGGACACCAGGCTGAGCCCGATCATGAGCAGGAAGCTCAGGCACAGCACCACCACCGTGGGATGGCGGTTGACGAAGGCGGTGAGCGCGCGCGACGCCACCATCATGACGCCCATCGCGATCACGACGGCGGCCATCATCACCGGCAGGTGCTGCACCATGCCCACGGCGGTGATGATCGAGTCGAGCGAGAAGACCGCATCCAGCGCCACGATCTGCACCAGCACGACCCCGAAAGCCGCATGTTCGCGGCGCTCCGGCCCGGTCGCGTCCACGCCTTCCAGGCGCTCGTGCAACTCGGTCGTGGCCTTCCACAGCAGGAAGACGCCGCCGGCCAGCAGGACGATGTCCCGCCACGACAGCGACAGCCAGCCCCATTCCAGGACCGGCGTGGTGAGGCGCACCAGGTGCGCGACGGCGGCCAGCAGGCACAGCCGCAGCACGAGCGCGAGGGACAGGCCGATCAGCCGGGCGCGGTCGCGCTGCTCCGGCGGCAGCTTGTCGGCCAGGATGGCGATGAAGACGAGGTTGTCGATGCCGAGGACGATCTCCAGCACCACCAGCGTCGCCAGGCCCGCCCAGGCTGAAGGATCGCTCAGCCATTCCATGGCGGGGCTCCCTGCGGGCCGGTGCGCGGCGGCGCCTGCATCGCCGCGAAGCAGCCCTCAGCGGCCGAGGGCGTGCAGGGCAGCGTGATGGAAGGGGAGGGCCGCGGTGCCGCGGCGGGATGGGGCATGCCGGGAAATTCTAGGCAGCGCTCCGGGCAGGTCCTGTAGGAGACCGGGCACACCGCGCGGCCTGCGGCACAATTTCCGGCACGTTCCAACACAGGATTCCAAGGAGACTATCGAATGGATGCAACGCAACGCGACGTGCTGGCCGAGGTGCGCGGACAGGTGGGCTTCATCACGCTGAACCGCCCGCGCGCGCTCAACGCCCTGTCGCTGGGCATGGTGCGCGACCTGATGGAGGCGCTGCTGCGCTGGCGGTCGGACCCGGCCGTGCACGCCGTGGCGATCCGCGGCACGAACAAGGAAGGCGCCTTCGGCGCGTTCTGCGCGGGCGGGGACATCCGTTTCCTGCACCAGGCCGGCAGCACCGGCAACCCGCAGCTGGAAGACTTCTTCACCGAGGAATACGCCCTCAACCACCTGATCCACACCTTCGGCAAGCCCTACATCGCCTTCATGGACGGCATCGTCATGGGCGGCGGCATGGGCATCAGCCAGGGCGGCAGCCTGCGCATCGTCACGGAGCGCACGAAGATGGCGATGCCCGAGACGGCCATCGGCCTGTTCCCGGACGTGGGCGGCGGCTACTTCCTGTCGCGCTGCCCCGGCCGCACGGGCGAGTGGCTGGCGCTGACGGGCGACACCATTGGCGCGGGCGATGCGGTGGCGCTGGGCCTGGCCGACGGCTGCATGCCCGCCGAGGCCCAGCACGGCGTCTGGGACGGGCTGGCCACGCAGCGTTTCGACGATGGCGCCGCCATCGAACGCTGGGTGGCCACGCATTTCACCCCGCCCACGCCCGCCGCCACGGCCGACCGCGCGCGCATCGACGCGGCCTTCGGCCGGGAGAGCGTGCCGGCCATTGTCGCGGCGCTGGAGGCCGACGGCAGCGACTGGGCACGCGCCACGGTGACCACGCTGCGCAAGCGGTCACCGCTGATGCTGCACGTGGTGCTGGAGCAGATCCGGCGCGCGCGGGACATGGACCTGGCCGCCGACCTGCGCATGGAGCGCGACATGGTGCGCCACTGCTTTTACCTGCGGCCCGGCCAGAGCGAGACGGTGGAGGGCATCCGCGCGCTCGCGGTGGACAAAGACCATGCGCCCCGCTGGAACCCGGCGCGCATCGAGGACGTCACGCCCGCGATGTGGCAGCCTTTCTTCGACAGTCCCTGGCCCGCGCATTCCCATCCGCTGGCCGGCCTGCGGTGAATCACAACTGCGGATGGACGGCCGTGGCGATGGCCAGCAGCGCCTCGCGGGGCAGCGGGCCGCTCAACGCGTAGCCGAAGCCGTCCTCCACCCAGTAGAAGCTGGGCACGGGGCCGTCGCCTTCGTAACGGAAGGCGGTTTCCGCGGGGGCCGCGGGCAGCGCGCCGAGGTACAGCGTGACGCGCTGCCCCGCGGCGTTCTGGTACATGAACTGCGCCCGCGCGCCGGTGGCGCCGCCCGGTCCCGCATCGCCCGGCAGCAGGCGCCCGCCCACCAGTTCATAGCCCTGGGGCTGCAGGTCGGGAATGCGCAGCGGCTTGCCCAGGCGTTTGGAGAGCCACTGCACCAGATGTTCCTGCTGTGCTGCGCCGACCTCCACCGGATGGCGCTGCTCGGGCTGGTACACCGCGTGGGCCGCGGCGGCCTGCAGCGCGAAACGCTGGGTCGGCGGCAATGGCGAGGGTGCCGAGCGTGCCAGCGTGGCGGAGGCCGGATCGCCGGGCGAAACCGTGCCGTGCAGCGTCCACCCCAGCCCGAAGGCGAGCGCCAGCGAGGCCGCAAGACCGGCCATGCGCCAGGCCCGCGCCACCTGCAGGCGGCGGTTGCGCAAGGCCCGCGCCGCCTGCAGGAGCGGCGGTGGAACCGGCGCCTGCGTCCAGTCCGCATGCAGCGCGCGCAGCTGCGCACGCTGGGCTTCCCAGGCTCGCACGCGCTCCCGGGTGCAAGGGTCGTCCGCCAGCCGGCGGCGCAGCGCCTGTGCTTCGTCGTCCGGGAGACGGCCATCCACCAGCGCGTGCAGGCGGTCGTCATCCAGACCGGTATCCGGGGCACCGGATGGGGCGCGATGCAGAGCGCCGTCGGGGCAGGGGGTGCGCGGGTCGGTCATGGCCTGCGGTCCATCGTCATTTCAGCCGCCGCAGCCGCGGCGCTCCAGGCGGGGAAGGCGGCTGCCGTGTCTCCGGCGCCGCGCCGGGTGCGCGGGCCTGCGGTTCCATCAGTTCGCGCAGCCGCTGCCGGGCGCGCGAAAGCCGTGACATCACCGTGCCCACCGGCACGTCCAGCACCTTCGCGGCGGCGGCGTAATCCATGTCTTCGAGCGTCACCAGCAGCAGCACCGCGCGCTGGTCGGCAGGCAGGCGCTGCAGGCAGCGGTCCAGGTCCAGCGCCTCGTCCGTGCGCGCGGGCGGCGCCTGCAGGTGGTCCTGTACCGTTTCCAGATCCAGCGGGGGCTGCGCCGGCATCGCGCGCAACTGGTTCAGGTACACCCGATGCATGAGCGTGAACAGCCATGCGCGCAGGTCGCTGCCCGGGCGCCACAGCAGCCATTTCCGGCAGGCGCGTTCGAGCGTGTCCTGTACCAGATCGTCCGCCGCCCAGGCATTGCCCGTCAGCGCCCGCGCGTAGCGCCGCAGGCCCGGCAGGTGCGGCGCGATGTCGTCCATGCGGGCGGCTTCGGGGGCGGGTCAGGGCTTGGCGGTGCGCCAGACCTGGTTCACGCCGTCGCCGGTACGGTCGCCGGGCTGGACGTCCTTGACCCAGTAGTAGAGCGGCTTGCCCTTGTAGGCCAGCTGGCGGGCGCCGTCGTCGCGCTGCACCACGCTGAATTCGCCCGTGGGCGTCTCGCTGCCGGCCAGCAGCGGAGGCCAGTTCTTCGCGCAGGGGCCGTTGCAGACCGACTTGCCGCCGCCGGCCGGATCGCGGTCGAACGTGTAGAGAGTCATGCCGTTCGGGCCCACGAGGGCGCCGTTCTTCTCGGCGACGCCGCCGGGCATGGGCGACATGGAGGCGCAGCCGGCGAGCGCCAGGGCCAGGGCGGAGGCGGCCAAGAGAGTGGAGATTCGGGTCATCGGTGATTGCTCCTGTAGGCACGGGCGGCGGCGACATGCCGGGCCCGTGATGGAATGAACACCGGGCGCGGCGGATTTATTCCGCGCCGCCCGAAAAAATTTCCTGCCGCGTCAGCGGTGGCGGCTCTTCATGGCGCGCTCCACCTCGCGCTTGCCCTCGCGCTCCTTGATGGTGTCGCGCTTGTCGTGCTCGGCCTTGCCCTTGGCGAGCGCGATCTCGCACTTGGCGCGGCCATTGGTCCAGTGCAGGTTCAACGGCACCAGCGTGTAGCCCTTCTGCTCCACCTTGGCCGTAAGGCGCTTGATCTCGTCCTTGTGCAGCAGCAGCTTCTTGGTGCGGACCGCATCCGGACTCACGTGGGTGGAGGCCGTCTTCAGGGGATTGATCTGGCAGCCGATCAGGTAGAGCTCGCCTTCGCGGATCACCACGTAGCCGTCGGTGAGCTGCACCTTGCCCTCGCGCAGGGCCTTGACCTCCCAGCCGTGCAGCACCATGCCCGCCTCGTGGCGTTCCTCGAAGAAATAGTTGAAGGCCGCCTTCTTGTTGTCGGCGATGCGGGACAGGGTCTCGGGTTTCTTGGCCATGGGGAATCAGATGCGGCACATGGAGGCGTTTGAAAGCCCTCCCTACAATCGGACGATCGGCCGTGCGCTATCCGGGGATTCTAGTGCTCCGTCCCGCCACGGCCCGCCATGCCCGTCCGCCCATGAAAAACGTCAACAAGTCCGTCCTGATCTGGTACAGCCCCGAAGAGATGTTCGCCCTCGTCACCGACGTGGCCCAGTACCCCCAATTCCTGCCCTGGTGCGACCATGCTCGGGTGCTGGAGCAGGACGAGCACGGCATGACCGCCGAAGTGGGCATCGCCTTCAGCGGCCTGCGCAAGTCCTTCGTCACGCGAAACCTGCACGAGCCCGGCCGGCGCGTGCAGATGCGGCTGGTGAAAGGGCCTTTCTCGCAGCTCGACGGCGACTGGCGCTTCCACCCCGTGGGCGACGGCAGCCAGCGGGCCTGCAAGGTGGAGCTGCAGCTCAACTACGGTTTCGACAACATCGCGCTGGCCGCCCTGGTGGGCCCGGTGTTCGACCGCATCGCGGGCAGCATGGTGGACGCCTTCATCCAGCGCGCGGAGCAGGTCTATGGCTGAGACCGGCGGCGCTGCCGGCACCGGCGCAGGCCGCGTGGCGGTGACCGTCGCGTGGTCGCCCGGGCCGCGCGAGGTGCAGGAGGCGGCCATGGAATTGCCTGCCGGCGCCACGGTGCGCGATGCGCTCGCGGCCTGCGGCGGCCCGGAGGATGGATCGGTCACCTGCGGCATCTGGGGCCGCCCCGTCGCGTTGGACCGCGTGCTGCAGGACGGCGACCGCGTGGAGTGGTACCGCCCGCTGCGGGTCGATCCCAAGAAGGCGCGGCGCGAGCGCTTCGCGCGCCAGGGGACACGGGCCACGGGGCTGTTCGCCGCGCGCCGCCCGGGTGCCAAGGCCGGGTATTGAGAACCCGGAGTTGCCGCAGGCACGAAGGCCGGCTTCAGCGTGCGCAGTCGGAGGCGATGACCGTTTCAGCCCGGCGCAATTCCGCGGCGCGGGTCGCATCGTCCATGAAGGCGCGCTCACCCTGGGCATTCACCTGGCTCACGAGCTGGCCCGACGACAGCATGGCCTGCTGCTGGCGCGCGCGCTGGCAGTTCTCGGCACGGGCCTTGGCCTGGCGTTCCTCGCCGGCCTTCTTGCGGGCGGCCTCGGCGGCCTCTGCCTGCGCCTTGCGCTGCTGCAGTTCCGGGTCGGAGGCCGGCAGCCGCGGCGCGCCCGCGGCGGATGCCGGTGTGCCGGGCGCGTCGGCTGCGGCATTGGCCGCCTGCGCGCGGGGCGGCGGCGGGGCGCCCCCCGGCTGCTTGAGGATGTTATTCGCGGGCACGTCGGTCGGGGGCGGACGGTCGCTGAACACCTTGCGGCCGTCCTTGTCGATCCATTGCCATTGCGCCGAAGCCCCCAGCGCCCAGGAGCAGGCGCAGGCGAGCACGAGAAGCCGGTGGAGTTTCATGCGGCCAGTGTAGCGCCCGCCCCCCGGCCGCGCCATGGGACCGGCAAGACCCGGCGCGGCGGTGGAAGCGGCCCGGCGGGTACAATCGTTTTTTTGGAGCGAATCTCATGCGCCTTCTAGGAAAAGCGCTCACCTTCGACGATGTGTTGCTGGTGCCGGCGTACTCCCAGGTCCTGCCCAAGGACACGTCCCTCGCGACGCGACTCTCCCGCAATATCTCCCTGAACCTTCCCCTCGTGTCCGCCGCCATGGACACCGTCACCGAGGCGCGCCTGGCCATCGCCATCGCGCAGGAGGGCGGCATCGGCATCGTGCACAAGAACCTCACGGCGCAGGAGCAGGCGGCCCATGTCGCCAAGGTCAAGCGCTATGAATCCGGCGTGGTGCGCGACCCCGTCGTCATCACCCCCGAGCACACGGTGCTGCAGGTGCTCCAGCTGTCCGAGCAGCTCGGCATCTCGGGCTTCCCGGTGTGCGACGCGGGCAAGGTGGTCGGCATCGTCACCGGCCGCGACCTGCGCTTCGAGACCCGCTACGACGTCAAGGTGCGCGACATCATGACGCCGCGCGAGAAGCTCATCACGGTGAAGGAGGGCGCGACCGCCTCCGAGGCCAAGGCGCTGCTCAACAAGCACAAGCTCGAGCGCCTGCTCGTTATCAACGACGCCTTCGAGCTCAAGGGCCTGATCACCGTCAAGGACATCACCAAGCAGACCAGCTTCCCCAACGCGGCGCGCGACAGCAACGGCCGCCTGCGCGTGGGCGCGGCCGTCGGCGTGGGCGAGGGCACCGAGGAGCGTGTCGAGGCGCTGGTGAAGGCCGGCGTCGATGCGATCGTGGTGGACACGGCCCACGGCCACAGCAAGGGCGTGATCGACCGCGTGCGCTGGGTCAAGCAGAACTACCCGCAGGTGGACGTGATCGGCGGCAACATCGCCACCGGCGCGGCGGCGCTCGCGCTGGTCGAGGCCGGTGCCGACGGCGTCAAGGTCGGCATCGGCCCCGGCTCCATCTGCACCACCCGCATCGTCGCGGGCGTGGGCGTGCCGCAGATCATGGCCATCGACAGCGTGGCCACGGCCCTCCAGGGCACGGGCGTGCCGCTGATCGCCGACGGCGGCATCCGCTATTCGGGCGACATCGCCAAGGCGCTGGCCGCGGGCGCGAGCACCGTGATGATGGGCGGCATGTTCGCCGGCACCGAAGAGGCGCCAGGCGAGGTCATCCTGTTCCAGGGCCGCAGCTACAAGAGCTACCGCGGCATGGGCTCCATCGGTGCCATGCAGCAGGGCTCGGCCGACCGCTACTTCCAGGAATCCAGCACCGGCAATCCGAACGCCGACAAGCTGGTGCCCGAAGGTATCGAAGGCCGCGTGCCCTACAAGGGCTCGATGGTCTCGATCGTGTTCCAGATGGCCGGCGGCGTGCGTGCTTCCATGGGCTACTGCGGCTGCGCCACCATCGAGGAGATGAACAACAAGGCGGAGTTCGTCGAGATCACCACGGCCGGCATCCGCGAAAGCCACGTGCACGACGTGCAGATCACCAAGGAAGCGCCGAACTACCGGGCTGATTAAGTACAACCCCTGAGGCGCTGACGCAGCCGGTGCGGCGGGGCGGCCCTTGCACGGCTGCCTGCGCATGGGGCCGCGGGGGCTTTGGGCGCCATGACGAATTCTGAGGTCGTCGCTATTCTGGTCTGATTGCCAGGGTCTGGTCTGTTTGATAAAGTCTGGTCTGAATTCTTGTTCAGGCCAGACTTTTCTTTTTCCGGAACCCTTTGCGCATGCAGACCGTCGGCATCTACGAAGCCAAGACCCGCTTTTCCGCGCTCATCGAGGCGGTGGAGCAGGGCGAGGAGGTGCGCATCACCCGCCATGGCAAGGAGGTGGTGCGCATGCTGCCGGTGCGGCGCCGGCCCGTGATCACGGACGAGCAGATCGCACGCGAGCTGGGGCAGATCGATGCGCTGCATGCCAGCATCCGTGCCGCGACCCAGGACACGGCGGCGCCGGCCCTGCGCCGCAGCGGACGGAGCACCGCATGACCACCGCCTTCGTGCTCGATGCTTCCGTGACCGCCGCCTGGCTCCTGCCCGATGCAGCCAGCGATCACACGCGGCGCCTCTATGCCCGCATCCGCCGCGACGAGGTCGAGCCCCAGGCGCCCAATCTCTGGCAGTGGGAATGCGGCAACCTGATCGCGAGCGGCGTGCATGCCGGCCGCATTCCCGCAGGCTCCGTCGAAGGTCTCTGGTCCGTGCTCGAAGCCATCCGCCACCGCGTGGAACTGCACGAGCTGGCTCCGGCGCAGCACAAGGCCGTGCTGGATGTCGCGCTCGATACCGGCCTGCCGGTCTATGACGCCGCCTATGTCTGGCTCGCGCGCTCGCTGCGTCTGCCGCTTGCCACGTTCGATGCCGCGCAGGCCGGGGCCGCCGCGCGGACCGGCGTGGCGCTGCTCGACCTGTCCACGTTCTGATCCCTCGCGATTTCCCACCCTTTCTCTTTCCGCTCACCGTTCTCTCCCGACCACCATGCAACACCAGAAGATCCTCATCCTCGACTTCGGCTCCCAGGTCACCCAGCTCATCGCGCGCCGCGTGCGCGAGGCCCATGTGTACTGCGAGGTGCATCCCTGCGACGTGAGCGACGCCTGGGTGCGCGAATACGCCGCCGACGGCTCGCTCAAGGGCGTGATCCTCTCGGGCAGCCACGCCAGCGTGTACGAGGAGACCACCGACCGCGCGCCGCAGGCCGTGTTCGAACTGGGCGTGCCCGTGCTGGGCATCTGCTATGGCATGCAGACCATGGCGCAGCAGCTCGGCGGCAAGGTCGAGGGCGGCCACAAGCGCGAATTCGGTTACGCCGAAGTGCGTGCCCACGGCCACACGGCGCTGCTGAAAGACATCGCCGACTTCACCACCGCCGAAGGCCACGGCATGCTCAAGGTCTGGATGAGCCATGGCGACAAGGTCGCCGAGATGCCGCCCGGCTTCAAACTCATGGCCTCCACGCCCAGCTGCCCGATCGCCGGCATGGCCGACGAGGCGCGCCGCTTCTACGCCGTGCAGTTCCACCCGGAGGTGACGCACACCGTGCAGGGCCGCGCGCTGCTCGACCGCTTCGTGCTCGGCATCTGCGGCGTGCAGCCGGACTGGGTCATGAAGGACCACATCGCCGAGGCCGTGGAATCCATCCGCGCCCAGGTGGGCGACGAGGAAGTCATCCTCGGCCTCTCGGGTGGCGTGGATTCCAGCGTGGCCGCCGCGCTCATCCACCGCGCCATCGGCGACCAGCTCACCTGCGTGTTCGTCGATCACGGCCTGCTGCGCCTGAACGAGGGCGACATGGTGATGGACATGTTCGTGGGCAAGCTGCACGCCAAGGTCGTGCGGGTGGATGCGAGCGAGCTCTTCCTGCGCGAACTGGCCGGCGTGAGCGACCCCGAGCAGAAGCGCAAGATCATCGGCCGCCTGTTCGTGGACGTCTTCAAGGCCGAGGCCGCCAAGCTCACCGCCTCGGGCGCATCGAGGAAGGAGAAGGGCGCCACCTTCCTGGCCCAGGGCACCATCTACCCGGACGTGATCGAATCCGGCGGCGCCAAGAGCAAGAAGGCCGTCACCATCAAGAGCCACCACAACGTCGGCGGCCTGCCGGAACAGCTCGGTCTCAAGCTGCTGGAGCCCCTGCGCGACCTGTTCAAGGACGAAGTGCGCGAACTGGGCGTGGCCCTCGGCCTGCCGCACGACATGGTCTATCGCCATCCCTTCCCCGGCCCCGGCCTGGGCGTGCGCATCCTGGGTGAGGTGAAGAAGGAATACGCCGACCTGCTGCGCCGCGCCGACGCGATCTTCATCGAGGAACTGCGCAACCACGTGGACGCCGAAACCGGCAAGACCTGGTATGACCTCACCAGCCAGGCCTTCACCGTCTTCCTGCCCGTGAAGAGCGTCGGCGTGATGGGCGACGGCCGCACCTACGACTACGTCGTCGCCCTGCGCGCCGTGCAGACCAGCGATTTCATGACCGCCGACTGGGCCGAGCTGCCATACGCGCTGCTCAAGAAGGTGTCGGGAAGGATCATCAATGAAGTCCGCGGGATCAACCGGGTGACGTACGACGTGTCGAGCAAGCCGCCGGCGACGATCGAGTGGGAGTGAAATCGGGTCCTTCGGGGACTATCGCCAGTTATCGAAAAGCCGACGTAACGTGTTGATTTAAAAGAAAATACGTCACGACAGCTATCGGTGGCTATCGACGGCCAGCAAAACGGGTTGACGGTAGAGCTGACGGTAAGAACCGGGGGTCTGATTAAGACCCTCCCGTTTACTATTGAGACCAAACCGGTCTTTGACGTAAAACACTCCCCTGGAAAGCTTGGTTCATGCGGCTTTCCGGGCATCGACGGGTCTCCTGACCCCTGACGGTAAAAGCCGTCACGAAACAGGAGGAAAACCTCGACACAGCACTGCGCAACCTGAAGCCTAAGTCCTTGACTTATAAGGCTTCTGATCGGGATGGGATGTACGTGACGGTATCGCCCGCCGGTACCGTCACCTTCCGCTACGATTACCGTCTCAACGGGCGCCGTGAGACCCTGACCATTGGTCGCTATGGCATGTCCGCGACATCGTGAAGCAGGTCTATGCCTTTGCCATCCTGCATGGGGAGAGGGTGGACAACCCGGCCAACGACGTGGCGGCCGCCTTGATCGCCACCTTCGTGCCGAAAGACCGGGCGCTGTCGCCGACCGAGATCCGCTTGGCGTTCCAACAGTTGGAGTCCATTGCGACATACCCGACGATCCGCTTGGCACTGCGCATGGTCCTGCTGACCTTGGTGCGCAAGAGCGAACTGATCGAGGCCACCTGGAGCGAGATCGACTTCGAGAACGCGACCTGGACGATTCCGAAGCAGCGGATGAAGGGGCGCAATCCACATGTGGTCTATCTGTCACGGCAGGCCATGGACATCCTGGTGGCGTTGCACACCTGCGCGGCGGGCTCGAAGTTCGTGTTGCCCTCGCGCTACGAGCCGACCCGTTGCATGTCGCATGCGACCTTGAACCGCGTGACCCAGCTCATCGTGTCGCGAGCCCAGGCTGCAGGCCTGCCGTTGGGGCCTTTCACGGTGCATGACCTTCGCCGCACGGGCTCGACGCTGCTCAACGAAGTGGGCTTCAACGGCGACTGGATCGAGAAGTGCCTGGCACACGAGGAAGGGCGCTCCTCGCGCTCGATCTACAACAAGGCCGAGTACGCTGAGCAGCGGCGGCACATGCTGCAGGAGTGGGCGGACATGGTCGATGCCTGGATCGACGGGCGCACCCATGTGCCGAAGCTGCTGCCGGAGAACACATCGGTCCCGGTTCTCAGCGCGGCTTTGTGAAGGGAGGGCCGCATGATGACCGTATCGAGACTCCTGTCGGCGACGAGTGCAAGGTTTGCTGGCATGGCGAAAAGATCACTCTGAGTGATTCTTTGTGGCCCTTGTCAAACTGGCCTATCTTGGTGAAGGTTTATAAATCTGTTATTTTGAGCACTATGGATGCTCAAAATTCAGGAAAGCTGAACCGTTTGCTGGCCGAGCTGGGCGATACTCACCTAGTGTCCAGCCGCTGGCTCCGGGCGCACGGCTACTCCAATAGCCTTGTGGCGCGCTATGTGGGCAGCGGCTGGCTGGTGTCGCCGGCGCGTGGTGTCTACATGCGCAGAGGCGGGCGGCTGCAATGGGATGGTGTGGTCCGCAGCCTGCAGGTCGGCGAGGGCATGCCGCTGCACGTCGGGGGACGCTTCGCGCTCGGCCTGCAGGGCCACGAGCACTACCTGCGCCTGGGCGATGCCGGGACGATCACGCTGTATGGGCCACAGCAACTGCCGGGCTGGGTGGACAAGCTTTCGCTGGAGCAACGCTTCGAGTACCAGGGCAAGGGTCCGCTCGATCTCCCGGCCGTGCCTGTCACTGCGGAAGTCTCCGAGAAGGCGTTGTCGGAAGCGGGCCTAGCTTGGCATTCAGCAGCACCTGGGACCAATGCGCTGGTCTGCTCGACGCCCGAGCGGGCCATGCTGGAACTGTGCGACAGCGTGTCGGATGCGGCAGGGGTCTACGAGGCCGATGCGCTGATGCAGGCCATGACCACGCTGCGGCCGCAGCGGGTCGGCCTGCTGTTGCGCCACTGTCGCAGCATCAAGGCGAAGCGGCTGTTCCTGGCCCTGGCCGAGCGCCATCGGCATGCGTGGCTGTCGCACGTGCCCCTGGAGGGCGTTGATCTCGGCCGTGGCAAACGCGCGCTGGTGCCCGGCGGGCGCCTGCATCCGACCTATCAGATCACCTTGCCGGGAGACCTCGATGAGCACTTGGCTTGACCATTGGGACGGGCGCTACACGGACAGGGTGCGGCTGCTGGTCGAGATCCTGCCGGTGCTGGCGCAGGAGCCGCGCTTCGCGCTCAAGGGAGGTACGGCCATCAACCTGTTCGAGCACGATCTGCCGCGCCTGTCGGTAGACATTGATCTGGCCTGGTTGCCGGTGCACGACTACGCCGAGGATGCGAAGCTGATCGCCGAAGCACTCGGACGTCTGGCCGACGCGTTGCGCGCCCGGCCTCTGCAATTGCAGGTGCAGACCTCGGCGGGCGAGGGTGGGGCGGTGAATCGCTTGGTGGCCAGTCGCGGCCGCGCGCGCGTGCAGATCGAAACGACGCCGGTCATGCGTGGCACGGTGCATCCGGTGCGAACCATGGTCGTGCGGCCACGGGTCGAAGAGGCCTTCGGCTTTGCCGAGGTGCAGGTGCTGGCGTTCGCCGACCTCTATGCGGGCAAGCTGGCGGCTGCGCTGTCGCGCCAGCATCCGCGCGATCTTTTCGATGTGGGCCTGCTGCTGCAAGACGAACGAGCGGACGAAGTGCTCTGGCGCACCTTCCTCGTGTACCTGACGTGCAGCCCCAAGCCAGCCTGGGAGATGCTGGCGCCGCGCGTCACGGGGGATTTCGAGGCCACCTTCGAGGCCCATTTCAAGGGCATGACGTCCGAGCCTGTCAGCGTGGCGGCCCTGCTGGAGAGCCGCGAACGCCTGTTGGCGCGCGTAGCGCAGTGGCTGGATGGACCGTCGCGAGCCTTCCTGCAATCCGTCGAGGATGAGAAGCCGGATTTCAGTTTGATCGGACTGGCTCATGCGGCCGAGTTGCCAGGTGTGCGACGCAAGCTTCACAACTTGGCTCAGCGCACGGAGGCCAAGAGCGCGGCAGATCGCCAGCAGCTTGACGAGACGCTGGCGCGGATCGCCGGTGCCAGATAACGAAGGAAGCTGACGCGATGGTTCACGATTTCACACTGGTCTATGCACTGGGCTCGGGCATGGGGTCGCAGGAGGATGTCCTTCGCCAAGTGGCGGGCAGCGACTGCGCCGATGCCACGGGCGGCTGGGGACGGCCAGGTCATGTCGGTCTGGCTTTCAGCAGGGAGGCGAGCGACCGCGATGCTGCGGTCACGCTTGCAACGGCGCAGCTGGCACAAGCGCTGCCCGGGGCTGTGCTGATCCGAGTGGATACCGCGTAGCCGCTGTAGGCATTTGATGGTGACTTCATCATCGAACAGGGCGGTGCCGGCGCAGCCTCACGTCCGGTCCGCTGGACGAGTTGGTCTTCGCTGATCGAGAGGCTTGCTTGCGGTCTTCGATCCAGGCTTCGACTTCTTCCAGGTCCCAGACGACGCAACGGGCGGTGAGGCGGAAGCGGCGTGGGAATTCGCCGCGCTGTTCCATTTCGTAGATCGTCGTCTCGGCCAGGGGCACGATTTGGTGCAGCTCGTGACGGCGAATGGTACGGCGGAAAGGCAAGGGCGCCTTCACCGGGAACTGGGGGACGTTGTCGTAGCCGGGCACGCACGGATGGGGCAAGGATGAAAGTCTGTCCGAGGCGGGAAGCGAAGAGGGCGGCATGGCAGTGACCTTGATCGGATGCGTTGGTGCCCATGGTGGCTATCGCGGGTGATCGGTACAACCTGTTGGGGCGAAGCCGGTCGTGTTCTGGTACGCACATTCGCTCTGCTGGCCTTATTCGCTGTGCAGTGAATCTCCGCGGCCTTCTCTCGTCGCGGCGTTCCGCCGCCGGGCCCGCAGGCTGCGTCCCGTGCTTCGTGCCGAATCGCGGCCATCCGACTTTGAACCCTGACCTCTCCGGCCCTCGCGGGCCTGCGCGTGCTGCGCACTTGCCCAAAAGCCGACGTATTTGGAGGGGCGAGGGGAGGCGGCCTTGCTGTTCCCTTCATGGTGCCACGGCTCGCCGTCAAGGGCAGCGCGCCGATGGCGCTTGCGTCCTGGCGGCCGTCGTTGACCCTTGACTGCTTGCGCTACGGCTCGGGCCGCTGCCCAACACCGAAAACGTCAAGCTGACCTTTGCCTGCCCGGCCAGCCTGAAAGCCGACCTCGACCGCTACGCCTCGCTGCACGCGCAGGCGTATGGCGAGGCTGTCGATGCAATGGCGTTGATTCCGCACATGCTGGAGGCGTTCATCGCGGGGGATCGGGGATTCAAAAGACTGCCGGGCAAGTGAAGCCTGGCGAGGGCAGGGCAGGGGGATTCTTGAAGTCGACGATGATTATCACATACTGATACAATGAACTGGACGCATATCTCGGGACTCATCATGAAACGGTGCATCGTCGGCATTCAACGACCAGATGGCGCGCATCCTCATCGACCAAGGGACGAAACGCCGCAGATTTGGTTCAGTTCGTTGGCGTCTCTTGCTGCCGTGCTCTCAGATGACAACCGACGCTTGCTGCGCCTAATTCACGAGAAGCAGCCGAAGTCACTAACAGAATTGGCGGAGCTCAGCGGTCGAAAGGTTCCAAATTTGTCCCGTACCTTGCGTCTGATGGCGGATTACGGTCTGGTCTCGTTGCAGCGCAATGTCAGAGATGTCCAACCGACTGCACTGGCGACTGAATTCATGGTCGTGTTGGATTGATGGGGGTGAATATTAGAGGGAACACGATGACCAGAATGTGGATGGTGCGCGGTGAAGGCGGCAGCCTGTACGACGCTTTTCGGGAACGCGGCGTAGCTGCCGTGGGCTGGAACCAGTTGGCGGCACATGCCAAGCCCGGTGTCGGGCGCAAGCAGTTGATCGCCCTGTACCAGTCCGCCGAGCCCCTGGCAAAACAAGGCACGGTGGTTTCGGGCGCATCCCAGGTCTGGCGCTTCGTCAACGACATTGAGGAGGGTGACTGGGTCATCACCTATTCGCCCGCCAATCGCCTGTACTCAATCGGCAATGTCACTGGACCAGCCGAGTACCACCCTGAGTGGGCCGAGCAAGGCATGCCCCTGGTGCGCAAGGTGCAGTGGCAAGCGCAGGAACTGCCGCGCGATAACTTGGGCACGAGCAGCAAAAACAGCCTGGGTTCGACCCTGACCCTCTTTGAGGTACCGCCCAGCGCGGCAGCCGAAGTGCTGGCCGCACTGAAGGGTAAACCGGCACCAACAGTGGAAGAGGAGGCCGAGGAAGTCATCGCCGATCCGCTGGCCGACATCGAGTCTCAGGCGCTGGAACGCATCAAGGACCGGGTCAACGAACTGGACTGGGACGACATGCAGCAATTGGTCGCCGGCATCCTGCGCGCCATGGGCTACAAGACCCAGGTCTCGCCGCCCGGCTCCGACCGTGGGAAGGACATCGTGGCCTCCCCGGATGGCTTCGGCTTCGAGCACCCGCGCATCGTCGTAGAGGTCAAGCATCGCAAGGGACAGATGGGTAGCCAGGAGATTCGTAGCTTCCTCGGCGGCCGCCACAAGGATGATCGCGGGCTGTATGTCAGCACGGGCGGTTTCAGTAAGGACGCTCTGTACGAAGCTGACCGCGCCTCCATTCCGTTGGCGATGTGGACGCTGGACCACGTAGTGCGGGCGCTGATTGAGCACTACGACGGGACCGACGCTGAAACCAAACGGATCGTGCCGTTGAAGCGGCTGTACTGGCCGGCCTAACCAAAAAAGAAGATGGTTCAATAACAATGAGCGTTAACTTTCAGCAACTCGCCAATTTCATCTGGTCGGTAGCCGACCTGCTGCGTGGCCCCTATCGTCCGCCGCAGTACGAGCGCGTCATGCTGCCGCTCACGGTGCTGCGTCGCTTCGATGCCGTACTGGCACCGAGCAAGGAGGCCGTGCTCAAGCGCTACGAGCCGCTCAGGGCGAAGAACATCCCGAACATCGACGCCATCCTCAACAACCTGGCCAAGGATGAGGGCGGCACCCCGCTGGGTTTTCATAACCACAGCCAGCTTGACTTCCAAAAGCTCAAGGGCGACCCCGATAACATCGGTCGCCACTTGGCCGACTACATCGCCGGCTTCTCAGAGAACGTCCGCAAGATCTTCGAACGCTTCGAGTTCGACAAGGAGATCGAGAAGCTCGAAGAGTCCAACCGTCTCTACCAGGTGGTGTCCCAGTTCGCCGAGATCGACCTGCACCCCAAGCGGGTGGACAACATCACCATGGGGCTGGTGTTCGAAGACCTGATCCGGCGCTTCAACGAAGCCGCCAACGAAACGGCGGGCGATCACTTCACTCCGCGCGAAGTGATCCAGCTCATGGTCAACCTGCTGCTGGAGCCCGACACTAGCGTGCTCACCCAGGCCGGCGTCATCGTCACCATCTGCGACCCGGCCTGCGGTACCGGCGGCATGCTGGCCGAGGCGCAGAACTGGATTCGCGCCCACAACGAGCAGGCCACGGTCAAGGTCTTCGGGCAGGACTACAACCCACGCTCCTATGCCGTGGCCGCCTCCGATCTCTTGATCAAAGGCCACAAGGACGGCCAAGTGGTGCTGGGCAACACCCTCACCGACGACCCCTTTCCGGAGCAGCGCTTCGACTACCTGCTGGCCAACCCGCCCTTCGGCGTGGACTGGAAGGCTGAGAAGAAGGTCATCGACCGCTGGCCTAACTTCCGTGGCTACAGCGGCAAGCTGCCACGCATCAACGACGGCGCCCTGTTGTTCCTGCTCTACATGATGAGCAAGTTCCAGGAGTACAAGCCTGGAAGCCGCGACAAGCCTGGCTCGCGAACGGCCGTCGTCTTCAATGGCTCGCCGCTGTTCACCGGCGGTGCGGGCAGCGGCGAGAGCGACATCCGCCGCTGGATCATCGAGCGTGACCAGTTGGAGGCCATCGTCGCCTTGCCCGAGCAGATGTTCTACAACACGGGTATCGGCACCTTCATCTGGGTGGTCACCAATCGCAAGGCCTCGCACCGCAAGAGCAAGATCCAGCTCATCGACGCCCGCGAACGCTACACACCAATGAAGCGCAGCCTGGGCGACAAGCGCCGCTACCTCGACCAGGCTGCGCTTGATGACGTCACCCGCGAACACGGCGCGCTGGAAGACAGCAAGACCAGCCGCGTCTTCGACAACGCCGACTTCGGGTACCGCCGCATCACAGTGCTGCGCCCGCTGCGCCTGCGCTTCCAGATCACCGATGAGACGCGCGAGCGCTTCCTCAATGTCTGCCCCGAGCTGTTCGACGCGCTGCAGGCTGTGCAGGAAGACCTCGGCACCGAGCCGCTGCTGGACTGGAACCAGGCCTGGGGCGCCGTGCAGCAGGTATTTAAGGCCCTGCCCGACAACATCGATGGCTGGGCCAAGGGCGCCAAGGGCACCGCGCAAAAGAAGATCTTCCGCGACTGCTTCACCGTGGTCGATCCCGAGGCCGCGCCCGTCGTCGACAAGCACCACAAGATCGAGCCGCTCGACTGTGCCGCTCTGTTCCCCGGGCAGACGCTCCCCGCCGACCTCTGCAAGGATGATCTGTACGAGTTGCTGGGCCTGCACGCCGACGGCAAGGGAAAACACATCGAGTACGTGCCTGACCCGGCGCTCAAGGATGCCGAGAACATCCCGCTGAAAGAGGACATCGTCAGCTACGTGCTGCGCGAGGTGCGGACCTACGTGCCGGATGCCTGGATCGACCGCGCCACGCTGGACGAGCAGGACGGCGGCATCGGCAAGGTGGGCTACGAGATTAACTTCAACCGCGTGTTCTTCCAGTACCAGCCGCCACGCCCGCTGCATGAGATCGATGCGGAGCTTGCGGAAGTTGAGAAGCGGATTCTCGATTTGCTGCGGGAGGTGACGGAGTGAACACATCGACTGTGCGAGTCGATCCTGAAGTGTGGCGATTGGCACGCTTGAAATTCGTTGCACCTTTACGAAACGAACGCATGTCCGCCGGTTCCGACCATCCCGGCTACCTTGGCCTTGAAAACATCGAATCGTGGACGGGCAGGATCATCGAGGTCGAATCGAAGCGGGATGACGAGCCCGCCGACCAAAGCGCGGGGCTTGCCAATATATTCAGGGAAGGCGATGTGCTGTTTTGCAAACTTCGCCCTTATTTGGCCAAGGCGTGTCACGCACCGCGTGATGGTGTCGGCTCGACCGAGTTGCTCGTCATGCGGCCTTCGGAGCTTCTCGAACCACGCTTCCTGCTCTACTCCATCTTGACGCCAGATTTCGTTGGTGCCGTTGATGCGTCAACCTTCGGCGCCAAAATGCCGCGTGCCAACTGGGATTTCATCGGATCGCTGGAAGTCAAAGTTCCACCACTCGAAGAACAGCGCCTCATCGCCAACTACCTCGACCGCGAAACCGCCGGCATCGACGGACTGATCGCCGAGAAGGAGCGTATGCTGGCGCTACTGGAAGAAAAGCGCGCCGCTCTCATCAGCCGTGTCGTCACCCGCGGCCTTGACCCCAACGCCCCGCTCAAACCCTCCGGCCAGGAATGGTTGGGCGAGATTCCGGTGCATTGGGGTTTGCAACGCCTAAAGCAGCTTGCCGAGGTTCGAGGTGGATTGACACTGGGCAAGCAGTACTCCGGCGAATTGTTGGAGTACCCCTACCTACGTGTCGCAAACGTACAGGATGGGTACCTTAAGCTGGACGACGTACTGACAGTTGAGGTGCCCGCCTCAGAGGCCGCATCGAACCTTCTGGTATATGGCGATGTGTTGATGAACGAGGGGGGTGACATCGACAAGCTCGGCAGGGGCTGTGTTTGGCGAGACGAGATTTCGCCTTGCCTCCATCAGAACCACGTCTTTGCTGTCCGGCCACATTCTGTTGATTCCGATTGGCTCGCGCTTTGGACATCGACGATCCAGGCAAAGCGCTATTTCGAGAGCCGCGCTAAGCGGTCGACCAATCTTGCATCCATATCTGGATCGAACATCAAGGAGCTTCCCGTTCCCTTGCCACCGGTAAGCGAGCAGCTCGCAATCCAAAATTTCCTGGCAGTCAGGCATTCGCGGCTTGAGACGCTCCGCGGCGAACTGCGAGACTCGCTGCGCCTGCTTATCGAACGCCGCGCGGCGCTGATCACGGCCGGAGTTACCGGCCAGATTCCGCTGGAGGAGCTAGCCGGATGAAGCTGGAATCCCTATCCCTCGCGCACTGCGGCGGCTTCGAGCAGCTCGACATCGCTTTCGAGCCGGATGTGACGCTGATCGCGGGTGTCAACGGCGTAGGAAAGTCCACCGTGCTGCATGCGCTGACGGTGCTGCTGTCACGGGCAATGCCGGAGTTCACGCCCTCGCGTTCGGCGCCGCTGTACTTCACCGATGACGACATCCACGGTGACAAGGGCTCGCTGGAGGTGTCCGCACGCATCCAGATCGACGGGCAGATCATCAATGCCGGCGTGCAGCGCTTGCGCGCGACGGACGATAAGGGCGACCGCTTCATGCTGCTGCGGCAGGCCAAAGCTGCCACCGACGACACCGATTTCGCCCACGCGCTGAGCACCCGCACGCTGACCGGTGAGCTGGAGGTTGGCATCAAGGAAACCCGCGCCGCGCTAGCGATCCTGAAGAATGCTTCCCATCCGCCATTGGCGGTGTATTTCTCGCCCAAGCGCCAGTTGCCCGGCCAGCCGCGCAGCCTGCCGGAGGCCACGCCCTTCTACCCGTCCATCGCCTATGGCCGCGCCCTGCACGACCGCGAAGTAGAGCTGCGCGAGTTCATGCACTGGTTTCGCACCCAGGAGAAGCTGGGCGCGGCCAATGAACCGCGCCGGTTCAAGGTGCTGGACGCATTGCGCGCCGTGGTGGTTGAACTCCTGCCCGAGTTCGGCAACCTGCGCATCCAGGAACAACCGCGACTTGGCTTCGTGGTGGACAAACGCGGCCAGCCCTTCTATCTGCACCAGCTTTCCGATGGCGAACGCGGCCTGCTGGCCCTGGTGTTCGATCTCACCCGACGCTTGGCCATCGCCAACCCAGAGAGTGACAACCCCATCGCCGAGGGCGTGGGGCTGGTGTTGATCGACGAGATCGAGCTGCACCTGCATCCCAAGTGGCAGCGCGATGTCCTGCAGCGCCTGCGAGACATCTTCAAGGCCTGCCAGCTCGTGGTGACGACCCATTCGCCCCTGGTGCTGGGCGAGGTGCCGGCGCGCTGTGTGCGCTTCCTCGAATTCGTGAACGGCAAAGTGGGTGTAACCGTGCCCGCCGAGGCCTATGGCATGGACGCCAACCGCATCCTGCAGGAGTTCATGGGCGCCCCGGTGCGAAACCGGCAGGTGGACGGTGAGCTGAAGGCGCTTTTCGAACTGATCGACCAGGAGCGTTTCGACGCGGCGCGTGCCGCCATTGCGGCCCTCGAACGCAAGCTGGGCGAGGACGAGCCCGAGCTGACCCGGGCCAGTTCGCTGATCCGCTTTCTGGAGGGCGCCGAGTAGATGCGGACCATCCAGAAGGGGCCGGAGCCCGCGACCTTGACACAGCATCGCCAGCAGCCGCATGCCGACTACGACAATTACGCCGACAAGGCGACTTTGCAGCAGGCGCTGGTGGCCGAGCAGCGCGGCCTGTGCTGCTACTGCCAGTCGCGCATCCGGGCCACGCCCGAGGGCATGAAGATCGAGCACTGGCAATGTCAGGCCAGCCACCCCGGGCGGCAGCTCGATTTTGGCAATCTGCACGGCGCCTGTCTGGGCGGGCACGGCCGTCCCGAGCGCGAGCAGCATTGCGATACGCGCAAGGGCAATGACGGCCTTTGCTTCAGCGTATGCGACCCGGCGCACCCCATCGAGTACAAGATTCGCTTTTTAGGCGATGGCACCATCAAGGCAGACGATGCCGCCATCGAAGAAGCCCTCACCGCGGTGCTCAACCCGAACCTGCCGCGCCTGGTGAGCAATCGCAAGGCGGTGCTCGCTGCGTTTCAGCAGCGCCTGCAAGACGGCCGTCGCGTTGATCCGGCGCGTGAGCTACCCAAGTGGGATGGCAGCGAATCCGGCGACCTGCCCGAGTTCGCACAGGTGGTCGTCTATTGGCTACGAAAGAAACAAGCGAGGACCGCCGTATGAAGCGCACCAGTGAAGTCGCATTCGAAACCGCCATCGAGGCGGTCTTGCTGAGTGAAGGATATACGCGGGTCGACGTCAAAGGCTTCGACCGCGAGCGCGCGATTTTCCTCGATGAGGCACTGGCCTTCATCCGTGCCACCCAGGGCAAGGTGTGGGAGAAGCTAGAAGCCCTGCACGGCGAGCAGACCGGTGCGCGCGTGCTGGAGTCGCTATGCAAGTGGCTGGATACCCATGGCGCCCTGGCCACGCTGCGCCACGGTTTCAAATGCTTCGGGCGCACGCTGCGGATAGCCTTCTTTCGCCCCGCCCACGGCCTGAACCCGGAACTGGAGGCGCGCTACCAGGCCAACCGGCTGGGTCTGACCCGCCAATTGCATTTCAGCCCGAAGTCTGAGAAGTCTCTGGATGTAGTGTTGTCGGTCAACGGCATTCCGGTGGTGACGCTGGAACTCAAGAACCCCTTGAGCGGCCAGACGGCAGCGAATGCCATCCACCAGTATCGCCACGACCGCGATCCGCGTGAACCAATCTTCGAGTTCACCAAGCGCGCGCTGGTGCACTTCGCTGTAGATACTGAAGAAGCACACATGGCCACTCGCCTGGCCGGTTCGTCCACTTACTTCCTGCCGTTCAACCGGGGCATGGACGGTGGCGCCGGTAACCCGCCCGATCGTGAAGGGCGCAACTACAAGACAGCCTACCTGTGGGAAGAGGTGCTACAGCGCGACAGCCTGCTCGACCTGCTCGCCCGTTTCCTGCATCTCGATGTGGAAGAAAAGACCACTAACGTCGGTAAGAAGGTGCGCAAGGAAAGCCTGATCTTTCCGCGTTATCACCAGTTGCAGGCTGTGCGCCGGATGGTGGCGGCCGCCGCCAGCGAGGGCGCGGGGCATAACTACTTGGTCGAGCATTCGGCCGGCAGCGGCAAGAGCAACACGATTGCCTGGCTGGCGCACCGTCTGTCCAGCCTGCACAACGAGCGCGACGAGCGACTGTTTGACAGCGTGGTGGTCATCACCGACCGGGTGGTGCTCGACCGCCAGTTGCAGAACACCATCTACCAGTTTGACCACCGCCAGGGCGTTGTGCAGAAGATCGATGAGGACTCGCGCCAGCTCGCCGAAGCGCTGGAAGCCGGCGTGCCAATCATCATCACCACGCTGCAAAAATTTCCGTTCGTGTCCGGGCAACTAGCCAAGCTTAGTGAGGAGCGTGGCGAAGGCAGCAAGAGCCATCTGCCCACGCGCAAGTACGCTGTAATCATCGACGAGGCGCACAGTTCGCAATCGGGCGAGACGGCCTCGGAGTTGAAAGGTGTGCTGGGCGGTGCCGAGCTGCGCCGCAAGGCACAAGAGATGGCCGAGGAGGAAGGCGAAGTCGAACTGGAGCGACTGTTCCGTTCCATGGCCAAGAGGGGCCATCAACCGAACATGAGCTTTTTCGCTTTCACCGCCACGCCCAAACACAAGACATTGGCGATCTTTGGCCGGGGCGGCGAGCCCTTCCACCGCTACACCATGCGCCAGGCCATCGAGGAGGGCTTTATCGAGGATGTGCTCAAGAGCTACGTCACCTACAAGACCTACTACAAGCTGATCAAGAAGGCCGAGGACGACCCCAACGTCGAGCGCAAGAAGGCGGCCAAGGCGTTGGCCCGTTTCATGCGGCTGCATCCGCACAACATTGGCCAGAAGACCGAGGTGATGGTCGAGCATTTCCAACACTTCACGCGGCACAAGATCGGCGGCCATGCCAAGGCGATGGTGGTGACCGGCTCGCGACTGGAAGCGGTGCGCTACAAGCAGGAGTTCGACCGCTACATTCAGGAGAAGGGCTACCCCATCAAGAGCCTGGTGGCGTTCTCGGGCACGGTGGAAGACGACAAGATTCCGGAGAAGTCATACACGGAAGTCGAGATGAATGGCGGCCTGAAGGAGAAGGAACTGCCAGACACCTTCGCCAAACCGGAATTCCGCGTGCTGCTGGTGGCCGAGAAATACCAGACCGGCTTCGACCAGCCGTTGTTGCACACCATGTACGTGGACAAACGGTTGGCGGGCATTCAAGCCGTTCAGACCTTGTCGCGCTTGAACCGAACCCACCCACTCAAGGACGATACCTTCGTGCTCGATTTCGTCAACGATCCCGACGAAATCCAGGAGGCCTTCCGTCAATACTACGACGGCTCGGTGATGGGCGAGCAGGTAGATCCAGACAAGCTCTACGAGGTGAAGGCCGAACTGGATGCCTCGGGCATTTACCTGCAAACGGAGATTGTCGAGTTTGCGCATGTGTTCTTTGCGCCTAAGCGCCGCCAGAGCCCTGGTGACCATAAGCTGATGAATGCGACTCTTGATCTGGCGGTCGCGCGCTTTGTGCGGTTGCAGAACACCGAAGAAGACGAAGCGGAGTTGTGGCGCAGCAAGTTGCAGGCCTTTCGCAATCTGTACGGTTTCCTGAGCCAGGTGATTCCCTATCAGGACAGCGATCTGGAAAAACTCTTCACCTACCTGCGCCATCTCGCGCTGAAGTTGCCCAAGCGCAAGAGCGGGCCGGGCTATCAGTTCGACGAGGAAGTCGAACTCGATTACTACCGCTTGCAGAAAATCAGCGAAGGCTCGATTAGCCTCAATGAGGGCTATGCCAAACCGCTTGACGGCCCGCGAGAGGTGGGCTCAGGCATGGTGCGTGAGGAGCCCGTTTCGCTGTCACGCCTGATCGACATCATCAATCAGCGCTTCGGCGGCGAGTTAAATGAGGCAGATCAATTGTTTTTCGATCAGATCACCGAAGCTGCAAGCCAGAACGAGTCCCTACAGAAGGCAGCAGAGGTCAACTCTCTGGACAAGTTCCAGCTCGTATTTCGGCAGGTCCTTGAGTCACTATTTATCGAGCGCATGGAGTTGAATGAGGAGCTGTTCACTGATTACATGGGCAAGCCAGAGATGCGGGAGCTGGTGTCCAAGTGGTTGGGTAGCCAAGTTTACGCTCGTCTTTCGGATAGGGCACCGCAGAGCTAAATGTGCCGTTGAGTGAGCATGTGCTTGGTGGGCTACCGGTTCCTAAATTAGGATGAGGGGTGATTGACAATAGAGTCGAAAGAGTCGACGCCTCGCAAATCGCTCCATCTCCCGCGCCAGCAAAAAATGTGCGCTTCTGACGGTAAAAAGCGACGGTAATGCCCTATGTCGATCACAGCCAATCCCTTTAACCATGCGGGCTTAGGAGGCCTGTTGATGATGGAGTGGGAGTGATGGGCGCTACATGTAGCCTGAAGGCCTGCAGACCCTGAGCCACACTGCGCCCACTCGGCTGTCCGCAATGGCACGCTGAGTACCGTGCATCTCAGCCTGCCCGGGCTGCGGAACACGCTCAGCCCGGGACCGACCGACACGCCGATGTTCGATGGCGTCGGCGCCGACGTGCATGTCGATGGCGGCATGGTCGCGTGATGCCGGCGCGTCCATCGCGTTCGACCAGGCAGGCCTAGATGTTGAGTCTCACGAGGTTGTTCACACCCGGAATGCGTGTGATGGGAGGCTGATGGCCGAGCGCGGAGTGTGGCCGGCACCAGTTGTAGCCGTCAATGAAGGGCTGCAGGGCAGCCGTGCGTTGGGCTGAGCTTTCGTAGGGTCTGGCATAGGCCCACTCCCGCAGGCTGGTCTGTACGAATCGCTCGGCCTTGCCGTTGGTCTTGGGCGTATAGGGCCGCGTGCGGATGTGGCGGATGCCCAATTCCTCGCAGGCCGCGCGGAAGGCGTTTTTGTAGCCAGAGCCGTTGTCGGTCATGACGCGCTCGATGCGTACGCCGATGTT
>NZ_FNEY01000008.1 GCF_900100305.1 Paracidovorax citrulli | reverse complement strand
CGCCACGCGGATGATCGAGCGCAGGTCCGACACCATCGCCTCGAAGCAGCCCGCTTCCAGCCAGCGTCGGGTTTGCTGGTAGACCGCCTCCCAAGGAGGTAGATCGTTGGGCAGCATCCGCCAAGGCGCGCCTGCGCGCACCAGCCAGCGCAGGGCGTTGAAGACTTCGCGCAGATCGTGCTCGCGCTGGGGCGCGCGCTGGTCCATCAGGCTCAAGTAGGGCGCAGCGAAGCTCCATTCTTCATCGCTGACATCCGTCGGGTAGGGCTTGCGGGGCATCCGCAGACTCTACCTTTGACTTCCACTCCGAGGAGCAAAGTTCATAACACGCTCTAAAAATGCCGTGAATCAAGACTGCGAAGCCAGACCTGCGCTCCCGCCCGCCCTGGCAGGAATTTGGCACGCAGCAGCGTGCCCGCGCTGATGGCATCGCCACCGTTGTTCGTGATGTGGTTCTCCACGCATTCCTTGACTTGAGCTTGTCGAGGTGGCCCGGGCCTTCCTGCGCGAGCCGCCCCAGGCATGCCGCCATGCGCCCAGACGCTCTTGTATCCTTCGCGCGCGGATCGGTGAACCTCGCCGGACGCTTGTGCAGGGTTCTGCTTCGCCAGCGACGGACAGGAGGAAGCGGATGCAGCAGAGGATGTGTCGCTTGCTATCACGATGGATGGTGGAAGTCGCCTGGTTCCATCCTCTCCCTGATCTCTTTACGGACTGACATGTTTTCCCGAATCCGCTCACATGCATGCGAAAGATCAACCATGCATGCAGTGCCCTTGCAAGCATGCGGCAGCCATAAAAAAACCGGCAAGACGCGGGAAGCGTCATGCCGGTTGTGCCGTCTGGGACGTCGCCCAGGGCAAGACGGGAATGGCCCTGGTCTGCAGGGGACCGCCGCCGCTTACTGCTTGACGGCCTCGACCTGCGCCACGATGCGCACGTTCTTGGGGAAGCCGTACTGCACGCCGTAGTCCAGGCCGAACAGGGTGCGGTCGATCGTGGTCTCGAAATCGCCGCCGCACACTTCGCGCTTGAGCATCGGGCTCTGGTAGCAGGCGAACTGGTTGGCCTTGAAGGTCGCGGGATGGGTCTGGCCCTTGATCGTCAGGTTGCCGGCCACGGACACCAGCTTGTCGCCGTCGAAGGTGAACTTGTCGCCCACGAAGCGCGCGGTGGGGTACTTGGCCGCGTCGAAGATGTCGGGGCTCTGCAGGTGCTTGTCGAAGGGCGGCGTGCCGGTGTTGATGGAGTTGATCTGGAAGGTGATGTCCACCTTGCCGGTCCTGGCGGCCTTGTCCAGCGCGATCGTGCCTTCCTTCTTGTCGAAGCGGCCGCGGTTCACGCTGGCGCCGAAGTGGCTGATCTCGAACGTGGCGAAGGTGTGCGTCGGCTCCACCGTGTACGTGGCGGTCTCCGCCTGAGCGGCACCGGCAACGAGGGCGGCCGCGGCGGCCAGGGCGAACAGGGATTTGCGCATGTCGGGATCTCCGGTTGAAAGAAAAGGGAAGGAAGGCAAAAAGGGACAGGAAAGCGCGGGGATCGGCCCGGGGGGCCTCAGAGCTTGCCCACGCCCGTGAGCGCGAGCTTGAACTTCACCTGCACCTCGTCGGCGACCATGGAGGTGTCGGCCCACTCGTTCTCGCCGATCTTGAAGGCCAGGCGCTTGATCGGGAAGCTGCCGGTGGCGATGGTGGTGGCGCCGTTCTGGGTGAGCGTGACGGGCGCGACCACGTCCTGCGTGGCGCCCTTGATGCTCAGCTTGCCGGCCACCTCGAACTTGCCCGGGCCGGTGGACTTGATCGCCGTGGACTGGAAGGTCGCCTGCGGGAACCTGGGCACGTTGAACCACGTGGCCTTGGGCAGCTCGGCATCGGACTCCTTCACGCCCAGGGTGGCGCTGCCGGTGTCCACCGTGATCGTGACCTTGCTCGTGGCGAGCTTGGCGGGGTCGAAGGCCACCTGCGCATCGAACTTCTTGAAGCGGCCCTCGACGGGCACGCCCATCTGCTTGCTCACGAAGGTGATCTCGCTCTGCTCGGGCACCAGCTTCTGCTGCGCGAAGGCGGGCGCGCCGGCCAGCAGCGCGGAAGATGCCAGCGCGAGGCCGGCGAAGAGGGAGGGGGAGAATTTCATGGATCGCTCCGTTGCTTCGATGATTCGGTGACAAGACACGGACGGCTCGGGCTGCCCGTTGTTCAGCCCGTCAGGCACGGCCGGGCAGCATCCGCCCGATGAGCCCGTCGCGGTCGATGACCTGGTGCTTCAGCGCCGCGGCCACGTGCAGCACGACGAGCACGGCCAGGGCGTAGGCGGTGATCCAGTGCCAGGGCTTGATGGCCTCGGCCAGTTCGGGGCTCACCGGCACGAAGCTCGGCAGCGGCACGATGCCGAGGAACACGATGGGAAAGCCCGCGGCAGAGCTGTAGGCCCAGCCGATCAGGGGCACGGCGAAGAACAGCAGGTACATCAGGTAATGGGTGCCATGGTGCGCGGCGCGCTGCCATGCGGGCATCGCGGACTGCACGGCCGCGGGCAGCGCCGGCGGGCGGTGCGTCAGGCGCCAGAGCAGCCGGAGGGCCGACAGCGCCAGGATCGCCACGCCGGCCCACTTGTGCCAGTTGTAGAACTTCAGGCGCTGCGGCGAGAACGGCAGCCCCGTCATGTAGAGGCCCAGCAGGAACACGGCGACGATCGCCAGGCCGAGCACCCAGTGCAGCAGGATGGCGGTGGCGGTATAGCGGGCCGGACGGGACGGATTCATGGATCGTGGGGCAGTGGTCTTTCGGACGGCCGCGCGGTGCGGCCGGGCTGGTGCGCCGCCAGTCTAGGGCCGCTTCGTCCGTAAAACTTCAATCCAATTGATGCTTCGATTCAATTTTTGTGAAGCCATGAGGGCTTGACTCGACAGGCGCCGCCCCTTCGGCCGTGGCATGGTGGGCACGTTCAAGGACGTTCCCGGCATCGGCCGCGACATCCGCGTCGTGCGCACGGGTTCAAGTGGAACGGCGAAGCGCCGGCCGTCGCCACCCCGCCACCCCGCCACCCCGGCCGTCCACGGCGGGGCCGGCGAACAGGCCATGGCCACGTACCTCGACATCGCGGCCCGGCAGGACGCGGGCGTTGCGCGCGGCGGCACCCTCAACGAAAGTGATGCACTGAATCAATTTTTTGCATAGGTGCGGGCCTTCGACCAGCTCGACCGTGGCTAGGATCGCCCGGCGGCCTCGCCACGCCTGGCGCGGCCCCTTCCCATCCATCGGAAAGAGGTGAGTCCTTGAAGAAAGTAGTTTTGTCCCTGCTGGCCTGCTCCATGGCTTCCATCGCCTCGGCCGGGGGCGGCGGGGCTGCGCAGACCCCTTCGGTCGACGTCCGCTTCGGCAAGCCCACGTTCACGCAGAAGCTCTTCTACGAGAAGATGTACGAGAAGAAGCCCTTCGAGGACGCCACCCTCTACTACTACGACAACGGGGTGTACAAGATCATCTCGCCCGGCGAGGAGCACTATGGCGTGTACGTGGTGCGCGGCAAGCTCACCGACGACGAGTACGCGGTGAACTTCATCTCCCTGCCCTCGACGGACTGGGGCGGCAAGACGGCCATGCACGCCCTGAAGTTCAACCGCAAGACCGGCAAGTTCACGCAGCAGGCCACGTGGGAAGACGATCCGCACATCGCGCCGCAGTACGGGCGGTTCAGCCAGGAGGTGAACACCATCGCCGATCCGCGGCCCGTGAAGTGGGAGACCCACGCGAAGCCGGAGCAGCGCGGCCGCTGAGCCCGGGCAGGCCCCGCGCGTCCGTCCGAACGCGGCAGGGCACTTCGTTCGCCCGCCCGGCCCTCCGGCCGCCAAAGGCGAGCCCAGCGAGAATTCCATCCGGGCTGGGCATGGCCTGCCGCAGCGAACCACCTGCACCCGCGCGGGCACATGGTGAGGCCATCGCAGCCCCGGCAGTGAAGCGGGCGGACGGCGGGCCCATGCGCCGCGGCCTCAGCCATCCAGCCGCACCCGGGCCAGCGGCGCCCCGGCCGCCTGGTAGCTCCCCACGGCCACCAGCCCGGCGATGCGCCCCGCGCGCGGCGCGGTGACCTGCATCTCCATCTTCATCGCCTCCATCACGGCCACCACGTCGCCCTCGGCCACGGTGTCGCCCTCCGTCACCTTCCATGCCTGCACGGTGCCGGCCACGGGCGCGGGCACGGCGCCCTCCTCTCCCGTGCCCCCCGGGGTCGCGGCCTGCGCCAGGGCGCCGGCAGGCTGCGCGCCCGGTCCAGCCTGCAGGCCCTGCAGCAGCAGCGCGGGCAGGCCCAGGGCCACGCGGCGGCCGTCGATCTCGATGGCGGTGCGCACGAGCGCGGTATCGGCCGGCGGCTCGGCGCGCGCCGCGGCGGCCAGCGGCCCGGCGAAGTCGGTCTCGATCCAGCGGGTGTGCACGCGCAACGCCTCGCCGTTCGTGAAATCCGGGTGCTCCATCACCGCGCGGTGGAACGGCAGGACCGAGGCCACGCCGCCGATGCGGAACTCGCGCAGCGCGCGGCGCGCCCGGGCGATGGCCTGCTCGCGCGTGGCGCCGGAGACGATGAGCTTGGCCATGAGCGAATCGAAAGTGCCCGGCACGATGGAGCCGGCCTGCACGCCGGTGTCCAGCCGCACGCCCGGGCCCGAGGGCGGCTCGAACGCGGTCACGCCGCCCGGCGTGGGCAGGAAGCCGCGGCCCACGTCCTCCGCATTGATGCGGAACTCGAACGCGTGGCCCAGGGGTTCGGGCGTCCGCGTGGTGCGCAGCGGCAGGCCCTCGGCGATGCGGAACTGCTCCACCACCAGATCGATGCCGGTCGTCTGCTCGGTGACGGGGTGCTCCACCTGCAGGCGCGTGTTCACTTCGAGGAACGAGATCGCCCCCGTGCCCGAAAGCAAAAATTCCACCGTGCCCGCGCTGGTGTAGCCGGCGGCGGCGCAGATATCGCGCGCGGCCGCGTGGATGCGCTCGCGCTGCTGGGGCGTGAGAAAGGGCGCGGGCGCCTCCTCCACCAGTTTCTGGTTGCGGCGCTGCAGGGAACAATCGCGCGTGCCCAGCACCACCACGTTGCCGTGCGTGTCGGCCAGCACCTGGGCCTCGATATGGCGCGGGCGGTCCAGGAACTGCTCCACGAAGCATTCGCCGCGCCCGAAGGCGGCCGTGGCCTCGCGCACGGCGGAGGCGTAGAGGTCTTCCACCTCGTCCATGCGCCACGCGATCTTCATGCCGCGGCCGCCGCCGCCGAACGCCGCCTTGATGATGATCGGCAGCCCATGCTGCCCGGCGAAGGCGAGCACCTCGGAGACGTCCCGCACCGGGCCGGCCGTGCCCTGCACGAGCGGCGCGCCCACCTGCAGCGCGAGCCTGCGCGCCTCGACCTTGTCGCCCAGGCGCTCGATGGCCTCGGGCGGCGGGCCGATCCAGGTCAGGCCCGCGCCGATCACCGCGCGCGCGAAGCCCGCGTTCTCGGACAAAAAACCGTAGCCGGGGTGCACGGCGTCGGCACCGCTCCTGCGGGCGGCGTCCAGCAGCTTGTCGATGTGCAGGTAGGTGTCGGCCGGGCGGTCGCCGCCCAGGCCCCAGGCCTCGTCGGCCATGCGCACATGCAGGGCGTCGATGTCGGCATCGGCATAGACGGCGACGGACGCGAGACCGTGGTCGGCACAGGCGCGGGCGATGCGGACGGCGATCTCGCCGCGGTTGGCGATCAGGACTTTCTTCATCGGATCAACTTTCGCTGCAAGCCATCAAGACTTTTTTCATGGTGTTCACGGGCGCGTGACCGGCTCGAACGCCCGGATGGGACGGAAGCGCACCCATGCGTTCACCGGGATCTGGCCCGCCAGGTCCAGGTGGTGGGGCGCCACGGCGCCGATGACGGGATAGCCGCCGGTGAGGGGATGGTCGGCCAGGAACAGCACGGGCTGGCCGCTGGGCGGCACCTGGATGGCGCCGGCCACAGCGCCCTCGCTGGGTAGTTCGCCCTGCACGGCGCGGGCCAGCGCCGTATCGCCCGCCAGGCGCAGGCCCACGCGGTTGGATTGCGGCGTGACCTGCCAGCGTTGGGAGGCCAGCAGCGCCAGGGCCTCGGGCGTGAACCAGTCGGTGCGCGGCCCCGGCACGCAATCGAGCACCACTTCGCCGCCGGCCCGGGGCAGGCCGTCCGGGGGCAACTCTGCCGCCCCGACGGCCGGCAACCCCTGCGGCACGCGCACGGGCAGCACGTCGCCCGCGGCAACGGCCGGGGGCCCCACGCGGGCCAGGGTGTCGGTGGCGCAGCTGCCCAGCACCGGCATCACGCGGAAGCCGCCGCGCACCGCCACGTAGCAGCGTGCGCCGGCATGCGGCTCGCCGATGGCGAGTTCGTCGCCGTCCGCCAGCGCCACGGGCGCGTAGCGCGGCAACGGCCAGCGCCGTCCGTCCGCGGCCGTGCACCACAGGGGCGCATCCGCGCCGGCCACGGCCACGACGTTCTCGCCCTGGCTGCGCAGGCGCAGGCCGCCCTGCACGGTCTCCAGGCAGGCGGTATCGGAGGGATTGCCCGCCAGCCGGTTGGCGGCGCGGCAGGCGGCCCGGTCCATGGCGCCGGAGGCCGAGACCCCCTGCCCCGCATGGCCATGGCGGCCCAGGTCCTGGAAGAGTGTCTGCAGGCCCGCGGACAGCACGCGCAGTGCGGGCCCTTGCGCGCCGGTGTCCGGCGTGGCGGATGCGGATCCGGACGCGGAGGGCGCCGCAGGCTTCACCGCCTCCAGGGCCTCCCGCGCCGATGCCGGCAGCGTGGCGATGTCCACGAAGCGCACGCGCGCGCCGGGCTGCAGGAGCGCGGGCGGATCGCGGTCGATGTCCCACATCGCCACGGGCGTGGTGCCGATGATCTGCCAGCCGCCCGGGCTGGCCTGCGGATAGACGCCGCTGAAGGTGCCGGCCAGGCCCACGGCGCCGGCCGGGATGCGGGTGCGCGGCGTGGCGCGCCGCGGCACGTCCAGGCCCGGATCGCCGCCGGCCAGGTAGCCGAAGCCGGGCGCGAAGCCCGTGAAGGCCACGGTGTATTCGCTGCCGGTGTGGCGGCGCACCACCTCGTCGGGGGTGATGCCCAGCCTCTGCGCCACCTCGGCCAGGTCCTCGCCGTCGTAGCGCACGGGAATCTCCACCAGCGTGTCGCTGCGCTGCGCCTCGCCGCGCACGTCGCGCCGGGCGATCGCATCGACCAGGGCGGCGAAGCCCTGCGCCGCAGGCCGGTAGCGGACCAGCACGGTGCGCGCGGCCGGCACCAGTTCTTCGATGCCGGCGATGGGGTCGCGCCGCAGCGAGGCATGCAGCGCCAGGGTCTGCTGCAGGTCGTCCAGCTCGACCAGCAGGGCATCGAGGTTGACGGGAAGGAAGCGCAATCGAAACTCCGTCAGACGTGGTAGGTGCTGTCGGGCACGTCGGTGATGAACATGTGGCCCGGCGCATGGGTGACGGCGAAGGGCACGCCCGAGGCCATGACGGCGGCCTGGGGCGTCACGCCGCAGGCCCAGAATACGGGCACCTCCCCGGGATGGATCTCCACCGGATCGCCGAAGTCGGGCCGCGCCAGGTCGGCGATGCCCAGCGCCGCCGGGTCGCCCACGTGCACGGGCGCGCCGTGCACGGACGGAAAGCGGCCGGAGATGGAGACGGCATCGGCCACCCGGTCGGCGGGAACGGGCCGCATCGACACCACCAGTTCGCCGCGCAGGCGACCGGCCGGCCGGCACATGCGCTGCGTGCGGTACATGGGCACGTTGCAGCCCTGGGCGATGTGGCGCACCTCGATGCCGGCTTCCTGCAGCGGCGTCTCGAAGGTGAAGCTGCAGCCGATCAGGAAGGTGACGAGGTCGGGCTGCCCGGCCCAGAGCGCGGTGGCGTCGGAGACTTCCCCGGCCAGCCGCCCATCGCGCCAGACGCGGTAGAGCGGAATGTCGGTGCGCAGGTCGGCGCCCTCGGCCAGCACGGTGGCATGGCTGCCGGCCTCGATCACGTCCAGCACCGGGCAAGGCTTGGGATTGCGCTGCGCGTAGAGCAGGAAGTCCCAGGCCCACTCGCGCGGCAGGGCGATCATGTTGGCCTGGGTCATGCCCGGGGCGCGGCCGGCGGTGGGCTCCACCACGCCGGCGCGGTAGCGGGCGCGGGCTGCGCGCGCGGCGTGGATGGCGGCGGCACGGGCGGCTTCGAGAGGGGAATTCATCGGCGGCTCCTTTCTTCGGCCAAGCCCGTCATGCAAAGGGGCGCAGGGCGATGCCCTCGCGCTCCAGCGCCCCGCGCACGGCGCGGGCCATGTCCACGGCGCCGGGGCTGTCGCCGTGCACGCAGATGGAATCGGCGCGCACGCGGGTGGTGCTGCCGTCGATGGCCCGCACGGTGCCTTCGCGCACGAGCTGCAGCATGCGCCGCGCGACCTCGCCGGCATCGTGCAGCACGGCACCGGGTTCGCGCCGCGACACCAGTGTGCCCTGCGGCGTATAGGCGCGGTCGGCGAAGGCCTCGGCCACCACGCGCAGGCCGGCGTCCGCCGCCCAGCGCTCCAGCGGGGAGCCCGCCAGCACCACCAGCGCCAGCGAAGCATCGATGGCGCGGATGGCGGCGATCACGTCGCGGGCCTGGCGCGCGTCGCGCGCGATGGTGTTGTAGAGCGCGCCGTGCGGCTTCACGTAGGTCACGCGCGTGCCGGCGGCCGTGGCCAGGCCCTGCAGCGCGCCGATCTGGTAGATGACGTCGGCGACGAGATCGGCGCTCGCCACGTCCATGTTGCGGCGGCCGAAGCCGGCCAGGTCGCGATAGGCGACGTGGGCGCCCACCGCCACGCCGCGCTCCTTCGCGCCGCGCAGCGTGGCCAGGATGCCCGCCGCGTCGCCGGCATGGAAGCCGCAGGCCACGTTGGCGCTGGTGACGATGCCGAGCATGGCGGCGTCGTCGCCCATGCGCCAGGCGCCCAGGCTTTCGCCCAGGTCGCTGTTCAGGTCGATATGCATACGAGAGGAAAAGAACGTCGAGGAATGGAGCGCCGGCAGGAAGCCGGAGACAGCGCCGCTCAGGCCGCCGCGTCGGTGCTGGCGGAGAGCTCGCGCCCCTGCGTTTCCGGCAGCGCCAGGCAGGCGATGACGACGATCAGGTAGGCGCCCGCGGCCATGTAGCCGATGGACACGCCCAGCGGCATGCTGGCGCTCAT
The DNA here is from genome assembly GCF_900100305.1 of Paracidovorax citrulli. GTDB lineage: Bacteria > Pseudomonadota > Gammaproteobacteria > Burkholderiales > Burkholderiaceae_C > Paracidovorax > Paracidovorax citrulli. The sequence continues at coordinate 142,683 of NZ_FNEY01000008.1, read as the reverse complement.
GTGGCCGATCATCGCCGGGAACACCGAGCCCACGGCGCGGCCGAAGTTGTAGCAAAAGCCCTGGCCGGAGCCCCGGATGTGGCTGGGGAACAGCTCGGACAGGTAGGCGCCCATGCCCGAGAAGATGCCCGAGAGGAAGAAACCCAGCGGGAAGCCCAGCACCATCATGGCGGCGTCGGTGATCGGCAGCTGCGTATAGCAGGTGACCAGGACGCCCGCGCAGACGGCGAACAGGATGAAGCAGCGGCGGCGGCCCAGGCGGTCGGACAGCCACGCGCTGGTGAGGTAGCCCGCGAACGAGCCGAAGATCAGCACCATCAGGTAGCCGCTGGTGCCCAGCACCGACAGGTTGCGTTCCATCTTCAGGTAGGTGGGCAGCCAGGTGGTGACCGCATAGTAGGCGCCCTGCATGCCGGTGGCCAGCAGGCTGGCGAACACCGTGGTGCGCAGCACGCCCGGCTTGAAGATCAGCCAGAAGCCGCTGCTCTGCCCCGTGCGGGCCAGCTGCGCCTTGGTTTCGCGATAGACGGCGGGCTCGCTGATGTTGCGGCGGATGTAGAGGATGAACAGGGCCGGCAGCGCGCCCAGCCAGAACAGCACGCGCCAGGCGTATTGCTGCTCCACCAGCGCATAGACGGCCCAGAAGGCGACGGCCGACAGGCCCCAGCCCACCGCCCAGCTGCTCTGCACCAGGCCCACGGCCTTGCCGCGGTGGCGGGCGCGGATCATCTCGGCGATCAGCACCGAGCCCACCGACCACTCGCCGCCGAAGCCCAGGCCCTGCAGCATGCGGGTGATGAAGAGCTGCTCGGCCGACTGGGTGAAGCCGCTCAGGAAGGTGAAGAAGCTGAACCAGAGCACCGTCAGCTGCAGGATGCGCACGCGGCCGTAGCGGTCGGCCAGGATGCCCGCCAGCCAGCCGCCGATGGCCGAGCTGATGAGCGCGCCGGTGGCGATATAGCCCGCCTCGGCCTTGGTCATGCCCCAGACCAGGATGAAGGTCGGGATCATGAACGTATAGATCATGTAGTCGAACGCATCGACGCCATAGCCGACGAAGGCGGCGAAGAGCGTCTTGCGCTCTTCCTTGCTGGTTTCCTTGAGCCACATGGTGCGTGTTCCGTTTCTGCGAAGGGAAGAGACCCATGGCACAGAGCAATCACCGCGCCATGTTTCATCAGGAACCCATCCATTGATGAATCATCTGCATAAATTGTTGAACAATTTGATTTGGATCGTTGATGGGGATTACCCGCATGCCGTTGGTGCGGCCATTGCGCGGGCACGGTGCCCGGGGCGCAGCGCCCGCCCCCGCCGGAGGCCCGCCGCCCGATACACTGGCGCTCCGGACGTCCGCCCCGCTCGACCAGCCGCGGCGCCCCGCCTCCCCTTTCGCCTGCCCGCCGCCGATGAGTGAATCCCCCGTACAGAACCTGACGGACCGCGTCAGCGACCAGATCCGCCGCCGCATCGTGGCCGGCGAGCTGGCCCCGGGCCAGCGCCTGTCCGAGGCCGCGCTGGCCGAGAGCCTGGAGATTTCGCGCAACACCCTGCGCGAGGTGTTCCGGCTGCTCACCAAGGAGGGCCTGCTCCGGCACGAACCCAACCGCGGCGTGTCGGTGGCGGTGCCCAGCATCGCGTCCATCATCGACATCTACCGCGTGCGCCGGCTCATCGAATGCCAGGCGCTGGCCCAGGCCTATCCGCGCCACCCCGCCAAGAAGCACCTGCGCGAGGCGGTGGACAACGCCCTGCGCTGCCGCGACGCGGGCGACTGGCAGGGCGCGGGCACGGCGAACATGGAGTTCCACATGGCCGTGGTGGAACTGGCCGACAGCGAACGCCTGAACGTGATGTTCTCCCATCTGCTGGCCGAGCTGCGCCTGGCCTTCGGGCTGCTCAAGGACGCGGAATTCCTGCACGCGCCCTACGTGGAGATGAACGTGAAGATCGTCGAGCTGTTCGAGGCCGGCAGGCTGCAGGAGGCCTCGGCCGCCCTGCACGACTACCTGGTGCATTCGGAACGCATCGTGCTGGCCGTGTACGCGCGGCGGATCTCCGAGCCGGGGCTGGAGCGCGGCACCCGCTGAACCGCGTGCCGGCAGCCCCCTCCACGGGACGGCCCGGGGTCCGCGCGGGCCGTTGGCGCGCTACACTGCATGCGGCCGGGCATCCGCCCTGCTCCCAGCCCTCCTTACGCACCTGCCACGACCTCAGCACGCATCTCCATGAGCACGCCCGACAAGATCGCCCCCACCTACGGCACCGAAGACCTGCTGATCAGCCTGTGCAATTCCGTCACGCGGGTGCTGAGCGTGGCCACGCAGACGCAGCTGCACTACTCCGGCATGGTGCAGCGCATCAGCAAGACCTGCCTGCGCCCCGACATCGGCTGCTTCGTTCTGTTCGACGGCGGATTCTCCGGGCTGGTCATCATCAACCTGACCAAGGAGGCGGCGATGGAGATCTACCAGAGCTACCTCCTGAGCATGGGCATGTCGCAGGACGACCTCGCGAGCTCCTACACCTCCGACGAGGTGGCCAACGTGATGGGCGAGCTCATGAACCAGGTGGTGGGCGACTTCACCGGCAAGGTGCGCCGCGAGCTGCAGACCCACATCACGCAGAACCAGCCCAAGATGCTGGCGCTGAACAAGCAGGTGATGCTGAGCGTGGACGCCAACCTCGACCAGCCCGAGGCGCGCCGCGTGACCTTCTACACGGCCAAGAACCACATCTTCTACCTCGAGCTGGCCATCGACCGCACCGAGTTCATCAAGCTCTACGACTTCGAGCCGCAGGAAGCGCCGGACCCGGACGCGCTGCTGGCCCAGGCCGGCAAGGGCGACCAGCCCGCCTCCCCTCCGCCGGCCGCCGGCGCCGACAGCGACACCGACGACCTGCTCAAGTCGCTGGGCATGTGATCTTCCCGCGAGGGCTGCCTGCCCCGCCTGTCGGCCCCGCAACCTTTCCCGTGCAAAAATAGCGGGTCCAAGACCGCGAAAAACGATGGCCCGCCGCGGGCCATCGCGTACACGCCACCTGCCGCGTCCCGGAAGGTCGGCCAGCGTTTCCACCCGACACCCCGTCGGGACCTTCACGGAACACGCCATGTACGTCCGCTTCAGATCACCGACGCCATGCACCAGCCCTCGCATAGCCATCGTGGGGGCCGGCCTGGGAGGATTGACGCTTGCACGTGTGCTGCACGTCAACGGCATGCCTGCCACCGTTTATGAGGGCGAAGCATCGCCGGCAGCGCGAGCGCAAGGCGGCTTGCTGGACATTCATGAAGACACCGGGCAACCGGGCCTCGAGGCTGCCGGCCTGTACGATGCGTTCCTGGCCCTCGCGCTTCCCGGGGAAGACGCCAAGCGGGTGGTGGACAAGCACAACACCGTTCTGCTGGACAAGCCGGGCACCGGCGGGACGACCCGGCCCGAGGTGGACAGGGGCGCATTGCGCCGGCTTCTCATCGCGTCCCTTCCCGCGGGCGCCATCCGGTGGGGGTGCAAGATGGTTCACGCCCATCGCCGTCCCGGGGGACCGCACGAACTGCGTTTCGCCGACGGCTCGACAGCCATGGCCGACCTGCTCGTGGGTGCGGACGGTGCGTGGTCGAGAGTCCGGCCGCTGGTTTCTGCTGCGACGCCGCATGACGGGGGCACGGCTTTCATCGAAACGCACCTCTTCGGCGGCCCCGCGCGGCACCGGGCGAGCGCCGACGCCATCGGCACCGGCACGCTGATGGCGGTCGAGCCGGGCAAGGCCATTCCTGCCCATCACCACGCCGACGGCACGCTGCACACCTACATCGCATTGGACAAGCCCGGGCCGTGGTTCGCCTCTGTGGACTTCGGCGACCCGGCCGCCGCACTGCGGCGCGTGGCCGAAGAGTTTGAGGGATGGGCCCCGCCACTTCGCGCATTGGCCTCTGAAAGCGATACGCCGCCAGTCCTGCGGCTGATCCACGCCTTGCCGATGGACCACCGGTGGGAACGCACACCGGGCGTCACGCTCGTGGGCGATGCGGCCCACCTGATGTCGCCGTTCGCTGGCGTGGGGGCCAATCTCGCCATCCATGACGGGGCCGAACTGGCGCATGCGATACGGGACCATTCCGGCGACCTGGAGACAGCGCTGGCCATGTACGAGCAAGCGCTGTTCCCCCGAAGCGCTGCCTTCGCCGGGGAGGCAGCGAAAAATCACCAACGCTTCTTCGGCAACGATGCACCGGCGAGCGTCGTGGACCTCTTCTCCGCTCGCTGACTTTCACAGGCGTGACCGATGCCGCCCGTCAGCCCCGGGCGGGAGAGCCACCGCTGCGTCGGAAAAATGCGTCGAAGCGCAGGATGAGGGTCTGTTCAGGGAAGGCGGGACACAGTACCGTTCACGGCCGATATTTGCGATGAGAAAGGACAGACGATCATGCGACTTGCAGCCTTTTTGGAATCGACCCGGGAACGCATCCTGGAAGAGGCTGTCGCATACGCCAGAACCATTCCCGCACTGCGAAAAACCGACGACAAGGCACTGCGCGACCATTTGCCACAGATCCTGGAGGCCATTTCAGCAGACCTGCGGACCCCGCAAACCAGGGCGCAGTCCATTCAAAAGTCGCATGGCAACGCACCACCCGGTTCAACGCAAAGCTCGGCGCAAACCCACGGATTGATGCGTGCGCAGAGCGGAATCGACATCGAGCAACTGGTTGCCGAGTTCAGGGCGCTGCGGTCGAGCATCCTCCGGTTATGGAGCGAGGCCCATTCTGCAGGTCCGGACACCATCCATGACATCACGCGGTTCAATGAGGCGATCGACCAGGCCGTGGCGGAGTCGGTGCAGTTCTACGCCCAGGAGCGCGAGCGTTGGCGCGAGATTTTTCTGGGCGTCCTCGGGCATGATCTGCGTGGGCCCCTGAATGCCGTCGCCCTGATGGTGGAGCTCATGGCCAAGCAGGGCATCGCGCCTGTCCAGCAGACTGCCATGCTCGAGCGAGGGGTCCACCGCATGACGACCCTCCTGGACTCGCTCCTGGAGTACAGCCGGTCCAACCTGGGCGTCGGCATGGTGTTGCATCTGGCGCCGACCGATCTGGCAGCGGCTTGCAGCGAGGAGGTTCAGCTCCAGCGCCTCGCCCATCCGGGCGCACGGATCGAGTTTTCGGCACAAGGGCCGACGGAGGGAACATACGACGCGTCCCGGGTCCGGGAGGCGCTCGGCAATCTCGTTTCCAACGCTGTCAAGCACGGAGACGCCGGGGGATCCATCACGGTCCGCGTCAAGGGCACCGCGCATGGGGTGGCCATCTCGGTCGAAAACGCCGGTGAACTGGCACCGGAGAGCATTGACGATCTGTTCGAGCCGCTTCGGCGCGGGCTTCATGGTCCGGGCACAGACCGCACGCACCTGGGGCTTGGGCTGTTCATCGCGCGGCAGATCGCACGCGCCCACCACGGCGACGCCACGGGCCATTGCGAGAATCACCAGGTGCGCTTCACGCTGGAGCTCCCGAAGGGCTGAGCCGGGCGGTGCAACCGCCCCGTGCCGTCAGGCCTTCACCAGCAGGTCGCCCGTGATGTCGGAGACCTTCGCGACGCTGGTGAGCGTCATCGCCACGCGCATTTCCTTTTCGAGCAACTCCAGCACGTGCTTCACGCCGGCCTCGCCCGCCGCGGCCAGCGCGTAGATGAAGGCGCGGCCGATCATCGCGGCGTCGGCGCCGAGCGCGATGGTGCGCACCACGTCCAGGCCGTTGCGGATGCCCGAGTCGGCCAGGATCTTGATACGGCCCTTCACCGCATCGGCGATGGGCGGCAGCGCGTGCGCCGAGGAGAGCACGCCGTCGAGCTGGCGGCCGCCGTGGTTGGAGACGATGATGCCGTCCGCGCCGAAACGCACGGCGTCCTTCGCGTCCTCCGGGTCCAGGATGCCCTTGATGAGCATGGGCCCCTTCCAGAACGCGCGGATCCATTCCAGGTCCTTCCACGAGATGGAGGGATCGAAATTGGCGCCCAGGTAGCCCATGTAGTCGGCCAGGCCCGTGGGCTTGCCGAGGTAGGCGGAGATGTTGCCCAGGTCGTGCGGGCGGCCCAGCGCGCCCACATCCCACGCCCAGCGCGGGTGCATGGCCGCCTGCCAGTAGCGGCGCAGCGCGGCGTTGGGGCCGCTCATGCCGGAATGCGCATCGCGGTAGCGCGCGCCGGGCACGGGCATGTCCACGGTGAACACCAGCGCCGTGCATCCCGCCGCCTGGGCGCGCTCCAGCGCGTTCTTCATGAAGCCGCGGTCCTTGAGCACGTAGAGCTGGAACCACATGGGCCGGCCGAGCTCCGGTGCCACCTCCTCGATCGGGCAGACCGAGACGCTGGACAGGGTGAACGGCACGCCGTGCCGGTCGGCCGCGCGCGCGGCCTGCACCTCGCCGCGTCGCGCGAACATGCCCGTCAGGCCCACGGGCGCCAGCGCCACGGGGATGGAGAGCTGCTCGCCGAACAGCTCGACGCGGGTGTCGAGGCGGCTCATGTCCTTGAGCACGCGCTGGCGCAGCGCGACCGCGGCCAGGTCCTCGACGTTGCGGCGCAGCGTCTGCTCGGCATAGGCGCCGCCGTCGATGTAGTGGAAGAGGAAGGGCGGCAGGCGCTTGCGGGCGGCTTCGCGGTAGTCGGCGGTGGAAGAGATGATCATGGTTGTCGCTCGCGGCGGGCGCGGTCTGCGTCCAGGCGCTGGATGGTGGTGCGCACGTGCTCGAGGTGGTCGCCGGTACATTGGCGTGCGCCCTGCGCATCGCCGTCGAGCATGGCCTGCATGGGGCCCTGGCGCTGAAGGACTATATCCCTGCCGGCTTGCTCACCATGAACCAGAAGATGGCCAGGAAAGCCACCAGCGCCGGCACCCCCAGCACCACCCAGGCGATGAAGAAGCGCCACAGCGCGGGCCACGCATCCAGGTGGCCGGCCTGCGCACGCACCGCCTCGTCGCGCATGCGCATCTGGATCCACACCACCGGCAGCCAGCAGGCCATGGCCAGGACGTAGAGGCCCAGCGAACGCGCCAGCCAGGGCGTGCTCCAGGGCAGCCCCATCAGGTGCACCAGCCACCAGCCGGTAAGCGGCTGCAGCACCGCCGTGGTTCCGGTGAACAGCCAGTCGGCCCGCACCACCCAGCGCGTCATCGGCACGATGAAGCGCAGGTCGCGGCCCAGCATGGCGACCAGCAGGTAGAACGCCGTTCCGATACCGGTGCCGAACAGGACCGTGGACGAGAGAATGTGCAGCCACTTGGCAATGAAATACTCCATGGAAACCTTCCCGTGAATGCATGCGCCTGCATGCGTTTGCCGTGCCATCCGACACGCGGACCGGCGCGCGGTTGGCGATGATGCGTCGTCCCCTTCCCCGACAGGAGCCCCACATGCCCATCGACTGGAAACGCGCGCTGCGCGAAGGCGCCATCGCCGGCAGCTGCGCCAGCGTACTCTCCACCCTGGCTCTGCTGTGGGCGGGACGGCGCCAGGCCCGCGCCGCCATCACGCCCGTCAACGCCGTGAGCCACTGGATCTGGGGCGACACCGCACTGCGCGAACACCGCCCGAGACTCTCCCACACCCTGCCCGGCTACGCCATCCACCACGGCGCCTCCGTGTTCTGGGCCACGGCCAGCGCCGCCGCCCGCGACGCCGCGCGCGGCGCGCCCGAGACCTCCTGGCCGGCCATCTGCCAGCGTGCGGCGGCCACGTCCGCCGTTGCCTGCTGGGTCGATTTCCAGCTCACGCCGCGCCGCTTCACGCCCGGCTTCGAGCACCATCTGGGGCATGGCGCGCTGGCCGCCGTGTACCTGGCGTTCGGTGCGGGGCTGGCCCTGGGCACCGTGCTCGTGCAGCGCTCCGGGCGGTCCTGATACCGCGCCCCTCGCGGCGCGGCCTGAGCGTGTCCCCAGGCATGGCAAACCGCGTTCCCGGCACGGCGGTGCGGCGTCCTACGGCCGCATGCCCGCGGCGCCGACACGCACGGAACGCCTCACGCCGTCAGATAGCGCAAGGGGCTTTCCCCATTGTTCCCTCATCCACCACGCCAAGGAGTCCGCCATGCCCCGAGCCGCCTGGAGCGACAAGCGCGAGCGCCAGTACGAACACATCAAGGACAGCCTCGAAGATCGCGGCCGCAGCGAAAAGACGGCCGAACAGATCGCGGCGCGCACCGTCAACAAGGAGCGCGCCCAGCACGGCGAGGCGAAGAAGGCCAACCCGAAGACCGTGCACGACACCCCCGCGCCCGTGCGCGGCGGGCAGCGCTCCCACACCGGCTCGCAGGGTCGCACGCGCGAGCAGCTCTACGAAGAGGCGCGCAAGAAGAACATCGCCGGCCGCTCGAAGATGAACAAGGCCGAGCTGGAAAAGGCCGTGGGGCGCTGAAGGGCCGCGTGCCGGGCGCCGGTCAGGCGCCTGCGCCAGCGCCGGGCCCGGAAGCCGCAGCGGCGCCCCACAGCCGGTCCAGTTGCTCCGGCGGCAGCGCATCGCTGAAATGGAAGCCCTGCACTTCGTCGCAGGGCTGGCGCATGAGGCAATCGAGCTGCGAGCGGGTTTCCACGCCCTCCGCCCGCACCGAGACGCCCAGCGCATGCGCGAGCGCGCCCACGGCCTGCACGATGGCCCGGTCCTGCGCGCGCTCGGGCAACTGCGCGACGAAGCCACGGCCGATCTTGATGCCGTCGGGCAGAAGGTGGCGCAGGCAGGCCAGCGACGAATAGCCCGAGGCGAAGTCGGCCAGCGTCAGCCACACCCCCTGCTGCTTGAGCGCTGCCAGGGCCTGCAGGGCCTCGTCGCCATGGGTGAGCAGGATGCCTTCGTTGATCTCCAGCTCCAGCCTGCGGGCCGGCAGGCCGCTGTCCCGCAGGGCCGCGGCCACCACGGACGGCAGGTCGGCCGCCTGCGGGCCGGCACTGCCGAACTGGCCGGCCGAGAGATTGACCGACACCCGCACGCCGCGGGGCCAGCCCGCGGCATCGAGGCACGCCGTGCGGAGCACCCACGCGCCCAGCGGACGGATCAGCCCGGTTTCCCGCGCCAGGGGCAGGAACTCCTCGGGCTGCAGCATTCCGCGCACGGGATGCTGCCACCTTACCAGCGCCTCCAGGCTGCGCAGCGCTCCGCCGTCCACCGCATAGCAGGGCTGGTAATGCAGGCGCATCTGCCCGGTGCGCAGCGCCACGCGCAGGTCCTGCTCCATCCGCAGGCGCGCGGCGGCCTGCGCGTCCAGGGCGTCGGTGTAGCAGCGCCAGGTGTTGCGGCCGGCCGCCTTGGCGTCATAGAGCGCGATGTCGCCCTTGCGCAGCAGCTCCTGCGCAGTGCGCGCATGCAGCGGCGCCTGCACCACGCCGATGCTGGTGCCGATGCAGACGATCTGGCCGTCGAAGGCGAAAGGCTCGCACAGCGCGGCCACCACGGCGGCGCAGCGGCGGCCGATGGCATCGGGGTCCTGCGCGCCGGCCAGCACCAGCACGAACTCGTCCCCGCCCAGCCGAGCGGCGATATCCTGCGGGCCCAGCAGCGCCTGCAGGCGCCGGGCCACCTCCTGCAGCACCCGGTCCCCCAGGGCGTGGCCGAGCGCATCGTTGACGGGCTTGAAGCGGTCGAGGTCCAGGCACAGCAGCGCCAGCGGCTGCGCCGGACCGTCCGACTCCAGGAGCGTGGCCAGGAACTGGTGCAGCCGCCGCCGGTTGGGCAGGCCGGTGAGCGTATCGTGCAGCGAGAGGTGCCGCACCCGGGCCTGTGCCTGCCATTCGTCGGTCAGGTCGGTGGCGGTGCCGCGGAAGCCCTGCCCCTCCCCGATCGCCCGCGCCGTGACGCGGCAGATGCGCTGCAGGCCGGAACTGTCGTCGATGCGGCACAGCAGGGTGTCGCGTGCGGCGCCGTCGGCTTCGGCAGGGCCCCGTCCGTCCGCGCGCTCCAGCCAGGGCTGCAGCGGCTGCCCCCCCTCGGGCCGCAACAGGTCGGCCAGCGGCCGCCCCAGCCAGTCGCCGCGGCGGTGCCCGGCGACCTGCGAGAAGCGGTCGGAGAGATAGGTCAGCCGGCCCTGCGCATCCGTCTCCCACAGCCAGTCCGAGGAGGTCTCCGCCATGTCGCGGAAGCGCCGCTCGCTGCCCTGGAGTTCGGCCTGGCTGGCCCGCAGGGCCTGCAGTTGCGCGTCGATCTGCCGGGCCGACGCGAGCGCGTTGCGCAGCAGCAGCACCAGCACGCCCAGCATCAGCAGCACGCCGCCCGCGAACAGCGGCAGGGTCTGGCGCAGCAGGTCGCGGCCCGGCTGGGGCGGGTGCCAGTTCAGGTGGATGGATGGCGAATCGAGCAGCGGCATCGATTCGTGGCCCGGCAGCGGCCCGTGCGAGGCCATGAGCGCGGGCACGCCGTATTGCTCGCTCAGCCGCGCGAGCCACGCCGGGTCCAGGACGGTGACGAACATCATCACCGACGGCGTGCCCGGCATGACGGGGATCGAGGAATCCCAGCCCGGCGTGATGGTGGCCGCCGCGGCGATCGCCGGCAGCCCGCCCACCTCCAGCGCGCGCACGACGCTGCCGTCCTGCACGTCGCTTTCCCGCGCCGCCGCCAGCAGGCCGGCCACGTCGCCCTGCAGCCAGCCGGTGATCTGCCGCGACGTGGGTTTGCCGTCGATGACGCCGTACACCGTGCGGCCGGCGCCATCGACGACCCACACGCCGTTGTAGCCGTAGAGATCGAAGGGGATGTCGCCCACGTTGCGGTGCTCGTCCGCCCAGACCTTGTCCACGGTCAGGTGCAGGTGGCGGTAGGCCTCGCCCCACTTGCTGTAGTTGATGATGTTGCGGCCCGTCTCGTTGCGCTGCTGCTCCAGGCTGCGGGCGATGAAAGTCCGCGAGCGCGCCTGCACGTCGGCATCCTGGCTGAGCGCATTGGTGACCAGCAGGTAGGCCCCCAGCCCGATCAGCACCAGCAGCGCCCCGATGGCGGGCAGCAGGCGCCGCAGCAGCGAATGGCCGCGGTGCGGGAAAGCCCGGCGCGAAGGGGCAGGATCGTTCATCGAAAAAAGCGGAAAACCAGCGGTCGGGCGGTCGCGGATTGTCCCAGAAGGGCGCCGAAGCTGCGTTCCGCTGCCCGGACTACCCTTCGAATTGCGGGTGTGTCTGCCGGATGCGCGCCATGGCGATGCCCGCGGCGGCAGTGCGGGTTTCCGCGCCCAGCTTCACATAGACGCGCTCCAGGTGCTTCTTCACCGTGGCGGGGCTCGACCCCAGGATGTCGCCGATGTCGCGGTTGGTCTTGCCCTTGAGCAGCCAGTAGAGCACTTCGGCCTCGCGCGCCGTGAGCCGAAAACCCAGGGCCAGTGCCTCGATCACCGCCGCGTCGGACACCTCGCGCATCACGACCAGCCAGTCGCCGCCGCCCTCGCCGTCGCCGGTCTGCTGGTGCAGGCTGAACGACAGGCGCCGCGCGCCACGCTCCACCACCAGGCGCGGCGGTTCGGTCCGCTGCGCGGCGAAGACCGGTATCTGCGGCAGCAGCGCGCGCAGCCATTCGGCCACGGGCTGGGGCGTGGCCGCCGGATCGCGCGGCCCGTCGCCCTCGGCCGGGAAGTATTCGCGCAGCAGCGTGCGCGCCAGCGCGGTCTGCCACATCAGCCGCCCGTCGCTCGCGCGCACGGTGATGCTGGCATAGCCGAAGGCATCCAGCGCATTGCGCGCCTGGCCCGCGTGGCGCATGTCCTGCCGGGCCCGGCGCGCGCCCTGCAGGTGCACGTTCATGCGTGCCAGCACCTCGCGCGGCTTGATGGGCTTGGTCACGTAGTCCACGCCGCCCGCGGCCAGGGCCGCCTCCAGGTGCTCGGTCTCGGTGAGGCCGGTCATGAAGATGATGGGGATGTGCGCGGTGGCCGGCCGGGCCTTCAGGCGGCGCGCGACCTCGAAGCCGTCCATGCCGGGCATCATGGCGTCGAGCAGCACCACGTCGGGCATGGCCTGGGCGGCGCGGGCCAGCGCGGTCTCTCCGCCGGTGGCGACCAGCACCGTGTAGCCCGACTCGTCGAGCGCATCGTGCAGCACGGCGAGGTTGTCGGGCACGTCGTCCACGATCAGCACCAGGCCGGCGCTGTCGCTGTCCATCAGCGGGGCTGCGCGGCCGGCGGACTCGGCATGAGGGGCGGAAGGCGAAGGCACGTCGGTCATCGGGATCAGGAAGAGGTCATGAGGCGGGCCAGCGCCTCGAACTGGAACTGCCGCGCCAGAGCGCGCGCCCGGGCCACCCAGCCGGCGCATTCGGGCTGCGCGGCCTCGATCTCCGCCAGCTGGGCCATCACGCCCCGGTAATAGCCCAGTTCCACGGCCTCGGCCAGCGTTGCGAGCCGCGCGGCATCGGGCATGGCGGCGTCGGCTGGCGGCGGCGGCGCGGCAACGGTGGACGGAGGCGGCTCGTCTTCGAGCCACTGCAGGGCCAGCCGGCGCTCCAGCCAGTCCAGCAGCTCGGTGTGGCGCACCGGCTTGACGATGAAATCCTCGGGCCTGATGCCCACGTCGTTCTCCAGCCCCTTGTCGAAGGCGTTGGCCGAGACCACGGCCACGTGGGCCCGCGCATGGCCGGCCGCACGCAGGCGACGGATGGTCTCCCAGCCGTCGATGCCGGGCATGGCCAGGTCCATGAAGACCACGTCGGGCCGGTAGCCGGCGGCCAGCAGGTCCAGCGCGTCGTGCCCGCTGGCGGCGGTGCGCAGCTCGAAGCCCAGCGGTGCCAGCAGTTGCACCAGCAGTTCGCGGTCGGGCTCTTCGTTGTCCACCACCATCAGGCGGCGGCGCGGGCCGGCATAGCCGCGCCGCGCGGACCGCGGGCCGGCGGCGCGCAGGTCGGCCGCGCCCAGGGCGCCGGGATGCACTTCGGGCAGGAAGAGCCGGACGCGGAACAGCGCGCCGGCACCGGGGGTGCTGGTCACCGTCATCTCGCCGCCCATCAGCTCGGTCAGCATCTTGGCGATGGTCAGCCCCAGGCCCGCGCCGGGCGCCGCGCCGTGGCTGCTGGCCGCGCCGCGCTCGAAGGGCTCGAAAATGCTCGCGCGCTCGGCCTCGGTCAGGCCCGGGCCGCTGTCCTCGATCTCGATCAGGGCCAGTTCGCGCGCATGCCGCACGCCCAGGCGCACATGCCCCGCGGCGGTGAACTTGATGGCGTTGCCGATCAGGTTGATGAGGATCTGCCGCACGCGCTTGTCGTCGCCGCGCACCACCTCGGGCAGCATGCCCTGCGGATCGAACCGGAACGCCAGCCCCTTGGCGCGGGCCTGGGGCTCGAACATCTCGACCATCTCGTGCACGCAGTCGGCGAAGCGCATCGGCCGCACCTGCAGCGTGAGCTTGCCGCTCTCGATGCGGGCGATGTCCAGCGTGCCCTCGATCAGCGTGAGCAGGTGCTCGCCGCCGCGCCGGATCACGCCCACGGCCTGCCGGCGGTGCGGCGGCACGGAGGCGTCCTCGCCCATCAGCTGCGCGTAGCCCAGGATGCTGTTGAGCGGCGTGCGCAGCTCATGGCTGATGGCGCTGATGTAGCGGCTCTTGGCCTGGTTGGCCTGGTCGGCGAGGCGCCGGGCGTGCTCGGCCTCCTCGCGCGCCTCCTCGGCCACGCCGCGCGCCTGCTCGGCGGTCCGCCGGGCCTCCTGCAGGGCCTGGTCGGTCTGCCGGTGCAGGGCGATCTCGCGCTGCAGCAGGTGGGTCTGGCGGTTCGACTCCTCCTGCGCCACCTTGCGGCTCTTGTGGGCGAGCACCAGCCACCAGGCCACGATGCCCGAGATGACCAGCAGCGCCAGGTAGGCCTTGAGCAGCCCCGACCGCAGCGCGGCCACCGGCGCACCGGCCGCGCCCAGCGACTGGAGTTCCTGGTGGTTGAAGAGCCCGAACACCGCCGCCAGCAGCGGCGCGATCACCAGCATCAGCAGCAGGAAGTGCCCCAGCCCGGAATCCAGCACCCGCCAGGCACGCCGCGGCAGCAGCCAGCGCAGCGCCGCCGCCCACTGCACGGCCAGGTGCGCATGGGGCTTGCACATGTCGCCGCAGCGCGCATCGAGCGTGCAGCACAGCGAGCAGATGTGGCCGCGGTAGGCGGGGCAATGGGCCATGTCCGGCGCTTCGTACTCGCGCTCGCACACCACGCAGCGCAGCATCGCGGGCGCCGCGGACGCTGCCGCCGTGGCAGCCGCACCACGGCCGCACCCTGAGCAGCCGCCCTGCCCGCACTTTGCGGGAGCAGGCGCGGGTACCGCGGCCGGCCCGGTCCGCGCCAGGTAGTGGCGCCCGCCGGTCGCCCACGCGATCGCCGGAGCGGCGACGAAAGCCGTCACCATCGCGATCACCGCCGAGAACGCCTGCGCCGTCGGCCCGAACAGCCCCAGGTGCGCCACCACCGAAAGCAGCGAGGCCAGCGCCATCGCGCCCACGCCCACCGGGTTGACGTCGTACAGGTGCGCGCGCTTGAACTCGATGCCCGGCGGCGACAGCCCCAGCGGCTTGTTCACCACCAGGTCGGCCACCACGGCCATCATCCAGGCGATGGCGATGTTGGAATACAGCCCCAGCACCTGCCCCAGCGCGGTGAACACGTTCATCTCCATCAGCATGAAGGCGATGAGCGTGTTGAACACCACCCACACCACGCGCCCCGGGTGGCTGTGCGTGAGGCGCGAGAAGAAGTTGCTCCACGCGAGCGAGCCCGCGTAGGCATTGGTCACGTTGATCTTGATCTGCGACACCACCACGAACAGCGCCGTGGCCGCCACCGCCCAGCGGTAGTCCGCGAACACGTAGCCGTAGGCGGCCAGGTACATCTGGTTCGGGTCCACCGCCCGCTCGGGCGGCACGCTCAGGGTGATCGCCAGGTAGGCCAGCAGCGCGCCACCCAGCATCTTGAACACGCCCAGCACCACCCAGCCCGGCCCGCCGGCCAGCACCCCGGCCCACCAGCGCCAGCGGTTCACGGGCGTGCGCGCCGGCATGAAGCGCAGGTAGTCGGCCTGCTCCCCCATCTGGGTGATGAGGGCGATGCCCACCGTGAGCGCCGCGCCGAAAAGGTGCAGATCGAACGCCGCCGAGCCGCCGCGATCCCCGGAATAGTGCAGGACACCCGCGAATGCACCAGGATCGCGCGCCAGCACATAGCCGAACGGCACCAGCAGCATCACCAGCCAGACCGGCTGCGTCCACACCTGCAGCCGGCTGATGGCCGACACCCCGTGCGTCACGAGCGGAATCACCGCCAGCGCGCAGAGCACGTAGCCCCAGGCGGGAGGGATGTCCAGCGCCAGCTCCAGCGCATAGGCCATCACGGCGGCCTCCAGCGCGAAGAAGACGAAGGTGAAGCTCGCGTAGATCAGCGAGGTGATGGTCGAGCCGATGTAGCCGAAGCCCGCCCCGCGCGTGAGCAGGTCCATGTCCACCCCGTAGCGCGCGGCATAGGCGCTGATCGGCATGCCGGCCAGGAAGATGATGAGCCCCGTCGCCAGGATGGCCCAGAAGGCGTTGGCGAAACCGTATTGCACCAGCAGCGTGGCACCCACTGCCTCCAGGACCAGGAACGAGGCGGCGCCGAAAGCCGTGTTGGCCACGCGCCAGGCGGACCACTTGCGGAAGCGCTGCGGCGTGAAGCGCAGCGCATAGTCCTCCAGCGTCTCGCTGCCCACCCAGCTGTTGTAGTCGCGGCGCACCTTGACGATGCGCTGCGGCGCTTCGCCATCGGGCGGCGCGGCAGCCGCTCGCGGGGTATCGGCAGCAGGAACAGGGGCGGGATTCACTCCCCGGCAGGTGCAGCATTCATGCCATCGCCGACGCGGCAGCGACCCACTGGCAGGGTTCCTGCTTTACGATGCCGCCCAGTTGAGGCGACCGACGGACCACCCCATGGAACTGACCCCCCGGGAAAAAGACAAGCTCCTTCTCTTCACCGCCGCGCTGCTGGCCGAACGCCGCAAGGCGCGCGGCCTCAAGCTCAACTACCCCGAAGCGGTGGCGCTCATATCCGCGGCCGTGCTCGAAGGCGCGCGCGACGGCAAGACAGTGGCCCAGCTCATGAGCGAAGGCCGCGAAGTCCTCACGCGGGCAGACGTGATGGACGGCGTGCCAGAGATGATTTCCGACATCCAGGTGGAAGCCACTTTCCCCGACGGCACCAAGCTCGTCACCGTCCACCAGCCCATCGCCTGACGCGGCCCGCCGCGCGCCCTTTCCCTCCCGGAGCATCCCCATGCGCATCGCCCGTTCCCTGTTCCCCGCCCTGCTGGCCGCCGCCGCATTGCCGGCACTGGCCCACACCGGCGCCGATGCCGGCCACCACCACGGCGTCGCCGCCGGGTTCCTGCACCCGCTGACCGGCATGGACCATCTGGCCGCCATGGTGGCCGTGGGCCTCTGGAGCGCCCTGGCCGCACGCAGCCGCCGCGAACTGCTGGCGGCGCCCCTGGGCTTCGCCGGCATGCTGCTCGTGGGCGCGCTGGCGGGGCTGGCGGGCCTGTCGCTGCCTGCGGTGGAGCCCATGATCGCCGCCTCCCTGCTGGTGCTGGGCCTGCTGGTGGCCACGCAGCGCCGCCTGCCCGCGCCCGCCGCCGCGGCGCTGGTCGGTGTTTTCGCGGTCTTCCACGGCATCGCCCATGGCCACGAACTGGCCGGCGGCGGCGCAGCCCTGCCCACGCTGGCCGGCATGCTCGCCGCCACCGTGGCCCTGCATGCCGGCGGCATCGGCCTGGGCGTGGCCCTGCGCGGCGCCAACCGCTGGCTGCCGCGCGCGGCCGGCGCCGCCGTCGGCCTCTTCGGCCTCGCCCTGCTGGGCGGCCTGGCCTGACCGCAAACCGAGGCAAGGAGCGCACCATGGTCCCGGGCGAACTGCTGGTCGATGACGGCGAGCACCCACTCATCCCCTGCCGGCGCACCGTCACCCTGGTGGTGCGCAACAGCGCCGACCGGCCGATCCAGGTCGGCTCGCACTACCACTTCGCCGAGACCAACGGCGCCCTGGATTTCGACCGCGCGGCCGCGCGCGGCATGCGGCTGAACATCACCTCGGGCACCGCCGTGCGCTTCGAGCCGGGCCAGCAACGCACCGTCGAACTGGTGGACTTCGCCGGCAGCCGCACGGTGTACGGCTTCCGCGGCGACATCCAGGGGCCGCTGGACGCAGGCACTGCGGAGACCGCCCCCGGCCTGCCGCAGCAGCCCTGACCCGCCCCGCCTCTTCACGCCCCAAGCCACGCCCCCGGAAAGGCAAGACCACACCATGGCCACCGTCTCCCGCCGCGCCTATGCGGAAATGTTCGGCCCCACCGTGGGCGACCGCGTGCGGCTGGCCGACACCGGCCTCGTCGCCGAAGTCGAGCAGGACTTCACCCTGCGCGCCGGCGGCTACGGCGAGGAAGTCAAGTTCGGCGGCGGCAAGACCATCCGCGACGGCATGGCCCAGAGCCAGCGCACCCGTGCAGAAGGGGCGATGGACACCGTGCTCACCAACGCCCTCGTCATCGACCACTGGGGCATCGTCAAGGCCGACATCGGCCTGAAGGACGGCCGTGTCGCCGCCATCGGCAAGGCCGGCAACCCCGACACCCAGCCCGGCGTGGACATCGTCATCGGCCCCGGCACCGAGATCATCAGTTGCGAAGGCAACATCGTCACGGCCGGCGGCATCGACAGCCACATCCACTTCATCTGCCCGCAGCAGATCGAAGAGGCGCTGGCCTCGGGCATCACCACCATGCTCGGCGGCGGCACCGGCCCGGCCACCGGCACGCTGGCCACCACCTGCACGCCCGGCCCCTGGCACATCGAGCGCATGCTGCAGGCGGCCGACGCCTTCCCCATGAACATCGGCTTCCTGGGCAAGGGCAACGCCAGCCTGCCCGCCGCATTGCACGAACAGATCGAGGCCGGCGTGATCGGCCTCAAACTCCACGAAGACTGGGGCACCACCCCCTCGGCCATCAGCAACTGCATGGACGTGGCCGACGCCACCGACACCCAGGTGGCGATCCACTCCGACACGCTCAACGAGAGCGGCTTCGTCGAGAACACCATCGCCGCCGTGGGCGGACGCGGCATCTGCGCCTTCCACACCGAGGGCGCGGGCGGCGGCCACGCGCCGGACATCCTGCGCGTGGTGGGCGAGGACAACTTCCTGCCCTCCTCCACCAACCCCACCATGCCCTACACGCGCAACACGCTGGACGAGCACGTGGACATGCTCATGGTGTGCCACCACCTGGACGCGGCCATCGCCGAAGACCTGGCCTTCGCCGAGAGCCGCATCCGCAAGGAAACCATCGCCGCCGAGGACATCCTGCACGACCTGGGCGCCATCAGCATGATGAGCAGCGACAGCCAGGCCATGGGCCGCGTGGGCGAGGTCATCCTGCGCACCTGGCAGACCGCCGACAAGATGAAGCAGCAGCGCGGCGCCCTGCCCGAGGACGGCGCCCGCAACGACAACCACCGCATCAAGCGCTACGTCGCCAAATACACCATCAACCCCGCGATCGCCCACGGCATCTCCCACGACGTGGGCAGCCTGGAGGTCGGCAAGTGGGCCGACATCGTGGTCTGGAAGCCAGCCTTCTTCGGCGTGAAGCCCGCGATGGTCCTCAAGGGCGGCAGCATCGCGGTGGCCGCCATGGGCGACCCGAACGCGTCCATCCCCACGCCGCAGCCCGTGCACTACCGCCCCATGTTCGGCGCCTTCGGCGGCTCCCTGGCCCGGTCGTCGCTCACCTTCGTCTCGCAGGCGGCCATGGCGGCCGGCGTGCGCGAGCGCTTCGGCCTGGCCAAGCAGCTGAGCGCCGTGCGCGGCATCCGCGGCGTGCGCAAGCAGCACATGGTGCACAACGGCTACACCCCGCGCATGGAGATCGACGCGCAGACCTACACCGTGCGCGCCGACGGCCAGTTGCTCACCTGCGAGTCCGCCACCCGCCTGCCGCTGGCGCAGCGCTACTTCCTTTTCTGAGCCCGCCGATGAACGCGCCCACCCCAGCCTCCACGACCGCCCCGCTCCTGCGCATCCGCCTGGACGACCTGAGCGATCCGCGCATCGCCGTGTTCCTGCAGGAGCACCTGGCCGACATGCGCCGCATCTCGCCGCCCGAGAGCGTGCACGCGCTCGACCTCGACGGCCTGCGCCGCCCGGAGATCCGCTTCTGGAGCGCCTGGCTGGACACGCCGGACGGCGACCGCCTGGCCGGCACCGTGGCACTCAAGCGGCTGGACGCCGGCCATGCGGAACTCAAGTCGATGCGCACGGCCGCCGCCCTGCGCGGCCAGGGCATCGCCGCCCGCATGCTGGCCCACGCCCTGGCCGAGGCACGCGCCGCCGGCCACGCGCGCATCAGCCTGGAGACGGGCAGCCAGCCCTTCTTCGCACCGGCCCGCGCGCTCTACGCACGCCACGGCTTCGAAGACTGCGCGCCGTTCGGCAGCTACGGCCCCGACCCGGCCAGCCACTTCATGACGCGCGCGCTCTGACCCACACGCATCCGCCAGGCGCCCGCCGGCCGGCCCCAGGCGCCCGGACAGGGCCGCCAAGCCGCAGAATGGCGTTTTCGCCGCCCAGGACACCGACATGCTGACCGCCAACAAACTCCTTCCCCAGGGCCACGGCCTCGCCCCCGTCCTGCTCAAGCGCGCCGCCACCGTCGAACTCGACTGGGACGTGCGCCAGAAAAGCCGCTTCGCCGCCACCGACTCCACCGGGCGCGAACTGGGCGTCTTCCTGCCCCGCGGCACCGTCGTGCGCGGCGGCGACGTGCTGGTGGCCGAGGACGGCAGCATGGTCCGCGTGGTCGCCGCGCCCCAGGCCGTGCTGCGCATCACCCACTGCACGCAGCACGGCAGCCCCTTCGACCTCACCCGCGCCGCCTACCACCTCGGCAACCGCCACGTGCCGATCGAACTGCGCCCGGACCACCTGCAGATCGAACCCGACCACGTGCTCGCCGACATGCTGCGCGCCATGCACCTCATCGTCACCGAGCAGCAGGCGCCTTTCGAGCCCGAAGGCGGCGCGTATGCGGCGGGAGGGCACGGGCACGGCCATGACCATCCGCATCACGATCACGGGCATGACCACGCCCATGCTCACGCGCATGGCACCGAAGCTTGCGACCACGAGCACAGCCACGACCACGACTGCGGCCACCACCACGATCACGGCCAGGACCATGGCCACGCCCATCCGCATTCCCTCGCCCGCTGACGCGCGCATGGCGCCTGCACCCGATCCCGCTCCCGCCGGTTCCGCAGCACCTGATCCGGCATCGGCGCCACAAGGCCTGCCCGCGGCCAGCCTGCTGCAGCTCATCTGGCTCGCCTCGCCCGCCCTGCCCGTGGGCGGCTTCTCGTACTCCGAAGGCCTGGAGATCGCCGTCGAATGCGCGGGCGTCACCAACGAGTCTGCAGCCGCCGCCTGGCTGCAGGAACAGCTCATGCTCACCCAGGCCCGCGGCGACCTCGCCGTCGTCCACCAGGCCCTCGCCGCTTGGCGCGCGGGCGACGCGGAGCGTGTGCGCGCCCTCAACGACTGGGTGCTGCACACCCGAGAAACCAGCGAACTGCGCCTGCAGACCGAGCAGATGGGCCGCTCCCTCGCCGACTGGCTGCGCAACCAGCACGCGGGCGATGCGGAGGCCCTGTCCGACGTCGCCCGCCTCGCCGCCCTGCCGCCCACCTACCCCGTCGCCTTCGCCCTGGCCGCCGCGCGCACCCAGGCGCGCGCCGAAGACGTGCTGCTCGCCTGCGCCTTCGGCTGGGCCGAGAACATGGTGCAGGCCGCCATCAAGGCCGTGCCCCTGGGCCAGAGCGCCGGCCAGCGCATCCTCGCGCGGCTCGCCGCGGCCATTCCCGGCGCCGTGGCCCACGCCATGCAGCTGGGCGAGGCGGAGCGCCAGGCCTTCTCCCCCATGCTGGCCGTGCTCTCGGCCCGCCACGAAACGCAGTATTCCCGCCTTTTCCGCTCATGACGCCATGAACACGACCGCCCACACCAGCACCTCGCCCCTGCACCACGTCCCGAACCGCACCAAGCCCCTGCCCCCGCTGCGCATCGGCATCGGCGGCCCCGTCGGCTCCGGCAAGACGACCATCCTGGAAATGCTCTGCAAGGCCATGCGCGACAAATACGACCTCGTCGCCATCACCAACGACATCTACACCAAGGAAGACCAGCGCCTGCTCACCGTCAGCGGCGCCCTGCCCGCCGAACGCATCATGGGCGTGGAAACCGGCGGCTGCCCGCACACCGCCATCCGCGAGGACTGCTCCATCAACCTCGAGGCCATCGACCGCATGCTCGCGCAATACCCCGATGCCGACATCGTCTTCGTCGAAAGCGGCGGCGACAACCTGGCAGCCACCTTCAGCCCCGAGCTGAGCGACCTCACCATCTACGTCATCGACGTCGCCGCCGGCGAGAAGATCCCCCGCAAGGGCGGCCCGGGCATCACCAAGAGCGACCTCTTCGTCATCAACAAGACCGACCTCGCCCCGCACGTGGGCGCCAACCTGGACGTGATGGAGGCGGACACGCGCCGCATGCGCACCACCGCACAGGGACTCAAGCCGTTCGTGATGACCAACCTCAAGACCCGGCAGGGGCTGGATCAGGTGATCGAGTTCATCGAGAAGAAGGGGTTGCTGCAGGCGGGGCGGGGCTGAGGGGCTGCGCCACGCGGCTAGAATGCGAACCCTGCAGCCTGCGGAGACTTGGGTGAGCGGTTTAAACCAGCAGTCTTGAAAACTGCCGACGGGCAACCGTCCGTGAGTTCGAATCTCACAGTCTCCGCCAGATACCACTGAGGTTGCCCCTGAAACCCGGAGGGCATAGCCGGTCGTCAAGCGGCAGATTTTCGCTAATCCGCCAACCAGCCTTGTTCGTGCTATATCGGGCTGAGGTAGCCCAGAGCTGAATGTAGTCGCGAGCGGTTGTGGAAGGCGACCCAGTGCATGAACTTGCCTGCTCTCACGTGGAAAACCGCTGTCCATGAAAGCAAGCGGTCGTCAGTCAGTTCCACAGACTCTCTGTGATACGTTGTCCCAGCAGTTGCCCTTGCATAACATTTGAGTTGCGCTGTGCCCAGGCTTGCAGCCTGTCCCGGAAATCCTGCCTGTAGTACTGGCTGCTCCTGTCGCAGTGAGAGATCAGGCCCGAAGCCGGCCTGCGCCGCAAGCAGTCCATCAGGACTATGCACTCCAGGGGTTGAGGCAGTCTAACTTCTGGATTCATCATGACACGCGAGCAGAGATGCCCCCACCACGTGCCGACTCAAGCGTTAGTAGCCTCAACCGCAACCTCAATCGCTTTTGCGTGAACCAATGCCTCTACTTCAGCATGAAGGTCCACCGCGCAACCAGGTGCGGAAATTGAGATAACCAAGGAATATCGAGCCCTGTTATTGACACGTCGTTGCCCGGAGTGGGACTTCCACCAGCCCCCCACCGGATATATCGCAATCGCGTCGTGACCCGCCAGTTCAATCGCTCGCCCACGCCAGACGTCACAATGAAGAGAGCCTGCCTGGAATGCTTTTGATCCTAGCAGCCAATAACTAGCCTCCTGCTCGCTTTCTGAGCCATCCTTTTGTTGGCTTGACGAGATGCGATGCTTAAACCGGGCATTCGTCTCGCCTCGCTTCTTCATCTCAAAGCGCAAACCGAAAGAACGGTAGGTCTCAGGTCTAGTCGCCGCCTTACCGGTCAGATTCGGCTCGATGAAGTACGACAGCGTGACCTTCATCGAAACCACTTCATTCTCTAGTTGTTCTAGCGCGCTTTTAGGCCATGGCAAGTCATAGAAATGAACTTGATTAAAGACACCTGTTTTTCCATCGGATCCCAACGCATAAGGCTGGATTTCCGATTGTGCAATTAAGGTGGCATCGTTGGCAGCGGACAAGGTAGCCCGCTCCAGATCTGGAACCCCGTAGCCGACCTCCCGAAGCTGTGCTTGAAACTGCTTTTTTGTACCGGTCTTCCAATGTGCTCCGGTACCGATTAGTTTCTTTCGCATGGGCTCTGTCCATCGGGCGGAATCAACAACAAGTGCGCGAAGTGTTTCCGGCCAGAAGCTAGGCAACGCTGCCTGCAGACGACCTAAGAAATGCCCCGCCATGCCCGTTGCCGCGCTGGTAGCCCACATTGGCACCAATGGCTCATGCGCAACGTTTGAGCCGGTCGACAGCAAAGACACTGAAGGACCCCACTCACAGAAGCCGGACGCATCGGCAAGCATGTTGCCGGCTTCAAACAGCACTTCGGGCTTGATTGGTGTTAAATCGCTGGGCAAGGACTGCGAGCCGCGACTGAAAGGACTTCGATGATTGGCAGGCACCGCTGGCTTAAGTCCTGTAGGAGTGCGGGGAGGTAAATCTTTGCGGGTGAACCCACCAATAGTCAAAGCGTTCCAGCTCTGCGCAGGATCTTCAAGTGGTTGCGATGTGAGCACGTCCGGGATCATGCCGTTTTGTACATTGCCGGTGGCAACGACCAGCAGTCGCTTAGGCCGCTCCAGAGCTGTAGGCACAGCACTAGCCTCACCAGGCATCGAGCCAGAAGCGATTTGGTCAAGCGCACCACTCCAAGTCGACGGACGGTCGGGCGGCAAGTCTTCTGTCGAACATGCGATACAAAATATCCGTTTGGCTCCGGGGCGCTCGATCTCCACCGCACTGACCGCTCCCTGCGTTACCACCCCATAGCTGGGAGGCTTCGTGGGTGGAAATCCACGCGGCGGCAGTA
Organism: Paracidovorax citrulli; assembly: GCF_900100305.1. Taxonomy (GTDB): domain Bacteria; phylum Pseudomonadota; class Gammaproteobacteria; order Burkholderiales; family Burkholderiaceae_C; genus Paracidovorax; species Paracidovorax citrulli. The sequence goes on along the minus strand of NZ_FNEY01000008.1, from coordinate 118,914 downwards.
ACTTCATCGACTCTGCATCATGCGTAAGAAACACGTAGCGCGAGTCGTTCATGAGTGGCTCGAGATCCCCGTAAAGTACCAAGCCAGCAAGCGGAGTCCCATGGCCGCCGTGAAGGCCATGGTCATCCACGCCCCAAGCCTCATCGTATGACCAAGCGCCGCGAAGCGCAGGGGCAATGAGCGGATGCCGCGCGGAGACTCCGGTGTCGAGCAGGCATACCACGGGAGCACCATCAGTCGCTGGAACTACCCGATCCGCCAAGTCATGCATCCATTGCTGCGGCCCGATGGCCGACCGCCCTTGTGTCAGAAAGGTCTCAATGGTTCCCGTCGCCTGGCGAATATCGGTAATAGCACCTGGCAAGCTCGTGGCAAATGCGGCAATTGTGGCGGCTGCCGCATGCAGGAACAGAACTGCCGTATCAGGAAATAGCAGACGATCCTCATGCACGTCAATCTGCGCCGTGCGAGCCGCAGCCACGATCTGATCGATCTGCACAGTCGGTTGACGAACCCAAAGCTCCCACCACACTATAGCGGGATCGTTTAGGTCCACCGAACCGGTAAACAAAGCCTCGGGGCCTGCGGCATCAACCTGCTCTAGGATTTCAAAGCGGTTGATGTCGGGACGATGGTCTGGATCCGGAGCTCTCCCATATTCGGTAATGCGGTCTTTCAGGAAGGCTCGCGCATCATCCGGAACAAACAAGAGGGCAGATTCGGTTCGGTCGCTGTTGCGTTCCGCCCGAAGTACTACGACATCCTGAACAGGGAAATCGAGCGACGCAGGAATTTTGGCTGCTTGTGCACGGGGACCAGAGGGCGCGATCGTTGTGACTTCGACAACGGTTCCAAGCTTGAGCCCCGGAACAATTCTGCGTGCATCTGTACTTCTTGGCGGTAGGTCACCAAGTGCAGAGCTCAACTGTTCCAGCAATTTAGCCGCGTGAGCAGCATAGTCTCCTCTCAGAGGCTTTCGTTTTTGGTTTCGTGAAGGGTATGTATACGTGCTTGACTCGCGAAAGCGTTCAATCGGGATATGAGGGCGGTTTCTTATATCGAAATCATTAGTCCCTGGCATGTATAGTCCATCCCCCACTTGGTACCGCGATCAATGAATTAATTATGAGCGGAGCGTTGAAATTTTTTCTTGAGTAAACGCCGGTTGTCTAAAGCTTGCCGCAACGCGGCAGGAGACACCTTGGAAACGCCCTCAAGGATGGCGTCCTTGAGGACGGAGTCAGCAGCCCTTACGAGTTCTCCTTGGCTGAGTTCATTCAATGCGGAGTCTAATGATGGCCACGACCGGGCTGAGAATTTGAACCTTCCCATCCTCCGCTCCAAAATGGCCCGTGCAGAGTTTTTGTCAGGCAAGGAATAGTCAACGACCTCGTCGAATCGACGAGCCAACGCTTCATCCAGGATCTCGACGTGATTGGTAGCAGCAAGCACCACACTATCCGTGATATTGGGCTCTTCCATGAATGTCAGCATGGAATTAAGCACGCGGCGGACCTCGCCGATGTCGTTTGGATCGCCGCGGCGCGCGCCGATTGCATCGAACTCGTCGAGGAGATACACACCACGGATCTGTGAAATCTGATCAAACAGCAATCGAAGTTTCGCCGCCGTCTCACCGAGAAAGCGGCTGAACAGGGCTTCTAGACGCACAGTGAACAAAGGCAGACGCAACTCGCCGGCGAGGGCTGATGCCGTCATAGTCTTGCCTGTGCCAGGTGGCCCTACTAACAAGATGCGCGAAGCGGGTATCTGCCCATGCTCCCGAAGCACCTGGCGTCCAGTCTGTTGACGGACGATACGCTCGAGTCGATCTGCGATTTCTTCCGATAGCACCATGTTAGACAAGGTGGTTTTAGGATAGGAGCTCTCGATCAGACTTTGCAGTTCGCCCTTCGGGCGTGTGAGAGGAATAGGTGTTTGACCAGTCGAAACGGAGCCAGCACGGCGTTGGTCGCGCGCTTTCTGCACCAGGCGCTTGAGCTTATCTGCGTCCTCAGCGCGCCCTTGACGCGCTTCTTGTGCCGCTATTTGCAACGCAATGGAGAGCAGTTGCTCTTCGTCTCCATCTACATGAGAGTTCAGGAGAGCCAGAACTTGTTTGGTCGACATGCCCGCCTCCTTTCAAAAGCCCAAAACTGCGTGTTTGCTCGGGTATTTTAGCCTCTCGCACTTGGCGATGCCGAGGCTACTCCGAACGCCTCTTGCTTCAGCCGAATGGCCGGCCAGCGTAGCGCAGCTCGCGGCGGCCATCCGCCTCCAGCTCACGAGAGTTGCGCTTCAATCGCCGACTTGTCGATGACGGACCAGACCCGGGTGATCCTGCGATCGCGAAGCTCGTAGATAGAACACGTTCTTCCACAACACGCCCCTCCTGCCGTTCACGCGCAGGCCCAGGAACTCGCCCCGGGGGCGAGCAGTTGAACCCCAGCCGCCTCCGCACGCAGTCCACATCGGTGACCAGCAAATCCACTTCGTAGCGAAGGTCAGGAATCGTGGCGAACTCGTTTTCCAGCCGGCATGCCACGACATGGCGCAGGCATCGCGCGGAAGGTGTCAGCAAATGCAGGCACTGGCAGGGCCTGAAGGCGGGAAACCCGAGAGCTTCCAGCCTTCGACCGGACACGTGATGAATCCGCCGGGCTACAGCGTGAAACACAAACCATGCTCTGGTGGGGTAAGGGCCGCTGAGCCTTGGTGCAAATAATTTTCCCTTGCAACGGGCGTGCGGTCCGATGTGTCGCAACGAACGATGCAACAGGACGGGCTGCCGCCGGCCCCCCTTACTCCGTAACCCAAGGATTTCCATGAATGCTCTCGCCATGACCCGCCGCGCCGCGGCCCTTGCCCTGACCGCCTGCCTGGCCGCCTGCGGAGGCGGCGGCGGAGGAGACGCCTTCGGTGGCGGAGGAAATGGCGGCGGCGGCGGTGGAGGCGTGGACGGCGGCGGAAGCGGTGGCGGCGGTGGCGGCAATGGCGGGGGCGGCACCACTCCATCCCAGGTCACCGGCCAGTACATCGCCCAGCCCGCCGCCTCCGGCGCTGCGCTGCTGGCCGCCATGAACGACCAGGGCTCGCGCGGCTATGCCTACCTGTCGGCCATGGTGACGGGGGGCAGCGCGCAGAACGACTTCTACGTGACCGACACCGCGCACGCCAGCTCGCGGCTGACCTATGAGACAGTGGCGCAGGCTAACTCGGGCGATGGTCTGGTGGCCCAGCTCAACCAGCAGGGCGCACGCGGCTTCGTCTTCAAGGGGCCCACCATGTCCGGCGACGGCCCGGGCATCAGCCTGCTCACGGTGCGCGACGCGACGCGCGGCGCCACCTACTCCTACGAGCGGCAGGCCATCTCCGGCAGCCTGGGCAGCGATGCCTTCCAGGCCCAGCTGAACGCCGAGGGCGCACGGGGCTTCCGGCTGGTCGGCCCGATCGGCGCGGGCCAGGACAGCTTCAACCTCTACGCCAGGGACTCCAGCGCCACCACCTATTCCTACACCGTGATCCCCGTGTCCGGCTCCGGCGGCATGGCCAGCGGCGACGCGTTGCGCCAGCGGCTGAACGAACAGGGCGCGCAGGGCGGTTTCTACCTGGGCGCGTTCTCGCTGCAGGGTGGCGCCATCGGGCAGGTCTTCGAGAAAAGCTCGGCGCAGAACGGCGCCGTCGAATACGACCTGAGCGCCGTCAACCTGGAGCAGTCGGCGGACCAGAAGCTGGCCGCCATGAACCAGCGTGCCGCGCAAGGCTTCTTCTTCGTGAGCGACCTCTCGACCGACGACGGCAGCACCTACACCCTGTCGGCGCGCAACGCGGCCAGCCTGCGCAGTCCGCTGGTCGGCGTCGCCTTCCCGAATTGAGGCAATGCTGAAAAAGCCCCTCGCGCGCGGCGCAGTGCGGGGGGCTTATCCACCCCTGCGCGTGATCCGCCGGATCGCGTCGTAGATCTCCTCCTCCGCGTCCACGGGTTCCACCTCCCCTGCCAGTGCCGCGAAGGACACCGCCTCGGCCACCCCCAGCATGGCGCGCATCGCGGCCTGCTTCAAAGGCTTCTTCGCAAAAGGCTCGAGCGCGTGGCGGCACTTGTCCATGAAGAGGGTTTCATGCGCCTTCTTCAAGGCGTCCAGCTCGGGTGAGCCCGCCAGCGCCGCGCTCACGCCCGGCATTTCCCGGCCCATGGTCATGACGCACCCGACGTAGCTCGCGGCGATGACCTGGGCCACCGCCGGAAGCGTCCTGGTACAGGCGGCGAGGGCCTCGTCCAGCCGCGCATGCTGCCTGCCGTCGTACTCCTCGTAGAGCGCCGCCAGCAGACCGTTGCGCGTCCCGAAATGGTCATAGACGACGGGCTTGGTCACGCCCGCGCGCTCGGCCAGATGGCCCAGCGTGAGCGCATCGCTGCCTTCGCTGCGCACGATGGACCACGCGACATCCAGCAACTGGCGCTGCCGGGCCTCCTTGGGCAGGCGCCGCTGGATCGCACGGCCTGCGTCCGGCTTCTTCGGATGGCTTGACATGGTTAACCTACCAAAAGTAGTTTGCAGTGCTAATATACGAATGGTAATTTAACTTCGCCACAAGGATGTCCCATGCACGCCCTCATCGTCGTCAGCCACCCCGATCCCCGGTCGCTCACCCATGCCGTCGCGCGCTCGTTTGCCGAGGGCGTCGAAGCGCCCGGCCAGCACACCACGGAGGTGGCGGACATTGCGGCAGAGGGGTTCCAGCCTGCATTCAACCCTGCGGACCGGGCCACGTTCTTCATGAAGGCGTCCGCCCCGCCCGACGTTCTGCGCGAGCAGGAGCGTATCGACCGGTCCGATGCGCTGGTGCTTGTCTATCCTGTTTACTGGTGGTCGTTTCCAGGGCAGCTCAAGGGCTGGATCGACCGCGTTTTCTCCAACGGGTGGGCCTACTCGCAAACGCCGGAAGGTGCCATCGAGAAGCGGCTCGGGCGTCTTGCGGTCCACCTGCTCGGCATCGGAGGTGCCGACGAGGGAACGTATGCGCGGCACGGCTACGGCAAGGCGCTGCGCACGCAGATCGATCATGGCATCTTCGACTACTGCGGCGCCAGGGTGGCCACTTCCACGATCCTCCATGGCACCGACGGCGCGAGCGCTGCATCCCACATCGCCACCGCGCGTGAACTGGGTCGCAACGCGTTCGCGCGTCAGGACGCCGCAGGCGGGCACCCGGCGCCTGAAATCGGAGGCAAGTTCGGGCAGGGGGATCGCGGAGCAACGCTGGAGCAGTAACGCCTCGGCCCCGGGCCTGCGGCGAGGCCCGGATCATTCCAACGGCAAGGTCAATTGGAAAACGGTGCCATGTTCGTCCGAGCGAACGACCGTCAATGTACCGTTGTGCTTCTCTGCCACCATCCGGGAGAAAGCGAGGCCCACGCCCCAACCCGTTCTGCCCTGGTGATTCTGCCCCCGCGTGAAGGGCTCGAAGATCCTGCTCCAGTCGCTTTGCGGAATGGGAGGCCCTGAGTTGTGAACCAGCAACTGGACGTGCGTGGCCGAGCTCTGGATGGAGCACTCGATGACGGTGCCGGGGTTGCCATACTTGAGGGCATTGAGCAGCAGATTCTCGACCACCCGGAAAATGGCATCGGCATCCCAATGGCCGGTGCCATGGCCTTCTATGGTGACCCGTTCCTCGAGAACGGCCAGGTTCTCGCTCACCACCTCGTCAATGACGCTGTGCAGGTCCACGAGGGACTTGTTGGCCGCCATCTCTTTTCCGCTGTCCAACGCGATCTTGTCCAGCGATGCCTTGAGCATCCTGTCCAGGCGCTTGTGACTGCGCTGGAGCCTCGCGAGCAGGCCGGCGAATTTCGGGTCGTCGTTCAGCTTCGCCAGCAGGTTGGCCGCAAGCATCGCGGTTTGAAGGGGGTTTCTCAAGTCATGCGTCACGGCGGCGGCAAATGTCTGGCGCAGCCTTTCTTTTTCCAGGTTGGAATTCTCTGTCGCCTGTTCGGCCCTGTCGGCGGCAATCGCCAGGGCCCATAACGTCCCGCCCAAGGCCGCCAGCGCGGACCAGCACAGGAGCATGATGGCCGTTTCGGCGTCGATGACGTGCGCGCGCAGGCTTTCCAGCACGGCGGCACTGGCCACCAGCACACAGGCAGCGCCCGTCAGCAGCATTTTCAGGCCCGGCCTGCCTGTGGCGCCCCCCGACGACAGCGAAGCGGCAATCCCGCTGTGCCGACATGCCAGAAGACCGCTGATGGCCAGAGAGACAAAGCAGATGATCGTGGGAATCGAAACCCCTGTGCCCGGCAGATATCGGTACAGGACACTGAGCGGCACAAGATGCCCCAGCCCCAACAGCACGGAGGCCAGCAAAAGACCGACGGCGACGAGCTGGCCTTCGACGAAAAGTCGCCTGCCTATCATGGCCGATGATGTACCGGTCAACAGGAACATGAGCCCGGTGAGTGCCGAAGACCAGATTCCCGAAGGCAGCTCGATATCTGCCGCGAATGCCGTTGCGCGAGCGATCAGGATGGCGACGCCACCCATTGCCACCAATATGCCGAAAATCCACGATATGGCGCCTTTCAGCGGAGACGCCAGCACCGCCACCACGCCCAGCAACACCATGACAGCCGTCATCACGGAAAGAGGCGGCCGGCCTGCCGCGAGGCTGGTGAGGGATTGCTGATTGGTCAGCCACCCCACCAGCGACAGGATGCTGATGGCGGAGGCCAGCGCCGCAAAACCAGTGTGTGCGTTGGAGAGGCTCCTGTCCCTGGTTTCAGCGGCTGATGACATCGCGGTTTCCACGTGGAAATATCAAGCTCCGAGGAGGCTTCGCCGGATTTTCAGCGGCGGCTCGCCCGGCACGGCCCCGGAACCACGGGGCGCATCCGGTCCTCCGACCACGTGTCGTCGAGAGGCAGGGCCCATAGCCCGGTTATCCACACCCCGGTGATCTATCGGCTCCCGGCAGGCGCCTGATTCATCCGGTCTTCATTGGTCGAGCTGCGTGCGCCCTTGAGATGCATTTCGACATCGGCGCCCTTCGTCCCCACCTGGGCGACGGCATCTCTCAACTGGCTCTCGGTGGTATCCAGTTCCCGAACCCATCGCGCGACGGAATCGGGATCATCGAGGTTCACAAGGTCCGGCTTGCCTGCGGATGACTGCATATTCACTCCTGGTCTGGTTGACGACTTGGCGAGATACAAGAGTAAGTGGCCCCGTGTACCCCCGCTGTAGGCCGATGCACCATCAGGGAAGGCAGACAGGGCCGTGCAACGACCACGCCCCTGCGGGCACCGCCCGACAGTTCGCGCTCCACCAGGCACGCAGGCACGACGGCAACCCCATCCCGGCCTTCGCGGCGATGATCCGGTGCATCGCCAGGTCGAACCCCGGCCCGGGGCGCTCCTGCGCACCGGCAACGGCCCTGCGGAAGGCGGGCGCGGCCTGCACAACCCCGGGTATGACTTCAATGGCATCCTGCCCTACGGGGCGGCCTTCTGGTGCCAGCTGGCGGAGCGGTTCCCGCGGTGGGCCCGGACGCCATCCCGCCGCCGGTGGCCCGGGCTACTTCAGCCGCGGCTGCACGATGATCTTCACCGCCGACTCATTGTCGTGGATCCAGGGCATGGGCAAGGTGCGCGAGCGCCTGGTGGTCCTGCTGGACCTGGACCGCGCCTTTTCCGCGCAGGCCCTGGCTGAACTGGCCCGGCTGCCGGCCGATACGACCGAGCCCCGCCGACACTCCCACTGCCCGGCCACGCCCGCCCCGGAATGACCCCACCTGACCTGACCCCGCCCGGCACGTTCCCATCCGGGGAGGAGCCGCCCGCGGCCGCCTGTTCGATCCTCGTCGTGGACGACAGCGCGACGCAGCGGCAGCATGCCGTGCGGCTCTGCCACGCCCTGGGGGCCGGGCAGGTACGGGAGGCGCGCCACGGCCGCGAGGCCTGGACTCCGTCCAGTCGCTGGGCACGTCGGTCGTGCGCGCGCTGCACAAGCCGCTGGCAAGCAGCGATCTGCAGGCGATCCTGCGGGAGGTGCCGTCTCCGCCAGCGCCCGCCGCCGACCGGCGCCGCGCCCCCCGCATGCCGATCGACGCGGCGATGCTCGAGCAGGCCATCCGGGGCGGAGGCATCACGCCCCACTTCCAGCCGAAAGTGGACACCCGGACCGGCATGCTGCGAGGTGTCGAGGCCCTGGCGCGCTGGAACCATCCGGTCCTGGGCATGGTGCCGCCGGACGAATTCATTCCGCTGGCCGAACGCGTGGGGCTCATCCACGAGTTGACGCTGGCCATGATGGAGCGCAGCTTCCTGCAGTGCGCCGCCTGGCAATCGCGCGGCATGCGGCTCACGCTGGCCATCAACCTGTCTCCGCAGTTGCTGGCCTCGCCGGACATCGTGAACCAGATCTGCGCGCAGCAGATGCGGTACGGCCTGGCGCCTTCGCAACTGATGCTGGAGGTCGCCGAGGGATCGATGGTGGAAACCTGCAGCGCCGCCCACTCTGCGCTGGTACGCCTGCGGCTCAAGGGGTTCGGTTTGTCCATCGATGACTACGGCACCGGTTTCTCCTCGCTGCGGCAGCTGTCGCGCATTCCCTTCACCGAACTCAAGATAGACCGCTCGTTCGTGCACGGCGCCCATCGCCGGAAAAGCCTGCGGGTGATCCTGGAATCGGCGCTGGACCTCGCACGGGGACTCAACCTCACCACCGTGGCCGAGGGCGTGGAGCACATGGAGGACTGGCGGCTGCTGCAGGATTTCGGCTGCACCAGCGCCCAGGGATGGCTGATCGCCAAGGCGATGCCCGGCGAGGACCTGCACTCCTGGAACCGGACCCACCGGTCGCGCCTGGACTCCCTGCGGCTTAGCTGACCACCGTCCCCCCATGCCAAACAGAACCATCTCCGATCGCGACTACGGGCATTTCCAGCGCTTCATCTTCGATGCGGCCGGCATCACGCTGTCCCCGGCGAAGAAAGCCCTCGTCTGCGGGCGCCTGGCCAAGCGCCTGCACGCGACCCGGATGGCGGGGTACGCGGAATACTTCGCGCTGCTGCAAAGCGGCCAGGATCCCGCCGAAGTGCAGATGGCGATCGACCTGCTCACCACCAACGAAACCTATTTCTTCCGCGAAGCACGGCATTTCGAGCTGCTGCGCAGCGCCGCGCAACAGCCCGGCGGCGCCTCGCCCTTCCGCGTGTGGAGCGCCGCCAGTTCCAGCGGCGAAGAGGCCTACAGCATCGCCATGGTCCTGGCGGACTGCCGCGGCGGCCAGGCATTCGAGGTGGTGGGCACCGACATCAGCACGCGCATGCTGGACAAGGCCCGCACCGGCCACTACCCCGAGCAGCGCGCCCGCCAGATTCCCCAACCCTACCTGCGGCGCTTCTGCCTGAAGGGCCAGGGGCCCCAGGCGGGAACGCTGCTGGTGGCGCGCGAACTGCGCCAGAAGGTGCGCTTCCTCCACGCCAACCTGAACACGAAACTCCCCGACCTGGGCAGCTTCGACGTCGTGTTCCTGCGCAACGTGATGATCTACTTCAACGGCGACACCAAGCGCGACGTGGTGGCCCGCGTGATCTCGTTCATCCGCCCGGGCGGGTACCTCTATATCGGCCACTCGGAGAGCCTGCACGGCATCGACGCCGCCATGGAGCAGGTCGCGCCCTCGGTCTACCGCAAGCCATGACGACCGGAGCCGCGCGTGCCGACGTCTTACAGGCCCATGGACGTCTTTCTGCAGCCGGGGGAATACTTCGTGGGTGACGACACCATGCGGCTGCGCACCATGCTGGGCTCCTGCGTAGCGATCACGCTGTGGCATCCCGCGCGCCGCATCGGCGCCATGTCGCATTTCCTGCTGGCCGACCGCGGCCGCCCCGCCCGGCCCGGCGAACTGGACGGCCGCTATGGAGACGAGGCGCTGGAGCTGATGGTGCGCGGCCTGCGGCGCCAGCGCGTACCCATCGCCGAATGCGAGGCCAAGATCTTCGGTGGCGGCAACATGTTTCCCACCCGCCCGCGGTCCGTGATGGACGCCGTCGGCACCCGCAACGGCCACGCGGCGCGGCACCTGCTGGCCGGTCGGGGCATCGGGGTCCGCAGCGAACATCTTTTCGGCGACGGCCACCGGCAGGTGGTATTCGACGTCGCCAGCGGCGCGGTCTGGGTCCGCCAGATCCCCCGGCCGCACTGCAGTCGCCGCAGCCGGCTGCCCCACCAGCGCTTCACAGCAGACGCAACATCCCATGAAACCCATCCAAGTCATCGTCGTGGACGATTCCGCCGTCGTGCGCCAGGTACTCACCGGCCTGCTCGGGGAGGCCCCCGGCATCGAGGTGCTGTACGCGGCAGCCGACCCGTTGCTGGCCATGGAGCGCATGAAGCACCAGTGGCCGGACGTGATCCTGCTGGACGTCGAGATGCCGCGCATGGACGGCATCACCTTCCTGCGCAAGATCATGGCCGAGCGCCCCACGCCCGTCGTCATCTGCTCCACGCTCACGGAAAAAGGCGCCAGGACCACCATGGAGGCGCTCGCCGCCGGCGCGGTGGCCATCGTGACCAAACCCCGGCTGGGCCTCAAGACCTTCCTGACCGAGTCCGCGGACGAACTGGTCTCCACCGTACGCGCCGCGGCACGCGCCAACGTACGGCGCCTGGCCCGCCGGGCCGGGGACCCCGCCGTGCCGCCCGCACCCACCGGCAAGAACACCGCCGACGCCATCCTGCCGCCCGGCGCGGGCCGCGCGATGACCCAGACCACCGAGCGCGTGGTGGCCATCGGCACCTCCACGGGCGGCACGCAGGCGCTGGAAGAAGTGCTCACCGCCCTGCCCCGCGTGTGCCCCGGCATCGTCATCGTGCAGCACATGCCGGAAAAATTCACCGCCGCCTTCGCCAGCCGCCTCGACGGCCTCTGCCGCATCGCCGTCAAGGAAGCGGAGAACAACGACCGCGTGGTGCCGGGCCGCGCGCTGATCGCCCCCGGCGGGCGCCACATGCTGCTGCGCCGCAGCGGCGCGCAGTACCACGTGGAAGTGGTGGACGGCCCGCTCGTCAACCGCCACCGCCCGTCGGTGGACGTGCTCTTCCGCTCCGTGGCCAAGTGCGCGGGTGCCAACGCCCACGGCATCATCATGACCGGCATGGGCGACGACGGCGCCGCCGGCCTGCTGGAGATGCATCAGGCCGGCGCCCGCACCACCGCCCAGGACGAAGAGAGCTGCGTGGTCTTCGGCATGCCGAAGGAGGCGATCAAGCGGGGGGGCGTGGACAAGGTCCTGCCGCTGTCGGCGATCTGGCGGGAGATCGGGGGGGTGTAGCGGGAGGAGACCCGCCGCCAGAAGCCGGACGGCGGATCGTCAGCTCCCGCCGCTGGAGCACGCGGCATCGGTCGCGGACGTCGGCTTGCAGACGCGCACGCGGCCCGTCTTGAAGATGACAACCCGTCGCGTCTGCTCCAGCAGCGCCGCATCGGAAAGATCGTTGCGCGCGATTTCCAGGGTGACGTTGCCGAAATCCTTCACATAACCTGAAGAGTTGAAGGTGATGGAGGGGGTATCGCCTGTCGCGGTGCCTGTACCGGTCACGGAAAAATAAGACGCCAGCGCCGGTTGCGTTGACACCACCAGGTCCTTGGCCGCGTCGAAGGAACCATTGCCATCGATATCCACGAATGCGGTCCACCCTCCTCCCCATGAACTGCCCGTGGTGGGAACCAACCCCGCGTTCATGTTGCGCTTCATGGCCTCCGTGCGGGCCGAATTGACGCTCGCAAGCAGCCCGTTGGCGGCGGAGGTCAGTTCGGAATTGCGCTGGAAGCTCACGAAGCTCGGGATGCCGATGCGCAGCAGCACGGCCACCAGCGCCATCGTCACCATGAGCTCGATCAGGGTGAACCCCCGGTGCCGCCTGGCAATCCTGGGGCCCTGGCTGGCCTGCGATCCGCAGTGCAGATTATTCCTCATGGCCAGCACAGCTTGGGATTGGTGCTGCTGGCCGTGCCCGTACACGACTTGACCCCCGTACTGGTGAGAGAGAGATCACCCACGGCAGGGTCCGACTTGACCGGGCTGGCCACCACCTTGACACAGTCCGACAGCGTCAGGGTGCTGCTGCAGGTCGTGGCCGACAGCTGGTAGCTGGCCGAGCCGAGGCTTTCTCCCGCATACGTCTTGAAAGGCACGGTGAAGGATGCCGCGATACCGCAAGCCGTATTCGCCGTGGCGGTCGCAGTGCCTCCGCTGTTGCTGAATCCGAGGTAGCAATTGCGCTGCGTCAGGAATCGCTCCTGCTGCTGCATCAGCTCCGCCAGAGCCGTGCGCGCCTGGGCCCTCCGCCCCTTGAGCACGGAGTCGGTATAGGCGGGGTAAGCTACCGCAGCCAGGATGCCGACCACCGCCACAACGATCATCAGCTCCAGCAGGGAAAAACCACGGTTTGAACGATGGACTGTCATGGAGTAGTCGTCGCTTTCTTCCGGAGTTCCCGGTAGTCATAGATTTGTCGCCAACTGAGCCGGCCGACCACTTCCTGCACCTGGCTGCTCTTGCCTTCGGAGACGCCCGAGGAGCCGGACTGCAGGCTGCGCTTCATGATCGTGCGCACGGCTTGACCGCTGTTATCGTAATTGGTCACCGTGGAGCTGGCGGTATCTTCGATGACCACGAAGGCGCTCAAGAGCCCCACCTGAGAATCCGCGGTGCTGCCGTTCCCCGCCGTGACGTCCATCGTGTACTGGCGTCCGGAACCTGAATTGGTGCTGCAAGAGCCCGCTGCCCCGATATCGCCGGGGATCACCGTGCTGAAGGCCACATTCAACCCCCCGAGGTCCGTGAAACCGCTGACGGACCGCTCGCCGGAACTCGGCAGATCGATGTACCAACCGGCCCTCTGGGTGGTATCGCCATCGCTAACGGGACGACCCCACTTGAAACTGGCGACGCTCACCGTTCGCGCAGAGGTATCCACCGTCCCGGCGGCCATCCTGCCCCGTCCGGAAATGGCCGCAGCAGGCGTGTCGGAATCGACCGTTGAAGAGCCGTTGTCGTAGAGGGCATACACGCTTTGGGTGTTGGTGGAAGTCCGGTCGGATGCCTCCAGATACTTGCCTGTGCCGATCAATACGTAGAAAGTCTCTTTACCGTTCACGATCGGACCGGTGAAGAGCTGGGGCGCCGAGGTGATCGGCTGCGTCTTACCCGAAGTGTCCTTGGCGATGAAGAACGGATACGGTGTTCCGCTGGCACCGAAACTGCTCAGGTTGGCGACCGTCCAGTTGTTGGTTGTCTTGTAGCCGTATGTGCACGAAGTGTCGTCAGCCCCGGTCTTGGTACAAGTGAAGTCCAGTTTCCACACCTTGCCATGCAGGTCACCAGCATAGATCTGTGTCACTTCGCCGCCACGGGCGTAGAGTGGAGTGAAGTTCGCCATGCCGGTGGCCACGGTGGCCGCCAGACTCGTGTCCACAGGGAAAATCAACTTGAAGTAGTTGGTCCCTTCCACCCAAGCAGCGCCGGTTGCCTTGTCCAGTGCCAGCAGGAACAACGCAGGACGGCCGCCACCCCCGCCGTTGTCGAATGTGCTGGTGTAGTTGTCCGCACCGCTGGCCACCACTGCAAACCAGCGGTAGGTATCGGCGCCGGTCCGGAATTTCAGGATCTGCGGACGCCCGACCACGAAGCCCATATCCGCGTCGTCGGCCCCGGTGAACTCCCACATCGCATTGCCGACAGCGAAACTTTCCGGCTTGGAAACATCGAGCGCGAAAACGCCCCGGCCTCCCGCGCCCGTTCCGGAAACGAGCACCGTCTTCCAGTCCGACCTGCTTCCAGCGCCTGCGGTGAAGGCAACCTGTGCTTCGCCGACGGCCGACGGCGCATCCACGTAAGCCTGGTGGTTGTTCACATAGGTCGGCGCCGTCAGTGCGGAGAGCTTTGGGCCCATCCAGCTCGGGATGTAGGCAAATAGTTCGTCCCCCGCAGTGATTCCATTGCCAGGGTCGGTCTTGGCCGCGAACGCATGCAGCATGCCGTCGTTCGCACCGGCGAATACGACGGGAGCACGGCTGGCGTTCTCAGCCTTGAACAAGGCGTAGCTGTTACCCGTGAATGCAGTTGCCGGCGGGCCGGAGAATGTGACGCCGGAATTCACGATATCCCCCAGCAATTCCGTACGGACCCGGAACTGTGCACCGGAGCCTTCATTCGTGCGCACGCCGCGCAGGTAATTCAACCGGTCCGGACCCAACGAGTCTGCCGTAGCGCCCGGAGATGCCTTGCTCAAGGACGCTTGCATCGGCTTGCCATCGATACCGGCCCACGTGAACTCCGTCGCGGCTTGCCGGCTGCCATGGCCCGCGAATATCTTGCGGTCCGCTGCATTTTTGAGCTTGAGGCGCGCAGCGGCGCTCCACGTAGGGGTCGTCGCTACGGCCAGGCGGGCCGATGCGCCCGTCCCGGTTCGCGTGATCTGCTCCGCGATCACATCGCCCGTCCAGGAGGCCACATCGAATTTCGCGGAATACAGAAAATTGTCGGTACTCGCTTGGACGTTCGAAAGCGAAGCACTTCCCGCGATGCTTCGGGCACTGCCGCTGGCACTTTCAAAGATGGCCTGAAATGCAGCCAGCACTCCGCGCGCATCGCTTTGCAGATAGTAAGTGGACGCTTCTCCTGCGGCACCGGGCTTCTGCCATACGTTATTGTCCGGTTTGTCATCACTTCTGGCCTGGCTTCGGAACGGATTGCCGTAGCTGTTGAACGGCACATCAGATTTCTCAGGATCGGGGGATGTGGAAGTGAATCCCCCATATTTGGCAGCCATGAAGAACTGGTTGCTCCTCCTGCGCACATTCGCATCGTTCTGCCGGCCATATTCGTTCACGTCGAAGAGGAAAGTCTTCACACGCAACCCCGGACGCTGCTTGGCAGGTGCGGCGGTCCAACGCCTGCCACGGATGTCCTGTGTATGTGCCCAGTAGGCATAACCCATGATCTGGCTGGTCTGGCTGTTTGAAGGAACGCTCGTATTGGCAGCATTGGGGTTGGACGATGTGCGCGTCACCCCTTGACCGTCAATATATCTGGTAGCCACCCCTTTTTCAAAGTTCTGGACCAGTGTATGCCAAGTACGGAAGTTGGTGACATTGTTGGCGGGATCATCGGCCGATGGAATGTTGCGCCAATTACCATCATGGGTATTGATATCCCCGATCACCACCACGTTGCTGCGCACGCATGAATAGTCTTCCGAAGGAGACCGCGATCCACCATAGGGATCGATATTGGTCCAGTCCGCATAGACGGGGTAGCCATCGTACAAGGCATTGCTGGCGGATGGCGTGCCCAGGTTTGAAACGGCATCTCCTGTCGGCGGAAGGCCCTGCATATAACGCAGCGTCTGGTAATAGAGCTCACCCACAGGGTCGAATTTCTTGTATCGTCCAGGAACGGGCCCGGTGCGACCGAACTGATTCAGGTAGTTGATCACCCCACTGACGCCAAAAACCGTGTCAGATTCTGGATTTTTCCGAAAAATACCGGTATTGATATCCCACTCGGCCTTGGCGTTCGTGGAGGTTTCCTCCCTGCCGAGCTCATCGAATTTCTTCTGGCCTACGTATTTCATCGGCGCCCGCAACACCCCACCATAACGACCGTTGTCATAACTGGCGGTCTGGTCCATGAGATATCCGAACGCGGATAGCCGAAGCTGGTCGGAATACTTCTGGATCACACCCTCGGGCTTGTAGTTCCCATTCGGATACTGGCGGCACAGTCCGTAATCCCGGACATCCTGCAGAGCATCCCCGGATTTGTTGCACACCTGCACCCGGGAGTAAAAGAAGCCGTCGGAATTGAGCGTCGTGCTTGGAGGCTGCCATGTGCCCGTGTAAGGGCGCGTATAGCAACTCTTGCTCGAACCGGGCGCGGGATCCCCAATCACCAGGAAATTGCAATTGATGCCGTTGGAAGCGGGAACGACGGCCCAGTTCTGGAGCCGGTTTCGAGGGTTTGGGGGAATGCCAAACCATACTTCGCGCACGCCAGTGAAGTTGCACATTGCGCCTTCCACCGTGCACAGCACGGCATCGCTGGGCAAGGGCTTGTTGTTCTGATAGTCGGTCGTGCCACGGCTCTGTGCCGTGGTAGGTGCCCCGAGCGTGTATCCACTGGTGTCCGAGCAGGATCCCGTAGCGGAAGACCCCGCCCGAAAGTACACCCGGTTCAGCGTATTGGCCACCCAGATGTCGCTGCCGTTGGCGCCGGTGATCATGGCAGCCGGAACAGCCCCCCAATAGGAGTTCGCCCCTCCTCCATCCTTCGCCAGCCGTTTCGCCGGGAAATTGTTCGAGTTCCACATGCAGGTGGGGTCCCCGTTCGGCAATACCGCCCGCTGCAGGATAGTCAGCGTCGAGGTATCCACATAGCGGTCGCCGCCTGAAAGCGCGAGGCGCAGCATGTCCACGGCAGAATTGGTGGCCCAGTTCAGGAAATTGCCGCTGAACGCATCGCTGCACTTGCGGTTGGTGGCCTTTCCGATGGGATCGAAGCGCTTGTAGTCGGCACTTGTTCTTCCACTTTCCGGCGTTTCGGTCGGCGCATCGTTGTATCGATAGCAGCTTTCCGCATCGTAATAGCCGAGGTATTCCTTGGTGTTGGCATAAGAGTCGTCGCTGTTCGTGTCGGGCACATTGACATACTGCGCGCCCACCGTAGGGAACTCCACCGACAGCGCCAGGGCCATCGTGGGCTTGTCCTTCACGTTCACCGCGTACAGCGGGTCGCTGGACAGATTGATCGGCGGCGTGGTGACGGGAGAGCCCGTCCCCATCGCCATAAACGATGTTCCCAACGCGGCGAGGCCTGCCAGGATGGCCACGGCCCCGACGAAGGGCTTGTTGATGAAGCCCCGCTGGCGCGGGGAGGGCCGGAGGAATGGACTCTGGGAGTTCATGGCGGGCTCAGTTTCTGTAGACGATCTGCAGTACGCCCTGGGTGGAGGCACTGGGGCCGAATCCCATGGCGGTCACGCGGTAGATGTATTTGCGGTCCTTGGGCGCCGTGGTGCGGGCGTCTGTGGGGTCTTCGACCAGTTCGATCACGTAGCGCGGCGGCGCAGCGGGCTGCAGGCCAGCCTGACCCGACGGAAACGCACGCCCGGTAAACGTGCCGAAAGCCACGGACTGGGGATTGGTGGATGCCGCCAGATCCACCGTCAGCCATGCAGGCGCCGCCCCGGACGGGGAATAGCACAGGCCCAGGTTCTTGGCGTCCCGATCGCCGCCGCAACCCGGAAGAAATTTCCCGACGTCCGTGCTGCCGCGCTTGAACACTTCCCCACGCTTGGTCACCGTGGAGGCATCGGGTTTGCCCAGGATGTCCAGTTCCGCATCGATGAGCGCCGCCTCCGCGGACTGCCACGCCACCTGCTTGTCGCGGTCGTTGCGGGTCGAGCGCTCGCCCATCATCGAGATCTGGATGCCCGCCACGCCCAGGATGGATACCACTACCAGGATCAGCAGGACGACGATCAGCGACATGCCTGCCTCTGCCTGGCGACGGGAAACCACGCCCCATACTTGGTCTTCGAGGTGAGAACGGGACATCATTCAGGCTCCCGCTGGTTGTTGCGCAAATGCACTGTGAAGGTGACCACCTGCCGCAACCGGCCGTCCGCCGTCGGTGTGAATACGGTGCCGGGGTCGTTGGTGGCATCGGCAAACATGCTGCCGACGCTCCCCCCGCTCGACCCTTTCGCGGTGCCCAGGGGATAGAAAGTCTGGGATGTACGGTCCACGGCCGAGTTCGGAGCGCCCCGCAATACCATGCCAATGCGGATGCTGCGCACACGGCGCCAGTTCGCGGCCGACACCAATGGGTTCGACACCGTGATCTGGTCGGCGCGCAGGAAGCGGTCCTGCACGCTGTCCGCTGTCGAAGCCGCGGGCATCGTGGCATTGTTGGCGGAAATGCCGTCAACGCCGTAGAGCACCTGGAAATTTTCGACGCCGGAGATCAGGGGAAGCGGGTCGGATTTGGTGAGAGCTTCTGTCCCGGGATCGCGCATCCAGGTCGTACACATCAGCGCCGGCTCGCCGTCGTTGCTGATCGCGACATGCAGCACGCTTGTCACCCGGTCATAGCGGTCCTTCGCACCGACCTGGGGCGTGTTGCCGGAGCAGTCGATCATGCCCTTATCCGTCTTGGCGGCCTCGCTGTTGGACGTCGCGGGCTGAAAACGCAGCACGAGCACGTCGCTTCCATACCCCACACTGCCCGATGTGCGGTTCGTGCTCGCTTCATACCAGTTATCAGCGGATGCGCGCGCCTTGTTGTTGAACCCATAGACGAAGGTATTAGGCACCGCCGACGGATCGATCCCGGTGGTGCTGGCACTTTGTTCGTAGGCGGCATGGAACAGGTCGCGGTAGCCCGCCTGCACACCCAGGCGCTGGACCATGTCTTCCACGAAGCGGGCGTTGTCGCGCAGTTGCGATGCGGCATCGACGTTGTTGAAGCCCTGCCGGGCGACCACGAGACTCACCGCCGCGGCCAGCACGATCAGCAGGCTGATGACCATGGCGACCATCAGCTCCACGAGCGTGAGGCCGTTCTGCCGTAACCGGCGGGTCACGGGATGGGAAAAGCGAGTCATAGCGAAGGGGCTTCCACCGGGTTGCCGCTCGTGACGGGAAACACCACGTAGGGATAGCTGCCGCTGGCCGTGGCGGTTTCCACGCCGTCACTGGTGGCAGACGCGCGCAGCGTGGATTTGCGGGTCCAACCGATCTTGACGACCGCCACCTCATCCACGCCAGCGGCTCCAGGAGTGCAGTCCCATCGCGGCATGCCGTTGCTGTCGTAGGGCGCCTTGTCGAAACAGATGACCACCCGCGCTCCGGGCAGGGCCGCATCCAGCCGCGTAAGCCAATCGGTCAGTTCCGCACGCGCCACAGCCGTCCCATCCGCGCACGCGGACGACGAGGCCACGCCCAGGCAATAATTGGCGGTAGCCGGGCTCAACGGGCTCTGCAGATTGATGAGATACGGATTCAAACTGGCATCGCTCTTGATGGCAATTTGGTTGTTTCCCCGCATCAGTTCAGTCATCTCCCGCGCCAGGTTGGCCGCCTGGGCCTGCAGGCGGGCCTCCCGGGTCGATTGCAGCGCGAAGGCCTGCACCCCGACCAGCCCCAGGATGCCGAACGAGAGCACCACGATCGACACCAGCACCTCCACCAGGGTAAACCCTGACTCCCTGCGCCGTGGCGATGCGTCTCCCGTCCGCCAGCGCGAACGTAAGGAGTACAACAAACTGTTATGGTCCATGCCGGAATCTTAGGCCGGCCGCTTTCCGCTGGCGATGCCGTTCGGCGGGCCTATCCGACCAGTCGGCGCAAAATACCGGGATGTCCGTGCCCTCCGCTCCTGCCTCCCCCGCCGATTTGATGCAGCTTGCGCTCCAGCTGGCAGAAGACGGGCTCTACAGGACCTCCCCCAATCCCCGCGTGGGATGCGTGCTGGTGAACGCCGGCCAGCAGATCATCGGCCAGGGATCGACACAGCGCGCCGGTGGGCCCCACGCAGAAGTGATGGCGTTGCGCGATGCCCGGGCCCGGGGCCATGCCACGCACGGCGCCACTGCCTACGTCACCCTGGAGCCCTGCTCCCACCACGGCCGCACGGGCCCCTGCTGCGATGCGCTGGTGGAAGCAGGCATCGCCCGCGTGGTCGCCTCGCTGGCCGATCCCAATCCGCTGGTGGCGGGACAGGGTTTCGAGCGTCTCCGGGGAGCGGGCGTACAAGTCGAAGTAGGCCCGGGCGCCGCGGCGTCGCGGGAACTCAACATCGGCTTCTTCAGCCGCATGCAGCGCGGCCTGCCCTGGGTGCGCATGAAGGCAGCCACGTCGCTGGATGGATTCACCGCACTGCCCGACGGCACCAGCCAGTGGATCACTTCGCCCGAAGCGCGCGCCGACGGGCACGCGTGGCGCGCCCGCGCCTGTGCCGTGCTCACCGGCATCGGCACCATCCTTGCGGACGATCCCCGGCTGGATGTGCGGGAGGCCGAGACGCCACGCCAGCCCCATCTGGCCATCATCGACAGCCATCTTCAGACACCGCCAGGCGCCCGCTTCTTCGAAGTGCCCCAGCGCCAGATACTGATCTACACGGCCAGTGCCGATTCTGCGAAGGCAGCAGTTCTGCAGGACCGCGGCGCACAGGTCATCGCCGCGCCGATGGCAGGCGACGGGCACATCGACCTGCATTGGGTGCTGCAGGACCTGGCGCGCCAGCGCAGCGTGAACGAACTGCACGTGGAAGCAGGTGCCCGGCTCAACGGCGCGCTCGTGCGTGCCCGGCTGGTGGACGAGATCCTGCTGTACATGGCGCCCACGCTGCTCGGAGCCGGCCGTGGCATGGCGCAATGGGGCCCGCCGGGCACGCTGGCCGGGGCCCATGCGATGGCATGGCAGGACATCGATCGGGTCGGTGCCGATCTGCGCATCATCGCGCGGGGAGCGGGGCGGGACGTTTTCTGAACGTCCGCCAGAGCCGATCCGGGCCTTCGGGTGAACGCGGTATCAGACAGCCGCGAGCTCATGGCCTGAGCGGCGCCGAAAGCTCCCGTGCATGGACCTCGTGGGCCAGCGTGGCCGCTGCAGCCCGGATCTCCCCCGCCAGTCGGTCGGCGCGACGAGGAGATCCCCATGCGCCCAGGGCGATGCGGTGGCGGCCGCATGCGATGCACAACCCGGAACGTTCCGCGCGGTGGCGGCCAGGCACGCACTCGACACGGCACCAGGCGGCCGGGAACCGGTAATGCTGCTCCTGTGCGCCGCGGAGACAGCAAATCTCCAATTCTCCGTTGTCGAGCAGGACGATGAGGTCGCCGTCCAGGGCATGCCGGGCTCCGCTCCAGCAGGCACCGGCCAGCCCGGCGACCAGCAGCAAATAGAAGACGGCGATCGGCCAGTAGCCCGCCGCGCCGAAGGCAGCGGCGAAGCACAGCATCAGGCCGGCCGTGCCCAGGAACACGGCGCCGTATTGCGCGGGTGTGAGCGAAGGACTGCGGGCGAGCCTCCAGTGCCGGACCGGCAGGGGTGCGGCGCCGGCAGGCCGGGCCCTCACCTCCGCCTCGGCCATCACGCCACCACCCGCGTGGCGCTGGCATCCAGCCGCGGCGGCGTGACGAAGGTGTGCATCGGCGCCGGTGACGGCACTTCCCACTCCAGCCCCTCTGCCCCTTCCCACGGCCGTGCGCCGGCCGGCGCGCCGCGGTGGCGCAGCGCCGGCAGCAGCACGGCGAAGAGGAAGTACACCTGGGAGAAGCCGAAAACGATGGCCGCGACGCTGGTCAGTGCGTGGAAATCGGTGAACTGCGCCGCGTAGTCCACGTACCGCCGCGGCATGCCGGCCAGTCCCAGGAAATGCATGGGGAAGAAAGTGACGTTCAGCGAGACGATCGACGTCCAGAAATGCCACTGGCCGCGCCGCTCGGAGTACATCACGCCCGTCCATTTGGGCACCCAGTAGTAGTAGCCCGCGAACATCGCGAAGAGCGACCCGGCGACCAGTACGTAGTGGAAGTGCGCCACCACGAAATAGGTGTCGTGGTATTGCAGGTCGAGCGGCGCGATGGAGAGCATGACGCCGCTCAGGCCGCCGATGCTGAAGACGAAGATGAAGCCCACCGCGAACAGCATCGGGGTCTCGAAGGTCATGGAGCCGCGCCACATGGTGGCGGTCCAGTTGAAGACCTTCACGGCGGTGGGCACGGCCACGAGCATGGTGGCGTACATGAAGAACAGCTGGCCGGTCACGGGCATGCCGGTGGCGAACATGTGGTGCGCCCAGACGATGAACGACAGGATGGCGATGGCCGCGAGCGCATACACCATGGAGCTGTAGCCGAAGAGCTTCTTGCGCGCGAAGGTGGGGATGACGTGGCTCACGATGCCGAAGGCCGGCAGGATCATGATGTACACCTCCGGATGCCCGAAGAACCAGAAGATGTGCTGGTAGAGCACCGGGTCGCCGCCGCCCGATGCGTTGAAGAAGGTGGTGCCGAAGTGCCGGTCGGTGAGCGTCATGGTGATGGCGCCCGCGAGCACGGGCATCACCGCGATGAGCAGGTAGGCGGTGATCAGCCAGGACCAGCAGAACAGCGGCATCTTCATGAGCGTCATGCCCGGCGCACGCATGTTGAGGATGGTCACGATGATGTTGATCGCGCCCATGATGGAGCTCGCGCCCATGAGGTGGATCGCGAAGATCGCCATGTCCATGCCCGGCCCCATCTGCAGGGTGAGCGGCGCGTAGAGGGTCCAGCCGGCGGCCACGGCACCGCCCGTGGTGAAGAACGAGCCGAGCAGCAGCAGCCCCGCGAAGAACAGCAGCCAGAAGCTGAAATTGTTCATGCGCGCGAAGGCCATGTCGGACGCGCCGATCTGCAGCGGGATCATCCAGTTCGCGAAGCCCACGAACGCCGGCATGATCGCGCCGAACACCATGACCAGGCCGTGCATGGTGACCAGCTGGTTGTAGGTCTCCGGGTTGAGAATCTGCAGGCCCGGCTGCAGCAGTTCGAGCCGGATCAGCATGGCGAACACGCCCCCGACCATGAACATCGCGAAGCTGAACAGCAGGTACAGCGTGCCGATGTCCTTGTGGCTGGTGGCGTTCAGCCAGCGGCGCCAGCCCGTCGGCACGGGGCCGTGCGCTTCGGAATGGGTGCCGTGGTGTCCGTCGCCGTGCCCGCTGGCCGGGATAGCGGCGGCCCCGGCCACCGCTGCGGCAGCAGCAGGGCCCGGCGCCTGCACGGTGCCGGAAGGAGGCACGGCGGAATGCGTCATGGTGCGGGGTCCGATCGTGCCTGCCGGATCACTTGCCGCTGGCCGCGGCCTTGTCCGCGCTCACGCCCACTTCCTGGGCCAGCTGCTGCGCCATCTCCAGATGCTGCTTCAGCTTCGGCAGGGTCTTCTGCGCGAAAGCCTTCACCTCCGGGTCGCGCGCATCGCGGGCGCCCTTTTCGAAAAGCTCGATCGTGTCCCGGTGCGCCTGCAGGCCCATGGTTTCCATGTAGCGCTTGTCGAAGTCCGCGCCGTCGGCGGTGCCCAGCAGCTTGAGCTTGCCTTCCTGCATCAGCGACGGGCCGTCGGGCACACGCGCGTTCTTTCCGGACGCCAGCGCGGCCAGTTCCTGGTTGGCCTTGGTATGGTCGTCCACCATCTGCTGGGCGAACGAACGCACCTTCGGGTTCTGGGCCTTCTGCAGGGCCAGCTGGCTGCTCTTGACTTCCGCATGGCCGTTGTGGGCGGCATCGTCCAGGAAGGACTTCTCGGCGCGTGTCAGGCGCGACGCCTGGCCCTCCGCTCCGTCCACCGAGCGTGCGGCGCCCGCGCCGGGCTGCGTCTGCGTAGGGGCGGTCTGCGCCTGCGTGCCCGTGGCATGCAGGGCGCAGGCGAAAGCGATGGTGGCGGGGATCAGCAGATAGCGTTGGTTCATGGCGATACTCCTTTTTGCAAAACAACCGGGGAAATTCCATGCGGCAGCGGCAGCGGCCGCATGGCAGCGAGTCAATGGCGCGGCAGGTCGGGCCCCCTTCGGCACCCCTGCGCACCGGCGAAACTTTTTTCCAGCCGGCCGTCACGTGGACGGACCGGCACCCATCCAGGACAGGCACCCCCAGCGCAGGCGCGAGTCGCCTACCAGCCACGCGCCCTGCCCGTACAGCCGGCGGGCCGCCGCAGGGTCTTCGAGCCGCACGGCCCACAGGGCACCGGAACGGTCCGCCCACATGACGCGGGCATCGACTGCGGACAACCGCTCCATGGCCGCCGCAGCGGGGACGCCGGGTCCGAACAGCACCATCACATCGCCGCCGCGTCCGGCCTGCGGCCACACGGAGGCGAGCGCGGCACCGGTCACGATCAGCACGGCGGACAGCCACCGGCCCGGCGTGCCGGGACTCCGCGCGGGCACGCTGCCGTCCTGCGGACGGGGAACATCCGCGCCCCCCTGCCCTGCAGGGGGCCCGCGACGTGCGCGCCAGCCGAACCACAAAGGCAGCAGCCCGAACACGGCAAGCCACCCCACATCCCACAGCAGCGGGATCTCGGCGGCATCGCGCACGCGGTGCAGGCCGAGCACCCAGTGGGACAGCACGGCATCCAGCAGGTGCCACAGGCCGAAGCCCATCAGCGCATGCCCCCACAACGTGCGGTCCGCCCGTGGCAGGGCGCACAGGGCGCGCGACTTCCAAAGCTTCCAGATTCCCACGGCGGCGATGACGTACATCAGCGCGTGGAACAATCCGTCCGCCAGGATCTGCAGGCGGATGTTCTCCAGCACGGGCGAGCGCACGCGGCTCAGCAGGTGGTGCCACTGCAGGATCTGGTGCAGCAGGATGCCGTCGAAGAACCCGCCCAGGCTGAACCCGATGCATCCGCCGGCCCAGGCCAGCGGGCGCAGGTTGCCGCCGTGCAAGGTGTCTTGATGCATCGCTCGGGCAGGCATGCCGGTCAGTGCTGGCGGCTGCGGTCGCGCGTCTCGCCGATCAGGCCCGCGCCCTGACGGGACGAGGGCATGGGGCCGTCGGGCTCGTCGCCGCCGTAGTCGAGCCCCAGTGCCCGCGCGGAGCCGGAGGAATCGACCGACGCGATCGGGCCGGTCTGCAGCCGGTCCGAGTGCCGGTCGCCGGGACGCTGGCGCTCGCGGTTGCCGTAGGTGCTCTCGTCGCCGCTGGCGCCGAAGCGGCGCGCGCCTTCACCGGTAGCGAGGTTCTCCGCGCCGGCAGGGGTGGCGGCGGGGCGGGAGTCGTCGCGCATGCCGTACTGGTCGTAGTGGCCGGTATCGCGCCGGCGCTCCTGCTCGGCAACCGCGATGGCGTCGCGGGACGTGTCGGGCAGGGATTGGGTGGAGGTGTCGTCGTCAGGCTTCATGGTGTGCTCCGGTGCTTTGGGCGTCATTGCGCGCGCTCGCGGTTCTGCGCGAGGTAGCTGCGCACGGCCTCCGCCGAATTGCCCACCGCCTGCACGGCCCTGCGCAGTTCGTATTCGTCGCAATTGAGCACCGAGGCCCAGTCGCGCACTTCGTAGTCTTCCGAGAGATTGATGAGCCGCCGGTCCGCGCCACCCACCTTGGTCTTGTCGTCCGCCATGGAAAGAACTCCTCTGCAATGCAAGTGCGATGCATCCATGCTGGGCGGCCCACCGCGGCCCGGACGTAGGACAAGCCCGGCCCGCCATGGCGGAACTGTCACAGCAGGTTTCCGGGCCGCCCGCCGCGGGGCGCGACAGGCCAGATCCGCACGGCGCGCCCGCGGGGCTTTACGGCACGGCCATGGCCGAGGCTCAGTTGCCGGAGGCCGACGCACCGGGCCGCACATCGCACCGGAAAGCCTGTTCCAGCTGGCGCAGGGCATTGCGCTTGCGCGC
This sequence comes from Paracidovorax citrulli, assembly GCF_900100305.1. Lineage (GTDB taxonomy): Bacteria > Pseudomonadota > Gammaproteobacteria > Burkholderiales > Burkholderiaceae_C > Paracidovorax > Paracidovorax citrulli. Next base: position 93,457 of record NZ_FNEY01000008.1, on the reverse strand, counting down.
GGGGCTTTCGGCGGCGGTGCAGTCCCCGGGCACCCAGACGTCGTAGCCGAGCATGCGCGCATCGGTGGCGCTGAGCATCACGCACATGTCCGCGGCCAGGCCGGCGACGATGACGCGCTGCGTGCCCATCTGCCGCAGCAGATGGAGCAACGGCGTGGACTGGAACGCCGAATGGCAAGGCTTGAGCAGTGTCAGGTCGCGCGGCCGGGGAGACATGAGGCGGGCCAGCTCGCCGCGCGCGCCGGGCAGTTGCCGGCAGGCCGCCAGCAGGTCGCTGAATTCGCTGTGCCAGGTACCGTAGTTGTCATTGGCATAGATCACCGGCACATGGCGGCCTTCCAGTTGCTCGCGCAGCCGCAGCGTGGCCCGCGCGGCGCGGATGGCGCCCGGCAGCAACACATCGGCGCCGGGGAAGTTCAACGGATTGACCACGTCCACGAGGAGCAGCACGTCCCGGTTGCGCGGCAGCCGGGTTTGACGGAGGGAGGCGGCGGAAGACACGGATGGAAGGCATCGGCAATGAAGATGCCGCCAAGGATTCCCCGCCGCGGTCCACCGGCGCCGTAGGAAAGCGCCGAATCCGGCGCGCATCTGTATGGTCGAAACCGTCCCTGCCTTTTTGCGCCCGGCCGGGTCACTCCGCCTGCGCGCCCTGTGTCTTCTGGATGACGATGCTGCCATCCGCTTCCAGGAAAGCCAGCCGTATCGCCGGCTCGTCGCAGTCGGCCTCGCGCAGTGCTTTTTCCCAGTCGCTGCGCGATACCCGGTGGCGGCGCAGCGCATCGCGGAAAACTTGGCCGTCGCGCGCCACGAGCACGGCCTCGCCTTCCAGCACGGCCTCCACCGTGCGGCTGCGCGCGCTCAGGAAGCCCGCGGCCGCGTTCAGCGCCATCAACACCGCGCACACCAGCAGGCCGCCCGGCAGGGAGTCGTCCCCTCCCGTCATCGAATTGCTGGCCGCCTCGCTCAACAGCATGATCACCAGCAGGTCGAACGGGGTGAACTGCCCCACCGTCCGCTTGCCGGAAACGCGGAGCATGCACAACAGCGCGAGATAGACGAGCACGCCGCGCAGCACCAGTTCGGGCCATTCCACGTCCAGATTCCACATGATCCGATCTCCTTTGCCGACCGATCTTGGCAAGGACGCCACCCGCATTCATGCGCAGGTCGCACCATGCTGCGTAGGACGCCACCGCCACCTGCACCGCACGGCGCCTGCGCCTACAGGCCGGCCGCCCCGGGGGAAATGTCCAGGCCGCTGGTTTGTCCGTATAGTCCACCTGATGAGCAGCGAGAAGCCCCCCATTACCGGCCAGGCGCGTCCTTTCGTCGCGGAAGGCGCTCCCAACGAGGTCGCCGAGCACAAGGACGACATCTTTTTCGCGGCCATCGAAACCACGCGGATGCCGATGCTGGTCACGGATCCGCGCCAGCCCGACAACCCCATCGTGTTCTGCAACCGCGCCTTCGTCGCGATGACGGGCTACCAGCCGCAGGACATCCTCGGGCACAACTGCCGGTTCCTCCAGGGCCCCGCCACCGACCGCAACACCGTCGCGGCCCTGCGCGAAGCCATCGATCAGCGGCGCGAGATCTCGCTGGAGCTGCTCAACTACCGCAAGGACGGCTCCACGTTCTGGAACGCGCTGTTCATCTCGCCGGTCTACAACGCGCGTGGCGAGCTCGTCTATTTCTTCGCTTCGCAGCTCGACGTGAGCCGGCGCCGCGACGCCGAGGAAGCGCTGTCGCAGGCGCAGAAGATGGAGGCGCTCGGCCAGCTGACCGGTGGCATCTCGCACGACTTCAACAACCTGCTGCAGGTCATGTCCGGCCACCTGGACGTGATGCGCGTGCGCAACCGCAGCCAGAAGCTCGGTCGCGAGGACATCGACCGCTCCATCGACAGCATCCGCAGCGCCGTCGGCAAGGCCTCCACGCTCACACAGCAACTGCTGGCGTTCTCCCGCAAGCAGAAGCTCCAGGGCCGGGTCGTCAGCCTGAATGCGCTGGCCACGGGCATGGCCTCGCTGGCCGAACGCACGCTCGGCGAAGCGATCGAGATCGACTACGTGCTCGGTGACGACGTACCCAACTGCGAACTGGACACCACCCAACTGGAAGTGGCGGTGCTCAACCTGCTCCTCAACTCCCGCGATGCCATGCCCAACGGCGGCCGCATCCGGGTCGAGACGCGCGGCATCGAGCTGCACGCCCAGGACGGCCATGCCTTCTCCGGCCTGCCCCCGGGCCGCTATGCCACCCTGTCGGTGACCGATACCGGCTCGGGCATCCCGGCCGACATGGTGCCGCGCGTGATGGACCCGTTCTTCACCACCAAGGAAGAAGGCAAGGGTACCGGCCTGGGGCTGTCCATGGTGTACGGTTTCGCCAAGCAATCGGGCGGTGCCGTCACGATCTATTCGGAAGTCGGCGTGGGCACCACGGTGCGCATGTACTTTCCGGCCGTGCACGGGCGCACGCACCCCGAACTAGTGGAATCGCTCGCCCCCCATGCGCGCGGCGGCACGGAAACCGTGCTGGTCGTGGACGACCGCGTCGAGGTGGCCGACCTCGCCCAGGCCATGCTGGAAGGCCTGGGGTACACGGTCCACGTGGCGCACAGCGCGCACGCGGCCCTCAAGCTCGTGCGCTCCCTGGAGCCCTCCGCGCTTCCGCACCTGCTCTTCACCGACGTGGTGATGCCCGGCGGCCTGAACGGCTACGAGCTGGCCCGGGAGATGCGCAAGACGGTGGCCGGCATCCATACCCTGCTGACCACGGGCTTCGACCGCGACATGGGCAGCCTCGCCAACGTCGCGCCCACCGAATTCGAGATCCTGAAGAAGCCCTACCGGCTGGCGGATCTCGCACGGCGCGTGCGCATGGTGCTCGACGGCGCCACCGGCACCAAGACCTGAACCCGCGGTGGCAGCCGCGGGACGCCGGCACGCCGGCGTCCTGCAATCCAAACAGGAGCCCGCCGCGTACAGGCCGGAACCAGGCGGGCCATCCGGCACGCCGCACGCCGGAGCCCCTCGCATGCTGCAGAACACCGCCACCGCCATCCGCCTCGTCGAACGGGGCCTGCTCCCCGACCGGCTCGTACGGCACGGCATCCGCCGGCTGCTGAAAGACCGGCTCGCCGAACTGCGCAGCGGCGACGGGGCATCTGCGGCGGAACAGACCCAGGCCTTCCTGGAGCGCATCCGCTCGGCGCCGCTCGCGCTGGTTCCCGAGAAAGCCAACGAGCAGCATTACGAGGTGCCTGCGGAATTCTTCGGCAAGGTGCTTGGGCCCCACCGCAAATACAGCTGCTGCCTCTGGGCGGCCGGCACCACGACCCTGGAGCAGGCAGAGGAGGCCGCCCTCGCCGAGACCTGCGAGCATGCCGGCCTGCAGGACGGCCAGCGCATCCTGGAGCTGGGCTGCGGCTGGGGCTCGCTGACGCTGTGGATGGCGGCGCGCTACCCGGCCAGCACGATCACGGCCATTTCCAACTCGCACTCCCAGCGCCGGTACATCGAGGCGGAGGCCGCGCTCCGGGGACTGCGCAACGTGCGCGTGCAGACCTGCGACTTCAACGTCTTCGACACCGCGGAGCGCTTCGACCGGATCGTGTCGGTGGAAATGTTCGAGCACCTGCGCAACTGGCCGCGCGCCTTCTCGCACGTGGCACGCTGGCTGGCCGACGACGGCCGCTTCTTCATGCACGTGTTCACCCACCGGGAGGCCCCCTACCCGTTCGTCGCCCGGGACGCCAGCGACTGGATGAGCGAGTATTTCTTCTCGGGCGGCATGATGCCCAGCGACGACCTGGCACTGCACTGCCAGGACGACCTGCGCGTCGCGCGGCGCTGGCGATGGGAAGGCACCCACTACGCGAAGACATCGCGGGCGTGGCTGGACAACATGGACGCCCACCACGCGGAGCTCCAGCCGCTGTTCCGGCAGGTGTACGGCGACGAGGCGGACACCTGGTGGATCCGCTGGCGTCTCTTCTTCCTGGCCGTCGAGGAACTCTTCGCCTACGGCGACGGCCAGCAGTGGTGGGTCAGCCACTACCTGTTCGACAAGCGGCCCGCGCACGGCGCGGCCTGACGGGACGGGAGGCCGGCATGGCGGATTTCTTTGGCACAGACGCCTGGCAGGCCGCGCTGGGCGGCCTGGCATGGACCGCCGGCGTGGCCCTGGCCACCTGGGCCGCCAGCCTGGCACGCCGCGACGCGAGCCTCGTGGACCGGGTCTGGGGCCCCATGATCGCCGGGGCCGGCGTGGTGTATGCCCTGCGGCTGAACCCTGCGTCCGAGGGCGGCGCGGCATGGTGGGCCGTCGGCGTGGCGGCCGCCTGGGCGGCCCGGCTCGCCGTCTTCATCACGCTGCGCAACTGGGGCCACGGCGAGGACCGCCGCTACCAGGCCATGCGGGAGCGCCACGGCGAGCGCTTCGGGCTCAGGAGCCTGTACCTGGTCTTCGGCCTGCAGGCGGTGCTGGCGTGGGTGGTATCCGCCCCTCTTTTCGCCGCGGTGGCGCTTCTTCGTCCGGGGCCTGCCTGGCAGGCCCTGCCCGGCCTGGCCCTGGCCGTTTTCGGCCTGGTGTTCGAGGCCGTGGGGGATGCGCAGATGGCCCGGTTCAAGCGCCGTGGCAGCGGAGCAGACCGCGTGATGGACCAGGGCCTCTGGCGCTACACCCGGCACCCCAACTACTTCGGCGAGGCCTGCGTGTGGTGGGGCCTGTGGCTGGCGGCCCTGGGCCTGGCAGGCATGCCGGCGTTCTGGAGCATCGCCTCGCCCCTGCTCATGACCACGCTGCTCCTGCGGGTCTCGGGGGTGGCGCTGCTCGAAAAGGACATGCCCTCGCGCAGGCCGGCCTACCGCGAGTACCAGCGCCGCACGAGCGCCTTCATCCCGATGCCGCCGCGGTCCGGGAGGTCCTCGTGAACGGGCCCGCGCGCTCCCGGCGCCTGCGGGCTGTCGCGCTGGCATCGGCGCTGGGGCCCGGGCTGCTGCTGGCAGCGGCCACGGCGGGCGCCCATGCGCAGGGCGCGACGGAGCAGCAATGGAGCTTCGCCGTGTCGCTGGACGGCAGCCCGATCGGCGAGCACCGATTCCGGCTCGGCGCCCCGGAGGGCGGCAGCCGCCAGTTGGAAAGCTCGGCACGCTTCACGGTGAAAGTGCTGGGCATCGCGGTGTACCGGTACCGGCACGAAGCCCGGGAGCAGTGGCGTGGCAACTGCCTGAGGCGCATCGCGACCGACACCGACGACGACGGCGACCGCAGCACGGTGCGCCAGGAATTCCCGCCGGACGGCCCCTGCACGCGCAGCTTCGCCTATTGGAATCCGGCCATCCTGGAATCCCGGCAACTGCTGGACCCGCAGACCGGGAAGCTCGAGCCGGTGCAGATATCCCGCGAGGAAGACGGCTCCATCACCGTGCGCGGCCAGCCCCGCGCGGCAACGCGCTGGCGCATCACCGGGCCCCGCAACCCCATCGACGTCTGGTACGCAGCCGACACCGGAGAGTGGGTGGGGCTGGATTCCACCGTGCGTGGCGGGCGCAAGCTCAGCTACCGGCTTCCATGACGGCATCCGCACTCCCGCAGCCCCACCCCGTTCCCTTCCACCTCCATCTTCCGAAAGCCGACATGCCACGCACCTACGCCATCGCCTACGCCGCCACCGCCCTCGCCTTCCTCGCGCTGGATTCCGTGTGGCTCGGCACCATGGCCCAGCGCCTGTACCGTCCCAACATCGGGCACCTCATGCAGGAAGGCGTCTCGTTCGCCCCCGCGGTGGTGTTCTACCTGCTGTACGTGGCGGGCATGGTGTTTTTCGCCGTCGTGCCGGGCGTGGAAAAGCAAAGCTGGCAGCAGGCCCTGGGCCTGGGCGCTGCGCTCGGGCTGCTGGCCTATGCCACCTTCGGGCTGACCAACCAGGCCGTGCTGCGGGACTGGCCCTGGCACGTCACCGCCATGGACATGGCCTGGGGAACGGTCGCCACCGGGGCCGCCAGCGCGATCGCCTGCGCGGTCATCCTGCGGTGGTTTCCGCCCGCATCGGCCTGAACGGCCGGGGCCTGGCCCCGCCGGGGCCGGCCCTACATGCCCACCAGGCTGCCCGCCAGCCGCGCCAGCATTCCGTCGAAGCGCAGGCGGCCATCGACGGCCGCCAGGCAGATGCAGTCTCCCGGCCCTTGCACCACCGGCTGGTGATGCACGTTGCCATCGGCGGCATCGAAATCCCCCGCGCCGAACAACGCGTGTCCGTCATGGAAGGCGCCGTGCAGCACCTGCGTCCATTCCAAACCGCCGTGGGTATGGGCAGGCAGGCTGCGGCCGGGGCCGATGCGCAGCAGGAACACGTTCACGTCGCCGGCCGGCGGCGAGAGGGGGCGGCTCCAGCGCATGCCCGGGGCGATCCATTTCCAGGGCGAAAACGCGACGCCGCGCAGCGCTTGCGGCCACGGTGTTCCCGCAGGCCAGTCAGGGCCGCCAGCTACCGGCTCGGCAGCCGCACCCGGCCGGCGAGCATCGTCCCCGGGAAGGGCATCGATGGCCCCCAGCACGCGGGAAAGCGCGTCGGGCCTCAGCGTCTCTGGCGGCAGGGATTCCAGCAGAACGCCGCCGGCGGCCTCCAGGGCCCTCAGGCGCTGCCCGCACTGCGGGCACATCTCGGCATGCACCGAAGCCAGCAGCGCCGGCCCCGGCGGCAGCCGCCCCGCGGCCAGGTCGAGGAGCAGGTCATCTCCGGGATGATGATGGATCGTCATGGCGCATGGGCGCCGAGCAGGCGGCGCAGGTGGCGTACGGCCAGGCGCACGCGGGATTTCACGGTCCCCAGCGGGATGCCGAGATCCTCGGCGATCCGGGCGTGGGGCTGGTCCTCGAAGAAGGAGCGGCGCAGCACCTGTGCCTGTTCGGGGGCGAGCGACTCGATCGCCCGCCGCACGTCGTTTTCGCACTGGGCGGCGTAGGCCAGCTCCTCGGGGCCATCGTCGTCCAGGGCCATGTCGAGCCCGTCGTCGCTTTCGGACAACTGGTTGGACTTGCGGCGCAGATGGTCGATGCGCAGGTTCCGCGCGATGGTGAACACCCACGTGGAGACACCCGCATGCGCCGGGTCGAAGGTGCCCGCCCTGCGCCAGAGATTGACCATCGCTTCCTGCGTGAGGTCTTCCGCCACGCCCTCCGCCAGGCCGAGGCGCATCAGGTAGGCCTTCACCCGCGGGGCGAAATGCTTGAACAGCGCCGCGAAGGCCTGCCGGTCGCCGTGGTCGGCCACGGCGCGCACCAGGGCGATCCACGCTTCCGACGAAGGCGATGAAGGCAGTCCTTCGGTGTGATACTTCGACACAATCGACAGGTAGGGAGGCAGAGCGGAAGCGGTCCTCGCGGGAGGCTGCTCTGCCAGGGGCTTGCGGACGATGGTCATGGTGCTGCCGTTACGCAGCGATGGGTGGATTAGATCACGCCCCGCGGCATCGCAATCCAAGAGCCTGGCAGATGCGTACAGCACGGCAGCATCCGAGGACTCCAATGAGAACAACACCAGACATGTCCGCCGCTGGCGGCGGCTCCGCAGGCGCAGCCCGCAACGGCCCGCTCGACATCGCCGTCATCGGCAGCGGGATCTCCGGCCTGGCCGCAGCCTGGCTGCTGGCCAGCCGCCACCGGGTGACCGTGTACGAGGCCGATGCGCGCCCCGGCGGCCACAGCCACACCGTGGAGGTAGCGGGCCCCTCCGGCACCGTGGCCGTCGATACCGGTTTCATCGTCTACAACGAATCGGCCTACCCCAACCTCACGGCCCTGTTCGCGCACCTCGGGGTGGAAACCGTTCCCACAGACATGTCGTTCGGGGTCAGCATGGACGGCGGGGCGCTGGAGTATTCCGGCTCCGGCCTGTCCGGCCTGTTCGCGCAGCGCGCCAACCTGCTGCGCCCGCGCTTCTGGTCCATGCTCCGGGACCTGGTGCGCTTCTACCGGCTCGCGCCCGGCGACGCGCAGCAGATGGGGCTGCTGCCGCTGGATGAGTACCTGGACCGCCGCGGCTTCGGCCGCGCCTTCCGCGAAGACCACCTCTACCCCATGGCGGCGGCCATCTGGTCCACCCCCGCCGCGCGCATCGGCCAGTACCCCACGGAGTCCTTCGTCCGTTTCTGCGAGAACCACCAGTTGCTCAACCTGGGCCACCGGCCCGCATGGCGCACGGTACGGGGCGGCAGCCGCCGCTACGTGGAAAAGCTCGTGGCCGCCCTGGGGCAGGACGGCCTGTCGCTCGAACGGCCCGCCGTGGAGGTGCGCCGCACGGAAGGCGGCATCCACGTCCGCACCGCCGATGCGCGGGAATCCCGCCGCCACGACCATGTGGTGATCGCGACCCATGCCGACCAGGCGCTGCGCCTGCTGCCCGATGCCACGCCCGAGGAGTCGCGCTGGCTGGGCGCGTTCGGCTACAGCCGCAACCGCACCGTGCTGCACAGCGACCCGGCACTGATGCCGCGCCGCCGCGCGGTCTGGTCCAGCTGGAACTACGCCAGCGACCGCAGCCTGGCGGACGGCCTGAGCGTGACCTACTGGATGAACCGGCTGCAGCACCTCCCGGACGACCTGCCGCTGTTCGTGACCCTGAACCCGGTCCGCGAACCCGATCCCCGCCACGTGCTGCACACGCAAACGTACGAACACCCCATCTTCGACGGCGACGCGCTGCGCGCCCAGCGGCAGTTGTGGAGCCTCCAGGGCCAGCGGCGCACCTGGTTCTGCGGCGCGTATTTCGGTGCAGGCTTCCATGAGGACGGACTGCAGGCAGGCCTCGCCGTGGCCGAGGCCCTGGGCGGCGTGCGGCGCCCCTGGTCCGTGCCGAACGCATCGGGCCGCATCCACTGCATGCCGGCGCATGCGCCCGGAGCCTCCGCATGATTCCCGCGGCCACGCCGGTGCCGGGCAGCGCCCTGTGCGTCGGAGAGGTCACGCACCAGCGCCACCGCCCCGCACGCCATCGCCTGCGCTACCGCGTCTACGCCCTCTGGCTGGACGTGGACGAACTGCCGGAACTGGCTCGCCGGCTGCGGTTCTTCTCTCTCAACCGGTTCAACCTCTTCAGCCTGCACGAGCGGGACTACGGTCCAGGCACGGGCGAAGCCCTGCGCAGCCACGTGGAGCGCCAGCTCGCCGCGGCGGGCATCGGGACCGGCATCGGCCCCATCCGCATGCTGACCATGCCGCGCATCCTGGGCTACGCCTTCAACCCGCTCACGGTGTATGCCTGCCACCGGCCCGACGGCGGCCTGCTCGCGGTGCTCTACGAAGTGAACAACACCTTCGGCGAGCGCCACAGCTACCTCGTGGCGGTGCCCGGTGCGCAGGCGCACGGCACGCGGCAGCGCCATGGATGCGACAAGTCCTTCCATGTCTCGCCCTTCCTGCCCCTGTCCCTGCGCTACGCGTTCGACCTGCGGCGCCCGCAGGTCCCCGGCGATGGGCTGTCGCTCGGCGTGACGGCCAGCGACGCCGCCGGCCCCGTGCTCCACGCGGCATGGCGGCTGCGCCTGCGTCCCCTGACGGACGGCGCGCTCGCCCGCGCCTTCTTCACGCATCCCCTGCTCACGCTGAAGGTGATGGGCGCCATCCACTGGGAAGCGCTGCAGATCTGGCTCAAGGGCGCGAAAGTCCATGCCAAGCCGCCGGCCCCCGCACGGCACCTCACCGTCATCCGCCCCGAAGAAACATGACGCCCTCTTCCACCTCGCCCACGAAGGCCGCGAGCGGCCTGTCCACGGAATCCACCGCCCACCACCTGCCCCATGCGCGGCGACCCGCCGGCAGGCCCTGGCTGCAACGCCCCTTCGAACTCCTGCTGCGCCGGCTGCTCTCCTGCATGGCCTGCGGGTCGCTCTCGGTGCACCTGCCGGATGGCAGGGTCCTGCATGGCGCCGGCGCAGAGCCCGGGCCGCAGGCGGCCATGGTCCTGCACGGGTGGAAGCCCGTGTGGCGGCTGCTGGCCGGGGGCGACCTCGGCCTGGCGGAGGGATACCGCCAGGGTGAATGGTCCACGCCGGACCTCACGGCCCTGCTGGAGTGCGGCAGCCGCAACGAGGTCCCCTGGAGCCGCGCCACCGAAGGCGGCTGGCCCGCGCGCTGGGCCGGCAGGCTGCGCCATCTGCTGCGCTTCAACACGCGCGGCGGTAGCCGGCGCAACATCGCCTTCCACTACGACCTGGGCAACGACTTCTACGCGCAGTGGCTGGACCCGTCGATGCTCTACTCCAGCGCGATCTATCCCACGGGGACGGAATCGCTCGAGGAAGCCCAGGCCGTCAAGCTGGAACGCATCGCGCAGCACCTGGCACTCGAGCCCGGCGACGACGTGCTGGAAATCGGCTGCGGCTGGGGCGCCCTGGCCCAGGACATGGCGCAGCGGGGTGCCCGGGTGACGGGCATCACCCTGTCCGCGGAGCAACTGCGATTCGCCCGGGAACGCATCCGGCAGGCGGGGCTGCAGGACGCCGTGGAATTGCGGCTGCAGGACTACCGGGACGTGCCCGGCACCTTCGACCACATCGTCTCCATCGAGATGCTGGAGGCCGTCGGCGAATCCTACTGGCCCACCTACTTCGCAACCCTGCGCGACCGCCTGCGGCCGGGCGGGCGCGCCGTACTCCAGGTGATCACCATCGCCGACCGCCATTTCGAGCACTACCGTTCGGGCGCGGACTTCATCCAGCGGTATATCTTCCCGGGCGGCATGCTGCCTTCGCCTTCGGTGCTTGCCAGCCAGGCCGCGGGCGCAGGCCTGCGCATCCGCTCGAGCGAGACCTTCGGCCCCGACTACGCCAAAACCCTGGCGTACTGGCGCCAGCGCTTCCAGTCCGCCTGGCCGTCCATCGAGCCGCTGGGCTTCGATGAGCCGTTCCGCAGGCTCTGGGAATACTACCTGTGCTATTGCGAAGCCGGCTTCCGCACGGGGCACATCGACGTGGGCCTCTACACCCTCGAGCACGCCGGCAGTTGAGCGGCCTGCCCGCGCCGCTCCGGGGGCACTGCCGCGGCCGCTAGCGGTCGGCCGTGCCGGGCTCGGCCATTTTCCGGTGCTGCGCCGCGACCAGCTGGGAGGGGGTCACCTTCGCCAGGGCCACCTGCAGCTTGTTGCCCAGCCCCACCACCACATCCGCCTCGCCGGCCTCCATCGCCGCGTAGCCCGTTCGCGCCACCTCGGCCGGATCGGACTTGCCGGACTGGGTGCCGAACTTCGTGTCCAGCATGCCCGCCCGCTCGAAGAATGCGGTATCGGTCACTCCCGGCATCAGGCAGGTCACCGTCACCCCGCAGTCCTGCAGCTCGTCGCGCAGCGCGGCCGCGAACGAATCGACGAACGCCTTGGTCCCGTTGTACACGGCCTGGAAGCTGCCGGGCAGGAAGCCGGCAATCGAACCGGTGATGAGGATGCGTCCCCGGCCGGCCGCGCACATGCGCTGCGCCACGCGCTGCACCAGCCATACGGTACCGGTCACGTTGGTGTCGATCACGTGGCGCACATCGGCAAAAGGCTGGTCCAGGAAGGCCCCGCCCAGGCCGTGGCCCGCATTGGCCATGAGCGCATGCACCATGCGGTCGCCAATGACCGCCCAGAGCTTTTCCAGCCCTTCGGCCGTGGCCAGGTCCACCTGGATGAACTCGACCTCCGCGCCTTCGGCGCGCAAGGCGTCGGCGGCACCGTTGAGCGGGGTGTCCGCCGCCAGCACGAGGTCGTAACCGCCCCGCGCGGCACACCGTGCCAGTTCCAGGCCGATACCGGACGACGCTCCCGTCACCACCGCCAGGGGCCGCATGTCCCCATTACCGTCGATCGTTTCCATTGCGAAACCTCTTTCCGATCAGATGCGTGAAAGGCCCGGCACCCGCGCCACCGCCCCGTCCCATGCAAGACGGGCCGGGCAGGAGCGGCTCGGGCGCCTCCATGCCCACCATGGTGGAAGCCGCGGCGGTGTCCGCCTGTCGGACACCACCCCGCACGCGCCGGCGACAAAACCGCGCGTTCCCGAGCCGGGCCGCCAGCCGGACCGCGGGCGGCCCGTGCCAGAATCCGGGCCATGTCCGCACCATCGGCCTACGCGGTCACAGCCGCCACCACCGCCCGACGCTCCACCGAAAGCACCATGGCCGCGCTGTACCGCGCCGCCCTGGGTCCGATCGGCGCGGCGCGGTACCTGCCCGCCTTCGAGCGCTTCGACGAAGCAGGCCGCACGTTGCCCGGATGGAACTGGGCGGCCGCGTTGCTCACGCTCAACTGGATGGTGTTCCGGCAGCTGTGGAGCGCAGCGCTCGTCTATGTCGCCGCACTCGAGGGCCTGGCGCTCCTGGCCGTCGCGGTCGGCCGCTACACCGGCACCTGGCCGCTTCCGGTGCTCGCCGGCCTGGGCCTGGCGGTGCTGCTGGCGGCCACCGTGATCCCGGGGCTCTACGGCAACGCCATCGTCCACGGCGAGATCCGCAAGCGGATCACCAAGGCGCTGGCCGCCTCCGCCACGCTCGCCCAGGCCCAGGAGCGCCTGGAACACAATGCGCCGACGCAGCGCCGGCTCGTGTGGATCGGCGCGGCCAACGCCATGCTGGCCCTGCTGCTGGCCGCCTTGCTGCTGTTCCAGCCGGATCTGTCCGCCATGGGGTCTGCCACCGCCCCCCACGCGCCGCCTGCTGCCGCGGAGGGCCCACGGGCCACCGCCTCCGCCGTTCAGGAGCCTGCGTCCGGCGCGCCCTCCGGGCTGTCCGGGGAAACATCAGCTTCCGCAGGCACCGCCGGTCCGGCCTCCGTCCCCGCCGCGGCCCCCGCCTCCGCGCCATCGGCAGCCGAGCCGGCCGACGGGGCATCCCGGCCCGCTGCTCCCGCGGCGCAGGCGTCGGCACCGGCATCGGCAAGTTCCAGGCCGGCCGTGCCGCCGAGCACCAGCCCGGCGGCCGCATCCCTGCCCGTGCTGCCCCGGCAGGTTGCCAGCGCGGCACCCCGGGCCATGGCGAGTCCCGTCCCGGCAGCTTCCGCGGTCTCTCCGGCCGTGGCGCCGGCATCCGCTGCATCCGCCGCTTCATCGCGGTCTGCGGCGGCCTCGGCAGCAGCACCCACCGCCACCCGTCCCGCCCAGGCACCGGCCAGCGCCGCCTCTCGCCGCGCGGCCGGCTCCGCGGCTTCGCGCCCGGCGGCGGCTGCCACGGCAGACCGCGCCGACTCCGCGGCGGCGCCCACGCGCAAGCTCTACATCAACGTCGGCCTTTTCGCCGAGCCCGCGAATGCGCAACGCGCGCACGGCATGCTCCGGCGGGCCGGCATTCCGGCGGCCACGCAGCCGGTCACCGCGGCAGATGGCCGCGAACTGCTGCGGGTGCGCGCCGGCCCGTTCACCTCGGCGTCGCAAGCCAATGCAGCCGCCGCGCGCATCCGGGCCCTCGGGCTGGAAACCTCGGCCGCGGCTGCGCACCATCCGTGACGCCACCGCCCGCGGCAGCCCCGTGTTACCGCTCGTGACGTTCCCGGGCAGCCCGCTGCGCTAAGGTCAGGCACCAGACACCCTGCCCACCTTTTCAGATGACGGAGCTTCCATCCATGCGCACCACTGCCAGCCTTCTCGCCACCGCCGCCTTCGCACTCCTCGCCGGTGGCTGCAGCACGGCGAACATGCCGTGGGGCGGACAGCCCGCGCCCGCGCCGGTCGGCCCGACCGGCGCCCCCATGGGTGGCACCTGCAACGCCCAGCCGGCCCAGGCCCTGATCGGCCAGAACGGCACCGCGAGAGTGGTCGAGGATGCGCGCGTGCGGTCCGGGGCCCAACTGGCACGGCTGCTGCGCCCCGGGCAGATCGTCACCAAGGAATATGACCCGCAGCGCCTCAATCTCGAGGTGGACGCCTCCGGCCGCATCGTCGCGGCCCGCTGCGGCTGACCTGCCGGGCCGCAGCCCGCACCGCAACCCCGCTCAGTCCGCCAGGAATAGCTCCTGCAGGTCGCTGAGGAAATCGAACCCGCGCTCCGTGGGGCGTACGCGCGCAGCATCCCTCACGATGAGGCCCTTGCGCCCGGCCTCGTCCAGCGCGCCCGCGATGGCGCTCAATGGCAGTCCCGTGCGGTCCATGAAATCCTGCAGCGCGAAGCCCTCGCGCAGGCGCAGCGCATTGAGCATGAACTCGAACGGCAGATCCGCCCTGCGCACTTCGTGGTCCTGCGCCACGGCATTGCCGGCCAGGGCCTGCTCCATGTAGCGCTGCGGATCGCGGAACCGCACCTGCCGCACCACGCGGTGGGCGAAGCTGAGCTTGCCGTGCGCCCCCGCGCCGATGCCGAGATAGTCCCCGAACTGCCAGTAGTTCGTGTTGTGCACGCACTGGTGCCCTGAGCGGGAATAGGCAGAAATCTCGTAGCGGCGCAGCCCCGCCGCCTCCGTCATCGCGGTGATCCGGTCCAGCATGGCATAGGCCAGATCGTCCTCCGGCACCACCGGGGGGAACCTGGCGAAGTAGGTGTTGGGCTCGATGGTCAGGTGGTAGATGGACAGGTGCGGCGGCTGCAGCGACAGCGCCAGCGCCACGTCGCGCCCCAGGTCCTCCAGGCTCTGCCCGGGTAGCGCGTACATGATGTCGAGGTTGAACGTATCGAACGCCTGCGCGGCCTCCTGCACCGCAGCCAGGGCCTGTGCCCGGTCATGCACCCGCCCCAGCGCCTGCAGGAAGCGGTCGTCGAAGCTCTGCACGCCGACGGACAGCCGCGTCACCCCGGCCGCGCGGTAGGCGCGGAAACGGTCCTTCTCGAAGGTCCCGGGATTGGCCTCGAGCGTGATCTCGGCGTCCGCCTCGAGCCGCAGCCGCGCCCGCACCCCGCCGATCAGCTGGTCGATGGCTTGCGGCGAGAACAGGCTGGGCGTTCCCCCGCCGATGAACACGCTGTGCACCGTGCGCCCCCAGACGAGCGGCAGGGCGGCTTCCAGGTCCGCCATGAGCGCATCCAGGTAGCGCTGCTCCTGCAGCGCCCCCGCGCCGCCACGCGCCTCGTGCGAACTGAAGTCGCAGTAGGGGCACTTCTTCAGGCACCAGGGCAGGTGCACGTACAGCGACAGCGGTGGCGGAGCGCCGAGGCTCAGGACGCCGGGCCGCATCGAATGCCGCACATCGCGCAGCGGGGCTGGCGCCTCTTCGGCGCCCGGAGTGGCGGCAGGAACGATGGGAATGGACACGGGATGGAAAGCAGAGGAAGACGGGAAATGCCGGAGGGGAAAAGGCGTTCGGGCCGGGGTGCCGGGTGGATCAGAACCAGCGTTCCCGCATGAGCGCGAGCATCTGCTGCGCGGACCGCCCCCGGTGGCTGTGCGCGTTCTTCACCTCCACGGGCAACTCGGCGAACGTCTTGCCGAACTCCGGGATGAACATCACCGGATCGAAGCCGAAGCCCCCGTCGCCGCGCGGCTCCGTGGCGATCTCTCCGACCACCCGGCCCACGGCGATGAGAGGTTCCGGATCGTCGGGACTGCGCACGGCCACGAGCGTGCTCACCATCGCCGCCCGCCGCGAAGCGACGCCCCGCATCTGCTCCAGCAACGCACGCACGTTGTTCGCGTCGCCCTTCTCGTAGCCGAAACGGGTGGCGTAATAAGCCGTCTGCACGCCCGGCTGTCCCCCGAAGGCATCCACGCACAGGCCCGCATCGTCGGCCAGCGCCGGCAGCCCGGTGTGCTCCGCGGCGAAACGCGCCTTGGCCAGCGCATTCTCCACGAAGGTATGGAAGGGCTCGTCCGCCTCGCCCACGCCGAGATCCGCCTGCCGTACCAGCTCCACGCCCAGGGGAGAGAACATGCTCTGCAGCTCGGCCAGCTTGCCGCGGTTGTTGGATGCGAGGACGAGTTTCATGGTGGGAATGCTTTCGGGAAAGGGGTTCACAGGCCGGATGCCGGCGCCGACAACGCCTGCCGCTGCAGGGCGATGAGGGCGTCCACGCCCCGGGCGGCCAGGTCGAGCAGCCGGTCCATCTCGCTGCGCGTGAACGCGATGCCTTCCGCCGTCCCCTGCACTTCGACGAACCGGCCGCCGCCCATCATGACGACGTTCATGTCGGTGTCGCACTGCACATCCTCGGTGTACTCCAGGTCGAGCAGCGGTGTGCCCTGCACGATGCCCACGGACACGGCCGCCAGCGGCGCCGTGATGGGCGACGCGGCGATCTTCCCGCCCGCCAGCAGGGCCGACACGGCGTCGTGCGCGGCGACCCAGGCACCGGTGATGGCCGCCGTGCGCGTACCGCCGTCGGCCTGCAGCACGTCGCAATCGAGCTGGATGGTGCGCTCGCCCAGCGCGCGCAGGTCGAACACCGCCCGCAGGCTGCGGCCGATCAGGCGCTGGATTTCCTGCGTGCGGCCGCTCTGCTTGCCCCGCGCGGCCTCGCGGTCGCTGCGGGTGTGCGTCGCGCGCGGCAGCATGCCGTACTCCGCCGTCACCCAGCCTTCCCCGCTGCCGCGCTTGTGCGGCGGCACCCGCTCCTCGACAGAAGCCGTGCACAGCACCTTCGTATGTCCGAACTCGACCAGCACCGAGCCTTCCGCGTGCATGGTGTAGTGGCGGGTGATGCGCACGGGGCGCAGGGCATCGACGCCGCGGCCCGCGCTGCGCTCGAAAGGATGGGAAAGGGAAGATGAAGGCATGGGTTGCACCGCGTGAAAGGGCGTGAAAGGGAGTGAATGGGCCATCCGGCCCGCGACCGGCATGGAAGGCGCGCGATCCGCACCGGAGGACGCAACGCAGGCTCAGGCAGCGCCAGACGTCGCGCCCGGCCAGCCCGCGCCGTGGGCTTTCAGGTCTTGCGCGCGGCCGACCGGCGGATGGCCTCGTTGATCTCGGCGATGGAGCGTTCGATCGCCTCGTCGTCGAGATCGTCCAGCTCGTCGCCCGCACCGGCCTCGAACGGTCCGGCCTGGATCGTGGAGGCGAAACCGTCGTCGCCGATGCTGTGCGTCGATATACCCTGTGTGGACTCGAAGGTATCCGGAGTTTCCCACTCCATGGCCACCACCGTGACGTTGTCGCTGCTATCCCCCGCCCTGCGCAGGGCGTCCTCCACCAGTTCCGGCACCGCCTGGGATACCGGCAGCCTCCCGAGCTGGCGCGCGATGGAAGCATCGTCCAGCGCACCCCACAGTCCGTCGGAGCACAGCAGCAGCCGGTCGCCCTGCTCCAGCGCGACAGGGCCCGTGATGTCGTAGATGGGCTTGGTCGGAGACCCCAGGCAGGTGAACAGCACGTTGCGGTTCATGCGGTCCATGCCGGGCAGGGAGGCATTGCGCAGCTCCATGTAGGAATGGTCGCGGGTGCGCGTGAGCAGTTCGCCGGAGCGGACCATGTAGAGGCGGGAGTCCCCGCAATGCACCCAGCTCGCACTACCCGACTGCACCACCGCCGCCACGAGCGTGGTGCGGGGCGTGTCCAGCATGCCCCGGTCGCTGGCATACCGCAGTATCTGGTGGTGCGCGGCCAGCAGGGCCTCGGCCAGGAAGACGTCCACCGAGGGCAGCACGGGTTTGGCCTGGCGCTGGAATGCGGCGGAAACCGTCTGCACCGCGATCTGCGCGGCTACCTCTCCGTCCGGATGCCCCCCCATCCCGTCGGCCAGCACGAAGAGGCTGGACTCCCGGGTATAGCAATAGCCCATCCGGTCCTCGTTGATTTCGCGGCCGCCGCGGCGGCTCACCTGGAAGACCGAGAATTTCATTTCTGCTTCGCCCCTGCGCCGATGCGCGTGGCCTCGCCCACTTTCTGCACGTTCTTCTTGGTATCCGACACCAGGGTGTCGAGCTGCAGCCGCATCTTCTCGCCGACGGACAGCTTGGTATAGCGGCGCTCGCCCTCGCGGCTCAACTCCTTCTGCAGCGCGAAGACGGATTGCGGGCGCGAGAGCGGATCGAGCGCCATGCACCACTCCACCACCTCGATGAGGTTGTCGGAATAGACGCCCCGGAGCTTGCTCAGGGCGAGCGACAGCCGGTCCTTCTCGGCGCGCTGCGGCGCCTCGTTCGGGGGAAAGCCCTGCATGCAGGCATAGATGCAGGCGCCGATGGCGTAGATGTCGGTCCAAGGACCCATGGAGGAATCGCGCCGGTACATCTCCGGCGCCGCGAAGCCGGGCGTGTACATCGGCCGGATGAAGTTGCCCTCCTTCGACAGCACCTCCCGCGCCGCCCCGAAGTCGATCATCACGGCCTTGTTGTCGTCGGTGATGAAGATGTTGGCCGGCTTGATGTCCAGGTGCAGCATCTTGTGCTGGTGCACGATGCGCAGGCCCCGCAGCACCTCGTCGAACAGCGAGCGGATCGTCGATTCGCGGAACACCTTCTGCGTCTTCAGGTCGCGCGCGGTGATGATGAAATCCTGCAGCGTGGCGCCTTCCAGGTAGTTCATCACCATGTAGACGGTCTCGTTCTCCCGGAAGAAGTTGAGCACGCTGACCACGGAGGCGTGGGATATCTGGGCCAGGGCGCGGCCTTCCTCGAAGAAGCTCTTGAGCCCGAGTCGATAGAGCGACAGCTTCTCGGGCGGCACCTTGGGCAGCAGCTCGCCAGGCGAGCGCGTGGCGAGGGAGGAAGGCAGGTACTCCTTGATGGCGACCTGCTGGCCTTCCGCATCGACTGCGAGGTACACGACGCCGAAGCCGCCGGAGGAGAGCCGGCGTACCACGCGGTAGCCGCCCAGCATGGTGTCGGGCGGCAGGGGGGCCGGCTTGATTTTTGACATATTCGCGAAAAAACCTGGACGCGTCCCGATCGGGAAAAGGAACCCGGATAATCGCCGGATCGCAAGCAATCACCGAAAAAGTCCGATGGCAGTTTACAGCATGACCGGCTACGCGAGCGCCCAGCTCGAAGCCTCCGCCACCGATGCCGACAGCGGTGCCCGCCCCGCCCGCCTGGGTATCGAGATCCGCTCCGTCAACAGCCGCTTCCTGGATCTCTCCTTCCGCCTGCCCGATGAACTCCGGGCCCAGGAACCCGGCCTGCGCGCCCTCGTCACGCAGCATCTCAAGCGCGGCAAGGTGGAGGTGCGCGCCTCCATCGAATCGGAGGCCCAGGGCCTCATCGCTCCGCCCTCCGCGCGCATGCTGCAGCAACTCAACTCGGCGCAGGATTCCGTCCGCGCCTGGCTGCCGTCCGCCGCGCCACTGTCCGTGGCCGACGCGCTGCGCCTGTGCGCGGGTTCCGCGGCGTCCTCCGCGTCCTGGAGCCCCGAGGGCATCCAGGCCCTCGCCCAGCGGGCACTGGAAGACCTGGTGGCGGCGCGCGAGCGCGAGGGCAAGCGGCTCTCCGCCATGCTGCAGGACCGCCTGAAGCAACTGCGCGACCTGGCACGACAGGCCGCGCCCCTGGTGCCCCAGCTCGTGGACCAGCAGCGCCAGCGTTTCCTGGAGCGCTGGAAGGAAGCCATGGCGCTGACCGAAGGCGTGCCGGTGCCCGAAGCCGCACAGGACCGCGCCCTCGCGGAAGCCACCGCTTTCGCCATCCGCATCGACGTCGCGGAAGAGATCACGCGCCTCGACTCCCACCTCGACGAGATCGAGCGCCTGCTGAAGAAGGGCGGGGAGATCGGCAAGCGGCTGGACTTCCTCATCCAGGAACTGCACCGCGAGGCCAATACCCTCGGCTCCAAGTCCGCCGCCATGGAACTGACCCGCATCAGCGTGGACATGAAAGTGCTCATCGAGCAGATGCGCGAGCAGGTCCAGAACATCGAGTGAGCGATAATTCTCCTGTTTTGATAGCGGCCCGCGCACATCCCGTATGGACTATCCCGGAAATCTCTTCGTAGTGGCGGCGCCGAGCGGCGCAGGCAAGTCGAGCCTGGTCAAGGCCCTGCTCGAACTCGACTCCCACGTGCAGCCCTCCGTTTCCCACACCACGCGCCCGCCGCGCGGCCAGGAACGGCATGGGCGCGAATACTTCTTCACCTCGGAGCAGGAGTTCGACGCCATGGTCGCCGCCAACGGCTTCATCGAGTGGGCGCACGTCCACGGCCGCCGCTACGGCACCTCCCGCAAGGGCATCGAGGAGCGCATCGGCCAGGGCGCGGACGTCATTCTCGAGATCGACTTCCAGGGGGCCATGCAGGTGAAGGAAGCCTTTTCCAACGCCGTGCTCATCTTCATCCTGCCGCCGAGCTGGGAAGAACTGCGCTCGCGGCTGGAGCGCCGCGGCGAAGATGCTCCCGACGTGATCGAGTTGCGGCTCAAGAATGCGGCCGTCGAAATGGCGCAGGCCGCCAAATTCGACTTCGTTATAATCAACGAGCTTTTCGAACGGGCGCTTTTCGACCTGAAAACCGTCGTTCACGCCCAGCGGCTCAAGTACGCAGCCCAGCGCCGGGCCCGGGCCGACACCTTCGAATCCCTCAATATCGTCTAGACCGCCAGGAGAATCCGCATGGCACGCATCACCGTTGAAGACTGCCTCGAGCACATCCCGAACCGTTTCCAGCTCGTCCTGGCAGCCACGTACCGCGCGCGCATGTTGAGCCAGGGCCACGCCCCGAAGATCGAGAGCCGCAACAAGCCCGCCGTGACGGCGCTGCGCGAGATCGCAGAAGGCAAGATCGGCCTGGAGATGCTCAAGAAGGTGCCCGGCTGATCCTGACGACCGCGCATCCAGCGCGCCTCCGATCAACAGCACCGCCAGGCGGTGCTTTTTTTTGCCTTCGGCCGGCTGGGCACGGGCACGCTACATTTCAGGGTATGAATGAGGTCCTGACCAAACCCTCCGCCCCGGAGCCGCGCCCCGGCAGCGCCCCGGCGGCGGGCGCGTCCGCGGCGGCCGCCAATGCGGCCGCCGCCAGTTTCGCCTCGCTCACCGAGAACCTCGATTACCTCGATGCGGCCAGCATCGAGCAGGTGCGGCAGGCCTACAAATTCGCCGACAAGGCCCACCTGGGGCAACTGCGCAGCAGCGGCGAGCCCTACATCACCCATCCCATCGCGGTGGCCGCCCAGTGCGCCACCTGGAAGCTCGACGCCCAGGCCCTGATGGCAGCGCTGCTGCACGATGCGATGGAAGACTGCGGCGTCACGAAGGCCGACCTGCTGGAACGCTTCGGCCCGCAGGTCGCCGAACTCGTGGACGGCCTCACCAAGCTCGACAAACTGCAGTTCAACACCCGCGAGGAGAACCAGGCCGAGTCCTTCCGCAAGATGCTGCTGGCGATGGCGCGCGACGTGCGTGTCATCCTCATCAAGCTGGCGGACCGCACGCACAACATGCGCACGCTCTCGGACATGCCGCGCACCAAGTGGGGCCGCATCGCATCCGAGACGCTCGAGATCTACGCCCCCATCGCCCACCGCCTGGGCCTGAACCAGACCTACCGCGAGCTCCAGGACCTGTCCTTCCGGCACCTGCATCCCTGGCGCTACGCCACCCTCTCCAAGGCCGTGAACAAGGCGCGCAACCGCCGGCGCGACCTCATCCAGAAGGTGCAGGCCGAGGTGGACGCCGCCTTCGCCCGCATCGGCATGAAGGCCCGGCTCGCCGGCCGCGAAAAGACGCTCTACGCCATCTACCAGAAGATGGACACCAAGCACCTGAGCTTCGCCCAGGTGACGGACATCTACGGCTTCCGGGTGATCGTGTCGTCGGTGACCGACTGCTACACCGCACTGGGCGTCCTCCACCAGCTCTACAAGCCCGTGCCGGGCCGGTTCAAGGACCACATCGCCATCGCCAAGCTCAACGGCTACCAATCGCTGCACACCACGCTCGTGGGCCCCTCCGGCGTCAACATCGAGTTCCAGATGCGCACCGAGGAGATGCACGTGGTGGCCGAGGCCGGCGTTGCGGCGCACTGGCTCTACAAGGCCGAGAACGCCGAGGGCGGCACGGCCGAACGCCTGGGCACCAAATGGCTGCAGTCGCTGCTGGACATCCAGAACGAGACGCGCGACGCCGCCGAATTCTGGGACCACGTGAAGGTGGACCTGTTCCCGGACGCGGTTTACGTGTTCACGCCCAAGAGCCAGATCATGGCCCTGCCCCGCGGCGCGACCGTCGTGGACTTCGCCTATGCCATCCACAGCAACGTGGGTGACCGGGCGACGGCCGCGAAGATCAACAACGAGCAGGTTCCCCTGCGCACCGAGCTGAAGAACGGCGACGTGGTGGAGATCATCACCGCGCCCGTCTCCACGCCCAACCCCGCGTGGCTGGGCTTCGTGCGCACCGGGCGCGCCCGCTCGAAGATCCGCCACTACCTCAAGACGCTCGCCCACACCGAATCCGCAGGCCTGGGCGAGAAGCTGCTCACCCAGGCCCTGCGCGCCGAAGGGCTGGAGCGCCTGCCCTCGGAAGACGAGAACCAGGCCCTCTGGGACAAGCTGCTGCGCTTCACCGGCAACCGCACGCGCACCGAACTCATGACCGACATCGGCCTGGGCAAGCGCATCGCCGGCATCGTGGCCAAGCGCCTCATGGTGCTGATGGCCGAGCACGGCCACCGCCCGGATGCGCTGCTGCTGACCCGCGAGCGCTACACCTCGCACGAGAACGTCTCGCAGGGCGGCGTCACGCTCGACGGCAGCGAGAACGCCTCGGTGCAGTACGCCAGCTGCTGCCGGCCGGTGCCGGGCGACCCGATCGTCGGCTACCTCGGCCGCGGCGAGGGCCTCGTGGTCCACAACGCGCAATGCGGCGTGGCCAAGAAGCTCCAGCACAAGGACAGCGAACGCTTCATCACCGTCGACTGGGCGGACGAGCCCACCCGCATGTTCGAGACGGGCATCGTCGTCACGGTCACCAACGGCAAGGGCGTGCTCGCGCGCATCGCCGCGGAACTGGCCAGCTCCGAAGCCGACATCGTCCACGTCGACATGGACGAGGAAAAGGCCATGGACACCACCGACCTCCGGCTGGTCGTGGCCGTGCGCGACCAGGCCCATATCGAAGCGGCGCTGCGCAACCTGCGCCGCACCACGGCCGTGCTGCGCGCGTTCCGCATCCTGCCGTCGCTGTAGGGCGACGGGCGGGAGCCCTTCCGCCCCCCCGTCAAGCGCTCGTCTTTGCGACCGTCTCGATGTCCGTCTTCGTGCCCTCAATGGGCACGTGAAGACGACAACACAAAGGCGTCAGGTCGGCGCCACGGCCGGGTATTCGACCCGCAGGATCTCCAGCGCGCGCAGCCCGCCGGGCGTGCCCAGCCGGACCTCGTCGCCCTCGCGCGCCTTGAGCAGCGCCCGCGCCACGGGAGACACCCAGCTCACCTGCGACTGGCTGGTGTCCACCTCGTCGATGCCCAGGATGGTGACCGTGCGCTCCACGTCCAGATCGTCCACGTAGGTCACGGTGGCACCGAAGAACACCTGGTCGCTGCCATGGTGCAGCGACGGGTCCACGACCTCGGCGAGATCCAGCCGCTTGGTCAGGAACCGGATGCGCCGGTCGATTTCCCGCAGCCGCTTCTTGCCGTAGAGGTAGTCGCCGTTCTCGGACCGGTCGCCATTGCTCGCCGCCCAGTGGACGACCTCCACCACCTTGGGCCGCTCGTTGTCCATCAGGTCGAGCAGCTCGGACCGCAGGCGGGCATAGCCTGCCGGCGTCATGTAGTTCTTGCTGCCGGCCGGCAACGGGGGCGCGGACGGGAACTCCGCATCGTCGTCCGGAGCGTTGTCGGTTTCCTTGGTGAAGGCCTTGCTCATGAGATCGGTCGGCTCCAGGTGTGATGGCGACCACCAGCGGCGGCTGGCAGAAAATGGAAAAAGCCTCGTGACTTTGACATCACGAGGCTTACCATTTGGTGCGGCTGGCAGGAATCGAACCCACGACCCCTTGGTTCGTAGCCAAGTACTCTATCCAGCTGAGCTACAGCCGCTAAGCTTTGAATTATAGCATGTTTTTGCCACTCTTCAAAAAACTTCTGAGAAACTTTTTTGACCATTTGGATCAAGTCCGTCGCATCAGAAGCAGAACGCTATTGTAGTACAGAAATTCACCGTGCCGGAAGACTTCTGGAATTTTCTATCTGGTAGAGCTTGCCCCGGTGCATGACTGCAGCGCTGCCAGGGACTCCCTGGCGTTCTGATGGCTCCGCTCCAAGGTTTCCATACGGGCCTTGACCTCCCGGATGTCCTCACGCGCGGACTCCCGCTCCCTTGCGGCCACCACCTCTGCCTGCGCGATGCGGCTGTCCTGCCGGGCACGTTCTTCGCTGAACGAGCCATAGGCCAGAGCCACCGATCCGATGAACGCAAGCAACTGGCAGATCGTGCCCACGCTGATCGTCGCGTCGAACTTCAAGTGCTTTTCAGCGTCCGTGGTTTTGGTTTTCATGGCATCTCCTCGTTGCGCGTGAGCGCGTTTGCATGGGTCGCGGCTTGCGCCGCCAACTGCGTCTTCCTGCAGCCTCGGGCGTTACACGACCAACGCCATGAGTGCCTCGGAGGAATGAAAAAAGCCTGCAGAGCGAGCCCTGCAGGCTTTGGGAAATTTCGGGCGAGCTTCTTCTTCGAGGGCTACCGCAATCGCTACAGGCCAATGGCCAGGCTGTCGTTGCGGGCGTTCGACGAAGAGGCGTTGCGCGAGAGGATCAGCACCCTCTGCGATCAACTGATGCGATCACGGTCAGGCGTCACGTCCGCCCAGGACAGAGTGCATGGATTGGAGGGCGCTCTGCACGCAGTCGTCGATAAAGCTGGCAAGGCGGCGTCCCGGCTCGCCATGCGGGACGCTGGACAGGCCGGTAGCATTGCATGCCACGCACTTCCTGGGGGAAAGCCGATCCGTACCAGGCAGGGGCTGGAACTTCCTGCCGAGGCACCTGGAACATGCAGGCTGCAGCCACCAGCGGAGCACGGCGGCCGACACGATCTCGGGAGAATCCATGCTCCATCGGGCCGCCTGCGCGGCAAGCTGCCCGTGCACTTCCGGCAGCGCCCGCAGGCGAGCGGGACGGCACACCCGCTCCGGTGCGCGGCCCCCGTCGGCCTTCCGCGCAGCAGCATCATGTTCCGCGCGCAGCCGCAGGAGCGATCCACCGATGTGGGAGCGGCTCCAACCGGCCGCGACCAGGACATCGGCAGGTGCATGGGGAGAGCTCTCGCGGACACAAAAGCGCAGGTCGGAAGCGTTGGCGGCGGAGCTGTACGCCTCTTCGAGTGCAGAAAAATTGCAGGGGGGCATGGCCATCCTCGTAGTCATGGTTCGTGGTACGGAAACCTTCCAAGGGCTGTCGAACTCCGTAGCGGCCGCGCTGCCGTACCGAACTCGCGTTCATTGATTAAACATCACGTTTACACAAAAGTCCAACTTTTGTTTAAAACAATTTGTTTAATTGGGGCACAATGAAGCCATGCATGAGAGCACCGCCCGCCTTTACCAAGCCGCGTCCGAGATCAGGGATGTTGCAGGCCAGTCCGCAGTAGCCCGGCTGCTCGGGGAGTCGCCCCAGAATCTCAAGAACTGGGAGGTGCGGGGAGTTTCCAAGGCGGGGGCACTCAAGGCCGAGGAGCTCATCGGTTGCTCGGCCGCCTGGGTGCTGACGGGCGACGGGCCGGCGACCAGGCGCGGGGAAACGACTGCCCGGCCGCCTTCACCGGAAAGCAGCGTGTCGGTGCCTCAATTGGCGAACACCGCGTCCATGGGCACCGGGAGCGAGATGGTCCCTGAAGATGTCATGGTCGGTCACCTCACGTTGTCGCCGGCATGGATCGGCAGGACGCTGCGCGGCCTGAGCACGCCGGATAACCTGCGCTTCATCCATGCCTATGGGGACTCCATGGAGCCCACGTTCCTGGATGGCGACGTGCTCCTCGTGGACGCGGGCGTACGCACCCTGGAGGTGGACGGGGTCTATGTGCTGGCGGCCCAGAACCGCCTCTTCATCAAGCGGGTGCGCCAGCGTCTGGACGGGGCCTACGAGATCAGCAGCGACAACCCCACCGTGAAGACGGTGGACGTGCTGGACGGCAAGCACGCGGTAGAGATCCTGGGCAAAGTCATCTGGATCTGGAACGGACGGAAGATCTGACCCTGCGCACGGATTCAAACACCGCGTTGAACCCTTCAGCACGCCGAGCACCGCATCACGACCTGCTCGCCACGTAGTTGCGCAGCCACACCAGCGCCGGGCGCTCCATGCCGTTCTGCCGGACCAGATAGGCACGTTCGGCGTCGCGCCACAGGCCGGGCCGGAAGCCCCACAGGGTCACGCCGCGTACGCCCGGGTGTTCCCAGAACATCGGGAAAATGCGTTGGTAGCTGGCCAACTGTTGGGCATCGGTCGCCCCGTCCAGATCGAATTCGGTGACGTAGATCGGCACGCCGGTGGAAGCCAGGATGTCGAGATTGGAGCGCTGCAGCGACATGGGCGCGTAAGCGGTCTCGAAGGCATGTTCCTGCAGGCCGATCCCATCGATCAGATGTTCGCGCTGCAGCAACTGAATGATCCGGAGATATTGGCGGGTGGCGTTGGCGCTGCCAGTGATGCCGAAGTCATTGATCATCAGCTTGGACCGGGGAAAGTAATGCCGCGCCAGCCGGAACGCCTGCAGAACCCAGTCCCAGCCGGAGGCACCTGCACCACCCAGCGCCTGCATGTAATTGCCGCTGTCAGGGTACCTGCCGTCGGGCTGGTTGTGGCCCGGCAGTATTTCGTTGGCCACTTCCATGAAATCGATGTCAGGGTAGCGCTGCGCCACCGAGGCGAACCAATGCTCGATCGCGGCACGTTGCTCTGCCGGCGGCAACGTCCGCACCCAGGTCGGCTGCTGGCTGCCCCAGATCAGTTGGTGGAACTGGAAAGGCATGTGGTTCTTTTTGGCGAAGTTGTAGGCCTCGTCGAGAGCCCTCCAGTCCATGCGGCCGCGAACCGCCTCCACGCTGCCCCATTTCCCGGCGTTTTCGGGCGTGACCTTGTTCCAGTACTTGTCGAAATCCCGCGCCTCCGGGGCGCTGTAGGCGCACCCCAGGAAACGCTGCTTGCCGGCAGCGATGGGTACGGCACCGGCCGCGCCAGCGAAGGAGAGCGACAGCGCGAACAGAAACGATGTCAGTTTTTTCATGGGCACCTTCCGATAGCAGGGATTGATCTCGAAGGGCGGGAGATCAAGGGCACCATATCGAAGCGGATGCGCACTGTCGTCTTCGGGGCGAACCCGTGAAGCAGCAAGCGAAACGCGGGTGCTGGCCACACTGGCGGCATCGACATCCGCCACGAAGCGCCAGGAGCCGTGCGGAAACACCCGGCTTCTGGGTGGCGGGACGTTCAGGGCGCCATGCGCCCCGAGCCGGCATCGGGCGAAGCGTGTCGCCCCGGTTTTTCGTGTATGTGGTAGGCCGTGCTGGGCTCGAACCAGCGACCAAAGGATTATGCGTGCCACTTCGGCTTTCGCCGCCCGTTTCCGGTTCGTGGCCTGGACTCTGTCTTGCCTTTCGGCCTTCCCGTCGAGTCTCTACACGTTCCCTCCTTGCGGAGGGCTTCGCTCGGCGTTGGCATAGCGCGCAGGACGCGCAGTAGCGTTCACCGAATTTGAGAAGTTCTACTTCAAGGCAGAGTGAACTTACCTTGAGCAACCCATTGGGTGCCGCTCCATTCCCAGGCCGTCGCCTGGGGACAGGAACCTCCCCGTCAAGTCCTCTGCTCTAACCAACTGAGCTAACGGCCCACAGCCTCCGATTGTCGCATAGCCGGCTGGACCGCGGCAAAAACAGGCGCCAGCGGCTTCCTGGAGCACCGGTATGGCCGCGTATCGGCAGTCCGGAAAGCCATGCCGGAAAGCCATGCGTGAGATGCGGACCGGCATCGGGGCAGTCTGTTCACCCATACGCCTCGGCAGTAGTTTGTAACTCGCCCACCTCCGCTCATGGGTTAACCTCGCGATCGCGGGCGCGTTGCTTATGACGATCCGGCCCCTACCGCCAGAACGTCATATGCCCTTGCCCGCCTCCTCCCGTCTTCCGCTGACGCGCTGCGCGCTGGTCGTGGATGACCATCCCCTCGTCGGACGCGGCATGGCCGAGTTCCTGCGCGGCCATCCCCGCCTGGCAGACGTCCGCCACGCCCACGAGACGTCCGAGGCCCTGCGCATCATTGCCTCGCATGGTTCCCCGGTCCTCGCCCTGGTGGATTTCTGGCTCGCGGAGGGCGCAGCGACGTCGTTCATCGGCAATCTCTTCGCGATGTCTCCGGAAACACGCATGCTGATCATGAGCGCGGACCACCATCCGGCCATCGTGCTCAAGGTCCGGGCCAGTGGAGCGCACGGGTTCGTCCACAAGCGGGAATCGCCCGAGACATTCCATGCCGCCGTCAATGCCGTGCTCGATGGCGCCTCCTGGTTCGACCCGGGGGCAACGGCATCCCTCTCCCCCGCAGCCCTCGGCGCCACGCCTCTGCGGGAGATCCATCTCGCTCCCGTCGATCTCGGCCTGACCCCGCGCCAGGGCCAGATCCTCGCCTTGGTTCTGGAGGGGCTGCCCAACAAACCCATCGCGAATGCGCTGCATCTCTCGGAGCACACGGTGAAGGAACACCTGACGGCCATCCTGCAAAAGCTCGGGGTGAGCAATCGCGTGGAATTGATCTCCAGGCTGCGCGGTGTGCGGGTCGATGGGTCCTGAGCCATCGGGTTACTGCGGAACCAGCCTCGAACTGCGCCAGCGATACAACGGGTTACGCAATTCCTGCCATGGCGGGGCACCGGACGAAGGGGCCACCACGTATAAATCCGCGTTTCCGCCTTCCGCCATCCCGAAAATTGGAGAAAACATGAGGATTGCCGCCCCACTGCTTGCCGTCGGCCTGCTCGTCGCCCCTGCGGCCTGGTCCGCCAACCGCGCCTGCGTGATCGAGGGCACCATCTCCGTCGCGGGTGCCGGGACTGCGGTGAAAGACTGCATGGAGTTCTCGTCCGACGTCACGGCGGAGCAACTCAAGAGCAGTTGCGATGCGGTAGCACAGGCATCGGCCGGGCTCGTTGGGAAACCGGGGAAGGTGACACTGATGCGCCAATGTCCGCGGCCTGCCAGCGGTGCATGCAAGGGACTGATGGGCCGGCCGCTCGATGCCTACTATTACGGGCTGTCGGCCGATGCGATCCAGCAGAAGCGGCAAGCCTGCGAAACCTCGACCACCGTGATCAAGGCAGGTACCTGGAGCGACGGCCGGTAAACCGTCCGCCCCCGGCTTTCCGGTCCGCCATGGCCGCATGCCGCGTCATCCGGACCGGGCACCCTAGCGACGATGGCTCAGCGCGTTGGTCACCAGCTTGGAGGTGATGTCCACGATCTGGATCATGCGGTCGTAGGGCATGCGCGTAGGACCGATGACGCCCAGCGTGCCCACGACCTGCCCGTCCACCTCGTAGGGGGCGCTGACCACCGAGAGCTCCTCGAACGGCACGACCTGGCTTTCGCCCCCGATGAAGATGCGCACACCCTCGGCCCGGTTGGAGACGTCCAGCAGGCGCAGTATCTGGGTCTTCTGCTCGAAGAGGTCGAAGGCCTTGCGCAGGTTGCCCATGTCGTTCGAGAAATCGCTCAGGGCCAGCAGGTTGCGCTCGCCGGAGATGACCACCTCCTCCTGCGAGGCGGCCATGGCCTCGGAGCCGACGTTCACCGCGGCCTGCATGAGGGAAGCGATCTCTCCGCGCAACTGGTCCACCTCGGTCTTGAGCCGCTCGCGCACCTCTTCCATCCCCAGGCCGGAATAATGGCTGTTGAGGAAGTTGGCGGCCTCGGCCAGTTGGGACTGGGAATGGTCCACTTCGGTGAAGATCACGCGGTTCTGCACGTCGCCGTCCGGCGAGACGATGATGACCAGCAGGCGCCGCTCCGAAAGGCGGAGGAACTCGATGTGGCGAAAGACCGACGGCCGGCGCGGAGCCATGACGACGCCCACGAACTGCGAAAGGCTGGACAGCAGCTGCGCCGCGTTCGCGATGACCTTCTGCGGCTGGTCGGGAGCGAGCTCGGGGGAGCACAGCTCGCCGCGCTGCACCGTCAACATGGTGTCAACGAACAGACGGTAGCCTTTGGCCGTGGGGATGCGGCCCGCCGAGGTGTGGGGGCTGGCGATCAGCCCGATGTCCTCCAGGTCGGCCATGACGTTGCGGATGGTCGCCGGCGAAAGATCCAGCCCCGACGACCTGGACAGGGTGCGCGATCCCACCGGCTGGCCGTCGGCGATGTAGCGCTCGATCAGCGCTTTGAGCAACAACTTGGCACGGTCATCGAGCATTGAATCATTTTAATGATCTAATTTCCGCGATGAAGCTCAGGTTCCAACGCGTGGCGCTCGTCGGCAAGTACCAGGCGCCCACTTCTGCAGGCATGTCCGACAGCTCGCGCGACGCGCTGGACGGCATCGCCAGATTCCTGGCCAACGAGGGGTGCGAGGTCGCCCTCGAGGCGGATACCGCCGCGAACACGGGGTTCACCGACTACCCGGCGCTTTCCGTGGAGCGCATCGGGCTGGACTGCGATCTCTGCCTCGTGGTGGGCGGCGACGGCACGATGCTGGGCGTCGGCCGGCAGCTCGCCCAGTACCGCACGCCGCTGATCGGCATCAACCAGGGCCGGCTCGGCTTCATCACCGACATTCCCCTGGGCGAGTACCCGACGGTCCTCAAACCCATGCTGCGCGGCGAGTACGAGGAAGACCTGCGCCCCCTCATGCGGGCCCGGGTGATGCGCCAGGGCCAGTGCGTGTTCGAGGCACTGGCGATGAACGACGTGGTGGTCAACCGCGGGTCCACCTCCGGGATGGTGGAACTGCGCGTGGAAGTGGGCGGCCATTTCGTCTCCAACCAGCGCGCAGACGGCCTCATCATCGCTTCGCCCACGGGCTCCACCGCCTATGCCCTGTCCGCAGGCGGCCCGATGCTGCACCCGACGATTCCCGGCTGGGTGCTGGCGCCGATCGCGCCGCATACGCTGTCGAACCGGCCCATCGTACTGTCGGACAGCATGGAAGTGGCCGTGGAAGTCGTCAGCGGGCGCGATGTCAGCGCGAATTTCGACATGCAGTCCCTCGCGTCCCTGCAGCACGGCGACCGCATCCTGGTACAGCGCTCGGACTACCGGGCGCGCTTTCTCCATCCGCGCGGCTGGAACTACTTCGCCACGCTGCGCAAGAAGCTCCGCTGGAACGAAGGAGGCTACTGAGCATGGCGTTGAAGCGGATTGCGCTGCGTGATTTCGTGATCGTCGAGTCCCTCGAGCTGGACCTCCATTCCGGATTCACCGTCCTGACCGGCGAAACCGGCGCCGGCAAGTCCATCCTCATCGATGCGCTGCAACTGTTGCTGGGCGCGCGCGCCGATCCGGGGGTGGTACGCGAAGGCGCGGCGTCCACGGACCTGTGCGCGGAATTCGATGGCACTCCTGCCATCGCGGCCTGGCTGGACGATGCGGGTATTCCACCGGAGGACGGCCTGCTGCTGCGCCGCACCATCGACACCCAGGGCAAGAGCCGCGCGTGGATCAACGGAGTGCCGGTGACCGCGACGCAGATGCGCACCCTGGGCTCCCGCCTCCTCGACATCCACGGGCAGCATGCCTGGCAGAGCCTCACGCGCGCGGACGCTGTGCGCGGCCTGCTGGATGCGTACGGCGGCATCCGCCCGGAAGGCCTGCAGCCCCTCTGGACGCGCTGGCGCGACGACCGCAAGGCACTGGATGCCGCCGTCGCGGGCCAGAACGACATCCAGCAGGAGCGCGACCGGCTCCAGTGGCAGATCGCGGAGATGCAGAAACTCGCCCCCGCCGATGGCGAATGGGAAGAGCTGAACGCGCAGCACACGCGCCTTTCGCATGCGCAGGCGCTGATCGACACGGCCCAGGCCGCGCTGGCGGCGCTGGAGGACGATGAATCGGGCGCGCACGGCCCGCTGGTGCGCGCCCGCGGCCTGCTGGAAGCCAAGGCGTCGCTGGATCCGCAGTTCCAGTCCATGCTGGACGTGCTGGCGTCCTGCCTGGCCCAGGCATCGGACGTGGCGCATTCGCTCCAGGCCTACCTGCGCCACACGGACGTGGACCCGGACCGGCTCGAAACGCTGGATGCGCGCATGGGGCTCTGGATGTCGCTGGCCCGGCGCTTCAAGCGCCAGCCGCAGGACCTGCCCGCGCTGCTCGCCGGCTGGGAGGAAGAGCTCGCACGCCTGGACGGGGCCTCGGACGTGGAAGCCCTCACGGAGCAGGCCCGCCGCAGCGAAGCCGCCTACATGCAGGCCGCCCGGGAGATTTCGCAGAAGCGCGCCAAGGCCGCCCCGCAGCTCGCGCGCGCCATCACGCAGGCCATGCAGGGGCTGGGCATGAAGGGCGGCCGCTTCGACGTGGCGCTCGACGCGCAGGCCGAGCCGGGCCCGCACGGGCTGGACAACGTGGCCTTCCTGGTGGCGGGCCACCAGGGGGTGACGCCGCGCCCGATCGGCAAGGTGGCCTCGGGCGGTGAGCTGTCGCGCATCTCGCTGGCGATCTCGGTGACCACCAGCCGCCTGGGCGAAGCGCCCACGCTGATCTTCGACGAGGTCGATTCCGGCGTCGGCGGCTCCGTTGCGGAGACCGTGGGCCAACTGATGCAGCGGCTCGGACGCGACCGGCAGGTGCTGGCCGTGACCCACCTGCCGCAGGTGGCCGCGTGCGCGGACCACCACCTCGTCGTGTCCAAGCGCTCCCGCCCACAGGGAACGGTCAGCACCGTGGCGGCCACGGAAGGCGACCGCCGCATCCAGGAAATGGCGCGCATGCTCGGCGGCGAGCGCGCTTCGGCCGCCACCCTGGCGCACGCCCGAGAGATGCTGGACAACAGCCGCGCGGCGGCCAAGGGAGCCCGGCCATGATGGCAGACACCCTGGAGATCGTGCTGATCACGGGCATGTCGGGCTCCGGCAAGTCCGTGGCGCTGCACGCGCTGGAAGACGCGGGCTACTACTGCGTGGACAATCTCCCCCCCGAACTCCTCGCGGCCTTCGTGGCGCTCGAGCACCAGCACCACGGCAACCGGGTGGCCATCGCCATGGACGTGCGCAGCGCCACGGCGCTGCCCCTGGTGCCGCAGCAGCTGCGCCGGCTGCGCGGGGAAGGCGTGACCGTGCATTCGCTGTTCCTGGATGCCACGACGGACACGCTGGTGCGCCGCTTCTCGGAAACCCGCCGCCGCCATCCGCTGTCCCGGGATGAATGGTATGGCGAGCCGCATGCGCTCCTGGAAACCCTCGAGCTCGAGCGCGAGCTGCTTGCCGACCTGCGCGAGCAATCGCACGTCATCGACACCAGTGCCATCCGCGCCGCGCAGTTGCAGGGTTACGTGAAGAGCCTGATGCCCGCGCTGCCCGGGCAACTGACGCTGGTGTTCCAGTCGTTCGCGTTCAAGCGGGGCGTGCCGGTGGACGCGGACTATGTCTTCGACGTACGCATGCTGCCGAACCCGCACTACGAGCCGGGTCTGCGCAACCTCACCGGCAAGGACCAGCCGGTGGTGCATTACCTGGAACAGGCCCGGGAGGTGCGGCAGATGCGCGAACACATCACCCATTTCCTGGGGCACTGGCTGGAGCCGCTGGCCCAGAACCACCGCAGCTATGTCACGGTGGCGATCGGCTGCACGGGGGGGCAGCACCGGTCCGTGTATCTCGTCGAGCAGCTCGCAGCGGAATTTTCAGACCGCTGGACGACGCTGCGACGGCACCGGGAACTCGACGGGCGCTAGACGGCCGCCCTGCCCGGGCACCCCGGCTCAGGCCTCCACGGCTCCCGCAGCGGGCAGCTGCAACTGTTCCAGCAGCTTGCGCACGGGGGCCGGCAATCCCAGCGCCTTCCATTGCGCGGCTGTGTACCAGCCGCCCTCCTGCGCCGCTTCGGCCTGGCCGGGCGCGGCAGTTTCCGGCCCGCGCACCAGCAGGGGATGCAGGTGCAGGTCCCGGTGCGTGAGGACATGGAACACGGTGTCCAGTTCCCGCGGCGTGCGGCCCGCGCCGCGCTGCGCGAGCCATTGCAGCGCATCCTCCCGGCTGTCGAACATGGGCGGGCAATGCAGGCCGGCCCAGATGCCCTCGGAAGGCCTGCGCTGCAGCCAGAGGCGCCCCTCGCCGTCGTGCAGCAGCGGAAACCACCATGCCTGCGCCCGCCGCAGCAGCTTGCGCGTGCGCACGGGGTAATCCTCGGGATTGCCGGCCACGGCGGCCACGCATTGCGGTTGCAGGGGGCAGAGAATGCAGGCGGGCTTGCGGGGCGTGCAGAGGCTCGCGCCCAGATCCATCAGGCCCTGCGTGTAGCGGGGCATGGCCTCCTGCAGATCGTCGTGCGGCAGGAGTTCGCTGGCACGGTCCCACAGGTCACGCTCGTTGCGGGCGACGGCCAGGTCGGCATCGAAGCCGAGCACCCGCGTGAGCACCCGCCGGACATTGGCGTCCAGAATGGGCACGCGCTCCGCGAAGCAGAAGGAGGCGATCGCGCCGGCCGTGGAACGGCCGATGCCAGGCAGGCCGGCCAGGGCCTCGGCGGAGCGCGGAAATTCCCCGCCGTACCGATCCACGACCTCCCTGGCGCAGCGGTGCAGGTTGCGGGCGCGGCTGTAGTAGCCCAGCCCGCTCCAGAGGGCCATGACGTCGTCCTCCGGCGCCGCGGCCAGGGCGCGCACGTCGGGGAACCGCTCCAGGAACCGGGTGTAATAGTCCAGCACCGTGTTGACCTGCGTCTGCTGCAGCATGATTTCGGACAGCCAGACCCGGTAGGGGTCGCGCGTCTGCTGCCACGGCAGGTGGTTGCGGCCGTGCACGGCCTGCCAGCGCACCACTTCGGTGGCGATGTCGGGGACCTCGCGCTTCATGCGGACAGCGGCGCCCGGGGCTGGGGCTTGCCGTTTTCCGCCGGCAGGGAAGCCAGTTGCTCCGTCAGCTCGTGCAGGCGCGCCTCCAGTTGCGCGAGTTCCTGCTCGGCCTGCTCGATCTCCGCGATGCGTTCCACGAGGCCACTGGCGGCGTGCTGGATGCGGTCCACGGCCTCGATGCGCCGGGCGAAGCTGCGCTTGCGCTCCCGCAGTTGCGCATCGAGTTGCGCGGTGGCGGACTTGCTCCACAGCTCCAGGTCGTTCGCGGCCGATTCGAACACCGTGCGCAGGCGCATTCCCAGCGCCCGCACGAGGCGCTGCGTGAAGTCGGGCTGCGCCAGCCGCAGGGTGTTGCCTACCCCGATGTACTGCAGGTGGCGGCTTTCGATCTGCTGGATCTCCGTGAGAAACCCCTCGAGCCGCGGCGTGGCGGGCACCTGCAGCGAAAAGCCGAAGTCCGCGTTGAGCTGGCGGAACGTTCCGCCCAGCATGGCGTGGATTTCGGTGGCGGAGGCCTGGGCCTTGTCCATGATGGCGCGCAGGCGCTCGAACGTATCCGCGTACACCTTGCGGACCCCGAGCTTGATCCCCTTTTGCTGAAGGGTTTCGACCAGCGCCGTCATCTCCGCCTTGAGCGAGCGCGCGCCCAGATCATGGAAGATGTCGCGCAGCAGCTTCAGGTGCACGGCGCGCACCGCCTGGATCTTGGCGGCGCTGGCGTCGAATTCGCGCTGCTCCTGCTCGATGCGCACGCGCATGGATTCGATCACCGATGCATTCTTGCCGCGCAGGCTGCGCAGTTCCAGCATCTGGTCGTCGAGGTCGCGGCGGCGGATGTTGATCGTCCGGCCCGCCTCCGAGCGCAGGGACGCCACGCCGGCCGTCACGGCCGAGCGCAGGATGGCCTGGCGCTTGCCCATCACTCCCTGAGCCAGGGCATCTTCCAGCGCCGGCAGCCCGCTCGACTCCAGCAACACGTCGTCGCAGTGGATCTTGGACACCAGGCCCTTCTGGGCGGACACCAGCAGCACCTGGTCGGGCGCCACGCCCAGCATGTCGGCGGAGGCCAGCCGCTGCCGGTCCAGCTGCTCCTGCACCTGGGTCGGGGAGTTCAGCGTGTCCCACAAGGTGTCGATCTTGTTGAGCACCACCAGCTGCGCATCCGCGTGGCCCACGGACGGCGCCACGTGCTGGCGCCAGATCTCCAGGTCCGACCGCGTGACGCCGGTATCCGCGCCCAGGATGAACAGCACGGCATGGGCCTGGGGGATGAGATTGATGGTGAGTTCCGGCTCGGCACCCACGGCATTGAGGCCGGGAGTGTCCAGGATGACCAGGCCCTGCCGCAGCAGGGGGTGGGGAATATTGATCAGCGCATGGCGCCACGCCGGCACCTCCACCAGCCCGTTCGCGTCGGGCACGGGATTCTCCTGCGGCTGGTCGTCGTGCCAGAAGCCGAGGGCGCGCGCCTCGTCCTGCGGGACCCTGCGCACTTCAGACACCTTCTCGATGGCCTGGGCGAGCTGCTCGGCATCGCCGACGTTCAGCGGGACTTCGGTCCACTGGTCCGGCCGCAGCCGCCATTCGGCGAGGCCCTGGGACTGCTTGCGCGTATCGATGGGCAGCAGCCTGAGGCTGTTGGGCAGCGCCGGGTCGTACCCGAGTTCGGTAGGGCACATCGTGGTGCGCCCCGCGCTGGCCGGCATGATGCGGCGGCCGTAGTCGGCGAAGAAGATCGCGTTGATGAGCTCGGACTTGCCGCGCGAGAATTCCGCGACGAATGCGACCATGACCCTGTCGCTGCGCACCTGGTCTTCCAGGCGGCGCAGCTTTTCCTCGATGGCGGCATCCATGAGGGCATGGGACGACATCCATTCCCCCAGGTGCTTCAGTTGCAGCGCGAACGCGCGCCGCCAGGCGCCATGCTGGTCGAATTGCTCGTTGAAAGAAGGTCCCACGGTGCTCCTGGAGGTGGATGCTGCGCTGCGGCCCTGCAGGCACCTGCAAAATATATCAGTACCCCGGGCGGCATTGCCCATTCAAATCAGGGACGCTGGCAGCGGATGCAATAGTACGTGCTGCGCTGCCCCTGCCGCATGGAGCGTATCGGCGTGCCGCAGGTACGGCACGGCAGGCCCTCGCGCCCATAGACGTGGGCTTCGAGCTGGAAATGCCCGGCGTTGCCATCCACGCCGGCGAAGTCCCGCAGGGTGCTGCCGCCTCGTTCCACCGCCCGGGCCAGCACCGCGCGGATCGCCTCGTGCAGGCGCCGGGCGCGCAGGGGCCCGATCGACGAGGCACGCGCCGTCGGCCGGATGCCGGCCAGGAACAGCGCTTCGGACGCATAGATGTTGCCGACACCGACCACCGCCCTGCCCCCGAGCAGGAACTGCTTGACGGGCAGGCGGCTGGCCCGCAGCGCCGCCACGAAGCCCTCCAGCGTGAACGTATCGCCGAGCGGTTCCACTCCGAGCCGGCCCAGCAGCTTCACCGCTTGCGGGCTCGTCTCGGAATCCGCCCAGACGACGGCACCGAAGCGGCGCGGGTCCTTCAGGCGCAGGGTGCCCCGGCTGGTGGCCATGAGGAAATGGTCGTGCGCGCCGGGTGCATCGGCGCTCCGGTCGAAGCGCAGACTTCCGGACATGCCGAGATGGATCAGCAGCATGCCGCGGTCCAGGTCCAGCAGCAGGTACTTGCCGCGGCGCCGCACGGCCACGACGCGCAGGCCGTGCAGGTCTTCGGGAGCACGGCCCAGGGGCCAGCGCAGCGACTTCCCCAGGACCACGGACTCGATCACCGCACCCGCCACGGCGTCCGCGATGCCGCGGCGCGTGACTTCGACCTCGGGCAACTCAGGCATATGGTCGGGCTCCGCAAACAGTATCTGGCATGGATTATTATGAGTCGATGGAGCAATCACATCGACTTCGGAGTGCCGCTTTGCTGTGCGCACTGTATGCCGTGGCGGCGCCCTCTTTCGCGGCCCCGGCTGCTCCCCCGCCCCCCTCCGCGCGAACCCAGCAGACGGAACTGCAGGTGGAGAACATCCCCAACAGCGAAGCGCGCGCAGCCCTGGATGCCGAACTGTTCTACGACATCCTCGTCGGCGAACTGAGCACCAGCCAGGGAGACCCCGGCACCGGCTATGCCCTCATGCTCGAAGCGGCCCGGCGCAGCGGCGACGCCCAGCTCTACCGGCGCGCGACGGACATCGCGCTGCAGTCGCGCTCCGGCGAATACGCCCTGGCGGCAGCGCGTGCCTGGAAGGAAGCCCAGCCGCAATCGCGCGAGGCCAATCGCTACGTGCTGCAGATCCTCATCGCGCTCAACCGCATCCACGAGACGGGCGACCTGCTGCGGCAGGAACTGGCGCAGTCTCCGCCGAAGGACCGGCTGCTGTCACTCCAGGCCATTCCGCAACTGTACGGACGCGCATCTGACAAGGCAGCCGCGGCCGCCATCGTCGAGAAGGCCCTGGCGGACCAGTTGCAGAACCCGGCGACCGGGCCGCTCGCCTGGACGGCGCTGGGGCGGATGCGGCTCGCTGCCGGCGACCGCAAGGGCGCGCTCGAGGCCGCCCGCAACGCCCTGGCGCAGGAGCCCACGCTGGACGCGGCGGCCCTGCTCTCGCTGCAGCTCGTCGAGGCGGGAGAAGCCGACGCCGAGCCGCTGGTGGCCCGGTACATGGGCGGCAAGCCCCAGCCGGAGATCCGCATGGCCTACGCGGGGGTCCTCCTCAACCTGCAGCGCTATTCGGAGGCCGGGACGCAGCTGGACCTGCTCACGCGGGAAGCCCCGGACATGGCCGAGGCCTGGCTGCTGAAAGCGACCCTGGCCCTGCAATCCGACCGCCTGCAGGAATCCGAATCGGCGCTGGAACAGTTCGAACGCCTGCTGCAGTCCTATCCGCCCACGGACCCGCGCAAGGCCGCCATGGGCCAGGCCTACCTGCTGCGCTCGCAGATCGCCGAAAAGCGCGGCGACCTCGCCCAGGCGGAAGCCTGGCTCGGAAAAATCGAGAATTCATCCGAACTCCTGGCCGCTCAGACGCGGCGCGCTTCGCTGCTGGCGCGGCAGGGCAAACTGAACGAAGGCATCGCGCTGATCCGCCGCCTGCCGGCCCGAAACCCGGTGGAAGAACGCCAGAAGCTCGTGGCCGAGGCGCAACTGCTGCGCGACGCCAAGCAGTACCAGCAGGCGTTCGAGGTGCAGGGCAAGGCCGTGGCGATGGCGCCGGGCGATTACGACCTGGCATACGACCAGGCCATGCTGGCCGAGAAGGCCGGCGACCTGGCCGGCATGGAGCGGCTGCTGCGCCAGATCATCGAAAAGCGCCCCGACTACCACCACGCCTACAACGCGCTCGGTTATTCGCTGGCCGAGCGTGGCATCCGCCTCCAGGAAGCCCGGCAACTGATCCAGAAGGCCCTGACCTACGCGCCCAGGGATCCGTTCATCACCGACAGCCTGGGCTGGGTGGAGTTCCGCCTGGGCAATCACGCCGAGGCCGCGCGGCTGTTGAACGAAGCCTTCCAGCGCCAGCCCGACCCCGAGATCGCGGCCCACCTGGGCGAGGTGCTGTGGACCATGGGCGAGCGCTCCAGGGCCCTGCAGGTCTGGCGCACCGGACTGCAGCTGAACAAGGACAACGAAACGCTGCAGGAAACCATCAAGCGGCTGAAGGCCGCCCCGTGAGGGTGGCGTCCTTGCCCGCGGTGCCACTGCGCCGCAGTCTGATCGGAGTCGTGGCAGGATTCGCGCTGGTGCTGGCCGGATGCGCCACCCCGCCCCGCCCGCCCAGGACCGCGGCGCAGCCGGGCACGCGTCAGTGGAACGGCCGCATGGCCCTGCAGGTGGACGACCCCGCGGTGGCGCCCGTCAGCGCCGGATTCGAGTTGAGCGGCGGACCGCAGCAGGGAGAGCTCGTGCTCCTGAACCCTCTGGGCAACGTGCTCGCCACCCTGGAATGGTCCCCTGCCGGCGCCGTGCTGCAAAAGGGCGGCGAGCGCCGCACTTCCCCATCGCTCGACGCGCTGGTGCTCGAACTGACGGGCAGCGCGCTGCCCGTCGCGGCGCTCTTCGCCTGGCTCGATGGCGATGCCATAGCGATACCCGGCTGGACGGTCGATACCAGCAGGCTGGACGACGGCCGGCTGACCGCGCACCGCCAGAGCCCGCTGCCGGAGGCCACGCTGCGCATCGTGCTGGACCGCTGACCCGATCCATGCGCACGCTCCACGACCTGCCTGCCCCGGCCAAGCTCAACCTGTTCCTGCACATCACCGGGCGCAGGCCCGACGGCTACCACCTGCTGCAGTCGGTCTTCATGCTGATCGACTGGTGCGACACGCTGCATATCGAGTTGCGCCCGGACGGCGGAATCAGCCGGGAAGACATGGGCGCCGGGCTGCCTGCCGACGACCTCTGCACGCGCGCGGCCCGCGCGCTGCAGGCGGCCACGGGCACGCGGCAGGGTGCGCACATCGTCCTGGAGAAGTCCATCCCAGCGCAGGCCGGGATGGGCGGCGGCTCTTCGGACGCGGCGACCACGCTGCTCGCCCTCAACCGGCTCTGGGGGCTGGGCCTGGGCCGCACGGCGCTCGAGCGCATCGGACTGTCGCTCGGGGCCGACATTCCCTTCTTCTTGCGCGGCAGGAACGCCTGGGTCGAGGGAATCGGTGAGACAATCATGCCGCTCGAGAACGTGCACGCGCTGCCGCAGAGCCGGTTCGTGGTGGTCAAGCCCGAAGCCGGACTGGATACGAAATCGATTTTTTCGTCTCCTTCGCTGGAACGCAATTCAGAGCGTGCTACAATCTCAGGCTTTGCTGCAGCACACTACCAATTTGGTAAGAACGTTCTGCAGCCGGTCGCAGAAACGCTCTGCCCCGAGGTCTCCGAAGCCATCCGCTGGCTGGAGCACAAGGGATTGCAGGCACGAATGACCGGCTCGGGAAGTGCGGTGTTTGCGCAAATGACACATGCGATCGATTTATTCGATCTGCCCACCGGATGGAGGGCAAAAGTATGTGATAATCTGAGGCTCCACCCCCTAGCAGGGTGGGCAGCAGATGAAGATTGAGGTGGATTGCCATCAGGCAGTCAACCTGTGTAGGGGAGTCGCCAAGCTGGTTAAGGCACCGGATTTTGATTCCGGCATGCGAAGGTTCGAATCCTTCTTCCCCTGCCAAAGCTTTCCGCTTCGGGCATTTACTTCAGACTGCTGGGTCTCGCATGCAAGCCAATCACCCCGACTTCATGGTTTTCACCGGCAATGCCAATCCAGGCATGGCCGCTGATATCGCCCGGCATCTCGGCACGAGCCTCGGCGCCATCGACGTGGCACGCTTCTCCGACGGGGAAGTCACCGTGGAAATCAAGCAAAACGTCCGTGCCCGCGACGTGTTCGTGGTGCAGTCCACCTGCGCCCCCACGAACGAGAACCTCATGGAACTGCTGATCATGGTCGATGCGCTCAAGCGCGCATCCGCCGAGCGCATCAGTGCCGTGATCCCCTACTTCGGCTATGCCCGCCAGGACCGCCGCCCGCGTTCCACGCGCGTGCCGATATCGGCCAAGGTCGTGGCCAACATGCTGCAGGCCGTCGGCGTCGCCCGCGTGCTGACCATGGACCTGCACGCCGACCAGATCCAGGGCTTCTTCGACATCCCCGTGGACAACATCTACGCGTCGCCCGTGCTGCTCGGCGACCTGCGCCAGAAGAACTACGAAGACCTCATCGTCGTGTCGCCCGATGTCGGCGGCGTGGTGCGTGCGCGTGCGCTGGCCAAGCAGCTCGGCTGCGATCTCGCCATCATCGACAAGCGCCGCCCGAAGGCCAACGTCTCGGAAGTGATGCACGTGATCGGCGAGATGGAAGGCCGCAACTGCGTGATCATGGACGACATGATCGACACGGCAGGCACCCTCGTGAAGGCGGCCGAGGTCCTCAAGGAGCGCGGTGCCAAGAAGGTGTACGCCTATTGCACGCACCCGATCTTCTCGGGCCCCGCCATCGACCGCATCTCCCAGGGCGACGCGCTCGACGAGGTGGTCGTCACCAACACCATCCCCCTGAGCGAAGCCGGCAAGGGATGCACCAAGATTCGCCAGCTCTCCGTGGCGCCGCTGATCGCCGAGACGATCCAGCGCATCGCCAAGGGAGAGTCGGTGATGAGCCTGTTCTCGGACTGAGGATTCCATCCTCCCCTGCTCCCGCCTTCCAGCGGGGCAGTCGATGCCAAGCCTCCTTCGGGAGGCTTGCGCGTTCGGGAACCTTTACGGCCCGCGGCCTTGACGGCGCGGGTCTTTGTCAACGCAGGGCCCGCTGGTCGCGGCAGGCCCCCACAGGAGTGAAACATGAACTTCGTCGCTTTTGAGCGCGCAAAGCAAGGTACGGGTGCGAGCCGCCGTCTGCGCAATTCGGGCAAGACGCCCGGCATCGTCTATGGCGGTTCCGCCGAACCCCAACTCATCGAGGTGGACCACAACGCCCTGTGGCACGCCCTGAAGAAGGAAGCCTTCCACTCCAGCGTGCTGGACATGGAACTGGCCGGCAAGACCAGCAAGGTGCTGCTGCGCGACGTGCAGTACCACCCGTACAAGCAACTGGTCCTGCACATCGACTTCCAGCGCGTGGACGAGAAGACCAAGCTGCACATGAAGGTGCCGCTGCACTTCACGGGCGCCGAAGAGTCCCCGGCCGTGAAGATCGACAAGTGCATGGTCAACCCCGTGGCGACCGAACTGGACGTGTCCTGCATGCCCTCCGACCTGCCCGAGTTCATCAACGTGGACCTGAGCAAGCTGGAAAAGGGCCGTTCGCTGCACCTGAAGGACATCAAGCTGCCCCGCGGCGTGTCCCCCGTGGTGCGCGGTGGCCAGCAGAACCCCGTGCTGGTGTCCGTGGTGCCCCCGGTGGCCGAAGTCGAGGCTCCGGCCGAAGGCGCTGCCGCACCGGCTCCCGCTCCCGCCAAGAAGGGCAAGAAGTAATTCCTGCCCGCTGACCGAAAGCTGCCCGCCCGCGGGCCGCCCTCGCCGGCCACGGCCCACCGCTTCCGAGCGCGTGGGCCGTTGCTTTTTGGGGCGCCTGCCGGCGCTCCCCGGATAATCGCGCGCACCATGATCAAACTGTTTGTGGGCCTGGGCAACCCCGGGCCGGATTACGACGCCACGCGGCACAACGCGGGCTTCTGGTGGATCGACGGGCTGGCCCGCGACCTGAAGGTGCACCTCGTGCCGGAGCGGGCCTATCACGGGCTGGTCGCCCGGGCGAACGTGAACGGGCAGAGCGTGTGGCTGCTGCAGCCGCAGACCTTCATGAACCTCTCGGGCAAGTCGGTGGCCGCACTGGCCCGCTTCTTCAAGATCCAGCCGCAGGAAATCCTGGTGGCACACGATGAGCTGGACATCCTGCCGGGACAGGCCAAGCTCAAGCGTGGCGGCAGCCACGCCGGGCACAACGGCCTGCGCGACATCCACGCCCAGCTGGGCTCGCCGGATTACTGGCGCCTGCGCATCGGGATCGGGCACCCGGGCGTGAAGGCCGAGGTGGCGAACTGGGTGCTCAAGAAGCCGTCGCCCGACCACCGCACGCTGATCGAGGACAGCATTGCCCACTCCCTGAAGGCCGCGCCCGCCATGCTGGCCGGAGACATGGACAAGGCCACGCTGCTGGTGCACACGACCAAGCCGCCGCGGCCCAAGCCCCCACGGCCGGCTGCGGCACCGGTGGACGCGCCTGCGGCTCCTGGCGACCAGTAGGCGGGTTCGCGCCGCGGTGCACGGCCCCGCGCGCTATCCGGAGGTTTCGGAGGGACGTTCCGGAGCCCCTGGACCTGCTGCCGCCCCGGCCAGGCGCACGTACTTCTGCATGAGCGTCTCGCGGCTCTCGACATGCAGGGGGTTGACCGGGATGCAGGCCACGGGGCAGATCTGCACGCACTGCGGCTCGTCGAAGTGCCCCACGCACTCCGTGCATTTGTCCGGGTCGATCTCGTAGGTGGCCTCGCCCAGGTAGATGGCGTGGTTGGGGCACTCGGGCTCGCACACGTCGCAGTTGATGCACTCGTCGGTGATCATCAGGGCCATGGGTGCCTCCGGATGGAGCGGCGCACGGTGGGCGTGCGGGAAACGGGCGTCATGGAAGGATTATCCCAGCCCGCCATCCCCATGCCGTGCCAGGGGCCGGCGGCCTCCGGCCTCGGAAGGCCCCGGCGTGTTTGCCGCTATGCTGCGCCTTTCCGCCCACGCCCCCGACCGCCTCTCCATGGGACCGTTCCTTTTCAAGCGCCTGCTCACGTTCGCCGCCACCCTCGCCGGGGCGTCGGTGGTCGTGTTCCTGGTGCTGGAGATCCTGCCCGGCAATGCCGCGCAGGTAATGATGGGCCCCGACGCGTCTCCCGAGGCGGTGGAGGCTCTGGCCGCCCGGCTGGGCCTGGACCAGCCCGCGCCGCTGCGCTACGTGCAGTGGATCGGCGGCCTGCTGTCGGGCGACATGGGAACCAGCCTGGCCTACGGCACGCCCGTGCGCGACCTGGTCCTGGAGCGCCTGGCGCTGACGGTGCCGCTGGCGGTGATGGCGATGGCGATCACGACCGTGCTCGCGCTGCTGGCGGGGGTGTACGCGGCATCCCGCCATCGCCGCTGGGGCGACGTGGGGGTGATGGGGCTGGCGCAGATCGGCATCGCGATCCCCAATTTCTGGTTCGCGATCCTGCTGATCCTGCTGTTCTCGGTGAAGCTGCAGTGGTTCTCGGCGGGGGGGTTTCCCGGCTGGACGGAAGCATCGGGCGGCAGTCCGCTCGCGGCGCTGCAGGCGCTGCTGCTGCCCGCAGTGTCGCTGGCGGTGGTGCAGGCCGCCATCCTCGCGCGCATCACGCG
The DNA here is from genome assembly GCF_900100305.1 of Paracidovorax citrulli. Lineage (GTDB taxonomy): Bacteria > Pseudomonadota > Gammaproteobacteria > Burkholderiales > Burkholderiaceae_C > Paracidovorax > Paracidovorax citrulli. The sequence continues at coordinate 48,755 of NZ_FNEY01000008.1, read as the reverse complement.
CTCCGCGGTGCTGGAGGTGCTGCGCGAGGATTTCGTGCGCACGGCCCGGGCCAAGGGCCTGTCGCGGCGCTCGGCGCTCTGGGGCCACGTGCTGCGCAACGCGATGATTCCCGTGGTCACCGTCATGGGGCTGCAGTTCGCGAACCTGCTGGCCGGCACGATCGTCGTGGAAAACGTCTTCTACCTGCCGGGGCTGGGCCGGCTGATCTTCCAGTCGATCGCGAACCGCGACCTCGTCGTGGTGCGCAACTGCGTGATGCTGCTGGCGGCCATGGTGATCGTGGTGAACTTCGCCGTGGACCTGCTCTACGCGGCGATCGATCCCCGCGTGAAAGCGAGCGGTCTCTGATGCGCACGCCGCTCCGCGCCCCCGAGCCTGCCGCCACCCGGCCCGCCATGGCAGCGGACGGGCTGCGTCGCGCCCTGCGGCATCCCAGCTTCGCCCTCGGCGCCGCGCTGACACTGGTGATGGTGCTGGCGGCGGGGCTGTCCTTCGCGTGGACGCCCGGGTCGCCCTACGACATGGACATGGGATCGGCCCTCCTGCCGCCCGGAGCCGCGCACTGGCTGGGCACGGATGCGTATGGACGCGACGTGGCCTCACTGCTGCTCGTGGGCGCGCGCAATTCGATCCTGGTGGGCGTGATCGCGGTAGGCATCGGGCTCACGGCCGGCACGGCACTCGGGCTGCTGGCCGCGGCCCGGCGGGGCTGGGTCGAAGAAGCCGTGATGCGCCTGGCGGATTTCACATTCGCGTTTCCCGCGATCCTCTCGGCCATCATGCTGACCGCCGTCTGGGGTGCCGGCGTGGTGAATTCGATCATCGCCATCGGCATCTTCAACATCCCGACCTTCGCGCGCGTGGCGCGCGCCTCGGCCAAGGCTGTCTGGGCGCGGGAGTACGTGCTGGCGGCGCGCGCGTGCGGCAAGGGCCCCTGGCGCATCACGCTGGAGCATGTGCTGCCCAACATCGCCGCCGTGCTGACCGTGCAGGCGACGATCCAGTTCGCGCTGGCGATCCTGGCCGAGGCCGCCCTCTCCTACCTGGGCCTGGGCACGCAGCCGCCGCAGCCCTCCTGGGGCCGGATGCTGAGCGAGGCGCAGACGCTGATGTTCCAGGCGCCCCTGCTGGCCGTGTGGCCCGGGCTGGCGATCGCGCTGGCGGTGCTGGGATTGAACCTGCTGGGCGACGGGCTGCGCGACCTGCTCGATCCACGCCTGGCGCGCCGCCGCTGAACGAAGAAGGTCCGCCAGTGACTTCCGGGAAGTTCCTCCCCCCCGCCCCTTCAACCACTCCGGGCGCCCTGCTCGAGGTGCGCGGCCTCCAGGTGGACCTGCCCACCCGCCACGGCATGGCGCGAGCGGTGCGCGGGGTGGATTTCACGCTCGCACGCGGCGGCACGATCGGCCTGGTGGGCGAGTCGGGCTGCGGGAAGTCGCTCACCGCGATGGCGCTCATGGGGCTGCTGCCCGAGGGCGCCCGGGCCACGGGCCGCGTGCGCTTCGACGGCCAGGAGCTGCTGGACATGCCCGACGCCGGACTGGCGCGCCTGCGCGGGCGGCGCATCGCGATGGTGTTCCAGGAGCCAATGACGGCGCTCAACCCCGTGCACACCATCGGCGCGCAGGTGGCCGAGCCGCTGCGGCGCCATCTCGGCATGGCGCGGGCCGAGGCGCGCGCGCGGGCGGTGGCATTGCTGGACCGCGTGGGCATACCGCGGGCAGCGCAGCGCTTCGACGCCTATCCCCATGAATTTTCGGGCGGGCAGCGCCAGCGCATCACCATCGCGATGGCGCTGGCCTGCGGGCCGGACGTGCTGATCGCCGACGAGCCGACGACCGCGCTGGATGCCACCGTGCAGCGCCAGATCCTGGAACTGATCGCGGGGCTCGTGGCCGAGCGGGGCATGGCGCTGGTGCTGATCTCGCACGATCTGGGCGTGGTCGCGCAGAACGTGGAACGGGTACTGGTGATGTACGGCGGCAGCGTGGTCGAGGACGGCCCGACGCGCGAGGTGTTCGCGCACCGCGCCCATCCCTACACCCATGGGCTGTTCGCTGCGCGGCCGCGCTGGACGGAAGAAGCCGGAAGCGCGGCCGGAGGCAGCCGGGCGAGGCTGCCGACCATTCCCGGCACGGTGCCGGAGATCGGCGCGCTGCCGCCGGGCTGCCCGTTCGCGGGCCGCTGCGCGTTCACGGTGGCGGACTGCGACGCCGGCTTGCCGGTGCCTGTGGAGGTGGGGCCGGCGCACCATGCGCGCTGCATCCGGCTGGAGGCCGTGGAGGCGGCACAGACAGCAGAGGCGGCGGAGGCACGGCGGTGAGCGGGCAGCATGCCCCGGGCCGCGCTGCGGCGGAGGCGGACGACCTGCCGGCACCGCTGCTGGAAGTGCGCGGCCTGGTGCGCGACTATCCGCTGCCGCGCGAGCGCCTGTGGACTCCGGCACCCCGCTTCCGGGCGCTGGACGGCGTGGATTTCGCGCTGGCGCCGGGCCGCAGCCTGGGTGTGGTGGGCGAATCGGGCTCGGGCAAGTCCACGCTGGCGCGGCTCGTGATGGCGCTGGACACGCCGACCGCGGGCCAGGTGCTGCTGCGGGGGCGCGATCTGCACGCGCTCGGCGCGGCGGGCCTGCGCGCGGCACGGCGCGACGTGCAGATGGTGTTCCAGGACCCGTATGGTTCGCTGGATCCGCGCATGACCGTGGAGCGCATCGTGGCCGAGCCACTGGCGGCGCTGGCGGGCCTGCCCCGCCCGCAGCAGCGCGAGCGCGTGGCCGAAGTGCTGGCCCAGGTGGGCCTGCGCCCATCCGATGCGGGCAAGTATCCGCACGAGTTTTCCGGGGGCCAGCGCCAGCGCATCGCGATCGCGCGGGCCATCATCACCCGCCCGGCCCTGGTCGTGGCCGACGAACCGGTGAGCGCGCTCGACGTCTCGGTGCAGGCCCAGGTCCTGAACCTGCTGCAGGACCTGCAGGAGCAGGCCGGGCTCTCCCTGCTGCTCATCAGCCACGACCTGGCCGTGGTGCGCCACCTGTGCGACGAGGTCGTGGTGCTCAGGGAAGGCCGCATCGTGGAGCGGGGAACGCCGGACGTGCTGTTCCGGTCACCCGGGCATCCCTATACCCGGGAACTGGTGGCAGCCGTTCCCCGGGTGGCGTCCGGGCAGGAGGGCAGTGCTTCGTATTCATAGATATGTGATGTGGCTGTGGCTGATCCACCAGGCGCAAGGGCTCGCGGACCTGGCCGCCCCTGTCCGTTGAGCGAGGATCTGCCCATCCTGCCGGGCGCCATCGTCGATGCCCGGCCTGACCGCTGGGGCGAGCGCGTCATCCGCCATATCGACCGCCCGGCGCGTCTGTCGATCCTGGAGATGCTGCCGTTCGCGGGCGACGACCGGCTCGGGGGCGCCGGGGTGACGGTGTCGGACCGGCCTGGCGACGCCGGGCAGCATGGTGGAATGCGCCACGTGGTGTAAAAACGCACCCGGACCCACCGGAGACACACCGCCCATGCCCATCGACCGCCGCACCCTCCTCGCCGCAGCTGCCGCCTCGCCGCTGGCACTGCCGCTGCCCGCCCTGGCCCAGCCCCGGAAGGACACCGTCGTGCTGGCGATGACGCTGGAGCCGCCGGGCCTGGATCCGACGTCTGGTGCGGCATCGGCCATCGGCGAGATCACGCTCTACAACGTGTTCGAGACGCTGACCCGGATCAACCCCGACGGCAGTACCTCCCCGCTGCTGGCGGAACGATGGGACATCTCCCCGGACCTGAAGACCCTCACTTTCCACCTGCGCCGGGGCGTGAAATTCCACAATGGCGCAGCGTTCAATGCCGAGGCGGTGAAGTATTCCTTCGACCGTGCGGCCGTGGAGAAAAGCACCAACAAGGACAAGCGCACCTTCGCGAACCTCACGGCGCAGGTGGTGGACGAGCACACGGTGACCGTCGCCAGCAAGGAAGCCGATCCGGACCTGCTGTTCCTGCTCGGCCAGGCCACGGCCGCGATCGTGGAGCCCACGAGTGCGGAGGGCAACGGCGTGCGGCCGGTGGGCACGGGGCCCTACCAGTTCACGGCCTGGAGCCAGGGGGCGTCCGTCACGCTGACCGCGTGGGACGGCTACCGCACGCCGGGCACGGCGAAGATCCGCCGCGCGGTGTTCCGCTTCATCTCCGATCCTGCCGCCCAGGTGGCGGCCCTGATGGCGGGCGACGTGGACGCGTTCCCGCGCGTGGCGCCGCGCAGCGTGCCCCAGTTCAAGGCCAATCCGCGCTTCCAGGTGATCGTGAGCGGCTCCCGCGCCAAGACCATCCTCGCGATCAACAACCAGCGCAAGCCCCTGGACGATGTGCGCGTGCGCCGGGCCATCGCGGCAGCGATCGACCGCAAGGCGGTGATCCAGGGCGGCGCGGACGGGTTGGGCGTTCCCATCGGCAGCCATTACGTCCCGGGCGCGTTCGGCTACGTGGACACCACGGGAGTCAACCCCTACGACCCCGACAAGGCCCGGCGGCTGCTGGCGGAGGCTGGCGTGAAGACGCCGCTCGAGCTCACGATGACGCTCCCCCCCACGCCCTATGCGCGCCAGGGCGGCGAGGTGATCGCGGCGCAGCTGGCCAAGGTGGGCATCGTGGCGAAGCCGAGGAACGTGGAATGGGCGCAGTGGTTGAGCGGCACCTATGCCAACAGGAACTACGACCTCACGCTGATTTCCCACGTGGAGCCCTTCGATCTGGGCAATTTCGCCAAGCCCGACTACTACTGGGGATACCGTTCGCCGCGGTTCGACGCGCTTTACGAGCAGATCAGGAACGCGGCCCAGCCCGCCGACCGGGCCCGGCTGCTGGGCGATGCGCAGCGGCTGCTGGCGGAGGACTGCGTGCACGCGTTCCTCTACCAGGCGCAATGGGCCACGGTGGCCAACCGGAACCTGCGGGGCCTGTGGAAGGACATGCCCATCTTCGCCAACGACCTGTCGGCGCTGTCGTGGGCGTGAGGGGAACCTCCGGCATGCCGCGCAGGCCGGCACCACGCCGGGCATGAACCCGCGGCACATCTTTTTTTTCGCCCCTACTTCCCTGGACACCCCACCGAATGGATACCCTGATCATGGCGGCCCTCATCGCCGCCGGCGTGCACATGCTGAACCTCCGGCAGCAGCGCCGCCGCATCGGCCTGCTGGCCCGCCATCTGGCGAACTACCAGATCAAAAAGCTCATGGAGAACCTGCTGGAAGGGTACCTGCGGGCGCTCGGCGAGAAGGAGGAAGCGCGGCGCGACCAGATCTGGCAACTGCTGCGCACCACGGAACAGCAACTGGCGGAGCAGTTCCAGCGCTTCGCGGCGGAGTTTTCGCAGGTGCCGCCCGAGAAGACGCGCGTGAGCCGCATTCCGGTGGCCCTGCCTTTCGCGCTGCAGCTGTTTCCCGCGGTGTCCTTCGACCTGCGGCAGGCGTTCGTGGTCCATGCGCAGGGCATCGCGCGCGGCGTGCGCAACGATGCCGGCCTCACGCAGCGCGACAAGGCTTTCACGCTGACGGCGGAGCTGCTGCTGATGCAGCACACCTGCCACTGGTTCTGCAAGTCGAAGACGGTGGCCTCGGCGCGCATGGTGGCCCGCCACCGTACGCCGCACCAGCAGTTGGTGGAATCGGTATCGCCGGAGACGCGGCGGGCCTACCTGTCGCTGACGGGCGGATGAGACGACGCAGTCAGGGGCGTCCCGGACGTGGCCTGGTCTTGGTCCATCTCGATCACTATTTCCGTCGCACCCGCTGCAGAGGCATGGCCCGGACCCAGTACCCTGCCAGCCTCGGACAGGGAGAGGGTCTCGGGCGCGACGTCGAATTCTGCGCTCAACTGCTGGTTCAGTAATTTAACGAAACCCAGCAGGTTCCCGATCTGGTCCTGGGCCAGCAAAGCCTTCATGTCCTGACCCGCACGTGATCCGCGGCGTTGGGCCAGCGATTCGCTCAGGCCGCCCATGACGCCGCGCAGCACTTGCTTCCCCAGACCGACATCGACTTCGCCCTCTCGCCGGTTGTTCTTGACGGAAATGGCAGTGTGCTGGTTGCTCGCCCCGATGGCCGCCATGACACCGGACAGCACCGACACCCCCACGGTCTGCGCGACCGGGGCCTGCCGCGTGCCTCCGGATGCCGCGGACGTCACCTTGCCGATGATCGAGGACGCGGCACTGCCGAAGACCCCGAGGTGGAAGGCCTGCCCGAGCCGCTGCGCGGTCTGCGCGGAAAACTCCTTCACCGTGTACTTGGCAACGAGATCCCGCCATAGCTGCTCTGAGAGCACCGACTTTTCCGATGCGAGGAGAAGGGACTGCGCGAGTCCGTCGGGGTCCAATTCCGACAACCGCCCTTCCCGGAGCAGCGTCGCATCGTTCTCCATGCCGGCGAGGGCCGCCTGATCGCTCGCCCGACTGTCGGTCTCGCCCTGCCCGGCGGCCGGCGGACGATCGGCCAGCAGGCCCCGCAAGGTTGTCACCTGCCGCTCCACCTCCGCTGAAACACGCTTGACCAGGGACTGCATCGGCATCGAGATGAAACCCCGGAGCTTTGCGGTATCGATGTCATCCGCGTCCAATGGCTGCCCACGGGCCAGCTTGTCGGCACCCGAAGCGGTGAAGAATTGTCCGTAGAGCAGGTTCAGGACATTGTTGTATTCCTGCTTGGCCCTTTCGTCGAAACCCGCGGCGACGTGCTGGGCTGCCGTCAGCATGAGTGAGGCCACCACCTGCAGCGTGGGCGGCAGGACCCGGGCGGCTCCCGACTTGCCCACCAGCCCCAGCAGGCTGGCTGCGGGGGAACGCAAGGTCCGGGGCACGAACTGCCATCTGTTGCCCATCCATTGGCGTTCATGCGCTCCCTGCGTCATCATGAATTCTCCATGGGTCTTGTGCAGTTTCTTCTCGGAGTCCAGCCACTGCCTCGCCTGCAGGTGCAGTTCTTGGCGCGCCTCGCGGGTGAGCCCGGAAAGCGCCGCGAGCACGGCGTCGGGTGGACCTCCCAGGGACGCCTGGATGCCGTGCTCTGCCAGCGTAGCGCGCATCCGGTCGTGCAGGGCACTGAACTGAACGACTTCGTGTTCCAGCGCTTTGGAGAGTTCGGGCAGCCAGTGCCTGTCGTTGATGTTCTTCTTGTCGGGAACGATCACCGGGCCGTGGCGTTCGCGAAGCGACTCGCACAGGGTCACGACGGCCGACTGCTGCAGGGCGTTCATGGGAGCAGCGATGGCGGCCGTGCCGAACCCGATCCCGGCGCCGGCCCAGGGATTGCCCGTGGCGTAGTTGACCCACGGCGAGACGATATATTGCAGCGCATTGTTCATGAACGATCCGGTGGGATTCGGCAAGCCTGACAGGAAAGCGCTGCGCTGCAGTGCATCCACATCCTCTCGGTCCAGGCCCTGGGCTCCGTACCATGCCTCTACATCGGTTTCCGACACCTCCCTCATGAGATCCGAGTGCGTGGGTATCTGCCTCATGAGCGGACGCAAGCGGTTCACCAGGTCCACGGCCATCTGTGGATTGACCTCCCGGGATGATTGCTCCGCGAGCGACACCTGCATACGCTGCAGAGCTGCGCGCCGTGCGGCCGGTGGTGTGGAAGCAATCGCACCGCCCCGCTCCGCCTGCAGGGCTCCCCGCGACTCGGTAATGCCTGCCTCCAAGTCCAGGCTCGCCCCGGACTCGGCAGCTCCGGTGGTGGACGGCAGGCTGACGCGGGGCCGCACGGCGGCCTGCTGCCCGTAATCCGTCGCCCGCGCCTGCAGGCCGGTAACTGGTTCCGATGCATTGGATGGACTCGCCGCGTCTGGCTTTCCCTGTCCAATCTCCGCATCGGAGACCGGCGACTGCAGTTTGTTCATTCGGCCGGATGCGCGATGACTGATGATGTTGTTGTCCATTGCAAACCTCCACTCCTGTGATTGGATAACCTGTATCCACCACATTTGGAATGATCAGTCGGAGACATAACGGCAGGCCGAGCGAAGCGATGTCGTGGTTTTCGAACTTTCAGGAGGAGCGCATCACGCCCAGGCACAGGTACTCGATGACCAGAAAGCCACCGGTTCCGTAGCGGGAGCCCTCGCGCCACCGACCGGATTGCTTCACGCCGCCGAACAGGCCGCCTCGTCAGACCGCATCTGCGGCGCATCGGACAGCACGATGGGGACGAAGAAAGCTGCCGCCCGTGCATGCGGCTTGCCGCCCGCCAGGATGCGCGCCCTTGTCCACGACGTCCAACAGGTGCTCCTGGACCTCCTTCAGGGCGGCCTCGTCGATGGGCGAAACATGATCTACGCCTTCGTCCATGCCGTTTCCGACCTTCAGGCGCCGCATGGCCTCGGCCAGCTTTCCCACGAGGCGCCATACACTCCGGCCGGCACGTAGATGCGGTTGGCGCACACGCAGGTCTGGCCGGCGCTGCAGAACTTGGACACGATGGCGCCCTGCCCGGCGAGGCTGTAAGGCATCCGCCCGAACCGGCAGGCGGTGCCGCGCCCTCAGCGCACCATGCAGGGCCGCTTGTTGTCGAAGCGCCAGCCCGGCACGAGGTACTGCATGGCGACCGCATCGTCGCGCGCGCCCAGGCCGTGCTGCAGGTAGAGCCGGTGCGCGGCCTCCACCGCGTCCATGTCCAGCTCCAGCCCCAGGCCGGGGCGCTGCGGCACCTGGATCTGCCCGCCCTCGATGCGGCAGGGTTCGCATGTGAGGTGCTGGCCGTCCTGCCAGATCCAGTGGGTGTCGATGGCCGTGACCTTGCCGGGCGCCGCGGCCGCCACGTGGGTGAACATGGCGAGCGACACGTCGAAGTGGTTGTTGGAGTGCGAGCCCCAGGTCAGGCCGAAGGCCTCGCACACCTGTGCCACGCGCACCGATCCGGCCATGGTCCAGAAATGCGGGTCGGCGAGCGGGATGTCCACCGATTGCAGCGACAGGCTGTGCGACATCTCGCGCCAGTCGGTGGCGACCATGTTGGTGGCCGTGGGCAGGCCGGTGGCACGGCGGAATTCGGCCATCACCTCGCGGCCGGAATACACGCCCTCGGCGCCGCAGGGGTCTTCGGCATAGGCCATCACGCCGTGCAGGTCACGGGTGAGGCGCACGGCATCCTTCAGCAGCCAGCCGCCGTTGGGATCGAGCGTGACGCGCGCCTGAGGGAAGCGCTCGTGCAGCGCGCGGATCGCCTCCACCTCGTCCTCGCCGCGCAGCACGCCGCCCTTGAGCTTGAAGTCGGCGAAGCCGTAGCGCGCGTGGGTGGCCTCGGCCAGGCGCACGATGGCCTCGGGCGTGAGCGCTTCCTCGTTGCGCAGGCGGAACCAGTCGTCCTGCGCCCCGGATTCGTCGCGGTAGGCCAGGTCGGTCTTGCGGCGGTCGCCCACGTAGAACAGGTAGCCCAGCACCTGCACGGCCTCGCGCTGCTGCCCGTCGCCGAGCAATGCGGCCACGGGTACGCCCAGGTGCTGGCCCAGCAGGTCGAGAAAGCACGATTCCACGGCGGTGAGGGCATGGATGGTCACGCGCAGATCGAACGTCTGCAGGCCGCGGCCACCGCTGTCGCGGTCGGCGAAGCGCGCGCGCATCGCGTTCAGCACCGCGCGGTGGTTGCCCACGCCCTGCCCCACGATCAGCGCGCGCGCGTCTTCGAGCGTCTGCCGGATCTTCTCGCCGCCCGGCACTTCGCCCACGCCGGTGCGGCCGGCGCTGTCGCGCAGGATCAGCAGGTTGCGCGTGAAGAAGGGGCCGTGCGCGCCGCTCAGGTTCAGCAGCATGCTGTCGTGGCCGGCCACGGGCACGACGCGCAGGTCGGTGATGACGGGCGTGGCGCCCGGGGCCTGGAGGTGCTCGGAAGAGGTCATGGTGAATGAGGAAAGGAAAGTAAGTACTGCACCCGGTGCCCTATCCGGCGCGCCGTGCAACCACCAGATGGCCGCTGGGCAGGCCACGCCAGCGGACGCCGTGCGCAGCACGGCGAGAGCACAGGGAAGCGGCGCAGCCGCTCAGGGAGGTGCCGTTCACTGGTCGGAGGTGATCTTGCGCGTTTCGATGAGCTGCTTCCAGCGGGTCCATTCGCGCGCCTGGAAGGCCGTGAATTCGGCCGGCGTGCTGGCCACGATTTCCAGGCCCTGCTCTTCCATGCGCCTGCGCACGGCAGGATCCTTCATCGATGCGATGGCGGCGGCGGCGAGCTTGTCCTTCACGGCGGCGGGCAGGCCCCTGGGCGCGGCCATGCCCTGCCAGGAATACACCTCGGCACCCGTCACCCCGGCCTCGGCCAGCGTGGGCACATCGGGCAGCACGGGCGAACGCCTGCTGCCGGTGACGGCGATGGCATGCAGCTTGCCCGCGCGGATGTGCGGCAGCACGGCGTTCACGTTCTGGAAAGAGAAGTCCACCTGGTTGCCCAGCAGGTCGTTGATGGCCGGCGCACCGCCCTTGTAGGGAATGTGCAGGCCCTGCGTGCCGGTCTGCTGCCAGAACACTTCGGCGGCCAGGTGATCGGAGGAGCCGTTGCCCGAACTCGCGAAGCTCACCTTGCCGGGCTGGGCCTTGAGCTGGGCGATCACGTCGGGCACCGTGCGGGCCTTCTGCGCCACGTTGGCCACGAGCACGTTCGGCGCCTGCACCGGCACGGTGATGTAGTCGAAGTCCCTGGTGGCGTCGTAGGGCACGTTTTTCTGCAGGTGCGGCGTGACGACGAAGGCGCCCAGCGAGGACACCAGCAGGGTATAGCCATCCGGGGCCGCGCGTTTCACGAAGCCCGCGCCGATGGTGCCGGTCGCGCCGGGCCGGTTGTCCACCACGAAGTTCTGGCCCAGCCTGTCCCCCATGTACTGGGCCATGGCGCGCGCCACCATGTCGGTGGAACCGCCCGCGGGGAACGGGACGATGATGGTGACCGGCTTGTCCGGCCAGGCGCCCTGCGCGAAGGCAGGCGGCGCAGCGCAGAGCATGGCGGACAGCGAAAGGGCGGCGCAGAGGCAGCGCCGGAATCGGGTGGCGGGCATGGCTTTTGTCTCCTTTTTGCGGATGTTAACGTTAACATCCATCGAACGCAGAGGGTAAACCCTGCACGATGGATCGGCAGTTCCGTCACCCGGCGCCATCGCTCGGAGCAGCACCCCCTAGACTCACCGGATGGCCCTGCTCCCCGACTCCCCTTCCCTGCCCCCCGGTGCGGCCGCCCGTGCAGGGTCGTCTGCCCGCGCGGCCGTCACCCTGCGTGAAGTGGCCGACCGTGCGGGGGTATCGATGATCACGGTATCGCGCGCGCTGAAGACTCCGCAGCAGGTCAGCGAGGCCACCCGGGCCCGCGTGGAGGAAGCCGTGTCCGCCCTGGGCTACGTGCCCAATCTGCTGGCGGGCGGCCTGCGCTCTGCGCGCAGCCACCTCGTCATGGCCCTGGTGCCCACCATCCGCGGCCAGCTGTTCGGGGAAATGATCCAGTCGCTCACCGATGCGCTGCATGCGCGAGGGTTCCAGGTGGTATTCGGCGAAGTGGGCTACGCAGCGTCGCGCGAGGACGAACTGCTGCGCGCCATCGTCGGGCGGCGCCCGGACGGCATCGTGCTCACGGGCGTGATGCATTCCCCCGAGGGACGGCGCCTGCTGCTCGCTTCGGGCATTCCCGTGGTGGAAACCTGGGACACCACGCCCACGCCCATCGACATGCTGGTCGGGCTGTCGCACGAGCGGCTGGGCGAGGCCGTGTGCCGCTACCTGCATGGCCGCGGCCGGCGCCGGCTGGCGCTCATCAGCGGTGACGACGAGCGCGCCGCGCGACGCCAGCGGGGTTTTTCCGAGGCCGCCCGGCAACTGGGCCTGCAGGAGCCGGTCCTGCGGTGGGTCCCCGCCCCCACGTCGCATGCCCAGGGGCGCGAAGGACTGGCTGCGCTGCGGAAGGACGCCCCCGACATCGATGCCGTGTTCTGCAGTTCCGACATGCTGGCGCTCGGGGTGCTCACGGAGGCCCGCGAGCACGCCATCACGGTGCCGCAGGACCTGGCCGTGGTGGGTTTCGGCGACATCGAGTTCGCTGCCACGCTGGCGCCCAGCCTGACCACCGTGCGCATCGACGGCACGCGCATCGGCCGCACGGCAGCGGCCTTCATTGCCGATCGGGCGGAGGGCCGCGCCGTGCCCGAACCCCGGGTGGACATCGGGTTCTCGATCGTGGAGCGCGAGAGCGTTTGATGCGATGCAGGCAGGCGCGGGCGCGCACTGCGTGTTGCGCTTCGCGGTATCGCGAGGCTCTGCGCTCCTCCATCCGGCAACTGGCGGCGTTCGCGCAGGATGGAAAGATGACATCCATTCCTCCATCATTCCGTCCGGGCCGCACCGAATCCGCCCGGCCCGCGACCCCGGTGCCCGGCGGCGAAAGCGGCACGGCACGGCCGTCGCAGACCCGCCGCTCATCCCGCCGCGATGCGGCAGGACCGCTGGCAGAGCTGCGCGGCATCCGTGGCCCGGGCCTGGGCCGCCCGCCATCCCGCGCAGGACTGCGCGCCCCCCGGCAGGCGCCGGCGGCAGCACTTTGGCCCGCGCTCCTGTTCGCGGCGCTCTGGACCCGGGCGGAAAGCTCGCGCCCGGCGCGCACGCCAGTGCCCCTGTCCGCAGCGGAAGCCGCGGTCCTCGAGCGGCTCAGGCAATCCCGCCCCGCCCGGCCGCAGAACTGCATTCTGTTCAGTGATCCCAACAAGGACCCGGACGACGCGGTGTCCTTCGTCATCGGAAAACCCTTGCAGGACATGGGGCTGGCGAAGATCCACCACGTCGTGACCACACTCGGCCCTGCCGACATCCGGAAGGAGCGCGCGCGATTCGCCAAGGGGGTATTCGATGCCCTCGGCATGCCCGAGGTCGCCGTATCGGCGGGCCGCGAGTACGACATCGGCCGGCGATCGGCAGACCATGGTGTCTTTCTGCGGCGAGGAGAATCGCTATGCGTTCCGGAAGACCGCCTGGGGCCGGAAGCAGGGCAGGACATCGGCGGCAGCCTGGCTCGCCTGGACGGCAAGGCCACGCTGGTGGCGATCGCCGGAATGACCGACGCCAACGCCCTGCTGCAACAGCACCCTGATCTCGTCAAGGAGAAGGTGGAACGCATCGTCATCATGGGTGGCATCGAGCAGGCCCCGGACGCCGAAGGGTGGGTGCAGCCCGACGAACGCGCCTACAACAACCACACCGACCAGGCCGCCGCGCGCGCGTTCTACCGCACGGCCCAGGAATACGGCATTCCCCTGCGCATCGTCAGCAAGGAAGCCGCCTATCAGGCGGCAGTACCGCCGGAGCTCTACGAAGCGCTGGGCCAGACCGGCCACCCCGTGGGCAGCTATCTGATGGACATCCAGCGCGACGCACTCAGGCATCTGTGGCGGAGCATCATGGAAGGCCAGATTGCCCGGCTCGACAAACGCTGGTTCTATGACACGTTCGTCGCCCGACCCGGGCAGGACGCACCGGCCTTCGAGGCGTGGCGGGCATCCGCCGAGGCATCCTTCGACGCGGTGTGGGAAAGCATCAGCCGGCTGAACCTCTACGATCCGCTCACGCTGCTCGCCGCCGCCGACGGGCCCGCAGGCATGTTGTTCCGCCCGGCCACCGTGGAAACGCGGGGCACGGGCGGGGTGGAACTGATCGGGGCCGGGCAGGTGGCCGCCCCGGCGGACGCCAGGAACCTGATGTCCGCGCTCGCCAAGACCGCGCTGGGGAGCTGACGGGGCGCGCAGCGGCGGGCGGAGCCGGGGATCAACGCATCGGGATCACGAGCACCTTGCGCGGCGCCGTGCATCCCGGGCCTTCATAGGGTCCGCTGTCGCGCTCCCAGCCCGGGCCGGGAGACACCTGCGCACAGACGCGCTGGCCGTCCACCTTGCTGCGCCAGTAATACCAGGCGGCAGGACCGGCGTGCGCGGCCATGCAGCACACTGCTGCCAGTGCGGCGCAGGCCGGTCGGCGCCATGCCGCCTTTCTTGCCATGGCCTTGTCGAGCATGCGGAACTCCTTTGGTCGCCGATGTCCGCGGCGATCCTGGCCGCATTGTGCGGCCCCCGTGTGAAGCCGGCGCAAAGCAGGGATTTGCCGTGGGCCGTCAGCGATCGGGGAACGGCGCGGTCACGATCCAGCCTTCCAGGGGATCCATGCCGGCAGGCAGCCCGTAGAGCGCGTCGCCCCGGGCATGGCGCTGTGCCGCCCACGCGGCCTGCACGAGGCACAGCACGGCATCCAGGCTGTCGCCGCTCGCGTCACCGGCCAGCGTGTCCCGCTGCGCGTGCGTGAGCGCCAGCCGCAGGCCCAGGCGGGTGGCGCCCGCTTCCAGGCCCGCGACCAGGTCCTTGCGGGCGATGAAGCGCTCGGTGGTCTGCTTCGCCACCTCGTCGCTCTTGTAGCTGCGCCGCCCGAGGATCTCGCGCGCCAGCAGGCCCGGATAGGCCTCCAGCGCCACGCGCGCCGGATCACCGGCCCGCAGCCCCGGAATGTGCACGCCCGCATCGATCAGCAGCGGCAGCCCCGCGTGCAGCATGTAGGCCACGGGCGGGTTCACCCATTTCATGGAGGTGCTGGATCCGGCCGGCCCGTCGGTGGCGCGGTGGGCGAACTTCGCGCCCACGGGCCGCGCGGCGCAGAAGGCAGCGAACGTCTCGCGGATCTGCGGCCGGGTCAGGCTGCGGTAGTGGGCCATGCTGCCGGCCCAGTCCATGGGCCAGCCCAACGTCTCCAGCAGGCCGCGCGGGAGTCCGAACGGCAGGTCGAAGCCTCCCACCCAGGCGCCGGGAGCTGCCAGCCAGCGGCCGAAGGACTCCAGCGTTTCGAACCGCTCCAGCGCCGACAGCGCCACCCGGCCCCCGCGCTCGTGGCCGAGCGCGACCACGATGGGCTTGCGCCGGCCGGGGCTGCTGGAGAAGTCGCAGCCGAGCAGCAGCGGCCGGGGGACAGGGTCAGCAGGGAGCGCCGGTGCCGCCATGGACTAACCCAATGCCAGCGCCACCACGCCGGCCGCGATGAGCACGGCGCCCGCCAGGCGGGCTGCGCGGTCGCCTTCGCCGAGCAGGTGGCCGCCGATGAGGGCCGCGAACAGCATCGACACCTCCCGGGCCGGCGCGACGTGCGAGAGGGGCGCCTCCTGCATCGCATAGAGCACCAGCACGTAGGCCACCGGACTCACCACCGCCACGACGACGGCGAATCGCCACTGGGCGCGCCACAGCCGGCGTGCCGTGGGCACGTCGCGCAGCACGACCGGCGCCAGCAGCGCCACCCGCACGAAGTTGCCCATGTAATCCACGAGGATGGGCGACATCAGCAGCACCTTCACGGCGTAGCCGTCCACCACGGTGTAGCTCGCGATGAAAGCGCCCGTGAGCAGCCCGTAGGCGATGCCCTTGTGTACCCGGGCGCGCGCGACGGGGTCGTGCGACGCCCGCAGCAGTGCCGGTCCGCCGGCGATGAGGAACACCCCGCCCACCACGCCTGCGATGCCGGCCAGGCCCAGCGCGCTGATGTGCTCGCCCAGGAAGGCGATGGCCATGAAGGAGGACAGCAGCGGCCCCGAGCCCCGCGCCACGGGGTACACCACGGTGAGGTCCGCCTTGCGGTAGCCGCGCAGCAGGATCACGTAGTAGGCGACGTGCAGCAGACCGCTGGCAGCCACGAAACCCCACTCCACGGCGCCCCAGAGCGGCACGGCCTCCCGGCCCAGCCATATACCGGCCGGGGCCCAGACGACCATCATCACCGCCGAGGTGAAAAAGGCGAAGCGCGCATCGCCCCCCGCCTTCTTGGCGACGATGTTCCAGCCCGCGTGGATGAGGCCGGCCAGCAGGATGAGCGCGAAGGCGGAAAGGGGCATGCGGGGCCCTGCGGCGGCAGGGCGACAGCGGAACGGAAAGCGCCGGGCAGCCCGGGAGGCTGCAGGCGCGCCGCGTCAGGTGCGGCCGATGACCGACGCCGTGGCCATGAGCTCTTCCAGCAGCGCCAGGGAGACCCGGCCGGACACCAGGTACGGATCCAGTTCCGGCTTCTCGGAATACTTCAGCAGGGTCGAATGGTTGATGCGGCCGAGGTTCACCTGGCCCATGGTCCAGCCGCCGAAGCGGCGCTCCTCGATTTCCTCGAAGTGCAGGAGCTCGACGTCCTTGTGGCGGGGGTCGCGCAGGATGTGGCCGTAGAGTTCGTTCACGGCGGAGCGGCCGCCCTCGATGGCCTGCAGGAACACGCCGCCGCCATAGCACAGCACGCCGGTGATGCCGCTGCCGGGGTTGTGCTGGCGCGACTGGGCCAGGATGTCTTCGATGGCCGCGCTGGAGGTATCCACCGCGCGGCTCGCATAGAGCAGGCGTACGAGCATGTCAGGTCCTTCCGGGGATGAGCGAGAGGAATTCCCGGCGCAGCGCGGCGTCCTTCAGGAACACGCCGCGCATCACCGAGTTCAGCATTTTGCTGTCCATCTCGCGCACGCCCCGCCAGGACATGCAGAAGTGGCTGGCCTCCATCACGATCGCGAGGCCGTCGGGCTGGGTCTTTTCCATGATGAGGTCGGCCAGTTGCACCACGGCCTCCTCCTGGATCTGCGGGCGCCCCATGACCCAGTCCACCAGGCGCGCGTACTTCGACAGGCCGATGACGTTGGTGTGCTCATTGGGCAGCACGCCGATCCACAGCTTGCCGATCACGGGGCAGAAATGGTGGCTGCAGGCGCTGCGCACGGTGATCGGCCCGACGATCATGAGCTCGTTCAGGTGCTCGGCATTGGGGAACTCGGTGATCGCGGGCTGCTTGACGTAGCGGCCCCGGAACACCTCGCCCAGGTACATCTTCGCCACGCGGCGCGCGGTGTCCTGGGTGTTGTGATCGCCGGCCGTGTCGATGACCATGCTGTCGAGCACGCCCTGCATCTTGGCCTCGACCTCGTCGAGCAGTTGCTCGAGTTCGCCGGGCTCCAGGAAATCGGCGATGTTGTCGTTGGCATGGAACCGCTTGCGGGCCGCGAGCAGGCGCTCACGAATCTTGGCCGAGACAGGCGCGCCTTCGGGCGGGGGAGCGCTGTTCGGATCGTCGGCGAGGTGTGTGAACATGCAGGCGATGGTACCAGCGATGCGCCACCCCGGCTCGACAAGGGTTTCGCCGACTCTGGCGGCGCCAACGGGCCACATCGAGCTACCAAATCAATAGCAAACGCCGATAGGCAGGGCCGCCTCAGTACCGGCTGCCGGTCACCCACAGAGCGAGGCGCATGAGCGCGAACGCCACCCGGTCGCGCAGCCGCTGGCCCCAGGGGCGCGCCCCGCAGGCCTGCGGGTCCAGCCGCCGGCCGGCGTGCTCCATGGCGTCCACCAGCCGCTCCCGCAGCACCCGGGCGAATCCTGCGTCCTCCACCACCACGTTCGCCTCGCGCGCCAGCAGCATGGACAGCGGATCGAGGTTGGACGAACCCACGGTCGCCCAGGGGCGCTCTCCCTGCGCGTCGATCACCGCCACCTTGGCGTGCAGGAAGCTCGGCGCGTACTCGTGGATTTCCACCCCGGCCGCCAGCAGCGCGCCATAGACCGGCCGCGCCGCGTGGTACTGCATGAAATATTCGTAGCGCCCCTGCAGCAGCAGCCGCACGCGCACGCCGCGGCGCGCGGCCAGCACGAGCGCGTGCCGCAGCTTGCGCCCCGGCAGGAAGTAGGCGTTGGCGATGATGACTTCGTGGCGGGCGTTGCCGATGGCGCGGCGGTAGGCGCGCTCGATGCGGCTGCGGTTGCGCAGGTTGTCGCGCAGCAGCAGCCCGGCACGCAGCCCGTGCGCCGCCGTAGGGCCATCGGACGCGGCCTCCCGGGCCCTGCGCTCCGCCTGGCGCGCCTGCGCGGCGGCGCGCAGATCGCGCATCAGGTCGGCCAGCCGGTGCTGGCGTGCATCGCGCGTGGCCTGCAGGCGCCACCAAACCTGCTCCATGGCTTCGCCGGCCTCCTCCACGAGGCGGCCTTCCACCCGCACGGCGAAGTCGAACCGCGGAGACTCCAGCGCGCCATGGTTGGGGTCGTGCAGGTCGTCCAGCACATTGATGCCGCCGCAGTACAGCACGCAGCCGTCCACCACGCACAGCTTGCGGTGCAGGCGCCGCCAGCGCCTGGGCAGCAGCAGGCCCAGCGGGCCCAGCGGCGAGTACACCTGCATGCGCACCCCGGCCTCTTCGAAGCGCTCGGGCCACGGCGGGCAGAGGCGGCCCGTGCCCACCCCGTCCACCACGAGCTGCACGCGCACGCCCCGGCGGGCCGCGCGGATCAGCGCCTCCGCGATGTCGGCCCCGGAGCCGGTGCAGTCGAAGATGTAGGTCTCGAACTGGATGTCCGAGAGCGCCGCATCCATGTCGGCCACCAGCGCGGCGAACAGCTCCGCCGAGCCCTGCAGCAGCGCGACGCGGTGCCCGCCGGACAAGGGGGCCGGAGCCGCGCGGCGCCGGCGCAGGGTGAAGCGGGGCACGCCGCGCCGCGGTGCGGGCGCGGACGCGGGTGCCGGCGCAGCGGAACGCGGGGCCTGCGGCGTCACAGCCGGAATTCCGCGATCAGCGGCAGGTGGTCCGACATGCGCCACCAGATGCGGCCGCGCGGCACGTGCAGGCCCATGGGCTCCATGCCGCGCACGTACACGTGGTCCAGCTGCACCAGCGGCAGGCGGGCCGGATAGGTCAGCGCGCGCGGCTCCCCTTCGTACTCGCGCAGGCCGAACGCCGCCAGCGCGTGCTTGACCTGCCGGCCCCAGTCGTTGAAATCCCCCGCGACCACCAGCGGCGCGCCGGGCGGTACCTCCCGCGCCACGAAACGCTGCAGCTGCTCCACCTGCCGCACCCGGCTGCCCGGGATCAGGCCCAGGTGGACGACGATGGCATGCACGCGGCGGCCCTGGACCTCGACCTCCACATGCAGCAGCCCCCGCTGCTCGAAGCGATGGTCCGACATATCCTCGTGCTGGTGGCCGATCACCGGCCAGCGCGTGAGCAGCGCATTGCCATGCTCGCCATGGCGCGTGAACGCATTGGTGCGATAGACCGCCTCGTAGCCCTCCGGGGCGAGGAATTCGGCCTGCGGCAGCTCGGGCCAGCGCGGGAAATGCCGTGCACCGCGCCGGTGCACCTTGCGCACCTCCTGAAGGCAGACGATGTCGGCGTCCAGCTGCTCGACCGCATGGCCGAGGTTGTGGATCTCGAGCCTCCGGGCGGGGCCCAGGCCCTGCACGCCCTTGTGGATGTTGTAGGTGGCAATCCGGAGAATGCCGGTGCCGTCGGAGACGTCCCATGGTTCCATGGCGCGATTGTGGCGCAGCCTTCCGGCCTCCCGCGCTTTCCCTCTCCCGTTCCCGGCCGCCAGGCCCTACACTGGCACGTCGCCTCTCCACCTTTTCCTCAAGCCGCTCCGCGGCCCTCCATGTCCAGCGCCAAAGCCGCCCACCTCGCCGAATCGCAGGCCCTGGTCATCGATGGCAACGCCACGTCGCGCAGCATCCTGGTGGCGCAACTGCGGGAATACGGCATAGCGCGTGTCGTGCAGTGCAGCAGGGTGCAGGACGCGCGCGCGCGCCTGGAACACACCGTGTTCGACTACGTGCTGTGCGAGCAGTACTTCCAGGAAACCGGGCAGTCGGGGCAGACGCTGCTCGATGACCTGCGCCGCGCGCAGATGCTGCCCTTTTCCACGGTCTTCTTCATGGTGACGGCCGAGGCGTCGTATGCGGCGGTGGCCGAAGCGGCCGAATCCGCCCTCGACGGCTACCTGCTCAAGCCGTTCACGCCCAGCGCCCTGTTCGAGCGGCTGTCGCTGGCGCGGCTGCGCAAGAACCACCTCAAGCCCATCTTCGACGCGATCGGCGAGGAGGACTTCGAAGGCGCGGCCAGGCTCTGCGTGCAGCGCTTCGAGGCGCGCGAGCCCTATTGGCTGTATGCCGCGCGCATCGGCAGCGAGCTGCTGCTGCGGCTGGGCCGGCACGACGAGGCCCGCACGCTGTTCGAGGCCGTGATCGATGCACGCGCCCTGCCCTGGGCCAAGCTGGGCGTGGCCCGCTCGCAGATCGAGGCCGGCCAGGCACCGCGCGCGGTCACGACCCTGCAGGGCATCATCAGCGACGACGCATCGTTCGCCGACGCCTACGACGTCCTCGGGCGCGCGCAGGTCGAGATGGGCCAGTTCGAAGAGGCGCTCGGCACCTACCGCACCGCGGCGCAGCTCACGCCCGATTCCGTCGTGCGGCTGCAGAAGCTGGGCATGATGGCCTATTACCTCGGCGACCACGATACCGCCACGAAGATGCTCTACCGCGCCGCGGTGCTCGGCCTGGACTCCAAGCTCTTCGACTATCAGTCGGTGGTGCTGCTCGCGTTCAATTACTTCGACACGACCGACCGCAAGGGGCTGGAGCGCTGCATGGCGGATTTCGCGCGCATCCGCGAGCGCCATCCGGCCAGCCAGCGCCTGCTGCGCTTCGAGAACGTGGTCCGCGCCCTGCAGCTGATCCTGCAGCGGCAGTTCGCGCAGGCGGTGGCCGGAGTGCGCGGGATGGCCGCGGAGGCCACGGCCCCGGATTTCGACTTCGAGGCCGCATGCAACCTGGTGGGATTGCTGGCCGTGCTGACGCGCACCTCCATCGACCTGCCGGACGCTCCTGGATGGATCGAATCGCTGGGCATGCGCTACTCCAATACGCGCAGCCTGTGCGAGCTGCTGGCGCGGGCCGGCAGCCTCTGCCCGGAATACGCGGAAGCCCTGCGGGCCTGCCTCCCCCGGGTCAACCGGGCAGCGGAAGAAGCGATCGCCCGCAGCCTCGGCGGCGATCCGGCGAGCGCCGTGGACCAGCTCCTCGCGCATGCGGACGGCACGCTGAACACCAAGCTGCTGGACCTGGCACAGCAGGTGCTCACGCGCTATGCCCCCCGGCTGGATGCCTCGGTGGCCGCCCGGCACCAGGAACGCATCGACACCCTGCGCTCCCGCTGCGGCCATGCCCCGGCCAGGGCGATGCTCGGACAGGGCACGGAGCGCAAGCCCGGGGAACTCGTGCTGCGCACCGGCCGAGCGCCCGCCGGCGCAGCCGCCAGGGCAGCCGCTTCCATGCCTCCCGACACGGACAGCGGGCCGGAAGCCGACGCCTCCCATGGCGGAGATGCCGCCGACATGCTGCGGCTGCGCCCTGTCTGAGCGCCTGGCGCCACGATCCGCCAGCGGCGCGGGTCTCTCCGCCCGAGGTCAACCGGGGTCTTCCGGGCTCGCGCAGGCCGCGAACCGCGGAAGCCACAGGCAGGCCTCCGCATTCGACGGCGAGAAACAGGCCAGCGCGGCCTCGCGCCAGGGCAGCCACCGCCAGGCGTCATGTTCGCGCGGGTTCAGCGCCACCGGCGTGCCCGCGGGCACCCGCAGCCCGAACAGCCGCTCGCGGTTGCGCACCACGCCCGGCGCATAGCGGTACAGCCATTGGGGCCAGATGTCGTACTCGTTCTCGAGAAACCAGTCCGTCAGCACATGCCCTGGCGCCCGGGCATCGATCCCGGTCTCCTCGAACACCTCGCGGACGGCGGCGGCCTCGAAGGGCTCCTCCGGCCAGTCCTTGCTGCCCGTGACGGACTGCCAGTGCGGGTCCCCGCCGCCTGCGCGGCGGATCATCAGCACCTCGAGGGCAGGCGTATGGATCACCACCAGCACCGACTCGGGAATCTTGTAGCCCGCGACGCCGCGGGATGGAGGTGCCTGGGGCCGCACGTATCCCTGGCGCATCAGCCAGCCGCCATCAAAGCCGCCAGGTCCAGCGCCGGCCCGCCACGAGAGAGTGCATACCCACCACGGGACACACCCGCTCCCCCGATGCCATGGAAAGGTCGAACCACTGTAAGCAAATCGCACCCGCCGGACTCTCGTCAACCCTGAGCCGGCGTTCAGCTGCCTGCCGCGGTTTTGCGCACCGGCACCGCCGGAGGCAACTCCTTCGCCTGCAGCGCGCGCACCTGCGCCACGAGCTGGTTGTGCGCGTCGAGGAACGCCGCGGCGATCACCTTGCCCTCGTTGGTGTTGCTCCAGCCGGCCCCGGCGCCGCCGCCCAGGCGGCCCAGCACCAGGCCGCCCACGCCCAGGTCCGTGGTGCGGGCAGCGCCCGTGGCGGCGGCCACCTGCTCCGTGGTCTCGTTGTCCGACAGCAGCAGCGCCGTCTGGGCCTCCTTGAACTTCACCTGCTCCGCAAGGCCGATGAGGCCGGCCATGTCGCGCAGCCCGGGGATCATCGCGAGGATGCCGCCCAGGCCCCTCCCGGCATCCTGCTCGCTGAAGGTGACGCTCGGCGTCAGGGTGTATTGCGCCTCGTAGCCCCGGCCCTTGTGCACCGTGGTGTCCTTGCGCAGAACACCGGCCTCGCGCAGTTCCTGCTCCTGTACCGTGCCGCGCAGGCCAGCCGACCGGTCCACCACGCGGAAACATCCGCTCTGCTGGGCGAGCAGCTTGACCAGCGGCACGGGCGACGCCGGCAGCTGGTAGGCCGAGCCCATCACGTAGCCGTTCGGGTTCTCGGCCAGCGCCAGCGTGGCGACCGGTGCGTCGCAGCGCACCAGTTCGTGCGCGGCGTTGCGCGCGCCCTGGGGGCCGGCCGAACCGCTCACCACCGAACCGCCCTCGCCCAGTTCCGTCTTCTTCTCGCCGCAGGCCGCCAGGGCCAGCACCGCCGCCAGGGCCGCGGCGCCCTTCGCGAAAGTCCGCATGTGACAGGTTCCTCGCTAAAAAAAATGGCAGAAGCCGCGAGGCCCCTGCCATGCCGGGTCAAACCGTTGCCGGCCTCCGGTCAGGCGGCCTTGGCGGCGTCCGGGTTGCGCAGGCGGATGTGCAGTTCGCGCAGCTGCTTTTCGTCCACCGGGCTCGGGGCCTGCGTGAGCAGGTCCTGCGCGCGCTGGGTCTTGGGAAAGGCGATCACGTCGCGGATCGACTCGGCGCCCGTCATCAGCGTGATGAGGCGGTCCAGGCCGAAGGCGAGGCCGCCATGCGGAGGCGCGCCGTACTGCAGCGCGTCCAGCAGGTAGCCGAACTTGGCGCGGGCGTCCTCGGGCGTGAGCTTGAGGGCCGCGAACACCTTGCTCTGCACCTCGGCACGGTGGATCCGCACCGAGCCGCCGCCCAGCTCCCAGCCGTTCAGCACCATGTCGTAGGCCTTGGCGAGGCACTTGCCCGGGTCGGTATCCATCAGGTCTTCATGGCCATCCTTGGGGCTCGTGAAGGGATGGTGCACGGCCACCCAGCGCGCGTCGTCCTCGTCGTACTCGAACATCGGGAAGTCCACCACCCAGAGGGGCGCCCAGACGTTCTCGAACAGGCCGTTCTTCCTGCCGAACTCGCTGTGACCGATCTTCAGGCGCAGCGCGCCGATCGCGTCGTTGACCACCTTGGTCTTGTCGGCGCCGAAGAACAGCAGGTCACCGTCCTGCGCGCCGGTGCGCTTCAGGATCTCGGCGATGGCCGCGTCGTGGATGTTCTTCACGATGGGCGACTGCAGGCCGTCGCGGCCCTTCGCCAGTTCGTTGACCTTGATGTAGGCCAGCCCCTTGGCGCCGTAGATCTTCACGAACTCGGTGTACGCATCGATCTCGCCACGCGACAGGCCGCCGTTCTCGCGCGCGCCGCCAGGCACGCGCAGGGCCACCACCCGGCCGCCCTGCATGTTGGCCGCGCCGGAGAACACCTTGAAGTCCACGTCCTTCATGACCTCGGTCAGTTCGGTGAACTCGAGCTTCACGCGCAGGTCGGGCTTGTCGGAGCCGAAGCGGAACGCCGCGTCCTGGTACGTCATGATCGGGAACTCGCCCAGGTCCACGTCCAGCTGGGTCTTGAACACCTCGGTCACCATGCGCTGGAAGATCGCGCGGATTTCTTCCTCGTTCAGGAACGAGGTTTCGCAGTCGATCTGCGTGAACTCGGGCTGGCGGTCGGCGCGCAGGTCCTCGTCGCGGAAGCACTTGGTGATCTGGTAGTAGCGGTCGTAGCCGGCCACCATCAGCATCTGCTTGTAGAGCTGGGGCGACTGCGGCAGCGCGAAGAACTGGCCGTCGTGCACGCGGCTGGGCACGAGGTAGTCGCGCGCGCCCTCGGGCGTGCTCTTGCCCAGCATGGGCGTCTCGATGTCGATGAAGCCTTCCTTGTCCAGGAAGTTGCGCACCTGGATCGCCGTCTTGTAGCGCAGCATCAGGTTGCGCTGCATGTACGGGCGGCGCAGGTCGAGCACGCGGTGCGTGAGGCGCGTGGTTTCCGACAGGTTCTCGTCGTCCATCTGGAACGGGGGCGTCACCGAGGGGTTCAGCACGTTCAGCTCGTGGCACAGCACCTCGATCCTGCCGCTCTTGAGGCTGTCGTTGGTCGTGCCCTCGGGGCGCGCGCGCACCAGGCCCTTGACCTGCACGCAGAACTCGTTGCGCACGCCCTCGGCCGTCTTGAACATGTCGGCGCGGTCCGGGTCGCACACCACCTGCACGTTGCCTTCGCGGTCGCGCAGGTCGATGAAGATCACGCCGCCATGGTCGCGGCGGCGGTTCACCCAGCCCGCGAGGGTGACGGTTTGGCCCATCAGGGCTTCGGTGACGAGACCGCAATAGTGGGAACGCATGGCCATGGGTGCTTCTTCCTGCGCCCGCGGGGGGCGCCCAAACTGGAGGGAGGTATCAGGCGCCCGCGCGGGGCGCGCCGAAGGGAAAGGGTTACTTGGAATCGGTGAGCGTGAGGTCCGGGGGAGCCACCACGCCCATCGACACGATGTACTTCAGCGCGGCGTCCACGCTCATGTCGAGCTCGATGCAGTCGCTCTTGCGCAGGATCACGAAATAGCCACCGGTGGGATTGGGCGTCGTCGGCACGTACACGCTGACGTAGCCGTCACGCAGGTAGGCGGCCACTTCGCCGCTCGGCGCCCCCGTGATGAAGGCGACGGTCCAGACGCCCTCGCGCGGCCACTGCACGAGCACCGCCGTGCGGAAGGCGTTGCCGCTTTCGGAGAACAGCGTGTCCGAGACCTGCTTGACGCTCGAATAGATCGAGCGCACCACGGGGATGCGGCTCACGAGCCGGTCGCCCCACTCCACCAGCTTGCGGCCGGCGAAGTTGCTCGCCAGCGCGCCCACGGTGAGCAGGATCGCGAACGTGAGCAGCACCCCGAAGCCGGGGATGTGGAAGCCCAGCAGCCGGTCGGGCTGCCAGTTCTCCGGCAGGATCTGCAGGGTCTGGTCGAGCGTGCTGATGATCCAGTGCAGGACCCAGGCGGTGATCACGCCCGGAACGATCACCAGCAGGCCCGTGAACAGCCATTTGCGCAAAGCGGACATCGAGGACGTTCAGCTCTTGGAGGTGGGGGCGGCGGGCGCCGCGGCGGGAGCAGCCGGTGCCGGTGCGGGTGCCGCCGCGGGGGCAGGCGCGGGCGCCGCGGGGGCAGGCGCGGGCGCCGCGGCGCCTTCCGCGGCCGGAGCCGGGGCGCTGGCGCCGCCGCCGTTGCCGCCGCGGAAATCGGTCACGTACCAGCCCGAGCCCTTGAGCTGGAAGCCGGCGGCCGTGACCTGCTTGGAGAACGTCTCGGCGCCACAGGCGGGGCAGACCGTGAGCGGGGCATCGGAGATCTTCTGCAGCACATCCTTGGCATGGCCACAGGAGCCGCATTTATAGGCATAGATAGGCATTTTTTACCGTGCTATTCAAGGCGCGAAGGAGGGTTTGCAAAACCTTCAATTATAGGCAGGCGCTCCGGCACCCCTGCCAGCCCTCATTTCGCGGCCCGCGCGGCCCCCTGAGGCTCACTCCGCACCGACCACGCGGTGGTGGGATCCGTGGCGGTTACCCACCCACTGGGGTGCCAGCGAGCCGGCGAGCATGCCCGCGACGGCGGCCAGCACGCCGGCCAGTTGCGCCGGGAACACCTCGCCCGCGGGCAGCGCCATGAACGCCAGCCAGAAGCCCAGGCCCAGCACGATGGCGCACAGCGCGCCCTGGGTCGTGGCACGCTTCCAGTACAGGCCGAACACCAGCGGCACGAAGGCGCCGACCAGCGGCACCTGGTAGGCGCCGGACACCAGTTCGTAGATGGACGTGCCCTGCATGCGGATCGAATACGCCAGCACCAGCAGGCTGAACACCAGGGTGCTGATGCGCATGGTGCGCAGGTGCTCGCGGTCGGTCATGGAGGGGCGGAACTGGCGCCAGATGTTCTCGGTGAACGTGACGCTGGGCGCCAGCAGCGTGGCCGAGGCGGTGGACTTGAGCGCCGACAGCAGCGCACCAAAGAAGAGCACCTGCATCACGAAGGGCATCTTCTCGAGCACCAGCGCGGGGAGCACCTTCTGCGGATCGTCCTGGAGCAGCGCCGCCGTCTCCGCCGGCATGATGATGAGCGCGCTGGCCACGAGGAACATGGGCACGAAGGCGAACAGGATGTAGCAGATGCCGCCGATGACGGGCCCGCGCGTGGCGGCCTTCAGGTTGTTGGCGGACATCACGCGCTGAAATACGTCCTGCTGCGGGATCGACCCGAACATCATGGTGATGCCGGCCGCGATGAAGAACACCACGTCGTGGAATTCAGGCTCCGGCAGGAAGCGGAACAGGTCGCGGCTGGCCGCGAAATCGATCACCTTGCCGGCCCCGCCCGCCATCTCGCCCGCGAAGACCGCGATGATGGCCAGGCCCGCCACCAGGATGATCATCTGGATGAAATCGGTCACCGCCACCGACCACATGCCGCCGAAGAGCGTGTAGGCGAGGATGGATGCCACCCCGATCGTCATGCCCACCGGAATGCTGATGGCGCCGCCCGACAGCAGGTTGAACACCAGCCCCAGCGCCGTCACCTGCGCCGCGACCCAGCCCAGGTAGCTCAACATGATGATGAGCGAGCAGATCACCTCCACCGCCCGGCCGTAGCGCTCGCGGTAGTAGTCGCTGATCGTGAGCAGCGTCATGCGGTAGAGCTTCGCGGCGAAGAAGATGCCCACCAGGATCAGGCAGAAGCCGGCGCCGAAGGGATCCTCCACCACGTTGCCCAGGCCGCCCTGGATGAACTTGGCGGGGATGCCCAGCACCGTCTCCGAACCGAACCACGTCGCGAAGGTGGTGGTGATGATCATGTAGAGCGGCAGGTTGCGCCCGGCAATGGCGAAATCCGCCGTGTTCTTGACACGCTTGGCCGCCACCAGCCCGATGGCGATGGTGACCAGCAGATAGACGATGACCAGGGTCAGCAGCACGGCATGCTCCTCGATGTCGCGAAGTGAGGGTTGTCGGGAAAGGGAATGCGCAGGCGGCGCTGCGGGGGGCTTTAGTGGAAGAACCGGATGCGGATCAGGAACTGCAGCGCCAGCAGTCCCAATACAAAACCCATGCCACCGTAGATGATGCTCTGCAGGAGCCGGTTGGTGCGGCGCTGCTCGGCGAGCAGTTCCTGCATCTCGCGCCGGTGATCGTGCGGCTTGTGGTGCAGGTAGTCGTGCAGCAGGCGCGGCAGCTCAGGCAGCATCTTCGCGAAATGCGGCGACTCGGCCTTCACTTCGCGCCAGAGCCGCTGCGGCCCCATCTGGTCGAGCATCCACTTTTCCAGGAACGGCTTGGCTGTGCTCCAGAGGTCCAGTTCCGGGTCGAGCTGGCGGCCCAGGCCTTCGATGTTGAGCAGCGTCTTCTGCAGCAGCACGAGCTGCGGCTGGATCTCCACGTGGAAGCGCCGCGAGGTCTGGAACAGCCGCATCAGCACCATGCCGAGCGAGATCTCCTTGAGCGGGCGGTCGAAGTACGGCTCGCAGACGGCGCGGATGGCCGACTCCAGTTCGTTGATGCGCGTGTCGGCCGGCACCCAGCCGCTCTCCACGTGCAGCTCCGCCACGCGCTTGTAGTCGCGGCGGAAGAAGGCGGTGAAGTTCTGGGCGAGGTATTCCTTGTCGAACTCGGTGAGCGAGCCGACGATGCCGAAATCCAGCGAGATGTAGCGGCCGAACGAACCCGGCTCCAGGCTCACCTGGATGTTGCCCGGGTGCATGTCCGCGTGGAAGAAGCCGTCGCGGAAGACCTGGGTGAAGAAGATGGTGACGCCGTCGCGCGCCAGCTGGCGGATGTCCACCCCGGCCGCGCGCAGCCGCTCGATCTGGCTGATCGGCACGCCCTTCATGCGCTCCATCACCAGCACTTCCGGGTGGCAGAAGTCCCAGAGGATCTCCGGGATGCGCACCAGGCCCAGTCCCTCCATGTTGCGGCGCAGCTGCGCGGCATTGGCGGCCTCGCGGATCAGGTCCAGCTCGTCGTGCAGGTAGTTGTCGAACTCCGCCACCACCTGCCGCGGCTTCAGGCGCTTGCCGTCGGCCGACAGGCTCTCCACCCAGCCGGCCATGGCGCGCATGAGGCCCAGGTCGTTGTCGATCACGGGCAGCATGCCGGGCCGCAGCACCTTCACGGCCACCTCGCGCTCCACGCCGTGGCGGTCGCGCACGATGGCGAAATGCACCTGCGCGATGGATGCGCTCGCCACCGGCACGCGCTCGAACGAGACGAACACCTCGCCCACCGGCCGGCGGAAGGCGCGTTCGATGGTGGCCACGGCCACGTCCGGGTCGAAGGGCGGAACGCGGTCCTGCAGCAGCGCCAGTTCGTTGGCGATGTCCGGCGGCAGCAGGTCGCGCCGCGTGGACAGCACCTGCCCGAACTTCACGAAGATGGGCCCCAGCCGCTCGAGGGCCTCGCGCAGGCGCTGTCCGCGCGGCGCGTCCAGCTTGCGGCCGAAGGAGACGATGCGTGCCAGCAGCCGCAGCCACGGCTTCTGGAAGCTCGTCAGTACCAGCTCATCCAGTCCATAGCGCAGCACCACCCAGACGATGGTGGCGCCGCGGAAAAGGCGGCTCATGGAACGCCGCGATCGGAAGCGGGAGCGGCCGCCTGGGCGGTGCCGCCCGCTGCGGGGCGTCCTCCCATGCGCATGCCGACGAACTGCCTGAGCGCCTGCGCGGCACGCCGGGCGGCCGTGCATATCGCATGCGCCGGCGCGTCGCCGAGCAGGCGCGAAAGATCTTCCTCGAGATCCCAGCGCACGTGGTCCACCAGCCACTGGATCTCGGCCGCCAGCTGCACGTCGCCTTCGATGCGGATGGCGGGCTTGTCGCCGCGCAGGGCGGCCTGGGCGAGCGCCAGCGGCGACATGTCGGTGATCTCCATGCGCAGGTCGGGCACCGCCGCCTCGCCAGCCAGATCGAACAGGCCGGCCGGCGTCACGCGCAGCGACATGGAGTAGATGCGCCACTGCACGCGCGCCACGCTGCCGCTCTGGCGCACGAGCCGCTCCATGGCCTCGGGTTCCTGCATGAGCACGTGGTTGACGAGCAGCACCAGGCGGTGCTGCACCTCATGCACCAGCCATTGCGGGGGCTGGGGGCCGCTGGCCAGGCGCTCGAAGAGCCCGTCCAGGAACGAAAAAGGGGACTGTGGTGCTGCCATAGTCCCCGATTATTCCCCGAACTCGCCCGGATGCCCGAAAGCTTGCCCGTACACGGTCCGTGCCATTGGAGCCCGGCCCGCCGCGCGGCGGACCGGCCCCGCCGGTTTCACTGGAGCGCCTGCACGCCCGCCACCAGCCAGCCGCTGGTGCCGCTCTTGGGCTTGGTCATGTTCCAGACCTCGCGGAACGGGCTCGGGCCGGCAGAGAGCTCCTCGCGGATCATGCCGGAGAACTCGACGCTGGCCATGTAGCCGTCGCCCAGGTCCTCGATGCCCAGCAGCTGCGCCTCCAGCATCACCACGTCCGTGTGGTTGGGCTGGCTGGCACCGCGCAGGGCTTCGCGCTCGCCGAGCTGCGCGCGGATCTCATCGACCATGCTGTCGGTCATCATCGAGCGCAGCGTGGCGATGTCCGAGCGGTCCCAGGCGGCCTGCAGCGTCACGAAGTTGCGCTTGGCGGCGTCCAGGAAGCCCTGCGTGTCGAAGTCGGCGGGAATACCCCAGTTCTGCGAACCGGACAGGCCCGAGCCGATCACCACCCCGCTGCCCGCGCCGCCGGTACGGGACGCGTCGAACGCCATGCCGCTGCGCTCGAAGGGGCGCGCGGAGGCATCGTTGCCCACGTTCTGCGGGCTGTACTGCCGGGGTACGGCCGCATCGGAGGGGGATGCGGACCCGGCCCCCTGGAAGGCGAAGGGCGCGCCGCCCATCGCCGCAGCGGAAGAAGGCCTGCGCGAACGCATGACCATGCCGATCACCGCGAAGGCCACGAGCGCGAGCAGCGCGATCAGCAGGAAATTGCCGAAGGCCTCGCCCAGGCCGAGGGAGTGGGCCAGCCACGCCAGGCCCAGGCCCGCGGCCAGGCCGCCCAGCATCGCGCCCCACGGCTTCTTGGGGGCGGCGGCGGGCGCCGCGTTCGGTGCCGCCGCCGGCTTCGCCGCGGCTGCGTTGGCGGGGCTGTTGCCCACCGCGTTCTGCGTGGGGCCCGCGGGCGTGGCCGGCGGGGTCGCGGCCTCGCGCTGCGTCACGTTGCTCGACTGCTTGCCCACCGACTTGCCGCCGCCCATGCGGCGGGCGTCGGCATCGAGGTGCACCACCGCGAGCATCGCCACCAAAGCCACAGACCAGAATTTCATCATGTCATCTCCACTCGGTTTAGTTATCGAAAGCGTGCGCTTCGTCCAGTTCAGCACTTGATTCCAACATGCAGGGCCACGATACCGCCAGTCATGTTGTGATAGTCCACATGCCCAAAGCCATTTTTCTGCATGAGGGTTTTGAGTTCTTCCTGGCCCGGATGCATGCGGATCGACTCGGCCAGGTAGCGGTAGCTCGCATCGTCGCCGGCCACGAGCTTCCCGAGCCGCGGCAGCACCTTGAAGGAATACCAGTCGTAGGGCTTGCGCAGCGGCTTGGCCACCTGCGAGAACTCCAGCACCAGCAGCCGGCCGCGCGGCTTGAGCACGCGGCACATCTCGGCGATCGCCACGTCCTTGTGGGTCATGTTGCGCAGGCCGAAGGCCACGCTCACCACGTCGAAATGGTTGTCGGGAAACGGCAGCCGCTCGGCGTCGCAGACCAGCGTGGGCAGCACGGTGCCTTCGTCGATGAGGCGGTCGCGCCCCACGCGCAGCATGGATTCGTTGATGTCGGTGTGCACCACCGTGCCGCTCGCGCCCACCTTCTTCGCGAACGCGCGCGCCAGGTCGCCCGTGCCGCCGGCGATGTCCAGCACGCGCTGGCCCTCGCGCAGGTTGGCGACCATGACGGTATAGGCCTTCCACGCGCGGTGAAGGCCGCCCGACATGAGGTCGTTCATGACGTCGTACTTGGAAGCGACGGAATCGAAAACCCCGCGCACGCGGCGCGCCTTGTCGTTCTCGTCCACGGTCTGGAAGCCGAAATGGGTGGTGCTCATGGTGGGATGCTAAGAGTGCGAAGGCCGCGCAGGCAGCGACAACCCCGCAACGGGTTGGGGCATGTGTCGCGCGGCGGGTACGCGTGGATGGAAAGAAAAACCGGCGCTGGCGCTGACGGGCAATTCACCTGGTGCTACCGATACTGGAGCATAGGGTCAATGCGTTCCGCACGCGCTGCCACCGCCGCCGCGCGGGGCCGGCATGGGCGCGTCGCGGTCCAGCCCGGCGTCCGCCAGGCGCTGCAGGTACTGCTGCCAGAGCGATTCCTGCTCCCGCCCGAGCCTGTACAGGTACGGCCAGGTGAAGAGGCCGCTCTGGTGCCCGTCGGAAAACACGGGCCTGATCGCGTAGTGGCCCACGGGCTCGATGGCGGTGATCTGCACATCGCGCTTGCCCGTCTGCAGCACCTCCTGGCCCGGGCCGTGGCCCTGCACTTCCGCCGAGGGCGAATACACCCGCAGCAACTCGAACGGAATGCGGAAGCTCGCCCCGTCGTCGAAGGCGATTTCGAGCACGCGCGACGCGCCGTGCACGGTGAGCGATTGCGGCGCGGCAGCGGCCGCGTGCTGGTCTGCCATGGGAGATCCTCTCGTCCGCCACGCCCGGAGGCGGCGGTAGCAACTCTTACATTGGTGGACGAGAATTGTCCCACCAGCCGCAGCCCGCCCCAGGCCACCATGCCCTCCACCGACGCTTCCGCCATCACGGCCCCCCTCTCCCACCGGGAGGGGCACATGGCCCGCAAGTCGTTCTGGGTGATGACCCAGCGGGTGACCGTGATGGCCGCGGCCGTGGACGCGGCCTTCATTCCCCTTTTCCTGATGCTCGGATCGCCGCTGCTCACCTGGCTGAACCTGGTGAGCATCGGCATGTACGCCGCGGCCTACGCACTGCTGCAGCGGCACCGCAACGGCGCTGCGCTGGCGCTGATCTGGCTCGAGGTGGTGGGCCACTCGGCCATCGGCACCTGGCTGATCGGCTGGAACAGCGGCTTCCACTATTACCTGCTGATGTTCATTCCCGCCATCGTGGTGGGCCGGGGCCGCCGCGCCGCCACGCCCGTGATGCTGTTTGCGCTCTTCGTTTTCTACGTCGGCATGTACGAGTTTTCGCGCCGCCATGGCGCGCAGGCGCCGCTCGATCCGCTGGGACAGTCGATCGCGCATGCGTTCAACGTGGCGGTGGTATTCGCCATGGCGGCCTACACCGTCCGCTACTACTACGGCTCGGTGCTTCGGGCCGAGCGCCGCCTGGAAGAGCAGGCGTGCACCGACCCGCTCACGGGGTTGTCCAACCGGCGGCGCCTCGCCGGCCTGGCGCAGGAGCGCATCGCGCAGGCACGGGCCGCGGGCCAGCCGACCTCGGTGGTGATCGCCGACATCGACCACTTCAAACGCATCAACGACACCCATGGCCACGAAGCCGGTGACCAGGTCCTCGTGCACGTGGCGGAACTCATGGAGCGCAGCAGCCGCGCGCACGACCTGCTGGCGCGCTGGGGCGGCGAGGAATTCCTCCTGGTGATGCCCTCGTGCGGCCTGGGCGACGCGCAGGCCCTGGCCGAGCGCATGCGCGCCATCGTGGCCGGAGATCCGGCCCGCCGCGGCACGCAAGCCATCCCGGCGAGCCTCTCGCTGGGCGTGGCGCAGTTGCGCGGAGGCGAATCGCTGGAGGCCGCGATTGCCCGGGCCGACCAGGCGCTGTATGCCAGCAAGGAAGCAGGCCGCAACCGCGTGACGACGGCGGACTGAACGCGCCGAGAACACGGCCGGCCGGTGCTCCGGCGCGTATGCGCGGATTCAGTCCAGGCCGGCCTGCGCAAGGCGCGCGCGCAGCTGCTGCGCGATGGATTCGCCGCGGGCCTGCACGGCAGCCTCCCGCTCGAGGTCGCGATCGCGCTGGGACGGAGCCCAGACGGGCGCGGGAAAGTGGCTGTCCCAACCGAAGCGGGCGATCACGTGCCAGTGCAGGTGCGGCACCATGTTGCCCAGGGCCGCCAGGTTGATCTTCGTGGGCTGCAGCTGCTCGCGCAGCACCTGCTCCACCACCGCCACGGCGGCCATGCAGAGCGCGCGCTCGGTTTCGGACAGGTCCGAGAACTCCGCGACGTGCGTGTTCCAGATCACGCGATAGAACGCCGGGAAGCCGCGATCGGCCTCCTCGCCGGCATGCACGACGCGCATCTGCCGGCCGCGCCAGACCAGCGTGCCGCCGTCGCCGCCGCACAGGGGACAGGCCGACGCCATCAGACCAGCACCCGCTCGATGCCGCCCGCGTTGGCGCGCCGCACGTATTCGGGCATCCAGTTCTCGCCCAGGATCTCGCGCGCCATCTCGACGACGATGTAGTCGGCCTCCAGCAGACCGTTCTGCAGGTCGTCCTGGTAGCGGTTCAGGCCCTGCAGGCAGCTCGGGCAGCTGGTGAGGATCTTCACGTTGTCCTGGGGCCCCACGGCGCCGCTGGCACGCAGCGCCGCCTCGCCCTTGAGGATCTCCTGCTCCTTGCGGAAACGCACCTGGGTGGAGATGTCGGGCCGCGTCACGCCCAGCGTGCCGGATTCGCCGCAGCAGCGGTCGCTCCTGGTCACCTGCGGGC
Source organism: Paracidovorax citrulli (assembly GCF_900100305.1). GTDB lineage: Bacteria > Pseudomonadota > Gammaproteobacteria > Burkholderiales > Burkholderiaceae_C > Paracidovorax > Paracidovorax citrulli. The sequence goes on along the minus strand of NZ_FNEY01000008.1, from coordinate 14,769 downwards.
CGACGAGCGCCTTCACGGTCTTCACCGAGTCCTGCAGCTTCATCGGGTTGTGGCAGGGCTCGTGGTACAGGTAGGCGCCCTTGCCCTGCAGCCGGATGCCCTTTTCCAGCAGGTATTCGTGGATGTCGATGATGCGGCAGCCCGGGAAGATCTTGTCGAACTGGTAGCCCTGCAGCTGGTCGTAGCAGGTGCCGCAGCTCACCACCACCGTCTTGATGTCCAGGTAGTTCAGCGTGTTGGCCACGCGATGGAAGAGCACCCGGTTGTCGGTGATCATCTTCTCCGCCTTGTCGAACTGGCCGCTGCCGCGCTGCGGGTAGCCGCAGCACAGGTAGCCCGGCGGCAGCACCGTCTGCACGCCCGCATGCCAGAGCATGGCCTGCGTGGCCAGGCCCACCTGGCTGAACAGGCGCTCCGATCCGCACCCGGGGAAATAGAACACGGCTTCCGTCTCGGCCGTGGTGGCGGCCGGGTTGCGGATGATGGGCACGTAGTTCTTGTCCTCGATGTCCAGCAGCGCGCGCGCCGTCTTCTTCGGCAGGCCGCCCGGCAGCTTCTTGTTCACGAAGTGGATCACCTGCTCCTTGACCGGCGCCGTGCCCACCGTAGCCGGCGGATGCGCGGTCTGGCGGCGGCCCACGGCGCGCGCCAGATCGACCACCGCGCGCTGCGCCTTGAAGCCCACGTCCACCATCGCCGAGCGCATCAGCTTGATGGTGTCCGGGTTGGTGGCGTTCAGCATGGCCATCGCCAGCTTGTTGCCGGGCCGGAAGCTCTTCTTGCCCATCTTGCGCAGCAGGTTGCGCATGTTCATCGTCACGTCGCCGAAGTCGATCTTGACGGGGCACGGCGTGTAGCACTTGTGGCAGACGGTGCAGTGGTCGGCCACGTCCTCGAACTCCTGCCAGTGCTTGATCGACACGCCACGGCGCGTCTGCTCCTCGTAGAGGAAGGCCTCGACCAGCAGCGAGGTCGCCAGGATCTTGTTGCGCGGGCTGTAGAGCAGGCTGGCGCGCGGCACGTGCGTGGAGCACACGGGCTTGCATTTGCCGCAGCGCAGGCAGTCCTTGACCGAATCGGCGATGGCGCCGATGTCGCTCTGCTGCATGATGAGCGATTCGTGCCCCATCAGGCCGAAGCTCGGCGTGTAGGCATTGGTGAGGTCCGAGAACATCAGCGATTCACGCGCCGAGACGGCTGCGGGCGCCTTCTCTGCGTGCGCGGCAGGCACCTGATGGCGCAGCAGCTTGCCCTTGTTGAAACGGCCCTGCGGGTCCACGCGGCGCTTGTAGTCGGCGAAGGGGCGCAGTTCGTCGTCCGTGAGGAACTCCAGCTTGGTGATGCCGATGCCGTGCTCGCCCGAGATCACGCCGTCCAGGCCACGCGCCAGCACCATGATGCGCTCGACGGCCTCGTGCGCCGTCTGCAGCATGTCGTAATCGTCGCTGTTGACGGGGATGTTGGTGTGCACGTTGCCGTCGCCCGCGTGCATGTGCAGCGCCACCCACACGCGGCCCTTGAGCACGCGCTGGTGGATGGCCTGCGCCTCGTCCATGATCGGCTGGAACGACGCGCCCGGGAAGATCTTGGCGAGCGGCTCGCGCAGCTGCGTCTTCCAGCTCGCGCGCAGCGTGTGGTCCTGCAGTTGCGGGAAGAGCGCTTCCACGCCCTGCAGCCAGCCGCTCCAGAGCGACCGCACTTCGCCGATCAGCGCCACGGCCTGGGCCACGCGGTCTTCCAGCAACTCGGCGGAAGGGATTTCGTGCGCGTCGTCCTGGCGTCCCAGCGGCAGGTCGCCGCGCAGCAGGAACTCCTCCAGCGCGTCGCACAGCTTGAGCTTGTTGCGCAGCGAGAGTTCGATGTTGATGCGCTCGATGCCGTCGGTGTACTCGGCCATGCGAGGCAGCGGAATCACCACGTCTTCGTTGATCTTGAAGGCGTTGGTGTGGCGGCTGATGGCGGCCGTGCGTTTGCGGTCCAGCCAGAACTTCTTGCGCGCCTCGGGGCTGATGGCGATGAACCCCTCGCCCGCGCGCGAATTGGCGATGCGCACGACCTCGCTGGTCACGCGCGCCACCGCGTCGGCGTCGTCGCCCGCGATGTCGCCGAACAGCACCATCTTGGGCAGCCCGCCGCCGTGCTTCTTGCTCTTGGTGGCGTAGCCCACGGCCTTGAGATACCGGTCGTCCAGGTGCTCCAGGCCGGCCAGCAGCACGCCGCTGCGCTTTTGCTCGGCGAACATGAAGTCCTTGATCTCGACGATGCTCGGCACCGCGTCCTTGGCGTTGCCGAAGAACTCCAGGCACACGGTACGCGTGTGCGCCGGCATGCGGTGCACCACCCAGCGCGCGCTGGTGATGAGGCCGTCGCAGCCCTCCTTCTGGATGCCCGGCAGGCCGGAGAGGAACTTGTCCGTCACGTCCTTGCCCAGGCCTTCCTTGCGGAAGGTGCGGCCGGGAATGGCCAGCCGCTCGGTGCGGACCGGGGTCTTTCCGTCGGCCTCGAAATACTGCAGCTCGAAGGTGGCCGTCTCCACGTCGTGGATCTTGCCCATGTTGTGGTCCAGGCGCGTGACCTCCAGCCACTGCGCCTCGGGCGTCACCATGCGCCAGCTGACCAGGTTGTCCAGCGCCGTCCCCCAGAGCACGGCCTTCTTGCCGCCCGCGTTCATGGCGATGTTGCCGCCGATGCACGAGGCCTCTGCGCTGGTCGGATCGACCGCGAAGACGAATCCCGCGCGCTCGGCCGCATCGGCCACGCGCTGCGTGACCACGCCGGCCTCGGTCCAGATGGTGCCCACCTCGCGGTCCATGCCCGGCAGGCGGCGCATTTCCACCTCGGTCATGGCTTCGAGCTTCTCGGTGTTGATGACGGCGCTGCGCCACGTGAGCGGGATCGCGCCTCCGGTGTAGCCGGTGCCGCCCCCGCGCGGAATGATGGTCAGTTCCAGCTCGATGCAGGCCTTGACCAGCGCGGCCATTTCGGCCTCGGTGTCGGGCGTGAGCACCACGAACGGGTATTCGACGCGCCAGTCGGTGGCGTCGGTCACGTGCGACACGCGCGAGAGGCCGTCGAACTTGATGTTGTCGCGGGCCGTGTGGCGGCCCAGGCGCTTTTGCACCTGCCGGCGCAATTGCGCCGCCTCCACGAAAGTGGCGTCGAATTCCGCGATGGCGCGGCGCGCCGCCTCCACCAACTGCCCCACCAGGCGGTCACGCTCCTCGTCCTCACCCGGCGTGCGGCGCTTGCCGATCTCGGCCAGGCGGTGCTGCAGGGCGTCCACCAGCGCCTTGCGGCGGTCGGGGTTGTCCAGCAGGTCGTCCTGCAGGTAGGGATTGCGCTGCACGACCCAGATGTCGCCCAGCACCTCGTACAGCATGCGGGCGGAGCGCCCGGTGCGCCGCTCGCGGCGCAACTGGTCCAGCACGTCCCAGGAGGCGGAGCCCAGCAGCCGGATGACGATTTCCCGGTCGGAAAACGAGGTGTAGTTGTACGGAATCTCGCGCAGGCGAGTGGGCTCGGCGGCCTGTGGCATCAGGGCTGCCAACTCAGTGGGTGCATTCATCGGGGGGATCACCTGGGGAGCGTGGACGCTCCCAACCTTGGGAGGGGCCGCGATTTTAAGCCAGCCGCCCCTGCCGTGCTCGGGCGGCGGCGGCGCTGCCGGGCACGCAGCCGCGCGCACGGCCGCCGCCGCCCCGCGCTCAGAACAGCACGCGGCTGCGGATGGTGCCCGGGACGCTCGCGAGCTTGTCCTGCGCCAGCTCGGACGACTGCGCGTCGATGTCGATCACCACGTAGCCCACCTTCTCGTTGGTCTGCAGGTACTGGGCGGCGATGTTGATCTGGTTGTCGGCGAACACCTGGTTGATGGCCGACAGCACACCCGGCACGTTCCGGTGGATGTGCAGGATGCGGTGCTTGCCCGGGTGCGCGGGCAGCGCCACCTCGGGAAAGTTCACCGACGAGGTGGACGTGCCGTTGTCGCTGTACTTCACCAGCTTCTCCGCCACCTCCAGCCCGATGTTGGCCTGCGCCTCCATGGTGGAGCCGCCGATGTGGGGCGTGAGGATGACGTTGTCCAGGCCGCGCAGGGGCGAGGTGAACTCGTCCTTGTTGCTGCGCGGCTCGACCGGAAACACGTCGATGGCCGCGCCGAGCAGCTTCCTGGCGCGGATCGCCTCGGCCAGCGCCTCGATGCGCACCACCGTGCCGCGCGCCGCATTGATCAGGATCGCGCCCGGCTTCATGGCCGCGATCTCTTCGGGCCCGATCATCCACTGCGTGGAGGGCAGCTCGGGCACGTGCAGGGTCACGATATCGCTCTGCGCGAGCAGGGCCTGCAGCGACGGCGCCTGGCGGGCGTTGCCCAGCGGCAGCTTGCTGACCACGTCGTGGAAGACGACATGCATGCCCAGCGCCTCGGCCAGCACCGACAGCTGCGTGCCGATGGAGCCGTAGCCGACGATGCCCAGCGTCTTGCCGCGGATCTCGTAGGCGTTCTCGGCGCTCTTGAGCCAGCCGCCGCGGTGCGCCACGGCGTTCTTCTCGGGCACGCCGCGCAGCAGCAGGATGGCCTCGGCCAGCACCAGCTCGGCCACCGAGCGGGTGTTGGAATACGGCGCGTTGAACACCGCGATGCCGCGCTCGCGCGCCGCCTCCAGGTCGATCTGGTTCGTGCCGATGCAGAAGGCCCCCACGGCCACGAGCTTGTGTGCGTGCGCGAACACCTCGGCCGTGAGCTGGGTGCGCGAACGGATGCCCAGGAAATGCGCGTCGGCGATCTTGCGGTGCAGTTCCTCGCCTTCCAGCGCCCCCGGCAATGCCTCGATCTGGGTATAGCCCGCGCCGCGCAGCACGTCGAGCGCGGAAGGGTGCACACCCTCCAGCAGAAGGAACTTGATCTTGCTCTTGTCCAGCGATGTCTTGGTCATGGAACTACGGGGAAGGAGAAGTAAGGAAGGGAAGGGAGCAGGCCAACGCCTTGCAGGCGGCCGACCATTGTGCAATGGGAAGAAACCCTGTACCTGCGGGGCTTTTCGATCCACACCGTGGAATCCCGGTCACGCAGGCGACGGTCGAGCCCGGAAAACCGTCACAAAACAGACACAATTTCGCCACGCAGAGCCCTTCATCCAGGGAAGTTCCTGATCCGTGGAAAACCCTGTCTATGCGACAACGACATACCGATGACATGTAGCGCGCATACCATGCGCCGCTTTCATCGCTACTTTGAGGAGTTTCCATGCAGCCCAAGCACCTGGCCCTGGCAGCCGCCATCGCCGCATCCGCTTGCATTTCGGCCCACGCGCAGACCGAGATCCAGTGGTGGCACTCGATGACGGCCGTGAACGGCGAATGGGTGAACGACCTGGCCCGCCAGTTCAACGAGAGCCAGAAGGACTACAAGGTCGTGCCCACCTACAAGGGCACCTATGACGAATCGATGACGGCCTCGATCGCCGCCTTCCGCGCCGGCAACGCGCCGCACATCCTGCAGGTATTCGAAGTGGGCACCGCCACCATGATGGCCAGCAAGGGCGCGATCGTGCCCGTGGGCAAGGTGATGCAGGATGCCGGCGCGCCGTTCGACCCCAAGGCCTACATCCCCGCCGTGGCCGGCTACTACACGGCCCCCAACGGTCAGATGCTGAGCTTCCCGTTCAACAGCTCCACCACCATCTTCTACTTCAACAAGGACGCCTTCAAGGCCGCCGGCCTGCCCACCGACAAGGCGCCGGCCACCTGGCCCGAAGTGGTCAATGCCGCCGCCAAGCTCAAGGCCTCCGGCCACAAGTGCCCGTTCACCACGGCGTGGCAGAACTGGACGCAGGTGGAAAGCTTCTCGGCCTGGCACAACGTGGAGTTCGCGAGCAAGGCCAACGGCCTGCAGGGCCTGGACGCACGCCTGAAGGTCGATTCGCCGCTGCACGTTCGCCACATCGAGAACCTCGCCAACATGGCCAAGCAGGGCCTGTTCGTGTACAAGGGCCGCGGCAACGTGCCCGAGGCGAGCTTCGTCTCCGGCGAGTGCGCGATGATCAACACGTCGTCGGGCTTCTACGGCAACGTGGCCAAGAACGCCAAGTTCGCCTACGGCCTCGCCCCCCTGCCCTACTACCCGGACGTTCCCGGCGCCCCGCAGAACACCGTCATCGGCGGCGCAAGCCTCTGGGTGATGGCCGGCAAGAAGCCCGCCGAGTACAAGGGCGTGGCCGAATTCTTCAAGTTCATCTCGACGCCTGAAGTGCAGTCGGCCAGCCACAAGCGCACCGGCTACCTGCCCGTGACGACCGCCGCCTACGAGCTGACCGAGAAGTCGGGCTTCTACAAGGAGCACCCCGGCACCGACGTCGCCGTGACGCAGATGATCCGCAAGGTGACCGACAAGAGCCGCGGCATCCGCCTGGGCAACTATGTGCAGATCCGCGCCATCGAGGACGAAGAGCTCGAACAGGTCTGGTCCGGCAAGAAGACCGCCAAGGAGGCACTCGACGCCATCGTGAAGCGCGGCAACGAACAGCTGGAGCGCTTCCAGAAGGCCAACAAGGGCTGATCCGCCACGCGGGCCGGCCCGGCCGCCCCATCCGGCCCTCCCCGCCGAGCGGGGAGGGTTTTTTCGTCATCTCCCCCCTGCGGCACGCACCTGAGGGCGCATGCCCAGGGCCCCGCGCATCCCCATGGAAAAACGCGTCCGATTCCAATCCGCCTGGCTGCCCTGGCTGCTCATAGCCCCGCAGATGGCCATCATCCTCGTCTTCTTCTTCTGGCCGGCCAGCCAGGCGCTCGTGCAGTCGATGCAGATGCAGGATGCCTTCGGCACCTCCACCGAGTGGGTGGGGCTCGAGAACTTCCAGCGCCTGTTCGACGACCCCGGCTACATCGAATCGTTCAAGACGACGGCGCTGTTCTCGGTGCTCGTGGCCGGCTCAGGGATAGTGCTGTCGCTGCTGCTGGCGGTGTTCGCCGACCGCATCGTGCGCGGCGCGATGTTCTACAAGACCATGCTGATCCTGCCCTACGCCGTGGCGCCTGCCGTGGCCGCCGTGCTGTGGGTGTTCATGTTCTCGCCGTCGCTCGGCGTGGTGTCGTATGCGCTGGGCAAGCTCGGAATCGACTGGAACCACCTGCTGAACTCCGGCCAGGCCATGGCGCTGATCGTGATGGCCTCGGTCTGGAAACAGATCTCCTACAACTTCCTCTTCTTCCTGGCCGGCCTGCAGTCCATCCCCAGATCGCTGATCGAGGCCGCCGCCATCGACGGCGCCGGCCCTTGGCGACGGTTCTGGAGCGTGCAGTTCCCGCTGCTCTCGCCCACGACCTTCTTCCTGCTGGTCATCAACGTGGTCTATGCGTTCTTCGACACCTTCGCCATCGTCGATGCCGCCACGCAGGGCGGCCCCGGCAAGGACACGGCCATCCTGGTCTACAAGGTGTACTACGACGGCTTCAAGGCCATGGACCTGGGCGGCTCGGCCGCGCAGTCGGTGGTGCTGATGCTCATCGTGGTGGCGCTCACCGTCGTGCAGTTCCGCTACGTCGAGAAGAAGGTCCAATACTGAGATGGTAGAACGCAGCCTCACGCGCGGCATGCTCGCGCACTTCATCATGGTCCTGGGGGTCGCCATCGTGGCGTTCCCGCTCTACCTCGCCTTCGTGGCGTCCACCCACACCGCCCAGGAGATCGTGCAGGCGCCCATGCCGCTGCTGCCGGGGGGCCACTTCTGGGAAACCTACTCCGCCGCGCTCTTCGGACGCGACCAGGGCGCGGGCTCCACCGCCCCCGTGGCGCGCATGATGTGGGTGAGCCTGGTGTCGGCGCTGGTCATCACGTTCGGCAAGATCGCCATCTCGCTGATGTCGGCCTTCGCCATCGTGTACTTCCGCTTCCCGTTCAAGGGCCTGTGCTTCTGGCTGATCTTCGTCACGCTGATGCTGCCGGTGGAAGTGCGCATCGGACCGACCTACCAGGTGGTGTCCGACCTCGGCATGCTCAACAGCTACGCGGGCCTCACGGTGCCGCTGATCGCGTCGGCCACCGCCACGTTCCTGTTCCGGCAGTTCTTCCTGACGGTGCCGGACGAACTGGTCGAGGCCGCGCGCATCGACGGCGCCGGGCCCATGCGCTTCTTCAAGGACGTGCTGGTGCCCCTGTCGCGCACCTCCATCGCCGCCCTCTTCGTGATCCAGTTCATCTACGGATGGAACCAGTACCTCTGGCCACTGCTGGCGACCACGAGCGAGGACATGTACCCCGTGGTGATCGGCATCAAGCGCATGATCGCGGGCGGCGACGGCCAGAACGAATGGAACATCGTCATGGCCACCGCCATCCTGGCCATGCTGCCGCCCGCCGTGGTGGTGATCCTCATGCAGAAATGGTTCGTGAAGGGCCTGGTGGATACCGAGAAGTAGTCCGCCCCCGTCCCCCCGGCCCCATTCCACCCACGCATCCAGCTACGCACCCAATCGCAAAATGGCATCTCTTTCCCTGCGCAACGTCGTCAAGCGCTACGGCCACGGCCCCAAGGCCAACCAGGTCATCCACGGAGTGAACGCCGAAATCGCCGATGGCGAATTCATCGTCATCGTCGGCCCGTCCGGCTGCGGCAAGTCCACCCTGCTGCGCATGGTGGCCGGCCTGGAGGAAATCTCCGGCGGCGAGATCGCCATCGGCAACCGCGTGGTCAACGACCTGGAGCCCGCCCAGCGCGACATCGCCATGGTGTTCCAGAACTACGCGCTCTATCCGCACATGACGAACTTCGAGAACATGGCCTACGGCCTGAAGATCGCCAAGGTGCCCAAGGACGAAATCAAGGCGCGCGTGGACAAGGCCGCGAAGATCCTGGAACTCGGCCACCTGCTCGAGCGCAAGCCGCGCGAACTCTCCGGCGGCCAGCGCCAGCGCGTCGCCATGGGCCGCGCCATCGTGCGCCAGCCCCAGGTGTTCCTGTTCGACGAGCCGCTCTCCAACCTCGATGCCAAGCTGCGCGCGCAGACCCGCCTGGAGATCCAGAAGCTGCACCGCGAACTGGGCATCACCAGCCTCTTCGTCACGCACGACCAGGTCGAGGCCATGACGCTGGCCCAGCGCATGATCGTGATGAACGGCGGCGTGATGGAACAGTTCGGCACGCCCGAGGAGGTCTATCACACGCCCGCATCGACCTTCGTCGCGAGCTTCATCGGCTCGCCGCCCATGAACCTGCTGAAAAACGCCCCGGGCGGGCGGCAGGGCGCGATCCTCGGCATCCGGCCCGAGCACATCGACATCGCCGGAGCGGGCTGGGAACTGCGCGTGGAGACGGTCGAGCTGCTGGGCGCCGAGCGCCTCGTCTATGGCCGCCTGCAGTCGGGCGGCGGGGACGAGCCGGTCATCGTGCGCATCGAGGAAGGCACCCACCATCCCCAGCCCGGCGACATGATCCACGTGGAGCCCCGCATGGACCGGCTGCACTGGTTCGACGCCGCCTCCGGAAAGCGGCTCTGAGCGGCCCGGCACCGCCCGCATGGCAGACAAGGCCCCGCTGCACGCCACCATCCCGGTGCTGGCGTCCCTCGACCTCGAAGAAAGCGCCGCCTTCTATTCCGGACGGCTGGGCTTCTCGGTCGCATTGCGCGCCCAGGACTACCTCATCGCCGCGCGCGACGGCTGCGAACTGCACTTCTGGCTCTGCCGCGAGCGCCACATCGCCGAGAACACCTCCTGCTACGTGCGCGGCGACGTGCGCGCGCTGCATGCCGAATTCGCGCAGCGGGGGCTGGACCTGCCGCCGCCCGTGGAGCGCCCCTGGGGCATGCGCGAACTCTACGTGCACGATCCCCACGGCAACCTGCTCAAGTTCGGCGAAGAGATCCGCTCTTCCTGAGCGCCACGGTCGCTGCCGTCGGTCCTATAGTTCATCGCCATGACTGCCACCCCATCCACCACGCCCCCCGCCGCCTGGCCCTACCCCCGATGGATCGCCCACCGCGGCGCGGGCCGGCTGGCCCCCGAGAACACCCTGGCGGCCTTCCGGCTCGGCGCGCGCCACGGCTACCGCATGTTCGAATGCGATGCCAAGCTCAGCAGCGACGGCGTCGTCTTCCTGCTGCACGACGCCACCCTGGACCGCACCACCAACGGCCAGGGCACCGCCGGCGAGCGCCCCTGGGGCGAACTCGCGCAGCTCGACGCGGGCAGCTGGCATTCCCGCGGCAGCGCGGGCGAGCCCCTGCCGACCCTGGAGCATCTGGCGCGCTACTGCCTGGGCAACGGCTACCTGCTGAACATCGAGATCAAGCCCACGCCGGGCACCGAGGAAGAAACCGGCCGCGCCGTCGCGGCGCTGGCGGCCCGGCTCTGGCACCAGGCCGACATCCCTCCGCTGCTCACCTCCTTCAAGGTGGCGGCGCTCACGGGCGCGCGCGACGCCGCGCCCCTGCTGCCGCGCGGGCTGCTGCTCGGCACCCTGGAGCCCGGCTGGCTGGACACCGCCCGCCAGCTCGGCTGCGCGGCGGTGGTCTGCAACCACGCGCTCTGGACGGCGGAGCACGTCGCCGCCGTGAAGGCCTGCGGCCTGCGCACGCTCAGCTACACGGTGAACGACGAATGGGCCGCGCAGCGGCTCATCGACCTGGGCACCGACGGGATCATCACCGACCGGGTGGACCTCTTCAGTCCGGCGCGGTGATACCCTCGCGGGTCCAGCCATGGACGCGACCATTCACTCCCTTTCCCTGCTTCGTTTCCTGCGGCGCCTTCCGCGCACGGCGCTGGCGATGATCCTCCTGGCGGCCTGCCTGCTGGCGTGGCCGCCCGGCATGGTGCAAGCAGCACCACAGGTACCCGCCTCGGCCCCGGCCTCCGCCAGCAGCGCGGCGGCATCGCGGGCCGCTGCGGCGGCGGCCGCGGGGAACATCGTCGATCCCGACACGCCGCTGCCCTCCGTGGACGAGCTGCGCAAGCGCCTCGAGGCCATCCCCCGCAAGCTCGGAGACCAGGACGACGGCCGCAAGCTCGTGAACGAGGCCTACGCCGTCGGCGCCACGGCCGAGCAGGTGGTGGCCCGCCGCACGGCCGACCTTGCGGACCTGGACAGCCGCCTCGCCGGACTCGGCCCCGCCCCCGAAAAAGGCGCGCCCGCCGACTCGCCCGACGTCGTCCAGCAGCGCAGCGCCCTCGCCAAGCAGCGCGCCACCGTCGATGCGGACCTCAAGCTCGCGCGCCTGATCGCCGTCGATGCGGAACAGCTCGGCGCCGACCTGCTGCGCCAGCGGCGCCAGCAGTTCCAGGCCGAACTCACCGCACGCGCCGATTCGCCCCTGGGCGCCGCCTTCTGGCGCAACCTGCGCGCCGCATGGCCCACGGACACCGAGCGCCTGTCCGTCCTGGCCATCGAGGCCCGGCAGGCCGCGCAGCGCGCCCTCGAACCCGAACGGCGCCGGACCTTCCTCGTCAGCCTGCTGGGCGCACTGCTGCTCCTGGTGGTCGGCAACTGGGCCGGCGAGCGCCTGCTCGTGCGCATCGCGCCGGCCAAACTGCCCGCGGGCCGGCTGCGGCGCTCCCTGCTGGCCTCGGCCTCCGTGCTGGCGAACGTGATCTTCACCGGCACCGCCGCGCAATGGCTGCTGAGCGGGCTCGACGCGGGCGACAACCTCGGCGAGCGGCTCGACGGGCTCGGGCACACCGCCGTGGGCCTCGCGGTCTTCGCGGCCTTCGTGATCGGCCTGGGGCACGCCCTGCTCTCGCGCAAGCGCAGCTCCTGGCGCCTGCCCTCGCTGCCCGACGACCTTGCCCGGCGGTTGAGCCCCTACCCCTGGTGGATCGCGATCATCGCGGCGCTCGGCGGCATGGTGACGGAGATCAACGCCGCCGTGGGCGCCAGCCTCGCCGCGGAAATCACCGCCCAGGCCTGCTTCGCGCTGCTGGTGGCCGCGGTCGTCGCCGCGTCGGTGCGGCAGCTCAACGCGCCGCTGCCCGTGCCGGCGCAGGAGCCGGCCGCCGGCGAAGACTCCGCGCCCGCTCCGGCCGCCCCGCCGGCGCGCCCTCTCTGGGTCGGCCTGCTGGTCGCCTGCGCGGGCATCGCCTCCCTCGCGGTGCTGCTGCTGGTCGCCTTCGGCTACATCGCGCTGGCCGGGGCGCTGGCGCGGCAGATGGTCTGGAGCGGTGTCGCCTTCGCCACCGCGTACCTGCTCTACCAACTGGTGGACGACCTCTGCGACGCCATGCTCTCCTCGCGCAGCGGCTTCGGGCGGCGCCTGCACACGGGCATGGGCATCGACCCGGGCCTGCTCGACCAGGCGGCGGTCGTGTTGTCCGGCGCCCTGCGCGTCGTGCTGTTCTTCTACCTGGTCATCGCCCTGCTGGCCCCCTTCGGCACCGGCCCGGACGAGCTGTTCCGCCGTGGCAGCGCGATGGACCAGGGCCTGAACCTCGGCAACTTCGCGCTGGCCCCGCAGGCCCTGCTGACGGCCCTGGGCGTCGTCGTGGCGGGCTTCATCGGCATCCGCGTGATCAAGCGCTGGCTCAGCGACCGGTATTTTCCCAGCACCACGCTGGAGCCGGGCATGCGCAGCTCCATCACCACCCTGCTGGGCTACTTCGGCGGCGTGATGGTGATCGCAGCCGCGCTGGCGGCGCTGGGCATCAGCGTGGAGCGCATCGCCTGGGTCGCGAGCGCGCTGTCGGTGGGCATCGGCTTCGGGCTGCAGGCCATCGTGCAGAACTTCATCTCGGGCCTGATCCTGCTGGCAGAACGGCCCGTGAAGGTGGGAGACTGGGTCAAGCTCGGCGACACCGAAGGCGACATCCGCCGCATCAACGTGCGCGCCACCGAGATCCAGCTGGGCGACCACTCCACCGTGATCGTGCCCAACTCGGAGTTCATCACCAAGACCGTGCGCAACATGACCTGGGGCGGCTCGCAGGGCCGCGTGCTGCTGCGCCTGCCGGCCCCGCTGGACACCGACGCCCAGCGCATGCGCGCCCTGATCCTGGATGCCTTCAAGGCGCACGAAAGCATCCTGGAGAGCCCCGGGCCCAGCGTCACCCTGGAAGACATCGTGAGCGGCACCCTCACCTTCCTGGCCATTGGCTACGTGAGCAACCCGCGCAACGCCGGCGGCGTGAAAAGCGACCTGCTGTTCTCCGTCCTCGAATCGCTGCGCGCCGCAGGCCTGGCGCTCTCGCCCCCGGCCACCACCGCCGTGGCGCCGCTGTCCGCCACAGCCGCCCTCCCGCCCAGGGAGCCGGCCGGCACGCCGACGCCGGGCACGGCGTAAGCCACCGCCGCACGCCCGCCGGCGGCTCCGGTTCAACCCAGTTCAGTCCAGCTTGGCGCCGGACTGCTGCACCGCCACGGCCCAGCGCGGCATCTCCGCCGCGAGGAAGCTGGCGAACGCATCGGCGCCCAGGAAGGCCGGATCGGCGCCCTGCGCCACCATGCGGTTTTTCACGTCGGGCGACTGCATGACCTGGCCGAACGCATCGCTGAGCTTCGCCACCACATCCTTGGGCGTGCCGGCCGGTGCCAGAAAGCCGTAGAAACCCACCACCTCGAAGTTCTTCAGCCCGCTCTCGATCGCCGTCGGCACATCGGGCAGCGCCGGGTTGCGCTCGCGGCTGGTGACGGCCAGCGCGCGCACCTTGCCCTGCTTGTGGTACGCCGCCGCCTGCGGAATGCTCTCGGCCATGAACTGCACCTGCCCACCCATCAGGTCGGTGAAGGCCGGCGCGCTGCCGCGGTACGGGATGTGCACCATGAACAGCCCCGTGGCCGTCTTGAACATTTCCGGCACCAGGTGGCTGATGCCCCCGTTGCCCGCCGAGCCGAAATTGACCTGCCCCGGCCGCGCCTTCGCGTACGCGATGAACTCCTGCAGGTTCTGCGCCGGCAGCTTCGGATTGACCAGCAGCGCCAGCGGCTGCATCGCCGTGCGCGCGATGGGCGTGAAATCCCTGAGCGTGGAGTAAGGCAGCTTGCCGTAGAGCGCCGGGTTGATGACCATCACGCCCGTGTTGGCCAGCATCAGCGTATGGCCGTCGGGCGGCGCCTTCATCACATCCTGCGCGCCCACCGTGCCGCCGGCCCCGGCCTTGTAGTCCACCACCACCGGCTGGCCCAGTACCGCCTGCAGCTTGTCGGTCAGCAGCCGCGCATGCTGGTCCAGCGGGCCTCCGGCCGGGAAGCCGACCACTACGCGGATGGGTTTGGAGGGGAAAGCGGGCTGGGCCGGCACAGCCACGGACGTGCAGGCCAGGGCGACAGCGGTGAGCCAAGTGCGCAAGCGCATGGGGGATCTCCGAATGTGGGTGTTGTGGAGACGGGAGCTTAGGGGGGAGCGACGGGGGACGGCACGGGGCAATACCCGCGGGGCCGCCTGGAGAAGGCACTGGGGCGAGGTTCCATGGGCCACGGCCAATCACTTGCCGAACCCATGATGGCAATCGAGATGACGTCCTAGCTGTGATGTCTCAATAGGTTGTTCATCCAGGCCCGACCTGGGAAGCTGTGGTTACCAGGCCCCAGCAACTCAGGACAGGACACCGGATGAACAGTCATAAGCATGCGCGATTGACCCGCGCAGGTCGAGCCCTTCTGGTCGACAGAGTGCTCCAGCAGAACTGGACGATGCGCCAAGCCAGCGAAGCCGCAGGCGTGAGCCTGCGCACCGGCTACAAGTGGATGGCCCGCTTTCGCAACGAAGGCCCCGATGGCTTGCTCGACCGCAGCTCCCGCCCGCACCGCAGCCCCCAGGCCTGCCCACCCGAGCAGGTCCAGCTGT
>NZ_FNEY01000033.1 GCF_900100305.1 Paracidovorax citrulli | reverse complement strand
GACCTTCGACCACAACTACACAGCCTCCTACTACCTTCATGAACTCCGAACACCGGAGTCCTATCGAGGCGACAACTATTCTGACGCGGGGGGCATGCCCCAGAGCTTGACCGACGCGGGAACCACCCCGTGGTCAGCGTCACGCACCAGGACCAGGATGGAATCGCTTTGCGCATTGACCATATTGGTCAACCGCACCCGATCCACCGTCGCCGCATTCCATTGAAAACGCCATATGAGGTGCGCGGCATTCCGGTCAACGGATACCCGTGTCACCGCGACAGGTACCAGCCTCTTCTTTTGCAGGAACAGGAGCACTGACTGGCTGCAGCGCCTGGCCAGGGCCTCGGGCTTGATCAGCACGAATGAATGGCCATAGACGAATTCGCCCACACGATCGCCCCAGACCCGGCACAGGATTTCCCACGCTTCCTCGGAAACGAAATCGCTCCGATAAGCCTGGATCTTCGCATCCTGTACCGTGAGCAGCGAGAGCAGTTCACCATATTCATTCTGCATCGGCATTTTGCGGCTGCAGTTGTGCGATGCGATTGATACGCTCGAACAAGGGATCGTAGTAGAACATCATCGAACGCGGCGAAAGCTTCTTGCAGGTCGGCCCCACGTTTCTCAAGCGGACGAGCCTGTGCCTTTCGGCGATTTGTATCGCCTTGAGAACCGCAAGACTGCCGTCCAGGTCTTTGTTGACGAGGTGGTATTCGTGTTCATCGACGTAGCTGAGGTCCTGCAGCGCCATCTGCTGCTTGATATAGAGTTCCTCGCCCCGCTCCGTCCCCCGTTTCTCGAGGCGCACGAGAAGCTCCTCGAATGTCGGAGGAATGACGAATATCCCGACGACCTGCTCCCTGAATTGGCGGCGAAGGTTGATGTACAGCTGCGGCGTGTAATCGAACACCAGGTCCTTTCCCGCCGCGATGGCCTCCTGCAGGGGTTTGATCGGCGTGCCGTAGTACTTCCCTTCCGACGGATTCACCCATTGCGCGAAGGCCTCTGCCTTGACCATCTCCTGGAATTCGTGCCTCGATACGAATTCGTAGAATCCGGACTCATCGACGGCAGAGGAAGAACGCGGCGCGCGCGTCGTGACGTTGGGGACATAACCCAGGTCGGGAGAATCGCGGAGCCAACGTTTGATCAGGGTGGTTTTTCCCGTACCACCGGGGCCCGAGACCACGAAGAAAGTGCTGGTGGGCTTGTCGTCGAAACTGACCTTGGGCGCAGCCTCCGGCAATAGTGGTTGTTTATGCACTGGCCATTTCCTTGTTTTCGCGATTCATCGCAGCCAGCCAATGCCGCACACGCGAGGCCATCTGCGCGGGCTCCAGCCCGAAATGCCTGAGCAGGTCGCTGCTGTCGCCTACCGGCGCGAATACACCCGGCACGCCGAGCGCCAGCATCGGTGTCGGCGCACGGCTGACGACCACCTCCGCAACGGCACCGAACAGGCCTCCCCCGACCTGGTGCTCCTCGGCGCATACGATTCCCATCGTATCCCGGCAGGCCTGGACAATGGCTGCCGTATCGAGCGGCGCGATGCTGGAGAAATTCAGGACGCGGCACGTGATGCCGTCGTCCTCCAGGAGCCGCGCGGCCTGGACGAGGTGATGCACCATCGAACCGGTGCCCAGCAGCGCGACATCGCGTCCGTCACGCAGCCTCTCGGCGTGGCCGAACCGATACTCGTCGCGGCTGGTGATGTTTCGCCGCGCCCCTCGCGCCAGACGGACGAATGCCGGCCCTTCATGCGCATGCAGGGCCCTGGCGACGGCCTTCGCTTCGCGAGCGTCGCATGGCGCGGCAAAGCGGACGTTCGGAAGGACCCGGATCCACGCGATGTCCTCGATCGCGTGGTGCGTCGCCCCGAGCGAGCCGTAGGTGAAACCGCTGCTGAACCCGCAGAGCTTCACGTTGGCCTTCGACATGGCGATGTCCACCTTGATCTGCTCCAGCGCTCTCCCCGAAAGAAAGCATGACGCCGCGCAGACAAACGGAATCATGCCGCCGCTGGCCAGCCCGGCCGCCACGCCCACCATGTTCTGCTCGGCAATACCGACGTCGAAAACCCGATCCGGAAACTCTTCCAGAAAGAATTTGGCATTCGTCGAAGACAGGCAATCGTTGATCACCAGGCACACCCTGGGATCGTGCCTGGCGAGATGCAGCACTTCCGCGGCGAAGGCGTCCTTGGGATCTTCCAAGCCCTCGTCCACGTTCATCGGCTCAACTCTTCCAGCGCCTGCGCAGCCTCCGCTGGCGAAGGCAGTTTGTGGTGCCACGCTGCATTCCCCTCCATGAAAGAAACACCTTTGCCTTTTTTCGTCATCGCGATCAGGCACCGCGGCCGCGTTGCACGCGTACCCCGGGCAAGACCGTCGAAAATGGCGTCGTGGTCATGACCGTCGATTTCCTCGACGTCCCAACCGAAAGCGCGCCATTTGTCTGCCAAAGGCCCCAACGGGTTGACCTGCTCCGTGCCTCGTCCTTGCTGCAGTCCGTTGCGGTCCACAATGGCCGTCAGATTACCGAGACGCCGCGCACTCGCAAACATCGCCGCCTCCCAGTTGCTCCCTTCCTGCAATTCGCCGTCTCCGAGAAGGACAAACGTCCTGTGCCTGCTGCCATTGGCCAATGCAGCGGCAGCCGCGCCCGTGGCGAAAGGCAATCCATGCCCCAGCGCACCGGTACAGGTTTCGATTCCGCCAACGGAGGACGAAGGATGGCCGCCGAGCAATCCCCCTGGACGACCATAATCCAGCAGCATGCCTTCGTTCCAGAGTCCCAATTCGATCAATACCGAATAAAGGGCCAAGGCAGCATGCCCTTTGCTGAGGACGAAACGGTCTCGCAACGGGTCGTTGAAAGAACGGGATGCCATGACCGATCCGTAGAGGACCGTCAGAATATCTATGGCGGAGAAATCTGGGCCAAGGTGGCCGAAATGGCTTTGGGCCGTTACCGTCAAGCACCGGATTCGGGCGCGTTGCGCGATTTTTCTGGAACGATCGACATCCAACCGGGGGCACCCCCGCATGCCCCTGGCCACTGCCAGGCCGTCTGCCCCATTTCCATGGGTTCTCATGGTATCTCCCCCTCCCCTAAGAAATATTCGAACGATCCACAGTCCGGCGCCGGGATCGATGCAGGAACGTGGCCTGCGTTGCGGCTTCACTGAGAGCCGGTTTTGATGAAAGTATAACGACAGAAAATAAGCAGATTCCAAATTCTTGTATCGCAATGTTTCTGCTTGTCCGGTCAACATCCCGAAATCACATGGCGAGCAATTGCGCCAGGAACCGCCTGCCGCAGAAATTGCGACAGCGGGGCGAGGCTGGCCACCGAAGCCGCGGCTGGGGTGCGCCGAGCGGTAGGTGAGCAGCGTGACGGAGCCGCGCGGCGTTCCTGCGGGTCGCCGGCCGGTGCAGTTCGGTTTCGAGGGCTTGCAGAGGTGCGCGCAATGCGGTGTCGTCGCGGTGTCGTCGCGGTGTCGTCGCGGTGTCGTCGGTCTGCATGCGGCGAGCCAACGCCCATCGCGCTGACCCACCGTGCCTTCCTCCTGGCGATCAGCGCCATGCGCAATGGCAGGATCACGACAGAGATTGGCAGAAGCGCGCGAACCTGCCACAGGCCGACGGCGTACGCTCGTTGCTTTCCGCAGCCGCCCTGCCCTGCCTCCACCTGCAGGCCAGGGACGCCGGCCTCTAAAGCCCTTTCCCCACCCCACGATGACCGCCACGACCGCAGATCCCGCGCAACCAGCGCCCTTCGCCCCGCCCGCCGCCGCGACCCCGCCGATGCAGGACACCACGCCCCAGGCCTTTCTCCTGCCCATCGTCGGCGGCGCGGCCTTCGCCCACCTGCTCAACGACATGATCCAGGCGATGCTGCCGTCGATCTTCCCGATGCTGAAGGCGAATTTCTCGCTGAGCTTCGGGCAGATCGGGATCATCGCGCTGGTGTACCAGGTGACGGCGTCGCTGCTGCAGCCGTGGATCGGGTTCTATACCGACAAGCACCCCAAGCCCTACCTGCTGCCGGCGGGCATGTGCATGACGCTGCTGGGCGTCGCGCTGCTGGCCGTGGCGCACAGCTATCCGATGCTGCTGGTCGCGGCCGCGGTGGTGGGCGTGGGTTCGGCCACGTTCCACCCGGAGGCGTCGCGGATCGCGCGGCTGGCCTCGGGCGGGCGGTTCGGCACGGCGCAGTCCACGTTCCAGGTGGGCGGCAACACGGGCACGGCGATCGGGCCGCTGCTGACGGCGGCCATCGTGATTCCGCACGGCCAGCCGGCGGTCGCGTGGTTCATGGTGGCGGCGCTGCTGGCGATCTTCGTGCTGTACCGGCTCACGGTGTGGGTGCGCCACCATGGGGCGGCGAAGGCCCGTGGCCTGGCGCGGGGCGGCAGCGAGGGGCTGGACCGGGCCGGCGTGGTGCGGGCGGTGGCCGTGATCTGCGTGCTGATGTTCGCGAAGTTCGTCTATATCGCTTCGTTCACCAACTACTTCACGTTCTACCTGATCGAGCGCTTCCACGTCAGCGTGCAGACGAGCCAGATGTTCCTGTTTCTCTTCCTCGCGGCGGTGGCGGCGGGCACGTTCGCGGGCGGGCCGGTGGGCGACCGCATCGGCCGCAAGGCGGTGATCTGGATCTCGTTCCTGGGCGTGGCGCCGTTCGCGCTGGCGCTGCCGCATGTGGGCCTCGCGTGGACGGCGGTGCTCGCGGTCGTGATCGGGCTGGTGATGTCTTCCGCCTTCGCCGCGCTCGTGGTGTATGCGCAGGAGGCCGTGCCGGGCCGCGTGGGGCTGGTGTCGGGCCTGATGTTCGGATTGATGTTCGGCATCGGCGGGATCGGGGCGGCCGGGCTCGGTGACCTGGCGGACATCCACGGCATCGTGTGGGTGTATGGCGTGACGTCTTTCCTGCCGCTGCTGGGGCTGGCGACGGCCTTGCTGCCCGATACGCGCAAGAAAGCCCGGGCCTGACTTGGCACGGGACGGTGCCACGGCCGCCGGCCTGGCGCCGGGGTGCCCTCGTCCTACGCGACGACGGGCCGCGCCGCTGGCGCGGATGCCGGGCGGGCGGTGCTAGCTTCGAGCTTCGGTGGCTGCCGTCCCTGTGTCGGCGCCCGGGCCGGCCACGCTGATGAGCCATCGCGACGCAGGCCGGGCGGGTGTCAGCGGCCGAGCCCCGAGGAAGAAAGGCCTCCATGCCCTCCCAGTCCAAGCCCCATTCCCCATCCCCATCCAGATCCCGGCGCACATCGCGCAGCGAACCGCGGCCCGCGGCGGAGCCATCGCCATCGCCATCGCCATCGCCATCGCCGCAACCCGCGCCCCGGGCCACATCGCCCGCCACGCCATCCATCGACGGCTTCGTGCGCGTGCGCGGCGCGCGGGAGCACAACCTCCGGAACGTGGATGTGGACATCCCGCGCGATGCGCTGGTGGTGTTCACGGGTGTGTCGGGCTCGGGCAAGTCGTCCCTGGCCTTCGGCACGCTGTATGCCGAGGCGCAGCGCCGCTACCTGGAGTCGGTGGCGCCCTATGCGCGGCGCCTGATCGACCAGGCCGGCACGCCCGAGGTGGATGCCATCGACGGGCTGCCGCCCGCGGTGGCCCTGCAGCAGCAGCGCGGCACGCCGACGGCGCGCTCTTCGGTGGGCAGCGCGACGACGATTTCCAGCCTGCTGCGGCTGCTGTATTCACGCGCCGGGCAGTATCCGGCGCGCCAGCCCATGCTGTATGCGGAAGACTTCTCGCCGAACACGCCGGAGGGCGCGTGCCCGCACTGCCACGGCATGGGGCGGGTGTACGAGGTGACGGAGCGGTCTCTGGTGCCGGACGACCGCCTCACCATCCGCGAGCGCGCCGTGGCGGCCTGGCCGACCGCCTGGGGCGGGCAGAACCTGCGCGACATCCTCGTCATGCTGGGCCACGATGTGGACGTGCCCTGGCGCGACCTGCCGCGCAAGACGCGCGACTGGATCCTGTTCACCGACGAGTAGCCGGTGGTGCCCGTCTATGCGGGCCTGGACCGCAAGGCCGCGCAGGCGGCGCGCAAGGCGGGCACGCCGCCCAGCTACATGGGCACCTTCAGCAGCGCGCGGCGCCATGTGCTGCACAGCTTCGCGCACAGCCAGAGCGCCCGCATGCGCGAGCGCGCGGCGGCCTTCCTGGTAGGCAGCCCCTGCCCGGCCTGCGGCGGCAAGCGCCTCAAGCCCGAGGCGCTGTCCGTCACCTTCGCGGGCCACGACATCGCCGAACTGGGGCGCCTGCCGCTCGGCGAACTGGCCCGCCTGCTGCAGCCCGCGGCGGAAGGCCGGCTGGGCGACAGCCTGCGCCCGTCCGGCGGATCGCGCGCGCCAGCACGCCCGGGCGCCGACAGCCACCGGGCCCATATCGCGCGCCGCGTGGCCGCGGGTGGCTCGGCCCATGCCGCAGCGCCGGACGTGCGCCGCACGCCGGACCTGTCGGAAGAAAAGGTGCTGGCCGCCCAGCGGCTGGCGCAGGAGATCGGCGCGCGCATCGCCGCGCTGTCGCAGCTGGGGCTGCATTACCTGACGCTGGACCGCTCCACGCCCTCGCTGTCGTCCGGCGAGCTGCAGCGCCTGCGGCTGGCCACGCAGTTGGGCTCCCAGCTGTTCGGGGTGGTGTATGTGCTCGACGAGCCGTCGGCCGGGCTGCACCCTGCCGACGGCGAGGCGCTGCGGGCCGCGCTGCACCGGCTCAAACGCGCGGGCAATTCGCTGTTCGTGGTGGAACACGACCTGGCCACGATGCGGGCCGCCGACTGGCTGGTGGATGTGGGGCCCGGCGCGGGCATGCACGGCGGCGAAGTGCTCTACAGCGGCCCGCCGGACGGGCTGGCCGCCGTGCAACCGTCGCGGACGCGGCGCTACCTGTTTCCCGGGCGGGACGGGCCGGCACCGGTGCAGCGCACACCGCGCGAGGCCGCGGGCTGGCTGCGGCTCGAAGGCATCGGGCGCCACAACCTGAAGGGCGTCGATGCGGCCTTCCCCGCGGGCTGCCTTA
Source organism: Paracidovorax citrulli (assembly GCF_900100305.1). Taxonomy (GTDB): domain Bacteria; phylum Pseudomonadota; class Gammaproteobacteria; order Burkholderiales; family Burkholderiaceae_C; genus Paracidovorax; species Paracidovorax citrulli. The sequence goes on along the minus strand of NZ_FNEY01000033.1, from coordinate 45,581 downwards.
CGGCGGTGACGGGGGTTTCGGGCTCGGGCAAGTCCAGTCTGGTGAGCCGCGCGCTGGTGGAGCTGGTCGCGCAGGCGCTCGGCTCGCCGCTGGCGGACGCGCGGGAGGATGAAGAGTCCGTCCCGGATGGCAGCCCGGGCGGCCCGCCACATGCGGCGCCGCAGGACGACGACCCCGGGGCCGCCGACGATCCCGGGGGCGCAACGGCCGGCCGGATCGCGGAGCTGGCGGGCATTCGCCGCCTGGTGCGCGTGGACCAGAAGCCCATCGGCCGCACGCCGCGCTCCAACCTCGCCACCTACACGGGACTGTTCGACGGGGTGCGCAAGCTGTTCGCCGCCACGCCCGCCGCGCGGCGGCGGCGCTACGGGCCGGGGCGGTTTTCATTCAACGTGGCGGCGGGGCGCTGCCCGACCTGCGAGGGCGAAGGTTCGGTGAGCGTGGAGCTGCTCTTCCTGCCCAGCGTGTACGCTCCCTGCCCCGATTGCCATGGCGCGCGCTACAACCCGGCGACGCTGGAGGTGCGCTGGAACGGCCTGGACATCGCCGATGTGCTGCGCCTGACGGTGGACGCGGCCTGCGAGGCTTTCGCGCGAGAGGCCGCGGTGCTGCGGCCGCTGGCACTGCTGCGTGAAATCGGCCTGGGCTACCTGCGCCTGGGCCAGCCGGCCACGGAACTGAGCGGCGGCGAGGCGCAGCGCATCAAGCTGGCCACCGAGCTGCAGCGCCCGCAGCGGGGCGACACGCTGTATGTGCTCGACGAGCCCACCACCGGACTGCACCCGGCCGACGTGGACCGCCTGCTGGTGCAGCTCGACGGGCTGGCCGCTGCGGGCAATACGGTCGTCGTGGTGGAGCACGACATGCGCGTGGTGGCGGCGTGCGACTGGGTGATCGACATGGGCCCCGGTGCGGGTGGCGACGGCGGCCGCATCGTGGCGGCGGGCACGCCGTCCGAGGTCGCGCGCCAGGCCGGCAGCCGGACCGCGCCCTACCTGGCCCGGGCGCTGGCCGGAGAGCCTGGCGCCTGACGCCTGGCGGGCGGCGGCTCATGTCCCGCCCTGCCCCGGTGCCAGCAGCGCCCAGGCCGGGGCATGGTCGCTGGGCCGGGGCCGGCCGCGCACTTCGCGGTCCACGCCCGCGTCCTGCAGGCGGTGGGCCGCCGCGGGGTTGAGCAGCAGGTGGTCGATACGCAGGCCGGCGTTGCGCTGAAAGCGCTGGCGCAGGTAGTCCCAGAAGGTATAGACCGTCTCGTCGGGATGCACCGCGCGAAGCGCGTCGGTCCAGCCGCTGTCCACCAGGGCGCGGAAGGCATCGCGCACCTCGGAGCGGAACAACGCGTCGTCCACCCAGGCCCCGGGTTTGTACACGTCGCGCTCGGTGGGAATGATGTTGAAGTCCCCCGCCAGCACCACCGGCTCGGGGCGGTCGCGCAGCACGCCGGCCCGCCGCGCGAGGCGGTCGAGCCACGCGAGCTTGTAGTCGAACTTCGGGCCGGGGGCCGGGTTGCCGTTGGGCAGGTAGAGGCAGGCGACCAGCACTCCGTCCACGGCGGCCTCCAGATAGCGGCTCTGGCTGTCGGCTTCGTCGCCGGGCAGCCCGCGCTGCACCTCGATGGGATTGGCCCCGCGCGCGAGGATGGCCACGCCGTTCCAGGCCTTCTGCCCGTGCCAGAGCGCGCCGTAGCCCGCGGCCCGGATCTCCCCGGCCGGGAAGGCGTCGTCGGTGCACTTGAGTTCCTGCAGGCAGGCGACATCGGGGCGGGATTCCTCCAGCCACTGGAGCAGCGCCGGCAGGCGGGCGCGGATGCTGTTGACGTTGAAGGTGGCGATTTTCATGGCGGCTCTTTCGAGCCCCCAAGGCTACGCCGCGGCGGCGGGCCGGCGGTAGGCGGCGGCGCCGTCGTGCCGCCAGCCGGGCCGCAAAGCTCAGGCGGCCAGCTTCTGGAACGAACCCAGCACCGCGGGGCCGTTGAAGGGCTTGACGATCCAGCCCTTCACGCCCGCGGCCTTGCCGCGCTCCTTCATGGCGGGCGAGCTTTCGGTGGTGAGCATGACGATGTTCACGCGGTGGTTGCCGAGCTCGCTGCGCACGCGCTCCACCATGGTCAGGCCGTCCATGTGGGGCATGTTCACGTCGCACACGATGAGCTTGATGCCGCTGTGCTGCTTGAGCTTGGCGAGCCCGTCGCGGCCATCGACGGCGAGCGCGACCTGGAAGCCGTTGCTGCCCAGGAAGTGGCCCACTTCGCTGCGCACGGTGCTCGAATCATCGACGACAAGGATGTTGGCCATGGGGTGCTCCTTTTGGAAAAGTTCAGAAGAAGGAATGGGACAGGGGGCCGGCGGACGACCCTAGAACAGTTCGAGTTCGCCGGACGCCACCGCCTCCGGTGCCGCGGCGCCGCCGGTCCAGTGGAAATCCTGCGGCACGTAGGCGCGCGCGCAGAGCGAGGCGTGCAGCGCCAGGTCGGGCCGCACGTCCATGCGGAAATGGCGCACGTGCTCGAAACCCGCGCGCGTGAAATACGGCGCGCAGCGCGCATCGAGGATCTGCGGTGTGGACAGGCCGAGGAAGGCCTGGAAGGCACCCAGGTCGCGGTTGATCGCGCCACAGCAGAGGTTGCCCATCTCGCAGATCCGGTCGAGGAAGGCCTGATCGCCCATGCCGGCGGCGTCCAGCCCGGCGGTTTGCGCCACCCACGCGCGCCAGGCCGGGCCGTGCGCGAAATGCAGGGCCGCGACGACGCGGAAGGAGAACGAGGCGATCGAGAGCACGGCCATGTGGGTGGGGCCGTCCCTGTCCGGCAGCGCGTCCACCGGCTGCACGGCCACGCCGCTGCAGCGCGCCACGCTCTGCTGCAGGGCCGAAACCATCATGCGGTCCAGGCTGTCGCGGGCGCGGGGGCCGAGGAAGGAGACCGGAGCGCTCATGCGCCTTCCACCACCGCGGCACCGTCCAGGGCGGCCTGGATCCGGCGGTTGGCCAGTTCCAGGCCCATGGCGGCATTGATCACCATCTTGCCGCCGGCCTGCATGTCCTGGAAGGTGGTGGTGGCGATCAGGTCGTTTTCGTAGAGGCTGGTGCGGTAGTCGCGCGAGAGCCGTTCGGCGCTGGCCGAGAGTTCGCGCATCTCGGTGGCCACCACGTCGAAGCCGCGGCCCGCCACGCCGGCACGCGCGGCCTCGATGGAGGCGTTGAGCGCCACGATCACCATCTTGCGCACGATCTGCGAGAAGGCGTCGTTCTTGTCGTGCAGGCTGCGGTTGTGGGCCACGAGGGTGCTCATGTCCGCGTGCCAGCGCTCGAAGGTCTTGCCGATGCCCTGCAGTTCGCGCAGCGCCTCGGCCTGGGCCCGCGCATGGCCGAGCGTGTGGTCCGCGCGCTCCCGCAGGCGGTGTTCGGATGCGCGCCCCTCGCCCTCCAGCCTGCGCTCCCATTCGGCGGACGCATCGTCGAACTGCCGCCGGGCCTGCGCCAGTTCGGCCTCCAGCTGCGCGCTGCGCGCCTCCAGCGCTCGCGCCGCCTCGCGCGCTGCGGCATCTCCGGCCGCCGCACCGTCCATGGCCTGCCGCCGTGCCTGCTCCAGCGCCGATCGGCGGCGCGCGGACAGCCAGGCGGCTGCGGCCGCCACACATCCACCCCCCAGCACGCAGCCTGCCAGGAGCTGCATCCAGCCATCCATCATGTCGCTCCACCCCCCACGTCAGGCCACCACCGCCCAGCGGGCGGGCAGGCGCAGCACGGTTTCGAACGGCGTGGCCGCGCGCGGGGCGCCGCCGGCCAGCACCAGCTGGATGCGGCCGCCCAGCGATTCCACGAATGCCTTGACCGCATCCATTCCCACGCCGCGGCCCGACACGGCCGTCACCTCCCCGGCCGTGGAAAAGCCCGGCGCGAAGATCAGGTGGGCGACGTCCCCGGGCGCGGGCGCGGCGTCTTCCGCGATCAGGCCCCGCGCGCGGGCCTGGGCCTGGATGCGGTCCAGGTCGAGGCCGCGGCCGTCGTCGGCGAGCCGGATTTCCAGCTCCTGCGCATCCAGCGCGGCGCCGATGCGGATGCGGCCCGCGGCGGGCTTGCCGCGCGCTGCGCGCTCGCCCGCGGGCTCGATGCCATGGTCCAGCGCATTGCGCAGCAGGTGCATGAAGGCATTGCGCAGCGCATCGGCGGCCTGCGGCTTCACGGCCACGGGCACGCCGGACTGCAGGACGACCTCCGGGGCCTCCTTGCCCAGGTCCCGGGCCAGCGCCGGCAGGGAGGCGGCCACGCCGCCCACCACTTCGTCCAGCCCGGCCGCGTCGGCGTCGGCGAGCGCGGCGGCGATGCGCTCCAGCGCGGCGCGGTGGGCCGGGGTGCAGCCGGGGTCCCGCGCCAGGGCGCCGATGCGCGCGCACAGTTCCTCGATGCGGGCGCGCGGCAGCTGCACCGCCTGCGCATCGCCCACCGCGTGGCCCGCGCCGCGACCCAGGGTGCCGTCATTCACGCGCACATAGGCCTGGAGAGCCCCGGCCACCGCCTCGAGTTCGGCCTCCAGCCTGGACTGCAGGACGGCATCGCCCCAGCCGGCAGGGTCGTCCCGCAGCGCCGCGTAGCGCTGCTCTGCCACATGCGCCGCATCGGCGATGCGCAGCAGGCCGTAGGTGCGGGCGTTGCCCTTGACGGTATGCATGTGGCGGAACAGAGCCGCCAGGGCGTCCGGCAGCGCATCGGGCCGCGACACCGCGGAGCCGAGCAGCGCCCGGTTGTCCTGCAGCAGGCGCCCGGCGCTTTCGGAGAACTCGCGGAACTTGTCTGCCGCCACGCCCAGCAGTTCGCCGACCATGGCCAGTTCCTCCTTGCGCGCCTGGGCGTCCCGCGCCAGCTCGCGCAGCTCCGTCACGTCGCGCAGGCTCAGCAGCAGGCGCTCCACGGTGCCGTCGGCAGCCGTGATGGGCGACCAGCCCAGCTCGATCACCTTCACGCGGTCGCCGCCGAAGCGCGCCTGCAACTCCTGCGGCAGCAGGTGGGCGTTGAACGAGAAGTTGAGTTCGTCCTCGCCGATGCAGGCGTCGATCGCAGCCAGGGCCTGGGCGCGCGCATCGGCACTCAGGTCTGAGCGGTCGAACAGCAGCGCATCGAGCGTGCGGCCGGCGATGCCGTCCTCTTCCAGGATGCGCGCGAGGTGGTCCGAGTATTCGGGGTGGATGGTGCGCCCGGCCTGCAGGGTCAGGATGCCCTGGGGAATGGTGTGCAGCATGGCCTGGATGTCGGCCGTCTTGCGGCGCACCAGCTCGGAGCTTTCCTGGATCTTCTCCACCATCGCGTTGAAGGCGGTGAGCGAGCGGCCGATTTCGTCCATGCGGGTGACGGGCACGCGGTGCGAGAAATCCTGGCTCGTGGCGATCTCGGTCATCTTGAGCTCCATCTCGCGGATGGGGCGCACGATCTGGCGGTAGAGCAGGTAGCCCGCGGCGGCCAGGCCCAGGATGGCGACGGCGGCCACGGCCAGCAGCGTGGTCGTGGTGTGCTCCAGCTGGGCGTTGAGCGAGCCGATGGCCTCGTCCTTGGTGCGGCGCTTCTCCACCTGGATGGCATCGATCATCTGGCCCTGCTCGCGCAGGTACTGGTCCACCGTGGCGGCCATGAAGGCCTCGGCCGCGTCCTGCTGGCCGGCGAGCTTGAAGCGCGCCGTGTCGTCGATGGCCGCGAAGTAGTTCTCCAGGCTCATGGCGGCCTCTTTCACCAGGCAGCGCTGCGCATCGCTGTCGGCCTCCTGCAGTTGCTTGTCCAGCGCCTTCTGCAGCACCGCCTTGCGCTCCACCAGTTGCTCGTGCAGTTTCTGCGCGGCATCCGCGTCGCTCGCGGACACCATGCCCAGCGCGGCCATCTGCACGTCCTTGAGCTGGCCCATGAGCTCCACGGAATGGATGGCGCTGGGCACGACGCCCTCGGTCACCCGCTTGACCTGCCGGGCCCCCTCGGCCGACTGGTAGAGCGCGAAGCCCCCGACAGAGCACAAGGCGAGAAAGGCGAGAACGATCAGCAGGGTGATGCGCAAGCGGACGGTCATGGCAGGGGCGATCCACGCATGTAACAAGATGCATCCAGTATGGAATCGGCATATGGCGCGGGGATGACAAACCCCGTGGAGGTGGCGGCCGTCTCGGCGCGGCGACGACGGGCCAGACGAAGGAAATGCGTCTGCACATACCGCAGAGGCAGCCTCGGCCGCTCGCTCCTGCCTTTGCGGCAGAGGGATGCGACCGTAGGCAGGGACGTCGCATCGAAAGCCCGGGCACTGGTTACCATCGGCATGAACGACATCTCTTCAACTAGAAAAAGGCGCTACGTCCACCCCAACGCCAGGTGAGGAAAACAATGCTGAAACAGATGCACCTGAAAAATTTCACGGTCTTTTCCGACGTGAAATTGGACTTTTCTGCTCAACTGAATGTGATCGTCGGCGAGAACGGCGCCGGCAAAACGCATTTGCTGAAAGCGGCCTATTCCGTCATGGCGGCCAGCCATGACGAGGGCAGGAAACCGACTGCAGAGACGCCGACCAAATCTGCACTGCAAAGTCTTCTTGCCACCAAGCTCGTCAATGTATTCCGCCCTGAAAGCCTGGGACGCCTTGCCAGGAGGCGGCAAGGCCGAGAGCGGTGCGATGTCTCCTTGCTCTTCGCCGACGCAGAGTTGAACATCGACTTCAGCTTTGCCACGAACAGCAAGTCGGAAGTCGCCGTGGGCAACGTTCCCAGGAAATGGCTCACCTCTTCACCCGTCTATCTTCCGACGCGCGAGTTGCTGACCATCTTTCCCAACTTCGTCTCCATCTATGAAAGCCGTTTTCTCGAGTTCGAGGAAACCTGGCGCGACACCTGCCTGCTGCTGGGAACTCCGCTACAGCGAGGCCCGAAACAGCACCGGATCAAGGAACTGCTCCAACCACTGGAAAAGGCCATGAATGGAAGCATCGACCTCGATTCGAACGGACGCTTCTATCTCCAGCACAGCAGCGGCAGAATGGAAATGCCTCTCGTGGCCGAAGGACTCAGAAAATTGGGCATGCTCGCACGCCTGATCGCATCCGGTGTGCTGCTGGACCGAGGCTACCTTTTCTGGGACGAGCCCGAAGCCAACTTGAATCCGCGCCTGGTCAAGGAGGTTGCAGCCGTCATAGCGGCCCTGAGTCGGTCAGGCATTCAGATATTTCTTGCGACCCACAGCCTGTTTCTGCTGCGCGAGATCGAAATCCTGATGCAGGACCACCGCCATCCAGATGTCGCAGCCCGATTCTTTGGACTGCAGCCCTCCGACAACGGGATCGCTGTCATCCAAGGCCCCACCCTGGCGGACATTGGAGATATCACAGCGCTGGAGGAAAGCCTCGCCCAGTCCGACCGCTACCTGGAACTGGAGGACTGACATGCCTGAGAGCACGCTGCATGTGGATGGGCTGGACTTCACTTTTCCAGAGGGCTGGACTGCAAGCAAATACGATGAATGGAGTTTCTATCGCGGAGACATGAGCCGGATCTGCAATGGTCTGAAAGCGGTGGATGTGGTAGCGCTTTCGCCTGAAAAGCATGCGTACTTCGTGGAAGTGAAGGACTACCGGCACCCGGATACGGAAAAGCCATCCATGCTGGCCGATGCGGTTGCAGCCAAGGTCCTGCACACTCTCGCGGCCATGCTGCCCGCCCGCCTGAACGCTCAGGACACGGATGAAAAGACGCTGAGCCACCAGTTACTTAAATGCCTATCCCTCAAGATCGTGCTCCACGTCGAGCAGAGCGAAAAGCACTCGAGGATGGTGGACCCCGCAGATCTCCGGCAGAAGCTCAAGCAGCGGCTACGTGCAGTGGACGCGCATCCCAAGGTCTGCTCCGTCAGCCACATGGCAGGACTTCCCTGGACCGTGCGACTCTGACATCTCCTTGAAGATGGGTATCTTCAACCGGGGCTCAGGCCTTGGCGGTTGACCCCTTCCACGCCGGGTCATCCAGCCACGCCCGCACCACACCGTTCGTCCAGCCGAAGCCGTCCTGCAGCGGATATTCGCCGCCGTCGCCGCCCGCGGACGCATCGCAGTCGTTCTCGCACAGCGCGTATTTCTCCACCAGCCGGCCTTCCTGCTCGTACACGTGGCGCACGGTGGCAAGCCAGCGCTCGCGGATGTCGCTGGCCAGCTGGCGGCAGCCCTCGTCCCGGTCGCCATAGCGCGCGAAGCCTTGCGCGCCCATCCATTGCATCGGTGCCCAGCCATTGGGCCGGTCCCACTGTTCGCCGCTCGCGATCTCGGTGGTGGCGAGGCCGCCGCGCACCAGCAGGCGCCGCCGCACGGTCGCAGCGAGCGCGCGCGCCTGTTCCAGCGTGGCGGTGCCCGTGAAAAGCGGCGCCACCGTCGCGGCGGTGAGGGCGGTCCGTGGCACGCGGTTCTTCCAGTCGTAGTCCAGAAAAGCACCGGCCTCGTCGTTCCAGAGGAAGCGGGTCATGGCCTCGGCACGGCGCGCGGCGCGGCCCTCGAAATCCTCCGCGGTGGCGGTGTCGCCCGCTTCGCGGCTCAGGCGCGCGATCATGGTCTCGCTCGCGTGCAGCAGCGCGTTCAGGTCCACGGGCAGGATGCGCGTGGTGCAGATGCCGGCCAGGCAGGCGGTGCGCGCGGCGGCGGCGTCCAGGTCGTCCAGCCAGCGCGAGCTGAAATCCCAGCCCGACTCCGCCGCCGCGCGCAGGTCGCGGAACACCTCGTGCGCCGGGCGGGTGCAGGCGGCGGCGGTTTCCATGTCCTCGCGCCAGGATTCCTCCCGCGGGGTGTCGCGGTCGTCCCAGTAACGGTTGAGCACGCTGCCGTCGGGCAGGGCCACCACGCGCCGGTGGGTACCGCCGGGCTCCAGCCCGTCGGCGCCGTCCATCCAGAAAGCGTATTCGCGCAGCATCTGCGGCAGGTAGCGGCCCGCGCCCTGCCCCCGCGTGGATTCGCACAGGCCCGCCATCAGCGCGAACACCGGCGGCTGCGAGCGGCTCAGGTAATAGGTGCGCGTGCCGTTGGGCACGTGGCCGTAGGTGTCGATGAGGTAGGCGAAGTTGTCCGTCATCGCATGCAGCAGCCGCGGGCGCCCGCTGGGCACCAGGCCCAGCATGGTGAAGTACGAATCCCAGTAGTACATCTCCACGAAGCGGCCGCCGGGCACGACGTAGGGATGCGGCAGTTCCAGCAGGGAACCGCGCCGGGGGTGGTGGGCCGGGTGCCGCGCCAGTTCGTCCCAGAGCGCGTCGATGTGCGCCGCCAGCGGCAGGCCCGGCGGCGCGGTGGAACGCTCGCAGGCGCTGCGCGGCGGGGTGAAGTGGCGATGCACGAAGCCGGCCAGGTCGAAGCCGGGACCGCCGCGTTCGGCGCGGTAGGCGGCCAGGATGTCTTCGGGCGGCATGCGGGGCGCACAGTCCACGAAGGTCTTGGAATCCTCGAACACGCGCTGGCGCTGCACCTCCACGAACAGCTCCTCGTAGCGGTCGGCCGGGGAGCGCGTGTCCGGTGGCGGAACGCTGCGGGCCGCGGCGGCGCGGGCGGCCGGGGTGGCGTCGATGGGACCGGTGCCCTCGATGGGCGGCACCGCATGGTGCGCCCGGGGCTCTGCGCTGGAATGTGTGGGCAATGCGGACATGCGGCGGGTCAGGGTCAGGGTCAGGGTCAGGAAGGGAGCCTTCGGGACAACGGATGGGCTACGGCCGAGTTCTCGCATTGGACCACCGCGACCTGGCCATATCCTGTCGGAAATGCCCGGGCAGCGCGTCGGACGCAGCGCCGTGCCCTCCCATCCACATACAAATTAGTTAATCGCCGCAGAAATTAAATTTCTCTTCACCTCAAATTCTCGAGAATTATTTACATAACAATCCCGACAAAACACGAGGAGAAACCCTTGTCGATTTCCGCAGCCAGAACAAGATCGATTTTCGATACTGGAACATTCACCGAAACGCGACCATCCATTGAAAGCCATTTCATCTGCGGCAAGGGCCTCGTCGATTCACGCACCGTTTTCCTGATCATGAACCGGGGCCGTGACTGCGAATTCGACGATCGACTGCAACGGAACACCGCGCCGCACATCATCCGCACTGTCGAGCAGGCGGCGCAGGCGGGCGCCCCCCTGCTTTATGTGCAGGATCAACTGGGCGATCCGGACCGGGGATTCGATACCACCCGCGTGATCACGGCAGATCTTTCCACCCTGCTGCTGTCGCCTTCCGGCATGGGGCGGGTCAGCGCGTGCCTGGCCAGGTTCGCGGAACAGCATCTGATGGTTTCCGCCGTCCTGGGACCGACCTCCGGCCCTCTCGCGTTGCCGCTCATGCTGGCCGACCTCGTGCTGATGACCCGCAAAGGGGCCCTGTGCATGGGACGCCCCGACATGGTCCGGGCCATGCTGGGGCAGGAATGCGACCTGCAGTCGCTGGGGGGAGCGCAAGTGCACAGCGACGCCGGTTCGGCGCAACTGGTTTTCGACGACGAGCAGGCGCTGTTCGCATGCGCGCGAAAGCTGATACGCCTGGACAGCCGGCAAGCACCCAGGAGGCCGGCGAGGGGCCCCAGGCCGCGGCCAATGGACATCGGCAGCCTCATCCCGCACGACCCTGGCAGGCCCTACGACGCGCACGCCCTGGTCGAGGCGGTCGCCGATGCAGGCAGCCTGGTGGAAATCAGCCCCCGCCACGCTCCCGAGGTCCTGACCGGTTTCGCGACCGTGGGGAAACACCCCATGGCGCTGATCGCCAACAATCCCAGGCACCAGTCGGGCGCCATCCAGGGGCCATCGGCCAGGAAAATGGTCCGCGCCATCCGCATTGCAGACAAGCTCCGCATTCCCATCGTTTTCTTCGCGGATGTACCGGGTTTCATGATAGGCAGGGAAGCGGAGCGCAGCGGCATATTCTCCGCAGCGGCCGAACTGTTTTCGGCGCATGTCCGGAGCACCGTCCCGAAAATCCTCATCGTCGTGCGAAAGGCTTTTACCGGCGGACTGTACGCCATGCACGGCCCCGGCTTCGACCCCGTGGCGATTCTCGCCTTTCCGCACGCCCATATCGGGGTTTTCGGCATCAAAACGATGGAAGCGATATTGGAAAGCGCTCCCCCTGAAAAGCGGCGGGTGGTGGAACTGCTCCGCCGCGAGATCTCGGCGCCGGCCCGGCTGGCGGAGAAAGGCCTCGTCACGGAAGTGATCGACCCTGCAGACACGCGGGAAAGGATCCTGCACTACCTCGCCCCCTATCTGACGACAGAGGCCGCGCCGGGGCAGCCTGGGGCACGCGCCAGGAACCCGACCCCTATGCGCAAGCGTGCATGACCCGCAAAGCCGCCCGCCCGGCATCCCCGAATCCCCTGGAAAATGAAAACACTGCACCGATGAAATCCTGGATCTTCGAACAATTCAACGTTTCCGCTGACGAAAACCCTGCCGCTTTCGACCCGGCCAACTATCAGGCGGAACTCACCTGGCGAAGAAAGAGCTGGGCCGACGCGGAAGCGCTCGGATACGAAGGCATCTTCTTCAGCGAACACCATTTCGGCGGCGCACGGGTTTCTCCGGCGCCCGCCCTGGTCGCGGCCGCGGCCGCGGCAGTGACGAAGCGGTTGAGGATCGGAGTCCTGGGATGGGTGCTTCCGCTCAGCCAGCCGTGGCGTGTCCTGGAGGAGATCGGCGTACTCGACCACCTGAGCGGAGGACGGCTGGAAGTCGGCCTGGCACGCGGGTCCGGTCCGGACGAGGCGGCTGCCCTGGGCGTGGACCAGGAGCATCTGCAGCCGATGTTCGATGAAGCCCGGCACATCATCCGGAAGGCGATGGACACGGTCCCCCTGGAGCATGCGGGCACCTACTGGACGCTGAAGAACCTCCACATCGTTCCGTCGCCACTGCAGAGGCCCTTCCCGCCGGTCTGGGCGACGGTGCGCAGCGCCAGGGCCGCGCAGGAAGCCGCTCGCGAGGGGCACAAGGTCTGTACGGGCTTCCTCTCCGTGGACGAAGTCTGCGCACTCTTCGATGAATACCGCAACGCCATCCATGCCGGGTCCGAAGACGAGGTGTCTTCCCGGCTGGCGATCAGGCGGTGCATCTTCGTGGCACCGGGCCGGGCCGAGGCGCTGGAACAGGCCGACACCGCACGCCACCGCATTCCCTCCATCCTCGAACAGGACACCATCGCCGGGTCGCCTGCCGATGTCGTGGAGCAGATCGTGGAGCAGGCGCGCCGCACGGGGGCTGGCCACATGGTGGGCTTCTTCACGGGCAATACCCTGGACAGGAATGCCCTGCTGACGTCCTACCGGCTCTATGGCCTGCAGGTCATCCCCGCACTCGGGAGGCACTTCGGCCAGCAGCAGACCTCGCTTGCGCTTTGACGGGGAGCGCCGTGTTCCGGAGCGGCGCCGGCGAGCCGCCTAGGCGGGCCGTCCGCCCCCGGTGATGTACTGCTCCATCTGCTCGATGATGAACTGCTGCTCGGAGATCACGTCCTTCACGAGGTCGCCGATGGAGATGAGGCCCACGAGCGTGCCGTCCTCCTCCACGACGGGCAGGTGCCGCAGCCGGTTCTCGCTCATGAGCGCCAGGCACTGGCCGCTGGTCTGCGCGGGCCGCACGAAGCGCACGGCGCGCGTCATCACGTCCGCCACGCGGGTGTCGCCCGACGTGCGCCCCAGCAGCGCCACCTTGCGCGCGTAATCCCGCTCGGTGACGATGCCGGCGATGCGCTCCCCGTCCATCACGAGCAGCGCACCGATGCCCTTGTCGGCCATCAGGCGCAGCGCGTCGAGCATGGAGTCGGACGGCGCGATGGTGAAGACCTCCTGGTGGGCCTTGGATCTGAGGATGTCTGCGACTGCGGTCATGGAAGCCTCCCGGTGCTGGATGGTGAACGGCATCTGGCCTGGCGCCAGTGTCCATGCAAGCCGCGCGGACCGCAACGGGGCGTGGCCCGGCCATGGCCGGGCGGGATACACAAGGTTGCAAAAAGCCGCCGCGGCGGGCGTCAGCGCAGCGCGGGCAGTGCCGCGGCGGTGGCCCTGCCGGCCTTGGCCGCCTTGCGCAGGGCCACGGCGTCGGGCGCGGCGGCGCGGGGCCCCCGGTCCAGGCGGAACACCTGCACCGACTCCGACACGGTCTGCGCCTGCCGTTCGAGTTCGATGGCCAGAGCCGCGCTCTCCTCCACCAGCGCCGCGTTCTGCTGGGTGATGGTGTCCAGTTGGGCAACGGCCGCATTCACCTGCGAGATGCCCGAGAGCTGCTCGTTCGAGGCGCTGTGGATCTCCCCGATGAACACGCCCACGCGGCGCACCAGTTCGAGCGATTCCTGCATGGTCCGGCGGGCACCATCGGTGCGCGCGTGGCCCTCGCCCACCCGCGCCGCGGATTCCTCGATCAGTTGGCGGATTTCCTTGGCGGCGGACTGTGTGCGCTGCGACAGGCTGCGCACCTCGGCGGCCACCACGGCGAAGCCGCGGCCGTGCTCGCCCGCGCGCGCCGCCTCCACGGCCGCGTTCAGCGCGAGGATGTTGGTCTGGAAGGCGATGGAATCGATCAGCCCGGTGATTTCGCCGATGCGGCCGGACGAGGTCTGGATCTCGCGCATGGTCGTGGCCACCTCTTCCACCGCGCCGCTGGTGCGCTCGGCCACGCCGGTGGCCTGCTGGGCGAGTTCGCTGGCCTGGCGCGCGGAGTCGGCGGTCTGCTTGACGGTGCCGGTGATCTCCTCCATCGAGGCGGCCGTCTGCTGCAGATTGCTCGCCTGGTTCTCGGTGCGGGAAGACAGCTCCTGGTTGCCCTGCGCGATCTCGCGGCTCGACATGCGCATCTTGTCGCTCTCCTGCCGGGCGTCGCGCACGATGGACAGCAGATTGACGTTGAGCTGCGCGAGCGCGCGCTGCAGTTCGCCGGTCAGGCCGGTGCGCGTCACGGTGACGCTCTGCGTGAGGTCGCCGGCCGCCATCCGGTTGGCAGCCCCCACCATGGCGACGAGCGGCAGCACGGCGGTGCGGCGCACCCATGCGAATCCGCCCAGGGCCACGCCGGCGGCGGCCAGCCACGCCAGCGCGGAGAACATGCCCGATTCCTGGTCCACGAGTCCCGCGAGGAACGCCGCCAGCCATACGGCGGCGAAGGCCATGGCCACCTGCCCGCCCAGGCCGATCTCCAACGCCTGGCGGATGCGACCGGACAGCGTCCTGCGCACGACCCGGCCGCGCTGCAGCGCATGCACCATGCGGCCGGCCTGCTTCTCCGCGCGCATCCGGCCGTAGAGCGCTTCCGCGTCCGCGATCTGCTCGCGCGAGGCCTCGGTGCGCACGGACATGTATCCCACCGGGCGCCCGTCCTCCATCAGCGGCGTGACGTTGGCCATGACCCAGTAGTAAGTGCCGTCCTTGCGGCGGTTCTTCACCGCGGCGGACCACGGCCACCCGGCGGCGATGGTTTCCCACATGTCGCGGAACGCCTCTTCCGGCATGTCCGGGTGGCGGATCATGTTGTGCGGCTGGCCCAGCAGCTCGGCGCGCTCGTACCCGCTCACCTCCACGAACATGGGATTGCAGTAGAGGATGCGCCCTTGCAGGTCGGTGGTGGAAACCAGTGTCTCGCCCCGTGGGAAGGGGTATTCCTGGGTGGTGACGGGAAGGTTGACGCGCATGGGGTTTCTCCTCGGCTGGATGATTTCTGTTGGAAGCGGGACAGCGTTTCGGCTCGGACGGCTATTGGTGAAGCATTAAGTCAAAACTGCAAAATTGATGCAACCAGAAAAACTCATCCGTAATCAGAATTCTGGCTTCGGTGCCCCAAGCTCTCTTTCAAGGCCCTGGCCCCGCCATCGGCCCAAACTCGCCATGGCACTGGGCGCTTCGCAGATTGCCATGCTGCCATTCCGATTGACGGAACAGGCGGACTGTTTGCGGAATCCGGTGTATTCCAAGGCCCTGTAGCGTGGACTCCACGATGCAAGTTCCATGCAAGCCTGGTATGCCACAGCACGGCGGCCGCAGGAACGGAATGCGGAAACGCTGGCCTTCGCGCTTCACAAGCCGTTTTCATTCGGCGGTGAGAATGCCTGGTTCTCCCAGCAGCGCCCGCCATGAATTCCACGCCCTCCTGCTCCGCCCCCCGCTTCGCCGTCCCTCCCGTTTCCGCCGCTGCCTTTCCGCTCGAACGACCGTCGCGCACTCCCACGGTCGCGCTGGAGGGTGGCCGCGCCCGTGGCGCACGGCGGATCCGCGCCGCGTGGCTGGTGCTGGGCCTGGGGACGATCCTGGCCGGCTGTTCGGACAAGGCCCCGGCGCCGGCGCCGCGCGGCCCCGTGGAAGTGGGCGTGGTCACGCTGCAGCCCGAGCGCCAGTCCGTGACCACCGAATTGCCGGGACGCACCAATGCCTATCTCGTGGCCGAGATCCGGCCCCAGGTGGGCGGGATCGTGCAGAAACGACTGTTCACGGAGGGCGCGGAAGTGAAGGCGGGCCAGGCGCTCTACCAGCTCGACCCGGCGCCGCTGGAGGCGGCCCTGGCCAGCGCCGAGGCCTCGCTGGGCCGGGCCCAGGCCACCGCCGCATCGGCGGAGTCGAACGCGCGGCGCAATGCCGAGCTGGCGAAGATCGAGGCCGTCAGCCGGCAGGTGGCGGACGACAGCCAGGCGGCGGCCCAGCAGGCGCGCTCGGATGTGGCCGTGGCACGCGCCGCGGTGGCCACGGCGCGCATCAACCTGGGTTACGCGCGCATCCAGTCGCCCATCTCCGGCCGCACGGCGACGTCCAGCGTCACGCCCGGGGCCCTGGTCACCGCCAACCAGGCGACCGCCCTCACCACCGTCTCGCAGGTCGATCCGCTCTACGTGGACGTCACCCAGTCGAGCACCGACGTGCTGCGCTGGAAGACCGAACTGGCGAATGGCCGGCTGCAGCGCGTCGGGGAGGGCCAGGCGCGCATGCGGCTCAGGCTCGAGGACGGCAGCACCTATGCCCACGCCGGCCGGCTGCAGTTCAGCGGCATCACGGTCAATCCGACGACCGGCGCGGTCACGCTGCGCGGCGTGGTGCCCAACCCGGACGGGCTGCTCATGCCCGGCATGTACGTGCGCGCCGTGCTGGAGACCGGCGTGAACGAGCAGGCCCTGCTCGTGCCGCAGCAGGGCGTGACGCGCGACGCCGCCGGCAATGCCAGCGTGCTGGTCGCCAACGCGCAGGACCAGGTGGAGCGCCGCGGCATCGAGGTGGGCGCGGCCGTGGGCAATCGCTGGGTGGCGACGGCGGGCATGGCGCCGGGCGACCGCGTCATCGTGGACGGCCTGCAGCGCATCCAGCCGGGCGACGCGGTGAAGCCGGTGGAGGTGAAGAGCCTGCCGCAGGGCGCCGCGCTCTCGCCCTCCCAGGGAACATCGGCGCCGGCACCCGCTGCCCCCGGCGCCGCGGGCAGCGCCCCGGCGGCCGCGCGCTGAGGACGCGCCATGGCCCAGTTCTTCATCCACCGGCCCATCTTCGCGTGGGTCATCGCCATCGTCATCATGCTCGCGGGCGCGATGTCGATCCGCAATCTGCCGCTGGAGCAGTACCCCGACATCGCGCCGCCGCGCGTATCCATCAGCGCCATCTACACCGGCGCATCGGCCAAGACGGTGGAGGAATCGGTCACGCAGGTGATCGAGCAGCAGCTCAAGGGGCTGGACAACCTCATCTACATGGGCTCGACCAGCGACGCCTCGGGCAGCTCGCGCACCACGCTCACCTTCAACGCCGGCACCAACATCGACGTGGCGCAGGTGCAGGTGCAGAACAAGCTGCAGCAGGCCATGTCGCGCCTGCCGCCGGCGGTGCAGAGCCGCGGCGTGACGGTCACCAAGGGCGGCAACGATTACCTGATGATCGTCAGCTTCACCTCGCCCGACCCGTCGGTCACGCAGGTGGACATCGGCGACTACATCTCCAGCAACCTCGTGGACGTCATCAGCCGCGTCGATGGCGTGGGCGACGTGGCGACCTTCGGCACGCCCTACGCGATGCGCGTGTGGATGGATCCCGCCAAGCTCGAAAAATACGCGCTGATGCCCTCCGACGTGGGCAGCGCCATCAACGCGCAGAACGCGCAGGTTTCGGCGGGGCAGCTCGGCGCCCTGCCCGCCGTGGGCGGCCAGCAGCTCAACGCCACCATCACCGCGCGCAGCAAGCTGCAGAGCCGGGCCGAGTTCGAGAACATCGTGCTCAAGGTGGCCACCGACGGCTCGGTGGTGCGCCTGAAGGACGTCGCGCGCATCGAACTCGGCGCGGAGAACCTCACCATCACCTCGCGGCTCAACGGGCGGCCGGGCGCGGGCATGGGCGTGGTGCTGGCCGACGGCGCCAACGCCATGGCGGTGGCCGAGGCGGTGAACGCCAAGATCGCAGAGCTGCGGCCCTTCTTCCCCTACCAGCTCAAGCCGTTCACGAGCTACGACACCACGCCGTTCGTCGAGGCCTCCATCGACGAGGTGGTCAAGGCGCTGGCCGAGGCCATGGTGCTCGTGGTGCTGGTGATGTATCTCTTCCTGCAGAACTTCCGCGCCACGCTGATCCCGGCCATCGCCGTGCCGGTGGTGCTGCTGGGCACCTTCGGGGTGCTCTCGGCGGCGGGCTATTCGATCAACACGCTCACGATGTTCGGCATGGTGCTGGCGATCGGCCTGCTGGTGGACGACGCGATCGTGGTGGTGGAGAACGTCGAGCGCGTGATGAGCGAGGAAGGGCTTACGCCGAAGGAGGCCACCCGCAAGTCGATGGCGGAGATCACGCCGGCCCTGGTGGGCATCGCGCTCACGCTCTCGGCGGTGTTCATCCCGATGGCATTCTTCGGCGGCTCGACGGGCGTGATCTACCGGCAGTTCTCGATCACCGTGGTTTCGGCGATGGTGCTGTCGGTGCTGGTGGCCCTCACGCTCACGCCGGCGCTCTGCGCCACGCTGCTCAAGCCCATCCCGAAGGGCGCGCACAGCCCGCACGGCGGCGTGCCGCGGCGCGGCCCGCTGGGCTGGCTGGACCGCTTTTTCGCCGGCTTCAACCGCCGCTTCGACCGCACGGCCGACGGCTACCAGCGCGGCGTGGGCCGCATCGTGCGCCGTGGCGGCCGCATGATGCTGATCTACGCGCTCATCGTGGGCGGCATGGCGGTGCTGTTCATGCGCCTGCCCACTTCCTTCCTGCCCAACGAGGACCAGGGGGCCATGCAGGTGCAGATCACCCTGCCCGCGGGCTCGTCCAATACCCGGCTGCAGGCGGTGATGGCCGAGGTGCAGAAATACTTCGCCGAGCAGCCCGACGTGGTGAGCTTCAACTCCATCACCGGGGCCAACGGCGACCAGAGTTCCGCGCGCGGATTCGTGCGCCTGAAGACCTGGAGCGAACGCCAGGGCCCCGGGCAGAGCGCCGACGCGATCGCGCGCAAGGCGACCCGCGACCTGCGCCGGATCCGGGACGCGCGCATCTTCGTCGTGCTGCCGCCGGCCGTGCGCGGGCTGGGCGCCAACGCGGGCTTCAACTTCCAGCTCAAGGACCTGAACGGGCTGGGCCACGCGGCGCTCGTGGCCGCGCGCGACCAGGTGCTGAAGCTCGCCTCCGGGCGGCCCGAGCTCTCCAACGTGCGCAGCAACAACCCCGACGACACCGCCCAGCTGGGCGTGTCCATCGACGACGCCAAGGCCGGTGCGCTGGGCCTGGCCACCGCCGACATCAACAGCACGCTCTCGAGCGCCATCGGCGGCACTTACGTGAACGATTTCCTCAACAAGGGCCGCGTCAAGCGCGTGTACATGCAGGGCGACGCGCCCTACCGCATGCTGCCGCAGGACATCGGCCCCTGGACGGTGCGCAACAACCAGGGCCAGATGGTGCCGTTCAGCGCGTTCTCTTCCACGAACTGGACCTACGGCTCCCCGCAGCTGCAGCGCTACAACGGCAGCCCGAGCTACGAGTTCGTGGGCGACGCGGCGCCGGGCGTCAGCTCCGGCGCGGCCATGGCGGCGGTGGACGAGATCATGAAGCAGATGCCTCCGGGCATCGGCTACGAATGGACCGGCGCCTCCTACCAGGAACGGCTCTCGGGCTCGCAGGCGCCGCTGCTCTACGCGATCTCCATCCTGTTCGTATTTCTGTGCCTGGCCGCGCTGTACGAGAGCTGGTCGGTGCCGTTCTCGGTGATCCTGGTGGTGCCGCTGGGCATCGTGGGTGCGCTGCTGGGCATCGGCATCCGAGGACTGTCGAACGACGTGTACTTCCAGGTGGGGCTGCTGACCACCGTGGGGCTGGCATCGAAGAACGCCATCCTGATCGTGGAATTCGCCACCCAGTTGCAGGCCGCCGGGCGCAGCGTGATCGACGCCACGCTCGAGGCCGTGCGGCTGCGGCTGCGGCCCATCCTGATGACCTCGCTGGCCTTCGGCTTCGGCGTGCTGCCGCTGGCGATCGGCACCGGCGCGGGCGCGGGCGGGCGCCAGGCGATCGGCACCGCGGTGCTGGGCGGCATGGTGTCTGCCACGGTGCTGGGCATCTTCTTCGTGCCGGTGTTCTTCGTGCTGATCCGCGGCTTCTTCGCCCGGCGCGGGGCGCGTACCGGGCCCGACGCGGCGCACCCGTCGGCGGGCACCGACGCCCCCCCGCCTTCCAGCCCTGCCTCCGGAGCCTCCGCATGACGCGCGCGCCCTTTCCCTCCCTTTTCGCCTGCCCGCGCCTCGCCAGCGGGGCGACCCTGGCCGCCGCGCTGCTCGCGGCGGGCTGCACCAACCTCGCGCCGCCGTTCTGGAAGCCCGCGCTGCCCGTGCCGGAGGTGGTCGGTTCCCCGTCCACCCGCGGCACCGACAGCGTGACCTTCGGAATCGCGGTGGACATCGGCCTGAGGCCCTGGGAGTCGTTCATCACGGAGCCGCGGCTGCGGGGCGTGATCGCGCAATCGCTCGAAGCCAACCGCGACCTGCGCGTGGCCGTGCTGGCCATCGAGCGGGCCCGGGCCCAGTACGGCGTGAGCCGCGCGGACCTCTTCCCCACCGTGGGCGCCACGGGCGCCGGCACCCGCAGCCGCACGGCCGACGATCTCACCGCCGCCGGCCGCGCCAGCACGGCCAGCCAGTACAGCGCCCAGATCGGCTTCGCGAGCTACGAGATCGACTTCTTCGGCCGGGTGCGCAACCTCAACGATGCCGCGCTGCAGGAATTCCTGCGCGTGGGCGAGAACGCGCGCAGCGTGCGCCTGAGCCTGGTGGCCGACGTGGCCGGCGCCTGGCTCGCGCTCGACGCCGACGCGCGCCGCCTGCTGCTGGCGCGCGAAACGCTGCGCACCCGGTCGCAGTCGCTCGCCCTGGCGCGGCGCAGCTATGAACAGGGAGCCACCTCGGGCCTCACGCTCACGCAGACGCAGGCCACGGTCGATGCGGCGCGCACCGACCTCGCCAGCGCCGCCACCCAGCTCGCCAGGGACCGCAACGCGCTCCACCTGCTGGCGGGACGCCCCGTGGACGATGCCCTGCTGCCGCCCGCGGCCTTGGAGGCGCTGGCGCCGCCGCCCGCGGAAACCGGGGCCTCCGCGCCGGGCGGCGACCGCGCCGGCAGTCCCGATCCGGCGCGCTGGCAGCGGCCCGCGGTGTCGGTGGCGCAGGCCCTGGCGGTGCCCGCGGGCTCGCTGCCGTCTTCCACGCTGCTGCACCGCCCGGACGTGCAGGCGGCCGAGCGCTCGCTGCGGGGCGCGTTCGCCAATATCGGCGCCGCGCGCGCCGCGTTCTTCCCTTCCATCACGCTCACCACCAGCGTGGGCACGGCGAGCAACGAACTGTCGGGACTTTTCGGCGCGGGCAACGGCACCTGGAGCTTCGCGCCGCAGATCCGCCTGCCGATCTTCGACGGCGGGCGCAACCGGGCCAACCTGCGCGTGGCCGAGGTCGCGCGGGAAACCGCCCTGGCCCAGTACGAGAAGACCGTGCAGACGGCCTTTCGCGAGGCAGCGGACGCGCTGGCCGAGCGCGCCACGCTGCAGGAGCGCCTGCAGGCGCAGCAATCCCTCGTGGACTCCAGCCAGCGCGCGCTCGACCTGACCCTGGCCCGGTGGCGGCTGGGCGCCGACAGCTACCTGGCCGTGCTGGATGCGCAGCGCTCGCTCTACACCGCGCAGCAGGGGCTGATCGGCGTGCAACTGGCCGACCAGTCCAACCGGGTCACGCTCTACAAGGTGCTCGGTGGATGGGGCGACAGCGACGGCTGAGCCGCCATCAGGCGTCCAGGGGCAGGAGCGTCACTTCCATCGCATCGTCCAGCCATGCCATGGCGGGTTCGCCGGCCTCGTCGGCCACCCCCTGCCCGAAGAACTGCGACGCGCAGAGCACCTCCACGTCGATGCCCTCCAGGCTGTGGCGGGCGATCACCGCGCCGATGCAGGCCGCGCGCGCCCTTTCCACGATGCCCCAGATGATGGCCGTGCCAGCGGCGCACTGCATGCTGGCGAGCAGCGCCTCGGACCGCGCGCCGTCGGCGGACTTGTCCGCCAGCCAGGGCAGTTGCTCGGCCAGCAGGGGATCGCACAGCAGGACCTCCAGCAGCTCACGCGCCTTCGCGGGCTGCAGGGGCACGACGACGAAGCGCTCGGTATCGAAGCGCGGCGGGTGGGCAGGCAGCATGCCCATCCGGGCGGTGGCGTTCTGCAGGCTCATGGAAGGCTCCTCGGGGAAACATCGTTGCCACGCAGTGTGCAGGCCATCCGCTGCAATCCCGCGACCCGCAGCGAAAGAGTTCACGCACACGCGAAATCATCTCCCCGCCGCCGCGCCCATGGTCCCGCTGGAGCCCGTTTCAGTTCTGCGTGACATTTTTCCCAAAGTCACCCAACAGTTTTCTCAATTTTGTTACATTAATCCTGATACAGCCCCTCCCCCTTACGTCATGAAGCTTTCCACGCGCATAGCCCTGGCCTACGTGCTCATCGTCACCCTTCTCGTGACCGTGTGCGGCTACTCCGCCCGGCGCACGAACGCATTGGCAGACGTCGCGGACCGCATCGCCAGCGAGCGGATCGCACGGCTGGAGAATTTGCAACTCCTGCGGAACAACTTCAATGCCCAGGGCCACCAGCTGCGCAATGTCCTCATCAGCCAGGACCGCGCCTTCCAGCAGGCCGAGCTCAAGAAATCGGACGCGATCAAGACCACCAACAAGAATGTCCTGTCGGAGATCCTGCGGGCAGAAACCGATGAGACAGCGCGCCAGCGCCTGCAGGAGGTGGCCGGCTTCATCGATGCGTTCAATGCCGAAATCGACAAGACGTCGCGTCTGGCATTGCAGGGCTCCCTGGACGAAGCGCGCAAAAACCTCATCGGGCCCATGCGCGACCGCCAGATGCCGCTTTTCAAGGCCGTGGACGAGAGCGTCAAGCGGCAGGTGGAACTGTCGGAGGCGCTCGCGCTGCAGGCGCGCAAGGATGCGCACCTCACCGCATGGATCACCATGGCTCTGGGCGGCCTCGGTACGGTACTGGCGGTCGGCGCATGCTGGTGGATCGTGCGCAGCGTCAGGCTGTCGCTGGGCGGCGAACCCGCGGACCTGGGCGGCGCCGCGCGCCGCGTGGCCGGCGGTGACCTGACGCCGATTCCGCTGCCCCCCGGGACCCATCCGGACAGCGTTTTCGCATCGATCGCGGCCATGCAGCAGAGCCTGCACGGCATCGTCATGAAAGTGCGGGACGTCGCGGACTCGATATCCACCGGCGCCACGCAGATCGCCGCGGGCAGTTCCAACCTCAGCCAGCAGACCGAGGGCCAGGCCGGCGCCCTGCAGGAGACCTCGGCCACCATGGATGCGCTGACCGAGACAGTGCGCTCCAACGCGGATCACACCCGGACCGCCAGCCAGCTCGCCCAGGAAGCGGCAGAGGTGGCGCTGAAGGGCCGCGATGCCGTCTCCCGCGTGGTCGAGGCCATGAGCGGCATCGACGGGAGTTCATCGCGCATCGGCGACATCATCGGCGTGATCGACGGCATTGCCTTCCAGACCAACATCCTCGCGCTGAATGCCGCCGTGGAGGCTGCCCGGGCCGGGGAGGACGGCCGGGGTTTCGCCGTGGTCGCGGCGGAGGTCAGAAGCCTGGCCCAGCGCAGCGCGGCCGCCGCGCGGGAGATCAGGGACCTCATCCAGAGCAGCCAGGGGCAGGTTCGCAACGGGTCCTCGATCGCCAGCGAGTCGGGCGATGCCATGCGGGAGATCGAGGCGGCCGTGTCCCGCATGGCCGTGGTCGTGACGGAAATCAGTGCCGCCACATCGGACCAGAGCGACGGCATCGCGCAGGTCGGCACGACGATAGGGCAGCTGGAGGACTCCACGCAGCGCAATGCCGCCTTGGCCGAGGAAAGCGCTGCGGCCGCCCGCAGCCTCGAGCAGCAGGCCGTGGCGCTGATGGAAGCGGTTTCCCTCTTCCGCCTCCACGCCGGCACCTCGACCTGACGACGAGGCGAGGTCGCCCGGCGCATCACCTCGCACCCCGGGATTTCCGCTCAAGGCAGCATGCACCAGGGCGGGGCGATGCACCGAAGCGGTTCACGCCCGCCCGTCATGCCGCAATCAAACGTTATGGATTCCATAACGAAAACCGTGCAAATTGCAGCAGCCCGCGCAGTAGATTCGCTGGACGCCCTCCCAAGCGTACCCGCACACCGATGACGCCCGCGTCCTGGCACGTCCATTGCTAAAGACTTCGCGTGGCCGAGGATGGCCACGCGGTCCGCCCCCCTGCAATGGCGCAGGGGGTGCAGGCCAGGACGAAGGCGTCCCCACCCGTGCGAGCGGCCCGCTATTGCGGCGCATGCAGGGTGCGGACGCCTTTTTTGTTTTCCGAACCGCCCGTGGGGGTCACGATGAAGAAATCCAGATTGGTGATGGTGGGCAACGGCATGGCCGGCGTGCGCACGCTCGAGGAGCTGCTGAAGATCGCGCCCGATCTGTACGAGATCACCGTCTTCGGCGCCGAACCGCACCCCAACTACAACCGCATCCTGCTGTCGCCCGTGCTCGCGGGCGAGCAGACGCTGGAGGAGATCGTCCTCAACGACTGGTCCTGGTACGAGGACAACGGCATCACGCTGCACGCGGGCTGCACCGTGCGCGAGGTGGATCGTACCCGGCGCATCGTGCACGGCACGGACGCCCAGGGCCGCACCATCGAGGCGCCCTACGACCGGCTGATCCTCGCCACCGGCTCCAATCCCTTCATCCTGCCCATTCCCGGCAATCAGCTTTCGGGCGTGCTGGCCTACCGCGACATCGCCGACACCCAGGCCATGATCGATGCGGCCGCCATCTACCGCGACGCGGTCGTGATCGGCGGAGGACTGCTCGGGCTGGAGGCCGCCAACGGCCTCATGAAGCGCGGCATGCGCGTGACCGTGGTGCATGCGAGCGAGTGGCTCATGGAGCGCCAGCTCGACGACGTGGCCGGCCGCATGCTGCAGAAATCCCTGGCGGAGCGCGGCATGGGCTTCCTCATGAAGGCGCAGACCCGGGAGCTGGTGGGCGATGCCTCGGGCCGCGTGGCCGCCGTGCGCTTCCAGGACGGCACGGAGGTGCCTGCCCAGCTCGTCGTCATGGCCGTGGGCATCCGCCCGAGCACGCAGCTCGCCGAGAGCATGCGCCTGCACGTGAACCGCGGCATCGTGGTGAGCGACACGCTGCAGACGGTGACCGATGCCCGCATCTACGCGGTGGGCGAATGCGCCGCGCACCGCGGCATCGCCTACGGCCTCGTGGCGCCGCTCTTCGAGCAGGGCAAGGTGCTGGCCAACCACCTGGCCGAGTACGGCATCGCGCGCTACCAGGGCTCGCTCACCTCCACCAAGCTCAAGGTGACCGGCATCGACCTGTTTTCCGCCGGCAACTTCCAGGGCGGCGAGGGCACGGAGGAAATCGTGATGAGCGATCCCTTCGGCGGGGTGTACAAGAAGCTGGTGATCCGCGACGACCAACTCGTGGGTGCCTGTCTCTACGGCGACACCGTGGACGGCAGCTGGTACTTCAAGCTGCTGCGCGAGGGCCGCTCCATCGGAGATATCCGCGACAAGCTGATGTTCGGCGAATCCCACCTCGGCGACACCGGCCACCAGGGCCAGAGCAAGGCCGCCGCCATGCAGGATACCGACGAGGTCTGCGGCTGCAATGGCGTGACCAAGGGCGCGATCTGCAAGGCGATCAAGGACAAGGGCCTGTTCACGCTGGAGGACGTGCGCAAGCACACCAAGGCCAGCGCGAGCTGCGGCTCCTGCACCGGCCTCGTGGAGCAGATCATCATGTTCACCGCGGGCGGCGACTACTCCGCCACGCCCCGGACCAAGGCCGTCTGCGGCTGCACCGACCACGGCCACCAGGCCGTGCGCGACGCGATCCGCACCCACCGCCTGCTCACCATCCAGGACGTTTTCAAATTCCTGGAGTGGAAGACGCCCGATGGCTGCCCCACCTGCCGGCCCGCGGTGAACTACTACCTGATCAGCACCTGGCCCAAGGAAGCCAGGGACGACCCGCAGAGCCGCGCCATCAACGAGCGCTCGCACGCCAACATCCAGAAGGACGGCACGTACAGCGTGGTTCCGCGCATGTGGGGCGGCGAAACCACCGCCGACGAACTGCGCCGCATCGCCGATGCCGTGGACAAATACAACATCCCCACCGTGAAGGTCACGGGCGGCCAGCGCATCGACCTGCTCGGCGTGAAGAAGGAAGACCTCGTCAACGTCTGGAAGGACATCGGCATGCCCAGCGGCCACGCCTACGCCAAGGCGCTGCGCACGGTGAAGACCTGCGTGGGCAGCGAATGGTGCCGCATGGGCACGCAGGACAGCACGCAGATGGGCAAGGACCTGGAGCGCGCGATGTGGCGCATGTACGCCCCCCACAAGGTCAAGTTCGCCGTGAGCGGCTGCCCGCGCAACTGCGCCGAGGCCGGCATCAAGGACGTGGGCATCATCGGCGTGGACTCCGGCTGGGAGATGTACATCGCCGGCAACGGCGGCATCAAGACCGAGGTCGCCCACTTCTTCACCAAGCTCAAGACCGCCGAGGAAGTGCTCGAATACACGGGCGCCTTCTGCGAGCTCTATCGCCAGGAGGGCTGGTACCTGGAGCGCACCGTGCACTACGTGAACCGCGTGGGCCTGGACTACGTGAAGAAGCGCATCCTCGAAGACCACGCAGGCCGCAAGGCGCTCTGGGCCCAGCTGCAGTTCGCGCTCGACGGCGAGCCCGACCCCTGGTTCGAGTTCGACAAGGCCGCGGTGGATACCCGGCAGTTCGTCCCGCTGGCGCCTTCCGCTGCTGCAGCCGAAGCCACCCGCTGATTCCTGACCGTCCCGATCCTTCCCCGAATTCCCACGAAACCCGCGAGAGGCCCCCGATGACCCAATGGACCCCCATCTGCCGCGTGGACGACATCCCCGTGCTCGGCGCGCGCCGCGTCGCCCGGCCGCACGGGCTCGACGTCGCGGTGTTCCGCAACGACGCCGGAGACGTCTTCGCCCTCCTCGACCGCTGCCCGCACAAGGGCGGCCCGCTCTCGCAGGGCATCGTCTTCGGCCGCAGCGTCGCCTGCCCCCTGCACAACTGGAGCATCGGCCTGTGCGACGGGCAGGCCGCCGCACCGGACGAAGGCTGCACGCCGCGGTTCGCGGTGAAAGTGGAGGATGGGAAGGTGTTCCTGGATGCGGGCGAGCTCGCGGGGCATGCGGTGGGGGAGGCCAGGCCGGTGGCGGGGCCGGTGAGGCGGGGTGTGGCGGCTTAGGGATTCGCCCCCTATCCCCGGTGGCGCCATGAGCCGTTGTGTTGAGTTTTCCTTCCGGAGCCGGGATATCGCCCCGGCGGGCGAGCTACTTTTCTTTGCTTCGCCAAAGAAAAGTAGCCAAAAGAAAGGCGACCCTGCTGGATGCGACCCCCAGGCGCATCCAGAAGGGGTGACCCGGGCCATCGCTGCGCTCGGCCCCCAAGAAAAACGGTGCGCGGTGCGCAGCACTCGCGCACCAAGGGCCGAGCGAAGCAATGGCCCGTATGCTGCACCCCGCCCTCGTGGCTGCGCCGAGGAGCGCAGGAGGCAAGGCGCGCAGGCGTGCCGAAGGACACGCCTGCTTCGTCATCTGACTGGCTGCGGTTGTCCGAGCGGAGCGCGCCAGCGCGCAGCGAGTTCCGCAGCCGCGCCTTGCCTCCGAGCACCGCAGGCTGCCCCCTTCGCCCCTGCGGGGCGAAGGGGGACGCAGACACCAGGGCTCGCCTTTTCTTTGCCTACTTTCTTTTGGCGAAGCAAAAGAAAGTAGGTGCGCCGCCGGGCGCGCATCCCGGCCCCGGGAAAAAACCAACCAGCAGCCCCCCGCCATGCACAACAAAGAAACCCACTCCACCTGCCCCTACTGCGGCACCGGCTGCGGCGTCATCATCGAATCCACCGGCAACCGGATCACCGGCGTGCGCGGCGACCCCACCCATCCCGCCAATTTCGGCCGCCTCTGCACCAAGGGCTCCACGCTGCACCTCACCGCCACGCAGCCCGTCGCCCTGCAGACCCGCCTGCTCACGCCGCTGCACCGCACCCAGCGCGGCCAGGCGCCCGGCCCCATCGGCTGGGATGCCGCGCTGGACATGGCCGCGGAGAAGTTCGCGGACATCGTGCAGGCGCACGGCCCCGATGCGGTCGGGTTCTACGTATCGGGCCAGTTGCTCACCGAGGACTACTACGTCTTCAACAAGCTGGCCAAGGGGCTGATCGGCACCAACAACATCGACACCAATTCCCGCCTGTGCATGAGCAGCGCCGTCGCGGGCTACAAGGCCACGCTGGGCGCGGACGCGCCGCCGGCCTGCTATGAAGACCTGGCGCTGGCGCAGTGCCTGTTCATCACGGGCAGCAACACGGCCTGGGCGCACCCCATCCTCATGCGGCGCATCGAGGACGCGCGGGCCGCGAACCCGGGCATGAAGATCATCGTGGCCGACCCGCGCCGCACCGAGACGGCGGCGATGGCCGACCTGCACCTGCCCATCCTGCCCGGCACCGACGTCATGCTCTGCCACGGCATGCTGCACCTCATGCTCTGGGAGGGCTGGGTGGACGCCGGCTACATCGCGGCGCACACCACGGGCTTCGAGGCGCTCAAGGCCACCGTGCGCGACTGCACGCCCGCGCGGGTGGCCGAGGTCTGCGGCGTCACCGAGGCGCAGCTCGCCACGGCCGCGCGCTGGTTCGCGCTCGGCGGCGCCGATGCGCCCGCGAGCGGCGCCGGGGGCCGCGCCCCGACACTGAGCCTCTACTGCCAGGGACTCAACCAGAGCAGCAGCGGCACGGACAAGAACGCCGCCCTCGTCAATCTCCACCTTGCCTGCGGCCAGATCGGACGCCCCGGCGCGGGTCCCTTCTCGCTCACCGGCCAGCCCAATGCCATGGGCGGGCGGGAGGTGGGTGGGCTGGCCAACCTGCTCTCCGCCCACCGCGACCTGGCGAACCCCGCGCACCGCGCCGAGGTGGCCGCGCTCTGGGGCGTGCCCGAGGTGCCCGCCACGCCCGGCAGGACGGCGGTGGAGATGTTCCAGGCCGCCGCCGACGGGGAGATCCGCGCGCTGTGGATCGCCTGCACCAATCCCGCGCAGAGCCTGCCGGACCAGGCCACGGTGCGCCGCGCTCTGGAACGCGCGGAGTTCGTCGTGGTGCAGGAGGCCTTTTCCACGACCGCCACCTGTGCCTATGCCGACCTGCTGCTGCCCGCCACCACCTGGGGCGAGAAAACGGGCACCGTCACCAACAGCGAGCGCCGCATTTCGCGGGTGCGGCCGGCCGTGCCGGCGCCGGGGCAGGCCCGGCACGACTGGGCGATCGCGGTGGAATTCGCGCGCCGGCTGCAGGACCGGCTGCGCCCGCAAGGCGCCAGCCTGTTCCCCTACGACACAGGCGGCGCCGAGGCCGGTGCCGAGGCGATCTGGAACGAGCACCGCGAGACCACGCGCGGCCGCGACCTGGACATCACGGGCCTGTCGTGGGCACTGATCGACATGCAGGGACCGCAGCACTGGCCGTTTCCGGAAGGGGCCGCGCAGGGCCGCGCCCGCCTCTACGAGGACGGGGTCTTCCCCACGCCGGACGGCCGCGCGCGCTTCGCCGCCGCTCCCTGGAAACCCGTCGCCGAGCCGCGCAGCGCCCGCTATCCGTTCAGCCTCACCACCGGCCGCCTGCGCGACCAGTGGCACGGCATGAGCCGCACCGGCACCCTGGGCCGCCTCTTCGGCCACACGCCCGAACCCTGCGTGCAGTTGCACCCGCAGGACATGGAGCGCCGCCGGCTCGCCGAAGGCGAGCTGGTGCGGGTGGAAAGCCGGCGGGGCGCGGTCGTCGTGCCCGTGCAGGCCAGCACCGACGTGGGGCTCTCGCAGGCCTTCATCGCCATGCACTGGGGCGGTGAAATGCTCTGCGGCCACGCCGGCGCGCAGGACGGCATCGCAGACGGCACGGACGCACCGCCGCCCGCCCTGGGCGTGAACGCCGTCACCTCGCCGGCCTTCTGCCCGGCATCGAAGCAGCCCGAGCTCAAGCATGCGGCCGTGCACATCGAGCGGGCCGCCCTGCCCTGGCGGCTCTACGGCATGGCCTGGCTGCCGGCGGATGAAGCCCTGGCCGTGCGCGCGCAGCTCGCCGGCCTGCTGGCCGGCTTCCCCTTCGCGGTCTGCGTGCCGTTCGGCAACAACGCGCCCCTGTCGGAGCCTGCGCGCGAGCGCCACGGGGTGCTCCTGCGGGCCGCCGGCGCCGCTCCCGCGCCCGATGCGCTGCTGGCACGCATCGAGGCCCTGCTCGGCCTGGGCGGCGCCGACACCCTCCGCTACGCCGACGCCCGGCGCGGCCAGCGGCGGGCCATGCGGCTCGAAGCCGCGCCCACGGCGGCCGGCGGGCCCGGCATGGAGCCCGGCACCGGCACCGCCGGCAGCCAGGAACTGCGGCTGGGCGCCCTGCTGCTGGCCGGAGACACCAGCGCGGAGGCCTGGCTGCGCGGACTGTTGCAGGAAGAGCGGCCCGCGCAGGGCTATGGTCGCCGGCTGCTGTCGCCGGGCCTGCAGGCCCCGGACAGCGCCACGCCCGCCCCGCCGCGCAGCCGCCCCGTGTGCAGCTGCATGAACGTGAGCGATGTGGCGATCGCAGCACAGCTCGGGCGGTGCCACGGCGGCGATGCCGAGCGGCTGGGCCAGCTGCAGGCGGCGCTGGGGTGCGGCACGCAGTGCGGCTCCTGCCTGCCGGAACTCCGCCGGATGGTGCGGGGCAGCGTGGCCGTGCCGGCCGCGGAGTCCTCCATATAACCGGAAGTTCTCTGAATTACGGGAGAATGCGCGTCCCTGCGGCATCCGCTCCACGAACAACCCATTTCCGCTTCCATGGGCAGCATCAGCCACTACCTCAAGGACCTCGGCCGCGGCGCGCGCGGCGCCCGCGCCATCGGCCGCGAACAGGCCGCCGATCTCTTCGGGCAGGTGCTCGACGGGCAGGTCACAGACTATGAAGTGGGCGCCTTCTGCATCGCCATGCGCATCAAGGGCGAAACCGCCGACGAGATGTGCGGTTTCCTCGACGCCACCCACGCCCGCCTCGCTCCCGTTCCCGCAGGCGAGGTGCCCACCGTCGTGCTGCCCAGCTATAACGGCGCGCGCCGGCTGCCCGTGCTCACGCCGCTGCTCGCGCTGCTGCTGGCCCGCGAGGGCCTGCCCGTGCTGCTGCACGGCATGCGCACCGAGGCGCGCCGCGTGCTCGCCAGCGACGTGCTGCAGGCCCTGGGCGTGGCGCCCATGGAGTCGCCCGAGGCGGTCGCGCCCGGCAGCGTCGCGCACGTCCGCACGGGCCTGCTCAGCCCGGGGCTCGCGCGGCTGCTGGCGGTGCGCGAGGTCGTCGGCCTGCGCAACCCGGGGCACAGCGTGGTCAAGCTCATGAATCCGGTGCGCGGCCCGTCGCTGCTCGTCACCGCCTACACCCACCCCGAATACCTGGACATGCTGCACGCCACCTTCACCGCGCGCGGCATGGACGTGCTGCTCTCGCGCGGCCTGGAGGGCGAAGTCGCCGCCGACCCGCGCCGCACGCCCCGTTACGACGCCTTCGTGCGCGGCGCGCACCATGTATGGGACGAGCAGCAGCCCGGCACCGCGAGCGAGGTGCCCGGCCTGCCCGCGGACATCGACGTGGACACCACCGCACGCTACACGCAGCAGGTGCTCGCGGGCGAACTGCCCGTGCCCGCCCCGCTCTCCCGGCAGGTGGAACACATCTTGCGTCTTGCCCGCCAGAACTCCACGGAGACAGCCCCATGAACCGTTCCGTCCCTCCCTCGCAGACCGCCCCCACCGCACCGGCCCGCCCCTATGGCGCCGCGCCGCGCGGCACCTGCACGCTCGTCGGCGCGGGACCGGGCGACCCCGAACTGCTCACCCTCAAGGCCCTCAAGGCCATCCAGGCGGCCACCGTGCTGCTGGTGGACGACCTCGTCAGCGACGAGATCGTCGCCCTCGCCGCGCCCGGTGCGCGGGTGGTGCACGTCGGCAAGCGCGGCGGCTGCAAGAGCACGCCGCAGGCCTTCATCGAGAAGCTCATGGTCATGGCCGTGAACGAAGGCGAGAACGTGGTGCGGCTCAAGGGCGGCGATCCTTTCATCTTCGGGCGCGGCGGCGAAGAGGTCGAGCACCTGCGCGCGGCCGGCATCGAGGTCACCGTGGTCAACGGCATCACGGCCGGCCTGGCGGGCATGACCCTGCTCGGCACGCCGCTCACGCACCGCGAGCACGCCCACGGCGTGGTCTTCGTCACCGGCCACGCCAAGCCCGGCGACAGCGGCATCGACTGGCGCCAGCTCGCCGCCACGGCCCGCGCCGCGCGCCTGACGCTGGTGATCTACATGGGCGTGAGCAGCGCCGCGCACATCCAGGAAGAATTGCTCACCGGCCTGCCGGCCTGCACCCCCGTGGTCATCATCCAGCACGTGAGCCTGCCCTGCCAGCGCCACGCGCTCACCACGCTGGGCGAGCTGCACGCCACCATCGAGCGCGAACAGCTCGGCAGTCCCTCGGTCATCGTGGTGGGCGACGTGGCCGCCGGCGTGGCAGCCGCGGCCGGCGACGGCCTGGGACAGCCCCTGCCGGTGGCGCCACCGCCGCTGCGGCACGCCGGCTGAAGGCGCCAGCGGCGGGCGCGAGAGTTTCCATCGCACCACCCGAAGAGGTTTCCACGGCCGCCCTTCCGGTCCCGCGGCGCACTCCCCCAAGCGCCGCGCCGCCGATACGCTGGCGCACCACGACGCGCCAAGCGCACAGGCTCTTACAACCGCGCGGAATCGAAACATTTCGCCCGCATTTGCTCCTCCTATGATCCAGCCCGGCCGTGCGCTTCGCCAGGCCCCGCGCCAGCAAGGCACGGCCTTCGCGGCGCGGCCACCACACTCGAATTGATCCGGCAAGACCGGGAGGGAGAGAAAGAAACCATGGCACAACTTGGATCCGTGGGGAGGGCCGTCGCACTGGCCGCCAGCCTGCTCGCATGCGGCAACGTGGCATGGAGCTATTCCATCAGCAACGGCCAGGTGGTGGACGACGCCGGCCAGGCCGTGCAGCTGCGCGGCGTGAACTGGTTCGGCTTCGAGACCGGAGAGCACGTGGTGCACGGCCTCTGGGCGCGCAACTGGAAGGACATGATCGGCCAGATGCAGCAGCAGGGCTTCAACGCCGTGCGCCTGCCCTTCTGCCCGCGAAGCCTGCGCGGCACCGGCCCCGGCAGCATCGACTACAGCCGCAACCCCGACCTGCAGGGACTGAACTCGCAGCAGATCCTCGACAAGGTCGTGCAGGAAATCAGCGACCGCGGCATGTTCGTGCTGCTGGACCACCACACGCCGGATTGCCAGGCCATCAGCGAGCTCTGGTACACGCCGGCCTACAGCGAGCAGCAGTGGATCGCCGACCTGGTCTTCGCCGCCAACCGCTACAAGGGCGTGCCCGGGGTGATCGGCATCGACCTGAAGAACGAGCCCCACGGCGCCGCCACCTGGGGCACCGGCAACGCTGCCACCGACTGGAACCGCGCCGCCGAGCGCGCCGCCGCCGCGGTCGTGCAGGCCGCGCCGCGCTGGATCGTCGCGGTGGAAGGCGTCGGCGAGAACCCTTCCTGTTCCACCAGCAGCGGCCACTTCTGGGGCGGCAACCTGGAACCCCTGGCCTGCACGCCGCTGGACATTCCCGCCGACCGCCTGCTGCTGGCGCCGCACGCCTACGGGCCCGACGTGGCCATGCAGTCGTATTTCAACGCAGCGGACTTCCCCGCCAACATGCCCGGCATCTGGGAGCAGCACTTCGGCCGCTTCGTGCAGGCCGGCCACGCCGTGCTGCCGGGCGAATTCGGCGGCAAGTACGGCCGCGGCGACCCGCGCGACGTGCAGTGGCAGAACGCCCTGGTGGCCTACCTCATCGGCAAGGGCATCCGCAGCGGCTTCTACTGGTCCTGGAATCCCAACAGCGGCGACACCGGCGGCATCCTGGACGACGACTGGAACACGGTGCGCACGGACAAGGTGCAGCTCCTGAACCGCCTCTGGGGCACGGGCGGGGCCGACCCCGACCCCAACCCCAACCCCAACCCCAATCCCAATCCCAATCCCAATCCCAATCCGAATCCCAATCCGAATCCGAATCCGAATCCGAATCCGAATCCGAATCCGAATCCGAATCCGAATCCGAATTCGGGTGCGAGCTTCGGTGTGCGGCAGGTCACCGACAGCGACTGGGGCGCGGGCTACTGCCAGCGCGTGCAGGTGACCAACAATGGTGCCGCCGCGGGCGACTGGGCAATATCCGTCGGCGTGCAGGGCACGGTCAACAACCTCTGGAATGCGGTCTGGACGCAGTCGGGCGACACGCTGCAGGCCTCCGGCGTCTCGTGGAACCGGACGCTCGCGCCAGGGGGCACCGCCGAATTCGGTTTCTGCGCGGCGCGCTGACCGGCGCGCCTGCAGGCGCCAAGCGCCGGCCAGCCCGGGCGGCGCCTGCGGCGGCCCACCGCCGTCAGCCGTGCACCAGCGCCGCCTCGCGCTGGATCTGAGCGAAACGCTCCGCCTGCTCCTTGCGCAGGCTCTTGCGCAGCAGCGCCGCCTCCCAGCGCCGCCGCTCGTCCGCCGTGGAGGGCGACAACGGCGGCACCGGCGTGGGCTTGCGGGCCTCGTCCACAGCCACCATCGTGAAGAAGCAACTGTTCACGTGCCGCACGATCTGGGTGCGGATCTCCTCGGCCACCACCTTGATGCCGATCTCCATCGACGAGGTGCCGGTGTAGTTCACGCTCGCCAGGAAGGTGACCAGCTCGCCCACGTGAATCGGCTGCAGGAAGGTCACCTGGTCCACGCTCAGCGTGACCACGTAACTGCCCGAATAGCGGGCCGCGCAGGAGTAGGCGACCTGGTCCAGCAGCTTGAGGACCGCGCCCCCATGCACATTGCCGGAGAAATTGGCCATGTCGGGCGACATGAGCACCGTCATGCTGAGCTGGTGGGCTGGACTGTGGGGCATGGTCATGGCGGCGATTCTAGAGGTGGCGACCGGGCCCGGAACGCAGCCGTCGCGCCCTGAAAACCCTTGCCGGCATGGGGTCTGCGCCCCGGCAATCCAGAGGCGTGCCGCCAACGCGGCCGTAACCAGAAGTTATCCGAAGCATTCAAAGAAACATCCATGTAAGCAACCGAAATTCCACCCACAGGAATTCCGTCTGACGGTAACCTTGAATGCTGCGCTGCAACATCCTAAAACACCGCCCCCAAGGAGGAAACCATGGACCTCACCACCCGCCTGCTGCTCCAGAACCGCGCCTGGGCCGACGAGATGACTTCACGAGACCCCGCCTTTTTCGAGAACCTCGTGAGCGGCCAGCAACCCCGGGCCCTCTGGATCGGATGCGCCGACAGCCGCGTGCCCGCCGAACGCATCACCAACGCCCTGCCGGGCGAACTGTTCGTCCACCGCAGCGTCGCCAACCTCGTGCGGCCGGACGACACCAACATCATGAGCGCCCTCCAGTACGCCATCGACGTGCTGCGCGTGCCGGCCGTCATCGTCTGCGGCCATGAAGGCTGCGGCGGCGTGCGGGCCGCCCTCCTGCAGTCGCGCGAACGGGTGGGCGAACCCGGCGAGGGCGACTACCTCGGCCGCCACATCCGCCCGCTGCGCTCGCTCTACCGCCGCCGCGTTCAGGAGATCGAAACGGGCGAGAGCCTCCCGGACGCCGAGCAGGACCTGTGCTCGCGCGTGGACCGCTTCGTCGCATTGAACGTGGCCGAGCAGGTGCACGTGCTGTCTGCCACCGCGCCGGTGCGCCAGGCCTGGGAACGGGGCCAGCCGCTCGCCCTGCTGGGCTGGGTCTATGCGCTGCGCGACGGGCGCCTGCGCCAGGTGATCGCCCTCGACGCCGACAGCCGCCACTGGGCCGAAGCGGCCTGACACCGCCAGGAGACTCGCCAATGACCACCGCAGACCTCCGAGCGGCGCGCGCCGCCGCAACCTCCCCTTCTCCCGCGACCCACGCACCGCGCGGCCTGTTCGCCCACGTGCGGCAGGACGCGCCAGCGAGCATCGTCGTCTTCCTCGTGGCCCTGCCGCTGTGCCTGGGCATCGCGCTCGCCAGCGGGGTTCCCCTCATGGCCGGGCTCGTGTCCGGCATCGTGGGCGGCCTCGTCGTCGGTGCGCTCTCGGGCTCCCACCTGAGCGTCAGCGGTCCCGCCGCCGGGCTGGTGGTGATCGTCGTGGGCTCCATCGCCAGCCTCGGCAGCTATCCGGCCTTCCTCACCGCCGTCGTGCTGGCGGGGGCGCTGCAATGGCTGCTCGGCCGGCTGCGCGCCGGCAAGATCGGCGCCTGCTTTCCCGCCGCCGTCATCAAGGGCATGCTCGCGGCCATCGGCCTGCTGCTGATCATCAAGCAGCTTCCCATCGCCTTCGGTTTCCAGTCCACCGACCACGCCATGCGCGCCGTGCCTTCCGCGGCGGACACGTTCGATGCCGTGCGCCATCTCTTCAGCGCCGTCAGCGTGGGCGCCACGGTCATCGCGGCCGGCGCCCTGGCGATCCTCTTCGCGTGGGACACCGCCTTCGTCAAGCGGCTTCCGGTGCTCGGCCGCCTTCCGGGTCCGCTGGTCGCGGTGGTCTGGGGCGTCGGCTGCCATGCCGCCGCGCTCGCCGCGCGGCCCTCGGCCGCACTGACCGACGCCCAGCGCGTGGCCCTGCCGGACGTCCACAGCCTCGCGGGGCTCTGGGCCCAGTTCTCCACGCCCGACTGGTCGGCGCTCGCGAACCCGCAGGTCTATACCGTCGCGCTGACCCTGGCGTTCGTCGCCAGCCTGGAGACGCTGCTGAGCCTGGAAGCCACCGACCGGCTCGACCCCATGAAGCGCGTGGCCCCGCCCAACCGTGAACTGCGCGCCCAGGGCATCGGCAACATCGTCGCGGGCCTGCTCGGCGGCCTGCCGATCACCGCGGTGATCGTGCGCAGCTCCGCCAATGTGCAGGCCGGCGCGCGCACCCGGCTGTCGGCCATCCTGCACGGCCTGCTGCTGCTCGCGAGCCTGCTGTTCCTGGCCGAGTTCCTCGAATGGATCCCCCTCGCGGCGCTGGCCGCCGTGCTGCTGCACACCGGCTACAAGCTCGCCAAGCCCTCGCTGGTGGCGGCCGTGTGGCGCGAAGGCTGGGGCGTGTTCATCCCGTTCGCGGTCACCGTGGGGGCCATCCTCGCCACCGACCTGCTCATGGGCATCCTCATCGGCCTGGCCAGCAGCATGCTGTTCGTCATCGAGTCCAACACGCGCGGCGCGCTGTCGATGGTGTCGGACGGCGACATGCACCTGCTGCGGCTCAACAAGGACGTCTCGTTCTTCAGCCGCGCCAGCCTGCGCGGCTATCTCTCGCGGGTCCGGGAGGGGCAGACACTGGTGATCGACGGCTGCGACTGCCGCTTCCTGGACCGGGACATCCGCGAGACGCTGCAGGACTTCCTCGCGCATGCCGAAGAGCGCGGCATCCACGTGGAATGCCGCTCCCTGCCGGGCGCCACGCCGGACTCCGGTCTCGGGGGCGCCGTGGGCATCGCCGGCCTCGCGGCGCTGCTGCGCCCCCGCGCCGCCGCGGGCTGAGCCGCGCGGGGCACGCCGCTTCCCCCCACCCTGGTGGGGGGTGCCGGGCGGGGCGCGGGTTCGCTACACTCGCGCCTCGCTTCACAGACCCTTGCGGCAGTCCCATGCTCGACAAACTCAACGACTTCACCGCCAGCCACGGCGAATTGCGTCCGGGCCGAGGCCACATCTCCGGCGTCATCGCGCTCTCGCTCGGCATCCTGAGCTTCCTGGGCGTGCTCGCCTTCCACTTCCCCGAATACCTCACCACGCCGCAGCTGCGCAAGGCCTACAACGTCGATGTGCTGCGCATGGTGCTGTTCGCAGCGCTCGTGGTGGCCGGCGGGCTCTCGCTCGTCAACATCGTGTTCAACCGCTCGCGCTGGCTCTCGTCGGCGGCCTTCCTGCTCGTGACCTCGGCCGCGCTGCTCGGCGGCCACAAGGTGCCCGTGCACGACTTTGCGGACAACACGCCCTACATCGGCCTGGACTGGTTCATCCTCGATCTGCTGGGCAGCGCGCTGATCTTCATCTTCATCGAGAAGCTCTTCGCCCTGCGGCGCGACCAGCCCATCTTCCGCCCCGAGTGGCAGTGCGATTTCCACCATTTCATCGTGAACCACATGGTGGTGGGCTTCGTGCTGCTCGCGACCAACCTGCTGGTGCACAAGCTGTTCGGGTGGGCCGCCAGCGACGGCATCCGCGGCTGGGTGCAGGGCCTGAACTTCTGGGTGGCGCTCTTCCTGATCATCCTGGTGGCCGACCTCGTGCAGTACTGGACGCACCGCGCCTACCACGAGGTGCCCGTGCTCTGGCGCCTGCACGCCGTGCACCACAGCGTCAAGAGCATGGACTGGATGGCGGGCTCGCGCCAGCACATCCTGGAACTGCTCATCACCCGCACGCTGGTACTGGCCCCCATCTACGTGCTGGG
This sequence comes from Paracidovorax citrulli, assembly GCF_900100305.1. Lineage (GTDB taxonomy): Bacteria > Pseudomonadota > Gammaproteobacteria > Burkholderiales > Burkholderiaceae_C > Paracidovorax > Paracidovorax citrulli. The sequence continues at coordinate 7,492 of NZ_FNEY01000033.1, read as the reverse complement.
TTTCTCGAAGGAGGTGATCGATGCCTACATCGTCATCGTCGGCTTCCAGGCGGTGTTCAACCATGCCAACGTGAGCGTGCGCCTCGGCCCGCTGCGCTACGTGCTCGTCACGCCCAACTTCCACCACTGGCACCACAGCCAGGACCAGGAAGCGCTGGACCGCAACTACGCCGCGCATTTCGCCTTCCTCGACTACCTCTTCGGCACCGCGGTCCGGAGCGACCGCCTGTGGCCCGAGAAGTACGGCGTGCTGGGCGACTACGTGCCCAACGGATTCATCCAGCAGCTGAAGTTCCCGTTCACCTGGAAAGGCTGATGCATTCGCTGCCACGGTTCGACGCCGTCATCATCGGTGCCGGCGCCGCCGGCCTGTTCTGTGCCGCCCAGGCCGGCCAGCGCGGCCTGAAGGTGCTGCTGATCGACCATGCCGAGAAGGTGGCCGAGAAGATCCGCATCTCCGGCGGCGGGCGCTGCAACTTCACCAACCGCGACCTGGACGTGCGCGCGCCGCACCGGCACTTCGTGGGGCAGAACCCGCAGTTCGCGCGCTCGGCACTGTCGCGCTACACCCCGGCAGACTTCATCGCGCTGGTCGAGCGCCACGGCATCGCCTACCACGAGAAGCACAAGGGCCAGCTCTTCGCCGACCGGTCGGCGGAAGACCTGATCCGGATGCTGCTGGCCGAGTGCGATGCCGGCGGGGTCGAGCGCTGGCAGCCCTGCGCCGTGAAGAAGGTGGGCGTCCACCCCGCGGGCGCCGATGGAGCGGACGCTCCCCGGTACCACGTCGATACCGACCGCGGCCCGGTGCGGGCCTGCAGCCTGGTGGTGGCCACGGGCGGGCTCTCCATCCCCAAGATCGGCGCGACCGATTTCGGCTACCGCCTGGCGCAGCAGTTCGGCATCCCGCTGGTGGAGCGCCGCCCGGGCCTCGTGCCGCTCACCTTCGACGGCGACGCCTGGGCACCCTATGCGCAGCTGGCCGGGCTGGCGCTTCCCGTCGAGATCGCCACCGGCACGAAGAAGCAGCGCACGGCCTTCCTGGAAGACCTGCTGTTCACGCACCGCGGCCTGTCCGGTCCGGCCGTGCTGCAGATCTCCAGCTACTGGCAGCCGGGCACGCCGCTGGCCATCGACCTGGCGCCCGGCTCCGACCTGCCCGGAGCGCTCGCGCAGGGCAAGGCACGGTCGAAGAGACTGATCGCCAACGAGCTCGCCACGCTGGTGCCCGGCCGCCTGGCCGATACCTGGGCCCGGCAGAGCCCGGAATGGCAGCGTCCCATCAACGAAGCCTCCGACAAGGCGCTGGCGCGGCTGGCCGACCAGTTGGCGCGCTGGGAACTGACGCCCACCGGCACCGAGGGCTACAAAAAGGCCGAGGTAACGCTGGGCGGCATCGACACGCGCGCGCTGTCGCAGCAGACCATGGAGGCGGCCGCGCAGCCCGGCCTGTATTTCATCGGCGAGGTGGTGGACATCACCGGCTGGCTGGGCGGCTACAACTTCCAGTGGGCCTGGGCGAGCGCGCATGCCTGCGCGCAGGCGCTGCCGGCACAGGGCGGCACCGGACGATAACCGCAGTGCGGGCGGTGTGCCGCCCCCCCTCAGCCCCTCTGCGCGGGCCCCGTCACCTCGGCCCAGCGGGCCACGCCCAGCGCATCCCGCAGCGCCACCGCACCGCGCGGCGTGACGGCCAGCGCGCGGGAGCCGGCGCCGCGCGCCAGCCAGCCGCTGTCCAGGCAATGGGCGCAGACCAGGGCGCCCAGCCGGCCGGCCAGGTGGGGACGGCGCTCGCTCCAGTCCAGGCAGGGGCGGCACACGGGCCGGCGCGCGCCGCCGTCCAGGGCGGCGGCAGCCTCCAGGCCCAGGCGAGCGAGCACGGCGGCGGCCCGGTCCGTGGCGCGGCCGCCCTCCTCGCCATCGAACTCGACGGCGCCCTCTTCCAGCAGGTGGTCGGCCACCGCCACGCCCAGGCGGCCTGCCAGATGGTCGTAGCAGGTGCGCGCCATGCGCAGCGCCGCATCGCGCGGCCCCGCAGCCACGGTGCGCGGCGGGACGGCCGCGGGGCGCACGGTGAACTGCATCAGTCCTTCGAGTAGCCGCGCCACATCGGCGCCGGCCAGGGCGTGGTAACGATGGCGCCCCTGGCTGCGCACGGCCAGCAGGCCGGCATCCACCAGCAGCGCCAGGTGCCGGCTGGCGGTGGCCGCGGAAATCCGCGCGGCGCCCGCGAGTTCGCGCGCGGTGAGCGCCCGCCCGTCCATGAGGGCCAGCAGCATGGCCGCGCGGGCGGGTTCGCCGATAAGCCCGGCCACGCGGGCGATCTGGTTGGTGTTCACGCTCCGCAGTGTGCCGCAGGCCGCCTCCGGCACGCTTCGCTACCGGGCGAAGCATCCCGTCCGGCGCGGCCCGTCCAATGGACCGGTGCGCAACGCATGCACCTTTCACTGCATGCCTCGCGCCGTTTTCCGCCACCCCCACCAGGAGCCCGCACCGTGCCCATCACCTGCTTCATCCGCTACGAGATCGATCCTTTCCAGATCGACGCCTTCCGAGACTACGCCGAGCACTGGGGCCGCGTCATCCCGCGCTGCGGCGACCATCTCGTGGGCTATTTCCTGCCGCACGAGGGCAGCAATTGCGAGGCCTGGGGCCTGGTCGCCTTCGACAGCCTCGCGGCCTACGAGGCCTACCGCGCCCGCCTGCGCGCCGACCCCGAAGGCCGCGCCAATTTCGAGCGGGCGCAGCGCCAGCGCTTCATCCTGCGCGAGGAGCGCCGCTTCGCCATGGCGGTGCCGGGCACGTTCGAAAAGCCGGCATGGCCCGTGGACGCCGGCCGCGCAGTCCCGCCGGCCGAAGGAGCCGCGCCATGATCGCCGTGATTTTCGAGGCCCTGCCTTCGGCCGCGGGCCGCGAGGAATACCTCGCGCGCGCCGCGGCCCTGCACGCGGCGCTGCAGGACATGGACGGCTTTCTCGGGCTGGAGCGCTTCGAGAGCCTGGCCACGCCCGGCAAGCTGCTGTCGCTGTCCTTCTGGCGCGACGAGGCCGCGGTGGCGCGCTGGCGCTGCCATGCGGACCACCGCGGCGCGCAGGCCGCCGGCCGCGGCGGCGTCTTCGCCGACTACCGGCTGCGCGTGGCCCGCGTGCTGCGGGACTACGGCCTGCACGACCGCGCCCAAGCGCCGGACGGCGCGGCTTCGTGCCCCGGTGCAGAGGCGCCCGGACCCGCCGGAACCGCTACCCGCTGCCCATGACCGTCACCCTTGCACGGAAGCCACCGGCCGGGCAGCGCGCGGCGGCCGGGGCGATGTCCGGCACCAGCAGCGGATCGGCCCGTTGCGCGGCCGACAGGTTCACCGATACCGGCAGGCCGCCAGAGCGCCCACTGCGCGCAGGCCTGGTCCAGTACCCAGGCGCCGATGGCGCGGATGAGGCCCGCCTCCTCCGCGATCGGGATGAACTCGCCCGGCAGCAATTTCCGCACCATGGCGGGCTACAGCCGGGCTTGCAGGGGATGGCGAAAGACCGCTGCCATCGGGCCGGCGCAGGTGCATGACACGCCGCACCCAGAAAACGCTACAATCCTCGGCTTTGCTGGCAAAACCCCGTCGGCCAATACTAGTTAGAGACGGGGAAAACCGCTGTGAATGGCTGCAGGGCCCGATCTTCCCCGCAACCCGCTGGCAGCACCTATTGGAAACATCACTGAATGACCACCATCCGTGTAAAAGAGAACGAACCCTTCGACGTGGCACTGCGCCGCTTCAAGCGCACCATCGAAAAGCTGGGCCTGCTGACCGACCTGCGCGCCCGTGAGTTCTACGAAAAGCCGACGGCCGAGCGCAAGCGCAAGAAGGCTGCCGCCGTGAAGCGCCACTACAAGCGCGTTCGCAGCATGCAGCTGCCCAAGAAGCTGTACTGATCGCCTCATAGGTTGATTCGTACGGCCGGCTTCGCCGCCGGGAGACCCGCGCTAGGGACGCCAAGCGCGGGTTTTGTCGTTTACGGGTCTGCAAAAAGCCTTCCTCTCTGCCTGATCCAATCAACTACAAGGAAATTTGCCATGGGCCTCAAGGAACAGATCACCGAAGATATGAAGACCGCCATGCGCGCCAAGGACTCCGAGCGCCTGGGCACGATCCGGCTGCTGCAGGCCGCGATGAAGCAGAAGGAAGTGGACGAGCGCGTCACGCTGGACGACGCGGCCATCGTCGCGATCGTGGACAAGCTCATCAAGCAGCGCAAGGATTCCATCGCCGCGTTCGAGGGCGCTGGCCGCCAGGACCTGGCGGACAAGGAGAAGTCCGAGATGGCCGTGCTGCAGGCCTACCTGCCCGAGCGCATGTCGGCCGATGAAGTGGCCGCCGCGGTGAAAGCCATCGTGGCCGAGCTGGGTGCCGCGGGCCCCGGCGACATGGGCAAGGTCATGGGCGTGGTGAAGACGCGCCTGGCCGGCAAGGCCGACATGGGCCAGGTGTCGGCTGCCGTGAAGGCGGCCCTGGCCGGCTGACGGCTTACTGCCCGTCCTGGCGCAGCAATGCGCCGCACCCATTGCTGCCAGCGCTCCCGCAGGGAGGCTGGCAGTTTTTCATGGCACTGCCGTTGCCGTTGCCGTCGCTGTGGCCGCCGCAGCTGCCGCCGCCGCCGCGGGATGCGGATGGGCGGCCATCAGGGCGTCGTCGCGGGCCGTGGCGCGCAGCGCGGCGGGGCGCTGCTGGTGCGGCCCCACATAGTCCTCGAACGCGGCCCTGCGCTCCAGCATCCCGAAGCGCATGTAGAAGCCCATCACCGACGCCAGGTACAGGTCGGCCACGGTGAAGCCGTCGCCCGCCAGGTACGTCCTGCCGGCCACCGCCTGCTCCAGGGTGCGCAGCAGGTCGGCCTCGTTGCCGTAGCCGGCCTCGGAGGTGGGCGCCAGGGCGCCGTACTTGCGCGCCGTGAGGAACGACTCCAGCGGCCCGGCCGCGAAGAACAGCCAGCGGTAGCACAGGCCGCGCAGGGGCGATCCCGGTGGCGGCAGCAGCGCCTTCTCCGGCACCAGGTCCGCCAGGTGCTTGCAGATGGCGGCCCCTTCCGTGATCGTCACGTCGCCATGGCGCAGCGCGGGCACCTTGCCCATGGGGTTGATGGCGAGGTACTCCGGCGACTTCATGGTGCTGCCGTAGTCCAGGATGACCTCCTCGTACGGCAGGCCGGTTTCCTCCAGCATCCAGCGGCTGACCCGGCCGCGGGACATGGGATGGGTGTAGAAGGTCAGGGATTCGGTGCTCATCGCAGGCTCCAGGGTGGAAAGAGCCCGCAGTGTGCGCGCCGCCGCTGTCAGATCCTGTCAGCAGTCAGGCCAGGTCCCGCACGTCGCTGCCGGCAGGCAGGCGCTCCTTGCGCCACCGCCGCAGGAGGTCGTGGCGCCGGGCCGGGTAGCGCACGCCGGTATCCTCCAGCGCCAGTACCCGGTCGGCCCGGAAATGGCGGAAATCCTCGCGCAGTTCGCACCAGCCCGCCAGCAGGCGCATCTGGTCGAGGAATGCCATGGCGAAGGGCCACACCACCCGCTCGGTCACGGCGCCGTCCGCGTCCGTGTAGCGCATGCGCACCGCATGGCCCGCCCGGATCGCGTTGCGCAAGGTTCCCAGCCACGGCTCGGGCGGCGGGCCCGACCACTGGGGCGCGAACAACCCGCTGGTCTCCACTTCGAGGCGCAGCAGCGCCGGCAGCGTGCTGGCAATGCGCTCCATGCCCTGCGCCGCGGCACGGGCCAGCACCGGATCGGCGTGGGCTGCCACCCAGCGCGCGCCCAGCAGCAGCGCCTCCAGTTCATCGGGCGGAAACATCATCGGCGGCAGCAGGAATCCGGGACGCAGCTGGTAGCCGACACCCGCGTCGCCCGCCACGTCGGCCCCCTGCGCCCGCAGCACGGCGATGTCGCGGTACAGCGTGCGCAGGCTCACGCCCAGGCGCTCGGCCAGCAGCGCGCCAGAGACGGGGTGGCGGCAGCGGCGCAATTCGTCCAGCAACTGCAGCAACCGGGCGGACCGGACGGGACGGCTCATGCGGCCTCGCTCCCCCACGTTTCCCGCGAGAAATGGGCCTGCAGGAATTCGACGCACACGCGCACCTTGGCCGAGCGCTCCAGCCGCGTGGGATACACGGCCCAGACGTTGGCTTCCTGCTGCCATTCGGGCAGCACGCGCACCAGCCGGCCGGTGGCCAGGTCGGGCCCGACATCCCACAGGGAGCGCAGCACGATGCCGCGCCCATCCACGGCCCACTGCACGGCCATTTCGCCATGGTTGGCCGACAGCGACCCGCGCACCTTCACCGTCCGGTCCGCCGCGCCGCTGCGCAGCCGCCAGACGCCGAAGGGATGGTCACGCTCCTTGATCACCAGGCAGTCGTGGCCGGCCAGGTCGTCCACCGCCCGGGGCGTGCCCTTGCGCGCCAGGTAGCCGGGCGCCGCGCACAGCACGCGGTGGTTGCCCGCCAGGCGGCGTGCGATCAGGTGCGGCGCGATCTCGTCGCCCACGCGGATGTCCAGGTCGAACCCCTCCCCCGCCACGTCCACCAGCCGGTCGAACACTTCGAGCCGCACCTGCAGGCCCGGGTGGCGCTCCACCAGCCGCGACACCGCGGGCGCCACGATGCGCCGGCCGAAACCGAAACTGCAGCTCACCCGGAGCAACCCGCGCGGCTCGCGCCGCGTCACGGCCACCTCCTGCAGCAACTGGTCCCAATCGTCCAGGATGCGCTGCGCCCAGTGGAAGACGCGCTCACCCTCCTCCGTCACCGCCACCCGGCGCGTCGTGCGGTGCAGCAGCTTCACGGCCAGCTCTTCCTCGAGCAGGCGGATGCGCTTGCTCACGTAGGCAGGCGAGGCGCCCAGTTCGGCGGCCGCCCCGGCGAAGCTGGCCTTGCGGACCACCGCGGTGAAAACACGCAGGTCGTCGGTGGCGGGCGTTTTATGCACGATATGTGAACAATGGAACCACGGGTGGCGGATTGTATTGCGATGCGGTTTGCCGAAGAATCGGCGGCATGCGGGCGGCCAGCGCTTTGGCGTGCCGGCCTTCCCGTCCATCCTTTCCACGCTTTTTTCCGGAGACTTCGCCCATGACCACCCCCTCCCGCACCTTCAAGATCGCCGTCCTGCCCGGCGACGGCATCGGCAAGGAAGTCATGCCCGAGGGGCTGCGGGCGATCCAGGCGGCGGCCGAGCGTTTCGGCTTCGCGCTGGAGCTGCACACCTTCGAGTGGGCCAGCTGCGACTACTACCTCGCGCACGGGCAGATGATGCCCGACGACTGGAAGGAGCAGCTCAAGGGCATGGACGCGCTCTTCTTCGGCGCCGTGGGCTGGCCGGCCACCGTGCCCGACCACGTCTCGCTGTGGGGCTCGCTGCTGAAGTTCCGCCGCGAGTTCGACCAGTACATCAACCTGCGGCCCGTGCGCCTGTTCGAGGGCGTGCCGTGCCCGCTGGCGGGCCGCAAGCCCGG
>NZ_FNEY01000028.1:13496-74532 GCF_900100305.1 Paracidovorax citrulli | reverse complement strand
TGGACCTGCTCGGGTGGGCAGGCCTGGGGGCTGCGGTGCGGGCGGGAGCTGCGGTCGAGCAAGCCATCGGGGCCTTCGTTGCGAAAGCGGGCCATCCACTTGTAGCCGGTGCGCAGGCTCACGCCTGCGGCTTCGCTGGCTTGGCGCATCGTCCAGTTCTGCTGGAGCACTCTGTCGACCAGAAGGGCTCGACCTGCGCGGGTCAATCGCGCATGCTTATGACTGTTCATCCGGTGTCCTGTCCTGAGTTGCTGGGGCCTGGTAACCACAGCTTCCCAGGTCGGGCCTGGATGAACAACCTATTGAGACATCACAGCTAGGCTCCGGGCCGTACAGGCATGCTGCCATGCTTCGCGGGCGGGGCGAGGCCAGCAAAAAGGCGCTCCCCGGGAGCGCCTTTTTTCGATGGGAGCGAGTGCTTGCCGAATATGCAGATCAGATTTCCACGGTCTTGAGGTATTCGCGGAAGGCAGCGCCCACCTGGGGATGCTGCAGGGCCAGTTCCACGGTGGCTTCCAGGAAGCCTTCCTTGCTGCCGCAGTCGTAGCGCTTGCCTTCGTAGCGGAAGGCATAGACGGCTTCGCGGGCCATGAGGCGGGCGATCGCGTCGGTGAGCTGGATCTCGCCGCCCACGCCCTGGGGCTGGTTGCGGATTTCGTCGAACACGCCGGGCGTGAGGATGTAGCGGCCGGCCACGCCCATGCGCGAGGGCGCTTCTTCGGGGGCCGGCTTCTCGACGATGCGGTCGATGCGGATCAGCGGGCCGCCCGCGGGTTCGCCGGCCACGATGCCGTAGCGGCGGACCTGGTCCTGCGGCACTTCCTGCACGGCCAGCAGCGAGCGGCCCTGCTTGCGGAAGGCGGCCGCCATCTGGGCCATGACGGGCTGGCCGCCGGGCGGTCCCACCATCAGGTCGTCGGCGAGCAGCACGGCGAAGGGTTCGCGGCCCACGAGCGGCTCGGCGCAGAGCACGGCATGGCCGAGGCCCAGGGAACGCGGCTGGCGCACGAAGGCGCAGTCCATGTCGTTGGGCGCGACCGAGCGCACGAGCTGCAGCAGGTCCTTCTTGCCGGCCGCTTCCAGCTCGTTCTCGAGTTCGTAGGCGGTGTCGAAATGGTCCTCGATGGCGCGCTTGCTGCGGCCGGTGACGAAGATCATGTGGCGGATGCCGGCCGCGTAGGCCTCTTCGACGGCGTACTGGATCAGCGGCTTGTCCACCACCGGCAGCATCTCCTTGGGGGATGCCTTCGTGGCGGGCAGGAAGCGGGTGCCCAGGCCGGCCACGGGGAAGACGGCTTTGCGGATCGCGGAGTTGTCGCTCATTGAAGATTCCTCGGTTGGAAGTTGGATCATTGTCGAAGGAGGGTGGGGGCGCCACCGTAGGCCTTCAACTGAAACTGCACCTGGTTACACCCGCGAAGGCTGCAAGCGCAGAGCGCAGCAGCGTGCTGTCCCTGGCTCACCCCAGCCGCGTCAACTGGTCGCGCAGGCGCTCGAGCGTGGCGCCGAAGTCCGCGACGCGCTTGTGCTCCTGCTCGATGACGGCCGGCGGTGCCTTGGCGACGAAGGCCTCGTTCGCGAGCTTGCCGCGCGCCTTGGCGATCTCGCCCTCGATGCGGCCGATCTCCTTGGCGAGGCGGGCCTTCTCGGCGGCCACGTCGATTTCCATGTGCAGGCACAGGCGGGCCTCGCCGACCACCGCCACGGGTGCCGCCTGCGCGGCGGCGGCCCAGGTGGCTTCGTCGTCGAACACCTTGACTTCGCTGAGCTTGGCCAGGGCCTGCAGGGCAGGGGCTGCCGCGCGCATGAAATCGGCGTCGCCGACGGCGTAGAGCGGCAGCCGGGTGGCGGGGGAGACGTTCATTTCGCCGCGCAGCGTGCGGCAGGCATCGACCAGGGCCTTGAGGCGGCCGACATGGGCGATGGCGGCCTCGTCGATGCGCTCGGGCTGGGCCTGCGGATAAGGCGCGACACTGACCGACGCGCCCTCGCGGCCGGCCACCGGGGCGACCTTCTGCCAGAGCTCTTCGGTGATGAACGGGATCAGCGGGTGCGCGAGGCGCAGGATGGTTTCCAGCGTGCGGATCAGCGTGCGGCGCGTGGCGCGCTGCTGCGCTTCGCTGCCGGTCTGGATCTGCACCTTGGCGATTTCCAGGTACCAGTCGCAGAACTCGTTCCAGACGAATTCGTAGATGGCCTGGGCAACGTGGTCGAGACGGTAGTCCTCGAAGCCTTTGGCGACCTCCGCCTCCACCTTCTGCAGGGCGGAGACGATCCAGCGGTCGGGCTGGCTGAACTGCAGGTAGCCGCCGTCGCAGTCGGCCTGGGTGTGGTCCGAAAGGCCGCAGTCGTGGCCTTCGCAGTTCATCAGCACGAAGCGGCTGGCGTTCCAGAGCTTGTTGCAGAAATTGCGGTAGCCCTCGCAGCGCTTGCTGTCGAAGTTGATGCTGCGGCCCAGGCTGGCGAGCGCGGCGAAGGTGAAGCGCAGCGCGTCGGCGCCGTAGGCGGGAATGCCTTCGGGGAATTCCTTCTGCGTGTTCTTGCGCACCTGGGGCGCGGTCTCGGGGCGGCGCAGGCCGGTGGTGCGCTTTTCCAGCAGGGGCTCGAGCGCGATGCCGTCGATCAGGTCCACCGGGTCGAGCACGTTGCCCTCGGACTTGGACATCTTCTTGCCCTGGGCGTCGCGCACGAGGCCGTGCATGTACACGTGCCTGAACGGCACGCGGCCCGTGAAGTGGGTGCTCATCATGATCATCCGGGCGACCCAGAAGAAGATGATGTCGTAGCCCGTGACCAGCACGGAGGAGGGCAGGTAGAGGTCGTAGTCCTTGGTGGGCGATGCGTCATCCAGCGCTTCGGGCCAGCCGAGCGACGAGAAGGGCACTAGCGCGGAGGAGTACCAGGTGTCCAGCACGTCGGCGTCGCGCGTGAGCTTCGCGCCCGCGCCGGCCTGGGCCTGGGCGTCGGCCTCGCTGCGGGCCACATAGACCTTGCCGGCCTCGTCGTACCAGGCGGGGATCTGGTGGCCCCACCAGAGCTGGCGGCTGATGCACCAGTCCTGGATGTTGTTCATCCACTGGTTGTAGGTGTTGACCCAGTTCTCGGGCACGAACTGCACCTGGCCGGAGGCCACGGCATCGATGGCCTTCTGCGCGATCGACTTGCCCGTCGGGTCGCCCTTGCCCACCTCGCTCATGGCGACGAACCACTGGTCGGTCAGCATGGGCTCGACCACCTGGCCGGTGCGGGTGCAGATGGGGACCATGAGCTTGTGCTTCTTGGTCTCGACCAGGGCTCCGGCAGCTTCCAGGTCGGCCACGATGGCCTTGCGGGCCACGAAGCGGTCCATGCCGCGGTATTTCTCCGGGGCGTTCTCGTTGATGGTGGCCTGCAGGGTCAGCACCACGATCATGGGAAGGCCGTGGCGCTGGCCCACCTGGTAGTCGTTGGGGTCGTGCGCGGGCGTGACCTTGACGACGCCGGTGCCGAATTCCTTGTCCACGTAGGCGTCGGCGATGATGGGGATCTCGCGGCCCACCAGGGGCAGCGTCACGGTCTTGCCGACCAGGGCCGTGTAGCGTTCGTCCTCGGGGTGGACCATCACGGCCACGTCGCCCAGCATGGTCTCGGGCCGCGTGGTGGCCACGGTGAGGCTGCCGGAACCATCCGTGAGGGGGTAGGCGATGTGCCAGAGCGAGCCGTCCTTCTCTTCGCTCTCCACTTCCAGGTCGGACACGGCGGACTGCAGCACCGGATCCCAGTTCACGAGGCGCTTGCCGCGGTAGATCAGTCCCTGTTCGTAGAGGCGCACGAAGGTGTCGGTGACGACCTTCGAGAGCTTGTCGTCCATGGTGAAGTATTCGCGGCTCCAGTCCACGCTGTCGCCCAGGCGGCGCATCTGCGTGGTGATGGTGTTGCCGCTCTTTTCCTTCCATTCCCAGACCTTGCGGGTGAAGGCTTCGCGGCCCAGGTCGTGGCGGCTCGCGCCCTGTTCCTGGAGCTGGCGCTCCACCACGATCTGCGTGGCGATGCCGGCGTGGTCGGTGCCCGGCACCCACAGCGTGTTGTGGCCCCGCATGCGGTGGTAGCGCGCGAGGCTGTCCATGATGGTCTGGTTGAACGCATGGCCCATGTGCAGCGTGCCGGTCACGTTGGGTGGCGGCAGCTGGATGGCGAAGTTCTCGCCGCGCGCAGCGGCGCCGTCATCCGGCGCCCCGGTGCCGCGGTAGCCCGCCGCGCCGTAGCCCCGGCGCTCCCACTCGGGGCCCCAGTGGGCTTCCAGGGCGGAGGGTTCGAAGGACTTGGACAGGCTTTCAAGGCCGGGCTGGTGCAGGGGCGAGCTCATGGGCATGGAAACGGGCAGGTGCGGCGCCTCTGGAAAGAGGCGCTGTCGCGTGGGAAATGGGCTGAACAGGGGATTCTACGGGCCCGGCTCCGGGGGGCCGCGCCGCGGGCGGTGTCTTGTTTTGTTACGTGCCGGTGGTGGACCGCGCCGGGCCGGCTGCGAATAATTCTCGGCTCCGCCACCGCGGGCCGCCCGGAGGGGGCCGGCCGCGCCGGTGATGAAAACCATTCCAACAAAGCGCAGTGCCGATGAACGCATCTTCCGAATTCCGCAAGGGCCTCCTGAAAGTGGCCTTGCTCACCCTGGTTTCCCTCTTTCTGGTTCCCGCCGCGACGATGCTGTTCGCGCGGCACGTGCAGGGCGCGGAAGATGCCCGGTTCCTGGCGGACATCGAGCGCCGCATCGATGCCGAGGTGTCGATGCCCGCGGCCGAGAAGGAGGCCCAGCGCACGTTCTTCCGCAGCCATCCGCCTTCCGGCGCCTGCCATGACGCGCATCCGCGCGTCGCCGCGGTGCGCGAGGGCCTGTGCGGCCGTTTCTCGCCCGCCTGGCAGTTCGATCTGGCCCACCGGCTGTCGGCCGCGACGCTGCTGGGCGGCGCCGCGCTGCTGATCGCGGTGCTCGGGCTGGGGGCGCTGGCGTTCGTGAACCGGCCGCTGCAGTATGCGAGCTTCGTGGCGGGGTGGCGGCTCACCACCTGGGCGAGCGCGGTTTCGCTGGTCGTGCAGGGCGCCATGCTGACGTGGCTCGCGTTCTGGGTGCCTGCGTTCTTCTTCCACCGGTACTCGCCCAAGCTCATCGTGGTGGTGGCGCTGGGCATGGCCGTGGCCGTGGTCCTGGCCGTGGCGGCGATCTTCCGCAGGCTGCCGCGGGACAACGCGGTGACGGGCGAGACCATCGCCCAAGCCGATGCGCCGCAGCTCTGGCAGCGGGTGCGCGCCCTGGCCGCGCGCCTGGGCACGGAGCCCCCGCGCCACATCGTGGCGGGCATAGACGCCAACTTCTTCGTGACCGAGGCGCCGCTGACCGTGCAGGGGCGCGAGCTCACGGGCCGAACGCTGTTCGTCAGCCTTCCGCTGCTGCGGGTGCTGGACCAGCACGAGGCCGATGCGGTGCTGGCGCACGAACTGGCCCACCTGGGCGGTGGCGATACGCGCAGCAGTGCCCGCCTGGGCCCCAAGCTGGTGCAGTTCGACCACTACCTGAACGCGGTGCGCGGGGGCGGCCTGTCGGCGCTGGCGTCGCCGCTGCTCACCCTCTATCGCACGATCTTCGGGATCGCCCTCGCGCGGGACAGCCGCGAGCGCGAATTCCGCGCCGACCGCACGGCCGCGGACGCGGTGTCGCCCGAGGGCATCGCCCGGTCGCTCGTGAAGATCGCCGCCTACGCGCAGTACCGGCACCGCATCGAGGAAGACCTGTTCGGCCGGGACCAGCGCCACGGCCAGGCGCTCGGCATCGCGGGCTTCATCGCGCAGGGGCTCGGGCCCTATGCGGAGTCGCCCGGTTTCGCCGAGGCCATGCGCTCGGCCCACGTGCCGCATCCGTTCGATTCGCATCCGCCCACGCCCGAACGCATCGGGCGCGTGGGGGTGTCGCTGGCCGAAGCCGACTATGGCGCCATCGTGCGGCGCGCGCCGGCCTCCACCTGGGCGCAGGAGATCCTCACGGCGGAGGCGATCGAGTCGCGGCTGTGGTCGGAGTACGAGGCGGCTTTCGCGGAAAACCACGAACGCAGCCTGGCCTACCGCTATGAGCCCGCGAACGATGCGGAACGGGCGATCGTGCTGCAGTACTTTCCCCCGCAGTCGTTCGAGGTCAAGGGTGGCCAGATGGTGGAGGTGAGCATCGACGGCATCCGGGCCACGCGGGGCGACCAGCACGTGCCCTGGGATGCCGTGAAGGCGCTGCAGTTCAGCGAGAGCGCGTTCACGAACGCGCTGGTGGTCACCCACCCGGAAAGGCGCCTGCTGCGGCACCGCACGACGAATATCGCGCTGGCGGGCATGCGGTCCGAGAAGGACCGGTTCAAGGCCGTGGTGAATGCCTACTGGCAGCGCCACCAGGTGATGCGCATGCACCAGGCCGAAGGCTGAGTTCGGCTGCGTCCCGCCACGGCCCCGCGCGGGCCGGACTGCAGACCGACTGGCCTGCCCGCGTGCCTGCCTCAGGCCGAGGTGCCCGGCACGTACTCCGGCCGGTCGTTGGACTGGGGCTTGAGCGGGGCTGCCGACCTGCCTTCGGCGCGCTCGCGGCGCCACTGCTCCTTGCGGGCCGTCCATTCGGCGAGGCGCTGGTGGGCCACCTTGCTGTCCTTGGCCATGTGCTCCTCGTCGGCCAGCTGGGCGGCCAGTTCGAGCCGGATGCCGTTGGGGTCGAAGAAATAGATGCTCTTGAAGATGTGGTGATCGGTCACGCCGAGCACCTCGATGCCGTGCGCCTGCAGGCGGGCCTTGGTGTTTTCGAGTTCCTCGACGGTATCGACGCGGAAGGCGACGTGGTTGACCCACTGCGGGGTGTTGGGCGAGGGCTCGGGCTTCACGTCGTCGCCCAGGTCGAAGAAGGCGATGAAGGAGCCGTCCCGCAGGCGGAAGAAGAAGTGCGTGTAGGGGCAGTATTCGCCGGTGCTGGGCACGTAGTCGCTCTGGATGATGTGGTAGAGCGGCAGGCCGAGGATGTCTTCGTAGAAGTGCCGCGTTTCTTCCGCGTCGCGCGCGCGGTAGGCGTAGTGGTGCAGTTGCTGCACGGCGGCGGGCGGGGGCAGGGTGGCCGGATCGGGGCGGGGCAGTGCGCTCATGGCTGTCTCCTGGTAGCGAATGGACTGATTGTACTATTCGTAATCAGTTTCATATAGAGCAACTTGCGCAAGACCCTGGAGCGGACGTATAGTCATTGGCAGAGGCCTTCGCGGCCGTCTGTCATCTTTTCTCCATCCCTTTCGCTTTCCTGCCGAGGTATCCGCCGATGCGCCTGTGAGCCCCCCACCCATCCGTTCCACCCCTTTTTGTTGCGGGTGGCCGATCTCGATGGCTTGGAGTGCCCGGCATGGCGACCTTCAACGCGGACAACCGTCCGCCTTCTTCCCGCAGCGCGCCGCGCGCTGCCTCTTCCTTTTCCGATCAGACCTTGTCCTCCCATGGCGCGGAGGGGACGGCCTCGAGGCTTCAGTTGCGCCAGGTGCAGTGGTGTCCTCCCGGCGGCGAGCCGCTGTGGGCCGAGCCGCCGACGTTGAGCCTGCCGCCCGGCGTCACCGGCCTGGTGGGCGACAACGGCGTGGGCAAGAGCGTGCTGCTGTCGATCGCGGCCGGCGTGTTGCAGCCGTCTTCCGGCAATGTGCTGTGCACGGGGACATTGCGGGCCGTGGGCCAGCATCCGCCGGGCGCGACCCTGGCCGCCCTGGCAGGCCTCGACCGCGAGCTGGAGGCATTGCGGCGGCTGGAGTGCGGCCTGGGCAGCGCCGAGGACCTGCTTCTGGCGGACGGCCGCTGGGACTGGCCGGCCCGCTGGCGGCAGGCACTGGAGGGGGCCGGCCTCGGCCACCTGCCGGGCGATGCCGATGCGAGCCGCCTCAGCGGCGGAGAGCGTGCGCGAGTGGCGCTGGCCGGCACCTTTTTTTCGCAGGCCGAGGTGCTGCTGCTGGACGAGCCCACCAACCACCTGGATGGCGAGGCACGGCGCTGGCTGCGGCAGGCGCTGGATGGCGGGCGTGGCGGACCGCGCGCCGTGCTGGTGGCGAGCCACGACCGGGCGCTGCTGGAGGGCGCGGACCGCATCGCGGAGCTGTCACCACGCGGCTTGCGCCTGTACGGCGGCGGCTGGAGCGCGTATGCGGCACGGAAGGCTGCCGAAACCCAGGCCGCGCACGAAGCGTTGCGGCAAGCGCGTGCGCAGCGCGATGGGGCGTTGCGCGAACTGCGCCGCCAGCAGCAGGCCCAGGCCCGGCGCACCGCGCGCGGAAGTGCATCACGCCGGGACGCCAACCAGTCGCCCCTGGTACTGGACCGCATGAAGGACCAGGCCGAAGCGCACGCCGGACGGGAGGGCGTGCGCCGGCAGCAGGTGCGTGAACGGATCGAGGAGAGCGTGCGCGAAGCGTTCGCCAGGGTGGGGCCGGAGGCGGCCGTGGCGCTGCCGCTGCCTGCCAGCGCCATTCCGCCGGGCAAGCCGGTGCTGCGGCTGGAGGGGGCGGTGCCGCCGTTCGGGCCGAAGACGCCGCTCGACGGGCTCTGGAGCGGCCCGGTACGCATCGCCGTGACCGGGCCCAATGGCTGCGGCAAGAGCAGCCTGCTGCGCATGCTGGCGGGGCACCTGGTGCCCGTAGCCGGCCGCGTTGTCTGCCAAGTGCGTTCGGTCTGGCTGGACCAGGATGCCCGGGCGCTGCTGCCGCCGGAGCGCAGCGTGATGGAAGTGCTCGCGCTGGCGGAGTCGCCGCTGCCCACGGCGGAACTGCGCACGCGCCTGGCGCAGCTCGGCCTGGACGCGGACCGTGTGCAGCGCCCTTCCGGCAGCCTCAGCGGCGGCGAGCGCGTGCGGGCGGCGCTGGCCCGTGCGCTGTGGGGTGGCGCGCCCGCGCAGCTGCTGCTGTTGGACGAGCCCTCCAATCACCTGGATGCCCGCGCGGTGCAGGCGCTGCAGGAGGCACTGTCGTCGTTCACCGGGGCGATGGTGGTGGTGTCGCACGACCGGCATTTCCTGCAGGCGCTGGCGCCGCAGGTGGCCTGGAGCTGGGAGGACGGGCGCTGGAACCTCGACGGCGTGCTGGAGCCGGCGGGCTGAGCGGGGCGAGGCGGCCCCCGGGCGCCTTCTGGAGCGCCCGCCAGGCCCGCGGCTCAGGATGCGAGCGCGGCGTGCTTCCAGGCCGTGGCGGCGGCTTCCGTGTCGCCGCGCTGCTCCGCGAGCTCGGCGAGGTGGCGCCAGGCGCGGCAGCGCAGCGGACCTTCGTCGAGCTGCTGGGCGGCCTGGGTGAACAGCTGCTGTGCCTTGCCCCAGAGCTGGCGGCGCAGGCAGGCCATGCCGGACAGGTACTGCAGGCGCGCGTCGCGCGGATTGGCCTGCTGGGCGGATTCGATGCGCGCCAGCCAGGCCGCGTCGAGCGCGTCGAGGTTGCTTTCCAGCACGCGCACGAGCTTGAGCGCATGCGCGTCGGGCAGCGGGTTGGCCGCGTCCACCATCCGCTCCCAGGCGGGCAGCAGCCAGGTGCGCACCTGCCCGTGGTCGCCGCCCAGGGCGGTGAGGCGCTGCGCGGCATGGATGGCCAGTTCGGGCATGGCGCGCTCTGCCGCCTCGAACGACATCCAGGTCTGCTGCAGCTGGGCGGGGTCGTGCGCGCCGTTGAGCAGTTCGATGGCGAGCCCGCGCACGATGCTCTGCGCCGCGGCGGGCGAGAAGGCGCGGTGCTTGCCGAGCAGGCGGGCGGTTTCCAGCGCCTCCTGGGTCTGGTGCGAAAGGCGCGTGGCCTTGAGGCGCGCCCGCAGGGCCAGCGTGCGCCGGGCCGCGCCCTGCGGCAGGGCGGCGAGGTGCTCCAGCGCGGTGGCCGCGTCACGTTCGTCGAGCGACCAGCGGGCGGCGCGCAGCTGGGCGCCTTCGCGCAGCTCCAGCTCGCTCACGGGGGCGCGTGCCGGGATGTTGTCCAGGGCGTTGCGCAGGTGCGCCTCGCGGGTGGCGCGGTCCTGCAGGGCGTGGGAGCTTTCGGCGGCGACCAGGTGGGCCAGCGTGCGCAGCTGGCGCCCGTGCGGCACGGCTTCCCCGGCGGCTTCCAGGGCGTTTTCCTGGGCGAGGGCGGCCATGGCGGCCTTGCGCGAGCGCAGGAAGCGCCCGGCCAGCAGCTGCGAGAGCGCGTCGAGCAGGGCAGCGTGCATGGAGCGCTCCTTCTGCTGCACGCGCCAGCGCCGTGCCTGGCCCGGCAGTTCGAGCAGCGCCGACAGGGCACGCAGCGCGGCATAGAGGATCGCGAAGCCGCCGAAGAACAGCAGCAGCACGAAGTTGAGCGACAGGTCCACGCGGTAGGGTGGCCAGAACAGGGTCACGGTGCCCTGGTTGTTGCCCGCGAACAGGGCGGCGGCCACGGCCGTGCCGAAAAGTACCAGGAACCAGAGTGCTGCGCGCATGGGTGGGTGGTCTCCTGCGCGGGTCAGCGGCCGGCGGCGGCGGTGGCCAGCGCGGCGAAGGTTTCGTCCAGCGTGGGCAGGGCGGCGCCCTTGAGGTGGACCTGCGCCTGCTGCAGCACCGTGGCCGCTGTCTGCGTGCGGCGCGATGCGGGATCGAAGTACCGGCCCAGGGCGTTGTTGGCGGCGGAGAGGTCTGCGCGCGCCGATTCGTACTGGCGCGCCAGCAGCGCGAGGCGGGCGTTCATCAGCTGGAGCTTGAGGTTCTCGCGCAGGAAGAAGGCCTGATCGGGGGCGATGAGGATGGCTTCCGGGCGGTCGATGCGGGTGACGCGCAGCAGCTGGCGGGCCTCGTCGCGCACGACTTCCCAGCCGCGCTGCAGCGCGGCTTGCCACCAGGGCAGGGCGCCGTCGGCTCCGGGCGCGGCCGGGCCCTCGGACGGGCGGGCGGCGGCATTCATGCGCCGCGTGGCCGCGGCCTGGGCCACGGCGTTCTGCAGGGGCAGTTCGTCCACCTGGCGCATGAGGTCGTCCAGGCGGGCCAGCAGGCCGGCCGTGTCGGTGACCTGCGCCGAGCCCACGCGGTCGAGGTCGCGGCCGATGGCGCGCGCCACGGGGGCCAGGCGCGGCTGCGCGGCCCGCTCGATGCGCTGGCTGGCGCTCTTGAGCGCGGCCATGACGGGCTCCAGGCTGCCGGTGAGCTGGGCCTGCTGCTGCGCGAGGCGCAGCGCGGATTCGATGTCCACCACCAGGTTCTCGTCGCGCGAGCGCGAGAGGCTCTGCATGAGTTCCTCGAGCTGGCTGCGTTGCAGGGCGACTTCGCTCACGCGGGTTTCGTTCACGGCGATGCGCGCCGAGACGTCGCGCGCCATGTCCAGCGCCTGGTTGGCGAGGGTGCGGGCCTCGATGGACTGCGCGCCGGCATCGGCCGACTGGCGCGCGAGCTGTTCCTGGATGCTGCCGAGGCGCTGCCACAGCATGACGCTGGTCGCGAGGCCTGCGACGGCCACGACGCCGAGCAGCGTCAGCACGGCGCGCTGCACGCCGGAGGCCTGGGGCGCCGGGCCTGCGGGAGGCGCGGAAGGTGCGTGGGTGGGCTCGGAACTCATGGGTGGGATTCTATCGATGCGACCACGTCGTTCAGGGCCGGGCGGCACTGGCGCACGGCCCCGAATCCGGCGTCCTGCGCGGCCTGCGCGATGCGGGGATGGGTGGCGAGCGCGCGCGCGCCGGACCAGTCCTGTCCGGGCAGCGCTGCGCCCAGATGCGCCACCGCCTCGGAACTGCTGAAGAGCCACAGCGAGCCGTCCGTGGCCGCGGCGCGGGCGAGGGCCAACTGCTCCGCGCCGAGGTCGGGGGCGCCGCGTTCGTAGGCCGCGACGAATTCGGCCTGCCCGCCGGCCGCGGCGATCTGCTGCGCGAGCCAATCGCGGCCGGTGCCCGCCACGGTGTCCGAGCCGTCGCCGTCGGCCTGCGCGCCGCGCACGATGAGGATGCGGCCGCCGTGCCGCACCTGCGGCGCCACCTGTGCCCAGAGGGCTTCGGAGTCGAACTGCGTGGCGTCGGGCGCGGGCCGGTCGATGGCTTCTGCGGGCACGCCGGCCTGCCGCAGCGCCTGGGCGGTGCCGGGGCCCGGCGCCCAGATCCGCGGCAGCGCGGCCGGGTCGCCGGCGAACAGCGCGGCGCCCGTTCCTGGCGGATCGAAGAAATAGTGGGCCGCGTTGCTGCTCACGAACATGACCGCGCGCCAGCGGGGCCACGCCTCGCGCGCTGCCTGCAGTGCCGCGCGGGCCTCGGGACGGGCGCATCCGCGGATGGCGATGAGGGGCAGGGCGACGGCATCGATGCCGCGCGCATGCAGGTGCACGACCCACTGCGTGGCGTCGCGCTCCGGGCGGGTGACGATGGCGCGGCGCGGGGCCGCAGGCGGGGGGGCGCGGTGCACGGGGTGGATGGGGCTCGGTGTGCGGACGCGGCGGTCAGGCCGGGATCTGCGCGCCGTCCGCGCGCAGCCGCGCCGCGACGGCGGAGCCGAGCGCTTCGGCTTCGGGCAGGGAGGCGACCGGCGCGGATATCTGCACCCGCACCAGGGGGCGGATGCCTTCGGGGTCGCCCCAGGCACCGTCCAGGCGCAGCGTGCCGGCGTCCGTCCAGCGGCCATGGGCCGCCAGCGGCACGGAGCAGCTGCCGCCCAGGGCGCGGCTCACGGCGCGCTCGGCGGCCACGCAGAGCCAGGTGGCCTGGTGGGCGAGCGGTGCCACCGCCTGCAGCAGGTCATGGCGTTCGGATCGCACCTCCAGGCCCAGCGCGCCCTGGCCGGCGGCCGGCAGCATTTCGTCGGGCTCGAACAGGGCGCGGATGCGGCCTTCCAGGCCCAGGCGCTTGAGGCCCGCGGCCGCCAGCACGATGGCGTCGTACTGGCCTTCGTCGAGCTTGCGCAGGCGGGTGTCGAGGTTGCCGCGCAGCGGCTGGATGACGAGGTCGGGGCGCAGCGCCTGCAGCAGCACCTGCCGGCGCAGGCTGGAGGTGCCCACCACGGCGCCCTGGGGGAGGTCGGCGAGGCAGGCATGGCGGGGCGAGACGAACGCGTCGCGCGGATCCTCGCGCTCCATCACGCAGGCCAGCTCGAAGCCCTCGGGCAGCTCCATGGGCACGTCCTTGAGCGAATGCACGGCCACGTGGGCGCGGCCTTCCTCCAGGGCGACTTCCAGTTCCTTCACGAAGAGGCCCTTGCCGCCCACCTTGGACAGGGTGCGGTCGAGGATCCGGTCGCCCTGGGTGGTCATGCCGAGCAGTTCGACGGCGTGGCCGCGCGCGCGCAGCAGGGCCTGCACGTGCTCGGCCTGCCAGAGCGCGAGGCGGCTTTCGCGCGTGGCGATGACGATGGGAGGAAGGCCGGAGGCGGCGGAGGTCGTGGGGGGGGGAGAGGGATGCATCGCGGTGTTCCAGGCCGGGCGGGCGGAAGGCTCGGCAGGCCTGGCGGGGATGCTAGCATGCTGCGCCGCAGCACCTGCCCGTCGTGCGCGCGCCCCAGGAGACCTTCTGCATGAATGCGACGCCTTCCCGCAAGACCGACACCGCGCCCGAACCCCAGGCCTCGCCGTCGCCCGGACGCCGCGCCGACAAGGACCAGCCGCTGATCCAGGACATCCGCCTGCTCGGGCGCATCCTGGGCGACGTGATCCGCGAGCAGGAGGGCGTGGCCGCCTACGACCTCGTGGAACAGGTGCGCAAGCTGTCGGTGGCGTTCCGCCGCGATGCGGACCAGGAGGCGGACAAGGCGCTCAAGAAGCTGCTCAAGGGCCTGTCGGGCGACCAGACGGTGAGCGTGATCCGCGCCTTCACGTATTTCAGCCACCTGGCGAACCTCGCCGAGGACCGGCACCACATCCGCCGCCGCACCGTGCACGAGCGCGCCGGCAGCACGCAGGAAGGCAGCATCGAGGTGGCCCTGGCCCGGCTGCGCTGGGCGGGCATCGCGCCGCGCGCCGTGGCGCAGACGCTGGCACGCAGCTACGTGTCGCCGGTGCTGACCGCGCACCCGACGGAGGTGCAGCGCAAGAGCATCCTGGACGCGGAGCGCGACATCGCCGAACTGCTGGCCGAGCGCGACGAGATCCAGGCGCGGGGGCTGTTCTACAAGTCCGCGCGCGATGCGCTCACGCCGCGCGAGCTGGCGGCCAACGAGGCGCGGCTGCGCGCCCGCGTCGCGCAACTGTGGCAGACCCGGTTGCTGCGCTATTCGAAGCTCACGGTGGCCGACGAGATCGAGAACGCGCTCTCCTATTACGAATCGACCTTCCTGCGCGAGATCCCGCGCCTGTACGAGGACCTGGAGCGGGCGCTGGGCAGCCAGCCGGTGGCGAGCTTCCTGCGCATGGGCCAGTGGATCGGCGGCGACCGCGACGGCAATCCCAACGTGAGCGCCGACACGCTGGCGCTCGCACTGCGCCGCCAGGCCGAGGTGGCGCTGCGCCACTACCTGACCGAGGTGCACTACCTGGGCGGCGAGCTGTCGCTGTCGGCCCGGCTCGTGCAGGTCTCTCCGGAGATGCAACAGTTGGCCGAACGCTCGCCCGACACCAGCGAGCACCGCCAGGACGAGCCCTACCGCCGCGCGCTCACCGGCATCTATGCGCGGCTGGCGGCGACGCTGCGCGAATTGACGGGCGGCGAGGCGGCGCGCCATGCCGTGGCGCCCCAGAACCCGTACGGCGACGCTTCGGAGTTCCTGGCGGACCTGCGCGTCATCGAGGCCTCGCTGCGGTCGCACCGCGGGGCGCCGCTGGCGGCGCAGCGGCTGCATCCGCTGGTGCGGGCCGTGGAGGTGTTCGGCTTCCACCTGGCCACGGTGGACCTGCGGCAGAGCTCCGACCAGCACGAGCGCGTGGTGGCGGAGCTGCTGGCCACGGCCCGGATCGAGGCTGATTACGCGGCCCTGCCGGAAGATGCGCGCCAGGCCCTGCTGGTGCGCCTGCTGTGCGACGCCCGGCCGCTGCGCGTGGTGGGCGCGGAATACTCGGAGCACACGCGCGGCGAGATCGCCATCTTCGAGACGGCGCGGCGCATGCGCGACCGCTACGGCGCCCAGGCCATCCGGCACTACATCATCAGCCACACCGAGACGGTGAGCGACCTGCTGGAAGTGCTGCTGCTGCAGAAGGAAGTGGGCCTGATGCACGGCACGCTGGACGGGGCCGATGCCCGCGCCGACCTGATCGTGGTGCCGCTCTTCGAGACCATCGGCGACCTGCGCAACGCCCAGCCCATCATGCGCGCGCTCTACGAGGTGCCGGGCTTCGCGGCGATGGTGCAGCGCGGCGGGGCCGAGCAGGACATCATGCTGGGCTACTCGGACAGCAACAAGGACGGCGGCATCTTCACCAGCAACTGGGAGCTGTACCGCGCCGAGATCGCGCTGGTGGAGCTGTTCGACGCGCTGGAGGCGCGGCACCGCATCCGCCTGCGGCTCTTCCACGGCCGCGGCGGCACGGTGGGGCGCGGCGGCGGCCCGAGCTACCAGGCCATCCTGGCGCAGCCGCCCGGCACGGTGCGCGGGCAGATCCGCCTGACCGAGCAGGGCGAGGTGATCGCCTCCAAATATGCCAACCCGGAGATCGGCCGGCGCAACCTGGAGACGCTGGTGGCGGCCACGCTGGAGGCCACGCTGCTGCAGCCCACCAAGCCTGCCACCAAGGCCTTCCACGAGGCCGCGGCCGAACTCTCGCAGGCGAGCATGGCGGCCTACCGCGCGCTGGTGTACGAGACGCCGGGCTTCGCCGACTATTTCTTCAACTCCACGCCGATCCGGGAGATCGCCGAGCTCAACATCGGCTCGCGCCCGGCCTCGCGCAAGCCGAGCCAGAAGATCGAGGACCTGCGCGCCATCCCCTGGGGGTTCAGCTGGGGCCAGTGCCGGCTCACGCTGCCGGGCTGGTACGGCTTCGGATCGGCCGTGGAGGCCTTCGTGAAGGCCGCGGGCGAGGATCCCAAGGCCCGCATGGCGCTGCTGCAGAAGATGTACCGGCAGTGGCCGTTCTTCCGCACGCTGCTGTCCAACATGGACATGGTGCTGGCCAAGAGCGATCTGGCCCTGGCGTCGCGCTACAGCGAACTGGTGGCGGACGCGCGCCTGCGGCGCAAGGTGTTCGGTGCCATCGAGGCCGAATGGCAGCGCACGGTGGATGCGCTGGCGCGCATCACCGGCGACCGGCAGCGGCTGGCCCACAACACGGCCCTGGCGCGCTCGATCCGCCACCGTTTCCCCTACATCGATCCGCTGCACCACCTGCAGGTGGAACTGGTGCGGCGCTGGCGCGCGGGCGAGGGCAGCGAGCGCGTGCAGACCGGTATCCACATCTGCATCAACGGCATAGCGGCGGGTCTGCGCAATACCGGCTGAGGGCGCGGGCCTGCTTCTTGCTCGCGATGGTGCCGGCGCGCGATGGCGCCGTGCACGGACACCGGCGAAGGCAGCGTGAATGGAACCGAGAACAACGACAACCACGATGGCGGCGGCCGGCCAGGCGGCGGAGCGCGGGCGTGCCGGCTGGCTGCGCCGGCTGTGGGCGCAGGACGCCTTCGTTTACAGCCTGCGCGTTTTCATCGCGCTGAGCGGCGCGATGGCGCTGTGCTGGTGGCGCGACCAGGTGGCGCTGGTGACGCCGCTCTTCCTGGGCATCATCGCCAGCGCGCTGGCAGAAACCGACGACAGCTGGCGCGGGCGCCTGCGCGCGGTGTGGGTCATGCTCGCGTGCTTCGCGCTCGCGGCGTTCTCGGTGCAATTGCTGCTGCCGCATCCGGCCTGGTTCGTGGCGGGCCTGGCATGTTCCACCTTCGGCTTCACGATGCTGGGCGCCATCGGCGAGCGCTACCGGGCCATCGCGTCGGCGACCGTGATCCTGGCGCTCTACGCGGCCATCAGCGCGTCTCCGGGGACGGTGGCCGGGCACGTGCCGGCCGGCGGCCCCTGGCATGTACCGCTGCTGCTGCTGTCCGGCGCGGCGTGGTATGCGCTGCTGTCGCTGGTGTGGTGCGCGGCGTTCCCGCACCAGCGCGTGCGGCAGAACCTGGCGGGGCTCTACGACCAGCTGGGCGCCTACCTGCGGCTCAAGGCCAGCCTGTTCGAGCCGGTGCGCGGCGTGGACGTGGAGCGGCGGCGCCTGGCGCTGGCGCAGACGAACGGCCGCCTGGTGGCGGCCCTCAATGCCACCAAGGAAAGCATCTTCAGCCGCTGGGGCGCCGGCGCGCGTGCCCTGCCCACGGGGCGGATGCTGAGGCACCTGAATCTCTACTTCATCGCGCAGGACATCCACGAGCGCGCCAGTTCCTCGCACCACCATTACAACGAATGGGCGGACGTGCTGTTCCACAGCGACGTGCTCTACCGCTGCCAGCGCGTGCTGCAGCTGCAGGGCGTGGAATGCGCGCGCATCGCCCAGGCGCTGCAGATGCACCAGCCCTTCGAGCGGGACGGGGCGGTGGCGCGGGCCATGGCCGATCTGCGCGACGCGATCGCCTACCTGGAAGCCCAGGGCCGGGCCGAATGGCAGCGCCCCCTGCGCAGCCTGCGCGCGCTGGCGCGCAATCTCGGCACGCTGGACGCGCAACTCGATGCCGCGACCCATCCCGACGGCGGGGAGCGGGCGGGGGACAGCAGCCTGCTGGACCGCTCCCCGCGCTCGCTGGCCGACGCCTGGGGCCGCGTGCGGGTGCAACTGCACCGCGGCTCGCCACTCTTCCGGCACGCGGTGCGGCTGTCCCTGGCGCTGGCGGCGGGCCACGGCGTGATGCAACTGATCGATCCCGTGCATGGCTACTGGATCCCGCTGGCCACGCTGTTCGTGTGCCAGCCCACGTACGGCGCGACGCTGGCGCGCGTGGCGCAGCGCATCGCCGGCACGGCCGTCGGCCTGGTCGTGGGCTGGGCGCTGCTGCGCCTGTTCCCGAGCCTGCCGCTGCAGGCGCTCTTCGCGGTGGCCGCGGGGGTGCTGTTCTTCGTCACCCGCACCACGCATTACCTGACGGCCACGGCCGCCATCACGCTGCTGGTGCTCATGTGCTTCAACCAGGCCACCGGCGCGGCGAACGGGCTGATCCTGCCGCGCCTGCTGGACACCATGATCGGCAGTGCCATCGCCGCGGTGGCGATGCTGTGGGTGCTGCCGGACTGGCAGGGACGCCGCCTGGCGGCCGTGGCGGCCCAGGCCCTGGCCGCGCATGCCCATTACCTGCGCGAGATCCTCTCGCAGTACGCCACCGGCAAGTCCGACGACCTGGACTACCGGCTCGCGCGGCGCAACGCGCACAACGCGGATGCGGCGTTCTCCACGACCCTCTCGCACCTGCTGCAGGAGCCGCGCCACGTGCGATCGCATTCGCTGGCCGGCATGCGCATGCTGGTGGCCTCGCACACCTTGCTGAGCTATCTCTCCGCCCTGGGCGCGCACCGGGCGGGGCCTGCGGGCCCTGCCGCGGACCTGGCCCAGGAGGCCGGGGCGCATGCGGTGGCGCGGCTGGAGGCGCTGGCGGCCGCGCTGGAACAGGCGGCGGATGCCATGGCGCTGCGGGGGGATGGTGGTGCGGGGGAAGTGCCGGCGGAGACGTTGCGCATCCTGCTGACGCAGCTGGCGCTGGTGTGTGGGCAGATGGGGGCGATCGAGGGGGCTGTGCGGGAGTTGTTGGGGTGATTTTTTTCCCGGGGCCGGGATGTGCGCCCGGCGGCGCACCTACTTTCTTTTGCTTCGCCAAAAGAAAGTAGGCAAAGAAAAGGCGAGCCCTGGTGTCTGCGTCCCCCTTCGCCCCGCAGGGGCGAAGGGGGCAGCCTGCGGTGCTCGGTCGCGGGGCGGCGCCGTGGAACTCGCTTCGCGCTGGCGCGCTGCGCTCGGACAACCACGGCGAGCCAGATCACGAAGCAGGCGTGTCCTGCGGCACGCCTGCCCGCCCCGCGCCCTGCGCTCCTCGGCGCAGCCACGAGGGCGGGGTGGAGCATACGGGCCATTGCTTCGCTCGGCCCTTGGTGCGCGAGTGCTGCGCACCGCGCACCGTTTTTCTCGGGGCGGAGCGCTGGGGCTTTTTGCCGAGCGCTGCGATGGCCTGGAGGCCGAGCAACGCGAAGGCCCGAGTGCTCCCCATCCCTGCTGGATGCGACCCCGTTCTTTGGTTACTTTCTTTCGGCGAAGCGAAAGAAAGTGACTCGGCCGCCGGGCCGAGACCCGGCCCCCGCCCTCAAAACAAAAACCCTCAATCCCCCAACAACTCCCCGATAGGCCTCAGATCCTCCACCCGATCGCAGACAGCCTTCACCACCATCATCACCGGAATCCCCAGCAACACTCCCCACAACCCCCACAGCCATCCCCAGGCCAGCACGCTGACGAACACCGCGACGGGGCTCATGCGGCTGGTGCGGCTGGTGAGCCAGGGGGTGAGCAGGTTGCCTACGATGGTGTGGATGAGCAGGGATGCGCCGCCGATGGCCAGGGCCATGTCCACGGTGCCGAACTGCAGGAAGGCGACGAGGGCGGAGGCGCCCGTCACGACGATGGAGCCGACGTAGGGAGCGAGGTTGAGCACGCCGGCCACCACGCCCCAGACGGCCGCGTTCTCCAGCCCGAGCAGGGCATAGGCCACGCCGGTGCCGATGCCCACCAGGACGCTGGTGGCCACCTGCACGAGCAGGTAGCGCTGGATCTGTCCGGTGATGTCGTCGAGCACTTCCATGGTGATCTTGCGGCGCTCGAGGCTCTGGCCCGCGATGCGCACCAGCTTGCGGCGGAAGAGGTTGCCCGAGGCCAGCGAGAAGAAGGTGAGGAAGACCACCACGGTGAGCTGGCCCGCGGCCGATACCAGGCCCACGGTGCCGGTCCATACGTAATCGCGGATGTTGAAGGGCGCGCGCTCGATCACCACGCGCTGCACGCCGCGCCGCGTCTGGGGCGGGATGCTTTCGGTGGCGGCCTGCTCGATCTGGCTGGCGGCCTTCTGCATGGTGTCGAGCGGGCTCGGCCCGCGCATGTTCGTCCGCATGGCATCCCGTACCTTGCGCGCGGCCACGGGCAGCGAGTCCACCAGTTCGGCCGCGCCGTCGGAGAGCGACCAGGCCGTGCCGCCGAGGCCGCCGACGATGCCCAGCAGCAGAACGCCGGCACTGAGCCAGCGCGGGATGTACCAGCGCCGCAGCGCCGTCACGATGGGCTGCAGCGCGATGGTGAGCAGCAGGCTCAACATCAATGGAATGAAGACGGCGCTGGCCCAGTGCAGGAGGGCCACGGCGGCGAAGAGCGCCAGCAGGGCGAGCGACAGGTTGCGCACATCCACGGGCATGTGCAGCACGAAGGGGGGCGGTGGCGAGGCGCCTGCCGGTGGCGGCGGAGGCTCCGCCGGGCCGGGGGCCGGCGCGGGCGGGTCGCCTGCCGGCGGCGAGGCCGGCGGTGGATCCCCGGCGGGCGGTGGTTCGGCGGGCGGGTCGCCCGCGGGCGGCGGCGCGGAGGCACGCATGGCGGTGGCGTCGGGCGGGGAGTCCGGGGCGGGGGCGGAAAGCTGCATGCGCGGATTGTGGCGCGGCCGGAGCCCGTGCGGGCGTAGGCGGGCACCCGGCCATGGCATCGGCGGGGCGCGGTCGGCGCGATGGACGCAGGCGCCAGACTGGGCAGGGAAAGCGCCGTTGTTCCGCCCATTCGCCGGGCGCGCGGCCGTTAGCATCCAGCCATGCATTCCGAGGAAAGGTGCGAGCGCATGACCCCCGTTGCGGAATTTCCGCCGTTTTCGAACGCCCGCCGGAGCGGTCCGGCGCTGGCAGCCGTGCTGTTGTGCACTGCCGGGCTGGCCGGCTGCGCGGCGCCTCCGGACCTGCCGCAGCCCGTGGTGCATGCCCCGTCCACGCAGAAGACGGCGCGGGCCGTGCACCACTGGGACGTGCTGGCCGCCGATGTCGCGGCGCGCACGGCCGTGAAGCTGCGCGAATGGCCCGCGGGGGCGCATCCGATCTACGTGGTGCCGGCGGCGGCCGACGGCCCGGACGTGCCCGGCTTCGTCGCCGGATTCCGGACGCTGCTGATCACCCATCTGGTCGAGCGCGGCCTGGCGCTGTCCACGCAGCCTTCCGGCGTGCGGCTCGCCGTGGACGTCCAGCTCGTGCAGCACGTGGCGCCGCCCGGCGAAGGTGGGCGGCCGGTGCTGCTCGGCGATGGCGTGCGCGTGGCGCGGGACGCCTCCATGGAAAACGGCGACTACCTGCTGGCGGCGCAGCCGGTGGCGGTGCCCGCGGCCGCACGTTCCACGCCGCAGGGCCTGGCGCGCGTGCCGGCACGCACCGAGATCCTCGTCACCACCTCGCTGGAGAGCGAAGGCCGCTACCTGGCCCGCACGAGCGACGTCTATTTCATCGACCAGGCCGACGCGGCCGTGTATCTGCCCCTGCCTCCCGCGCCGCAGGGGTACCCGGCGGCTGCCGGCTCCGCGCCGGCAGCGGTCAGGACCTGGCAAGTGGTGGCGCCATGAAGAACGCAGATTCCATCCTGCGGCAGGCGCCGCGGCGCGCCTGGCTGCGCATGGGCGTGGCGGTGGCCGCCGCGGCCTGCCTGCCGGGCTGCGCCCGCTACTACTATGGTGCCGCCGCGCCGTCCGCCGGCGGCAGCGGCGTGATGGGCGCGCTGGGCATCGGCTCGCCGGCGGAGTCGCTGCTGGAGGCCAACCAGGCCGCGGCCGATGCGCTGCTGCGGCAGGTGCCGCAGCTGGATCCGCGCCAGCCCGTGCTGGTGGCCACGCTGGTGCACATCGACCGGCTGGGCGAGGCGTCGCGCCTGGGGCGCCTTTTTTCCGAGCAGATCGCCGGGCGAATGGTGCAGCGCGGCGTGCGGGTGACCGAGCTGAAAATGCGGCAGAACCTCGCGATGGTGCCCGGGCAGGGCGAACTGCTGCTGTCGCGCGAGGTGCGGGACGTGAGCCGTGCGCAGGCCGCGCAGGCCGTGGTCGTGGGCACCTATGCCGCCACGGCGCAATCGGTGTTCGTGAGCCTGAAGCTGGTGGGGCCCGAGGGCAATGCCGTGCTGGCGGCCCACGACTACGTGGTGCCGGTGGACGACAACGTGCGTATCCTGCTGTCCATGCGGTGATCCAAAAAAAATCCCGGCACAAGGCCGGGACAAGGGGAACTCGCGTTTGGAAAAATGTGCCGGGGCATGGGTCCCGGAAATGCGTACCGTGCCGGCGGGCGGACAGCCGCCGGGCCGCGGGAATGGATCAGTGCAGCATCAGCGCGCCGGCCGACTTGCTCTTGCCGGCGCGGGCCGGAGGATTGCACAGCCCGCAGGTGTAGGCACGTGGATTTTCGTACATTTCGGTGACGAAATGGCCGCCGCACCGGGAACACTTGGTGCGCGTGAGCATACCGGCATCCACGAACTTCACCAGGCGCCATGCGCGGGTGAAAGACAACAGGGGTTCGATCTCGGCCGTGGCGACCTGCTCGCTGTAGAGCCGGTAGGCCTTGGTGAGCAGTTCCACGGAATCCAGGCTCACACCCTTGGACAGGTATTCGTAGATGTTCAGGAACAGGGAGCTGTGGACGTTTTCCTGCCAGGTGAGGAACCAGTCGGTGGAGAACGGCAGCTGGCCCTTGGAAGGCGACTTGCCGGCGATTTCCTTGTAGAGCCGGATCAGGCGTTCGTACGACAGGGAGGTCTCCGACTCCAGCACCTGCATGCGGGCGCCCATCTGGATCAGCATGGCGGCGCGCTCGATCTGCTTGGATTCGTTCAGGACGCTCTTCACGGGGGCGGCAGCTGCGGTCATGGCGGTCTTTCGGAGGCGGATGGGCGGGAAGGTCGGACGGCGGCAGGGAAGGTTCAGAGCACTTCCGACACGCGGCTGGCCATGAGGATGTTGGCGTGCAGCGTGTTGGTGGCTTCGTTGCCGACCTTCTTGGGCGTGTTGTGGTTGGTGAGCAGGCTCCAGACGAGGTTGTCGTCCACGCGGAAGCTGCACAGCAGGGTGTTGCGGGAGGCCAGCTTGAGCACCTGGGCCGCCGAGAGGGAGGCCAGGATGTCCGCGGCGTCTTCGTTGATGCCCAGGCGGAACACGGCTTCGGCCTTGTCCTGGCGGATCAGCGTCTGGGCCAGCATCAGGTAGGTGAGGTTGGCTTCGCGGATTTCAGCGAGAAGTTGTTCCGAGGTCATGGTGCATTCCTTTCCGTTAGCAGATCCCGAGGCCCCTGGCGGTGTGCAGGTGTGTCGCGATCCGTTGAAATGGATTGTGAATTCGGTCCAATCGGAAATTAAGTCGGGGTTTGGAGGTGCGTCGTGTCTCGTCGGCAAGCCGGGCATGTAGGAATTTGCTTTACAGGCCCGCCAGCGGCGCGACAGGAATGCGAGGAACAGCGTGCTGCGCAGGGAGGCGGAGCCGCGCCGGGGCGGCAGCCGCGGCTATCGGGTGGATACGGACTGCCTATGGCTCGGCCGTAGCTCGGCCGTAGCTCGGCCGTAGCTCGGCCGTGGCCCACCGCACGCCGGCGGGTCGCGGCGCGTGTGTCGCCGGCCGGATCCGTGGGGCATGTGTGCGGCCTTGCTGCAGTTCGGGCACCACGAGGCATGGCGGCAGTAATCCCGGTACTTGTCCTCGGCCTCCTGGCGGGTGGCGCCGGGCACGGCGGTGAGCCTCCCTCCACCACCTTCACGTCGCCGGGGTGGCGGCCCGCGCGCACGACCTCCGCGCGCAGGGCGCGGACCAGTTCCCGCGTGGGACAGGTGCCGCGTGGGACAGGTGCCGCGTGGCGGCGGCCATGGCGGGCACGACCAGCACGGGGGCGCTGACCGGCAGCTGCACCGATTCGCGCAGGGTGACATCGGCCGACTGGCCGTAGGTGTCGTACACGCCGACGATGTCGGCCAGGAAGAGGCTGTCGAACAGGCCGCGCTCCAGTTCGCGCGCGAGCCCGGTCCGGTAGTCCAGCGAGTGGTATTCGCCCGACCGGTCGCGGGGATGCGTCCAGAGGCCGTGGTTGATGTGCCCCACCGTGTTCATGCTGAACGCGTTGAGGACGATTGGGCGTGTGCGGTGCGCGCCGGGCATCACAGGGCTCCGTGGCGCGGCGGCCGGGTGCCGTTGAGCACATGGTTGCCCACGGCGTGGTACTTCCACCGCACCGGATCGTGCAGCGTGTGGGTGCGCACGTTGCGCCAGAAGCGGTCGAAGCCGTGTTCCGCGGCGGTGGCGGAGGTGCCGCCCAGTTCCAGCAGCTTGTTGGCAGCCAGCAGGCCAGCGCGGTGGGCGAGCGCGCGGGCCTCGGCCACGGCCACCGAAGCGGCGGCCACCGTGTCTTCATCGGGAGCGTGCCGGGCGGCATCGACGAAGCGCGCCGCCCGGCGCAGCATCGCGCGGGCCGCGCGCAGGCGCAGGTCCACCTCGCCCACGGCGTGCAGGGTGAGCGGGTCGTCCGTGGCGCGCTCCACCTGCGCGTCGATCCAGGGGCGCGCGTGGTCGCGGATGAAGGGCAGGGCGGCCTGCAGCGCCCCTTCGCCAATCCCGAGGTCGATGGCCGCGTGCATGAGCTGCGCGAACGGTCCGATGGCCGTGGGCCGGTCGAAGCTGGCCTGGAACGGCACGATCCATTCGGGCTGCACCGGCACGCCGTCCAGCGCGACCGATCCGCTGCCCGTCACGCGCTGGCCCATGCCGTCCCAGTCGTCCTCCACCGTGATGCCGGGGGCATGGCGCGGCACGAAGGCGATCACGCTCACCTCGCGGCCATCATGGAACTGCTGCATCGCCTGCGTGGGAATCCAGTGCGCGAAGATCGCGCCGGTGCAGTAGGACTTGCGCCCGTGCAGCACCCAGCCGCTGCCCGAGCGCTCCAGGCGGGTGCGGCGCCGGTAGTCCCGGTGGCCGGTTTCGGACAGGGCGTTGCCGAAGCGCTCGCCCTGCAGCACGCGCCCGTGGAAGAAGCGCTGCTGGGCTTCGGTGCCGCCCACGCGCAGCACTTCGAGGGCGTGGAAATGGTTCTGCGGGATGTGGCCCAGCGATCCGTCCGCCGCGGAGACCGTGGCGATGGTCTGCGCGAGCGTCCAGGCGTCGGCGCCCGGACCGCCGTGGGCCAGCGGCACGGTGATGCCCCAGAGCCCGCTGGCACTGTAGGCCTCGATTTCCGTCCAGGGCAGCCGGCGCTCCCGGTCGCGCGCCAGCGCCTGGGGCGCCCATGCGCGGGCGAGCGCGGCGGCGGTGCCGAGGATCTGTGCGGGCGTGTCCAGCACCGGCGGCCGGTGCGCGGGCGCCGGCGGCACCGGCGATGCCGGCGGGGTGGGGCCTGCCTGCTGCAGGGAGTGCCGTTCCTGCGGGGTGTGTGCGGTCATGGGCGGTCTTTGGTCAGTTCCACTGGTGGCGGCGCGGCGCCTGGCCGTTCAGCACGTAGCGGCCGATGAGGTGGTATTTCCAGCGCACGGGGTCGTGCAGCGTGTGGACACGCGCATTGCGCCAGTGCCGGTCCAGGTTGTGGACGGTGCGCGATGCCGAGGCGCCGGCCAGTTCCAGCAGGTGTTCACCGGCGTGCAGCGCGGCCTCCGTGGTCAGCACCTTCGCGCGCGCGACCGCCACCGAGGCCTCGGCGCTGGCGGCGTCCGTGAGCGGTGCCTGGGCTGCTGCATCCAGCAGGTCAGCGGCCTCGGCCAGCACTTCGCGCGCCGCATGCACGTCGATGGCCAGTTCGCCGACCTCGCGCAGGATGTGCGGATCGTCGTGGGCGTGTTCCACGCCGGAGTCCACCCAGGGCCGGGTTTTCTCGCGCACGTAGGCGAGGGCGTCCTCCAGGGCACCCTCGGCGATTCCCAGGTCGATGGAGGCCTGCAGCAGTTGCGAGAACGGCCCCGTCAGCGTGGGCCGGTCCTGCGATGCGTGGAGGGCGACCACGTCGCCATCCTCCACGGGCACGTCCTGCAGCACGACGCTGCCGCTGGCCGTGGTGCGCTGGCCGAAGGCGTCCCAGTCGTCGATCACCTGCAGCCCGGGCGCCGTGCGGCGCACCCAGACCTGCACCGGGCGGCCGGACTCGTCCTGCGCGCGGAAGGGCACCCAGTGCGCGAACAGCGCCCCGGTGGAATAGTGGCGCGTGCCGCTGGCGCGCAGCGTTCCCTGCGCATCCCGCCGCAGCCGCGCCGTCGCATGGTGGACGGCGGCCGCGCGGGCCTTGCGCTCCGGGCCGGCATTGCCCAGCCGGTGCCCCGCCAGTACGTCCGCGAAAATGCGGCGCTGCAGCGACGGGCTGCCGAACTCCACCAGGTGGCGGATGAGCGCATGGTGGTTCTGCGGAATCTGCCCCAGCGACGGATCGGCCGCGCACAGGATGGCGAATACCTCCGCCAGCGTGCGGAACGAGGCGCCGATGCCGCCGTGGGCGCGCGGCACGCCGATGCCGCCGAGGCCGCTCGCGGTGTAGCGCTCGATCTCGTCCCAGGGCAGGCGGCGCTCGCGGTCGCGCGATGCCGCGTCCTGGCGGAATTCGCGCGCCAGCGCGCGGGCGATGTCGAGTGCCTCGGCCTCGCTGGCGATGCGGTGCGGCGTACGCGGCGGCAGCGGCAGCCGTGGTGTGGAGTCGGTGCGGTCATCTTCGGCCCTGGGGCGGTCATGGGCCATTCTCATGACGGTCCCCGCCGCAAGGGAACGAAGATTTCCAGACTAGCTTATGCGTTTCAGCCGCGCTCGACGGGGCGGGACGGATCGCCGCACCACTCGCTCCAGCTGCCCGCGAACAGCGCGGTCCGGCCCAGCCCGGCGACCTGCATGGCCAGCACGTTGGGCGTGGCGCTCACGCCGCTGCCGCACTGGTGCACCACGGTGGAAGGATCGCGGCCCGCCAGCAGCGATTCGAACTCGGCCCGCAGTTGCGCGGCCGGCTTGAAGCGGCCGTCGGGCCCGAGGTTGTCGGAGAACGGGCGGTTCAGCGCGCCGGGAATGTGGCCGGCGACCGGATCGAGCGGCTCCACCTCGCCGCGGTAGCGCGCGGGCGCGCGCGCATCCACCACCGTCTGGCCCGGCTGGCCCAGGGCGGCCTGGACCTCGGCGGCCGTGGCCAGCCGCTGCAGGGGCTCGCCCAGGGCGAAGTTCGCCTGGAAGTGCGCGGGCTCCTCGCCGTGCGCGAGTTCGCCGCCGGCCTGTTCCCAGGCCTGCAGCCCGCCGTCGAGCACCGCCACGGCCTCGTGGCCCACCCACTGCAGCATCCACCAGAGGCGCCCGCAGAAGTTGGCGCCGTTGCGGTCGTACACCACCGCCTGCATCGCGTTGGAAAAGCCCACCGAGGAGAGCCAGGCCGCGAAGCGCTCGGGGTGGGGCAATGGATGGCGGCCGCCGGATACCGGCATGTCGCCTTCCGTCGCCACGATCGTGCCGCCCGCGCCGGGCGCACCGTGCCGGGCGCTGAGCGATTCGTCGAGGTGCGCGTACACCGCTCCGGGGATGTGCGATTCGAGGTACTGCTGGTGCCCGCGCGAAGGATGCGCCAGATCGAAGCTGCAGTCGAAGACCATCAGGGGGGTGCCGCTCGCGCGCAGCGCCTTGAGTTCGTCGGCGGAAATGAGGGTGGTGTAGGCCATGGCGTGTTCAGTCGATGGAGCGTGAGGGAATGGGAAACCGGCGTTCCCGGAAAGTACGGCCGGGCAGGCTCCCATGGTGCGGATTGTGCGGCGTGCGGGGCCTGCCCGGCGTCGGCGCAGGCCGCCAACCGCGTGGCACGACGTCGGCATGCCGCGCCCGTGCCCCGCGCCGGCTCAGTGCTCTTCCGCCGGCGCTCCCGGTGCCGCACGCGCGCGCAGCACCGTGGCGACGATCCCGCTCACGATGATCAGTGCCATGCCGGCCCAGCCGATGGGCGGAATGTCGTCGCCGAACAGCACCACGCTGTACACCCCCGCGAACACGATGCCGGAATACTGCAGGTTGGCGACCACCAGGGTGCCGCGCTGCGAGCCCGCCCGCGCGTAGGCGCGCGTCATGCAGAGCTGGCCGGCGGCGGCCAGGAAGCCGATGGGCAGAAGCCACAGGCCCGGCCAGCCCGGCCAGGCCGAGGCGCCCGTGAGCAGCATGGCCGCGCCGCCCGCCACGGCCGAGCCGACCGCGAAATAGAACACCGTGCGCGTTTCCGGCTCGCCGATGCGCGACAGCGCCATCACCTGCATGTAGGCGAAGGCGGCGGACAGGCCCGACAGCAGGCCGATGAGGCCCGCGAACATCTGGTGCGCGTCCAGGCTGGGGCGCAGCATCATGACCACGCCCGCGAACCCGGCCATCACGGTCATCACCAGCGGGGCCTGCAGGGGCGGGCGCGTGCCGCCGGTGCCGCCCGACGGCCGCCAGGCCAGCAGGGCACCGCCCACGATGAAGGCCGCGATCCACACGCTGCTAATGTAGTTGAGTGTCATGGCCGTGGCGAGCGGCAGGTGCGCGATGGCGTAGAACCATGCGCCGAGCGAGACGACGCCGATCAGGCTGCGCCAGGCGTGCATGCCCGGGTAGCGGGTGCCCAGTCCCACGCCCTGGCGCCGCGCCAGCGCCCAGAGGATGGCCATGCCGATGATGCCCCGGTAGCACACCAGTTCGGCCGCGTTGAAGTGTTCCGATGCCATCTTCACGCAGACCCCCATGCTCGCGAAGAGGAATGCGGCGAGGACCATCCAGAGGGCTTGCATGGGCGTGGAGCGGAAGATGAGGGGCGGGTGGGGGGCGTCCCGCCGATGTTAGGCCAGGCCCGAGGGCCCGGCCCGGAAAGATGGCACGCAAAAGCCCACCTTCCGGGATTCGCGGCGGCCGGGCGCATGCCCGGGCCGCCGCCAGGCGCTCAGTCCCGCGGGACGGCGGCGCCCATGGCGTCCCGGTACCACTCGTGGAAGTGCTGCATGCCGTCTTCCATCGGGCTCTGGTAGGGGCCCACCTCGTTGTCGCCGCGGTCGAACAGCGCCCGGCGCCCCGCATCCATGCGCTCGCCGATCTCGTCGTCCTCGATGCAGGTTTCCATGTAGGCCGCCTGCTGCGCCTCGACGAACTCGCGCTCGAAGGCGGCGATCTCCTCGGGGTAGTAGAACTCCACCAAGTTGAGTGTCTTCGTCGGGCTGACGGGGTGCAGCGTGGACACGGTGAGCACGTGCGGATACCACTCCACCATGATGTGGGGGTAGTAGGTGAGCCAGATCGCGCCGCGCTCGGGCATGCGGCCCTCGCGGTAGTTCAGCAGCACCTCGTGCCATTTCCGGTACACGTCCGAGCCGGGCTTGCCGAACGTGGAGGCCACGCCCACGGTCTGCACGGAATAGTGCTTCTGGAACTCCCAGCGCAGGTCGTCGCAGGTGACGAAGTTGCCCAGCCCCGGATGGAACGGGCCCACGTGGTAGTCCTCCAGATAGACCTCGATGAAGGTCTTCCAGTTGTAGTTGCACTCGTGCAGTTCGACCTTGTCGAGCACGTAGCCGTCGAACGACAGCTCCGAGCGCGGGCCCATGCCGGCGAGGTCGGCGGCGATGTCGCGGCCGTTGTCCTCGAAGAGGAGGCCGTTCCACTCGCGCAGCGGGTAGTTGTTCAGGTTCAGGCAGGGGTCGTGCGAGAAGTGCGGCGCGCCCAGCAGTTCGCCCTGGGGCGAGTACGTCCACCGGTGCAGCGGGCAGACGATGTTCCCCGCGGCGTGGCCCTTGCCGTTCGTGCGCAGGTTGCCCCGGCCCTGCAGCATCACCGCCTGGCGGTGGCGGCACACGTTGGAGACCAGTTCGATGCCACCCTGCGCGTTGCGCACCAGGGCACGGCCCTGTCCTTCCTGCGGCAGCGCGTAATAATCGCCCGGTTCGGGCACGCTCAGCTGGTGCCCCACATAGCGGGGCCCGCGCTGAAAGATGGTGTCCAGCTCGCGCCGGAACAGCGCATCATCGAAATAGCTTGAAACTGGTAGTTGGCTTGCGGCCTGCTGCAGTTGAAGACTTAAATCAGACATGGGTGACCTGACCTAAAGACTCCCCACAGGGAGGGTGCGCGTGCGCACGGGACGTGGAAAAAAACGAAACCGGCCGAGCAAAGTACCCACAGCCGGTTCGACGAAGAAATGGGATTGTAGCCAATGGGGTTATTTCCGCGCCCCTTGTGCGTGTATTGTGTTTTCGTGGCCGGCGTGTGACGCATGCCTGCGCGACGCTGCCGCCGCAGCCATGCGCCTAAAATGGCCCGTTTTACCCGTGCCCGCCGGCGCGGCTGCTTCCATGCCCAAGGCCTCTTCCCCCGCTTCCACCCCCCCGTCCCCCGAGCCCGCGAGTTACGAAGCCGCGCTGGAGGAACTGGAACAGCTGGTGGGCCGCATCGAGTCGGGCCAGTTGCCGCTCGAACAGATGCTGGCCGGCTACCAGCGCGGCGCGCAGCTGCTGGCGTTCTGCCGCGGCCGCCTGGAGGCCGTGCAGGACCAGATCAAGGTGCTGGAGAACGGCACGCTGCAACCGTGGACGCAAGACTGATGGGCACCGCTGCGCTTTCCCCGCACGCCGGCGACGCCGGCTTCGACCTTTCCGCCTGGAGCGCGCAGGCACTGCGGCGTGTCGAGCAAGCCCTGGAAACCTGGGTGCCCGCCGATGCACCGGGCGGCCTGGGCGATGCCATGCGCTACGCGGTGCTGGGCGCCGGAAAGCGGCTGCGTCCGCTGCTGGTGCTCGCCGCGGCCGAGGCAGTGTCGGGCCATGCCGGCGCGGCCCTGCGCGCGGCCTGCTCGGTGGAGCTGATCCACGCGTATTCGCTGGTGCACGACGACATGCCCTGCATGGACAACGACGTGCTGCGCCGCGGCAAGCCCACGGTGCACGTGCAGTTCGGGCAGGCCCAGGCGCTGCTCGCGGGCGATGCGCTGCAGGCCCTGGCCTTCGAACTGCTCACGCCCGAGGACGACGTGCCCGAGGCCATGCAGGCCCGGCTGTGCCGCCTGCTGGCGCGGGCCGCGGGCGCCGACGGCATGGCCGGCGGGCAGGCGATCGACCTGGCCAGCGTGGGCGTCGCGCTGTCGGAAGACGAGCTGCGCCGCATGCACCGCCTCAAGACCGGGGCGCTGCTGCAGTCCAGCGTGCTGATGGGCGCGGCCTGCGGAGCGGTGGCGCCCGCTGCGTGGGACGCCCTGTCGCGCTACGGCGCGGCCCTCGGGCTGGCCTTCCAGGTGGTGGACGACGTGCTCGACGTGGTGGCCGATTCCGCCACGCTGGGCAAGACGGCCGGCAAGGACGCGGCCAGCGACAAGCCCACCTACGTCTCGCTGCTGGGGCTGGACCGCGCGCGCGCCTATGCGGCCGCGCTGCGCGACGAGGCGCACGCCGCCCTGCAGGACAGCGGCCTGGCGGGCACGCGCGTGCTGGCGGCGCTGGCCGACATGGTGATCGACCGATCCCGCTGAGACTGGGGGCCGGACCGCGCCGCGTCCCGCCCCGTTCCCCGGCGCATGCGTGCCGGCGCCACCCAACCAAGAGCAATATGTCCACGAATTCCTTCCCTCTCCTGCAGACCGTGAACGACCCGGCCGACCTGCGCCGCATGTCGCGCGCCCAGCTGAAAGAGCTGGCCGCGGAGTTGCGCGCATTCGTGCTGGACAGCGTGTCCAAGACGGGAGGGCACCTCAGTTCCAACCTGGGAACGGTGGAACTCACGGTGGCGCTGCACACCGTGTTCGACACGCCGCGCGACCGCCTCGTGTGGGATGTGGGCCACCAGACCTATCCGCACAAGATCCTCACCGGCCGGCGCGACCGCATGCCCACGCTGCGCCAGCTGGGCGGCCTCTCGGGCTTTCCCCAGCGCACGGAAAGCGAGTACGACACCTTCGGCACGGCCCACTCCAGCACCAGCATTTCCGCGGCGCTCGGCATGGCCATGGCCGCCCGCCAGCGCGGCGAGGACCGCCGCGCCGTGGCCATCATCGGCGACGGCGCGATGACGGCCGGCATGGCCTTCGAGGCGCTGAACAATGCCGGCGTGGCCGACGCCAACCTGCTCGTCATCCTGAATGACAACGACATGAGCATCAGCCCGCCCGTGGGGGCGCTCAACCGCTACCTGGCACAGCTCATGAGCGGGCAGTTCTACGCGGCCGCGAAGAACGTCGGCAAGACGGTGCTCGGGCCCGTGCCGCCACTGCTCGAACTCGCCAAGCGCTTCGAGCAGCAGGCCAAGGGCATGGTGTTGCCGGCCACGCTGTTCGAGAAGTTCGGTTTCAACTACATCGGCCCTATCGACGGGCACGACCTCGATTCGCTCATTCCCACGCTGGAGAACATCAAGGGCCTGAAGGGCCCGCAGTTCCTGCACGTGGTCACGAAGAAGGGGCAGGGCTACAAGCTGGCCGAGGCAGATCCCGTGGCTTACCACGGCCCTGGCAAGTTCGACCCGAGCGTGGGCCTGACCAAGCCCGCCACGCCGCCGAAGCAGACCTTCACGCAGGTGTTCGGGCAGTGGCTCTGCGACATGGCCGCGCAGGACGACCGGCTCGTGGGCATCACGCCGGCCATGCGCGAGGGCTCGGGCATG
Organism: Paracidovorax citrulli; assembly: GCF_900100305.1. GTDB lineage: Bacteria > Pseudomonadota > Gammaproteobacteria > Burkholderiales > Burkholderiaceae_C > Paracidovorax > Paracidovorax citrulli. Next base: position 42,066 of record NZ_FNEY01000028.1, on the reverse strand, counting down.
GTGGAGTTCGAGAAGCGCTTCCCCGGCCGCTACTACGACGTGGGCATCGCCGAGCAGCATGCCGTGACCTTCGCCGCGGGCATGGCCTGCGAGGGCGTGAAGCCGGTGGTGGCGATCTACTCCACCTTCCTGCAGCGCGCCTACGACCAGCTCATCCACGACGTGGCGCTGCAGAACCTGCCGGTGGTGTTCGCGCTGGACCGCGCAGGCCTCGTCGGTGCCGACGGCGCCACGCACGCGGGTGCCTACGACATCCCCTTCGTGCGCTGCATCCCGAACATGAGCATCGCCTGTCCGGCGGATGAGCGCGAGTGCCGGCAGCTGCTGTCCACCGCCTACGCACAGGACCATCCCGTGGCCGTGCGCTATCCGCGCGGCAGCGGCGCGGGCGTGGCACCCCTGCCGGGGCTGGAGGGGCTTCCCTTCGGCAAGGGCGAGGTGCGCCGCACCGGGCAACGCATCGCGATCCTGGCATTCGGCACGCTGCTCTATCCCGCGCTGCAGGCCGGCGAGACGCTGGACGCCACGGTGGCCAACATGCGCTGGGCCAAGCCGCTGGATACCGCATTGCTGCTGGAGATCGCGGCCGGGCACGACGCCCTGGTGACGGTGGAAGAGGGCGCCGTGCTGGGCGGTGCGGGCAGCGCCGTGTGCGAAGCGCTGAATGCCGCCGGCATCCAGAAGCCCGTGCTGCAGCTCGGCCTGCCGGACGTGTTCATCGAGCATGGCGACCCGGCCCGCCTGCTCGCGCTGCAGGGTCTCGATGCCGAGGGCCTCGTGCGCTCCATCACGGCGCGCTTCGGTCCCGCCGCCGGCTGATGCATGGCGCCCGGCCGCACGGCCGGGCCGAACCCCACCGAACGAACCGCGCGGCAAGCTTGCAGAAGGCTGAAGGGCCGCCCGCGCGGCTTTTTCTTTCGCGGGAAAACCCCCAACGGCCCGCAGTGGCCCCTTCCTACAATCGTTTCCGGCTGAAACAGTCCGTCCCGGCCGCCCCGTGATCCGGAGCCCCGCGGCCGTTCGCTCGCAAATCATTACCGGAGACCCATCCATGGATCGTCGTTCCATCCTCAAGCACGCTGGCATCGCCGGCGTGCTGGCGGCCGGCGCAGCCCCCGCTGTGCACGCCCAGGCCAGCATCCGCTGGCGCCTCGCGTCCAGCTTCCCCAAGTCGCTCGACACCATCTATGGCACGGCGGAAGTGTTCTCCAAGAAGGTCAGCGAAGCCACCGGCGGCAAGTTCCAGATCTCCGTGCATGCCGGCGGCGAACTGATGCCCGCCTTCGGCGTGGTGGACGGCGTGCAGAACGCCTCCGTCGAGATGGCGCACACGGCGCCTTACTACTACTACGGCAAGGACCCGACGTTCTGCCTGGGCTGCGCCGTGCCCTTCGGCCTGAACGCGCGGCAGATGAACGCCTGGATGTACGAGGGCAACGGCCTGAAGCTGATGCGCGAGTTCTACGCCAAGTACAACATCATCAGCTTCCCCGGCGGCAACACGGGCGCGCAGATGGGTGGCTGGTTCCGCAAGGAGATCAAGTCCGTCGCCGACCTCAAGGGCCTGAAGTTCCGCACCAACCCCTTCGCGGGCAAGGTGCTCGAGCCCTTCGGCGTGATCCCGCAGTCCATTCCCGGCGCCGACCTGTATCCGGCGCTGGAAAAGGGCACGATCGATGCGCTGGAATGGGTGGGACCGTACGACGACCAGAAGCTGGGCTTCAACAAGGTCGCGCCGTTCTACTACTACCCCGGCTGGTGGGAGGGTGGCCCGCAACTGGACTTCTACATCAACACCAAGGCCTGGGAAGGCCTGCCGGCCGAGTACAAGGCCGTGGTGGAAGCCGCCGCCTCGCACGCGCACGTCACTATGCTGTCGAAGTACGACGCGCGCAACCCCGTGGCGATCAAGCAGCTCGTGGGCTCGGGCACCAAGCTGCGGCCGTTCACGCAGGACGTGATGAACGCGGCGTTCAAGTCGGCGCAGCAGATCTACGCGGACCTGAACAACACCAATCCGGAGTGGAAGAAGGTCTATACGGATTACGCCAAGTTCCTGGCGGACGAGAACGCGTGGTTCCGGTTCACGGAAGGCACGTTCGATCGATTCATGCAGGCGCAGAAGCTCTGAGCTGGTTGCCGGGTACAAGAAGAAGCTACGTGTTTCTTTGGGGCGGCCTTCGGGTCGCCTTTTTTCTTTTTGGAGGTGGTTTTTTCCCGGGGCCGGGATGTGCGCCCGGCGGCGCACCTACTTTCTTTTGCTTCGCCAAAAGAAAGTAGGCAAAGAAAAGGCGAGCCCTGGTGTCTGCGTCCCCCTTCGCCCCGCAGGGGCGAAGGGGGCAGCCTGTGGTGCTCGGAGGCAAGGCGCGGCTGCGGAACTCGCTGCGCGCTGGCGCGCTCCGCTCGGACAACCGCAGCCAGTCAGATCACGAAGCAGGCGTGTCCTTCGGCACGCCTGCGCGCCTTGCCTCCTGCGCTCCTCGGCGCAGCCACGAGGGCGGGGTGCCGTACACGGGCCATTGCTTCGCTCGGCCTTTGGTGCGCGAGTGCTGCGCACCGCGCACGATGTTTTTTGGGGGCCGAGCGCAGCGACGGCCCGGATCACCCCTTCTGGTTGCGCCTGGGGCGCGCAGGGGGTGGGGTGGCGGGCGTGCCGCAGGACACGCCCGCTTCGTGAACTGACTTGCCGTGGTTGTCCGAGCGCAGCGCACGGAGTGCGCGCAGCGAGTTCCACGGCACACCCCACCCCCGAGCACCTCAGGTTGCCCCGTTCGCCCTTTGGGCGAACGGGGTCGCGTCCAGCAGGGTCGCCCTTTCTTTGGTTACTTTCTTTCGGCGAAGCGAAAGAAAGTGACTCGCCCGCCGGGGCGAAATCCCGGCTCCGGGAAACAAACCCTCAGCGAGCCTGTGCCTCAGGCGGAGAAGAGGACAGGGCCGAAGGCACAGCCCCCACCCTCACCACACTCTCCCCGAACGCCACCAGCAACCCCGCATCCGCCGCATGCACCCACGTGATCCCCCCGCCCTTGCGCCGCAGCAGGATGCGCGGCGCGATGACGGCCTGGAACCACGGCCAGTGCACGATCTTGAAGCTGGCCACGTCGGCCGCGCGCACCCGCTTGTCCCAGAGCCATGTCTGCACGATCACGCCACCGTCTTCGGTCGAACGGAAGCGCGTGCGGCTGAAGACCATCCACCAGCCCATCCAGCCGATCAGCACGGCCGCGATGCCGAAGGTCGCCAGGGCGGGAAAGGTCCATTGCGCGTTGCGCAGCGCGGGGATGGACCAGAGCGCGAAGGCCGCCAGCCCGCCCACGATGGCCACGGCGAGCAGCCGCACCAGGGGCGGGAAGGCGGCGCTTTCGATGTCGATGGCGGCCCTGCCGTTGCCGGGCGTGGGCTGCTGCCCATGGTGCTGCGTCATCGCGGCGTGCTGGCCGCGCCTTCCGGCGCCGCCGGCTCGGGCATCGGTTCCGGCATCGGTTCCGGCATCGGCATCGCGGGCTCCGCGCCCGGGGCGTCCGAGGCGCCGTCCGCGGGTTTGCCGGTGCCGAAGGGGTCGTCCATGTTGATGGTCGGTTCCGCCGAGCTGTCCGCGGGCATGTCGAGCTGCACCTTGTCCAGATCGACCACCTTTTCCTTGTCGAGGAAGATGGTCACGGTCTGCGGGAAGAAGATCACGATCGCCACGAGGATCAGCTGCATCACCACCCACGGGATGGAGCCCATGTAGATGTCGCTCGATTTCACCGGCCGGTCGATGCGCTTTTCCTTGAACAGCGTGTCGGCGATGCCGCGCAGGTAGAAGAGGGCGAAGCCGAAGGGCGGGTGCATGAAGCTGGTCTGCATGTTCACGCACAGCAGCACGCCGAACCACACGAGGTCGATGCCCAGCTTGTGGGCCACGGGGCCCAGCAGCGGCAGGATGATGAAGGCGATCTCGAAAAAGTCGAGGAAGAACGCCAGGAAGAAGATGAAGAGGTTCACCACGATCAGGAAGCCGATCTGGCCGCCCGGCAGGTCGCTGAGCATGTGCTCGATCCAGATCGCCCCGTCGACGCCCTGGAAGACCAGCGAGAACACGCGCGAGCCGATCAGGATGAACACCACCATGGCGGTGAGGCGCATGGTGCCGTCCATGGCTTCCTTGATGAGCTTCCACGTCAGCCGCTTGTGGATGGCCGCGAGGATCAGCGAGCCCACGGCGCCCATGGCGCCCGCCTCGGTGGGCGTGGCGATGGCGTGGTCCATGAACGGCAGGCCGCCCATGGAGCCGAGCACCGCGAAGATCAGGATGGCCGAGGGGATGATGCCACGCAGGCATTTGCCCCAGAGGGCCCAGCCGTGCAGCGTGCGCGCCGATTTGGGCAGGCCGGGCACGTATTCGGGGCGGATGCGGCCCAGCAGGAAGGTGTAGATCGCGAAGATCAGCACCTGCAGGATGGCGGGACCCCACGCGCCCTTGTACATGTCGCCCACCGAGCGGCCGAGCTGGTCGGCCATGACGATCAGCACCAGCGAGGGCGGCACGAGCTGGGTGATGGTGCCCGAGGCGGCCAGCACGCCGGTGGCGTAGCGCATGTTGTAGTTGTAGCGCATCATCACGGGCAGCGAGATCATCGCCATGGCGATCACCTGGCCGGCCACGGTGCCGGTGATGGCGCCCAGGATGAAGCCCACGATGATGACCGAGTAGCCCAGGCCGCCGCGCACGGGGCCGAAGAGCTGGCCCATGGAGTCGAGCATGTCCTCGGCGAGGCCGCATTTCTCGAGCACCGCGCCCATCAGCGTGAAGAACGGGATGGCCAGGAGCAGGTCGTTCGACAGGATGCCGAACATGTTGATCGGCAGGTTGGCCATGAAGTTGGCCGGGAACCAGCCCATCTCGATGGCGAAGAAGCCGCTGAACAGGCCCAGGGCCGCGAGCGAGAACGCGACCGGAAAGCCGATCAGCATGATCACGATCAGCCCCGCGAACATGATCGGGGCGAAGTTTTCCATGTGCATGGGGAGAGTCTTCCTGGAGAAGTCGGGTCGGTCGGCGCTTTTTGTCGATGCGTTTACTGCACCGGCTTCTCGTAATGGGTGCTGATCTGCAGGTGCCCCGTCAGGTAGGCCACGCGCTTGACGATCTCGGCCAGGCCCTGCAGGAAGACCGCGCCGAAGCCCACGGGCAGCAGCAGCGCCGCGGGCCAGCGGATCAGGCCGCCGATGTTGCCCGACATCTCCTTGGTGACATACATGTTCCAGAAGAACGGCCACGTGAGCCAGGTGAGCAGGCCCATCACGGGCAGCAGGAAGAAGATGAGGCCGAACAGATCGACGAGGACCGGCCCGCGGCCGCGCAGCTTGCCGTAGATGATGTCCACGCGCACGTGTTCGTTGAGCTTGAGCACCACCGGCGCGCCGAGCATCACGGTGGTGCCGAAGAGGTACCACTGGATCTCGAGCCACGCGTTGGAGCTGAGATCCAGCCCGTAGCGCACCAGGGCGTTGCCCGCGGAAATCAGGGCGGCGGCGAGCACGGCCCAGCCCGCGATCTTGCTGAGCCTGGTGGAAACCCAGTCCATGCCCCTGGCCAGTTGGAGGAGTCCTGTCACGCTTGCTGTCTCCTGTCGTTCACGTTGTTCGATGGATGCGCGCGGCAGGAAGAAACCACGGCGCCGCGCCCGCCCGGGATTAAAGCGGATCGTACGGCGCCTGGGCTGAGAAAAGGCTGACGCGGGGGGCTGGGGTTTTCCCGTGCGTGGCGGTGCGCAGCAGGCCGGGGGCGCAGGGCGGCAGCCCGCCGGCACCGGTGGATTCCATCCTGCGGCAGGATCGGCGGGGCGGCCGGAGCGTCCGGAGGGGAAATGAAAAAGCCGGCCCGGGGCCGGCGTCGTTCAGGGTCGCGGATCCCGGGGCGGCAGCCTGTCCGCGCCCGCGGGCGGTTCGCGCCGCCGGCGCGGCCACCACTGCTCGATGCACTCGGCGGCCCGGTCCCGCCCGCCCAGGCCGAAGGCCAGGGCCAGCGCGAAGACCACGCCCGCCAGCAGGATGAGGAAACTCTGGCGCACGATGTCGCCGCCGATGCCGAGCTGGTCCAGCGCGATCAGCACCGAGAACACCACGATGGCGTACTGGGCCGCCTTGCCCGGCAGGGCCGTGTCGGCCATGCCGGCGCGGCGCAGGTACGCGGAGACGAGTTCGCCGACCACGCGGCCGAAATACGTGCCCAGCACCAGGATCAGCAGCGCGACGAAGAGGTTCGGGATGAACCACAGCACGCGGCTCAGGAGGGCGGTGACGTAGCTCAGGCCCAGGCTGTTGAAGGCGACCAGCAGGGCCGCCAGCAGCACCAGGCCGTACGCCAGCAGGCCGAAGATGGCCGTGGCGTCGCGGCGCGAGCCGGCCTGCCGCAGGAAGTCGTCCAGGCCCGCGCGTTCGGTGAGCACGTGGAAGTTGATGGCGCGCAGCCCGCGCGTGACCGCGAAGCGCACGGCCTTCGCCACCAGCCAGCCCGCCGCGAGGATGAGCAGGGCGAAGAGCAGGCGCGGCAGGTAGGCGCCGAGCTGGAAGAGGAAGGCACGGGCCGGTTCCAGGTGGATGGATAGGTTGTCCATGGGAAGAAGCCTCGGGGATCGGTCGGTGGCGGGAAAGCGGCGGCGCCGTCAGGCGGGGGTGTCGGGCAGGTTCGGCGTGGGCGTGGGCGCCGCGGCCGCGCCGATCAGCGCCAGGATGCCCTGCAGCGGCACCTGGGCCCAGTCCACGCGGTTGCCCAGTTCGTAGCGGAGTTCGTAGAGCGCCTTCTCCAGCTCGAACAGGGAGATCAGGGCGGGATCGGCCGCAAGGCCTTCCGCCGCGTAGGCGGCCAGGAAGGCATCGCGGACCTGGTGCTCCCAGTGCCGCGCGGCCTCGTCCAGGCGCACCATCTCCTCGGTGGACTGGGTCATGTGCTTGAGGGCGGCCCAGCGCGCGTAGTTGAACGAGCGCAGCATGCCGGCCACGTCGCGCAGGGGCGAACTCTTGGCGCGGCGTTCCTCGAACGGCCGGCCGGGTTCGCCTTCGAAATCGATGATGACGAAATCATTGCCCGTCACCAGCACCTGGCCCAGGTGGTAGTCGCCGTGGAAGCGGGTCTTGGTGCCCGCGGGCGCGTCCGCGCCGCCGGCCGCGAGGCGCTCCATGATGAGGGCGCGCCGCGCCAGCACCGCCTGGGCGTCCGTCTGCGCCGCGGGCGGCAGTTCGTCCAGGCGCTGCTCCAGCAGGACGAGCGTGTCCTCGGCCTCGGCGCGCGCGCGCTGGCCGAAGGCGGCCACGTCCTGCGTGGTGACGGGTTCGGGGTCGAAGGCGGCATCGCCGGTGCGCCGGGCCAGCGCCTGGTGCAGTTGCGCCGTGCGCTGGCCCAGGGTGGCGGCCAGGGCCAGATAGCCGCCGTGCATGTCCGCCACGGGGCCGGCCGCCTGCGCCAGGCGTGTGTCTTCGAGGAAGCGCTCCAGGTAGCCGAGCGTGTACTCCCATCCGTCGCCCTGGTTGGCCACATAGGACTGCACCAGCGCGAGCGTCATGGTGGCGCCGTCCGGCGCCACGTACTCCACCGATCCCGCCACCGGCACGCAGTGCGGGAAGCGGGCGACCTCCGTGAGGAAGCGGCCGACCTCCAGTTCGGGATTCACGCCCTCGCGCAGGCGGCGGTAGCCCTTGAGGAACAGGGTTTCGCCGAGGGCGACCACGGTGTTGCTGCTCTGGGCGCCGGGGCGCTCCACGGGCAGCGTGTCCAGTTCCGCGGCCAGCGCGTCGAAGGCCGAGGTGCGCCGGAATCGCACCCGTCCGCCCTGGTCGGTGGCGAGTTCGGTGCCTTCGCCCATGGCACGCACCACCATGCGGCAGAAGGACTCGTCGTGGAAGGCATCGCCCATCACGCCCACCTGGGCCTGCTGGCGCACGCGCGCCACGCCGGCCGGAGAGATGCGGCGCATGCGCTCCTCGCTGCCTTCTTCCCAGGCCAGGGCCAGGGGCACGAAGTAGGTCGCGCCCGCCCCCTGGGCGCCGCCGGGCTTCGCGGCCGGCTCCACGCCCAGCAGCGGCAGCATCCATTCGCAGCCTTCGCCGGCCTTCCAGACCGTGTGGTCCAGGATGCGCGCGCCGGCGATGGTCGCGCCCTTGTCCGCATACCAGCGCTGCAGCTCGATGAAGCGCGGCAGGGTGTCGTCCTCGAATTGCGCGCGCATGCGCTCGGCCATGCCGATGCGCCAGGGCATGACGCGTTCGCGGAAGAAGCTGGTCCACCCGTCGAACAGCACGAGCACGGGCCTTTCCTGCAGGTCCAGGCCCTCCTGGTGCCATGAGGGCATCGGGGCCTCGTTGGAGAGGCGGAACCAGTAGAAGCCGTAGGAGTGCAGGGTGAGCAGGTAGGGCAGGTCGCCGATGGGCGGGAAGGTGACCCGACCCAGCATCTCGATCGGCGTGCGGCCCCGGTAGGCCGACAGGTCCAGCTCCACCGGCTGGGCGGCGCGCGAGAGGTTGAACACCGTGAGGATGACGTCGTCCTCGTGTTCGCTCACGTACGCCAGGATCTTGCGGTTGCCGGGCTTGAGGAAGGTGCGGCGCCCGCGGCCGAAGGCGCGGCTGGTCTTGCGCACGGCCAGCATGCGGCGTGTCCAGTGCAGCAGGGAGCTGTGGTCGCCCGACTGGGCCTCCACGTTCAGCGCCTCGTAGCCGTACACCGCGTCCATGATGGGCTGCAGGTAGAGCCGCTGCGGGTCGGAGCGCGAGAAGCCGCCGTTGCGGTCGGGCGACCACTGCATGGGCGTGCGCACGCCGTTGCGGTCCCCCACGAAGACGTTGTCGCCCATGCCGATCTCGTCGCCGTAGTAGATGATGGGAGAGCCCGGCATGGACAGCAGCATGCCGTTCATGAGCTTGACCCGGTCCAGGTCGTTCTCCATCAGCGGCGCGAGCCGGCGGCGGATGCCCAGGTTGATGCGCGCGCGCATGTCGGCCGCGTACATGCTGTACATGTAGTCGCGTTCCTTGCTGGTCACCATCTCCAGCGTGAGCTCGTCGTGGTTGCGCAGGAAGATGGCCCACTGGCAGCCTTCGGGGATGTCGGGCGTCTGCTGCAGGATCTCGACGATGGGGTGCCGGTCTTCCTGGGCGATCGCCATGTACATGCGCGGCATCAGCGGGAAGTGGTAGGCCATGTGGCACTCGTCGCCGTCGCCGAAATACTCGCGCACGTCCTCCGGCCACATGTTGGCCTCGGCGAGCAGGAAGCGGTTCCTGTATTCGGCGTCGATGGCCGCGCGCAGTTTCTTGATGACGGCGTGCGTCTCGGGCAGGTTCTCGTTGCTGGTGCCGTCGCGCTCCACCAGGTAGGGAATGGCGTCGAGCCGGAAGCCGTCCACGCCCATGTCCAGCCAGAAGCGCATGGTCTTGAACACGGCTTCCAGCACCAGCGGGTTGTCGAAGTTCAGGTCCGGCTGGTGGCTGAAGAAGCGGTGCCAGTAGTACTGCTTGGCCACCGGGTCCCAGGCCCAGTTCGAGGTTTCGGTATCCGTGAAGATGATGCGCGTGCCCCGGTAGATCTGGTCGGTATCGCTCCAGACGTAAAAGTCCCGCTCGGGGGAGCCGGGCGGGGCCCGCCGCGCGCGCTGGAACCAGGGGTGCTCGGACGACGTGTGGTTGATGACCAGCTCGGTGATCACGCGCAGGCCGCGCGCGTGCGCGGCGTCGAGCATCTCCTTGAAGTCCGCGAGGGTGCCGTACTGCGGATGCACGTTCTCGTAGTCGGAGATGTCGTAGCCGTCGTCGCGCAGCGGCGATGGGTAGAACGGCATGAGCCAGATCGTGTTGACGCCCAGGTCCTTCACGTAGTCCAGCTTGGCGGTCACCCCCTTGAAGTCGCCGTAGCCGTCGTTGTTGCTGTCGAAGAACGCTTTCACGTTCAACTGGTAGATGACGGCGTCGCGGTACCACTGGGGGTCGCCCTGCGTGTCGATCTCCGGGGTTTCGGGCATCACCACGGGGCCCGGCTCGGGCAGCGGCCCGGCGGCGGCGGCGTCCGCGGCCGGGAGGGGTTGGCGCAGCAGGGGAGCGTTCATGGCATCACTGGAAGGGGTCGATGTCTCCGGCGCCCGCGACGCGGCGCCGCACGGCGAAGATGTGGGCGGGCGCGCGCTGCGGGTCCAGCAGCACGTAGTGGGTGTCGCCCTGCCAGAGGAAGCGCTGCTGGCTCAGCAGGTCGTGCATCTGCCAGTCGGCCGCGGGCGGGTCGCCCGCCGCGATGGCGATGTCGGCCGGGGTCAGGCGCATCCAGCCCGACTGCGCGTGGTGCGGATCGAGGTTGACCACCGTCACGATCACGTCGCGGCCGTCCGGCGATCGCTTCAGGTAGGCCAGCAGCATCTCGTTGTCCACCGGCAGGAAGCGCAGGCTGTGGTCGGCCTGCAGGGCAGGGTGGGCGCGACGGATGTGGTTCACGCGGGCGATGAGCGGCCGCAGGTTGCCGGGCCGCTCCAGGTCCCAGTGCCGCAGCTGGTACTTTTCGGAGTCGCGGTACTCCTCGCTGCCGGGCTCGCGGGGCACGTGCTCCAGCAGTTCGTAGGCCGGACCGTAGATGCCGTAGTTGGCCGAGAGCGTGGCGGCCAGCACCAGCCGCAGCGCGAACATGGCGGGCTCGCCGCCCTGCAGTTGCGCATGCAGGATGTCGGGCGTGTTGGGCCACGCGTTGGGGCGGAAGTAGTCCCGTCCGGGCGCGGTGTTGAGCTCGGTGAAATAGTCCTGCAGTTCCTGCCGCGTGTTGCGCCAGGTGAAGTAGGTATAGGACTGGGTATAACCCCGCTTCGCCAGGCCGTGCATCACCTTGGGGCGCGTGAAGGCCTCCGCCAGGAAGATCACGTCGGGGTGCTCGCGCTGGATGTCGCCGATCACCCATTCCCAGAAGCCGAAGGCCTTGGTGTGCGGGTTGTCCACGCGGAAGATGCGCACCCCCTCGCCGATCCAGTGCGCGAACACGCTGCGCAGTTCCTGCCAGAGGCCCCGCCAGTCCTCGCACTCGAAGTGGAAGGGATAGATGTCCTGGTACTTCTTGGGCGGGTTCTCCGCGTATTGCACGGTGCCGTCGGGGCGCCAGCGGAACCAGTCAGGATGCTCGCGCACGTAGGGATGGTCCGGCGCGCACTGGAAGGCGATGTCCAGCGCGATCTCGATGCCGTGTTCCCGGGCCCGCGCGACAAGGCGCCGGAAGTCTTCGGGGGTGCCCAGTTCCGGGTGGATGGACTTGTGCCCGCCTTCGTCGGCGCCGATCGCCCAGGGGCTGCCCACGTCGCCGGGCGCGGCCGCGAGGGCGTTGTTGCGGCCCTTGCGCTGCACCCGGCCGATGGGGTGGATGGGCGGGAAATAGAGCACGTCGAAGCCCATGGCGGCGATGTCGGCCAGCCGGCCCTCCACGTCGCGGAAGGTGCCGTGCATGCCCGGCACGGCCGCGGTGGAGCGCGGGAAGAGTTCGTACCAGGTGCTGAAGCGCGCGCGCTCCCGGTCGGCCCGCAGCGGCAGCGCGACGGGGTGGCGGGTTTCCAGGCTGCGGTCGGGGTGGCGGCGCATCGCCTCGGCCGCGGCTTCCTGCAGCGCCAGCGCCTTGAGCGGCGCCGCATCGGTGCTGTCCTCGCGGGCGCCACGTTCCAGCGCCTCCGCCCATTCCTCGAGCTGCCGCGCGTCGGCCGGCGCGGGATGCGCCGCGGCCCGCATCGCTGCGGCCCGGGCGTCGGCCGCGCCCACGCGCGCCGCCACGCGGATGTCCGCCGGATCCACGCGGCGCTGCATGTCGTGCCGCCAGGATTCGAAGGCGTCCACCCAGGCGACCACCGTGTAGCGGTAGAGCCCCGGGTCGGGCGGCGTGAACTCGGCCCACCATTCATCGTTCACCTCGGGGTGCATCGGCACCTCGGCCGGCGCGGTGGGGGCGCCGGGGCCTTCTTCCTTCCACCACTGCAGCATCGCCCGCGGCACGTCGTGCCCGTCGGTGAAGCAGTGGGCGGTGATGCGCACCGCCTCGCCCGCCACGCGCTTGACCGGGAAGCGGCCGCCGTCCACCACCGGCAGCACCGCGTCGATCACCGCGCGCGCGCGCCCGTCTGCCGGAAGCGGCGGCGCGGCGCGCGGCACGGCCTGGGCGGTGGCGGCGGGCGGGGGCAGGCGGCGCCCCGCGCCGGCGGGCGCGGGGGACGGCACGGGCCGGCCGGTGCGGGAGGAGGGCGCGGAGTCAGGCGGGGAAGGCATGGCGTGCAGGCTCCAGTCGGAGGATGAGGGTGGACAGCGGCGGCAGCGTGAGGCACAGCGACTGCGCCCAGTGGTGCGAGCGCACGGGCGCGGCTTCCACTCCGCCCAGGTTGCCCCAGCCGGCGCCGCCGAACTCGCGGGCATCGCTGTTGAACAGTTCCCGCCAGTAGCCGGCGGAAGGCACCCCCACGAGGTAGTTCTCTCGCGGCACCGGCGTCATGTTGCAGACCACCAGCACCGGCGTGGCGCCCTGGCGCTGGGCCTCGGCGCCGGGTTTGCGCAGGAAGGCGATCACGCTGCGGTCGGCGTCGTCGGCTTCCACCCACTGGAAGCCTTCGGGGGAGAAATCGATGTCGTGCAGGGCCGGCTCGCTGCGCAGCACGCGGTTGAGCTCGCGCACCATGCGCTGCAGGCCGCCGTGCAGCGGGCCGTCGCAGACCCACCATTCGAGCTCGCCCTCGTGCGTCCATTCGCGGCGCTGGCCGAACTCGCCGCCCATGAAGAGCAGTTTCTTGCCGGGGTGGGCCCACATCAGGCCGAACAGCGCGCGCAGGTTGGCGAACTGCTGCCATTCGTCGCCCGGCATCTTGTTGACGAGCGACCCCTTGCCATAGACGACTTCGTCGTGCGAGAGCGGCAGCACGAAGTTCTCGTTGAAGGCATACACCAGCGAGAACGTGAGCTTGTGGTGGTGGTAGCGGCGGTGGACCGGGTCTTCCTTGAAGTACGACAGCGTGTCGTGCATCCAGCCCATGTTCCACTTCATGCCGAAGCCCAGCCCGTTCATTTCCACGGGGCGCGACACCATGGGCCAGGCGGTGGATTCCTCGGCGATGCTCACCGTGTCCGGGTGGTCGCGGTAGAGCGAGCGGTTGAGCAGCCGCATGAACTCGATCGCCTCCAGATTCTCGCGCCCGCCGTGGCGGTTGGGCACCCATTCGCCATGCTTGCGTGCGTAGTCCAGGTAGAGCATGGACGCCACCGCGTCCACGCGCAGGCCGTCCAGGTGATACTTGTCGATCCAGAACAGGCCCGAGGAGATGAGGAAGCTGCGCACCTCGTTGCGGCCATAGTTGAAGATGGCCGAGTTCCACTCCGGATGGAAGCCCTGGCGCGGGTCGGCGTGCTCGTACAGGTGCGTGCCGTCGAACTCCGCCAGCCCGTGCCCGTCCATCGGGAAGTGCGAGGGCACCCAGTCCAGCAGCACGCCGATGCCGCGCTGGTGCAGGTGGTCCACGAAGTACATGAAATCCTGCGGCGTGCCGTAGCGCGCCGTGGGCGCGAAGTAGCCGGTGGTCTGGTAGCCCCAGGAGCCGTAGAACGGATGCTCGGTGATGGGCATCAGCTCCACGTGGGTGAAGCCCATCGACTGCACATACTCGCCCAGTGCATGGGCCAGCTCGCGGTAGCCCATGAACTGGCCGTCCCTGCGGCGCCAGGAGCCGGCATGCACCTCGTAGATCGACATCGGGGCGCCCAGCGCATTGCGCGGGCCGCGCGAGGCCATCCATTCACCGTCGCTCCACGTGTAGTCGAGGTCCCAGATGCGCGATGCGGTGCGCGGCGGCAGCTCGGAGCAGATGGCCAGCGGGTCCGCCTTTTCCAGCACCCGGCCGCCATTGCGCGACACGATGCGGTACTTGTAGGCCTGCCCGTGGGTGGCATCGGGCGCGAAGCCTTCCCACACGCCGCTGTCGTCGCCGCGGGGGAGCAGCGGGTCGGCCTCCGGGTTCCAGCCGTTCCAGTCGCCGATCACCGAGACCGAGGCCGCGTTCGGGGCCCATACCGCGAAGTCCGCGCCGCGCACCTCCTGCACGGGCACGCCTTCCACGCGGCGCAGGTGGCAGCCCAGCGACTGGTAGAGGCGCGCATGCGTGCCCTCGCGCAGCAGGTAGGCGTCGTGGGCGGTCAGCAGGGAGGGATCGTTGGACGGCACGTGGAATCCTGGAAGGGGTCGTGGAGGAAGGAACGCAACAAGAAAGCCGGCTTCCGCACGACCGTGTCGGCTGAAAGCCATTGGCGCACGCAGCGGCCGGTCGAGCTCGCGCGGTAGCGGCGACTGGGCCTGTAGGACGGAGCCGCTTTGGCGGCCGCGCCCTGCCCGGTTTCACTCGCGCATCGCCATTTCGCGCATCCGGCGCCGCAGGGCGCGTTCGCGTCTGCGTTCGGCCTCGTGGTCCTCGCGCACCGCCCGCATCAGGGCCACCGCCATCAGCAGCAGCACCAGCGCGAACGGCAGCGCGAAGACGATGGTGGCGGTCTGCACCGCCTGCAGGCCCCCCGCGAAGAGCAGCGACAGCGCGATGCCGGCCACCAGCAGGCCCCAGACGATCTTCACGCGCGCGGATGGATTGGGGTCGCCGCGCGTGCTCATCGTGCTGAGCACCAGGGTGGCCGAATCGCCCGAAGTGATGAAGAACACGATCACCAGCATCGTGGCCACGACGGACATCGCCAGCCCCATCGGCATGGCGCCGAACATGGCGAACATCGCGGTGGCCGGGTCGGCCTGCGCGGCCGCGGCCAGGGGGACCTGCCGGAAGATCTCCAGGTGCAGCGCGGTGCCGCCGAAGATCGAGAACCACAGGAAGCCCACCAGCGTGGGGGCGATCACCGTGCCCAGCACGAACTCGCGGATCGTGCGCCCGCGCGACACGCGCGCGATGAACAGGCCCACGAACGGCGACCAGGCGATCCACCACGACCAGTAGAAGATGGTCCAGTCGCCCACCCAACTGCTGTCCCGGAAGGGCGACATGCGCAGGCTGGTGCGCACGAATTCGCTCAGGTAGGCGCCCAGCGTGTTGGTGAAGGTGTTCACCAGCGACACCGTGGGCCCGAGCAGGAACACCGCCAGCGCCAGCAGGGCGGCGAGCATCAGATTGGCGCTGGAGAGCCATTTGACGCCCCGCTCCACGCCGCTCACCGCCGAGGTGATGAACAGCGCCGTCGTCACCACGATGATCGCGGCCTGCGACCAGGGGCCCACCGGCACGCCGAACACCGCCTGCAGGCCCCCGTTGATCTGCGCGGCGCCCATGCCGAGCGAGGCGGCGACCCCGAAGGCCGTGGCCACCACCGCCAGCACGTTCACCAGCGGCGAGAGGTGGCGCATGCCGCGCCAGGGCAGCGACTCGGTCGCGGAGCTGACCAGGGCCGGGGCCTGCCGGCGGAACTGGAAGAAGGCGATCGTCAGCCCGACGATGCCGTAGATCGCCCAGGGATGCAGGCCCCAGTGGAAGAAGGCGTAGCGCATGGCGGCGCCCGCGGCCTCGGGCGTCTGCGGGACGATGCCGGGCGGCGGCAGCCCGTAGTGCGAGATCGGCTCGGCCACGCCCCAGAACACCAGGCCGATGCCCATGCCCGCCGCGAAGAGCATCGCGAACCATGTCGCGGCGGAGAACTCGGGTTCCTCGTCCTCGTCGCCCAGCTTCAGGTCGCCGTAGCGGCTCAGGGCCAGGAACAGGGCCAGCCCGACCAGCCCCAGCACCACCCACAGGTACAGCCACCCGAAATTCCGCGTGATGTCCGACAGCAGCGTGCCGAAGAACGTACCGAGGCTGGCGGGAGACACCAGTCCCCAGAGCACCACCACGGCGATCATCCCGGCCGAGACCGTGAGCTGCAGGTTGCCGAGCGCCGCGCTCCTGGCGCGTGCGATGAGGGAGGTGTGCCCTGGAGGCGGAGGGGAGGCGGATGGTGCTTGCATCCGCGCAGTGTGGGCGACGGCAGAGCCCCGGTCTGTCAGCCGATGCCGGAAACGGATGAGCCGCCACCCCCTTCCGTTCCCGCCGTTCCGGTCATCCCAGCAGGGCCACGCCCTTGACCTGCGCCACCACCTCCCGGCCCGGCGCCAGGCCCAGCGTGCGCGCGGACCGCCCGGTGATGCGCGCCAGCAGCGGCGTGCCCGCGGCATCCAGGGTCACCAGCACCTGGCCCGCGGGCTCTTCGTGCAGGGCCAGCACGCGGGCGGGCAGCAGGTTGAGCACGCTGGTCGCCGCCGGTGCCGGCGCCAGCGCCAGGCTCACGTCGCGCGCCTGCACGCGCAGCCGCACCGGCGTGCCCGGGGGCAGGGCGCTTTGCGCGGCCAGCAGGAGGGCCTGGCCTCCCGGCAGGCGCACGGTCGCGATGCGGTCGGTCGCGTCGTAGCCGTCGGCCACGCCCTCGGCCAGGGTCGCGGCGAACTCGCCGTGCGCCAGCGGCAGGTCCGGCCGGGCCATGAGCGTGCCGACGGGGCCGCTGGCCAGCACGGCACCCTCGCGCAGCAGCACCAGGTGCGAGGCCAGCCGCGCCACTTCGTCGAGCGCGTGGCTCACGTAGAGCACCGGGATGTCGAGTTCGCGCTGCAGCCGCTCCAGGTAGGGCATGACTTCCGCCTTGCGTTCCGCGTCCAGCGCGGCCAGGGGTTCGTCCATGAACAGCACGCGGGGGCTGGCGGCCAGGGCGCGCGCGATCGCCACGCGCTGGCGCTCGCCCCCCGACAGCGCATGGGTGCGCCGCCCGAGCAGGTGTCCGATGCCCAGCAGTTCCACTGCCTGCTCCAGAGGAACTTGCCGCCGCGCGGAGGGCGTGCGCCGCAGGCCGTAATCCAGGTTGCCGCGCACGTCCAGGTGGGCGAAGAGGCCCGGCTCCTGGAAGACGTAGCCAAGAGCGCGCCGGTGCGGCGGCAGCCACCGGCCGAGTGCGTCGTCCTGCCAGATGTCTCCCGGCACCGCCACGCGGCCGGCACCGCGCTCCAGCCCCGCCATGGCGCGCAGCAGGCTGGTCTTGCCGCATCCGGACGGGCCGGACACCGCGGTGATGCCCCGTCCCGGAAGGCGCAGGTCCGCTTCCAGCGTGAAGCGCCCGGGCCGCGGCAGGCGCAACCGCACCTCGATGGCATCGCCCGGGGGCAGGCCGGCGGCCGTCATGCGCGCCTCCGTGCGGGCTGCAGGGCGTGCAGCGCCAGCAGCACCGTGAACGAGAAGGCCACCATGGCGCCCGCGAGCCAGTGGGCCTGGGCGTACTCCAGCGCTTCCACGTGGTCGTAGATCTGCACCGACACCACGCGCGTCACCCCGGGAATGTTGCCTCCCAGCATGAGCACCACCCCGAATTCGCCCACCGTGTGGGCGAAGCTCAGCACCCCCGCCGTCAGGAAGCCGCTCCGCGCCAGCGGCAGCGCCACGGTGAAGAAGCGGTCCAGCGGCCCCGCGCCCAGCAGCGCGGCGGCCTCCAGCGGGCGCTCGCCCACGGCCTCGAACGCGCGCTGCAGGGGTTGCACCGCGAAAGGCAGCGAGTACACGAGCGAGCCCACCAGCAGCCCGCCGAAGGTGAACGGCAGCGTGGCCAGGCCCAGCGACTGCATCAGCCGGCCCACCGCCCCGTGCGGCCCGAGCAGCAGCAGCAGGTAGAAGCCGATCACCGTGGGCGGCAGCACCAGCGGCAGCGCCACCACGGCGGACACCGGGCCGCGCCAGCGCGAGCGCGTGCGCGCCAGCCACCACGCGAGCGGCGTGCAGAGCACGAGCAGCAGCAGCGTGGTGAGCCCCGCCAGCCGCAGTGTGAGACCGATCGCGACGAGGTCTTCGGCGGAAAACGGCATGGCCCGGCGTCAGAGGCCGTAGCCGTACCGGCGGATGATCTCGCGTGCCTTGTCGCCGCGCAGGTACTGCATCAGCGCCGCGGCGGCCGCGTTGTCCTTGCCGGTGGCGAGCAGGACCGCATCCTGGCGGATGGGCTCGTGCATCGCATCCGGCACCTGCCAGGCCGAGCCCTTGGCGATACGCCCGTCTTCCATCACCTGCGACAGGGCGACGAAGCCCAGCTGCGCATTTCCGCTGGCCACGAACTGGTAGGCCTGGGCGATGTTCTCGCCCGTCACCAGCCGGGGCTCGAGCGCATCGGACAGGCCCAGTTTCTCCATCGTCTGCACCGCCGCCAGGCCGTACGGTGCCAGCTTCGGGTTGGCGATCGACAGGTGCGTGAAGTCGCCGGTACGCAGCACCTGGCCCTGGCCGTCCACGTAGTTCCCGCGCGGGCTCCACAGCACCAGCCTGCCGACGGCATAGGTGAAACGCGAGCCCTGCACGCCCAGCCCTTCGCTCTCCACGCGCCGGGGCGTGGCGTCGTCCGCCGCCAAGAAGACCTGGAACGGCGCGCCGTTGCGGATCTGGGCGTAGAACTTGCCGGTCGCGCCGAAGGACAGCACGGCCTTGTGGCCCGTGTCCTGCTCGAAGGCGGCGGCGATCTTCTGCATCGGCGCCGTGAAGTTCGCCGCCACGGCGACATGTGCCTCGCCTGCCCATGCGGAAGACAGCGGGCCCAGGCAGACGCAGGGTAGCAGCAGCGTGACCACCGGAAAACACAGGTGGAAGGATGGGATGGATTGGAGCATTGCGCTATTCATCGACTGAATAGCGTTTTAGTATAGATGCAAAGTCCTGCGGGGAGGCTGCACGGCCAGGCCGCATGCATGAGGCGGCACTGGATGTGCGCCGCGCGGCCGGCAGTGCAGTATGGGGCGGAGAGGGGTCGAGACGCGCGCCAGGCGGCCTTCGGCCCGCTCGCATCACTCGTACGTGATTTGCACGTCCGTGCCGGCGCTGGTCGCGACTTCTTTCACTGGCACAGCCGCGCCGGCCGCACCGAGGCGGTAGATGGAAGTGTTGACGATGGGAGTGCCCAGCACTGGCTTCGCCGTCGTAACGAGCGACAGCAGCAGAGTGGAGTCCGTATCGGCCTGCACCGAATAGTTCACCGTTGCCGTGCCCAGCTGCAGCGACTTGGTGGAGTCGTTATAGATCTTCATCGTGTACCAGGTGCCAGAGTCGCCTGCCTTGGCGGTGGCGGGCAGCGGCTGGGAGGCATCCGTTACTGAATACAGGCCGCTGATTACCGCGCCGCGCGGGGCCGTATAGTCGTTGTCGTAGTAATTGATGAGCGTACTTGCGATCGTGGAGGATCCACTGCTCGTCTGGAAGTTCAGAGTGATCACCGTGTCCTTGCGCAGGGCGGGCTGGCCCTCGAACGTCACGGGTACGGCGGGATCGCGCACGGTGACGCCGGTACCGCTGCCTGCCTGGTTGTTCACGGTGCCGGCACCGTAAACCGATTGCGTGCCCGAACTCGCCATGTAGGCCGACATGGGCGCGCCGAGTGGCAGCGTGAGCGGCGTGGGCTCATCGGCCGCAAGCGCCGAGAAGGCCAAGGTAATTGCCGGGATGCCCAGCCAGATGGATTTCATTGCGAATGATTGCCGCATGGTCAAATTTGCAAGAGTTGAATGGAAGGTGTGTGTGGAAGTGTCGACGCTCCGTGTGCATGACTATGAGCGCATCCTTGGCTCAGTGCGCGTTTCGCACCTGTGCATGACGTTCTTCCTTGCATAAGTCGAAATTCCGGTGATGTGATCAATGAAATCAAAAGCGGGCTGCTCCCTCCCGCCATGTTCGGGGGGCTCGTATGCGTGTAAATATGTCCGCTGCGGCATCATCGGCCCATGCCTTCGAGTGCTACCCGTCCCCCAGGTCCCTCCCGCAACGCTCCCCTGGCACCGGCCGCCCTGTCCGATGCGCTGGCCCATGGCCCGGCCGACCGGCGGGTGGCGGTGCTGCGCGAGATCGGTGCCGGTGGCTCGATTTCGCAGGCGGCCCGCGTGGTGGGCGTGAGCTACAAGGCCGCCTGGCAGGCGGTGGACACCCTCACCAATCTGGCCGGCGTGCCCCTGGTGGAGCGTGCCGTGGGCGGGGCCGGCGGCGGGGGCGCGCGGCTGACCGAGGCCGGGCATGCGCTG
The DNA here is from genome assembly GCF_900100305.1 of Paracidovorax citrulli. Lineage (GTDB taxonomy): Bacteria > Pseudomonadota > Gammaproteobacteria > Burkholderiales > Burkholderiaceae_C > Paracidovorax > Paracidovorax citrulli. The sequence continues at coordinate 22,034 of NZ_FNEY01000028.1, read as the reverse complement.
CTCCGAACGGCGGATGCCCTGGCGCAGGCGCGGGCCGGGGTGCTGGCCAGTGCCTGTGCGCCCGGGGCGCAGGCGTCCATTCCGGGCGGTCAGGCCCGCGCCGCGCGTTCCGCCCCGGGCCTGGCGCTGCGCACCAGCATGCGCAACCAATGGCCCTGCATGGTGCAGGCACTGGAGCCGATGGGGCCCGTGGTGCGGGTATGGCTGCAGGGCGAATCCGCAGCCGGGCAGGGCGCCAGGGCGCCGAAAGGTGCCTTGCGACTGTGCGCCCGCATCACCCGCGAAAGTGCCGAACTGCTCGCCCTGCAGCCGGGCACCGCGGTGCTGGCGCTGTGCAAGGCCACGGCTGTGCGCGTGGGGCCCGCACAGCCCGCTGGCGCCGCTGTCCGGCGCGCGCCTGAAGAGGGACCTTCCAACGCGTGGTCAGGCCGGGTGGCGCGCCTGTCGCGCGGCGGCGCGCAGGGTGACGAGGTATCCGCCGAACTCGATGCCGGTGTCCGCATGGTGGGCTTCGCGGAGCCCGGGGCCGGCCTGCGCGTGGGCCGGCGCGTGGTGATGTCGGTGGACGAGTCGGCGGTCGTCCTGGCCGTGGTGGACGCGCTGTAGCCGCCGCGACAGCGCGGGGGCTCGGGCTACTCCACGCCGAAATGCTCGCGGAACGCCTCGCAGAAGGCTTGCGTGCCGCAGAGCGAGAGGGTGACGGTGTGGCGCGGCGCACCCGTGGCGCCCGGCTCGGCCACCACGCGGCGTTGCGCCTCGTCGTAGCGCAGCGACTGCCCGGTGGAGGTTTCCTCCACGGCCTGCAGGTCGTAATCCCACGCCCCGTCCTCCTCGATGGGGCCGCGCTGGTTGCCGAACCGCCCGTGGGCCCAGTCCAGCACGGCGGCGATTTCCGCGTGCAGCGCCTCCACGTGCTCTCCGGTGACGCTGGCCATCGCGTCCCAGGTGCCGCCGCCTTCGCCGTCTTCGCTGTAGTCGAAATCGAGGTAACGCAGGATCATGGGGCGGGAGTGGGTCTGGACAATGGAAGGATGGGTGATTGTCGGGCAGGCTGCGCTGCAGATTGCCACAGAATGTAGGCCGATTTTTCGGCGCCGCGCTTGCCTGCCATGACTGCTCCATCGCCCGACCCGTCCCGCACTGCTGCCCCGTCCGCCATGCCCGTCCTATGGTCGGGCCTGGGCCTGCGCCACACGCCCCCGGGTGCGGCCACACCGCTGTTCGTCGGGCTGGACCTGCGCATCGGGCCGGGCACCACGCTGCTGCGGGGCGGCGACGGGCGCGGCAAGACCACGCTGCTGCGGATCATCGCGGGCGCGCTGCGTCCGCAGGCCGGACGCACGGGGGCGTGCGGCGGCGGTGTTTTCTGGGCCGATCCCCGGGGCGAGGGCCCGGGGCTGCCCGCCGTGCAACAGACACCGGTGGATTGGTGGGCCGGGCAGGCGCAGCGCTGGCCGGACTGGAGCGCGCGGGCCCTGGCGCTGCACGTCGAGGGGTTCGGCCTGGCCGGGCACGCCGGCAAGCGGATGGAGCAGTTGTCCACCGGAACGCGCCGCAAGGTCCTGCTGGCGGCCGGCTTCGCCTGCGGCGCGGCGCTCGTGCTGGTGGACGAGCCGGTCGCGGGGCTGGACCGGCCTTCGGTGGACCATCTGCGCAAGGTGCTGGCGGGCTTCCGGCCCGCCGACGGTCCGGGGGCGCAAGGCGTGGTGGTCGCGCATTACGACACGCTGGGCGAAGTTCCCTGGAGCCAGGTGGTCGAACTGGGCGACTGACCGGCCGCGCCTCGGGGCCGATCATGCGCAGGGCTGCGGGGGATGCAGCCTTGAAAATACAAAATTGCTAACAAATTTTGCAAATATGATTCAAATGTGATTAAATTAATAGCATTGATCAGATGCATGCGCCCGTGCGGGCCGGCGCGAATCCCTGGAAGGCAAGCCCATGTCCCATCCGAAAGTTCCCATCCGCCTGGCTTTTGGCCTCGGCGTCCTGGCGTTGCTCGGCATCGCGACCGCATTCCTGGGCGTAGCCAATCTGCGCTCGCTGTCCCATAGCCTGCAGGAAATCACCGCGGACCGGATGGTCAAGGTGGCGCAGTTCACCGAACTGAAAGACAACCTGAACGCCATCGCCCGCTACGCGCGCAACATCGTGATATCCGGCGACGCCGCCGTGCAGCGGCAGGAAAAGCGCAAGCTCGCCGAGATGCGGGAGGCCAACGAGAAGATCCTGCAGGCGCTCGACATGTCCGTGGTCCAGCCGGAGGCCAGGATGTCGATGGACGCCATCTGGCAAAACCGTACCGAATACAACAGTGTGCTCGAGCGCGCGGTGGACCTGGCGGAGCGGGGAGAGCGGGTGGCCGCAGGCACGGTGCTGCTGGGCGAGGTGCGTCCCCGGCAGAGCCTGATGTTCAAGGCGGTGGACGATTCCCGGATCTTGCAGAAGCGGCTCGCGGACACCCTGGCGCAAGAGACCATTCGATCCGCCAGCCGCGCCACCCTGCTGCTGGCGGCGATGGGCACCGGGATCGCGTTGCTGGCCCTGCTGCTGGGGTGGAGCTCGTGGCGCGATCTCTCCCGTGCTCGGGGCGTGGAACCGGCTGGGCCGGCAGGGCCGGCCTTTGCGCCGCGGCGGAGGCGGCACGCCGGCCCCGGTGTGCCGCCGCATGGACTGCCGGGGGATGCGGCCGGCGCGAGCAGGGCGCGGACCGAGGCCGCCATCCGTCCGTAAGCGCGGCGGGGCGCGGGCCGCGGGCGACGGCGGTACCGGCCAGCGCGAAAGTTGCCGCTGCATGCGCGTCGCCGTCTGGAAGGTCGTAAGATCCCTGCACATCATGGCGCTGTGCAGGCCCGCGCGGGCCTGCGCGGGGTGCCATCCCCGAAGGCTCCTCCAGGATTTCCCATGGACGCTCTCCTGTTCGCTCCCGTGGCCGTGGCGATCGCGCTCACGCCCGGCCCCAACAATTTCTGCGGCCTGAACAACGGCATCCGCGCCGGCGTCGGAGCGGCGATGTTCGCCACCATCGGGCGGGCGGCGGCATTCGCGATCTTCCTGACCATCTCCGCCGTGGGCCTGGGGGCCATGCTGCTGGCTTCCGAGGCGGCCTTCACGGCCGTGAAGTGGGTGGGCGCGGCCTACCTGTTCTGGCTGGGATGGCGGGCCTGGAACAGCCGGGAGTTCGGCGGGCTGGACCTGGTGGAGGGCGGTGGCGCGGCCGCCACGCCCGCGGGCCGTGCCGCCGTGCCGACCTGGCGCGCGCTGGCCGCGCAGGAGTTTCTGCTGGGCATCACCAACCCGAAGGCGATCATCCTCTTCGCGGCCATCTTCCCGCAATTCATCGATCCGGCGCAGCCCGCCGCGCGCCAGTTCCTGGTGCTGGGCACCGTGTACCTGCTGGCGGAGTTCGTCTCCACGGCCGTCTATGCCACCTGCGGCCGGCAGATCCGCCGCGTGATCCGCTCGCAGCGCGGCGTGGTGCGCCTCAACAAGGCCACGGGCGGCTTTTTCATGGGCGCGGGCGGGCTGCTGCTGGCCGCCAACCGCTGAACCGCTGGCGGCGCCGCCGCCCTCGGTCACATCGCCTTGAAGCGGTGCGCGTGCAACCGGCTCACGGGCAGGCGCTCGGGCCGCTCGCGCAGGCGCAGGTGCAGCCGCCCCGACTCGTCCCGCTCCACCGATTCGATGCCCGACGCGCGCACGAGCGTGCCGCGGTGGATCTGCCAGAACGCATCGGGCTCCAGTTGCGCTGCGAGTTCCTTGAGCGGGGTGCGGATGAGGTATTCCTGCCGGGCGGTGAGCACGCGCACGTATTTGTCCGCGGCCTCGAACACCAGCACGTCCGCCACGGGCACGAAGTGGATGCGCGCGCCGCTGCTGGCCTGGATGACGGTCAGGGGCGCGGCCCCGGACGAGGGCGCGGCCGTGCCCGGCACCAGCCCGCGCAGCCGTTCCAGCAGGGCTTCCAGGCCGGCCTCGTCCCGGGACGGAACGCAGGGGCCCTGCCCGCCGGCGTCCGCGTGCGGCGCGGCGCGGGCCGCCAGCACCGCCTGGATCTTCTGCACCGTCTTGAGCAGCCGGGGGGCCTGCACGGGCTTGAGCAGGTAGTCCAGCGCCTGCGCCTCGAAGGCATCGACCGCGTACTGGTCGTAGGCCGTCACGAAAACCAGCGCGGGGAACGGCGCGGCGTCGAGCGGCCAGGCATCGGCCAGCTCCAGTGCCGCCTCCAGCCCGCCGAGGCCGGGCATGCGGATGTCGAACCAGAGCACGTCCGGCCGCAGTTCCAGCGCCTGGCGCACCGCGCTGCGGCCGTCGCCGACGGTCGCGGCGATCTGCAGCCCGGGCCAGGCCCGCGCGAGTTCCTGGCGCAGGGCTTGCGCCAGCAGCGGTTCGTCTTCGGCGATCAGGGCGCGGGGGGCGTGCATGGCGGCGGTCCGGTGAAAGGGGTGGTGGATGCGGCCACGGCCGACCTTTCCAGCGGAAGGACGATGCGCACCCGCGTGCCGTGGCCGCCGTCGCCCGGGCCCAGCTCCAGCATGGCCGCCGGTCCCCGCAGTGTGGCGAGGCGTTCGCGCACCTGGGCGAGGCCGAAGCGGCTGCCGGGCTGCACGGGAAGCTCGCCCAGCCCCGCGCCGGTGTCGTGGACGGCCAGCTCCAGCCGGTCGGGCGCGCCGGGCAGCGTGCGCGCGGCCACCGTGATGCGTCCGCCTTCCACCTGCGGCTCCAGCCCGTGGCGGATGGCGTTTTCCACCAGCGGCTGCAGCAGCAGGGGCGGCACGGGCACGTCGCGCAGCGGCGCGGGCAGGTCGATTGTGTACGCCAGCCGCGCGCCCATGCGCACGGACATGAGTTCCAGGTAATCGCGCAGCAGTTCGAACTCGTCGACCAGCGGATGCGCGGTCGCGCGCGAAGCGCCCAGGGTGGCGCGCAGGTAGGCGATGAAGTGGTCCAGCATGGCCTGTGCGCGCAATGGGTCGGCCGCGATGAGCATGCGCAGGTTGGCCAGGGTGTTGAACATCATGTGCGGCTCCAGCTGCGTCTGCAGCAGCCGCAGCCGCGCCTCGGCCGCGTCCCGCTGCGCCTCGGCGATGCGGCCTTCCAGGTAGCGCGCCTTGCCCTGCGCGTAGAAGAAGAGCGAGATCGCCAGGCAGGCGAGCATCGTCGTGATGACCGCCGGGCCCGGGGCGCCCGGCGACGGAGAGACCGGTCGCGTCAGGCCGATGGCGCTGCAGTAGGCGTCGCCGATGGCCGAGCCGACCTGGAAGCCGATCGTGCCGCCAGCGGCCACCAGCGCCCAGCCGCGCCAGCCCAACGGCCAGGGAATGGGGCTGCGGCGCGTGAGCCAGAACCGGCCCGCCTCGATGAGCAGCCAGCTGCTCAGGCCGATCGAGAGCGAATACACCGCCTGTGCATGCCAGGGCCCCCGGCCGTAGGCCACCTGGATCGCGGCGATGGCGCAGCAGAAGGCGGCCACGAGCAGGCCGTGGCGGACGAGGTGGCGCGGTGTAGTGGGCGGCATGGGCACTCCGCCCCGATTGTGCGCCCCGGCCGTGGTGCCGGTCACACGCGGCGGCGCAGCGCGGCGCGTTCGCGTTCCAGCAGGCGGCGGTAGAGGTTCGCGCCCGGGCCGGACAGGGCCACGGCTGCGCCGTGCGCGAGCAGGCCCGTGCCCCAGCCGAGCGCCGGAAACACCGCCCAGTGCCTGCCTTGCCAGGCGCACAGCGCGGCCAGGCCCAGGTTCACGCACAGGTACACGCCGGCATGGATGAGCCAGCCCATCCTGGCGCCGGCGCGTCGCCGGGCGAGGCGCTCGGCATCGACGGACAGCCCGCCGTCAGGGGACAGGGAAGCGGTGGAGGTGGAATTGGATGGCATGGCCGGACTGTGTCGCGCGGTGCCGCCAGAGGCCTGCGCCGTGCGACGGGCCGCCTCCCGGGCGGCGTGGAATGCGCTGGCGTGGCGTGGACGTATGCCTTGCCACCGCCACCGCGGCTGGTGCGGTGTAGGGGATTTACGTTTCTTCGCATGCCAGCGGGAAAAACGCCATGTTGAGCTTCTACGATCGGGGACGCCGGTCATCCCGCCCGTCGGGCCGGCCGGCCGTGACGCGCGGCCGCCTGCCCAACGGTTTTTCCCGCCACCGCTTCCCTCAAGAACATGCGCTCCACCGATCCCCACGCCGCTCCTTCCGCTGACTCCGCGCCCGGCCCCGGCGCAGCGGGCCGGCCGCCGGGGCGGCGCGCGCGCTGGCTGGGCACCGGGGTGGCACTGCTGGCCGTGGCGCTGCTGTGCGGCGGCGCATGGTGGCTGGTGCAGCGCTCCAAGGCGCCGGTCGCCGGCCCGGGTTTTCCCGCCGCGGGCGGGCCGGGAGGGCCCGCCCGGCCGGCCGGCGCCGGGCCCGCCGGTGGCCGCGCGCTGGTCACCGTGGGCGAGGCGACGGCCCGCCGGCTGCGCATGCCGGTGGCCATCGAGGCCCTGGGCACCGTGATACCGGTCACCACCGTCACGCTCCGGCCCCAGGTGGCGGGCGTGCTCACCGAGGTGCTGTTCACCGAAGGGCAGATGGTGCGCAAGGGCCAGGTGCTCGCGCAGATCGACCCGCGGCCCTACGAGCAGGCGCTGATGCAGGCCGAGGGCACGCTGCGGCGCGACGAGGCGCAGCTGGAGAACGCGCGCATCACCCTCGAGCGCTACCGCACCCTGCTGTCGCAGGACTCCATCGCCCGGCAGGACGTGGATACGCAGGCCGCGCTGGTCAAGCAGCTGGAAGGCACCGTGATGACGGACCGGGCGCAGGAGCGCAGCGCCCGGCTCAACCTCGGCTACACGCGCGTGACGGCGCCGGCCGCGGGCCGCATCGGCCTGCGTTCCGTGGATGCGGGCAATTACGTGACCACCGGAGATACCTCGGGCCTGGCCACCATCACCCAGACCACGCCGATCGACGTGCAGTTCTCCATCCCGCAGGACCGCCTGGCCGACGTGCAGGCCGCCGCCGCCGAGGCCGGCGCCGCCGGGCTGCCGGTGGTGGCCAAGGACCGCACCCGCACCACGGACCTCGCCCAGGGGCGGTTCTCCACCCTGGACAACCTGGTGGACACCGCCACCGGCACGGTCCGGGCCAAGGCGCGCTTCGCCAATGCCGACGGCCGGCTCTTCCCCAACCAGTTCGTGAACGTGCGTCTGGAGCTGCGCGAGGTGGAGGCCCTGGTGGTGCCCGTGACCGCGGTGCGGACCGGGGCGAACGGCGACTTCGTGTACGTGATCAACGACGACCGCACGGTGACGCTGCGCAGGGTGCGGCGCGGCCAGTCCACGGTGGAGTGGGTGGCGATCGCGGAAGGGCTGAAGCCCGGCGAGCGCGTGGTGACCGAAGGCGGCGACCGCCTGCGCGACGGCGCGCGCGTGCAGTTGCCGGAACCCGGCGGGCCGGGAGCGGCGCAGGGCGCGCCCGGGCGGCGCGGGCGGGCTTCCGGGGCTTCCTGGCCGGCGGGCGCGGAGCACGGCGGCTCCGACGGCGCACCGCACCGCCAACGGCACCGGCCGGATGCCGGGGAGGCGGCGCCGGCCGCGCCGGCGGCGTCGGTGCCGGCCAGCCGTTCCTGATCCCCGCGTGCGCTTCCGCCCATGAGTCCGTCGCGTCCCTTTATCGAGCGGCCCGTCGCCACAGCGCTCCTCATGCTGGCCATCGTGCTGGCGGGGCTGGTGGGGTTCCGCTTCCTGCCCCTGTCGGCCCTGCCGCAGGTGGACTACCCGACCATCCAGGTGCAGACGCTCTATCCCGGCGCCAGCCCGGAGGTCATGAGCCGCAACGTCACCGCGCCCCTGGAGCGGCAGTTCGGGCAGATGCCGGGCCTGGCCCGCATGGCCTCCACCAGCGCGGCGGGCGTGTCCATCGTCACGCTGCAGTTCGACCTGGGCCTGGCCATCGACATCGCCGAGCAGGAGGTGCAGGCGGCCATCAATGCCGGCTCCTCGCTCCTGCCCACGGACCTGCCCGCGCCGCCGGTCTATGCCAAGGTGAACCCGGCCGACGCGCCGGTGCTCACGATGGCGATCAGTTCCGACACGCTGCCGCTCACCGAAGTGCAGAACCTCGTGAACACGCGGCTGGCGCAGAAGATCAGCCAGGTGCCCGGCGTCGGCCTGGTGACCCTGGCCGGGGGGCAGCGGCCGGCCGTGCGCATCCAGGCCGACACCAAGGCGCTGGCCTCCTACGGCATCGGGCTGGACACGCTGCGCAGCGCCATCTCGGCGGCCAACGCCAACAGCGCCAAGGGGAGCTTCGACGGGCCGCAGCGCGCCTACACCATCAACGCCAACGACCAGCTGCTCACGGTGGACGACTACAAGCGGCTCATCGTGTCCTGGAAAAACGGCGCGCCGGTCCGCATGATCGATGTCGCCCGCGTGGTGAACGGGGCCGAGAACGACCGGCTGCGCGCCTGGGCCGGCGTCCGCGCCGCGCCGGGCCGCCCCAAGCAAGCGGAGGCCCCCCCGGGGGGCAGCGAACCAGGCGAAGCCGGGAGCGTGGGGGCC
>NZ_FNEY01000028.1:0-13426 GCF_900100305.1 Paracidovorax citrulli | reverse complement strand
GTGGGGGCCGCCGAGCCGCCGCCGGGCCGCCCCAAGGCGGCGAGCGCCCCCCCGGGGGGCAGCGAACCAGGCGAAGCCGGGAGCGTGGGGGCCACATTGACGCCAGCCATCATCCTGAACGTGCAGCGCCAGCCGGGCGCCAACGTGATCTCCACGGTGGACAGCATCCGGCGCCAGCTGCCCGAGCTGCAGGCCGGGCTGCCCGCGGGCCTGGACGTGCAGGTGCTCTCGGACCGCACCACGGGCATCCGGGCATCCGTCCACCACGTCGAGATGGAGCTGGTGCTCGCCGTGCTGATGGTGGTGCTGGTGATCTTCTTCTTCCTGCACAGCCTGCGTGCCACGGTGATCGCCAGCCTGGCCGTGCCGATCTCGCTCATCGGCACCTGCGGCGTGATGTACCTGCTGGGCTACAGCCTGAACAACCTCAGCCTGATGGCGCTCACCATCGCCACCGGCTTCGTGGTGGACGACGCCATCGTGATGATCGAGAACATCGCCCGCTACATCGAGGAGGGCGAGCCCCCGTTCCAGGCCGCGCTCAAGGGCGCCACGCAGATCGGCTTCACCATCATCTCGCTCACCGTGTCGCTGATCGCGGTGCTGATCCCGCTGCTGTTCATGAGCGACGTGGTGGGGCGCCTGTTCCGCGAGTTCGCGGTGACGCTGGCGCTCACCATCCTGATCTCGGCGGTGGTCTCGCTCACCCTGGTGCCGATGATGTCCGCGCGCTGGCTGCGGGCGCTGCCCGACACACCGCCGCGCGGGCTGGGCGGTGCCATCCAGCGCGGCTTCGACCGCGTGATCGCGCGCTACGACGTCTGGCTGCAGTGGGTCCTGCGCCGCGAGGGCGCCACGCTCGCCGTGGCCCTGCTGACGCTCGCGCTCACCGTGGTGCTGTATGTCTTCATTCCCAAGGGGCTGTTTCCCACGCAGGACACGGGCCAGCTGCAGGGCCGCCTGGTGGCGGCGCAGGATGTCTCGTTCGAGCGCATGAGCGGATTGCAGCAGGAAGCCGTGCGCGCCCTCCTGCAGGACCCCGACGTGGCCTCGATCAGTTCGTTCGTGGGCGTGGACGGCGCCAACAACGCGATGCTGAACACCGGGCGCCTGCTCATCAACCTCCGGGAGGGCCGCGACCGCCAGGAGGCCGTGATGCAGCGGCTGCGCGAGCGGGCGGACGCCGTGGCGGGCGTCACGCTGTACCTGCAGCCCACGCAGGATCTGACCATCGACGCGGAAACCGGCCCCACCGAATACCGCGCCACCATCGGCGGCGTCGATTCCACCGAAGTGAACGCCTGGACGAACAGGCTGGTGGAGCGGCTGCGCACGGTGCCGCAGGTGCGCAACGCCACCACCGACGCGGGTGCGCAGGGTCTCTCGGCCTTCGTGGACATCGACCGGGCCACGGCCGCGCGCCTCTCGGTCACCGCCAGCGCGGTGGACGATACCCTCTACAGTGCCTTCGGCCAGCGCATCGTTTCCACCATCTTCACCGAGACCAACCAGTACCGCGTCATCCTGGAGGCGCAGCAGGAGGGCCTGTCGAGCCCCGAGGCGCTGGGCACGCTGCCGTTGCGCACGGGCAGCGGGGCACCCACGCCGCTGTCGGCGGTCGCCACCGTGCGCGAGCAGCCCGCGCCGCTGCAGATCACGCGCGTGGCGCAGTACCCGGCCGCCACGCTGGGCTTCGACAAGGCCGACGGCGTCTCCCTGGGCGAGGCGGTCGATGCGATCCGCGCCGCGGCGCAGGAGATCGGCATGCCCGCGGGCCTGTCGCTGCAGTTCCAGGGCGCGGCCGGCGCCTACGAGAAGTCGCTCGCCAGCCAGCTCTGGCTGATCCTCGCCGCGATGGTCTGCGTCTACATCGTGCTGGGCGTGCTCTACGAGAGCTACGTGCATCCGCTCACCATCCTCTCGACCCTGCCATCGGCCGGAGTGGGCGCGCTGCTGGCGCTGATGCTCACCGGCAATGACCTCGGGGTGATCGGCATCATCGGCATCATCCTGCTGATCGGCATCGTCAAGAAGAACGCGATCATGATGATCGACTTCGCCATCGACGCCGAGCGCGGCCAGGGGCTGCCGCCGCGCGTGGCCATCCACCAGGCCGCGCTGCTGCGCTTCCGGCCCATCCTGATGACCACGCTGGCCGCGCTCTTCGCCGCGCTGCCGCTGATGCTGGGCTGGGGCGAGGGCGCCGAGCTGCGCCGCCCGCTGGGCCTGGCGATCTTCGGCGGCCTGGTACTGAGCCAGTTGCTCACGCTCTTCACCACGCCGGTGATCTACCTCGCCTTCGACCGGCTGGGGCGCCGCTGGACGGGCCGGGGCACAGCCGCGGCGCCCGAGGTGCCCACCGCACTGGCGCCGCCGGCCGCGCCGGCCGGGGAGGGCCGCCCGTGAACCTCTCGCGACCCTTCGTCGAGCGGCCCGTGGCCACGGTGCTGCTGACCATCGGCATGGCGCTGGCGGGCATCGCGGCATTCTTCCTGCTGCCGGTGGCGCCGCTGCCGCAGGTGGACTATCCGGCGATTTCCGTCTCGGCCAGCCTGCCCGGCGCCAGCCCCGAGACCATGGCCACCAGCGTGGCGACGCCGCTGGAGCGGCGCCTGGGCGTGATCGCGGGCGTGAACGAGATGACGTCCTCCAGTTCGAGCGGTTCGGCGCGCATCAGTCTGCAGTTCGACCTGAACCGCAAGATCGACAGCGCCGCGCGCGAGGTGCAGGCGGCCATCAATGCCTCGCGGGCGGACCTGCCCGCCACGCTGCGTAGCAATCCCACCTACCGCAAGATCAACCCGGCGGATTCGCCGGTCATCATCCTCGCGCTCACCTCCAGGTCGCGCACGCCGGGCGAGATCTACGATGCCGTCTCCAACGTGGTCAGCCAGCGCATCTCGCAGGTGGAGGGCGTGGGCGACGTGGAGATCGGCGGCGGCTCGCTGCCCGCCGTGCGCGTGGAGCTGCTGCCGTTCGCGCTGAACCGCTACGGCATCGGCTCGGAGGACGTGCGCGCCGCCATCCAGGCGGCAAACGCCAACCGGCCCAAGGGCGCCATCGAGAGCGACGGCCGCCGCATGCAGATCTACACCCCGTCCCCGTCGCGGCGCGCCGCCGACTACGCGGACCTCGTCATCGCCTGGCGCGACGGCGCACCGGTGCGCCTGGGCGACGTGGCGCAGGTGATCGACGGCGTGGAGAACACCCGCACGCTGGGCCTTTTCAACGGCGAGCCGGCCATCGTCGTGCTCATCACGCGCCAGCCGGGCGCCAACATCATCCGGACGGTGGACGGCGTGCGAGCGCTCATCCCCTCGCTGCAGGCGCAGCTGCCGCAGGACATCCGCATCGCCGTGGCCTCGGACAGCACCAACTCCATCCGAGCCTCGCTGCGCGAGATCGAGATCACCCTGATGGTCTCCATCGCGCTGGTGGTGCTGGTGGTGGGCCTGTTCCTGCGCAAGGCCCGCGCGACGGTGATCCCGGCCGTGGCCACCGTGGTCTCGCTGCTGGGCACCTTCGGCATCATGTACCTGCTGGGCTTCAGCCTGAACAACCTCAGCCTGATGGCCCTCACGGTGGCCACCGGCTTCGTGGTGGACGACGCCATCGTGGTGCTGGAGAACACCAGCCGCCACATCGAGGCCGGCATGGACCGCATGGCGGCCGCCCTGCAGGGCGCGCGCGAGGTGGGCTTCACCGTGCTCTCCATCAGCCTGTCGCTCGTGGCAGTGTTCATCCCGCTGCTTTTCATGGACGGGCAGGTGGGCCGGCTGTTCCGCGAATTCGCGGTCACCCTCTCGGTCGCGGTGGCGATCTCGCTGGTGATCTCGCTCACCACCACGCCGATGATGTGCGCCTGGCTGCTGCGTTCGGAGGACGCGGATGGCCGCGCGGGTGCGCTGCCGCGGCCGCGGGGCCGCTTCGCGCGCTGGACCCTGGCCGCTCAGGATGCCGTGCTGCGCGGCTACGGGCATGCGCTGGACTGGGCGCTGGCCAGCAAGGCGCTGGTCATGGCGATCCTGCTGGCGGTGATCGGCCTCAACGTGTACCTGTTCAGCCACATCCCCAAGGGCTTTTTCCCGCAGCAGGACAACGGCCAGCTCGTGGCCGGCCTGCGCGCGGACCAGAGCATTTCGTCCGGCGCGCTGGCGGGCAAGCTGCGGCAGGCCGTGGACATCATCCGCAAGGACCCGGCGGTGGACACCGTGGTGGGGTTCTCCGGGGGAGGGCGCGCGGGCGGCGGCTTCATGTTCGTGAACCTCAAGCCCGTGTCCGAGCGCAGCGAACCCAGCATGGCCGTGGTCGGCCGGCTGCGGCCGCAGCTCGCCGCGCTCACCGGCCTGCAGATCTTCCTGTCGCCCGTGCAGGACCTGCGCATGGGCGGGCGCTCGAGCAACTCCACCTACCAGTACACGCTCAAGAGCGACAACCTCGCCGACATGCGCGTCTGGGCGACCAGGCTGGCCGAGCGCCTGAAGCAGGAGTCGCTGCTCACCGACGTGGACACCGACCAGGCCGACAAGGGCTCCGAAACCTATGTGGAAGTGGACCGCGACAGCGCCGCGCGCCTGGGCGTGAGCGCGGCGGCCATCGACGCGGCGCTCTACAACGCCTTCGGCCAGCGGTCCGTGGCCACCATCTACAGCGAGCTGAACCAGTATTCGGTCATCATGGAGTGGGCCCCCGGCTACACGCGCGGCCCGCCGGCGCTCAAGGACGTTTTCGTGCCCGCCAATCCGTCGGGCGCCACCGGCTCCCCGGCCAACCCCGGCCAGCGCGGCGCGTCCACCGGGCAGGTGCTGGCCAACACCCAGGAAAGCATGGTGCCGCTCTCGGCCATCGCGAAGGTGGCGGAGCGCTCGTCGCCCACCTCCATCAGCCACCAGGACGGCGAACTGGCCACCACCATCTCCTTCAACCTGGAGGGCAACACCTCGCTCAGCCAGGCGCGGCAGATCGTCGAGCAGGCCGAGGCCGACATCGCCATGCCCACCAACGTGCGCGGCAGCTTCGAGGGCACGGCGCGCAGCTTCCAGCAGACCCAGGGGCAGCAGTTCTTCCTGATCCTGGCGGCCATCGTGGTGATCTACATCGTGCTGGGCGTGCTCTACGAGAGCCTGATCCATCCCATCACCGTGCTCACCACGCTGCCCTCGGCCGGCGTGGGCGCGGTGCTGGCGCTGCTGCTGTTCAACATGCAGTTCACCATCATCGCGCTCATCGGCGTGTTCCTGCTGATCGGCATCGTGAAGAAGAACGCCATCCTCATCATCGACTTCGCGCTGGAGGCCGAGCGCGCGCGGGGCCTGTCGGCCACGCAGGCGGTGCGCGAGGCCTGCATGCTGCGCTTGCGCCCCATCCTGATGACCACCCTGGCCGCCGCCCTGGGCGCCCTGCCGCTGGCCGTCGGCTTCGGGCAGGGTTCCGAACTGCGCCAGCCCCTGGGCGTGGCCATCATCGGCGGGCTGATCGCCAGCCAGCTGCTCACCCTGCTGACCACGCCCGTGGTCTATGTGCTGCTCGACCGGCTCCGCCGCCCCTCCGGCAATGAACGACACCTCAGCCGCGCCGCCGACACGGCACCGGCCGTGCCTGCGCGACACCCATGACCTTCGATCCGTCCGCCCCCCGGCCCGCCCCGGCCGCCCGCCCTGCGGCCCGCGCGCCGTCCGCCCCGCGCATGCTGCGCGCCTGCGCCGCGGCGCTGCTGCCGGCCTGGCTGGCCGCCTGCTCGGTGGCGCCTGCCTACCAGCCCCCGGCGCTCGCCACCCCCATGCCCACCGCCTTCAAGGAAGCGGGCGCGCTCTGGCAGCCGGCCGCGCCCGCCGACGCCGCCGACCGCGGCGACTGGTGGACGCTGTTCGGCGACGAGGAATTGAACCGCCTCGCCGCCCGGGTGCAGGTATCGAACCAGAACATCGCCGCCGCCGTGGCTGCCTATGCCCAGGCCCAGGCGCTGGTGCGCGAGCAGCGCGCGGGCCTGCTGCCGGGCGTGAGCCTGTCGGCCGGCGAAACCCGTGCGGGCGGCGAGACCCGTGCGGGCGGCGAGGGCTCCGCGCGCCGCGGCACCACGGCCCAGGCGGCGCTGGGCGCGAGCTGGGCGCCGGACGTGTGGGGGCGCCTGGGCAGCGCCGTGGACAGCGCCCGGGCCAACGCCCAGGCCAGCGAGGCGGACCTGGCCGCGGCGCGGCTCTCCGCCGTGGGCTCGCTCGTGGCCGCCTATTTCCAGCTGCGCGAGGCCGACGCCGAGGCCGGGCTGCTGCGCGACACGGTGCAGGCCTACGAGCGCGCACTGCGCATCGCCCGGAACCGCTACGACGCCGGCGTGGCCGCGCAATCGGACGTACTGCAGGCGCGCACCCAGCTGGCCAACGCCCGCGCCGATCTCGCCACCGCGCAGCGCAACCGCGCCGGCTACGAGCACGCCATCGCGGTGCTGGCGGGCCAGCCGCCGGCGGCGTTCAGCCTGCCTGCCGGCACCTGGGTGGCACGCGTTCCCGAGGTGCCCGCGGGGCTGCCCTCGACCCTGCTGGAGCGCCGCCCGGACATCGCCGCGGCCGAGCGCGCCGTGGCCGCCGCCAACGCGCAGATCGGCGTGCAGCGTTCCGCCTACTACCCCAGCTTCAGCCTCACGGCCTCCCTGGGGCGCAGCGGCACCGGCCTGGGCGACCTGTTCAGCGCCTCGGGCGCGCTGTGGTCGCTGGGCCTGTCGGCCGCCCAGACGGTGTTCGACGGCGGCGCCATCGCCGCGCGCGTGGAGCAGGCGCGCGCGGCCCGCGACGCGCGCGTGGCCAACTACCGCCAGACGGTGCTGGGCGCCTTCCAGGCGGTGGAAGACCAGCTCACGGCGGTGCGCACCCTGCAGGCGCAGGAGCCCCTGCGGCAGGAGGCCGTCTCGGCCGCCCAGCGCGCGGAGGAGCAGATGCTCAACCGCTACCGTGCCGGCCAGGTGGGCTACACCGACGTGGTCACCGCCCAGGTGGCGGCGCTGTCCGCGCGGCGCGCGCTGCTGCAGCTGCAGGTGAACCGCCAGCTCGCGGTGGCATCGCTCGTCCAGGCGCTGGGCGGCGGCTGGCAGGCCCCCTGGATGGACGGCGCCGCCGCGGCCACGGCCGGGCAGGGTGCTGCCGAGCCCCGATAATCCGCGGCTGCTTTCCCCTCCCAACGAAAAAGGATTTCCGTGGATTTCATCTTGCTGGCCAAGGCCGCCGTCATGGGCGTGGTCGAGGGCCTGACCGAGTTCCTCCCCGTCTCCTCCACCGGCCACCTGATCCTCGCGGGCGCGCTGCTCGGCTTCGACGACGACAAGGCCAAGGTATTCGACATCGCCATCCAGACCGGCGCGATCTTCGCGGTCGTTCTGGTGTATTGGCAGAAGATCCGCGAGACCCTGGTGGCGTTGCCCACCCAGCCCCGGGCCCGGCGCTTCGCGCTGAACGTGCTCATCGGCTTCCTGCCGGCCGTGGTGCTGGCGCTGATCTTCGGCAAGGCGATCAAGGCGCACCTCTTCACGCCGGTGGTCGTGGCATCCACCTTCATCCTGGGCGGCTTCGTCATCCTCTGGGCCGAACGGCGGGCGCCCGGCGCCGTGCGCGTGGACTCCGTGGACGACATGACGCCCCTGGACGCGCTGAAGGTCGGGCTCGTGCAGTGCCTGGCCATGGTGCCGGGCACGAGCCGCAGCGGCGCCACCATCATCGGCGGGATGCTGCTGGGCCTCTCGCGCAAGGCCGCCACCGATTTCTCGTTCTTCCTGGCGATCCCCACGCTGATCGGCGCGGGCGTGTACAGCCTCTACAAGGAGCGGCACCTGCTGTCGATGGCCGACCTGCCGCTGTTCGCGGTGGGCCTGCTGTTCTCGTTCGTGAGCGCCTGGCTGTGCGTGCGCTGGCTGCTGCGCTACATCAGTACCCACAGTTTCGTGCCGTTCGCCTATTACCGCATCGCTTTCGGTATCGTGGTGCTCGCCACGGCCTGGACCGGCTGGGTGCACTGGGGAGAATGACCCCGTGCGCCAGCGTGGCTGGCGATCCCAGATGGTGGGATGGTTCATATCACTGCATAGCAAATGATGCTATGAAAAAAAGAAAGTGATAAGCTGCCGCCACATTTGAGTTGAGGGCCCCTGTACCGCGCACCATCGCCGCAAGGGGATGAAGCAGGCTGTTGCCGGGCCTGCCGGCCGCGCCGCGCCAGCGGGCAGCCGGCGCCCCCCGGGGTACGAGGGACGAGTTGGCTATGACGCCGAACGAATTGCCGTTGGATGGCACGCTGTCCGCCGTCGGGACGCCCCCCGGGCTGCCGGATTCCGACATGTTGCAGATACTCACGCGCAACGTGGGCGCCACGGTGGCCGTGGTCAGCCGCGCGCTGCGCGTCGTTTACGTGAACGACGAATACGCGCGCTGGTTCCGGGCCGCGCCCGAGGCCATCGTCGGCAAGAGCCTGATCGAGCTCTATGGCGAATACAACTATTCGCGCTTCATGCCTTACGTGCAGCGTGTGCTGGCCGGAGAGCGGGTGAGCTACCAGCGGCTGGTACTCGATCCGGAGGGGCGCGAATCCTGGCGCACCATCTGCGTATCGCCCTGGCGGGACGCGGGCGGCGGCATCGCCGGCTTCGTCACGGCCGCACTGGACGTGGACGAACTCCAGGTGGCCATGAACGCGCTGCGCGCCGCCAACCAGCGCCTGTCCTCGCACATGGACAACAGTCCGCTCGCCGTGCTGGAAATGGACGACCAATTGCGCGTGCTGCGTTGCTCGCGCCGCGCCATCGAACTCATGGGCTGGCAGGATCTCGTCCAGGTCGAATGCCGCCGCCTGCACGAGCTGCCCGGCACCTCGGCCATGGAGCAGCACCTGTCGCAGGCCTTCTCGGACCTGCGTTCGGGCCGCACCACGCGCAACCGGGTGGAGTCCTGCCTGCGCCGGGCCGATGGATCGGAAGTGCATTGCGAGTGGTTCAGCTCCGCGCTGACCGACGAAGGCGGCCGCGTCACGTCGATCATGTCGCTCGTGCAGGACATTTCCGCGAAGATCGAGATCGCGCGCCAGCAGCATTACCTCGCCAACCACGACTCGCTCACCGGCCTGCAGAACCGATCGGCCTTCCAGAGCCGCTTCGAGCATTCCCTCGCCCGGGTGCGCTCGCGAGGAGGCGCGGTGGCGCTGCTGTTCATCGACCTGGACGGCTTCAAGAAAATCAACGATGGGCACGGCCACAAGGTGGGCGACGAGGTGCTGCGCTGCGTGGCGCGCCGGCTGGCGCATGCCGTGCGCGGCAGCGACACCGTGGCGCGTCTGGGCGGCGACGAGTTCCTCGTGATGCTCGACACCGGGGTGGAGGCGGATCTGGTCGGCCACATCGGGGCGCGCATCATCTCCGCGCTGGCCGAACCCATGGAAGTGGACGGTCATGCCGTGCGCGTGGGCGCGAGCATCGGTGTGGCCATGCACCCCCCGCTGGAGGGCGACATCGAATTGCTCATGACCCAGGCCGACCAGGCCATGTACGCCGCCAAGCGTACCGGCCGCGGCTGCATGCGCTACGCGGGCCAGGGCTGAAGGGCGGGGGGACGCCCGCCCCGCGTCCGCGCCTACGGCTTCACGCTCTGCGCGAAGTGGAAGAAGTTGTCCGGATCGTAGGCCCGCTTGACGCCCTGGAGCCGCGCGTACACATCCTGGTTCCAGTAGGCATCCACGTAGTTCTGCAGCGAGCCGTCCGGATAGTTCTGGTACACCTTGCCGGTCAGCAGCGGGCGCACCAGGGCCTGGAATCCCGCCAGCCAGTTTTGCACCGTCGCGCGGTCTTCCGGCCGGGTCCAGAACACGTCCATCACGAAATCCGCGTCCACTTGGCGGTGGATGAAAGCGCTGCTCTCCACCGGGTAGCGCGCGATCGCCCCGCCATAGGGCTCCAGGTAGGCCATCGAATACGTGTTGGGCGACGTGGCGAAGTAGTCGATCACCGCCTGCCATTGCGCCTTGGTCAGCTGCCTGTCCAGGTAGCCGCAGGCCTTGCTTTCGCAGGTGCCTTCCGTCAGGCCCTGGGGCAGGTCGTAGGGGTGGTCGTCCAGGTACCGGTTCATGGCGGGATAGCTGCCGCTGCGGTCCACCAGCAGCCTGGCCGTCGGAAACTTCAGCAATGCGTCGATGGCCGCCATGCCGTCGGCGCGCGAACCGCAGTACATGCCCTGGATCATGAACACCGGCTGTCCGTCGCGGAAACCCAGGTTCATCATGTAGCCCAGTTCGTCCGGCGCGCCGGTGCGCATGAACTTCTGCTGCAGCAGCACCAGCACGTCGGCGGCGTCGGCGGCTTCCCAGGAAATGGCCCAGGCCCAGACGTGCGGCAGACGCACCATGCGGTAGGTGACCTGCAGCAGCACCCCGAAGTTGCCGCCCGTGCCGCCGCGCATGGCCCAGTACAGTTCGGCGTTCTCCGTCGCGCTGGCCGTCACGATCCGGCCGTCGGCCAGGGCCACGCGCATCGATTCCACCAGGTCGCTCTGGATGCCGTACGCGCGCGACGTGTAGCCGTAGCCCCCGCCCTGCACGAAGCCTCCCACGCAGACATTGCCGCAGGCGCCCGTCGGCACGTGCCAGCCCGTCGCGCCCATGGCGCCGTTGAAATGGTCGAAATCCGTGCCCGGCAGCACGTGCACCCGTCCGGCGCCCGGGTCGATCGTCACGCCGCCGAGATCGCTCAGGTCGATCACCACGCCCATCTGGTTGACGGAGTAGCCGGCCGTGCTGTGGCCTCCGCAGCGGACCGCGACCCAGGCTTTCCAGGTCCTGGCGAAGGCCAGGCTCGACATCACGTCGTCTTCGCACTCGCAATAGATGATGAGCAGCGGATAGGCCTGGAACGCAGGGTTCGATTCCTGCCGGGCCTGGGTGTAGTCCGGACTGTCGGGCAGCACGGCCCGCCCGACCAGCCCATCCTCGAGCGCGATCAGCGCGTCCCACGGCCACGGGGTGCCGGCCGATGCGTTGGCGGCGGCGAGGCCGCGCAGATGCGCGACGCGCCGGTCTTTGGCAAGGCGGGCAGGACTCTTTCGTTGGGCCATCGTGGGATTCCCTCGTTTGGATCAGGTGGCAGGCTCGGACGTGGCGCGGGTCTGCAGGAGCCAGGGCTGCGGGCGACCCGCGGAAAACGGAGCGCCGCCTGCCCGCGTTCCTGGCGCGGGATGCCGCGGCATGCTGTGTCTATATGTAACCGGCTTGCGCCGCAGTGTAGGGGATCGCGGCTGCCTTGCGCGTGGATTTTTGCCGCCTTCCAATTCCGGAGGCGGTGTCCGCCTGTCGGGGGCGGAGCCTTTGGCAGGAAGCTGGAGATGGCCCGATCAGGCCACCGGCACGGCGACCAGGTTGAGCACCGCGGCCTCGATGGCCGCCGCCGTCGCGCGGGGCTGCTCCATCGGGAAGAGATGGCTTCCCTCCAGCATGGTGATGCGGCCCTGCGTCACGCGGCGGGTGAGGTCCATGCCCACCTGCCGCAGTTCATCGGAACCCAGTCCGCCGATGAACGCGGCGGGGCAGCGCAGCGGGTGCGTGGCCAGCAGCCGTCCCAGGTTGTGGGGCAGGGTGTTGTAGATGGCGGTCTCCACCTCGCGCTCGAAATGCAGCGCCACGCCGCCGTCCCCATGCGGGCGCAGGCCGTGGTCCACGTAGTCGCGCAGCACCGCCTCGTCCCAATGCGCGAAGGCCTTCTTGCGGCGGAAGTGCTCCAGCGCTTCTTCCGCGCTGTCCCAGCGGTGCCGGCGCGCGCGACTGATCTTGCCCGGCGAGACCGCGCCCACCACCTGCGTGCGCTTGGCCATGCCCAGCGCCCCGGCACGCCAGCCGCCGATGAGGGGCGAATCCACCATCACCACGCCGCGCGCGAGTTCCGGATGCCGCGCCGCCGCCATCACGCTGAGGAAGCCGCCCAGCGAATGCCCCACCAGGAACACCGGCCCGCCCGCGCGGTCCGCCCGCTCGCGCGCGAAATCCGCGAGCTGCTGCACCAGCGCGGGCCAGTTGCTGGTGACCGGATAGCGCGGATCGTGCCCGAAGCGGTCCACCGCATGCACGTCGAAGCCGCGTTCGCGCAACTGGGCGAAGAGCACGCGGTACGTGCCTGCCGGAAAGCTGTTGGCGTGGGAGAAGACCAGCGGAAGGGGCGTCGTCATCGCGGGGCGGCCGGCGCGGCGGGGCAGGGTCAGATGAGCTTGTCGCTCGGCGTGCCGATCTTCTTCAGCGGCTGGCTGCGCGCGGGCTCCGCCAGGATCGGCACGTCGGTCGCCCCGCCGTTCCAGGCCGGGTCCTCGATGCTGTCGAACACCTGGCGCAGGCGTTCGCCCCAGCTGCTGCGCAGCATGCGGAAATACGGGTTCTGCTCGTCGATGCAGACGATCCTGTCGGTGGAAAGGCGCCCGGCCTCGTACACCACGAGGTCCAGCGGCAGTCCCACCGAGAGATTGGACTTGAGCGTGCTGTCCATGGACACCAGCGCGCACTTGGCGGCCTCGTCCAGCGGCGTGTCGGGCGTGAGCACGCGGTCGAGCACCGGCTTGCCGTACTTGGACTCGCCCACCTGGAAGTAGGGCGTCTCGGGCGTGGCCTCGATGAAATTGCCGGCCGAATACACCTGGAAGAGCCGCATGCCCTCGCCCTGGATCTGCCCGCCGAACACCAGCGACACGTTGAAATCCACCCCCGAGCGCTTCAGCGCGGCGCCGTCGCGTTCGTGCACGTGCCGCACGGCAGAGCCGAGCACGCGGGCGGCGTCGAACATGCTCTTGGCGTTCCAGATGGTGATGGGCTCGTTGTCGTCGCGGTCGAAGAGCTGCTCGGTCTGCAGCATCTCCCGCACCGATTGCGAAATGCTCAGGTTGCCGGCCGACAGCAGCACCATGAAGCGGTCGCCGGGCCGCTCGTAGATCATCATCTTGCGGAAGGAACTGATCTGGTCGAGGCCGGCATTGGTGCGGGAATCGGACAGGAAGACCAGTCCGGCATTGAGCTTGATGGCGACGCAGTACGTCATGAAGGAACCGTCGGGGAGAAAGCGAAAGGAGCGAGTGTAGTGGGAGCGCAAGGCCGGGCACCGGTCCGGTGGCCCGGCATACTTGTTCAGTGCAGTGAACCGACGGATCGATGGACATTTTTGGAAACAAATTGCCTACCTGCCGGGGCTATCGCGGCCTGCGATGCTGCTCCTATCATCGTTGGTTTGTACAACTTGACTCTGCCGCAACCGGGGAGTTGCACGATACACAATGACACGCCGCGTCACCATCCGGACGCCCCTGGGAGAGCAGCTGCAATTCCGGCAGTTGCGGGGCAGCGAGGAGCTGAGCCAGCTTTTCTCCTTCGACATCGACCTGCTCTCGGAAGGCCGCGACATCGATCCCAAGGCCTTGCTCGGCAAGAC
>NZ_FNEY01000016.1 GCF_900100305.1 Paracidovorax citrulli | reverse complement strand
TGTTCGAACAGCTGGACCTGCTCGGGTGGGCAGGCCTGGGGGCTGCGGTGCGGGCGGGAGCTGCGGTCGAGCAAGCCATCGGGGCCTTCGTTGCGAAAGCGGGCCATCCACTTGTAGCCGGTGCGCAGGCTCACGCCTGCGGCTTCGCTGGCTTGGCGCATCGTCCAGTTCTGCTGGAGCACTCTGTCGACCAGAAGGGCTCGACCTGCGCGGGTCAATCGCGCATGCTTATGACTGTTCATCCGGTGTCCTGTCCTGAGTTGCTGGGGCCTGGTAACCACAGCTTCCCAGGTCGGGCCTGGATGAACAACCTATTGAGACATCACACCTAGGCCCCCCCGGTCCGGAAACGAAAACGCCGCCCGGAGGGCGGCGTCGGTCAAGGGCCGGAAAGGCGCCGGCCCTGTGCCAGGCACTCAGTCCGCCAGGGCGGCCAGCGCACGCCGGGTGATTTCCTCCACCGTGCCGGTACCGCTGATGGCGCGGTATTTGGGGGCGTTGGCCGGATCGTTCTTCGCCCAGGTGGAGTAGTACTCCACGAGCGGGCGCGTCTGCGCGCTGTACACCTCCAGGCGCTTCTTCACCGTGTCTTCCTTGTCGTCCTCGCGCTGGATCAGGTCCTCGCCGGTGACGTCGTCCTTGCCTTCCACCTTGGGCGGGTTGAACTTCACGTGGTAGGTGCGGCCGCTGGCCGGGTGCGAGCGGCGGCCGCTCATGCGCTCGATGATGGCATCGAACGGCACGTCGATCTCCAGCACGTAGTCGAGCTTGACGCCAGCGGCCTTCATGGCATCGGCCTGGGGAATGGTGCGCGGAAAACCGTCGAAGAGGAAGCCCTTGGCGCAGTCCGGCTGGGCGATGCGGTCCTTCACGAGATTGATGATGAGGTCGTCGCTCACCAGCTTGCCGGCATCCATGACGGCCTTGGCCTGCTGTCCCAGCGGCGTGCCGGCCTTCACGGCGGCGCGCAGCATGTCGCCGGTGGAGATCTGCGGAATGCCGTATTTCTGGCAGATGAACGCGGCTTGCGTGCCCTTCCCGGCGCCGGGCGCGCCCAAAAGAATCAGTCTCATGGAGGTCCTCTAAGTGTTGAAATCAGCCAGCGCCGGAAGCCCGGGGCTTGCCGTAGGCCCGGGTTGGCGCTTCAATCGCGGGCAAGGATAGCATGCGGGTCCTTCCGTCTGCCTGACAGCCGCGACACCATCGTGACGGCGTCCGGCGCGCGGTTTCAGCCCAGCAGCGAGCGCACCCGTTCGAGGTCTTCCGGCGTGTCCACGCCCGGCCCCGGCGCGGCGTCCGCCACATGCACGGCGATGCGGTGTCCGTGCCACAGCGCACGCAGTTGCTCCAGCGCTTCCAGCGCTTCCGTGGGGGCCGGCGGCAGCGCGGCAAACGCCCGCACGAACGCTGCCCGGTAGCTGTAGATGCCGATGTGGCGCAGCGGCGCGCAGCCCGCGGGCACGCCTGCCTGCCCGCCCTGCCACCACGCCGTGTCCGCATGGCCGCGCGCATGCGGGATCGGTGCCCGGCTGAAGTAGTGCGCGAGGCCGCGGGCGTCGAGCACCACTTTCACCACGTTGGGATTGGCGAAGTCCTCCCGCGCATGGATGGCATGCGCGGCCGTGCCCATGTCCGCTTCGGGGCGGGCCGGCAGCAGGGCCGCGACCGCGTCGATGAGGGCCGGTGCGATCAGCGGCTCGTCGCCCTGCACGTTCACCACCACGTCGTCGTCGGCCAGCCCGAGCTGCACGCAGGCTTCGGCCAGCCGGTCGCTGCCGCTGGGATGGTCCGCGCGCGTCGCGACGGCCTGCACGCCGTGCGCGGCGCAGGCTTCCAGGATGCGGGGATGGTCGGCGGCCACGACCACGCGCGC
Organism: Paracidovorax citrulli; assembly: GCF_900100305.1. Lineage (GTDB taxonomy): Bacteria > Pseudomonadota > Gammaproteobacteria > Burkholderiales > Burkholderiaceae_C > Paracidovorax > Paracidovorax citrulli. The sequence goes on along the minus strand of NZ_FNEY01000016.1, from coordinate 99,470 downwards.
GGCCCGGCTGCGGGCGGCCTGCTGCGCGACCCGGACGACCATGGGGATGCCGCCGATGTCCGCCAGCGGCTTGTCGGGCAGGCGGGTGGAGGCCAGCCGCGCAGGAATCAATACGGTGAAGCCGGCGGACGCGGCCCCACCGCTCACGCTTCGAGCTCCGCGTCGGTCAATGGGCGTGCCTCGGTTTCCAGGAGCACCGGGATGCCGTCGCGCACCGGGTAGGCGAGGCGGGCACTGCGCGACACCAGTTCGTCGCGCTCGCGGTCGTAGGTCAGCGGACCCTTGGTGACCGGGCAGACCAGCAGTTCGAGCAGTTTGGGATCCATGGCGTGACAAGCGTGTTCAGAAAAAGGGAAACCGATCATAGCGAGCGCCGGCGCGGCAGCGCCTGCAGTCGCGCGTGCAGCCGGTCGAAGAAAGCGGCAGGGATGTCCACCACGAGCGGCACCGCCAGCGCCTGGGGATGGGTCCGCCAGAGTTTGGCGGCATCCTTTTCGGTGCATACCAGCGGCATGCCCGGATCCGTGACGGGGGCCCAGTCCGAGAAGTCCGCATGGTCGGGCAGGGCGGTTTCCTTCGCCAGCGTGAGCCCTTCGGCACGCAGCATGGCGAAAAAGGCGGCGGGCCGGGCAATCGCGGCCACGGCATGCACGGGCCGACCGCGCAGGCACGAAAGTGCCGTGGTGCTTCCGGAGGCATCCACCGCATGGGACGCGAGCGACCTCCGCAGGGCGAACGCCCCCATGGGGGCGCGGTCCGCGCCTTCAGGGGCGGCTCCGGCGTGCAGCACGGCATCCACGTGCCGCGGCCAGCGCTCGCGCAGCGGGCCGGCCGGCAGCAGCCATCCGTTGCCGATGCCTTCCTCGCTGAATACGCACAGCTCCACATCCCGGGCCAGCGCCCAGTGCTGCAGACCGTCGTCGCAGACGACCACGTCGGTCCGCGGATGCCGCTCCAGCAGGGCGCGGGCCGCCTGCGCGCGCCGTGGCGCGACGAACACCGGCACGCCGGTGGACCGCGCGATCAGCAGGGGCTCGTCTCCGGACTCGGCGGCGCTGCTGCCCGCCAGCACCTCGCGGCAGTCGGAGGTGCCGCGCCCGTACCCGCGGGACACCACGCCCGGGTGCCATCCATGCCGCCGCAGCGCCTGCACGACGGCCAGGGTCACGGGGGTCTTGCCGGCGCCGCCGGCCACTACGTTGCCCACGACGACCACGGGAACGGGCAGGCGCTCCACCCGCAATACTCCCCGGACATAGAGCAGCCGCCGCAAACCGGCCAGGGCGCCGTAGAGGAGGGAGATGGGCGACAGCAGCCAGGCCATCGCGCCGCGGTGGCGCCACACCCGCTGGATCCCCGGCGTCGCGTCCGGCGCGGATCGTCCGCGGCGGCGTGGCTGCGCCATGCGGATCAGCGGCCCGCGCTGGCGGACGATTGCGTGGCGAAGGTGATCTGCGACAGGCCCGCGCGGCGCGCGGCTTCCATCACGGAAATCACGGCCTGGTGCGGGGCGCTGGCATCGGCGCTGATGATCACCACGCTGTCGCGCCCGGCCTGCGCGGCGGCCCCGAGGGCCTGCGCGATCGCTTCCACGCCCTTGCCTTCCACGGCCGTCTTGTTGACGGCGTAGCGCCCATCGGCGGCGACCGCGACGATCACTTCCTTGGGATGGTCGCGCTGCTGTTCCGCGTCCGCCACCGGGAGCGTGAGCTGCAGTTCGGTGAACTTGCTGTACGTGGTCGAGAGCATCAGGAAGATGAGGATCACGAGCAGCACGTCGATGAACGGGATCAGGTTGATCTCCGGCTCTTCCTTGGGACGGGGGCGGAAATTCATCGCGCCGCTCACTTGCGCAGGCGCAGGAGGTGGCGGACGAACTGCTCGGAGGCGAGCTCCAGCGTGAGCAGGTAGGCGTCCACGCGGCTGCGGAAATACCGCCAGAAGATCAGCGTCGGGATGGCGACGATCAGGCCGAAGGCCGTGTTGTAGAGCGCGATGGAGATCCCGTGCGCCAGCTGGGCCGGGTTGCCCTGGCCCGTGGCGGACGATCCCTGCGAGCCGAAGATCTCGATCATGCCGATCACCGTGCCGAGCAGGCCCAGCAGCGGGGCGGCCGAGGCGATGGTCGCCAGGGCGTTGAGGTACTTCTCGAGCCGCTGGGCGACGGCACGGCCCGTTCCCTCCATCGCGGCGCGGACGTCCGCCTCGCTGCTCTGGGGATGGCTGTTGAGCGTGCGCAGTCCGCTGGCCAGCACCTCGCCGAGGGCGGAGTTCTGCGCCAGTTGGTTGACGACGTCCGGCGTGGGCAATCCGCGCGAGGAAACGGAGATGGCCTCGTCCAGCAGTTTGGGGGGGACGACCTTGGTGGTTTTCAGGGTGGCGAAGCGCTCCGCCACCAGTGCCAGCGCCAGGATGGAGCAGGCTATCAGGGGCCAGATCGGCCAGCCTGCGGCTTGTATGATCGACAGCAATTCTCTCTCCGCGCAGATGGAAGCAGTCCGCGATTATGGCCCAGTGCCATGGCGGTCCGGCGGCTGCGCAGGCATGGGCCCGGCTCGCCGGTCGCGACGGCGCCGTTTTTCACAGCCACCCACATTTTCTGTGGATAACTTTGTGGGCAACCGGGTGTGTAACACCTGCTACATGGCGCCAAATCGACACTTTGACAGATTGATGAAAAATTGCGCAGCAAAAAATCGTTGTAAATCAACAGGTTGCACGGAATCTCGTGGCTTGCGCGCACATCCGGCCCACCTGTCCGCCACGCCGCAGGCTCCGCGCAGCTTGTGGACTATTGGGGCGGTGCCGCTCCCCGCAAACCCTGGTGGCGCCGATGTTTGAACGGCCGGACCCAGCAACGGCGCCGCGAATCTGGGACGTCGGGGCGCTGTGCCGCGCCGTTGCTGATGCGCTGGAGGCGCGGTTCAATCCTGTGGCGGTGCGCGGGGAGATCACGGGCTTCTCGCGGGCTTCCAGCGGGCATTGCTACTTTTCCATCAAGGACGGACAGGGACAGATCCGCTGCGCCATGTTCCGCCGCGCAGCCATGTTGCTCAACGGCACCCCGCGGGACGGGGAAATGGTCGAGCTGCGGGGACGGCTGGCGGTTTACGAAGCCCGGGGCGACCTGCAGCTCATCGTCGAGAGCCTGCAGCGGGCAGGGCAGGGGGCGCTGTTCGAGCAATTCCTGCGGCTCAAGGCCCGGCTGGAATCGGAAGGCCTGTTCGACTCCGCCCGCAAGCGCGGCCTGCCGGTCATGCCCCGCTCGATCGGGCTGGTCACCTCGCCGGGCGCCGCCGCGCTGCACGATGTGGTGACCGCCCTGCGGCGGCGCGTTCCGCACCTGCCGGTGGTGCTGGCCCCGGCCCTGGTGCAGGGGGCGGCCGCGCCGGCATCGATCTGCACCGCCCTGCGCGCGCTCTACCGCATGGCCGAGCCGGGCGGCGGCGCAGGCCATCCGCCGGTGGAGGTGATCCTGCTGGTGCGCGGCGGCGGCTCCATCGAGGACCTGTGGGCCTTCAACGACGAGCAGGTCGCCCGCACGCTGGTGCAGAGCCCCGTGCCGGTGGTGTCCGGGGTGGGCCATGAAACGGATTTCACCATCGCCGATTTCTGCGCCGACCTGCGGGCCCCGACCCCCACGGCCGCGGCCGAACTGGTCGCGCAACCCCAGGCCACCTGGCTCGCAGGCATGGACGCGCTGGCCGGCCGCCTGTCGGACAGCCTGCAGCGCCAGCTCGACGGGCGCCACCAGCGGCTGGACATGGCCGCCCAGCGGCTGGGGCGGCCGTCCGGCCTGGTCACCCGGCAGGAACTGCGCCTCGCGCGCCTCGCGCAGCAGCTGCGCCACGGCGCGGCCTGGACGACCCAGCGGTACGCCCAGCGGCAGGATGCCCTGGCAGACCGTTTGCCAAGGGCTGTGGCGCAGGGCGTGGCCCGGCAGGCGCAGCGGCTGGACCATGCGGCATTGCGGCTGGAACTGCTCGACCCGCGCCTGGTGCTCCAGCGCGGCTATGCGCTGCTCACGGACAGCGGGGGCCTGCCCGTGACCCGCACCGCCCAGGTACGCACCGGAGACGCCGTGCGCGCCGCCGTATCGGACGGCGAGATCGATCTGACGGTGTCTGCTCCGCGCCCGCTGTGAGCCCGGCATTCTGGGCCGTCGCCTACAACGCGGAACGCGATTAACTTCCTACAATGCCGCCCTGTCGCGTCGCATGTCACACCGCGGCGTCGCACACGCAAGAATCACCAACCACCCACGAGGACCGCACATGGAACATACCCTGCCACCGCTGCCTTACGCTATCGACGCCCTGGCTCCGCACTACAGCCAGGAAACCCTGGAGTACCACCATGGCAAGCACCACAATGCCTACGTGGTGAACCTCAACAACCTCCAGAAGGGCACCGAATTCGAGAACATGCCCCTCGAGGAGATCATCAAGAAGTCCAGCGGCGGCATCTACAACAACGCCGCCCAGATCTGGAACCACACCTTCTTCTGGAACTGCATGGCTCCCAATGGCGGCGGCGAACCCTCGGGCGCGCTGGCCGACGCCATCAAGGCGAAGTGGGGCAGCTATGCCGCCTTCAAGGAAGCCTTCGTGAAGAGCGCCGTGGGCAACTTCGGCTCCGGCTGGACCTGGCTGGTGAAGAAGGCGGACGGCAGCGTGGACATCGTCAACACCGGTGCCGCCGGCACGCCCCTGACCACCGCCGACAAGGCGCTGCTGACCGTGGACGTCTGGGAGCACGCCTACTACATCGACTACCGCAACCTGCGTCCCAAGTTCGTCGAAACCTTCCTCGACAAGCTGGTGAACTGGAAGTTCGCGGAAAGCAATTTCGCGGCCTGAATCCCACGCGCCTGAAACATGCCAGTCAGCCAGCCTGACTGGCATTTTTTTTCGCCGAAATTTACGAGCGCGGTCCTTGCTGGGCGAGCCGCTGGCGTGTGCCTTCATCCAGGACGCTGCGCATCAGCGCGAACAGCGGATCGGCGTCGGTGTGCTTCTGGCCGTAGGTCAGGTTGAATCCGTAGTCGAAGTCGGGTGGGTTGATCCCCTGGTTGTGCTGAAGGATGGTTTCGAGCTTGTCCAACGCCTTGACGGCCTTGGCTTCGGGCGAAGTCGCGTCCTCGTACTCCTGCCAGAGCGCCAGGATGCCGGCCCGCTGCTGATGTTCTCGATGTCCATGGCTTGTCCCTTCGTTGCTCGATTTCCTCGAGAGCATAGAACGGCCTGGCCGCACCGGCGCTTTGCCAGTCGAAGGGGCTGCCGATCCGACCTGTTCCCTGGTGAGGTTTCAAGTCGAGGATGGCGGCCGACGTCGTCATCAACGTGCTGGCGATGGCCTGGCGAACGGGGCGCCGGACAGCTTGAAGCCAGGCTTGATGCCGCGCTTGGCGAACCAGCCCTGGTTCATCTCCAGAACGAAGCGCACGGGCTTTTCGGAGCAGTGGGAATTCAGCGTCTGCGGCTTCATGTCGGCCAGGTTGACGATGGTGCCGTCGTCCGCCACGAAGGCTGCAGTGAGCGGCAGCAGGGTGTTCTTCATCCAGAAGCACTGCACGGCCGGCACCGAAAACACGAACAGCATGCCTTCGTTGGAGGGCATGTCCTTGCGGTGCATGAGGCCGGTCTCGCGCTCCTGGGGCGTCACCGCCAGTTGCGCGTCGATGCGGTGCATGCCTGCGGCCAGGTCCACCCGCTGCAGGTCGAGCTGCGGCCCTTCCTGTGCCCGGGCCTGGGCGGTGCCGAGGCAGGCCGCGACGAGAGCCAGGGAAACCGCCATTCGGCGAAGGGGGCGGGGCATCGGTCCGGACGGGAGATCGTGGTTCATGGCAGGTGGGTCATCCATTGGGAAGGAGGCTGCTCCAAAGCCTATCAGCCAAAAGCAAAGCCCGCGTAAAGCGGGCTTCGGGGCGGGGATTGCGCAAGGGAGAGGCATCCCCGCAGCGCGGGAGTGGGCAACCTTCAGGCGGCAGCCTTGGAGTGCTTCTTGCTCTTCTTGTGCGCGACCTTGTGCTTGGCACCCTTGCCGGCCTTCTTGGCATGCATCTTGGAAGCAGGAGCGGGAGTGGCGGCGTCGGCTGCCATGGGAGCGGACGTCGTGGAGGGGGCCTGGGCCGGAGCCTGGGCGAAGGCGCCGGCGGTGAACAGACCAGCGATCAGGACAGCGAGGAGTTTTTTCATTTGGCCGTTTCCTTGATGAGTTTCGGAAGGTTTGCGAGCCCCGCGTAGGCCCGCGAAGCCCTGACTCAACGATACCGCAGGCCGGGGCGTTGACAGACAAGGCCTACAAATTTTTATCGCTAAAATCATTGCGTTTTGTGCCTGTCGCACAGGCCGGCCGGGCGCCGCCCCGGACGCCATTCCACCGGAGATAACCGTTCCATGACCAGCTACCAGCACATCAAGGTCCCTGCCGAAGGCCAGAAGATCACCGTCAATGCCGACATGTCCCTGAACGTGCCGGACCAGCCCATCATTCCCTACATCGAGGGTGACGGTACCGGCTTCGACATCACCCCTGTGATGCTGAAAGTGGTGGATGCGGCCGTGGCCAAGGCCTACGGCGGCAAGCGCAAGATCCACTGGATGGAAGTCTTCGCCGGCGAGAAGTCCACGAAGGTGTACGGTCCCGACGTCTGGCTGCCGGAAGAAACCCTGCATGCCGTGCGCGACTACGTCGTTTCCATCAAGGGCCCGCTGACGACGCCCGTGGGCGGCGGCATCCGCTCGCTGAACGTGGCGCTGCGCCAGGAACTCGACCTCTACGTCTGCCTGCGCCCCATCCAGTACTTCAAGGGCGTTCCCTCGCCCGTGAAGGAACCCGAGAAGACCAACATGGTGATCTTCCGCGAGAACTCGGAAGACATCTATGCCGGCATCGAGTTCGAAGCCGAGTCCGACAAGGCCAAGAAGCTCATCAAGATCCTGCAGGAGGAGTTCGGCGTCAAGAAGATCCGCTTCCCCGAGACCTCCGGCATCGGCGTGAAGCCCGTGTCCAAGGAAGGCACGCAGCGCCTGGTGCGCAAGGCCATCCAGTACGCCATCGACAACGACAAGCCCAGCGTGACCATCGTCCACAAGGGCAACATCATGAAGTTCACGGAAGGCGGCTTCCGTGACTGGGCCTACGACCTGGCTGCCAGGGAATTCGGCGCCGAACTCATCGACGGCGGCCCGTGGATGAAGTTCAAGAACCCGCGCACCGGCAAGGAAATCACGGTCAAGGACAGCATCGCCGACGCGTTCCTGCAGCAGATCCTGCTGCGCCCCGCCGAGTACAGCGTGATCGCCACGCTGAACCTGAACGGCGACTACGTCTCCGACGCGCTGGCAGCCCAGGTGGGCGGCATCGGCATCGCCCCGGGCGCCAACCTGTCCGACTCCGTCGCGATGTTCGAAGCCACGCACGGCACGGCACCGAAGTACGCCGGCAAGGACTACGTGAACCCCGGTTCCGAAATCCTTTCCGCCGAAATGATGCTGCGCCACATGGGCTGGACCGAAGCGGCCGACATCATCATCAGCTCGATGGAAAAGTCCATCCTGAGCAAGAAGGTGACCTACGACTTCGCCCGCCTGATGGAAGGTGCGACGCAGGTGAGCTGCTCGGGCTTCGGCCAGGTGATGATCGACAACATGTGATTGCCGCCGGCGGCGTCGCATGACGTTTCGCAAGCCCTTGATCCTCCCTGGGGATCAAGGGCTTTTCCGTTTTCGGGCGGGTCCGGCGGGCGCCCCCTGGCGCCGAGCTTGGATTGAGCGTTGTGACCATCCTTTCGCGGGAATTGGAAGCGCTGTCAGACCGGCGCGCGGCGGTCTTTGGCGGGTGGGCGCGGAACTCCGGGGGAACTGGCAAGGCTCGCAGGCTTGACTGCGGCAGCGATGGCGATCCGGCGAGCGGAAGAAAGGTCGGGGAGAGCCCCCGGGAGTCATGCTGCCAGACTGGCCAGCAAGAATTCGATCGTCACCCGTACCCGCAACGGCATGTGCCGTTGCGCCGGATACAGCAGCGAGAACGGCCGCGAAGCTCCGTCCCACTCGGACAGCACAGGCACCAGTGTGCGCCGAGCCAGGTCCTCCTCGACGATGAACCGGTAGGTCTGCAACAGGCCCGCGCCGTTCCGGGCCAGGGTCACGGTTCCGAGGATGTCCTCCGCGCAGCAGATGCCGCCCCTGGTCAGGTGTTCGACATCCACGCCTTTCTGCCGAAACAGCCACGGCGTGGGCTGGCCGGTACTGGGCAGCAGGAACTGGATGCAATCGTGCTCCTGCAGCGATTCCAGCGTCGTGGGGCGCCCGTGCCGGCTCAGGTACGCCGGCGTAGCCACGACGACCAGCTCGGCGTCCTCCAGCTTGCGGGCGACCAGCCCCGAGTCCGGCAGGGTGCGGCCACGCACGGCGAGGTCGAACCCCTCCGCTGCGAAGTCGATGTTGCGATTGGTGAGCTGGACATCCAGCGTGATGCCCGGATACCTGGTCCGGAAGGCCGGTAGCAGGGGCAGCACGCGATAGTGTCCATAGGGGGTAGGCAAGCTGATGCGCACCAGGCCTGTCGGTGCCTGCTGTTGGCCCGTGACCTCCCTTTCCGCATCGATCAATTGCGTGATGGCCTGGCGGCAACGCTCGAAATACGCCTGCCCGGCTTCGGTCAGGCGCACCTGCCTGGTCGTGCGCACGAGCAACTGGACGCCCAGTCTCGCCTCGAGGCGGCTGATGGAGCGGCTGACGGCGGCAGGCGTCAATCCCATGGCCCTCGCCGCTGCCGTGAAGCTCTGCTGCTCCGCCGTCGTGCAGAACAGCTCGATGCCGCCCAGCTTCAGGTCTTCAAAGTGTCGCTGCATGAGGTCCCCCGCACTGCGGCATTCCGTGTCAATAGTGAATTGAATGATCCCACCTTTCTGGACGTCGGCGTCATCAATACGATGAAAACGCCTTCTCATCACAAGGATCCATTTCATGAAGCTTTACTACGCTCCCGGCACGTGTTCTCTGGCGCCACACATCGCCTTGCGCGAGGCCGGTCTGCCATTCACCCTCGCCAGGGTCGATCTGAGCACGCACACCCTGGCTTCCGGTGAGGACTACCGCCAGATCAATCCAAAGGGGCAGGTACCCGCACTGGAGCTGGATGATGGAACCCGATTGACGGAAGGACCCGTGATCGTGCAGTTCATCGCCGATTACGCCGCGAACACCGCGTTCATGCCGGCCAGCGGCAGCCTCGACCGCTACCGTGTCATGGCATGGCAGAACTACATCACTGCCGAGCTGCACAAATCGTTCAGTCCGCTGTTCAACCCCGACTTCGATGCGGCCGCCAAGGATTTGCACCGCCGCCTGCTCCGCGGGAAGTACGACTGGATCGACGAGCAGCTGTCCCCGGGGCCGTTCCTGACGGGCAGTGCCTTCACCGCGGCGGATGCATACCTTTTCGTGGTGACCAAATGGGCCAGACACGTGGAACTCGATCTGTCCGACCTGCGCGCACTGGCGGACTTCATGTCTCGCGTGGCCGGTCGGCCCGCGGTCCGGAGCGCCATGCAGGCCGAAGGCCTGCCGGGCTGAAACCGGCGAACGGGAGATCGAAAATGCCTTTGGTCCACATCCATATCACCCGGGAAGGCGCCACGGCCGAACAGAAGGCCGAGCTGATTCGTGGTGCCACCGATTTGCTGGTTCGTGTCCTCGACAAGAACCCGGCCACCACTTTCGTGCTGATCGACGAGATCGAAACCGACAACTGGGGAGTCGCGGGCAGGACCGTGACCTCGCGGCGGATCGAAGAGGCCGCCCGGTCGCCGCAGTCTTCGCACCTGGAGTCCGGGCAAGCATGACCACACCCTTCGACGACATCACGGCGCTGCTGCAGGCCTACTTCGACGGCCTCTATCACAGCGATGCGGAAAAGCTCCGCACCGTCTTCCACCCCGACGCCCTGTATGCCTGCGCCACAGGGGGCAATCTGGTGTGCATGCGCATGGACGAATACCTGCCGATGGTCGCCCGGCGGCCTTCTCCCGCCAGCCGCGGCGACCCCCGGGAGGACCGCATCGTCGCCATCGAGTTCGCGGGGCCGGTGACGGCCATGGCCCGCGTGCAATGTGCCATCCTGCCCAGGCACTTCACCGACCTGCTGACGCTGGTGCTGCTGGATGGCCGATGGCAGGTGATGGCCAAGGTCTTCCATTACGAACTGGACGACACACACCCGTCGTGACGGGGCGTGCCCGTTCGGACCGGCTCCTTCCGTCGCCCGCTTCCTCTCCCGACGCGTCCGAACCGGACGGCAGGAAAGCCGACGTGTGGTTCATCGACGGGCCTTCGCCGTATGGCGGCCCCGCGGCCACCGCCGGCTGCCGCCTCCCCTGGAAGGCCGTCACCCGCGCACGGGTGGACGCCTTCCACAGGGCCGCGATCGCGGCGGGCGGCAAGGGCAACGGGGCTCCGGGACTGCAGCCCGACGACCATGCCCGCTATTACGGAGCCTTCGTGATCGACCCGGAAGGCAACAACATCGAGGCGGTCAGCCATCTGCCGGGGTAGCGTGTCCTCGCGAATCCCGTCTCGTGCATGGCATCCATGGGATGCCTGGCGATCGGCGGGGCGTTCCTGCCGTTCATGGACCAGTGGGTCCGTTGCACTTGCGGCGCCCACCGGACCAGGAGAACGAGATGGCGATCGCCACCAGCATCCCGATGCCCGCTACCGCGAACGTCAGCCGCAGTCCGTCGGCCATGGCCTGCGGGGTGGCGTGGCGGAGGTCGGCCGTGCCTGCGCCGAACGCGAAGACGGAGCCCATCAAGGAGGCTCCCGCGATCAGGCCCAGGTTCCGCGAAAGGCCCAGCAGTCCCGAAACCGTGCCGCGCCGGTTCTGCGGGACATCGGCCAGCATCGCCGTGTTGTTGGCGGCCTGGAACAGCTGGTAGCCGGGCGTCAGGGCCGCGATGGCGAGCAGGTAGCCGGCCACGCCGATCCATCCGGGAAGCAGGGACAGGAGGAAGGCTCCGCAGGCCAGCAGGCCCAGGCCTATCGCGAGCACCTTCCGGCTTCCCCAGGCATCGACCCTCCGGCCCGCAGGAATCCCGCCGAAGATCGAGATCACGGGCCCCACCGCCATCACCAGGCCCACCTGCGTTTCCTTGAGGCCCAGGCCCGTGCCCAGGTAGAACGGGCCGACCACGAGCGTCGCCATCATGACCGCCGCAACCGATCCATTGACCAGGAGCGGGGAGACCATGCGCCGGTCCAGGGCGTGCATCCAGGATGGCTTAGGCCCTGCGCGCCCGGGCCCGCCATGGGGCAGCCAGAAGAAGGCCAGGGCTCCCGCCAGGAGCGTCAGCGGCACCTGCACCAGGAAGATGCTGCGCCACCCCGCCGTCGATACCAGCATGCCGCCCAGCGAGGGGCCGAGGGCCGTTCCGATTGCCGACACCGTACCCAGCATGCCCATGGCCCGGCCCAGCCGTTCCGGATCCGCGGTTTCGCGCATGAGCGCCATGGACAGCGTCATCAGGAAGGCCGCGCCGACGCCCTGCAGCACCCTGGCCGCGGTGAGCAGTCCGAGGCTTGGCGCGATGCCGCAGAGCAGCGCTCCGGTGGCGAACAGGGCAAGGCCCGCGAGCAGCGTGGGCTTGAGGCCGTGGCGATCTCCCAGATGGCCTGCGATGAGCACCGAAACGGTCAGCCCTGCGAGATAGGCGACGACGACCGCCTGCACCTGCGGGAAGGGCCGTGCGAAGGCACCGGCCAGCGCAGGCAACGCGATGTTGGCGATGCTGGTTCCCAGCGAGGCCAGCAACATGGACAGTGCCAGGCTGGCCGTGGCACCGCGCCATGGGGAGGAGGGCTGCCGTACTGCATCGGCGGGGAATTGCGGTTCGATGGGGTTCATGGCCATGGCGAATGGGTGAAAAAAGGGTGGGCGGCGGCGCTGCGCCTCGTGCACAGGCCTGCCATTCGCGGCAAGATACGACTTCAAGTCCACTTGAAGTCAAGAGGTGAGCCATGGAAATTGCCGAGGTGGCCAGGCGCTCGGGGGTGCCTGCGTCGGCACTGCGTTACTACGAAGGGAAGGGGCTGATCGCGTCCGTCGGCCGGCAGGGCATCCGGCGTGTGTTCGGCCCCGATGTGCTGGAGCGGCTCGCGCTGATCGCGCTGGGGCGCAGCGCAGGTTTCTCGCTGGACGAGATTTCACGCATGTTTGCGCCCGACGGCAAGCTGGCCATCGATCGCCGGATGCTGCTGGCCAAGGCGGACGACATCGACCGCACGATCCTGAAATTGCGTGCGATGAGCGAAGGGCTGCGGCATGCGGCCGTATGCCCGGCCCCTTCGCACATGGCATGCCCGTCGTTTCAGCGGCTGCTGCAGAAAGCTTCGGCCCAGGCCGCGCCCCGTAGCGGGCGGCGCGGGGCGGCGAGTCCCATGGACTCTTGAGGGAGCCGGTACGGTCGCGGCAAAGTCGCGCCGGGCCGCGAGCTACGGGTGACCGGCGGAGCAGGTTCCGGAAGGGGGCTGGTTCAACGTCCGTCGCGTCGAGCCGCTGCCGCAGCAGCCGCCATTTCGGCCAGGAAGGGGCCCTGCTGGGCCGGCTGCGTGACCGTCTTCTCGATCAGGAACTGGTCGCGGTCCTTGCCGGCAATCCACGCGGGAGGCTTGCCGCGGCCCGTCCAGGTCGCACCGGTTTTCGGATCCAGGTATTTGGCGGGAACGTGTTTCCTGGTGGGTTGCCAGGGAAATACCTGCTGGGCGGTGAACCCGAACTCTGCAATCAAGGCCTGTATCTGGCTCAGGGCCTGGGCGGCTGCCTGCTTTTTCTCGCGGGCGATGGCCGCGTCCAAAGCTGCCTGCTCTGCAAGCAGCGTCTTCAAACTCTTCATGCTGTCTTTGTTGGGGCTGAGGGTGCGTGATCGCGCTGGATCATAGCGCCAACGCCGCTCCCGGGCCCGCCGCGCAGCAGAATCCTCGGGCCGCCCTAGCGTACTTCGACCAGATAGAGCCCCCACGGGGCGAGCGCGAAACGCTCCTTCAGCGGTTTGTCCTTGAACTGGGGCAAGGCGTCCGCGTCATAGACGGCCCACTGGGGCCCGAGTCCGCCGAGCGGCAGCGGGGCGCCGTCCATGCGCAGCGCGACGACCATGCGCAAGCGTACGGCGTCGGCCACGCTCAGGGAGGCGTTGTAGCCGTCCACGGCGCGCAGCACCAGGGTCGCGGTGCTGTCCGCCGGAACGCCGGCGGCTGCGATCACGGTGGCGAGCAGCGGGCCTTCGAGGGTATGGCGCCGGGCATCGTATTCCAGCGTGGGCGTGATGGAGACGGCCGGCAACTGCTGCAGTGCCATCGCATCGAAGCTGCGGGCCTGGCTGAATTGCACGCCCTGCTTGGCGGCCAGCAGGTCTTCCGTGGGATGGAGCGCCCCGCGGTTGGGGTGTCGGATGGCGCCGGCGACGGTGAGCAGCGCGGGTTGCGCCTGGGCCGGCGCATGGGCCAGCGCCGTGCCGGCGGGCAGCATGCCGGCAAGGCCGAGGTGGGTCAGGAAGCGACGTTTTTGCATGGGCGTCCACTGGTTGCTAAGGACGCAAGCATGGCACGGAACCGGGTCCGGGGGGCCGTGGAAGAGAAACAGCCCGGCATGCGGTGGATGACGGGCCATGCCTTTTTGCCGGAACAAGCCTCTGCTATGGCGGAAGCCGGGTCCCATGCCGGGTATGCGACCGCGCGCACGCATGCGGGCAACGCGCGCACTTCCCGGAAGACGCCGCGGCCGAACGCCGGTTGGGCGGAGTCAGGTGGTGCTGGAAGACGTGTCCTTCTTCCATGTCCGCACGGGCAGGGTGAATGCTTCCGGAGCGCGCTGGTACAGGTGCCGCAGGGTCGCCATCAGGGCCATGGAGCCGCATGCCGCCAGCAGGAGCAGGCCCAGGTAGATCGCCAGGGCGTGCTGGAAGGGCATGACGTGGTTCCACGAGCGCGCGATGCCCAGGAAGGACGCATAGAGCCAGGACACGGAGGAGACCGCGGCGAACAGGGTGAGGCCGAGCATTCTCCCGAGCGGGAATTCCAGGAAGACCCCGCCCTGCATCATGAGGGGAAATGCGAAGCGGTGCATGAGCATGCCGTTCAGCGTGAGCACGCTCACCGCCAGAATCTTCATCCAGAGCTTTTCGTTCATCACGTAGGCGGGGTCCTGGGCATAGCCGATATAGACGAACAGCAGGCCCGTGGCCCAGAGCAGCCACAGCGCCGCCGTCATGGTGGCCTTGGTGCGCCGCAGTTCGTCGCGGCGCTCCACGGTGATGGGTCGGTGGACCATGCCGAGGAATCGGAAGTCGTATTCCAGCATCTTCGCGATGGCGACGGCCATGGCCAGCAGGTGGAGGAAAACCAGTGCGTTCTTGGTAAACATGGGTGATTCAGCAATCAGAAAAGGACCGTCGTGGGTGCTGCTTTTGCGCTTTTTGCGCGTTGCCCGGCCGATCGGTTTCATTGATCGCGCCCATTGGCTGGTTCAATGCGGCGGGAGCCGCGGAACCCCTGCGCGCGCAGGCGCGACGGCGCGCACAGGCCGTGCGATGCGGACGTGGAGACGTGCCGGGCCCTGCCCGGAAAATGGTGGAGGCCGGCGGCGGGAGGGGCTCGGGGCTGCCCGCCTGCCTGGCGCTTTCAGCGGGCGGCGAAGCGCGGGCTGGAAGAAGAGAGCGTGGCCAGCGCACGCTCGGCGTTCACCATGGCGGGCTGGGCGCCGTCCTGGTTTTCGCTGCGCAGCAGCAGTCTCTCGACGGTGTCCCTGTCGAGGCGGGGCTCCACCGACTGGAGCAGCGCCACCATGCCGCTCACGTGGGCAGCGGCCATGGAGGATCCCGAGGCGAAGTCGTATCGTCCCTGCGGCTGGAGGGTGAGGATGTCCGTGCCGGGGGCGAGCAGTACGCCGCCGGGGGAAGGCGTGCGCGGTGCCCCGGCGGAATCCACGGCGAGCACGCCGGGCACGCCTGCGGGGAAACCGCCGCGCTGGCCGCCCGCAGGTACGGCGGCGACGATGATCCGGCCCTGGCCGACGAGTTGGGAGAGCAACTGCCCGAGAAGGGGGTCGCTCGGGCCGCCGAGACTCATGTTGACGATCCGTGCGTCGGAGGACATCACGGCGACGAGCGCCTTTGCGAGCGTGAACGAGTTGCAGCGCGCGCCGCTGCCCGGCGGCTGGGCGGGGTACCAGCAGGCCTTGTAGAGGCTGAACCGGGCGGCGGGGGCCATGCCGACGATGCCCTGCAGGTTGTTGCCGGTGGCGGCCATGATGCCCAGCACTTCGGTACCGTGCCGGTCCTTCTGGAAGGCGCCGGCATCGTCGTCCACGAGGTTGTGGGTTTCGAGAATGCGCCCCTGGAGGTCCGGATGCCCTGTCTGCGCACCGGTATCGATGACAGCCACGTGCGTGCCGCGGCCGGTGGTGACGCGGTGGGCCTGCGCGGCGGACGTGCCGATGAATCCACGCTGCAACGGGGCGTAGGGATCGTTGTAGGCCACAGCGGCGTCCGCCGTTCTGGCCGTCGGCTGTTCCTGGACCGAGAAGTCCTGCAGCGGCTGGGCGAGGGCGATGCGGTCATCCTTGGCGAGGGCCGCGAGCACTTCCTCGCGCGGACGGCTGTCCAGGATCTCGAACACGATGCAGTGCACGTTCAGCGAAGGGATGGGCCAGGCGGCGGCCTGGACGAGCCGGTGCTCCCGCGCGATCTGCTCCACGAGGGTGGCGGCGTGCATGCCGGTGGTGTACCTCGGCGGCGCTCCGTAGCCGGCCAGGCTGGTGGCCGCCCGCACGGGAACCCGCTGCAGCGGGTTGGCGAGCGCGACGATGACGTAGCGGCTGCTGTTTTCCCGCATGGAAAGGTCCGCGGCCTCCGGCGCCGTGGCTCCCGGTGCCGGCGCGGCTGGCACGGACGGGGGCGCGCCCGGGGATGGGTTCGCACAGGCGGCGAGCAGGGCCAGGGCCGAAAGCAGAGCAGGCCTGCGCAGGCGTTCCATGGCGCGTTTCACTGCGCATCCCCCGCGGGCTCGACCAGCCGCATGCCCGCCGTGGCCCGCAGTCGCTCCAGCGCCTGTGTGCCGGAGGTTCCGGGCAGGGGGGCCAGCGTATAGGCTCCCATGGCGTTGGGGCCTCCGACCACCTGCAGGCCGGAGCCCGCCAGCGCCGCATTCCAGGCGGCCAGCGTGAGCCGCTCGTCGGGAACCGCCCGGATCATGCCCTGCGCGCCAGTCGCCGCGTCGGGGGTGGGTTGCGGGCTGCTGAACATCCGGTACGGGGAGGACTCCTGGTCCGCCATGCGGTAGCCCACGAGCGCGAGGGCCGCGGTCTGCAGCAGCGCCACGGCTGCCAGCGCATAGGTGGACCATCCGTGCCGCCGTGGCTGGGGCACGGCTTGCGGGGCGGGCTGGTCGCACAGGGCATCGAGGTCGATGCGCTGCATGAGCCGCTGCAAGCCCGCGTCGCAATCGGGAAGCGCCGCGGCCGGCTGGAGCTGCAGGCCTGCCTGGATGCGCTCCTGCAGCGCCAGTTCCGCCTGGCAGTCCGGGCAGGCGGCGAGGTGCCCCGCGGCCGCGGCGCGCTGCTCGTCGGTGGCCGTGCCGTTCACGATCCACGGCAGCAGTTCCTGCGTGAGCAGGTGGGACCGGTCCTGGTCCTGGCCATGGGCGGATGCGGGGGGGAATGTCGTCATGGTTGGATATCCTGGGTGCCGGTGCCGCCTACCGCCAGTCCGGGCAGCAGGTTGCGCAGTTTCACGCGCGCATGGAACATGCGGGCCTTGACGGTGCCCACGGGGGCCTGCGTGATGACGGCGATCTCCTCGATCGAGTGTCCGTGGGTGTAGGCGAGTTCGAGGACGAGGCGCTGGTCCGCCGACAGCCGGGCGAGGCCCTTGGCCAGCCAGTCCCTCAGCTCGCGGTCATCGCCGGGGTTGATGCCGGGGTGGTTCCGTTCCGCGGCCGCTCCGTCGTCCGCGTCGTCGCTCGCATCCAGGCCGCCGCTCTGCCGCAGGACCTTGAGTCCGCAGCGGTAGGAGATGCCCATGATCCAGGTGGAGACGCGGGAATCCCCGCGGAACGTGCCGGCCTTCTGCCAGACCACCCAGAAGCAGTCGTTGATGATCTCCTCGATCAGGTCCGTGCGGCGCGTGAGGCGGGTGAGGAACTGGCCCAGGCGACGATGGTAGCCGCGGTAGAGGGTGGCCAGCGCATCGCGGTCGCCCGCCGCGATCGCGTGCAGCAGTGCAAGGTCGTGGGAATTGTCTGGATAGTGAGCGGTCATGGGCCACCGGGAAAACGTGCCGTCCTGGTTGCGGTGGGTGCGCCTGTGCAGCGGAAAGGTTGCACGCCGGTCCGCCTCAGAAGGTGCGGATGACGGTGACGGTCCAGCGGCCCGCGCTGGCACCCATGATATGGCGCTGCGCCCAGCGGTCGGACGCAAGGTAGTTCAGCTCGGCGCGCCAGGGGCCGGCCGCCCACGTGGTTCCCACGCTGCCGTAGGCGTACTGGCCGCGGGGGCGCACGGCCGAGACGCCGAGCGAGCCGACCAGGGACCACCGGGGCGCCAGCGGCCAGCGGGCGCCCGCGTCGAGCGCCCAGCGCATGGGGGAGATTTCGTCCCGGGTGTGGACGTAGCGGAACGCGGACAGGCCGAGGGTGAAGACGTCCCGGAAGCTGGTGCTCACCGTGGCTTCGGCGCGGTCGAACAGGCGGAAGAACGGGTCCCCCGGGTAGGCGTAGTACTGCAGCGATGCCTGGTACTGCCAGTCGTTGTCGATCACGCCGTCGTAGGCGCCCCGCACGATGGCGCGCGTGGAGCGGGAACCATAGGTCTGCATGCCGAGCGCGGCGCTGGCGGACCAGCCGCGGGCGTCGTAGAAGCTGAGAAGGCCCTGGACGATGGGCCGGGGGCGGCCCACGAAAATTCCCCGTTCGATCAGGTCGCTGCTGACGGCCAGTTCGCCGGAGACGTCCCGGGTCTGGGCCGTGCCGGCCACCGGAAGCGCGCAGGCCAGCAGCAGGCAGAGGCCGCAGGCGGTATGCGTGGGCTGTGGGGGGCGCGCTGTACAGGGCATGCGCGCAGTTTAGAGCGGGTTCCGGAGGCTTCCGGCAGTTCGTCGTCGGGTACCCCCCGGACGCCGCATCCCGCGGCGCCCGGGAAGCTTCCTCGCGGCACGCGCCGCGCAGCGTCTCGTTGGCGGTTCCGCTTACTGCGGACCGAGCTGGTCGATGAGTGCCTTGAGGGCGGCCATCTCGTCGGCCTTGAGGTCGGTGAGCGGCGCGCGGACCGGTCCCGCGTCGTGCCCGACGATCTTCGCTCCGGCCTTCACGATGCTCACCGCATAGCCCGGCATGCGGTTGCGCAATGCCAGGTAGGGCATGAAGAAGCTGCGCAGCAGCCGGTGCTGCGTGGCCTGGTCGTCGTTCGCCACCGCGTGATAGAAGTCCATCGCCGTTTTCGGGATGAAGTTGAAAACCGCCGAGGAATACACCGGTGTGCCCAGGGCCTTGTACGCGGCCGCATACACCTCGGCAGTGGGCAGGCCGCCCAGGTAGGCGAAGCGGTCGCCCATCTTCATGTAGATGGAGTTCATCAGCTCGATGTCGCCGACGCCGTCCTTGAAGCCCACGAGGTTGGCGTTGCGCTCGGCCAGGCGCGCGAGCGTCTCGGGCGTGAAGCGGCTCTGGCCGCGGTTGTAGACGATGACGCCGAACTTCACGCTCTTGCAGACGGCCTCGACGTGTGCTGCCAGGCCCTCCTGGCCGGCCTCGGTGAGGTAGTGCGGCAGCAGCAGGATGCCGTGGGCGCCGGCCTTCTCGGCGGCCTGGGCGCACTGGATGGCGAAGCGCGTCGGGCCGCCGGCGCCCGCGATGATCGGCACCTTGCCGCGGCAGGTCTGCACGGCGGTCTCGATGATGGCCGGGTACTCGTCGGCGGTGAGCGAGAAGAATTCGCCCGTGCCGCCGGCCGCGAAGAGGGCGCTGGCGCCGTACGGGGCGAGCCATTCGAGGCGTTCGGCATAGCCGCGGGCGTTGAAGTGGCCTTCGCTGTCGAAGTCCGTCAGCGGAAAGGACAGCAGGCCGGAGCCCATGATGGTCTTGAGTTCTTGAGGTTGCATGGCGGAGGCCCGGAAGCGAGTGGAAAAAAGCGGTGAAGGTGAGGAACTGCTCCTGCAGACGGGGCCGGGCGTCAGTCCAGGCGGATCTGGGCTGCCGACACGACGCCGGCCCAGCGGGCGCGTTCCTTGTCGAAGAACCGGTCCTGCTCCGCAGGCGTCATCGTGACCACCTCGGCGCCCTGGCCGGTCAGGCGGGAGCGGATGTCGGGGGTGCGGATGACGGAAATCAGCGCGGCATTGATCCGCTGGACAACCGCCTCCGGCGTGCCGCGGGGTACCAGCACCCCTTGCCAGGTGCCCGACTCGAAGCCCGGGACACCCTGTTCGGCGATGGTGGGAACGTCGGGCAGCAGGGGCATGCGGGTGCCCTTGGAGAGCCCGAGCACTTTCAGCTTGCCACTCTGTACGTGGGGCAGGGTGGCGAGCATGCCGTTCATGAGGACCTGCGTCTGGCCGGCCATGGTGTCCTGGATGGCCGTCACGCCGCCTTTGTAGGGCACATACTGCCAGCGCGCTCCGCTGGCGGCCGCGAGGGCCACGCCAGCCAGGTGCGGTGCGCTGCCCGTGGCCGTCACGGCGAAGTTCAGATCGCTCGTGCGCGACAGCGCGATCAGTTCCTTCAGGTTCCGGGCCGGCACGGAGGGATGCACCACCAGCATGTGGGGCGAGTAGGCGAGCATCGTCGTGCCGCGCAGATCCTTCGAGGGATCGAAAGGCAGCCTGGTATAGACGGAGGGGCTGATCGCCAGGGCGCCCACGTCGCACAGCAGCAGTGTGTAGCCGTCCGGCGCGGCCTTGGCCACGAGGTCCGCGCCCAGGTTGCCGTTGGCCCCCGGTTTGTTTTCCACCACCACCGGCTGCTTCAGGGCCTCCGAAAGGGGCTGGCTGATGGCCCGGGCGATGATGTCCGAGCTGCCCCCCGGCGGATAGGGGACCACGATGCGCAGCGGCTTGGCGGGCCAGGAGGGCGCCGTCTGCGCGGCGGCGGATGAGCAGGCGAGGGCCAGGGTGGCTGCATGCAGCAGTGCGCGGCGGGAAAAGGGCATGTCTCTGTCTCCTTAATGTTGTACGTCATCATACAACTGTGCCCGCCTGAAGAACAATGGCGGTCATCCCTGCCCGTTTCGCTAGGCGGAAGGTGGCGACGGAGTCTCGGAGCCGGCCTGGTTCCTGGCCGCCTCCTGGGCCAGTCGCAGGCGTTCGCGGCTGTTCGTCAAATGGATGCGCATGGCCGCACGCGCGGAATCGGGGTCCTGCCGCGCGATGGCGGCGTAGATCTCTTCGTGCTCGCGGTTCACCCGGTCCAGGTACTCGGTGCTGCGCGGCACCCGCAGGGCCGCGATGCGGGTGCGGGGTATCAGGGTGGTGCCGAGGTGGTTCATGATGTCCGCGAAGTACGGATTGCCCGTGGCCTCGGCGATCTGCAGGTGGAAGCGGAAGTCGTGCGCCACCGTGTCTCCGCCGCTGCGGACGTTGCGCTCGAAATCGTCCAGGGCCTGCGCCATGGCCTGCAGGTGCGTATCGCTGCGCCGCATGGCGGCCAGGCCCGCGGATTCGGTTTCGAGGCTGATGCGCAACTCCAGCACGGCGAGCACGTCGGCGGACGTGCTGAGCTCGGATGGATCGAGCCGGAAGCCTCCGCCCGCGCGCGGCGGCAGCACGAAGGTCCCGATCCCGTGGCGGGTCTCCACGAGGCCGGCGGCCTGCAGCCGGGAGATCGCCTCGCGCACCACCGTGCGGCTGACATCGTGCGCGCGCATGATCTCGGATTCCGTGGGCAGCTTGTCGCCCGGCACGAGGGCCCGGTCGCGGATCCTGCCCGAGAAATCCTCCATCACCGCATGGGCCAGGCCCCGGGCACGCCGCGCCGGCAGTGCGGGTGGCGCATGTCGGTCGGCGGGGGCGGTGGGTGAGGGTAATCCCTTTGTGGAGGCGGCCATGGCGGTGATCATAATCCCGTCGCGTTGTACGACAACATATGACAAATACCCGCACACAAAACGCCATGAGCCAGCCTTCCCGATTCCACCGACTGTTGCTGACCGGTGCCGCTGGCGGCCTGGGACAGGTTCTGCGAGAGCGCGTCCGGCCTTTCGCCGAGATCGTGCGGCTTTCGGACATCGCGCAATTGGAACCGGCGCGCGGCGATGCCGAAGAGGTGGTGGCCTGCGACCTGGCCGACAAGCCGGCCGTGGATGCGCTGGTGGCCGGCTGCGACGCCATCGTGCACCTGGGCGGGATATCGGTGGAGCGGCCGTTCGAACAGATCCTCGAGGCCAACATCAAGGGCGTCTTCCACATCTACGAAGGGGCACGCCGCCACGGGGTGAGGCGGGTGGTGTTCGCCAGTTCCAACCACGTGACCGGCTTCTACCGCCAGGACGAGCGCATCGATGCCCTGGCGCGCCGCCGGCCCGATGGCTACTACGGCCTCTCGAAGTCGTTCGGAGAGGACATGGCCAGTTTCTATTACGACCGCTATGGCATCGAGACGGTGAGCCTGCGCATCGGATCATCGTTCCCCGAGCCCCGTGACCGGCGCATGATGAGCACCTGGTTGAGCTACGACGACCTGACGCAGCTGGTGCAGAAGGCGCTGTTCACGCCGGACGTGGGCCACACGGTGGTGTACGGGGCTTCGGCCAACCGCGACCAGTGGTGGGACAACCACGCGGCGTCCCACCTCGGGTATGTGCCCAAGGACAGCTCCGAGCCGTTCCGCGCGAAGGTGGAGGCGCAGCCGGCCCCCGCGCCGGACGACCCCGTAGCGGTTTTCCAGGGCGGGGGCTTCACGGCCCAGGGGCCGTTCGAGGGATGAGCGGCATGCAGGCCATACCCTCGAGCCGGGCCGAGCTGGTGCTGGACGCGCGCTGCGCCACGGGCGAGAGCCCGGTATGGCGCGCGGCGGAGGAATCGCTGTACTGGACCGATATTCCCCGCGCCGTGCTGCACCGCTGGTCGGCGCGCACTGGCGCCCGGACGCAATGGACGGCACCGGAGATGGTGGCCTGCATGGCCGCCTGGGCCGGCCGGCCGGGCCGCTGGATCGCCGGCCTGGAGACCGGGCTCTTCGCACTGGATGCGCCGCGGGACGGCGGTGCGCTGGCGGCCGAGCGCCTGGCCGGGGTGGCGCATGCGTCGCCCGGAATGCGTTTCAACGATGGGCGATGCGACCGGCAGGGGCGTTTCGTCGCGGGAACCATGCTGATGGACATGGCAGCCGCCTCCCCGGTGGGGGCCGTCTTCCGCTTCGGCGGCAGCGAGCTGGCTGCGGGCCGCGCCACGGACCTGGGACTCGGGCCGCTGATCGTGCCCAATGGCATCGCCTTCAGCCCGGACGGGCGGACGATGTACCTGTCGGACTCGCATCCGCAGGTACAGAAGATCTGGGCGTTCGATTACGACACCGCCACGGGAACCCCGCACGGCCGCCGCCTGTTCGTGGACATGGCGCCCCTGCCTGGGCGCCCGGACGGCGCGGCGATCGACGTGGACGGCGGCTACTGGATCTGCGGCAACGATGCCGGCCTGGTGCACCGCTTCACCCCGGACGGCCGGCTGGACCGCTCGCTGGCGGTGCCGGTCAGGAAGCCGGCGATGTGCGCGTTCGGCGGCCCGCGGCTGGACACGCTCTTCGTCACTTCGATCCGGCCCGGTGCGGAGTCGGACCTGGCGGACCAGCCCCTGGCCGGCGGCGTGTTCGCGCTGCATCCTGGCACGCAGGGCCTGCCGGAGCCCGAGTTCGATCCCGCGGCGCAGTGATGGTCCGCGCGATGTGGCCTCCGCGATACGGTTCAGTTTCGAGTCAGCCCGCCATCCAAAGATCGTCTCCTTTTTTCACCTGACAGACGTCTCCAAGAGGTAGAAAGCATGAAGTTCATCAAGACCACCCTGGCCGCCGTGGCGGCCTGCCTGACGGCCTTCGCGGCGCAGGCGACGGAATTCCGATCCGCCGACATCCACCCCGACGACTACCCCACCGTGACCGCGGTGAAGTTCATGGGCGAACGCCTGAAGGCGCTGTCGGGCGGCAAGCACTCCATCAAGGTGTACAGCAGCGGCGCCCTCGGCAACGAGAAGGATGCCATCGAGCAGGCCAAGATCGGCGCGCTGCAGATGGTGCGCATCAACATCGGCGCGATGAACAACATCTGCCCCGAGACCGTGGTGCCCACCATGCCCTTCCTGTTCCGCTCGGTGGAGCACCTGCACAAGGTGCTGGACGGCCCGGTGGGCGAGGAGATCCTGAAGGCCTGCGAACGCCAGGGCTTCGTGGGCCTGGCCTATTACGACAGCGGCGCGCGTTCCATGTTCACGGCCAAGAAGCCGGTGCGCAAGTTCGAGGACATGAAGGGCATGAAGGTGCGCGTGCAGCAGTCGGACCTGTGGGTTTCGATGCTGGAGGCCATGGGCGCCAACGCCACGCCGATGCCGATGGGCGAGGTGTACACGGGCCTGAAAACCGGCCTGATCGACGCCGCCGAGAACAACTATCCCACGTACGAAAGCTCGCGCTCGTTCGAGGTGGCCAAGTACTACACCAGGACCGAGCATTCCATGGCGCCCGAAATGCTGCTCTTTTCCAAGCGCGCCTGGGACCGCCTCTCGCCGCAGGAGCAGGGCTGGATCCGCCAGGCCGCGAAGGAGTCCGTGCCGTACATGCGCAAGCAGTGGGCCGAGCGCGAGGTGAAGTCGCTCGCCACCGTGAAGGCCGGCGGCGCGGAGATCATCGAGATCGACAAGGCCCCGTTCCAGGCCGCGATGAAGCCTGTCTATGAAAAGTTCATCACCGACGCGAAGCTGAAGGACCTCGTCAAGCGCGTGCAGGACACGCAGTGATTCCCCATCCCCGGGCCATCCCAACGGAAGCCCGGGGATTTTTTTCATCTCCCATCAACATGTACACCCAAATCTGCCGCACGCTCGCGCGTGCCTGCATGTGGCTGGGCATCCTCGGGCTCGTCGCGGTGATCTGCGCCGTGAGCTGGCAGGTGTTCGGCCGCTACGTCCTCAACAACACGCCCACCTGGGCGGAAAGCCTGGCCCTGCTGCTGGTGCTCTACGTGACCATGTTCGGCGTGGCCGTGGGTGTGCGGGACGCCGGGCACATCGGGCTCGAATCCTTCCTCGTGCTGGCGCCCGACTGGCTGCGCCTGAAGATGGAGTACCTGATCCACGTGCTCATCCTGGTGTTCGGCGCGGCCATGGCATGGAGCTGCGCATCGCTCGCCCAGTCGGTGTGGGAATACCGCCTGCCCACGCTCTTCATCTCCGAAGGCTGGAAATACGTCCCGGCCAGCATCGCCGGCGTGCTCATCGTGCTGTTCTCCGTCGAGCACATCATCGCGCTGGCCCAGGGCCGCGAAGTCGAACCCGCCTGGGGCTGATCCATGACCGTGCCACTCCTGATCCTGTGCGTGTCGTTCACGCTGTTCCTGCTGCTGGGCGTGCCGGTGGCGTTCTCCATCGGCCTGTCGGCCCTGGCCACGCTGGCCTATGAAGGCCTGCCGCTGGAAGTGGGCTTCCAGCAGATGACCTCCGGCATGGGGATCTTCTCGTTCCTGGCGATCCCGTTCTTCATCTTCGCGGGCGAGCTCATGCTGTATGGCGGCATCGCCGACCGCATCGTCAATTTCGCGCGGGCCCTGGTGGGCCACGTGCGCGGCGGCCTGGGCATGTCCAACGTGGTGGCCTGCACGCTGTTCGGCGGGGTTTCGGGCTCGCCGGTGGCCGACGTGTCCGCGATGGGCGCGGTGATGATTCCCATGATGAAGAAAGAGGACTACCACGCCGACTACGCCGTGAACGTGACGACGCACGCGGCGCTGGTGGGCGCGCTGATGCCGACGAGCCACAACCTCATCATCTACTCGCTCGCCGCGGGCGGCAAGGTGTCGATCGCGGCGCTGATCCTGGCGGCACTGATTCCCGCCCTGGTGCTCACGATCAGCAATCTGGCGGCGGCGTACCTCGTGGCCGTGAAACGCGGCTACCCGAAGGGCACGTTCCCGGGCTGGGACATCGTTGCCCGCTCGTTCGCGGCGGCGCTGCCGGGCCTCTTCATCGTCGTGCTGATCCTCGGGGGCATTCTCTCGGGCATCTTCACGGCGACCGAATCGGCGGCGGTGGCGGTGCTCTATGCGCTGGCGCTGACCATCTTCCTCTACCGCACTTTGACGCGGGAGCATTTCATCAAGGCTGCCTCCAAGGCCGTGCGCACCACGGGCGTGATCCTGCTGCTGATCGGCATCTCCAGCACTTTCGGCTACCTCATCAGCCTCTACGGCGTGGCGGAGCTGACGGGCGAGATGCTGTCGCAGGTGACCAGCACGCCCTGGGTGATCTTCCTGCTCATCAACATCATCCTGTTCGTGCTGGGCACCTTCCTGGACATGGCGGCGACCATCCTGCTGTGCACGCCCATCTTCCTGCCGATCGCGCAGCACTACGGCATGAGCTCGGTGCAGTTCGGCATCGTGATGCTGATCAACTGCGCGCTGGGCCTGAACACGCCGCCCGTGGGAACGACGCAGTTCGTGGGCTGCGCGATCGGCGGGGTGTCGGTGGGCACGGTGATGCGGACCATCTGGCCGTTCTACGGCGCGCTGATCTTCGCGCTCGCGCTGGTCACCTTCGTGCCGTCGTTCTCGACCTGGCTGCCCAGCATGTTCATGGCGGTGCGCTGAGGCGCCGCCCGGCCCGCCCCGAAACCATGCGCCGAACGAACACTCCATGACCACGCCCCTGACCATCCGCATGCACGAGGCCGACAACGTGGCCATCGTGGCCAACGACGGCGGCCTGCCGGCCGGCACGGCGCTGCCTTCGGGCATCACGCTGCGCGAGCACGTGCCCCAGGCCCACAAGGTGGCGCTGCAGGACATTGCCGAAGGCGGTGCCGTGCGCCGCTACAACGTGCCCATCGGCTATGCCATCCGGCCGATCGCGGCCGGCAGCTGGGTGCACGAGAAGCTGCTGCACATGCCCGACGCGCGCTCGCTCGAAGGCCTGCCCATCGCCACGGCTAGGCCGCCGGCCCTGCCGCCGCTGGAGGGCTACACCTTCGAGGGCTACCGCAATGCCGACGGTTCGGTGGGTACGCGCAACATCCTGGCCATCACCGAGACCGTGCAGTGCGTGGCCGGTGTGACCGAATTCGCCGTGCAGCGCATCAAGGCGGAACTGCTGCCGAAGTACCCGCACGTCGATGACGTGGTGGCCCTGGCCCACACCTACGGCTGCGGCGTGGCCATCGATGCGCCCGATGCGGTGATCCCGATCCGCACGCTGCGCAACATCAGCCTCAACCCGAACTTCGGCGGCGAGGTGATGGTGGTCAGCCTGGGCTGCGAGAAGCTGCAGCCCGAGCGCCTGCTGCCGCCCGGCGCCATACCACTGGTGGACGAACGCACGCTGCAGGAGGCTCCGCTCGACGTGGTCTGCCTGCAGGACGAGGCCCATGTGGGCTTCATGTCCATGGTCGGTTCGGTGATGCGCCAGGCAGAAGTTCATCTGGAGCGACTCAATCGCCGCCGCCGCGAGACCGTGCCGGCCAGCGAGCTGGTGGTCGGCGTGCAGTGCGGTGGCAGCGACGCCTTCAGCGGTGTCACCGCCAACCCGGCCGTGGGGTTCTGCACCGACCTGCTGGTGCGCGCCGGGGCCACGGTGATGTTCAGCGAGGTGACCGAGGTGCGCGACGGCATCGACCAGCTCACCTCCCGCGCGGCATCGCCCGAGGTGGCCGAGGCTATGATCCGCGAGATGGCCTGGTACGACGCCTACCTCAGCCAAGGCCGCGTGGACCGCAGTGCCAACACCACGCCGGGCAACAAGAAGGGGGGCCTGTCCAACATCGTCGAGAAGGCGATGGGCTCCATCGTCAAGAGCGGCAGCGCGCCCATCAGCGGCGTGGTGGCACCCGGCGAGAAGGCGCGGCAGAAGGGGCTGCTCTATGCGGCCACGCCCGCCAGCGATTTCATCTGCGGCACGCTGCAGGTGGCCGCGGGCATGAACCTGCACGTCTTCACCACCGGCCGGGGCACGCCCTATGGCCTGGCCGAAGTGCCAGTCATCAAGGTGGCCACGCGCAGCGACCTGGCGCGGCGCTGGCACGACCTGATGGACGTCAACGCCGGGCGCATCGCCGACGGCGAATCCACCATCGAGGAGATGGGCTGGGAGATGTTCCGCCTGATGCTGGACGTGGCCAGCGGCCGCAGGAAGACCTGGGCCGAGCACTGGAAGCTCGCCAACGCGCTGGTACTGTTCAATCCCGCGCCCGTGACCTGACTGCGCACGTGGCGCTTTCCATCATCACGAACAGGGAGAGAGAAACATGACGCCACGGCACCCAACCTTTCACTCCGGCGGCCACCGCAGGGCCTTTCTCGGCGGAATGCTGGCAGCCGGCGGTGCTGCCGCCTGGCCTGGCGCCGCGGGCGCCCAGGCCTTCGATTTCAAGCCCAACCAGCGGTATCCCGATCCGGCCGTGCAGGTGCTGGATCCCTCCTTTTCCAGGTACCGCCTCTTCAACAGCACCGTGGAGCAGGTCGCGACCGGTCTGCGATGGGCCGAGGGGCCCGTCTGGTTCGGCGACGGGCGCTATCTGCTGGTCTCGGACATTCCCAACAACCGCATCGTGCGCTGGGACGAGGCCACGGGGCAGATGGGTGTCTTCCGCCAGCCCTCCAACTTCTCCAACGGCCTCGCGCGGGACCGCCAGGGCCGGCTGCTGGCCTGCGAGCACCTGACGCGCCGCATCACGCGCACCGAGTACGACGGCAGCATCACGGTGCTGGCGGACGGCTACGGCGGAAAGCGCTTCAACTCGCCGAACGACATCGTCTGCAGGAGCGATGGCTCCGTCTGGTTCACCGACCCGTCCTTCGGTATCTCGGGTCACTGGGAAGGGGACAAGGCGACGCCGGAACTGCCGCATTCGGTCTATCGCATCGATCCGCAGAGCGGCAGGACCGAGCTGGTGCTGGACGACCTCGCCGGCCCCAACGGCCTGTGCTTTTCGGCGGACGAGCAGCGGCTCTACATCGTCGAGTCGCGTGCGCAGCCGCACCGCGTGGTGTGGGCGTTCGATGTCGCGGCGGGCGGCCGGCGGCTTGCCAACCGGCGCGTGCACATCAAGGCGGCGGGGGGCGGCGCGCTGGACGGAATCAAGTGCGACGAAGACGGCAACCTCTGGTGCGGCTGGGGCAGCGATGGTTCCGCCGGAGCCAGCGCCGCCGACCTGGACGGGGTGATGGTGTTCAACCCGCAGGGCCAGCCGATCGGACATATCCATCTGCCCGAGCGCTGCGCGAACCTCGCGTTCGGAGGCGCCAAGCGCAACCGCCTCTTCATGGCCGCCAGCCATTCGATCTACGCGCTTTACGTCGAGGCGCGCGGCGCGGCCTGAGGCGTCGCGGCCCGGAATCTTTTCACAACAAGGAGACAACCACCATGCAGCGCAGAACCTTCACCCTCCATGCCCTGGCCCTTGGTGCAGGTGCCGCCCTGGGCGCCGTGCCGGCCCTGGCCCAGGCCCAGGCCCCATGGCCCACGGGCAAGACCATCACCTACCTGGTGCCGTTCGCGGCGGGCGGCACGACCGACACGCTGGGCCGGCTGGTCAGCCAGCAGCTGGGAACGGCCCTGGGCACCACGGTGGTGGTGGACAACAAGGGCGGGGCGGGTGGCAGCGTGGGCTCCGAGATCGCGGCGCGGGCCGCCCCGGACGGCTACACGCTGCTGGGGGGCACCATCAGCTCGCATGCGATCAACGTGAGCCTCTATCCGAAGCTGGGCTACGACCCCGTCAAATCCTTCGCGCCCGTCACGCTGATCGGCACCAACCCGGTGGTGCTCGTGGTGGCCGCCGGCAGCCCCTACAAGACGCTGCAGGACGTGCTCGCGGCGGCGAAGGCCAAGCCCGGCGGGCTCTCTTCGGCCTCGGCCGGTACGGGCACCTCGCAGCACCTGGCCCTGGAACTGCTGGCCTACAAGTCGGGCGTGAAGTTCACCCACGTGCCCTACAAGGGCAGCGGGCCGGCAATCCAGGACGTCATCGGCGGCCAGGTGGACATGATGTTCGACACCACCGTGGTCGCGGCGCCGCACATCCAGAGCGGCAAGCTGCGCGTGATCGCCGTCACCTCGGCGAAGCGGCTGGCATCCATGCCCGACGTGCCCACGGTGGCCGAATCGGGCTTGGCCAGCCTGAAGGACTTCGAGGTGGTGTCCTGGCAGGCGATCTTCGTGCCCGCGGGAACGCCCGCGCCCATCGTCAACCGGCTGCATGACGAGATCCGCAAGATCCTGGCCCAGCCCGACATGCAGGCCAGGCTCAAGGGTTTCGGCATGGAGCCGGCGGACCTGTCCACCGCCCGGATCGCGGCCTTCCAGAAGGCCGAGGTCGAGAAATGGGCCCAGGTCATCAAGGCCGCGAACGTGAAGGTGGACTGAAGTCAGGGCAGCTGCGCGCGCAGCCCCACCATGATGCGCCGGCCGGCCGCGGGCTCGAAGAAGCGGCCGTTGCCGTCGTTGACGATCAGCGAGCCTGCATAGCGGCGGTCGAACAGGTTGTCCAGCCGCGCCCAGGCCTGCCAGCGCACGGTGCCTCCGGTCTTCCATCCATAGCCCGCCTGCAGTCCGGCGACGGCATGGCCGGGGGCCGCCTCGGTGTTGGCATCGTTGGCCTGCACCCGGGAGGAGAAGTCCACCGCGCCGCCCAGCGTCCACCGTGCGTCGGGCGCGTAATCCAGCGACAGGCGGGCCGTGTGGCGCGCCGTTCCCGGCAGGCGGTTGCCCGAAGGCACCGCCACGCCCCCCGCACTGGTATAGGGACTGGCGAAGAAGGCGTCCAGGTAGGTGTAGGCGGCCCGCGGGACGAAGGCACCCATGCGCGCGCTCCAGCCCAGCTCCATGCCGCGGCGGCGCACGCGGTCGGCATTCTGGTACACCGTGCGGCCATTGACCGTCGCCGCGGGAACGATTTCCCCGCGCGTGCGGGCATCGAACCAGGCGGCCTCGAGGCGGTGCACGCCGTCCTGCCACTTGGCGCCGACCTCGAACTGGCGGTTGCGCGCGGCCTCCAGCCCGTAGTTCGGTCCGCTGTTGGTGCGGCTGTAGGCCATCTCGGCCAGTGTCGGCGTCTCGATGCCTCCGCCGGCATTGGCGTACAGGTTCAGGTGTTCCGACGCGGCCCAGACCAGGCCCACCGCCGGGCTGGTGCGACGCCAGGTGCGCTCGCCGCTGTCGTCCGGATTGGCGGCGCCGGCCGGAAAGCGGTCGTCCACGGCCAGCCGGACCCGCGTCGCGCGCAGCCCCGCGATCGCGCGCACGGTGGGGGCGATCCAGGCGTCCACCTGGGCGAAGAGGTCGGTGTTGCCGGCGCGGTCCTGCTCGTCGCGCCGCAGCGCGCCGGGCACGCCCGCATCGTTGACGAAGCCCTGGCGGTGTTCGGAGAGCCGGTCGGCGTCCAACCCCACCGTCCAGGACCAGGGCAGGCCGGCGGCCGTGCGGTCGCTGTGCGTCCAGGCGGCCCCGAGGCCGTAGTAGTCGCGGTCCAGGTCCACCACGCCGCCGGCGCTGCTGGCGGCCGCGCCGGAGAAGGACAGGGTCTGGAACAGGCTGCGGGTGCCGCCGTAGAGCCTTGCGCGCACGCTGTCCGTGGCGCTCAGCGCGTGCTCCACCACCAGGCCGAGCTGGTTCTGCCGCACGGTCTTGCGGGTGTCGAAGCTGTACGCCACCGCCGGGGCCTGGCGGGGATCGGCCCGCCACTGCTCGCGCGTCAGGCCCAGCGGGTCCTGCGCCAGCGGCTGGTCGAACAGGTTCATCAGCACCGTGACGCGGGTGTCGCCAGAGGGACGTGCCACGACCTTGGCGTTCAGGTGCGTGCGGCGGGCGGCGCCGTGGTCCCGCCAGCCGTCGGTCTCGAAGCGGGAGATGTCCACCAGCCCGCCCAGGATGCGGTCGCCCGCGTCGAACGATGCCTCGGCCATGCGCTGGCCGTAGGATCCCGCGGCCACCGAGGCCGAAGCCCCGCCGCCTTCCCGCGGATCGCGCGTGGTGACCTGCAGCACGCCGCCCGCCGCATTGCCGTACTGCTGGGCGAGCGGCCCGCGAAGCACTTCCACCTGGGACGCGGACGGCAGCTGTGCCGTGGCGGCCTGGCCCTGGCCGTCCGGCATCGTGGCCGGGATGCCGTCCACGAGGATGCGCACGCCCCGCACGCCGAACGTGGAGCGCGACCCGAAGCCTCGCACCGCGATCTGGAGATCCTGCGCGTAGTTCTGGCGGTCGGACACCGCCACGCCGGGCTGGCCGGCCAGCAGTTCGGACAGGTTCACGAGCGGTGTGGTGGCCGTGAAGGGGTCCAGGGAGATGGCCGTATGGCTCGCGGCGGCATCGAAGCGGCGCTGGGCGGCCGCCTGGCCGCCGGACACTTCGACGGCCGGCAGCTCGGGATCGGGGCCGGCGGCCTGGGCCACCGCTTCCGGCGGCGTGCCCGCCCACAGGGCGCAGCCGGCCACGACCGCCCAGACCGGCGCCGAAGCGCGGGCGGCGGCAGGGCCGGAGGGGGCGGATGGCGGAGGGGAGGAGGCCGCGCGGTCTGGGGGAGGGGGCACGCAGCGCATGCGGATCAGCTGCGTGGCGACGGGGCCTGGCCAACCACGCTGCTGGGCTGCGCCGGCTCGATCACGCCGCACAGGACGCGGCCACCGGAGTTGCCGGCCGGATTGCTCTTGTAGTCGTCTTCCTTCTCGTGCACCACGAGGGCGCGGCCCATGATGGAGGCCTTGCCCGGCGTGAGCGTGACGTTGGTGTTCAGGTAACGCACCGTGCCGCGGCCGTCCGCGCCGACGCTGATGTTGGGCAGTTCGCCGGCATGGGCCTTGTCGATGGGCGCTCCTGGCTGGCCGTGCTGGTGGGACATGCCCGGGTCGAAATGGCCGCCGGCCGCGCCGAAGGGGACGGTTTTGCCGGTGGCGGCGTCCGGACCGGGGTCGCATTGGCCATTGGCGTGGATGTGGAAGCCATGCAGGCCGGCCGTCAGGCCCTGCACCTGCGCGACGATCTCCACGCCGCTGGGAGTCTCGGTCAGCACGGCCGTGCCGGCCGGCTGGCCGCTCGCTGTCATCAGGCGGGCGGAAGCCGTGGCCCGCTCCGGGCCGGGTACCGGCATTTTCGTGGCGCTGCCGGCGGCTTCCACCGCATGGGGCGCGGGCGCGCCCTGCGCCTTGCCCGGGCCCTGGGCGCCGCAGCCGGCGAGGGCGAGCGCGGCGCCCGCAGCCGCCAGCGCGGAGGCCGGGCGCAGGAGGCGGAAGGAAGATGCGGTCGGGTGGAACAGGTGCAGGATCATGGTCGGCAGTCGGAGTGAAGGACAAAGACCCTGCGATGCAGGGTCGCGGTACCCGATGAGCATGCGGCGCGATGCCTGCCCGTCGCGTAGGACAACCGCCCGGAGGCCGCCAGTGTGGACCTTCGGCAACGGCTGCCGGCAACGTACCGTGGGGAGCTCAGGCACCGGGTTTGCGGACGAGGCGCACGATGCTGGAAAAATCCAGCTCGCCATGGCCTGCGAGGCTGTGCGCCGCGTACAGGCTGCGCGCGAGTCCGCCCAGGGGCGTGGCCGCCTTCACCGCAGCAGCGTTCTCCTGCGCGAGCCCCAGGTCCTTGAGCATCAGGTCGGTGCCGAAGCCTCCCGCGTAGTCCTTGCTCGCCGGGGCCTGGGGCATGACGCCCGGCCAGGGGTTGTATTTTTCCAGGGCCCAGTTGCCGCCCGAGCTGCGGCGCATGATCTCGCTGAGCACTGCCGGATCCAGGCCGTTGGCGACGCCCAGGGCGAGGGCCTCGCTCGTGCCGGCCATCAGGATGCCCAGCAGCATGTTGTTGCAGATCTTGGCGGTCTGCCCCGCGCCCACGCCGCCCGCGTGGAAGATGTTGGCGCCCATCTTCTCCAGCACCGGGCGCGCGCGTTCCAGATCGGCCGCATCGCCGCCCACCATGAAGGTCAGCGTGCCGGCGACGGCGCCCCCCGTGCCGCCGGAGACAGGCGCGTCGATGAAGGCGATGCCACGCTCCCGCGCGGCATCGGCCACCTTGCGCGATGTGGCCGCCGCGATGGTCGAGCAGTCGATCACCAGCGTGCCTGCGGCCAGTTGGGGCAGCAGGCCGGGCTGTTGGCCGCCTCCCAGGAAAAGCGCCTCCACATGCGGGCTGGCCGGCAGCATGCTGATGACCACCTCGGCACCCGCCACGCAGGCGCTGGCGTCGGTGGCGATGCGCACCCCGTCGGCCGCCAGCCTGTCGCAGGCGGGCCTGGACAGGTCGAACGCGCCGACGTCGTGGCCGGCCTTGTGCAGGTTCAGGGCCATGGGGCCGCCCATGTTGCCCAGGCCGATGAATGCGATCTTCATGTGTTGTCTCCTTGGGGTGGTGAATCGGTGTGCAGGCCGGCGGACGGGATGCGTCCCCCTCAGTCATCGGCCTCGAAAATGCTGTGGCGCCGTGGGGCTCCCGTGGCTTTTCCGCCCGGGGCCGGTCGTGCCGCCTTCCGACGGGCCGGCGGTGTTACCGGGGCCGTCGGGGCCGTGGCCGCAGTCGTGGCCGCCTTCCGGCGTTTCGGACTCGCCTTGGCGCGCGGGTTGTAGGCCAGGGCTTCATCGAGCCAGAAGGCCCACTGCGCGGCGCGTGCATAGCCGTGCGGCTCGATCCAGAAGTAGCCCTGCATGCCGCCGCCGGGAGAGAGCTCGCGCGTGTTCTGCATTTCCTGGAATTCGCCGTGGCGCTCCGGAGGCAGGCGCACCAGCAGTTCCGTGCCTTTCACGCCGACGCAGAGCTTGCCGTCCACGAAGAAGGCCCAGCAGCCGAACAGCGTGCGTTCTTCCAGCCCGGTGGGGCCGCACCGCTGCGCCAGTGCATGGCGCACGGCATCGATGAGGTGCAGTGTCTCGTCGGAGATGGGGCGGGCAGGCATCTGGAGGCACTTCAGCGGGTGGTACGGCAGGGCTCAGCGGATCGCGTCCGGCGCGCCGCCGTCGAGCATGCGCCGGGCGATGATGACGCGCATGATCTCGTTCGTGCCTTCCAGGATCTGGTGCACGCGCGCATCGCGCAGCAGGCGCTCCAGCGGGTATTCGCGGATGTAGCCGTAGCCGCCATGCAACTGCAGCGCCTCGTTCACCACGTCGAATCCCGCATCGGTGGCGAAGCGCTTGGCCATGGCGCAGTAGGTGGAGGCATCGCGCGCACCGGCATCGAGTTTGCTGGCGGCCAGCCGCACCATCTGCCGCGCGGCGACCAGCTCCGTCGCCATGTCGGCCAGCTTGAATTGCAGTGCCTGGAAACTGGCGATGGCCTTGCCGAACTGCTTGCGGTCCTGCATGTATTGCTGTGCGGCGTTCAGCGCCCCCTGGGCCGCGCCCACCGAGCAGGTGGCAATGTTGATGCGGCCCCCGTCCAGGCCCTTCATCGCGATCTTGAAGCCTTCGCCCTCGGCCCCCAGCAGATGGTCGGCCGGGATGCGCACGCTGTCGAAACTGATGGTGCGCGTGGGCTGGCTGTTCCAGCCCATCTTCTCTTCCTTCTTGCCGTACTGGATGCCTGCCGCATCCGCCGGCACGGCGAAGGCGCTGATGCCTCCCGCGCCGGAATCGGGCGACCCCGTGCGGGCCATGAGCACCAGCACATCGGTGCTGCCGGCGCCGCTGATGAAGGCCTTGGCGCCGTTGATGACGTATTCGTTTCCGACGAGCTCGGCGCGCGTCTTGAGCGAGGCCGCATCCGAGCCCGCGCCCGGCTCGGTCAGGCAGTAGCTGGCGAGCTTCTGCCCACTCGTGAGCAGTGAGCCCCAATGGTTCCGCACCGCATCGGTGGCCCAGGTACCCAGCATCCAGGTCGCCATGTTGTGGATGGTGATGAAGGCGGTGGTCGAGGGATCGATGGCCGCCATTTCCTCGAACACCAGCGTGGCGTCCAGCCGGGGCAGGGCGAGGCCGCCGGCGTTCTCGGGCGCGTAGAGGCCGCAGAAGCCCAGGGCGCCGGCTTTCGCGATCGCCTCGCGCGGGAAGATGCCTTCCGCGTCCCATTGCGCTGCATGGGGTGCCAGTTCGGCCCGGGCGAACTCGCGGGCGGTGTCGGCGAAGGCGCGTTGTTCTTCGGTCAGCTCGAAATCCATGGTGCTTGTCTCGTCCTGCTCGTTGTCTTGTCTTTGTCGCCGTGCTGGTGGGGCGTGTGGATGCGTGGTGCCCGCTAGGGTTTCGCGGATGGATGCTCCAGCGTCAGCCAGCGCATCAGGCCCCGGCGCCGCGCTTCGGTTTCGGCCGTCAGGCACTCGTGGTAGAGGCGGGGCCCCTCGGGCAGCGCTTCGGTCGCCCGCGTCGCATGCTTGCACCGCGTGACGCGCTCGCGCTGCCACGCGGCCTGCTCCTGCCGCAGCTGCGGCCGTTCGTGCGCCGACAGCGCCCGCATCATGTCGCCGTACAGGATCGCCATGGCCGTATCCGCCTGCTGCCAGGCCTGTACCGCACAGGCATTCGTTTCAGCCACCGTGCCCTTGGGATCGCAGCCCGCGCCGGCCTGGGCGTGCGCGCCGGCGCTGCACAGCAAGAGGGCGAGAGCGCCCGTGGCACTGGCCACCCGGGCCGATCGTCGTGGAATCTTGAGAATTTCCATCCTTCGCTTGTACCACTGCGCCAGATACCGGCGCGGCCCGAGGCCAGCACACGCCGTGGAACTGGCTTTGCCAGGCCACTGGCGTCGTCCCCCTTCCCGCGCGCCAGCGCGAGAGAAGGGGGAAGGCGCGCAGCGCCTCAGGGGGATGTCACTTCAGACTGATAGTGGTGTTCACGCCATGGCTGATCGTGCTGTCGTCGAACCACCGCGCCGTGACCGTCTTGGTCTGCGTGTAGAACAGCACCACCTGCTTGCCGTAGGGTCCCAGGTCGCCGAGCTTGGAGGCGCGCGAGCCCGAGAACGAGAACAGCGGCACCGGCACGGGAATCGGCACGTTGATGCCCACCTGGCCCACGTCGATCTCTTCCTGGAACTTGCGCGCCGCCGCGCCCGATTGCGTGAAGATGGCCGTGCCGTTGCCGTTCGGGTTGGCGTTGATGAACTCGATCGCCTCGTCGATGTCCTTTGCCGCCGCCAGGCACAGCACGGGGCCGAAGATCTCCTGGTCGTAGATGGACATGCCGGGCTTCACGCCGCTGAAGACGGTCGGTCCGACGAAGTTGCCCTTCTCGTAGCCCGCCACCTGGGGCTTGCGGCCGTCCAGCTCCAGCGTCGCGCCATCGGCGATGCCGCGCTCGATCAGGCCCTCCACGCGGTCCTTGGCTGCGCAGGAGACCAGCGGCCCCACGTCCGTACCCTTCTCGGTGCCGGCATTCACCTTGAGCGTCCTGGCCTTGGCGACCAAGTCGGGAATCCACTGCTGCGCCTCGCCCACCAGCACCACCACGGACAGCGCCATGCAGCGCTGCCCCGCGGCGCCGAAAGCCGCGCCGGCCAGGGCGTTGAGGGTCTGCTCCTTGTTGGCGTCGGGCATGACGATGGCGTGGTTCTTCGCGCCCATCATGCATTGCACGCGCTTGCCCGAAAGGCTGGCGCGCTGGTACACGTGGGTGCCCACCTTGGTGGAGCCCACGAAGCTGACGGCCTTGATGTCCGGGTGGTCGCAGATGGCATTCACCGCGTCCTCGCCGCCGTGCACCACGTTCAGCACGCCGGGCGGGATGCCGGCCTCCAGCGCCAGTTCGCACAGGCGCATGGTCACCATCGGGTCCTGCTCGCTGGGTTTGAGCACGAAGGTGTTGCCGGTGGCGATGGCCATGGGGAACATCCAGAGCGGAATCATGGCCGGGAAGTTGAACGGCGTGATGCCCGCGCACACCCCCAGCGGCTGCATCAGCGTATAGGTATCGACGCCGCCGGCCACGTTGTTGGCCAGCTCGCCCAGCTGCAGGTTGCCGATGGCGCTGGCGTGCTCCACCACCTCCAGGCCGCGGAACACGTCGCCTTCGGCATCGGGCAGGGTCTTGCCCTGCTCGGCCGTCAGCAGCGCAGCCAGCTCGGCCATGTTCTCGCGGATGAGCTGCTGGTACTTCAGGAAGATGCGCGCCCGTGCGCCGATGGCGGTTTTCTTCCAGGTCTTGAAGGCTTCCTTGCCGGAGGCCACGGCCGCGTCGATCTCTTCCGGCGTGGCGAAAGGCACGCGCGCGAGCACCTCCTGCGTGGCGGGGTTCACCACGTTGCGCCACCGGGTGGTCCTGGACTCGACGAACTTGCCGCCGATGAGCAGCTTGACCGTGGGCGCCAGGATGGCCGTGGATTGGGGGGCATTCATGCGCTTGTCTCCTGTCTGGGTTGGAATGGGTGCGCCGGCGCCGGACCAGCGCGCCGATGGATGCTATCCGTGCGAAATTGCAAGATCAATAGAGAAAAATCGCACGGGTGCTTTGCGAAATTGCACAACACAATCCCTGCATCGAACACGACACCGCCGCCTTATGGATTGGGAGAACCTTCGCTATTTCCTGGAACTGGCCCGGACCGGCACGCTGGCCGCCGCGGCACGCCGCACCGGCGTGGAACACACCACCGTCGCGCGCCGCATCCAGGCCCTGGAGAAACAGATGGGCGAATCCCTGTTCGCCCGCGAAGCCGGCGGGCACCGGCTCACCGAAGCGGGCCGGCACCTGCTTCCGGCCGTCGAGGCGATGGAGACGGCCGTGCTCGGCGTCGAGCGGGTGCGGCCCGCCGGCATCGGTCCGGCAGGCCTCGTGCGCGTGGGCGCCACGGAGGGCTTCGGCACGCAGGTGCTCGCTCCGCACCTCGCGCGCCTGACGCTGCAGTATCCGCACCTCAGCGTGGACCTGCTGGCCTTGCCCCGCATGCTGCATCTGTCCCGGCGCGAGGCGGACATCGTCATTTCGCTCGAGCGTCCAACCCGGGGCGCCGTGATCGTCTCCAAACTGGCGGACTACACGCTGCGCCTGTATGGCCAGCGGGACTACCTGGCCCGGCGCCCGGCCATCGCCCGCCGCGAGGACCTGCGCCACCACGCGTTCGTCAGCTATGTGGACGACCTGCTGTTCACCAAGGAACTGCAGTTCCTCGACCAGCTTGTGCCGCCGGAGCGTTTCGCGTTTCGCAGCACCAGCGTCGCGGCGCAATACGAGGCGGTACGCGCCGGTGCAGGGCTGGGGGTGCTGCCGGCTTTCCTGGCCGACAGCGACCCGTTGCTGGAGCGCGTGCTGCCCGATGAGGCACGTTTCACCCGCACGTTCTGGATGAGCATGCCGGCCGAAGCGAAGTACCAGGCCCGCACCCAGGCCGTGTGGGATTTCCTGAAGGATGTCGGGCTGCAGGAGGCTTCCAGGCTCATGCCCTCCTGATACGCGGTGTTTCAATTCAAAGAAACATTAATGGCGTGCATGACCTGTCAGGTCAAGGTCTTTTCATTCCGGCGTGCAATCATGCAGCCATTGCATTCAAAGAGATTTCGAGGGTAGGGCAGGGCGAAGCGCTTCGGGGGCCGGGGCGCAGTCCGGGTTGGTCATGTGCGTGCCGTCGATGCATGTCGAGCGGGCACGGGCAGGTACGCAAGCTGACTGCGGTTCACGGCAGCTCCCGCCAGATGCGGCGCGATCCCGGGCGGATGCTGCCGGGGTTGCGCGCAGCGCATCGGCAGCGCATTGGCATCGTGCTTTCTGGCACCGAGTGAGCCGAGTGCGGCCCGCGCGTCCGTGATGTCTTTCTTCCCTGGCCGGCGTACCGCCGTCCGCGCGCCATGGCTGTCGAGATCGCGGTTCCATGAACATTCTCATCTTCCATTCCGTCCCCTATCCCCACGTGGAGTACCACCGTGGAATCGATCACTCCCGGCACGACGTGACCTACTTCGGCCCCGCAGAAGCGTTGGGCACCTTGCCGGAAGGCCTGCGCTGCCGCAGGATCGCGCGCCCCTGCATGGCCGGGGCCTGTGAAGAGGCCCGCGCCTGGATGGCGGCCCATCCTTCGGCCGTGTTCGACCGGGTCGTCGCCCTGTCCGAGGGCGAACGCCTCGAGGCCGCCCGCCTGCGCGAATGGCTGGGCTTGCCAGGCGACCGGTCCGATAAGGTCGCGGCCCTGCGCAACAAGCTCTGGATGAAGCAGGCCGTCGCCGCGGCAGGGCTGCGGGTGCCGCGGTTCGTTTCCCTGCGGGCCTTCCTCGGGTGCCGGGATCGCCTGCCCTGGCAGGGAAAGACCGTGCTCAAGCCGCACAGCGGTGCGGCCAGCGAAGACGTGGCGGTGTTCCCGTCTGCCGCGGCCGCGCGTGCCGCCGTGCTGGGCTTCTGTTCGGGGATTCCCCGCCTGGATGCCCTGCAGGCCGTGGACGCCTGCGGCGACTTCGAAGTGGAGGAATACGTGGAGGGGCCCGTCCTGCACTTCGATGGCGTGGTCGCCGGCGGCACGGTCTTCGCGCTGGCCGCCAGCCGCTATCTGAACACCTGCCTGGACTATGCCCGCGGGGCGCCGCTCGGCTCCCTGCACATTCCGCTGGACGACCGCATGCGCCATTGGGTCGCGCGCGCCCTGGAAGGGCTCGGCATGCGCGACGGCTGTTTCCATCTGGAGGCGATCGAGCAGGGGAGCGACCTGGTTTTCCTGGAGATCGACCATCCCGTCGATGTCCCCCACGGCATCGCCACGTTCGAGCGGGCCACCGGCATCCACCTGCCTTCGGTGGAGCTGCACCGGCTGCTCGGCGAAGCGGGTGAGAACGAAGTGCCCCCGCTGGCCCGGGAGGCCGGCTCCGCCGATCCGCTGCGGTGCTGGCACGGCTGGTTCGCCGTGCCCGGGCACCATCTGGGCTGCAGCGCCCACCCCGGTCTGGAAGGCATTGCCCTGTTCCGGCGCAGCGAGGCGGTGGTCGGCTGGAGCGAACTCCCGGCAGGTGCGCCGCTGCCGGGAAGGGTCACCTACCGGACCGATGCACTGCCGCTGGCAGGCATCGTCGCCACCGCCGCCCCGCCGCAGACCCAGGCCTGGATGGAGTCGCTTTTCGCGGCGGTGCAATGGAAATCCGCCGCGCCGCACGCGGTGCCGGAAGCCGCTCCCGCTCCCGTGGCCGAGCTGCCCGCCACCGCATGAGCCACCAGGCTCCATGGACCCGGCTGCCGCAGGCCGGCTTGACTTGGGTCTAAGATTCGCAGTTTCCGACCAGCGGAACCGTACGCCGCCCGAACTGCCGGGCGGCTTCTTTCGGCCGTTGCCCGGCTTTCGTTCCGCCTTCCGCGGCGATGCGCGCGGGCCGGTTTCCCTCTCTCTTTCTTTGGAGTTCCCTGAATGACACCTCAGGCCACGCCCGCGACACCCGATCCCGCGGGGCACGACCATCTGCAGCGCAACCTCACCAACCGGCACATCCAGCTCATCGCCATCGGGGGCGCGATCGGCACCGGCCTTTTCATGGGCTCGGGCAAGACGATCAGCCTCGCGGGCCCGTCCATCGTGTTCGTGTACATGGTGATCGGCTTCATGCTGTTCTTCGTGATGCGCGCCATGGGCGAGCTGCTGCTCTCCGACCTGCGCTACAAGTCCTTCATCGATTTTTCCGCCGACCTGCTCGGGCCCTGGGCCGGGTTCTTCACCGGCTGGACCTACTGGTTCTGCTGGATCGTCACGGGCATCGCCGACGTGATCGCGATATCGGCATACACCCAGTTCTGGTTTCCGCACATCCCGCAGTGGGCGCCGGCCCTGGGCTGCGTGGGGCTGCTGCTCTCGCTCAACCTCCTCACTGTCAAGCTCTTCGGCGAGATCGAATTCTGGTTCGCCATGGTCAAGATCGTCGCCATCGTGGCGCTGGTGGCCACCGGCCTCTACATGGTGGGCACGGACTTCGTCGCCCCGGCGGGGCACGAGGCCAGCCTGAGCAACCTCTGGAACGACGGCGGCATGTTTCCCCACGGGCTGATGGGCTTCTTCGCGGGCTTCCAGATCGCGGTGTTCGCCTTCTCGGGCATCGAGCTGGTCGGCACCACCGCGGCGGAGGCGCAGGACCCGGAGCGCAGCCTGCCGCGGGCCATCAACTCCATTCCCTTGCGCATCATCGTCTTCTACGTGCTGGCGCTGGTCGCCATCATGGCGGTCACGCCATGGCGCGAGGTCGTGCCCGGCAGGAGCCCGTTCGTGGAGCTGTTCGTGCTCGCAGGGCTGCCGGCCGCTGCAGGCGTCATCAACTTCGTCGTGCTGACCTCGGCGGCCTCGTCCGCCAACAGTGGCGTGTTCTCCACCAGCCGCATGCTCTACGGACTGGCGCTCAAGGAGGACGCACCCCGGGCCTTCCGCCACCTGTCGAAGCAGAGCGTGCCCTCGCGCGGCCTGCTGTTCTCGTGCACCTGCCTGCTGGCGGGTGCCCTGCTGATGTGGGTGATTCCCGACCTCGTGGAAGCGTTCACCCTGGTCACCACCGTGTCGGCCATCCTGTTCATGTTCACCTGGTCGCTGATCCTGCTGTCCTATATCGCCTACCGGCGCAACCATCCGGAACGGCACGCCGCGTCCATCTACAAGATGCCCGGCGGCGCGGCGATGTGCGCGGTCTGCCTGGCGTTCTTCGTGTTCATCCTGGGGCTGCTGGCGCTGGAATCGGACACGCGCAAGGCGCTCATCGCGACCCCGCTCTGGTTCGTGCTGCTGGGGGCGGCCTACAGCCTGCTGCGCCCCGGTTCCCGCCGGGCGGCCGTGCTGGACGCCGAGGCGGGGATGGCCCCGGGCTCGGTGCCCGGACCGGCTTCCAGCCGCTGACCGGGCGGGGCGTTCCAGGGGACGGCGGCACCAGGTCCATGCGGGGCGCGGCTTCGTGCCGCGCGGCCCGAAAAGCCGGGCGCTTTCCGCCTTCTTCCAGGGATCGGCGCGCCGCAGGCTGCTTAACCTTCCGGGGAGCGCATGCGGCTTCGCTCCGGGCAGGGTGCCCGGGGCGGCTGGCGCCATTCCAGAGGAGTCTGCGGCCATGTCCCCCATCATTTCCGGTCTCGCGTCCGTCGCGTCCATGCTGTACAACGCGGCCTCCTCGTCCAGGGCGTCCTCCGGTTCGGCAGGGAAGGGCGCCGGCACATCGTCTCTGCCCGACCCCTCGGCGGTCGTGACGCTGAGCCAGGATGCGGGCGGCCTCGCCCGTCTGGCCGGCCAGGGCGTGATGGCGTCCACGGCACAGACGCAGGCCGGTGTGCTGGCCACGGGCGGATCGGCGGGCGGCGCGCTGCAGGCGCTGTCGTCCAACCGCGCCGTGCCGAAGGAAGACTTCCAGGCGCTGCTCACACGCTTCGGCGCCACGGACGCGCAGAAGGAACAGCTCACGGCGGGCTTCGACGGCGACAAGGACGGCACCATCACGCGCGACGAATTCCTCCAGGGCCTCGCGCAGGCGGCGGGCCCGCAGGGTTCGGGGGAGTTCGCGCAGTCCCTCCTGACGCTGCTCGACCGCGGCGCCGCGGGCAATGCCGACGGCACCGTGAGCGCCAACGAGTTCAGCGCGCTGACCACCGCGTTCGCGGACATGTCCCGGCGCCCGCGCAACATCCTCTGAACGCCGCGGGGAATGGCCCGAGGGCCCGCGCGGCACCCGGGTGAGGCTACAATTGGAGGCTTTCCCGCAAAAACGTCGCCCGGCCGCAACCAAAGCAATCCTTCCACAAAGCGCAGTCCTCAGGTCCATCCCGAGGGCTCCGGGCGACCCGTAACCATCCGGAGAACCCAGTGCTTTTGTCTCTCAAGGGAACCTTCCCTCCCGCCATCCTGGCGCTCGCAGACGGCACGGTCTTTATTGGTCGCTCGATCGGTGCCACCGGCACCACGGTCGGTGAAGTGGTGTTCAACACCGCCATCACCGGCTACCAGGAAATCCTCACCGACCCCAGCTATTGCCAGCAGATCGTCACGCTGACGTATCCGCACATCGGCAACTACGGTGTCAATACGGAGGATGTCGAGGCCGACAAGATCCATGCCGCAGGTCTCATCATCAAGGACCTGCCCCTGCTGGCCAGCAATTTCCGCAGCACCGAAACGCTGTCGCAATACCTCGTGCGTGGGAGCACGGTGGCCATCGCCGACATCGACACCCGCAAGCTCACCCGTCTGCTGCGTGACAAGGGCGCGCAGAACGGCGCGATCCTGGGCCTGGCGGCCGGCGAGGCGGTGACGCAGGCGCGCATCGACGAAGCCCTGGCGGCCGCCAAGGCGGCGCCCAGCATGAAGGGGCTGGACCTCGCCCAGGTGGTGAGCACGCCGTCTTCCTACGTCTGGGAGCAGACCGAGTGGAAGCTCGGCGAAGGCTACGGCCGGCAGGAGGCTCCCCGCTTCCACGTGGTGGCGTACGACTACGGCGTGAAGAAGAACATCCTGCGCATGCTGGCCGAGCGCGGCTGCAAGCTCACCGTGGTGCCGGCGAAGACACCGGCCGCCGACGTGCTCGCGATGCGCCCGGACGGCGTGTTCCTGTCCAACGGCCCCGGCGACCCGGCGCCCTGCGACTACGCCATCGAAGCCACGCGCCAGATCATCGACGCCGGCGTGCCCACCTTCGGCATCTGCCTGGGCCACCAGATCATGGCCCTGGCCAGCGGCGCGAAGACCTTCAAGATGGACAACAGCCACCACGGCGCCAACCATCCCGTGAAGGACCTGGACAACGGCCGCGTGAGCATCACCAGCCAGAACCACGGCTTCGCCGTCGAGGCCGATTCGCTGCCCGCCAGCCTGCGCGCCACCCACGTGAGCCTGTTCGACGGCACGCTGCAGGGCCTGGAGCACACCAGCCAGCCCGCATTCTGCTTCCAGGGCCACCCCGAGGCGTCGCCCGGCCCGCACGACATCGCCTATCTGTTCGACCGCTTCACGGCGCTGATGGAAAAGCACAAGACGGAGAACAAGAATGCCTAAGCGCAGCGACCTCAAATCGATCCTCATCATCGGCGCCGGCCCGATCATCATCGGCCAGGCCTGCGAGTTCGACTACTCCGGCGTGCAGGCCTGCAAGGCGCTGCGCGAGGAGGGCTACAAGGTCATCCTGATCAACAGCAATCCCGCCACGATCATGACCGACCCGGCCACG
Source organism: Paracidovorax citrulli (assembly GCF_900100305.1). GTDB lineage: Bacteria > Pseudomonadota > Gammaproteobacteria > Burkholderiales > Burkholderiaceae_C > Paracidovorax > Paracidovorax citrulli. Next base: position 55,224 of record NZ_FNEY01000016.1, on the reverse strand, counting down.
GCCGACGTCACCTACATCGAGCCCATCACCTGGCAGACGGTCGAGAAGATCATCGCCAAGGAGCGCCCGGACGCCATCCTGCCCACCATGGGCGGCCAGACCGCGCTCAACTGCGCGCTCGACCTGTGGCGCAACGGCGTGCTGCACAAGTACAAGGTGGAGCTGATCGGCGCCACGCCCGAGGCCATCGACAAGGCCGAGGACCGCCTGAAGTTCAAGGACGCGATGACCCGCATCGGCCTGGGCTCCGCCCGCTCCGGCATCGCCCACTCGATGGACGAGGCCTGGGCCGTGCAGCGCAGCGTGGGCTTCCCCACCGTGATCCGTCCCAGCTTCACGCTGGGCGGCACCGGCGGCGGCATCGCGTACAACCCGGAAGAGTTCGAGACCATCTGCAAGCGCGGCCTGGAAGCCTCGCCCACCAACGAGCTGCTGATCGAGGAATCGCTGCTCGGCTGGAAAGAGTACGAGATGGAAGTGGTCCGGGACAAGAAGGACAACTGCATCATCGTCTGCTCCATCGAGAACCTGGACCCGATGGGCGTGCACACGGGCGACTCGATCACGGTCGCGCCCGCGCAGACGCTCACCGACAAGGAATACCAGATCATGCGCAACGCCTCGCTCGCGGTGCTGCGCGAGATCGGCGTGGACACGGGCGGCTCCAACGTGCAGTTCTCGGTGAACCCGAAGGACGGCCGCATGATCGTCATCGAGATGAACCCGCGCGTGTCGCGCTCCTCGGCGCTGGCCTCCAAGGCCACGGGCTTCCCGATCGCCAAGGTGGCCGCCAAGCTGGCCGTGGGCTATACGCTCGACGAGTTGCGCAACGACATCACCGGCGGCGCGACGCCGGCCTCGTTCGAACCCTCGATCGACTACGTGGTGACCAAGATCCCGCGTTTCGCGTTCGAGAAGTTCCCCGCGGCCGACAGCCGCCTGACCACGCAGATGAAGTCCGTGGGCGAGGTGATGGCCATGGGCCGCACCTTCCAGGAGTCCTTCCAGAAAGCCCTGCGCGGCCTGGAAGTCGGCGTGGACGGCATGAACGAGAAGACCCAGGACCGCGAGCTGCTCGAAAAGGAACTGGGCGAGCCCGGCCCCGAGCGCATCTGGTACGTGGGCGATGCCTTCGCCATGGGCCTGTCGGTGGACGAGGTGCACGACCTCACCAAGATCGACAAGTGGTTCCTGGTGCAGATCGAGGAGATCGTGAAGATCGAGCTCGAGCTCGACCGGCTCTACGAAGAGAAGGGCGAGGGCGCGCTGGCCGCGCTGGACGCCGACACGCTGCGCGTGCTCAAGAAGAAGGGTTTTTCCGACCGCCGCCTGGCCAAGCTGCTCAAGACCAACGAGAAGGCCGTGCGCGAGGCGCGCCGCGCGCTGAACGTGCGCCCCGTGTACAAGCGCGTGGACACCTGCGCCGCCGAGTTCCCCACCAACACCGCCTACATGTACTCGACCTACGAGGAAGAGTGCGAGGCCGCGCCTTCCTCGAAGAAGAAGATCATGGTGCTGGGCGGCGGGCCGAACCGCATCGGCCAGGGCATCGAGTTCGACTACTGCTGCGTGCACGCCGCGCTCGCCATGCGCGAGGACGGCTACGAGACCATCATGGTCAACTGCAACCCCGAGACCGTGTCCACCGACTACGACACCTCGGACCGCCTGTACTTCGAGCCGCTCACGCTCGAGGACGTGCTCGAGATCGTGGACAAGGAAAAGCCCACCGGCGTGATCGTGCAGTACGGCGGCCAGACGCCGCTGAAGCTCGCGCTGGGCCTGGAGGCCGAGGGCGTGCCGATCATCGGCACCAGCCCCGACATGATCGACGCCGCGGAAGACCGCGAGCGGTTCCAGAAGCTGCTGGGCGACCTGGGCCTGCGCCAGCCGCCCAACGCCACGGCCCGCACCGAGGCCGAGGCGCTGGAGAAGGCCGCCACCCTGGGCTACCCGCTCGTGGTGCGCCCCAGCTACGTGCTGGGTGGCCGCGCGATGGAGATCGTGCACGAGCAGCGCGACCTCGAGCGCTACATGCGCGAGGCCGTCAAGGTGAGCAACGATTCCCCGGTGCTGCTGGACCGCTTCCTGAACGACGCGATCGAGTGCGACGTGGACTGCCTGCGCGACCCCGAAGGCAAGGTGTTCATCGGCGGCGTGATGGAGCACATCGAGCAGGCCGGCGTGCATTCGGGCGACTCCGCATGCTCGCTGCCGCCGTACTACCTCTCCAAGGCGACGGTGGACGAGCTCAAGCGCCAGACCGCCGCCATGGCCGAGGGCCTGAACGTGGTGGGCCTGATGAACGTGCAGTTCGCCATCCAGGAGCGCGAAGAGAACGGCGCCAGGCAGGACGTGATCTACGTGCTGGAAGTGAACCCCCGCGCCTCGCGCACGGTGCCGTTCGTCTCCAAGGCCACGGGCATCCAGCTGGCGAAGGTGGCCGCGCGCTGCATGGCCGGCCAGTCGCTCGCGTCCCAGGGCATCACCGAAGAGGTGACGCCGCCGTACTTCAGCGTGAAGGAGGCGGTGTTCCCCTTCGTGAAGTTCCCGGGCGTGGACACCATCCTCGGCCCCGAGATGAAGTCCACCGGCGAGGTGATGGGCGTGGGCAAGACCTTCGGCGAAGCCTTCGTCAAGAGCCAGCTCGGCGCAGGCACCAAGCTGCCCACCTCGGGCAAGGTGTTCCTGACGGTGAAGAACAGCGACAAGCCGCGCGCCGTGGCGATCGCCCGCGAGCTCGCCGCCATGGGCTTCGACCTGGTGGCGACCAAGGGCACGGCCGCGGCGATCTCCGACGCCGGCGTGCCGGTGAAGGTGGTCAACAAGGTCACGGAAGGCCGCCCCCACATCGTGGACATGATCAAGAACGACGAGATCGTGATGGTCATCAACACGGTGGAGGAGCGCCGCAACGCGATCGCCGATTCGCGCGCGATCCGCACCAGCTCGCTGCTGGCGCGCGTGACCACGTTCACGACCATCTTCGGCGCGGAAGCGGCCGTGGAAGGCATGAAGCACCTGCAGAACCTGGACGTGTATTCGGTGCAGGAACTGCATGCGCAACTGACCGCCGCGTGACGGAGTCCGCACGCCTGTGCCGCACGGGCCTGCACCGTGCGGCAGCAGGTACAGGTGCGGGAGGGCATGAAAAACCGGCATAATTTGCCGGTGACCTATTCAAGACCGCCGCGCGGCAACGCGCGGCGGTTTGCTTTTGGGGCGCAGCCAAACCCGTCCGCGGTCTGCTGCGCCGGTAGGCCGCGCGTGCGCGCGGCATGAGTTGAACGTGGAGACTGATTCAATGGCCACCATTCCCATCACCAAGCGCGGCGCCGAAAAGCTCAAGGAGGAGCTGCACCGCCTCAAGACCGTCGAGCGGCCCGCCGTCATCAACGCCATCGCGGAAGCCCGCGCGCAGGGCGACCTGAGCGAAAACGCCGAGTACGAGGCCGCCAAGGACCGCCAGGGCTTCATCGAGGGCCGCATCCAGGAGGTGGAGGGCAAGCTGTCCGCCGCGCAGGTGATCGATCCCGCGCAGCTGGACGCGGGCGGCAGGGTGGTGTTCGGCGCCACGGTGGACCTCGAGGACGAGGAGTCCGGCGACCTGGTGACCTACCAGATCGTGGGCGAGGACGAGGCGGACCTCAAGCAGGGCCTGATCAACGTGTCCAGTCCGATCGCGCGCGCGCTCATCGGCAAGGAAGAGGGCGATACGGCCGAAGTGCAGGCGCCCGGCGGCCTGCGCCGCTACGAGGTCGTGGCCGTCCGCTACCAGTAAGCGGCACCGCTGCCCGCGCCGCCGAGCACGCCATGCGCCACCGCCTGCCCACCCTGCTGGCCGCCCTGTGGTGGGGCAGCCTTTCCGCGATCGGCTTCCTGGCCGTGCCCCTGCTGTTCGCGCACCTGCCGACGCCCGCCATGGCCGGGAACATGGCGGCCCGGCTGTTCGAGGCGCAGACCTTCGTTTCCGCCGCCTGCGGCATGGGCCTGCTCCTGGCCTCGCAGCGCAGGGGCGACGCGCCGCAGGAGGCCTGGGCGAAGGAGGCGATGCCCTGGATCATCGGCGGCCTGCTGCTGGCCTTGCTCGTGCAGTACGGCGTGGCGCCGCGCATCGTGGCGCGCACCCAGCTCAAGCTGTGGCACAGCGTGGGGACGGTGATGTATGCCTTGCAGTGGCTGTGCGCGCTGCGGGTGCTCTGGCGGGCCTGCGCGCCGCGATAGGGCGTATCGGTAGAGGGGGCGCGCCGCCGCAGCCGGTGTCTTTTCCCGGCTCTCGCATGGCGGCAGGGCGGCCGAAGGACTCGCCCTGCCGTGGCGTCATTCCCGCCAGTGCTCCGCCACCCAGGGCGTGGGCTCGATATGGCGGAACCGGCGGTTGCGCCGGCCTGCGAGGGCGTCCGGCGGATTGCATTCTCCGTGGAAGATCACCACGCGCGCACCGGCTGGAATCGCCGGCGGCCGCCAGTAGTTGGCGGGCCAGGGCGGGATGCTGTGGTACTTGAAGCTCGGGCACCAGGCCGCGGGCCAGTAGCTGAGCTTGCCCTGGCGGTGCAGGTAATCCGACAGGTAGGCCTGTTCGTTGCGGAATCGCGCGCGGATCGACTCGAAGTTCTCTCGAAAATATTCCAGCACGCCCGGGTGCGCGCCGATCTCGAACCGATAGACGGACGAATTGCCGGTGATCCGCCAGGGGCGCTTGTAGTCGTGGATGATGACGAATTCGCCCGGCTGGGTGAAAAAATCGTCCAGCGGGCCGACCACCACCACGTCCACGTCGAGGAACAGTGCCGTCCCGCGCAGCCCGTACAGCTCGGGGTGGAAGGTGGCCAGCTTGGTCCAGCCGCGCTCCGGGATGCCCGCAGGCAGCTCGAGAGCGGGAATGGGAAAGCACTCCACCTCCTGCCGGATACCCCGGGAATCGTCCGTCAGGCAGATGAAGCGGAACGGGCCCGTGAGATGCCGGCGCACCATGGCGTAGAGCCGGTTCACGTATTCCGGTCCGTACTTCGTGCCCCACTTCATGCAGAGGATGTGGCGCCCGGGGGCATGCGCCGGCCCCTGCGCCCGGGCGGCGCCGATGTCCGTGCCCATCGCGTCAGTTCCCCTGCATCAATCCGCCTGCCGCTTCTTCACGGAAGTCTGCTTCGGTTTCTTGGCGCGCTTGATCTGGCCGCCAGGCGTCAGGCGCTGGTTGCCGAGCACGCGCAACTGCTTCACTTCCGGCCGCTGGCCGCCGCGCTTGCTGAACTTGAGGACCTTCACGTCGCGCGGGCCGGGCATGCGGTCTTCGTCGATCGCCTTGTCCTTCTTCACCGGAGGGCGCCAGAGCACGATGAGCTTGCCGATGTGCTGGATCGGCGCGGCATTCAGTTCGTCGGCCAGTTGCTGGTAGATCTGCTCGCGCGCGGCCCGGTCGTCGCCGAGAATGCGCACCTTGATGAGGCCGTGGGCCGACAGCGCGGCATCGACCTCTTTCTGGACCGCTGCGGTGAGGCCGTCGCCGCCGATCATCACCACGGGGTCCAGGTGGTGGGCGTTGGCGCGGTGTTCCCGGCGCTCCGCGGGGGTCAATTGGATTTGGGGCATGGGCCGTATTATCGAGGCAGGATGAAAGCCAACACGAAAAGCAAGAAGGTGAACAAGGCGTGGCTCCACGACCACGTCAACGACACCTACGTCAAGCTCGCCCAGAAAGAGGGCTACCGCGCACGTGCCGCCTACAAGCTCAAGGAAATCGACGAAACCCTCGGGCTCATTCGCCCGGGGCAGGTGGTGGTCGATCTCGGCTCCGCGCCCGGTGCCTGGAGCCAGTACCTGCGCAGGCGCATGGCGCCCGCGGGCGCGGCCACCGGCCAGCTCAATGGCACCCTGATCGCGCTCGACATCCTCCCCATGGAGCCGATCGAGGGCGTCACCTTCCTGCAGGGCGACTTCCGCGAGGAGGACGTGCTCGCGCGGCTCCAGGAGGCCGTGCAGGCGCGGCCGGTGGACGTGGTGGTGTCGGACATGGCGCCCAACCTGTCGGGGGTGGAATCGGTCGATGCCGTGCGCATCGCCCACCTGATCGAGCTGGCGGTGGATTTCGCGCAGCAGCACCTCAAGCCGGACGGCGCGCTGGTGGTGAAACTCTTCCATGGCAGCGGATATGCCCAGCTGGTGCAGCTTTTCAAGGAACACTTCCGCACCGTCAAACCGATGAAGCCCAAGGCATCGCGCGACAAATCGTCGGAAACCTTTCTCGTCGGAATGGGTTTGCGCAAATAACCCTGCGGGAATTTTTCCCGCCCCCGTGCAGGCGGCCATGCCGCGGGCGGGCCGGCCGGATGCCCGAGCTATGGTGACCATAGCCGCGGTTGGGGTAAAGGCAAGGTGGCGCTCGCCTTGAAAGGCCTAAAATGCGCCCTAAATGCGCTGGAACATGCTCCCGGTGAGCGTCTGATCCGGCCATTGTTCTCCCCCTCGATTCTGGAGCCCCGCTTTGAACAATCAATGGTTTTCGAAAATTGCCGTGTGGCTCGTGATCGCCATGGTGCTTTTCACGGTGTTCAAGCAATTCGACACCCGTGCGGGCGCCAGCGCCGGCAACATCGGGTATTCGGAGTTCCTGGAAGAAGTGCGTGGCGGCCGCATCAAGAACGCCACCATCCAGGAAGGGCAGGGTGGCACGGAGATCGTGGCCACCACCAATGACGACCGCAAGGTCCGCACCACGGCCACCTACCTCGACCGTGGCCTGGTCGGCGATCTCATCAACAACAACGTCAAGTTCGACGTCAAGCCCCGCGAGGAAGGCTCCCTGCTCATGACCCTTCTGGTCAGCTGGGGCCCCATGCTGCTGCTGATCGGCGTGTGGGTGTACTTCATGCGGCAGATGCAGGGCGGTGGCAAGGGCGGTGCCTTCAGCTTCGGCAAGAGCAAGGCGCGCATGCTCGACGAGAACAACAACACCGTGACCTTCGCCGACGTGGCCGGCTGCGACGAGGCCAAGGAAGAGGTCAAGGAGGTCGTCGACTTCCTGAAGGATCCGCAGAAGTTCCAGAAGCTCGGCGGCCGCATCCCGCGCGGCCTGCTGCTGGTCGGCCCTCCCGGCACCGGCAAGACGCTGCTGGCCAAGTCCATCGCCGGCGAGGCCAAGGTGCCGTTCTTCAGCATCTCCGGCTCCGACTTCGTCGAGATGTTCGTCGGCGTGGGCGCGGCCCGCGTGCGCGACATGTTCGAGAACGCCAAGAAGAACGCCCCCTGCATCATCTTCATCGATGAAATCGACGCGGTGGGCCGCCAGCGTGGCGCCGGCCTGGGCGGCGGCAACGACGAGCGCGAGCAGACCCTCAACCAGATGCTGGTCGAGATGGATGGTTTCGAAACCAACCTGGGCGTCATCGTGGTCGCCGCGACCAACCGCCCGGACATCCTGGACGCCGCGCTGCTGCGCCCCGGCCGCTTCGACCGCCAGGTGTACGTCACGCTGCCGGACATCCGCGGCCGCGAGCAGATCCTGAACGTCCACATGCGCAAGGTGCCCGTGGGCCAGGACGTGAACGCCGCCGTGATTGCCCGCGGCACGCCCGGCATGTCCGGAGCCGACCTCGCCAACCTCTGCAACGAGGCCGCGCTGATGGCCGCCCGCCGCAACGCACGCACGGTGGAGATGCAGGACTTCGAGAAGGCCAAGGACAAGATCATCATGGGCCCCGAGCGCAAGAGCATGGTCATGCCCGAGGAAGAGCGCCGCAACACGGCCTACCACGAGGCCGGCCACGCGCTCATCGGCAAGCTGCTGCCCAAGTGCGACCCCGTCCACAAGGTCACCATCATCCCGCGTGGTCGCGCGCTGGGCGTGACGATGAGCCTGCCCGAGAAGGACCGCTACAGCTACGACCGCGAGTACATGCTCAACCAGATCAGCATGCTGTTCGGCGGCCGTATCGCGGAAGAGGTCTTCATGAACCAGATGACGACCGGCGCGAGCAACGACTTCGAGCGCGCGACCTCGATCGCCCGCGACATGGTGACGCGCTACGGCATGACCGAGGCCCTGGGCCCCATGGTCTATGCCGAGAACGAGGGCGAAGTCTTCCTCGGCCGTTCCGTCACCAAGACGAACAACATGAGCGAGCAGACGATGGAGAAGGTGGACGGTGAAGTCCGCCGCATCATCGACGAACAGTACGCCCTGGCGCGCAAGCTCATCGAGGACAACCAGGACAAGATGCACGCCATGGCGAACGCGCTGCTGGAATGGGAAACCATCGACACCGAGCAGCTGGACGACATCATGGCGGGCAAGCCGCCCCGTCCTCCCAAGGACTGGACGCCCCGCACGCCGTCGTCCGGCGGCGACAACTCCTCCGGCGGCGGAACGCCGGCGCCGGTGTCCAGCGATCCTTCGCCCACCGTGGCGTAAGGCGCTGCAGCCTGCCCGCGGGGCAGTGCACTGAAACGGGGCCTCGGCCCCGTTTTTGCGTTTGCAGCTTCCCTTTTGTTTCCACGAACTTCCACCACGTCGGCGACCTCCCTCCATGCACTGGCAGACATCCCGCTTCCGCATCGACCTCTCGCGCCCCCAGGTCATGGGCATCCTGAATGTGACGCCGGACTCCTTTTCCGACGGTGGGCGCCATGCTTCGCTGCGGGATGCCCTGCGCCGTGCCGAAGTCCTGCTGCAGGACGGCGCGGACATCCTGGACATCGGGGGGGAATCCACCCGCCCCGGCAGCCCGGCGGTGCCCCTGGAGGAGGAACTGGCCCGCGTGGTGCCGGTGGTGAAGGAGGCCGTGGCCTGGCGCGTGCCCATTTCGGTGGATACCTACAAGCCCGCCGTCATGCAGGCGGTGCTGGACCTGGGCGCGGACATCGTCAACGATATCTGGGCCCTGCGGCAGCCGGGTGCCCTGGAAACAGTGGCGCGCCATGGAACATGCGGGGTGTGCCTGATGCACATGCATGGCGAACCGCAGACCATGCAGGTGCAGCCCATGGAGGGCGACGTGGTGGCTGCGGTGCAGGCCTTCCTCGGTCGCCAGGCCGATGCCCTGCACGGCCAGGGCGTGGCCAGGGATCGCATCGTGCTGGACCCCGGCATCGGGTTCGGCAAGACGGTGGAGCAGAATTTCGCGCTGCTGGCGCAGCAGGCGCAACTGGCCACGGACGGCCATGCCTGGCTGGCCGGATGGTCTCGCAAGTCGTCGCTGGGTGCGGTGACCGGGCTGCCGGTGCAGGACCGGCTCGTGCCCAGCGTCGCCGCAGCGCTGCTGTCGGTAGAGCGGGGTGCCCGCATCGTGCGCGTGCACGATGTCGCGGAGACGTTCGCGGCACTCAGGATCTGGTGCGCGGCCCGGCTACCATCGGAGGGTTCCGGCGCAAGCCGTGCTTCCGGGCCGGCGCGGCCGCAGCCATAGCCGCCTTGGCGGCGCGCTCCCGCCGGAAAGCACGGGGCCAAGCCGGCAAAGCAAGAAGAAACCAGCAGGAACATGACAATGGCTCGCAAATATTTCGGTACGGACGGTATTCGTGGAACCGTGGGGCAGGCCCCCATCACGCCGGATTTCGTCCTGAGGCTCGCGCATGCGGTGGGACGGGTGCTGCGGCGCACGGAGGAGAGGCCGACGGTGCTGATCGGCAAGGACACGCGCATTTCCGGCTACATGCTCGAGAGCGCGCTGGAGTCCGGCTTCAATTCGGCCGGCGTGGACGTGGTGCTGCTGGGGCCGCTGCCCACGCCGGGCGTCGCCTACCTCACGCGCGCGCAGCGCGCCAGCCTCGGCGTGGTGATCAGCGCCAGCCACAACGCCTACCCCGACAACGGCATCAAGTTCTTCAGTGCGCAGGGCACCAAGCTGCCCGATGAATGGGAACTGGCGGTCGAGGCCGCCCTCGACGAGGCCCCGGCCTGGGCCGATTCGGCCTCCCTCGGCAAGGCCCGGCGCCTGGAGGATGCGGCCGGCCGCTACATCGAGTTCTGCAAGAGCACTTTTTCCCAGGATCTCACCCTCAAGGGCACGAAGATCGTGGTGGATGCGGCGCACGGCGCGGCCTACCACATCGCGCCCAAAGTGTTCCACGAGCTGGGAGCCGAAGTGCTGGCCATCGGCTGCTCGCCCGACGGGCTCAACATCAACCACCAGGTGGGCGCCACCCATCCCGACGCGCTGGTGCGCGCGGTGCGCGCCAACCGTGCCGACTACGGTGTGGCGCTGGACGGCGATGCGGACCGCCTGCAGATGGTGGATGCCGCCGGCCGGCTCTACAACGGCGACGAATTGCTCTACCTCCTGGCGGCGGACCGCCTGTCGCGGGGGGAAAACGTCCCTGGCGTGGTGGGCACCCTGATGACCAACATGGCCGTGGAGCTCGCGCTCAAGGCCGACGGCGTGGAACTGGTCCGTGCCAAGGTGGGCGACCGCTATGTGCTGGAGGAACTGGCCCGCCGCCGCTGGCTGCTGGGCGGCGAGAGCTCCGGCCACCTGCTGGCGCTGGACCGGCACACCACGGGCGACGGCCTGATCAGCGCGCTGCAGGTGCTGCAGGCCTGCGTGCGCGGCGGCCGCAGCCTGGCGCGCACGCTGGAGCACGTGCGCCTTTTCCCGCAGGTGCTGGTCAACGTCCGGCTGCTTCCCGGCCAGGACTGGAAGGCCAACACCGTGCTGCAGGACGCGCTGAAATCGGTGGAAGCCGAACTGGGCACGCAGGGGCGCGTGCTGGTGCGGGCCAGCGGGACCGAACCGCTGCTGCGCGTGATGGTCGAGACCTCGGATGCGGACCGCGCCAGCCATTTCGCCCACCAGCTCGCCGACGCGGCCCGGGCGGGTTGAAGAGGCCACCCGGCGCGGAGCCGGTGGTCTGCCGCGCGGGGAAGCGGCTCAACCTTCGGGCCGTATCGTCCGCTGCTGCAGCAGCGGCGTGATGGCCTGCGCGGTCTGCGGGCGGCTGAAGTAGTAGCCCTGTGCCTCGTCGCAACCCTGCTGCCGCAGGTACTCCAGCTGTTCGGCCGTTTCCACGCCCTCGGCGGTGGTGCGCATGCCCAGGGCCTGGGCCATGCGGATGATGGCGCTCACGATGGCCCGGTCGTTGCTGTCCACGCCCAGGTCGCGCACGAAGGACTGGTCGATCTTGAGCTTGTAGATCTGGAAGCGCTTGAGCTGGCTCAGGGACGAATAGCCGGTCCCGAAGTCGTCCATCGACATCCGCACGCCGCGGGCATGGAGCTGGTCCATGGTCGCGATGGCCGACCGCGGATCGTCCACGGCGACACCTTCGGTCAGCTCCAGCTCCAGTCGCTGGGGGTGCAGGCGGGTTTCTTCCAGGATGCGGCTGACCAGTTCCGGCAGCAATGGCTGCCGGAACTGCAGGGCCGACAGGTTGACGGCCATGGACAGCCACTCCAGCCCCATGGCATGCCAGGCCTGCAACTGTGCCAGGGCCGTGCGGAGCACCCATTCGCCGATCTGCAGGATCTGGCCGCTGTCCTCGGCGATCGGGATGAATTCGGCCGGCGAGATGGGGCCCAGCTCCGGATGGTCCCAGCGCAGCAGGGCCTCCACGCTGCGGATCTCGCCGCTGGCGATCGTGATCTGGGGCTGGTAGTGCAGGTGGAGCTGCTCGCGCTCCAGGGCCCGCCGCAGCGCGTTTTCCAGCAGCAGGGCGCGCACGGACTGCGCCTGCATCTCCGGCGTGAAGAAGCGGTAGGTGTTGCGTCCGTCGAGCTTGGCGCGGTACATGGCCACGTCCGCGGACTGCGTCAGCGTGTCGAAATCGCAGCCGTCGTCCGGGAAGAGGGCGATGCCCATCGAGGGCGCCATGGTGAGTTCGTGGTGGCCGATCTGGTAGGGCTGGCGGGAGGCTTCCTGCAGCTTGGTGGCCACGCGCGCCGCGCCGTGGGCATTGGCGCCTGGCAGCAGCAGGATGAATTCGTCGCCGCCCAGCCGGGAAACCGTGTCGCGGTCGCGCACCACGGCCCTCAGGCGCTTGGCGATCTCCACCAGCAGCGCGTCGCCGACCCGGTGGCCCAGCGAATCGTTCACATGCTTGAAGTGGTCCAGATCGAGAAAGACCACCGCCAGGGGCGTGCCGTTTTCCTGCGCGACCCGGATCGCGTGCTGGGCGCGTTCTGCCAGCAGCGTGCGATTGGGCAGGCCGGTGAGCGGGTCGTAGTGCGCCAGCCAGTAGATGCGTTCCTGGTCGTGCTTGCGGTCGTTGATCTCGCGGTGCAGGCTCTCGACGGTTTCGCTGAGCTGGCGCGTGCGCTCCTGGACCTGCTGCTCCAGTTCGGCGTGCATGCGGGCGAGTTCCGCCTGCGTCTTGCGCTGCTCGCTCACGTCCATGGCGATGCAGATGCATCCCTGTTCGGGAAAGAGCGGGTCCAGTGGCTGGCTGCGCACCTCGCAGGCGACCGTGCTGCCGTCCTTGGCGAGCAGTTCCATCTCGCCGGTGAAGCCCGTGCCGTTCGGTTCGCCGTGGCCGTGGCACTCCATGGCCTCCCAGTCGGCATCGCTGAAATGCCGCTGGCGGGCCGATCCTTCGGACAGCTCGCCCGGCGCGTAGCCCAGCATCTGCTCGAAATGCCGGTTGCAGCGGGTGAGCCGGTTGTTGCGCACGAATGCGATGCCCACCATCGCGTGGTCGAACAGCGCCTGCTTCTCCCGGATCGCCGCGTGCAGCCGGATTTGCGCGTGGCGCTGCTCGTCGATGTCATCGACGATCCAGATCGATCCTTCGGAGGTGTCCAGCGGATTGATGAGGCGGCCCGTGAGGCTGGCCCAGAAGAGGCGGCCGTTCTTGCGCCGCATCTGGCACTCGCAGCGGTAGGGCAGCCCGAGGGAAAGGGTGGGGTAGGCCGCCCGCCCGAGGGCGCGGAAGGCCGCGGAATCGGGGTAGAGGCTCTGGCTGCTCAACCCGATCGCTTCGCGGGTGGAGGCGTAGCCGAATATTTCCGCATATCGGGGATTGCAGCGGACCACCTGCCGCTGCCGGATGAACACGATACCCACGCCGGCACTGTCCAGTAGCGTCTGCTGCTCGCGCAGGAGTCGTTCCACGGCAGGACCGTCGGATGTTCCCAGAACAGGCAGGGACCGGACTTTGGTGAAGGGCATGACAGGGCGGACGCCGGCTTGGGGTGGCCGGTAGGGAGCAACAAAGTGTAGCAGCGAGTCGGTGCCGGGCGGGCAGGGCAATCCAGAAGAGCGGGGCCCTGCCGCGTGCCCGGTCACCCGGAACGCGATACGGCCGGGCCGGCGGCGCGGGCGGGTGTCATGAGCGCGCCATGGCCGAGACATGGGCATGTCATGCACCGCTGCGACATTGTCCAGCGCGGCCCTGCAGGGCAGGGCTGCGATGGTTCAACGGTCCACCGGGAGTAATTCGTGAGCGACCTTCCTGTTCCCACCCTGCCGCTGTCTCCTGACATGTCTTTCCGGAGGTCGCTTCATCGACCGGGTCCTGGGGAGGTTCCAGCGCCGCGGCCAGGCAAAAGCGCGGTGGCACCCATCGAGGCCTCCTGAGCCCGCGACGCGGCCGAAGTCCGGGAAGCCCAGCGGCTGAGGTACCTCGTGTTCGCGGGTGAAATGGGCGCGCGCCTGAGCACCTCCGTCCCTGGCCATGACGTGGACGCCTTCGACGCGTACTGCGAGCACCTGCTCGTGCGGGACGTGGAAACGCGGGCCGTGATCGGCACCTACCGGGTGCTGACGCCCGCCCAGGCGCAGCGTGCGGGCGGGCTGTACAGCGACACCGAGTTCGACCTGTCGCGCCTGGACCACCTGCGCGGGCGCATGGTGGAGCTGGGCCGCAGCTGCGTGCACCCCGACTACCGCCACGGCGGGGTCATCATGACCCTCTGGGTGCGCTGGCGGACTTCATGGTGCGCAACCGGCTGGACATGATGATCGGCTGCGCGAGCATCCCCATGCTGCACAACGGCGTGCTCAGCGGCAACGCCGCGGCCAGCATCTGGAACCAGCTCAAGGCAGGCTACATGGCGCCGGCCGAATACGAGGTGCAGCCCCGCCTGCCGCTGCCGGTGGACCAGCTCGACGGCTCGCTGCCGGTGGAGCCGCCGGCGCTGATCAAGGGTTACCTGCGGCTGGGCACGCGGGTGCTCGGAGCACCGGCGTGGGATCCGGATTTCAACACCGCCGACCTGCCGATGATGATGCGCATCGAGGATCTTCCTCCCCGCTACCGCAAGCATTTCCTCGGATGACCGCTTTGCGGCACGATGATCGTTGCGAGGCGGTTCGTGACATATGTCGATGACATGTCATGAAAATGTCATGGTCGAGCCCAATACTAAAACTGATTCCGATACTGATAATTTGCCTTCCATGCACTCTTCGCCAACGTCCTCCGAGGAACCGGCTTCGTCCGCAGGCGTCCAGGATTCCCTGACGTCCTCCGAGCCCCGGTCCGATGCCTCCGGCGTCGCGTTCCTCAACCGCGACCACAGCATCCTGGCGTTCAACGAACGGGTGTTCGACTGGGCGGCGCGCACCGACGTGCCGCTGCTCGAGCGGCTGCGGTACTTGTGCATCGTGTCGTCCAACCTCGACGAGTTCTTCGAAGTGCGCGCCGCTCCGCACATCACGGCGGCGCAGAGCGGCGAGACGAAGGGCCCTTACACGGTGGCGTCCTTCGAGGCGTTGTCCGCCAAGGCGCACGATCTGGTGGCCCGGCAGTACGCGCTCTACAACGAGTCGCTGATGCCGGCCTTCGCCGAGCAGGGCATCCACATCGTCTCCCATGGCGAGCGCTCGCCCGAGCAGCGCCGCTGGGTGCGCGACTACTTCGAGCGCGAAGTGCGCCCGCTGCTGGTGCCCGTGGGGCTGGACCCCGCGCATCCCTTCCCGCAGGTGGCGAACAAGTCACTGAACTTCATCGTGCGGCTCAAGGGCAACGACGCTTTCGGGCGCGAGAACGAGATCGCCATCGTCAAGGTGCCGCGTGTGCTGCCGCGGCTGGTGCGGCTGCCCGTCAAGGTGGCGCCGCAGGGGGCGCAGTGCGTCAGTCTGTCCAGCATTGTGCGGGCACATCTGACCGAACTGTTCCCCGGGCGCGACGTGACGGAGTTCTCCCAGTTCCGCGTGACGCGCCATTCCGACCTGGCCGTGGACGAGGACGACGTGCGCAACCTGCGCACGGCCCTGCGCCAGGGCCTGCAGCACCGCCATTACGGCCAGGCGGTGCGCCTGGAGGTGTCGGCCAGCTGCTCGCGCTTTCTGTCCGATTTCCTGCAGTCGCAGTTCGCGCTGCCCGATGCGGCGCTGTTCCGCGTCCATGGGCCCGTGAACCTGGTGCGGCTCACGCAGCTGGTGGACCTGGTCAACGAGCCGGCCCTGCTGTTTCCGCCCTGGCGCGCGGCCTGGCCCCGGCAGGTGCAGGTGGGCGCGCCGCTCATGGAGCAGATCCGGCGCCGCGACATCCTGGTGCACCAGCCGTTCGAGAGCTTCGACTCGGTGCTCCAGTTCCTGCGCGAGGCCGTGAACGATCCCCAGGTGCTGGCCATCAAGCAGACGATCTACCGCACGGGCGCGGATTCCGAGATGATGGAGCTGCTGCGCGAGGCCGTGCGCCGCGGCAAGGAAGTGATGGCCGTCGTGGAACTGAAGGCCCGCTTCGACGAAGAGGCGAACATCAACTGGGCGGAGGCGCTGGAGTCCATCGGCGCCCAGGTGGTCTATGGGGTGGTGGGACTCAAGACGCACGGCAAGATGCTGCTGGTGACCCGCCGCGAGGGCAAGCAGCTGCGCCGCTACGGGCATCTCTCCACGGGCAACTACAACCCCCGCACGGCACGGCTCTACACCGACCTGAGCTATTTCACGGCCGATGCGGACACGACGGCCGACATGGATGCCGTGTTCAACCACCTGGCCAGCCAGAACAAGCTGCCCCGGCTCAGGCGCCTGGTGATGGCGCCTTTCCACCTGCACCGGCAACTGCAGGAGATGATCGTGGCCGTGGGCGATGCCGCCGCGCGCGGGGAAGACGCGCGCATCGTGGCGAAGATGAATGCGTTGACCGACGAGGCACTCATGAACGCGCTCGTCGCCGCCGGGCAGAAGGGCGCGCGCATCGACCTGATCGTGCGCGGCGCCTGCATGCTGCCCGCGCAGCGCGAGGGCGTGACCGACAACATCCGCGTGCGGTCCATCATCGGGCGTTTCCTGGAGCACACCCGGGTGTTCTATTTCCGCGCGGGCGACAAGGAGCAGTTGCTGCTGTCCAGCGCCGACTGGATGAACCGCAACATGCTGCGGCGCGTGGAACTCGCCTGGCCGGTGGACGATCCCGAACTGCGCCAGCGGATCATCGACGAATGCCTGGTCGCCTACCTGCACGACGACAAGGATGCCTGGACGCTGCAACCCGACGGATCCTATGCCCGGGCGCCGCATCCCGTGTCCGGCCATGGCGCGCAGCAGGCGCTGATGCTGCGCTACGGCCCGTCCGGCGCCGCGCCCTTGGCGGCCAGGACATGATGGACCTGATCCTGTGGCGGCATGCCGAGGCGGAAGAGCCCCGCGAAGGCGATGAAGACCTGCAGCGCCCGTTGACGCCCCGGGGAGAGAAGCAGGCCGCGCGCATGGCGGCATGGCTGGACCGACAACTGCCGGACGGGCTGCGCGTGCTGGCGAGCCCTGCTGTCCGCACCGAGGCCACCGCCAAGGCGCTGGGGCGCAAATACAAGCTGCGCGCGGAGCTGCTGCCCGGAGGCACCGCGGCGGACCTCCTGGAACTGGTGCAGTGGCCGCACGCGCGTGGCGCGGTGCTGGTCGTGGGGCACCAGCCCATGCTGGGGCAGGCCGCAGCCGAACTTCTCGGCCTGCGCTCCCCGGATTGCGCCATCCGCAAGGGGGCGGTGTGGTGGCTGCGCCGCCGGGCGCGCGCCGAGGTGGCGGAAACCATTCTCATGGCGGTGCAGGCGCCGGATTTCCTGTAGCCCGGGCAGCGGCGTCCCGCATGCGCCAGCAGCTGCCCGGGAAGGGGCTCAGGCCTTGCCGTCGGCGCGCGCCTTGGGGGCCTTGGCAGGCTTGGCGCCGATGGCGGTCCCGGCCGGCTCGGACTTCGGGCGACCCGTCTTGATGGACGGGATGGCCTGCATCGCCTTGGCCAGCGCGGCATCGGGCAGGCTGGCCAGCAGCACGAGGCCGGCACGCAGCAGCTCGCTCTTCTTGGCGGGCGCGCCCTGCAGTGCCAGGCGCTGCTTCAGGCCTTCGATGGCGGCGTACTCTTCCTTGGGGATCGTGAAGCTGTCGCGCACCAGCTTGGGCTTCTTCGGCTTGGCTTCGCGTGCGGCCGGTGCCTGCTTGGCGGCGGCGGCCGCTGCGGGCTTGACGCTGCGCTTGCCTGCTGCGCCGGGAGCCTTGCCGGCTTTTTCACCCTTGCCGGCCTTGGAGGCCGCAGTGACGACCGAAGCGGCCGCCAGCGGGGTGGCCGCAGCTTCGGCGGAGACGGGGGCAGGGGCGGAAGAGGTGGTATCGGGCATGGCGGATCATCGAAGGTAAAACGGTATAAACAGTTTATACCGTTATGGATGAGTCCGCATGTTTTTGCGGCTTTTGCACCGCCGTGCCGTCAGGTCAATTCGGCCACGAACTCCCAGGCGGTTCTCTGCCATGCGGTGCCTTCCTCGCGCAGCAGGTGGGCCGATTGCGGATACGCCGCGGCCCAGCCCGGGCGGGCCGAGGCGACGAAGCGGTGCCCGTCGCGCACCAGGGCCACACCTTCCAGGTCCGGGTCGCGGCGGGCATGGCACAGGGCGACCGCCATGCGCAGGCAGGCGAGCTGGTGGGCCAGCCGCGGATCGTCGATGTCGGCCTCGAGCTTGCGCACCTTGCCCCGGTGGCCCTGCACGAGCCGGCCGAGGTGGCGCAGCTCCGACACGGAAAAACCCGCCGCGTCGGTGTGGTCCAGGAGGTAGGCGCCATGGTGGTGGTGATCGCCATGGGAGACGATGCAGCCGATCTCGTGCAGTCGCGCGGCCCAGACGAGTTCCCTGTGGCTTTGCTCGGCGACGCCGGGACAGGCCTGCTGGTGGAGCAGGGCGGCCGTGCGGGCTACGCGCTCGGCATGCCGGACATCTACGCGGAACCGCTCCATCAGTCCGAGCACCGTGGAGGAGCGCAGGTCGTCGGCATGCAGTTCGCGGTCGAGCAGGTCGTACAGGACGCCCTGGCGCAATGCGCCCTGGGCCACCTGCATCTCGCGGATGTCCAGCAGGTCGAACACGGCGCGCAGCACGCTGAGGCCGCCGCCGATCACCGGCCGGCGGTCTTCCTTCAGGCCCTCCAGCCGCACCTTGTCCACCGTGCGGGCGCGAAGCAGTTGCTCCCGCAGCCAGTCCAGCCCGGACCGGGTGATGAGGCCGGGCGGGCCGCCCAGCACGGCCAGGATGTCGCCGATCGCGCCGGCGGTGCCGGAGGATCCATAGGCCACGTCCCAGGCCTGGGGCCGGTAGGTGTTGAGCGCCTCGTCCAGCACGGCCTGGGCCGCGATCTCGGCGGTGCGGAAAGACTCCGGGGTGAAGGCGCCCTCCGGGAAGTAGCGGCTGGACCAGGCTACGCTGCCCACGCGGAACGAGGCCACCGTGTCGGCCGAGAAGCCATGGCCCAGGATCAGCTCCGTGGAGCGGCCGCCGATGTCCACCACCAGCCGGCGCTCGTCCGACTGGGGCAGCAGGTGGGCCACGCCCTGGTAGATCAGGCGGGCCTCTTCGGGGCCGGAGACGACGTCGATCGGGTGGCCGAGCAGGGCGCTGCCGCGCTGCAGGAAGGCGTCGCGGTTGCGCGCTTCGCGCAGTGTCTGGGTGGCGACGGCGCGCACCCTCTCGGCCGGAAAACCCTTGAGGCGCTCGGCGAAACGCGCGAGGCAGTCCCAGCCGCGCTGCATGGCGTCGGGCGTGAGGTTGCGGTCTTCGTCCAGGCCGTTGCCCTGGCGGACGGTTTCCTTGAGGTATTCGATCCTGCGTATCAGCCCGTGCTCGAAGCGTCCGATTTCGAGGCGAAAGCTGTTGGATCCGAGATCCACCGCGGCGAGCAATGTTCCGTCGTGCATGTTGTCGCGCCTTGCGCGCTGGTTTTTCTGGCGGCGCAGCATAGCACTCCCTTTTCGGTGCCCGTGCAAAACAGGCGCAGGCCCGCCGGCGGTGTTCCGCCGGGGTGATCGGCCGTGCCGCGCGAACGGGTGGCGCGGGCCGGCCGGCGCCGGCTCGCAACCTTGCCGCGGATGTCCAGAGTAAGGCGGAATCGTGACATTCGCATGACACCCGGGGGCGGCGAAACGGCCGGTTTACTGGGGAGCGCGACCATGACATGCTGGACGGCGCGTCACAGTCCTGTCATAAAGCGCTCCTACAGTCCGCACCACTGATTCTTTTCAACCAAGAGGTTCCCTCATGAAACTGTCTGTGATTCGGATTCTGGTGTCGGGCGTCGTCTCGGCGGGTGCGTTCTCCGCCGCGTGGGCCCAGCAGGAGGCCACGGGCGCCGGCGCCAGTTTCCCCGCTCCGCTGTACTCCAAGTGGGCGGCCGATTACAACAAGGCAACCGGTGTCAAGATCAACTACCAGTCCGTCGGCTCCGGCGCCGGCCTGCGCCAGATCGAGGCGAAGACGGTGGACTTCGGCGCGTCCGACGCTCCCCTGAAGGACGAGGACCTGGCCAAGAAGGGCCTGGTGCAGTTCCCCACCGTGATCGGCGGCGTGGTGCCCGTGGTCAACATCAAGGGGATCGCTCCCGGCCAGATCAAGCTGAGCGGCCAGGTGCTCGGCGACATCTACCTGGGCAAGGTGACCAACTGGTCCGATCCGGCCATCAAGTCCCTCAACCCCGGCGTGACCCTGCCGGACGCGCAGATCGCCCCGGTGCGCCGTGCCGACGGCTCCGGCACCAGCTTCATCTTCACGAACTACCTGTCGAAGGTGAACGAGGAGTGGAAGACCAAGGTCGGCGAAGGCACGGCCGTGAACTGGCCCACCGGCGCGGGCGGCAAGGGCAACGAAGGCGTCGCCGCTTTTGTAGGCCGCCTGCCCAACTCCATCGGCTATGTGGAATATGCCTACGTCAAGCAGAACAAGCTGACCTACGTGCAGATGCAGAACGCCAACGGCGCCTTCGTCTCGCCCGACGATTCCGCCTTCAAGGCCGCTGCCGCAGGCGCCGACTGGTCCAAGAGCTTCTACCAGATCCTGACGAACCAGAAGGGCAAGGAATCGTGGCCCATCACCGGTGCCACCTTCATCCTGATGCACAAGGTCCAGGACAAGCCCGCCCAGGCCTCCACGTCGCTGAAGTTCTTCGACTGGGCTTATAAGAACGGCGACAAGACCGCCGCCGACCTCGACTACGTGCCCATGCCCGACAGCGTGAAGGCCGTCGTGCTCAAGTCCTGGGATGACATCAAGGACGCTTCCGGCAAGGCCATCCCGCTGAAGTAAGTCCCCGGGCCGCCTCTCCCGCGCAGGGCAGGGGCGGCCGAAAACCCGAAAAGGCCGCCCCCGTGTCCAGCACCATGTCCGCACCTCCCGCGACGCCGCTGCAGCGCAGCGCCAGCGCCCCCCGAACCACTCCACCTCCCCGCGCGCCACTGCTCTCCGGAGCGGTGGCGGACCGCATTTTCGCGGGGCTCGCCCGGGGCGCTGCCATGCTGACCCTGGCGCTGCTGATCGGCATCCTGGTCTCGCTGGTGATCGGCGCGTGGCCGTCCATACAGACATACGGCGTGAGCTTCCTCGGCCGCAGCGTCTGGGACCCGGTGCAGAACGACTACGGCGGCCTGGTCATGATCTACGGCACGCTGGCCACGTCGATCATCGCGCTGCTCATCGCCGTGCCCGTGAGCTTCGGCATCGCGCTCTTCCTCACGGAACTGTCCCCCGCGTGGCTCAAGCGGCCCCTGGGCACCGCCATCGAGCTGCTGGCCGCCGTGCCCTCCATCGTCTATGGCATGTGGGGCCTGATGGTGTTCGGGCCCATCCTCGCCACCTGGGTGCAGCAGCCCCTGCAGTCGCTGCTGTCGGGCGTTCCCTACCTGGGCGCACTGGTGTCCGGCCCGCCCGTGGGCATCGGCATCCTTTCGGCCGGGATCATCCTGGCCATCATGATCATCCCGTTCATCGCCTCGGTGATGCGCGACGTGTTCGAAGTCACTCCCGCGCTGCTGAAGGAGTCCGCCTACGGCCTGGGCTCGACGACCTGGGAAGTGGTGTGGAAGGTGGTCCTGCCCTATACGAAAACCGGGGTGCTGGGCGGCATCATGCTGGGCCTGGGCCGCGCCCTGGGCGAGACGATGGCCGTCACCTTCGTGATCGGCAACATGAACCAGCTCGATTCGCTGTCGGTCTTCCAGGCCGCCAACAGCATCACCTCGGCGCTGGCCAATGAATTCGCGGAAGCCGGCGAAGGCCTGCACCAGGCGTCGCTGATCTATCTGGGCCTGGTGCTGTTCTTCATCACCTTCGTGGTGCTGTCGCTGTCCAAGGTGCTGCTGTCGCGCCTGCAGAAGAACGAAGGAGCGCGCTCGTGAGTACCTCGCAGCAACTCATTTCCGCGGCCCAACTGGCCAGCGACCGCCAGGCGCGCTATGCCCGCCGCAAGCGCATGAATACGATCGCCCTGGGCCTGTCGCTCGCGGCCATGGCGTTCGGCGTGTTCTGGCTGATCTGGATCCTCTGGGAAACCATCCGCCTGGGCGTGGGCGGCCTGAGCACCACGCTGTTCACCGAAATGACCCCGCCGCCCAACGAGGTCGGGGGCATCTCCAACGCCATCTTCGGATCGTTCGTGATGGTGATGCTGGCCACCTTCGTGGGCACGCCCATCGGCATCATGGCCGGCGTGTACCTGGCCGAATACGACAAGCGCAGCTGGCTCGCGTCGTCCACCCGTTTCGTGAACGACATCCTGCTGTCGGCGCCCAGCATCGTGATCGGCCTGTTCGTGTATGCCGTGGTGGTCGCGCGCTTCAAGAGCTTCTCCGCCTATGCCGGCATCATCGCCCTGGCGCTCATCGTCATTCCGGTGGTGATCCGCACGACCGAGAACATGCTGATGCTGGTGCCTGCCAGCCTGCGGGAGGCCGCCTACGCCCTGGGCACGCCCAAGTGGAAGGTCATCACGCTGGTCACGCTGCGCGCCGCGCGCGCCGGCGTCATCACCGGCGTGCTGCTCGCCGTGGCCCGCATCGCCGGCGAAACCGCTCCGCTGCTGTTCACCTCGCTCAACAACCAGTTCTGGAACGCCGACCTGTCCAAGCCCATGGCCAGCCTGCCGGTGACCATCTTCAAGTTCGCGATGAGCCCCTACGAGAACTGGCAGGAACTGGCATGGGCCGGCGTGTTCCTGATCACCCTCGCCGTGCTCGGCCTCAACATCCTGGCCCGCGTGCTGACACGCCAGAAGTCCTGAGACAACCCATCCGCCACAGATCGGACCCATTCCCCATGTCCACGAAAAACACCGGCGCCGCCGGAACCTCCAAGATCACGGTCCGCGACCTGAACTTCTACTACGGCAAGTTCCACGCCCTGAAGGGCATCAACCTGGACATTCCCGAGAAGAAGGTCACGGCGTTCATCGGACCGTCGGGCTGCGGCAAGTCCACGCTGCTGCGCACCTTCAACCGCATGTACGAGCTCTACCCCGAGCAGCGCGCGGAAGGCCAGATCCTGCTGGACGGCGAGAACCTGCTGACCAGCAAGCAGGACGTGGCCCTGATCCGCGCCAAGGTCGGCATGGTGTTCCAGAAGCCCACGCCGTTCCCGATGTCGATCTACGACAACATCGCCTTCGGCGTGAAGCTGTTCGAAAGCCTCAACGCGACCGACATGGACGACCGCGTGGAATGGGCGCTGCGCAAGGCGGCCCTGTGGAACGAGGTGAAGGACAAGCTGCACCAGAGCGGCTCGGGCCTGTCGGGCGGGCAGCAGCAGCGCCTGTGCATCGCGCGCGGCATCGCCATCAAGCCCGAAGTGCTGCTGCTCGACGAGCCGTGCTCGGCGCTGGACCCGATCTCCACGGCCAAGGTCGAGGAACTGATCGCCGAGCTGAAGAACGACTACACCGTGGTGATCGTCACGCACAACATGCAGCAGGCGGCGCGCTGCAGCGACTACACGGCCTATATGTACCTGGGGGACCTGATGGAGTTCGGCGAGACCGAGCAGATGTTCTTCAAGCCCCAGCGCAAGGAAACCGAAGACTACATCACCGGCCGTTTCGGCTGAACGGACCAGGAGCTCCCTCATGCCCGAAAAACACCTTTCGTCCCAGTTCGACAGCGAACTCAACAACATCTCCGCCCGCGTGATGGAACTGGGCGGACTGGTCGAGTCCCAGATCCGCCAGGCCATCTACGCGCTGTCGCAGTTCAGCGTGGAGGCCGCCGACCAGGTCGCCGCCACCGAGCACCGCGTGAACGCGATGGAGGTCGAGATCGACCACGAGCTCTCGTCCATCATCGCGCGCCGCCAGCCCACGGCCCGCGACCTGCGCCTGCTGATCGCCTTCTCCAAGGCGACGGCGAACCTCGAGCGCATGGGAGACGAGGCCAACAAGATGGCCCGCATGGTCAAGGCCATCATCGAGAGCGGCTCCGCCCGCTCGCTGCCCACCACCGACCTGCGCGTCGCGGCCGACCTGGCGTCGGGCCTGCTGCGCAAGGCGCTCGATGCGTTCGCCCGCCTCGATACCAAGGCGGCCGTGGCCATCCTGAAGGAAGACGATCTCATCGATCGCGAGTTCGACGGTTTCGTGCGCAAGCTCATCACCTACATGATGGAAGACCCCCGCACGATTTCCGCGAGCCTCGACCTGCTGTTCCTGGCCAAGGCCATCGAGCGCATCGGCGATCACTCCAAAAACGTGGCCGAGCTCATCATCTACCTCGTCAAGGGCAAGGACGTGCGCCACACGGCCCTCGAGGAGATCGAATCGGCCGTGCTCTGAAAGGCCACCCCCTCCCATGAAGAGACTTCCCCGCGTACTCATCGTCGAAGACGAATCCGCCATCGCCGAGCTGATCGCCGTCAACCTGCGCCACAACGGCTTCCAGCCCATCTGGTCCGAGGACGGCGAGTCCGCCCAGCGCGAGCTGGATGCGGTCCTGCCCGACGTCATCCTGCTCGACTGGATGCTGCCCGGCCAGAGCGGCCTGCAGCTCGCGCGCAAGTGGCGCGCGGACGCGCGCACCAAGCCCATTCCCATCCTCATGCTCACGGCGCGTGGCGACGAGCCCGACAAGGTGGCCGGGCTCGATGCGGGCGCGGACGACTACATCACCAAGCCGTTCTCCACCCAGGAGCTGCTGGCGCGCATCCGCGCCGTGCTGCGGCGCCGGGCGCCCGAGCAGGCCACCGATACCGTGGCCATTTCCGACCTGATCCTCGACGCCGGCACCTACCGCGTGACTTACCAGGGGCAGCAGATCAAGATCGGCCCGACCGAGTTCAAGCTGCTGCACTACCTCATGAAGCACCCGGAACGCGTCCACAGCCGGGCACAGCTGCTCGACAAGGTGTGGGGCGACCACGTCTTCATCGAGGAGCGCACGGTGGACGTTCACGTCAAGCGCCTGCGCGAAGCCCTGGGCGTCGCCGGCGCCATGGTGGAAACCGTGCGCGGCGCGGGCTACCGGCTCACGGCCCAGCCTGCCGCCCTGATGCGGGCCTGACCGTCGAGCGGGCCGCCCGCGGGCGGCCTTCCTTTTCGTTATCTGACAACAAGGCAGCGGAGCGCGGACGGGGAGGGGCCCCGCGGAGCCCTCCCGGATTCCATGGTTTCGCGTTGCATCTTCTTCCTGTCCTTCCAGGTCGTCGGCCTCCTGCTCGGCTGGCTCTGGGGGGGCTTCCACGGCGCGGTGGCGACCGTTTTCGCGGGCGTCTGGCTCTGGTTCCTCTGGGACCTCTGGCGCGGTTCCCGCGTACTGCGCTGGCTGCGCGACGGCGACCTCGCCAGCTCTCCCTCGCTCAGGGGGCTCTGGGGCGAGGCCGCCGACAGGTTCCGCCGCCTGCTGCGCCAGAACCAGGCCGACATCGCCGCGAGCGATGCGCGGCTGCAGGAGATCCTCGCGGCCCTGCAGGCGACGCCCAATGGCGTGGTGCTGCTCGACGCCGAGGGACACATCGAGTGGTGCAACCAGATCGCGGTGACGCAGTTCGGTCTGGATGCCGCGCGCGACATGGGCCAGTCGATCGGCAACCTGCTGCGCGACCCCGAGTTCAGCGCCTACTACGCCGCCCAGGATTTCTCCAGGGATGTCGTCCTGCAAGGACGCGAGAGCACGCCCTCCCGGCCGGTGCGCATTTCCGTGCACCTGCATCCTTACGGCGACGGCCGCAAGCTGCTGCTCTCGCGGGACGTGACGGCGCTGGAGCAGGCCGAGGCCATGCGCCGCGATTTCGTGGCCAACGTATCGCACGAGATCCGCACTCCGCTCACGGTCCTCATGGGGTTCGTGGAAACCCTGCAGACGCTGCCTCTGTCGTCCGAGGAGCGCGCGCGCTACCTGAACATGATGTCGCAGCAGGCCGGCCGGATGCAAAGCGTGGTGCAGGACCTGCTGACCCTGTCGCGCCTGGAGGGCAGCCCCCCGCCCGGGCTGACCGAATGCACGCCGGTGGATGCGCTGCTGCGCCGCTGCGAGGACGAGGCGCGCGGCCTGTCCGCGCTGCTCACCCGCAGCCAGTCGGCGGGCCATGTGCTGGAGTTTCCGCCGGCCGAGGCGCTGCAGGGCGCCGGCCAACTGATCGGGGTGACGGCCGAGCTGCAGAGTGCGCTCGCCAACCTGATCGGCAATGCAGTGCGCTATACGCCCGCCGGCGGCCGGATCACGGTGGCGTGGGAGACGCTGGCCGACGGCAGTGCCCGGTTCTCGGTGAGGGATACGGGCCCCGGCATCGAGTCCGTGCACATTCCGCGGCTGACCGAACGCTTCTACCGCGTGGACCGCAGCCGCTCCCGCGACACCGGCGGCACCGGGCTGGGCCTGGCCATCGTCAAGCACGTGGTGCAGCGCCATTCGGCGTCGCTGGGCATCGAGAGCACCGTGGGCAAGGGTTCCGTGTTTTCCGTCACGTTCCCGCCGCACCGCATCCAACGCAGTGCCCCGGTACGCGGCGCACCGGCAAAGGCCTGTTGACAGGCCCTAAGCCCATCCTGCCGGAGCGGGGCGCGGACCCGATGAACGGGCCTTCCGCAAGGCCCTCGCCAGCATCGCAATGAACAGCGCGGCCGTCAGTCCCAGCGCCAGCGCCCCGCCGATCCAGAAGGCGGCGGGCGACTGCTGCGGCGGATGTCCGGCGAAGCCCACGTAGGCCAGTACATAGCCCGCCGGCAGCCCGGCGCCCCAGAGCAGTACCCCGTAAGTGGCCAGCGGAGCGATGGTGATCCGGTAGCAGCGCAGGGCGAATGCGCAGAAGGTCTGCAGCGCATCGGCGACGTGGTAGGCCGCGGCCCAGGCCAGCAGCCCGCGGGCCATCGCCAGCACCTCGGGTGAGGACGTATAGAGGCCCGCCAGGCCTTCGCGTGCCGCGAGGGCCAGTCCCGACAGGACGAGGGCGGTGGCGCCCGCCATGCGCAGCCCCATCCACGCCACCTGCCGGGCGAGGGCCTCGTCGGCACGGCCGCGCCAGTAGCTGATCCGGGCGCTGGTGGCGATGGCCAGCGAGAGCGGGACCATGTAGAGCACGGCGGTGAGATTCGAGGCGATCTGGTGCGCCGCGGCGGCGACCGTTCCCTGCCGGGCGATGAACAGCGCCATCAGCGTGAACGAGGTGACTTCCACCATCACGGCCAGTCCCGCAGGCACGCCCAGCCGCGCGAAGTGCCCGATCTGCGCGGGGTCGGGGCGCTCCATGCGCTTCCACAGCGAGAGCGGCGCATACACCGGCGACGAGCGGACCAGCCACAGCGCGATGCCCAGCAGCAGGTAGTTCACGACGAGCGTGGCCCAGGCGCACCCGACGGCGCCCTGCGCGGGCAGGCCCGCGAACCCGAAGGTGAAGCCGATGGACAGCGGGATCTTCACGGCCAGCGAACCCAATTGCAGCCAGGTGACCAGCTGGGGGCGCCCCAGGGCCTGGTTGAGCGTGGTGTAGAGCCGGAAGGCCAGTGCCGGAGGCAGCGCCGCGGCCAGCACCGTGAGGTAGCGGCCCACCTCCGCGCGCAGCTCGGCCGGCACCTGCGTCCAGCGCAGGATGGCCCCGGGCGACAGCAGCACGACCATGCCCAGCAGGCTCGCCAGGGCGCAAAGGTACAGCGCCTGGCGCACCGTGCGCCCGATCTCCGTGGTGTGTCCGGCGCCGCGCTGTTCCGCCCAGATGGGCAGCAGCGCCTGCAGCACGCCCATGAGGGCGACATAGACGCTCACATAGACGGCGGAGCCGATCGAGAGCGCGGCCAGGGAGGAGGGCGCATGGCGGCCGGCGACGATGGTGTCGGTCACGCCGAACGCCATCACGGCGAGTTGCCCCGCCAGGACGGTGGCCGCGTGGCGCGCGACCTGGGCGCGCTCGGACGGCATCAGGGCCGCCCGGCCGCGGAAGGTTCGCGGCGCAGCACCAGAAGCCGGTCGTTCTTGTCGGTCGGGCGTGGCAGCACCACGGCGCGGCGCCAGCCGGCACCCCGGGTCAGCTCGTGGACCGTGGATTCCACCCCGGCGTCGGCCACCAGCCAGTCGCAGCGGCTGGCACGCACCTCCGACGGCAGCGCCACCGGCTGGATACTCCAGCCACCGTGGTATTGCAGCCCGGCGATCTGGGCGCGGCCCAGTCCGTAGACGAGCACGCACCCCGGTTCGGGGCCGAGCACGCGCGCGAGGTTCTCCACCTGGGGCCGGTAGCTGCGTCCATAGTCGAGCACCGGAAGGAAGAGTGTCATGAGCAGCAGCCAGCCCAGCGTGGCGCCGCTGGCCGGCAGCACCAGGCTCTTCCAGATCTCGGCGCGGTTGCGCGAGGCCCGCCACCAGGCCAGCGCGCACCACGCGGCGGTGGCCGCCAGCGCGAGGCCGAAGGCGACCGGGGAGAACTCGACCACGAAGCCCGGGGCCAGCCGGGCCACGTTGGCGGCGGGCTTGGCGGGCACGCCGGTCTGCATGGAGATCCAGATCACCCAGATGGTGATGGCCGACACGCTGAAGAACAGCAGGGTGAACCAGTCGATGAGCGAAGCGATGGCGCGGCGCAGCGTGGGCAGCGCGAACGCCGCCAGCGTGGCCAGGGCGGGCAGTCCGAGCAGCAGGGCCCGGTCGGCCGGGCGCGTGGTCAGCGCGCCCGCGACGGTGACGCCGACGAACCACAGAGGCAGCAACAGGTGGCGGTGGAGCGTGCGGCTGAAGATCTGCCGGCGCCAGCGCCAGATCGTCCACAGCGCCAGCGGCCAGGCGGGCCAGGAGAACCAGATCAGCAGGCGCACGAGGCTCGCCCATTCCTTGGCTTCGCCCTCCGGCACGATGCGCCAGCGCCACAGGTCCAGCACCGTCGAAAGTGCCGCCACGAGCAGTACCGGTACGGCCAGTGCCAGCCCCCAGGCCCATCCGGGCCGTGCGCCGGCCTGCGGATTCGGCTCGGCCGGCTCGTGGGCGGTGCAGGCCACCAGCAATGCGCCGCCGCCGCCCAGCAGCATGGCCATGGTCGGGGCCCCGCTCAGCGCCAGCCCGAGCAGGCCGAGGATGGCTGCCGCCAGGGATGCCAGGGCACGGTGCGGCAGGCAGGCTGCGGCGAAGAACAGCAGCGCCGTGCAAGCCAGCTGCGAGAGATAGCTGGTCACTTCGTGGGACAGCTGGGCGAGCCCCAGGCAGGCCAGCAGCGCGAGCAGCGCGCCGTCGGCCATGGCCCGCGCGTAATCCGAGGGGGAGGCTTCCCCGCCGAAGGCGAAGGCCACCGGCTGTGCGCCGGGACTGCGCGCGAGGTGGTACATGCCCCACCAGGTGGCGGCGAGCGTGATCACCAGCAATGCGACGAACGGCAACCGGGCGGCCATTTCCGCGGAGAGCCAGCCGGGAGCGGCCCGAACGGCCAGCGCGCCGAGCCAGTAGGGCAGCAGGCCATCGGTGTCGGGCGCCATGCCGCCCAGGGTCGGCGACATCCAGGGAGTGTTCCCCCGGGCCAGTTCCATCATGTAGCCGAATGCGGTCACGTCCGCGTTCTTCCAGGGAGAGCGGGCCACGAAGCCGGGCACGACATAGGCCAGGCACAGCAGCAGCAGCGCCCAGCGCGGCAGCGGCCGCACGGCGTCCTGGGTCACGATGGCGGGGGTCGGGGGATTCACGCGTTCAATGCCGAAAAATCGATCGAGAATAAAGGCAAAAGCCTGCGCGGCGCCGGCCGCCGGGCCGGGCAGTAAAAAAGGCAGCGCGGACGTGCCGGGCTGCCTTTGGCGGGATGCGGGGGCGGGGATGCCATGCGGCCATCCGTGCCACCCCGGGTCCGGTGGACCGCTGGATTACTTCGCGGCGGCCGTCTTGCCGAAGCGGTTGCGGAAGCGCTCGACGCGACCGCCCATGTTGTCCACCGACTTCTGCGTGCCGGTGTAGAAAGGGTGCGATTCGCTGGAGGTGTCCAGCTTGAAGAGCGGCAGTTCGCGGCCGTCGTCGGTCTTGCCGGTTTCCTTGGTGTTCACGCAGGAGCGGGTGACGAACTTGAAGCCGTTGGACAGGTCCACGAAGAGCAATTCGCGGTAGTTGGGGTGAATGCCTTCTTTCATGGCATGGTCCTTTCTGGGGGCTGCTGCGGGAGCCACGCCGCACCCATTGCGACGCACTTTCCGCTTCGAAAAAGCCTACCATTATCGCATAACCGCGCAAAGAAGCGCCAGCCCCGGATGCGGGGCCTTCCACGGGAACCCTTCCATCTTGCGTCTGCTGCACACTTCCGACTGGCATCTGGGCCAGCATTTCATGGGCAAGAGCCGCCAGGCCGAGCACCGTGCGTTCATCGACTGGCTGGCCGCGCAGGCGGCCGGCTGCCAGGCGGACGCCGTCCTGGTCGCCGGGGACGTGTTCGACACCTCCGCCCCGCCCAGCCATGCGCGCGAACTCTACCACCGCGCCGTACTGGCCTTGCGAGAGGCGGGATCCGAGCTGGTGGTGCTGGGCGGCAACCACGATTCGGTCGCAGTGCTCGGCGAAAGCCGGGCGCTGCTCGCGCAGCTCGGCACCCGGGTGGTTCCATGCGCGGCCGACCACCTGGAAGAGCAGGTCCTGGTGCTGCGCAAGCGCACGGGCGGGCCGGGCGCGGTGCTCTGCGCCGTACCCTACCTGAGGGCCCGGGAGCTGCTATTGAGCCTGCCCGGCGAGAGCGCGCAGGACAAGCGGCAGGCCCTGCAGCAGGCCATCCGCGCCCACTACCACGCCCTGTTCGGCCTGGCGCGCGAGCGCAGCGAGTCGCTGGGCGGCCTGCCGATCGTGGCCACCGGGCATCTGGCGACCGTGGGCGCCTCGGGCGGCGAGGCCGTGCGGGAGATCTACGTGGGCACGCTGGAGGCCTTCCCGACCGACGCCTTTCCGCCGGCCGACTACATCGCCCTGGGGCACATCCACCAGCCGATGAAGGTGGGAGGCCAGGAGCACATCCGCTATTGCGGCTCGCCCATCGCGCTGGGCTTCGACGAGGCCGGGCAGCGCAAGGAGGTGCTGCAGGTCGATTTCGACCTGGCGGGCCTGCAGGCGGTCACCGCGCTGCCGGTGCCGTGCTTCCAGCCCATGGCGTCCCTGCGGGGGACCCTGCAGGAGCTGGCCACGGCGCTGGGGCAGGCCGCCGCGGCGGGCACGGCCGAGATGCCCGTCTGGCTCGACGTGGAGGTGGCCGGGGACGATTACCTCGCCAGCCTGCAGGCGCGTATCGCCGCGATGGCCGAAGGCCTGCCCGTGGAAGTGCTGCGCGTGCGCCGGGCACGGGCGGGCGCGGCCCCGGCACTGGCTCCGGTGGCCCGCGAAACCCTCGATGAGCTCGATCCCGCCGAGGTGTTCCAGCGCCGCCTGGGTACGGAATCGATCGACGAAGCGCTCCGGGAGCGGCTGGCGGCGCTGCACGGCCGGGTGCTGTCCGGGCTGCGCGAGGAGGGCGCCGCATGAAGATCCTGGCACTGCGCCTCAAGAACCTCAACTCCCTCAAGGGCGAATGGCGCATCGATTTCACGGCGCCGCCTTTTTCCGAAGGCGGGCTGTTCGCGATCACCGGGCCGACGGGCGCCGGCAAAACCACGCTGCTGGATGCGATCTGCCTGGCGCTCTACCACCAGACGCCGCGCATCGGCGGCGTCTCCCAGGGGGGCAACGAACTCATGACGCGGCATACCGCGGACTGCCTCGCGGAGGTGGAGTTCGAGGTGCGTGGCAGCCGCTACCGCGCGTTCTGGAGCCAGCGGCGCGCGCGGGACAAACCCGATGGCGCGCTGCAGGCCCCGCAGGTGGAACTGGCGCAGGTGCTGTCGGACGACGGCGCCGCCCGGCCGCTGACGCGCAAGGTGCAGGAAAAGCTGCAGCAGGTCGAGGCCCTGACCGGACTCGACTTCGGGCGCTTCACCAAGTCGATGCTCCTCGCGCAGGGGGGATTCGCCGCCTTCCTGGAGGCGCCGGCCGGCAAGCGCGCCGAACTGCTGGAGGAACTGACGGGCACGGACATCTACGGGAAGATCTCGCAGCGCGTCCACGAATGCGCGCGGGAGGCCCGGACGGCGCTGGAATCCGCACGCGCCAGGGCCGGCGGCGTCGCGCTGCTGGACACCGCGGAGCGCGACAGGCTGGTGCAGGAGGCCGCGGTGCTGGACGAGCAAATGCAGGTGCTGCGCGAGCGGAGTGCGGCCACCCGGGGCGAGCGAGACTGGCTGGTGGCCGTGGAGCGCGCGCGGGAACGCGTGGCCGAGGCGGACCGGCAGGTACGCGATGCGGACGCTGCCTGGGCCGCACGGGACGCCGACGTGCAGCGCCTGCTGCGCGCGGAGCCGGCGATGCGGCTCGACCCACTGCACGGGGCCTGGCTGGCCGCGGTGCAGGACGAGCGGACGGTGGCTTCCCGCCTGCAGGAGACCGGAGCGCAGGCGCAGCAGGCCCGGGCCCGGCATGCGGCGGCGCTGCGCCGGACCGAGGCCCTGGCACGGCAGGTGTCGGCCTTGCGGCATGCCGAGTGGCAGGCGGGCCGCGACGCGCTGGCGGGGCTGGAGGCGGAAGGCATCGATGATCCGCGGCATGCGGCGCTCGCGGCGCGGCTGGGTGAGTGGAGCGCACGGTTCCAGGCGCTGGCCGGGCTCCAGGAAGACATCCATCGCCTGGAGGCGGAGCGGGAGGGCCTGGCCATCCGCCGCGCGCAGGAGCAGCAACGGCAGCAGGCCGCCACCGGCGCGTGCCTCCAGGCCGGGACATCCCTCGCGGGGGCCCGTGAGGCCCTGGAGCATGCGGAGGGCGAATACCTCCGGCAGTTGGCCGGCCATGACGAGACCCATTGGCAGCAGGAAATCCTGCGCCTCGTGGAAGAAGGTCATGCCTGGGCGGACGCGCGGGATCTCCTGACCCGCAGCGAGGCACTGTCTGCGCGGCGGAGCCGTCGCGCGACGGCGCGTGCGGACCGCCAGAACCGGGTGGCCACGCTGGAGGCGGCATTGCGCGGGCTGGAAGGGCGGCACCAGGAACTGCGGCAGGGCCTGCGCGACCAGGAGCGCCTGCTGGCGCAGGAGCAGCGCATCCAGTCGCTGGAGTCCCACCGCCGCCAGTTGCGCCCGGGCGAGGCCTGCCCGCTCTGCGGCTCGCAGGAGCATCCTGCCGTCGGCGCCTACGAAGCCCTGGATGTGTCTGCGACGCAAGCCCGGCTGGACGACGCCAGGCGGGCCCTGGAAGCGCTGGATCACGAACGCCGGGCGCGAGAGACCGAACTGGCGGCGTTGCGCGCGCAGGAGGAACGGGCCGCGGAGGACGAGGCCGAGGACGGCCGCGCCCAGGCCGACGGGCAGTCGCAATGGGAGGCACTGTGCGCAGTGCTGGCGTGGCCCGCCGGCCAGCCCGATGGCGCCGCGCTGGAGGCGGCCCAGCACCGGCATGCCGCGTCCCTGGAGCAGGCGCGCGCGCAGGTGGCTGCGCTGGGCGGGGCGCGGGACAGGGCCGAGGCGGCGCGGCGGGCCGTGCAGCAGGCCGAGCGGGAGGCCGCCGCCGCGGGACAGGCACTCGCGCTGGCGGACAAGGATGTGCAGGTGGCGGGCCGGGAGCTACAGGCCCTGGACGAGGCCCTGGAGCGCCAGACCGCCGCGCTGCAATCGGTGCGGCAGACCCTGGCGCGCGATCTGGCCGAACAGGGATACGCCCTGCCGCGGGAGCCCGAACCCTGGCTGCGCGAACGCGGCCGCGATGTGCAGGCCTGGGAGGCGGCCTGCCGGCGCCGGCAGGACCTGCAGGCGCAGATGCCGCTGCTGCACGAGGTCGCCGAAAACGCCGCCTCGGTGGCGCGGCAGTGGACGGAGCGGCTGGCCGCACTGCCGGCACCGGCCACGCGGCCTGACGATGGGGAAGCGGAGGACAGTGCCATCGATGCCGGCACTGTCCGGGATGTGGCACGGCTGGAGGGCTGGCTCCAGCAGGCGGCGCAGTCGGTGCGTTCCTGCGAGGACACCCTGGCATCGCTGGGCGGCACCGGGCGCGAGCTGCAGCGGGCCCAGGCCGACGCGGCCGGACAGGCCCGGCAGCGGGCCACCGCCTGGGAGTCCGCGGTGGCGGCCAGCCCGTTCGCGGATGCGCAGGCTTTCCTGGACGCCCGGATGGAGCCCGCCGAGCGGAAGGCGCTGCAGGAAGCCGTGGACCGTACGCGGCAGGCATGGACTGCAGCCCAGGCGCTGCACGGCGAGGCCGGGCAGGCGCTGGAGCGTCTGCTGGCGTCTGCGCAATCGCAGCGCGGCCTGCAGGACGTGGATGGGGAACTGGCTGCATGGGAGTCGCAGGGCCTGGCGGCGGCGCAGCGCCAGGGTGCGATCGCCGGCCAGTTGCGCGAGGATGGCTTGCGGCGGGAAGGCCTGCAGGCCCTGCTGGCGGAGATCGCGGCGCAGGAGGCCGAGGCCGAATCCTGGCAGCACCTCAATGGGTTGATCGGGTCCGCCGATGGGGCCAGGTACCGCAAGTTCGCCCAGGGCCTCACGCTGGACCACCTGGTGCACCTGGCCAACCTCCGGCTGCAGCGGCTGCATGGCCGCTACCTGCTGGCGCGGCGCACGGGCGGCGACCTGGAGCTGGAGGTGGTCGATACCTGGCAGGCCGACGTGGCCCGCGACACGCGCACCCTGTCCGGCGGCGAGAGCTTCCTGGCGAGCCTGGCGCTGGCTCTGGCGCTCTCCGACCTCGTGAGCCACAAGACGCGCATCGACTCGCTCTTTCTCGACGAAGGTTTCGGCACCCTCGACGGCGACACGCTCGAAGTCGCGCTGGATGCGCTGGACAGCCTGCAGTCCGGCGGCAAGACCATCGGCATCATCAGCCACGTCGAAGCCGTGAAGGAGCGCATTCCCGTGCAGATCCGCGTGCGCAAGGGCGTGGGCCTGGGCTACAGCGCGCTGGAGCGGCGCTTCGCGGTGGCCGGCGGCACCTGAGGCCGGATGCGAAAAGGCCCCGCCGCGTCGCCGCAGCGGGGCCCCGGGCCCTTCGCAGGAGTGCGTGGCGCGGATCAGCCGCCGCGGCGCATCATGTCGAAGAAATCGACGTTGGTCTTGGTGGCCTTCATGTTCTTGATCATCAGCTCCATGCTTTCGATCTCGTCCATGTTGTAGAGGAACTGGCGCAGGATGCGGGTCTTCTGCAGGATTTCCGGGGGCAGCAGCAGCTCTTCGCGGCGCGTGCCGCTCTTGTTGAGCTCGATGGCCGGGAACACGCGCTTCTCGTAGAGGCGGCGGTTCAGGTGGATTTCGCTGTTGCCGGTGCCCTTGAACTCTTCGAAGATCACTTCGTCCATGCGGCTGCCGGTGTCCACCAGGGCCGTGGCGATGATGGTGAGCGAGCCGCCTTCTTCCACCTTGCGCGCGGCGCCGAAGAAGCGCTTGGGGCGCTGCAGCGCGTTGGAATCCACACCGCCGGACAGCACCTTGCCGGAGGAGGGCACGACGTTGTTGTAGGCGCGGGCGAGGCGGGTGATGGAGTCCAGCAGGATCACCACGTCCTTCTTCAGTTCCACGAGGCGCTTGGCGCGCTCGATCACCATCTCGGCCACGTGCACGTGGCGGGCGGCGGGCTCGTCGAAGGTGGAGGCGATGATCTCGCCCTTGACCGTGCGCTGCATCTCGGTCACTTCTTCGGGGCGCTCGTCCACCAGCAGCACCATGAGGTGCACGTCGGGGTTGTTGGCCGTGATGGCGTGGGCGATGTGCTGCATCATCATCGTCTTGCCGCTCTTGGGCGGCGCGACGATCAGCGCGCGCTGGCCACGGCCGATGGGGGCGATGATGTCGATGATCCGGCCCGTGATGTTCTCGTCGCCCTTCATGTCGCGCTCGAGCTTCATCTGCTCCTTGGGGAACAGCGGGGTCAGGTTCTCGAACATGACCTTGTGCTTGTTCTGCTCCGGCGGGCCGCCGTTCACGGCGTCGAGCTTGGTCAGCGCGAAGTAGCGCTCGCCGTCCTTCGGCGTGCGGACCTCGCCCTCGATCATGTCGCCCGTGTGCAGGTTGAAGCGGCGCACCTGGCTGGGGGAGATGTAGATGTCGTCCGTGCTCGCGGTGTAGCTCGTGTCCGGGCTGCGCAGGAAGCCGAAGCCGTCGGGCAGGATCTCCAGCACGCCGTCGGCGAAGACCTGCTCGCCCGCCTTCGCGCGCTTCTTGATGATCGCGAACATCAGTTCCTGCTTGCGCATGCGACCGGTGTTTTCGATCTCCAGCTCTTCGGCCTGCTTGAGCACTTCGGACACGTGCAGTGCCTTGAGTTCGTTTAGATGCATGGGGGTGACTCCGGAACGGAGTAAATAGGAATTCAGGGGGAGACCGCATGCCGTGGGGACTGCTCATGGCGTCCAGGCGGGTCTGGGGGATCTGCGACGGGGGCCGTTGCTGGGCTGGCCCGGTGATCGATGCGGATTATGACAGGAAAAGACGCCCGCTCATCAGGGTCTGTCTCTGCACGGGTACCGGCAAGTGCGTGCCGCAAGGCAGGAGAGGCCGGTGCGCAGGCGGCATGCAGGCCTGCCGCACCGGAGGGGACGAGGGCGGCTCAGGCGAGCTGCTGGTCGATGAAGGACGTCAGCTGGGCCTTGCTCATCGCGCCGACCTTCGTGGCGGCGAGCTGGCCGTCCTTGAACAGCATGAGCGTGGGGATGCCGCGGATGCCGAACTTGGCGGGCACTTCGCGGTTTTCGTCCACGTTCATCTTGGCCACGGTGAGCTTGCCCTGGTAGGAGCCCGCCACCTCGTCGAGGATGGGGGCGATCATCTTGCACGGGCCGCACCATTCGGCCCAGTAGTCCACCAGTACCGTGGTGCCGGGTTGCAGCACGTCGGCTTCGAAGCTGGCGTCGGAGATGTGTTTGATCAGTTCGCTGGCCATGGCGCGTTCCTTGTGGAGGCGAAGAAATGGATTGTGGGGAAAGGTGCGGATACAGTCCTGGGATTGTGACAGAAAGACATTCCCTGCTCGATGTGGTGGATAGCGACTCAGGCGCTATGACAGTCATAGCGAAAACCGAATCGCGGGACGGTGCGTGGAAGGTGCTGCTCGGCCGCCTGGAGGGCTTCGTGCGCGGCACCGGGCAGCCCGCGGGCGCGGCGGTGGTGCTCGTGCCCTATGCCCAGCTCATGGGGGAGGCCCAGCGCCGCTGGGCGAGGGCGTTCCCGGACGGCTTCGCGCCACGCTTCGAGACCACGCGCAACTGGGCCGCGCGCCTGGCGCCTTTCGTGCCCGAGGGCGACGACCTGGCGCGCGACACGGCG
Source organism: Paracidovorax citrulli (assembly GCF_900100305.1). Lineage (GTDB taxonomy): Bacteria > Pseudomonadota > Gammaproteobacteria > Burkholderiales > Burkholderiaceae_C > Paracidovorax > Paracidovorax citrulli. The sequence continues at coordinate 18,346 of NZ_FNEY01000016.1, read as the reverse complement.
CGGGACACGCTCACCGCCCGGTCCCTGCTGGACCGTGCGGGACTGGGCGGGCAGCGCGACGTGCTGGCGGGGCCGCTGCTCGATGCCGCCTGCCAGCTGGCGCCGGCGGTCGCGGCGGTGCCTCCGGCTGGCCGCGAGGCCTGGGCCGGCAGGGTGCGGCCGCTGCTGCCCCCCGCGGCCGATGGCGCCGCACTGCGCTACGAAGCGGCGGTCGCCCGCATCGCGCTGGAATGGGCCCTGGCCACGCGCCACGCCACCGACGTGTTGTTCGAGCCGCGCGTGCGCGCCTCGGCACCGGTCCTGGTGGTGCTGGACGGATTCCAGCCCGATCCCCTGGCGCATGCACTGTGCGCCCTCTGGGGGCCGGACCGCGCCTGCGTGCTGCCGCTGTGTCCCGCTTCCGGGTCGGGCGGCACGGGAGTGCCTCATGCGGAGGCTGCCGCTGGCGACGTGGCGCTGCATGCCGCGGCGGACGCGGAGGACGAGGCCCAAAGAGCCGCCGCCTGCGTGCTGCGGTACGTGGCCGAAGGCCGCACGCCGGTGGCCCTGGCGGCCATCGACCGGGCGCTGACGCGGCGCATCAGCGCGCTGCTCGCGGGGCGGGGCGTGGGGGTGCACGACGAGAACGGCTGGACGCTGTCCACCACCCGCGCGGGGGCGCAGGTGATGGCGGCCCTGCGCGCCTGCATGGCGCATGCCTCCGGCGATGCGGTGCTCGACTGGCTCAAGCACGTGCCCATCGCCGATGCCGGGGCACTGCGGCAGGCCGAGCGCTGGCTGCGGCGCACGGGCATGGGCGACTGGCCGGCGGCCGTGCGCAGCGCCGGGTTGGCCGCGGGGCCGGTGCAGGACACGGCCGGTGCGGAAGGCCTGGAATTTCCGGACCCCGCCGCCCCGGAGGGCTGGCGCACGCTGGTGCGGCGCACGGAGGCCTGGCGCGCTGCGATGCAGGCGCCGCGCGACCTGCCGGGCTGGCTCGCGGCGCTGCGGGCGCTGCTGCAGGCCACGGGCCAGTGGGAGCGGCTGCAGGAAGATGCGGCCGGGCTGCGCGTGCTGGCGGAATTGCGGCTCGACCTGGCCCAGGAAGGCGAGTGGCGCGGGCTGGATGCCTCCGGCCGGCCGATGGCTCTGGCCGAGTTCGTGCATTGGGCGGACGAGGTGCTGGAGGCAGGGCGCTTCCGCCCCGAATTCGGCGGCGACGGCGTCCCGGACGCTGTCGTGGTGCCCCTGCCGCAGATGCTGGCGCGGCCCTTCGCGGCCCTGGTCGCTGCCGGATGCGACGAGAAGCGCCTGCAGGCCGCACCGGAGCCTCCCGGTGCCTGGACGCGGGAGCAGCGCGAGACCTTGGGACTGCCCATGCGCAATGACCTGGAGGCGGCGCAGCGCGCCGCCTGGGCGCACGCGCTGTCGGTCGGCCACGTGGACGTGCTGTGGCGCATCGGCGACGAGGGCGGCGAGCCGCTGCTGGCCAGTCCGCTGGTGCTGGCCCTGCAGGCCGAAGGGGGCCGCCGCGCGGGAATCGATCCGCGCGAGTTGCGGTCGGTGGCGCCATCGCCGGTGCCCCGGCCGCTGCCGCGGGGCGACGCGTTGCCGCTGGTGCGGGTGTCTTCGTCGGCCTATTCGGACCTGCGGCACTGTCCTTACCGTTTCTTCGCCCTGCGGCTGCTGGGCCTGCAGGAGTCGGACGAACTGGGTGCGGAGGTGGACAAGCGCGACTTCGGCAACTGGCTGCATGCCGTGCTGCAGCGCTTCCACGAAGGCTTGCGCGATGCGCCGGTGGAAGACACCGCCACCCGCCGCCAGTTGCTGGATGCCGCGGCCGAGGCCACGACCCGGGCCCAGCGGCTGTCGGCGGGGGAGTTCCTGCCGTTCTCGGCCGGCTGGCCGGCCCTGCGCGAAGGCTACCTGCGCTGGCTGTCGGGGCACGAGGCCGGGGGCGCGCGCTTCCGCGAGGCGGAGCGGCGCTGCGTGCAGCCGCTCGGATCCCTCGAGCTGATCGGCACCCTGGACCGGGTGGACGCGGTGCGCGGTCAGGCACCCGGCGAGCCGCCCACGGTGATGGTGATCGACTACAAGACCGAAGGCGAATCCGCGACCCGGCGCCGCATCGCCGCCGGCACCGAGGACACGCAACTGGCCTTCTATGCCGCGCTGCTGGGCGACGACACGCTGCGCGCCCTCTACGTGAATGTCGGCGAGCGGGGCGAGACCCGCAGCTTCGAGCAGGAAGACGTCGTGGCGCTGCGCGACCAGCTGGTCGAGGGCCTGCTGCATGACTTCGCCCGCATCGCGGAAGGTGCTCCGCTGCCCGCGCTCGGCGAGGGAGCGGTGTGCGATTACTGCGCCGCCCGCGGGCTGTGCCGCAAGGATTTCTGGAGTGATTGAAACCACTCCCTGGGGCGCGCCGGTCTCAAGCGCCGCTGGCCTTGGCGGTTGCCGCAGCGATGAACACCCATGATGGAGACGCATGTGCAGGCTGCCTATGAACACAACGGCCGGCCCGTGGAGCGGGAGGCTTTCTACGCCATTGCCTGCGACCCCGCGCGCAGCGTGGCGGTGGAGGCCTGCGCGGGCGCGGGCAAGACATGGATGCTGGTGTCGCGCATCCTGCGCGCGCTGCTGGAAGGCTGCGAGCCGCACGAGATCCTGGCGATCACGTTCACCAAGAAGGCCGCGGGCGAGATGCGGCAGCGCCTGCTGGAGTGGCTGGAGGCTTTCTCCCGCACGCCGCTGCCGGCGCTGCGGGGGGAACTGCTGGCCCGGGGCATCCCGGCGGAGCAGGCCACGGATGACGCCTGCGCGCGCCTGCAGGGCCTGTTCCTGCAGGTCTTGGGTGCGGGCCGGCCGGTGCAGATCCGCACCTTCCACAGCTGGTTCGCCGCGCTGCTCGGTACCGCGCCGCTGGCCGTGCTGCAGTCGCGCGGGCTGCCGCTGAATTTCGAACTGCTGGAGGACGACGCCGAGGCCGTGCGCCGGGTGTGGCCGCTGTTCCTGCAGCAGGTGGCCGCCGATGCCGGCCTGGGAGCGGATTTCGCCGATTCCGTGGCCCTGCACGGCCGCTCCCAGACCCGCAAGGCGCTGGAGGCGGCCCTGGCCAAGCGCGTGGAGTTCGAACTCGCGGAAGAGGGCGGCATGGTCGATGCCTCGGTCCCGCCGTTCCATGCGCAGTCGCCGCAGTGGGCGGGCCTGGAGCATCCCGCGCAGGCGCTCGCCGCCGAGGACTGCCGCGCACGCTGGCTCGCCTGGGCCGCGGCGCTGGGCTCGGAGTCCGCCAAGACGCCGCAGAAGGCTGCGGATGCCATCGTCACGGCGTTCTGCGACACCGCAGGCCTGCAGGAACGCCTGGAGGCGCTGCGGGGCGCGCTGTTCGTCGCCAAGGAGGACCGGCTCACCCGCCATCTCGAGAAGTTCGCCGCGGCCCAGGAGGCGGAGCGGGAGCTGCAGGCCCTGTGCCTCGCGCGGCGCCAGCACGAGGCCTGGCTGCACCAGCAGCGCATGGCGCGGCTGACCCGCGCGCTGGTGGCGGCTTTCGGCGCGCTCAAGCGCGACCGGGGCTGGGTGGACATGAACGACGTGGAGCGCACCGCGCTGGTGATGCTGTCCGACCCGGTGCTCAGCGGCTGGGTGCAGGAGCGCCTGGACGCGCGGGTGCGCCATCTGCTGATCGACGAGTTCCAGGACACCAACCCGCTGCAGTGGCAGGCGCTGCATGCCTGGCTCGCCGGCTATGTGGGCACGGGCGGCGGGCAGCATCCGCCGAGCGTGTTCATCGTGGGCGACCCCAAGCAGAGCATCTACCGGTTCCGCCGTGCCGAACCCCAGGTGTTCCGGGCGGCGCAGGCCTTCGTGCGCCAGGGGCTGGGCGGCGACCTGCTGGCCTGCGACCACACGCGCCGCAATGCCCCGGAGGTGATCGCCGCGGTCAATGCCGTCATGGGTGCCGCGCAGGCCCAGGGCGACTATGCGGGCTTCCGCGACCATACGACCGAATCGCGGGACGCGGGCGTGCTGCTGCGCCTGCCGCCCATCGAAGACACCGCGGACGAGGACGAGAACGGGGACGGGGCGCCGGATGCCCGGCCCGATCCGCTGGCCTGGCGCGACAGCTTGGTCCAGCCCCGCCATGAAGCGGAGGAGACCCTGCGCATGCGCGAGTGCCAGCAGGCCGCCCGCTGGGTGGCCGACCGGATCGCGGCCGGCGTGCCGGCACGGCAGATCATGGTGCTGGCGCGCAAGCGTGACCGCCTGTCGGCCCTGCAGGATGCCCTGCGCGACCTGCACCTGCCGTGCGTGCAGCCCGAGAAGGTGGAGCTGTGCGAAGCCCCGGAAGTGCAGGACGTGGTGGCCCTGCTGGACGTATTGGTCTCGCCGGGGCACGACTTGTCCCTGGCCCGCGCCTTGCGCTCTCCCTTGTTCGGCGTGGACGACGCCCTGCTGGTGCGCGTGGCGGTGGCCCGCAGGGAAGCGGAGCGCGGCGCGGCACGCGGACCGCAGGAAGGCGGCGCGCCGGGATGGATGGAACTGCTGGCGGACCGGGCCCTGCTGGACGCCGAGATGCCCGGGCTGTCGCACGATTTGCGGCTCTACCGCCACTGGGTGGAGCAATGGCCGCCCCACGACGCGCTGGACGCGATCTACCGGCACCGCGACGTGCTGGCCCGGTATGCGGCCGCGTCCCCCGCGCCGCTGCGGGCCGGCGTGCTGGCGAACCTGCGCGCATTGCTGTCGGCGGCGCTGCAGCAGGACGGCGGCCGCTACCTGACGCCCTATGCCTTCGTGCGCGCCCTGAAGCGGCCGGGACAGCGCGCGCCGGGCCGCGTGGACGCGGATGCCGTGCGCCTGCTGACCATCCACGGGGCGAAGGGGCTGGAGGCGGACGCCGTGCTGTTGCTGGACACCGATGGCCGCGCCCAGAAGGCAGAGACCATGGGCGTGCTGGTGGACTGGCCCGGTGAACTGCCGGCTCCGCGCCGCTTCGTGTTCCTGGCGAGCGAGGCATCGCCTCCGCCGAGCGCCGCCGATGCGCTGGCCGCCGAGCAGGCGGAGCGCCAGCGCGAGGAGATCAATACCCTGTACGTGGCCATGACGCGCGCGCGCCACTGCCTGGCGCTGTCGTGCGTGCGTGCGTCGCAATCCGCGCCGGGCAGCTGGTGGAACCGGGTCGCGCCCCTGGCGGCCGACGTGCCGCAGGACCTCTCCGGACCGATGGGCGGCGCGGAGGACGGGCTGGGCGCCGCGGTGGACGCGCAATTGCCGGAACTGCCCGGGTGGCAGGACGCCGTGCCGCTGCCGATGGGGCTGCCGCCCGTGGCCGAGGCAGGGGCCGGCGCACAGGCCGAAGCAGCGGTCGCCGGGCTTCCCCGGGAGCGCCGTGCGCCCTCCACGCCGGTATCGCGGCAGGGCGAGGCCATGCACCAGTTGCTGGAGCAGGCGGGGCTGGCGGGCACGCTGCCTGGCGGTGCCGCGGGAGGCTCTGCCGGCTGGCCACGCGCGCGCCTGCAGCAACTGGCGCGGGATTTCGAGCTGCCCGCCGAACTGGCCGAGCACGCCGCCGTGATGGCGGCCCGCATCCTGCAGGGCGAGGGCGCCTGGGCCTGGAGCAGCGCCGAAATCGAACTGGCCATGGACGAGGCCCCCATCGTCCACCGCGGGCAGACCCTGCGGATCGACCGGCTCGTGCGGCGCTCCACCGATGGCGGCGCAGAATGGTGGGTGCTGGACTACAAGAGCGCTGCGAACCCCGAGCGGCAGGCGGAACTGGTGGAGCAGATGCGGCGCTACCGCCAGGCCGTGCAGGGCCAGTTCCCCGGAGAGCCCGTGCGCGCGGCCTTCCTGACCGGCGATGGCCGCATGGTGGAGGTGGATTCTTCCGCCCGGGGGGGGCCGGCGCCCGCGCAGCCCTTACCATCGCCCACCCCGGCGGCCGGCCCGTCGCCCGTGCAGGGCTCGCTGTTCGATTGATCCATGGATCCGCGCAGCGCCTTGCTGCTCTGTCCCTTCCACCCCACGCCCACCGTTCGCACCGCCATGTCGTCTTCTTCCGCTTCCCTGCCGGCCTCCGGCCTTCCGACCTGTGACGTGGCCGTGGTCGGCGGCGGGCCGTCGGGTCTGATGGCGGCCGAGGTGATGGCCGCGCGCGGCCTGTCGGTGCATGTGTTCGACGCCATGCCCTCGGTGGGGCGCAAGTTCCTGCTGGCGGGCAAGGGCGGGCTCAACCTCACGCACTCCGAGCCGCCCGGGCCGTTCCTGGAGCGCTATGGCGATCGCGCCGGCGCCCTGGAGTCCGGCCTGCGCGCCTTCGGCCCCGACGCCCTGCGCGAGTGGGCGCGGGGGCTGGGCGTGGAAACCTTCGTCGGCACCTCCGGCCGCGTCTTCCCGGTGGACATGAAGGCCGCGCCGCTGCTGCGGGCCTGGCTGCACCGGCTGCGCGGCATGGGCGTGCAGTTCCACATGCGGCACCGCTGGCTCGGCTCCGAGGGCGCCCCGGAGGCAGCCGCTACCGCCGGCGACACGCCAGGGCCGGTCGCGCTGCGCTTCGCGGCCCCGGCGGGCGAGGTGCGGGTACAGGCGCGCGCTGCCCTGCTGGCACTGGGCGGCGCGAGCTGGCAGCGCCTGGGCTCCGACGGGGCCTGGGTGCCGTGGCTGGAGGCCCGGGGCGTGGCGGTGGCGCCGCTGCGGCCAGCGAACTGCGGCTTCGATGTCCTGGGCCCCGGCGCGCCGGCCGACGCCAGCCGGCGGGAGTTCCTGCAGGCGCTCCTGGGGCGCGGCGCTCCGCCGGTAGGGTGGACGCCGCACTTCGCCGAGCGCTTCGCCGGCCAGCCGTTCAAGTCGGTGGCCCTGCATTTCACCGACAGCCGGGGACGGTCTTTCCACCGCCGCGGCGAGTTCGTGGCCACCGCGTCCGGCGTGGAGGGCAGCCTCGTGTATGCGGCATCCGCCCTGTTGCGCGACGAGATCGCCGCCCATGGACACGCCACCTTCCACCTGGACCTGCTGCCGGACCACACGCCCGAGCGCGTGGAGAAGGAAGTGCGGCATCCGCGCGGCTCGCGCAGCCTGAGCAGCCACCTCAAGAGCCGCCTCGGGCTCGACGGCATCAAGGCCGCTGTGTTGTATGAACAGCTGGGCAAGGAGGGCATGCAGGATGCACGGGCCTTGGCGCACGCCATCAAGGCGGTGCCGGTGACCGTGGTGGCCTGCCGGCCGCTGGACGAAGCCATCAGCACGGCCGGGGGCGTCGCGTTCGAGGCGATGGACGCGCACGGCATGCTGGCGGCCTGGCCGGGCGTGTTCTGTGCGGGGGAGATGCTGGACTGGGAAGCCCCGACGGGCGGCTACCTGCTCACCGCCTGCATGGCCACCGGCGTGGTGGCGGGGCAGGGCGTTCTGCAATGGCTGCAGAAATGGAAATGAAGTTGACGAGCCTTACCCCCGGCACTGGCTCCACGGTTAGGGCTGCTTGGTTCCCCACCTGACCCGGTTGGCCGCTTCCCCATGCGGGGAGGCCCGTCACGTCGGATTGTACCCAATGACCGGGGGGCCTCCAGGCAAATTCCCGTCCGCGGTGGCCGTGATCCGGAAAACACCCACCAATTGCTCCAGCCGCGAGGCCTGGGTGGTCAGGGACTGGGCCGCGGCGGTGGCCTCTTCCACCAGTGCGGCGTTCTGCTGGGTGGCCTGGTCCATGTGGGTCACGGCCTGGTTCACCTGGTCGATGCCGGCGGCCTGCTCCTGGTTGGCGGAGGCGATCTCCTGGATCAGGCGCGCCACCTGCTGCACGCTGTCCACCACCTCGCCCATGGTCGTGCCGGCCTGGTTCACCAGGCGGGAGCTTTCGCCCACCTGCTGCACCGAAGTGTCGATCAGCTGCTTGATCTCCTTCGCGGCCGAGGCCGAGCGCTGCGCGAGGCTGCGCACCTCGTTGGCGACCACCGCGAAGCCGCGGCCCTGCTCGCCGGCCCGGGCCGCTTCCACGGCCGCGTTGAGCGCCAGGATGTTGGTCTGGAACGCGATGCCGTCGATCACGCCGATGATGTCCACGATGCGCCGCGAGGAGTCGGTCACCGCGCCCATGGTGCTGACCATCTGCCCGACCATCGCACCGCCGCGCTGCGCCACTTCGGACGTGGAGCCCGCCAGTTGCGCCGCGTGGCGGGCATTGTCGGCGTTCTGGCGCACGGTGCTGGTGAGCTGCTCCATCGAGGCGGCCGTCTGCTGCAGGGCCCCGGCCTGCTGCTCGGTGCGGGCGGACAGGTCGTTGTTGCCGGCCGCGATCTCGGCCGATGCGGTGTTGATCGACTGGGTGCCTGACCGCACCTCGGCCACGATGTGGGCGATGCTCTGGCGCATGCGCTCCAGGCCGTGCAGCACGCTGGACTGGTCGCCCGGCTTGAGGGCGATCGGCTGGGCGAGGTGGCCCTGCGCGATGGCTTCGCTGATGCGCAGGGCTTCGCCGGGCTCGCCGCCGAGTTCGCGCACCAGGCTGCGCGCGATCAGCAGGCCCAGCGCCAGCAGCAGTCCGGCCAGCACCAGCGCGCCCAGGCCGAAGCGCAGGATGCGTGCGTTCACCGTGGCGGCGACCGTGTCCACGTACACCCCGGAGCCGATCACCCAGCCCCACGGGGCAAAGCCCTTGACGTACGAGATTTTCGGCACCGGCTCGGTGGCGCCGGGCTTGGGCCACAGGTAGGGGACGAAGCCCGCGCCGCTTTGCCGGACCATGTCCACGAAGGCCACGAACAGGCGCTTGCCGGTTGGATCCTTGTTGTCCGCCAGGTTCTTGCCTTCCAGCTCGGGGCGGATGGGGTGCATGAGCATGACCGGCCCCATGTCGTTGATCCACAGGTACTCGCTGCCGCTGTAGCGCATGGCGCGCAGGGCGTCCAGGGCCATCTGCCGGGCCTGGGCGTCGGTGATCCTGCCCTGTGCTGCGAGCGCCTGGTAGCGGGCGACCAGGCTGTGGGCCACTTCCACCGTCTGGCGTACGCCCGCCTGGCGTTCCTCCATGATGAGCTTGCGTTCGGAGGCCAGCAGTACGGCGGTGATCAGCCCGATGCCCAGCAGGGCGCAGCCGATCAGCAGGCCCAGGCGGCGTGCGATGCCCATGCGGGCGAACCAAGGCGTGTTTGTCTCCATGATCCCCTCTTTTCGGTGCGGGTGGCCGGTGCGGGAATGCCCGGCAGTTCCCTGTCACCAAATGTTAGTGGCGCCGCGCGCCCAGCAGGGGCTGGCGACCCCCGTAGAATCCCGCGGATGTCCTATCTCGTGCTCGCCCGCAAATACCGCCCCAAGACCTTCTCGGAGATGGTCGGGCAGGAACATGTGGTGCAGGCGCTCTCGAATGCGCTGGTCCAGCAGCGCCTGCACCATGCGTACCTGTTCACGGGCACGCGCGGGGTGGGCAAGACCACGGTGTCGCGCATCCTGGCCAAGTCGCTCAACTGCCAGGGCGAGGACGGGCAGGGCGGCATCACCGCCACGCCCTGCGGCGTATGCCAGGCCTGCCGGGACATCGATGCCGGCCGCTTCGTGGATTACACCGAGCTCGATGCCGCCTCCAACCGCGGCGTGGACGAAGTGCAGGGCCTGCTGGAGCAGGCCGTGTACAAGCCGGTGCAGGGCCGCTTCAAGGTCTTCATGATCGACGAGGTCCACATGCTCACGAACACCGCGTTCAACGCGATGCTCAAGACGCTGGAGGAGCCGCCCGAATACCTGAAGTTCGTGCTGGCCACGACCGACCCGCAGAAGGTGCCGGTCACCGTGCTCAGCCGCTGCCTGCAGTTCAACCTGCGGCCCATGGCGCCGGAAACCGTGCTGGAGCACCTCACCCGGGTACTCGCCCGGGAAAGCGTGCCGGCCGAGCCGCAGGCGCTGCGGCTGCTGGCGCGCGCGGCCCGCGGTTCCATGCGCGATGCGCTGTCGCTCACCGACCAGGCCATCGCCTTCGGCAGCGGCCAGCTCCAGGAAGCCGGCGTGCGGCAGATGCTGGGCAGCGTGGACCGCAGCTACGTGTTCCGCCTCATCGATGCGCTGGCGCGCGGCGACGGCCGCACGGTGGTGGAGACTTCCGAATCCCTGCGCATGCACGGGCTTTCCGCCGCCTCCACGCTCGAGGAAATGAGCGCCGTGCTGCAGCGCATGGCCGTGTTCCAGGCCGTGCCCCAGATGGCAGACGTCGTGGACCCGGCCGATCCGGAGGCCTCCGAAATCGCGCGGCTGGCCGGCACGCTGCCCGCCGACGAGACGCAACTGCTCTACAGCATCTGCCTGCACGGACGCACGGAACTCGGCCTCGCGCCCGACGAGTATGCGGCCCTCACCATGGCGTTGCTGCGGCTGCTGGCCTTCAAGCCTGCCGCGGAGGGCGGAACGCCCCCGGCGGAAAAAAAAACACTGAAACCGCCCCAGGCGCAGCCTCCGGCGCCTGAGCCGGAGCCGGCATCCGCCGCGGAACCTGTACCTTCCATCGCCGCATCCGGGGCGGTCTCCGCGCCTGTGGAGCCCGCCACCGCGGCACCGCCCGGGCCGGAGCCCCGGCCTGCCGAAGCGCACGCGCCCGAGCCCGAGCCGCATTCCCCCGCGCCGCTGGAGCCCCCCTCCGGCGAGGCCCCCTGGGCGGACGATGCCCCCCCCCCGGCCGCGGTCGCCGCCACGGCGGCACCGGCCCCCGTGCAGGAGCCGTCGTCCAGCGCCGCCGTGGCGGCGGCCGTGCGCCTGCCGGTCAGGACGCCGGCCGACCTGCAGGCGCACCGGCCTGCCGAGGTCGCGCTACCTGCCGCCAGCACCCCCGATTTCGTGGCCATTCCCGTGCGGGTCGCGCCGGAGCCTGGCATGCGGCTGCAGCCAGCGGCCGCGCCCGGCGCCCTGCCGGCCTCGGCCCGCTACACGCCGACGGAAGAGGGCGATGTCTGGCATGCCACCGTGATGCAGCTCGTCGCGGCCGAGGCCATCAATGCCCTGGTGCGCGAACTCGCGCTGCAGTCCCAGCTGGTGGCCCGCGACGCCGACCACTGGCTGCTGCGCGTGGAGCGCGAGTCGCTCAACCAGCCCACGGCCCGCGAGCGCCTGCGCGCCGCGCTGGAGGCGGCCGGCTTCGCCCGCCAGATCAGCGTGGAGGTGGGCACGGTCATCGACAGCCCCGCGCGGCGCAATGCCCATGCGGCCGCGGAGCGCCAGCGGCGCGCGCAGGAGATCGTGGAAAACGATCCCTACGTGCAGGCGCTGGTGCGGGACTTCGGGGCGAGAATCGTTCCTGGCAGCATCAAACCCGCATGAAGGCCCGCATGACGTGCCGCGCGGTCCGCGCTCGCCGCCCGACGCACCGTCCCGCCGGCCCCACCTGATTTTTCGCTTTCGATTTCGACCCTCAGAGAAAAGGAACCCCATGTTCAACAAAGGACAACTCGCCGGCCTCATGAAGCAGGCCCAGGCCATGCAGGACAACCTGAAGAAGGCCCAGGACGAACTCGCCCTGATCGAGGTCGAGGGCGAATCCGGCGCCGGCCTCGTCAAGGTGCTGATGACCTGCAAACACGACGTGAAGCGCGTCACCATCGACCCGAGCCTGCTGTCGGACGACAAGGACATGCTCGAAGACCTGGTGGCCGCCGCCTTCAACGCCGCGGTGCGCAAGGCCGAGGAAACCTCGCAGGAGAAGATGGGCAAGCTGACCGCGGGCATGCCCGGCATGCCGCCCGGCATGAAGTTCCCGTTCTGACCGGCGGCGTGCCCGCCATGGCGCCCGGCTCCGACATGCATTCCCTCGATGCCCTCGTGCAGGCGCTGCGGCGCCTGCCGGGCGTGGGGGTGAAGTCGGCCCAGCGCATGGCGTTCCACCTGCTGCAGCATGACCGGCAGGGCGCCGAGGTGCTGTCGCGCGCGCTGCACGACGCCGCGCAGTCGGTGCGGCACTGCGCGCGCTGCCATACCTTCACCGAGGGCGAGGTCTGCTCGACCTGCCTCGATCCGTCGCGCGACGCCTCCCGGCTGGCGGTGGTGGAGACCCCCGCGGACCAGGCCGCGCTCGAGCGCACCGGCGCCTTCCGGGGGCTGTACTTCGTGCTGATGGGCAAGCTGTCGCCGCTGGACGGCATCGGGCCGAAGGACATCGGTTTCGGCAAGCTGCTGGAGCGCGCCGGCGACGGCGTGGTCCAGGAAGTCATCCTCGCCACCAATTTCACGGCCGAGGGCGAGGCGACCGCGCATGCCCTCAGCGAAACGCTCAAGGCGCGCGGCATGCACGTGACGCGTCTGGCGCGCGGCGTGCCGGTGGGCAGCGAACTGGAATACGTGGACCTGGGCACCATCGCCCATGCCCTCGTGGACCGGCGGTAGCCCGGACTGCGCCGCGCCCTTCTGGAAGATCGACATGAATTCCCTGCACATCGCCCGCTTCACCGTGGCGTACTGGTGCGTTTTCGCGATGGCGCTCATGCCGGTCGCCTGCGCCGTGCTGGCCAAGCGCGGCGGGTTCAGGGCCGCGGACAACCACGATCCGCGCGGCTGGGCAGCGCGGCAGACCGACTGGCGCGCCCGCGCGCTCGCAGCCCAGTCCAATACCTTCGAGTGCCTGCCGTTCTTCATCGGCGCGGTGATCGTCGCGCACCAGCTGGGCGCCGCGCAGACCCTGCTCGACCTGCTGGCCCTGGCGTTCGTGATGCTGCGGATGTTCTACGTGCTGATGTACGTCTCCGACATGCCTGCCATCCGCAGCGCCGTCTGGCTGGGTGCCTTCGCGGTCAACACGGCCATTTTCTTCCTGGGCTACCGCTGACCGTGCCCGCGGGCGGGTACCGCGCGCCAGGTGCCGGCCCGCCGGACCTGTTCCGGCTTCGTTTTCCTGATTTTCCTTGTGGTTTACAGGGATTTTCCCCGGTACCGGTCGAGCGCTTTTCGGGCACGATTGCTGCACTGCAGCATAAATCACGCTCCGTTCCATGACACCGTTGTCCTTCAGCCGCAGGCGCCTGGGCGCGATGGCCCTGTCCCTGCCGCTCGCCGGCTTGGCAGGGGCCCGCGCCCAGGTGCTCGCGCCGCCGTTCAGCGCAGCATCGCAGGGGCGGGTGCGGGTGGCCGTGGGGGGCGCCGGACTGCTTTACTACCTGCCCCTCACCGTGGCCTGGCAACTGGGCTTTTTCCGGGCCGAGGGCCTGGACGTGGCGATCCGGGATTACGCTGGCGGGGCGCTCGCGCTGCAGGCCGTGGAGCAGGGGGAGGCGGACGTCTGCTGCGGAGGCTACGACCACACGCTGCGCCGGCAATTGCAGGGACAGGACTATTGCGCCCTCGTGCTGCAGGGGCGTGCGCCGCAACTGGCTTTCGCCGCTTCCGCGCGCAATTGGCCCGTGCGCAGCGTGCAGAGCTTCAAGGGCCTGCGGGTGGGCGTGACGGCGCCGGGTTCGTCCACCCACATGCTGGCGCAACTGGCGCTGTCGCAGAACGGAGCGTCGCTGGAGGGTATTTCCTTCATCGGCGTGGGGGCCTCGGGCCGCGGCGCGCTGGCCGCGCTCCGCCAGGGCCGCGTCCATGCGCTGTGCCATGCCGATCCCGTGGTGAGCGTGCTCGAGCAGCACGGGGAAGTGCGGCTGCTCTGCGACACGCGCACCCTGAAGGCGTCGCAGGAGCTCTTCGGCGGCACCATGCCTGCTTCGAGCCTGTACGCGCCCCGGGCGTTCGTGCAGCAGTATGCCGCCGTGTCGCAGGCGCTCGTGCATGCCATGGTGCATGCGCTCAAGTGGCTGCAGACGGCCAGCGCCGCGGACCTGATGCGCGTGGTGCCGCAGGATGACCTGCTCGGTGACCGCAGTACCTACATGGCGGCGTTCCACAAGGTGCGCGACACCTTCTCTCCGGACGGCATGATGCCCGACGACGGCCCCGCCACGGCGCTGCGCGCGCTGGCGCGGCTGCGGCCGGAATGGGCCGCCTCCAAGGTGGACCTGGGACGCACCTACACCAACGAATATGCGCGCAAGGCCAAGGCGAAGTTCAACGCCTGAGAACGCCGGCGTGCTCCGAAGTGGCGCCATGGTCCGACACCGCGGCGCCACGGCGCGGCGTTAGATTCCGGCCACTGCCCGGCAAACGGCGTCCGGGCACGGGCCGGCCGCGCCAGCGGATGCCCGCAACCAGCCTCCAACCCCGTCCCAAGGACTTTCTTTCATGACACTGAACCTCAGCATCGGCCCGCTCGTGGCCCTCATCGCGGGCATCCTCATCCTGGTGATGCCCCGTCTGCTCAACTTCATCGTGGCGCTCTACCTCATCCTCATCGGCGTGCTCGGGCTGGTGGGCATGCACAACCTGAGGATCTGACGGGCGCGGACGGCGCCCGCCAGCGTTTTCCCGTCAGCGCTTCTTCACGTGCGACGGGGTTCCGCCCTTGCGGGACGGCGCGGGCGCCGAGGCCTTCTTCGCCGTGCTCCTGGACGGAGCCGCCGACTGCCGGCTGCTCCGGCTGCTGCTCCTGGCCGAGGCGCCGGACGTCATGCGCACGGGCAGATACACGACCACCGCCTCGCCGGCCTTGAAGGAGGCCGTGGATTTCACGTCGTTCCAGGTCGCGACGTCCGCGGTGGTGACTTTGTAGCGCCGCGCGATGGTGGCCACCGAGTCGCGCTTGCCGGCGCGCACCGTGGTGCGGCGGGTGACGATCTCGGGGGTGAAGGCGACCTGGCCGTTGTCGGCGAGCTGCCCGGGCACGTCGGCCTGCGTCGTGTTGCTGCGGGGCACCATCAGGGCCGACCCGGCCTTGATGAGCATGCGCGGCGGGATCTTGTTCACGTTGCGCAGGTCGGTCTCGCTCATGCCGACGCGCTGCGCCGCCGCCGACACGCTCATCGTGGTGGGCACGCTCCAGACCGTCCAGCTCGCGTACTGGCCCTCGGTGTAGGCCTCCAGGTTCTTGCGGAAGACCTGTGCGTTGTCCCAGGGCAGCAGGATCTGCGGCATGCCGGCCGCGAGGATGATGGGCTTGTGCAGAGACGGGTTGAGCTCGCGGAAGTCCTGTTCGCGCACGCCCGCCAGGCTGGCCACCAGCGAGACGTCGATGTCGCGGGTGATGTCCACTGTCTGGAAATAGGGGTGGTTCTCGATGAGCGGCAGCTCGGTGTTGAACCGCTCCGGGTGCGCGACGATGTTCTTCACCGCCTGCAGCTTGGGCACGTACATGCGGGTTTCGGCCGGCATGTTCAGCTCGGTGTAGCTGGTGCCCAGGCCCATCTTCTGGTTGCGGGCGATGGCGCGGCTCACGTTGCCTTCGCCCCAGTTGTAGGCGGCCAGGGCCAGGTGCCAGTCGCCGAACGTGCCGTAGAGGCGCTGCAGGTAGTCCAGTGCCGCGCGGGTGGAGGCGAGCACGTCGCGCCGGTCGTCGCGGAAGGCGTTCTGCTTGAGCTGGTAGTCGCTGCCCGTGGCGGGCATGAACTGCCACATGCCCACGGCCTTGGCACTGGAGACGGCCATGGGGTTGAAGGCGCTCTCGATATAGGGCAGCAGCGCCAGTTCGGTGGGCATGCCGCGCAACTCCAGTTCCTCCACGATGTGGAAGAGGTACTTGCTGGAGCGCTCGGTCATGCGCTGCATGTAGTCGGGGCGGCTCGCATACCAGAGCTCGCGGTCGCGCACCAGGTCCTGGTCGAGGTCCGGCATGGAGAAGCCGCGGCGGATGCGGTCCCACAGGTCGGTGGGCGCGGCCAGCGAGGTCACGCCGAAGTGGCTGGCGTCCCCGGCGGTGATGGGACGCAGAGGAGGGGAGCCGGCCGTGGGCGGGGTGGGCGTGGTGCCCCCTGTCGTGCTGGAGGGGGTGGCCGGGGCGTCCTTGCCGGGGGTGCCGGGCGCCGCGCAGCCGGTGAGCCAGAGCACGCTCGCGAGGCCCAGGATGTGCAGTAGTTTCATGGGGTCAGGTCGGTCGGAATTCGTTTTTCCACTGGCGCAGCGCCGCCAGCACCGAGGCCGGGTCGGCGGCGTCGGTACGCGGGTCGAAGCCCTGCGCCGCGCGGGCCACGGCGGGCTCCCGCGCCCGCAGGAAGGGGTTCACGGCATGCTCCGTGCCGAGCCGCGAGGGCAGGGTGGGCTGCCCGGCGGCGCGGAGCGCCTCGCAGTCATGGCTGTACTGGAGCAGCGCCGCGTTGCCTGGTTCCACGGCCCGCGCGAAAGCGAGGTTCGAGAGTGTGTATTCGTGGGCGCAGCACACCCGCGTCTCCGGCGGCAGCGCCCCGAGCCGGTCGAGCGAATGCTGCATCTGGGCGGGGGTGCCCTCGAAGAGCCGGCCGCACCCGCCGGAAAACAGCGTGTCGCCGCAGAAGAGCAGCGGGCCGCCCGCGGCGTCCGCGGCGTGGTAGGCGATGTGCCCCGCCGTGTGGCCGGGCACGTCGATCACGGACAGGCGCAGGCCCAGCACCTGCAGCGTGTCGCCATCGGCCAGCGGCTGCGCCGGCTGGGGAATGGATTCGCGCGCCGGGCCGTACACGGGTGCGCCGGTAGCCTCGCGCAGCGCCGCCACGCCGCCGACATGATCGCCGTGGTGGTGCGTGACTAGAATCGCCTGCAGTGCCAGGCCATGGTGCTGCAGGGCCTGCAGCACCGGGCCGGCCTCCCCTGGATCGACCACGGCGGCCGAGTGGCCGTCGTGCAGCATCCAGATGTAGTTGTCGGCGAAAGCGGGCAGCGGCAGCAAGTTCATGAGCGACGAAATTATAGGTTTGCACCATTGGTTCGACTCACCGCCCGGCCGCTACCTGCTGGCGTGGGAGCAGGAGCGCTACGACGAGATGGTGGCCGACGTGTTCGGCTTCCATGCGCTGCAGCTGGGCATGCCCGGGCTGCAGGGGCTGCGGGCGAACCGCATGCCGCACCGCTGGCTGGCGCTCGGCGCTGCCGAGGCGTTGCTGTGGCCGCCGCCGGCGCAGGTGGAGCCCGGACCGGCGGACGGCCCCGTGCGCGCGGCGCTGTTGGCCGACCCGGTGGCGTTGCCGTTTCCCGAGAACAGTCTCGACCTGGTGCTGCTGCCGCACGCGCTGGAGCTCAGCGTGGATCCGCATGCCGCGCTGCGCGAGGTGCACCGGGTACTGGTGCCGGAAGGGCGGCTGGTGGTGAGCGGGCTCAATCCCGTGAGCCTCTGGGGCCTGCGCCAGCGCCGCGTGCGGCTGTACCAGCGCCTGGGGGCCGGGGGGCGGCTCTATCTGCCCGACGTGGGCGAGTTCATCGGGCACTGGCGGCTGCGCGACTGGCTGCGGCTGCTGAACTTCGAGATCGAGACCATCAGCTTCGGTGCCTACCGCCCCGCGGTGCGCAGCGCGCGCTGGCTCGACCGGTACGAGTGGCTGGATGCCGTGGGCGCGCGCTGGTGGCCGATACTCGGGGCCGCCTACATGGTGGTGGCCGTCAAGCGCGTGCATGGCATGCGCCTGCTGGAGCCGTCCTGGCGCACCGGCCAGGCCCCGCAGGCGCGCGCCGCGACCGTGCCGGTGGCGCAGCGCGCCGGGCCGGAGCCCGGCGGCGCGCCACGGCGGCGGGGCGGCCGATGAAGAAGCGGAAGCTATGAATGACGACAAAGGAAGCGAGCGAGTTTTGAATCAGGTTGTGATCTATACCGACGGGGCCTGCAAGGGCAATCCGGGTCCCGGCGGCTGGGGGGTGGTACTGCGTTCGGGCGCGCTGGAAAAGGAATTGTTCGGGGGGGAGCTGGGCACCACCAACAACCGCATGGAACTGCTGGCCGTGATCGAGGCCCTGGGCGCGCTCAAGCGCCCGTGCGCGGTCACGCTCTATCTCGACAGCCAGTACGTGCGCAAGGGCATCACGGAGTGGATCCAGGGATGGAAGAAAAAGGGCTGGCGCACGGCATCCGGCCAGCCGGTGAAGAACGTGGAGCTGTGGAAGCGGCTCGATGACCTCGTGGCCGGGGGCGGCCACGTGATCGACTGGCGCTGGGTGAAGGGCCATGCGGGCGATCCCGGCAATGAACGCGCGGATGCGCTCGCCAACAAGGGCGTTGACAAGGCCCTGGGCCGGGCCTAGGTGTTGAGTCTCACGAGGTTGTTCACACCCGGAATGCGTGTGATGGGAGGCTGATGGCCGAGCGCGGAGTGTGGCCGGCACCAGTTGTAGCCGTCAATGAAGGGCTGCAGGGCAGCCGTGCGTTGGGCTGAGCTTTCGTAGGGTCTGGCATAGGCCCACTCCCGCAGGCTGGTCTGTACGAATCGCTCGGCCTTGCCGTTGGTCTTGGGCGTATAGGGCCGCGTGCGGATGTGGCGGATGCCCAATTCCTCGCAGGCCGCGCGGAAGGCGTTTTTGTAGCCAGAGCCGTTGTCGGTCATGACGCGCTCGATGCGTACGCCGATGTTGG
>NZ_FNEY01000004.1 GCF_900100305.1 Paracidovorax citrulli | reverse complement strand
CCCGCCAGCGGCGGCTTCGACGATCTGGACCAGGTACGCCAGTGGGCCAGCGGCTTCGTGCATTGGTACAACTGCGAGCACCGCCACAGCGCGATCGGCTACGTCACGCCGACGCAGCGCCATGCCGGGCAGGACCAGGCCATCCTGCAGGCTCGCCATCACCTTTACACCCAGGCCCGACAGCGCAACCCCGCGCGCTGGTCGGGCAGCACCCGCAACTGGGCGCCGGTCCAATCGGTCACGCTCAACCCTGAGCGCGACGGCATCTCCAATGCCGCGGCGACCGCATCGAATACGCAGCCTCGGGCTGCTTGATCGACGCGACAACTACCTTGACATGCTCCGTCGGGCTCCAGGTCCATGAGGTCGTAGAAGCGGTCCACGAGGGTGCGCACGGCGGGTTCGCCGCCGATCCAGGCGAAGGGCGTGGCCGGGGGGCGCTGCGCCGCGTCGTCGGAGGCGGGAGCCTGGGAAGATGGTTCGGTCGTCATCCTGCGGACTATGGCATGCCCACGCGGGCCATGCCGCCCTGCGGAGCCCCAGGCTCGTGGCTTTTCGGAAAGCTGGAAGCCTGCGCGCGAGGCACCGCCGCCCCATCCGCACGCTGAACACCTGCTCGGCAGGAGCAGCCGGGCAGATGGCGCCCCCCCTTGGATAGTGCTCTGCCACCGCCAGCCATCGGGCGGTTCAACCTGCCAGACGGTGGAGGTTATCGCCTCCCGTTCACTTGCCTAAAGTGCCTTCCAGGCCGGTAGCACCCGCTACACCTTCAAACCGACATGCACAAAGGAGCAGGGAAATGAGCACCCATACGACCAGAACCGAGATCGGCCAGACACTGAAGGCCTGCCTGACAGAACTCACGCAGGGAAGCGCCGAGGCCGGGCTCATCCAGGAGGACACCAATCTTTTCGATATCGGTATCGACTCGATGAACATGACCGATCTGGTGCTGCGCATCGAAGAGCGCTTCGGCCTGACGCTCGCCCCCGAAGACCTGTCGGCGGATCTTTTCACGCGCTTCAGCCGCCTGGTCGATTTCGTGCAGGGGAAGCTGGCGCATGCCTGAGATCGGCATCGTGGCCACGGCCGCCTACGTCCCCCCGGTGGCATGGGATGTCCGCAGCTTCGCAGCGGAACAGGCACCGGACGCGAGGCAGGCAAGCGGGGACCGCCTCCTGCGGGCCTGCTTCGAGGAAAACCTGCGCTCGCACGGCATCGACCTGGAAGAACTGGCCGCGGTGCGCAGCGGAACCGACGCAACCCGGTTGTCCGCATCGACGGGCATCTGCGCCGTGGCACGGGAGCAATGCCTGGAGCCTTCCGAAATGCTGGCGAAAGTGGCCCGGCGCGTGTTGCAGGCCGAAGAAGCAGATCAGCTGGCCCCGGTTTCCACATTCCTGGTGTGCCAGTCCTGCCTGGAAGGCAACCTCACCGTTTCCGGGGCCTGCCGAGTGCAGGCGGAACTGGGGCAGGGCCGCACGCCGTTCGCTGTCGGCCAGCTCCAGGGAGCCAGCTTCCTGCTCGCGCTCTCGCTGGCCGCCGACCTCCTCCACTTGCAGGAAGACGGGCCCGGCCGCATCGCCATTGCTGCGGCGGAACGGTGGTCATGGCCCTATCCGCGCGTGGTGGGGCAGACCACTGTACTGGGCGACGGCGCCGGGGCGGTGGTGGTGGAAAAGGGGAGCAGCCGGGGCTGGATGCTGCGCTCGGTCACCGTGCGCACGCCCCAGCAGCCGCGGGACATCTATCGGCACATCGTGCGCGGTGAACCATGGGAGGTGGACGTGGAAGGGTTGTGCGGATTGATAACCGGCATGCTGCGCGAAGCCGGGCACGCGCCCGGGGACATCGCGTATCTGGTGCCGCATGGCGCGGCACGCGATCTCGACAGGTACGTGCGGGAACGCTGCGGCCTGGAGCATGCATGGAGCGGCACTTCGCACGCACGGACGCAGGGATACCTCTGCAGCGCGGAGGTGCCGGTGCGGCTGCACCAGTTGCTCGAACGTGCGGCTCCGCGGGACGGCGATTGCCTGGTGGTCTGGGGCATCGGCTTCGGGGGCGCACTGGCGTGCGCGCTGTTGCAATTCGCCGCAGGGGGAGTGCCACGATGAACGCATCCGCCACATGCACCCTTCCCGCGGTCGGCATACCGCACATCGCATGCTACCTGCCCGACCGGCTCGTGTCCGTGGAGGAATGGGGACGGCGCAACGGGCACTCGCAAGAGCGCATCCGGTCGATGCTGCGCAACGGCGTGCGCTGCTTCCACGATGCCCGCTCGGAGGCGCCCACGGACATGGCCACCAGAGCGGTACGGCTGCTGATGGTCAAGGGAGCGCTGCATCCGGACAGCGTGGATCTGCTGATCTACACCCACACGCTGCAAAGCAGCGTGGCGCCTCCGCCGGCCAGTTCCGCAGGTCTCGTTCAGGCGGCCTGCGGACTGAAGAAGGCATTGGGCTTTTCCGTATCCCAGCAGAACTGCGTATCGCCGATGATGGCGCTGCACGTCGCGCGAAGCATGATGGCCCGCAACCGGTCCATCCGCCGCGCGGTGATCGTCACGGCGGACCGGATGGGCGTGGCGACCGATCCCATCCGGGGCATCCTGGACCTGGCGCTGCACAGCGACGGCGCGTGTGCGTTCCTGGTCGAGCGCGACTCCGCGCGCAACCAGGTGCTCGGCTACCACTTCTTCACCGACGGGCGCTTCTTCCAGGGCACGGATGAGAACCACGAGGTCGTGCCCGACGAGAAGTACCACTGGTCCACCTTCTCGACGATCCGCAGCGCGCTGCAACGCGCCGGCCTGCAGGCGCAGGACATCGATCGCATCCTGCCGAACCATGTGAACATGGAAGGCTGGCGGTTGGTGCTTGGCATGCTCAAGCTGCCCGAGGAGCGGCTCTTCACGCGCAACGTGGGTCCCATGGGACACGTGTTCGGCAGTGATCCATTCATCAATCTGGCGCACGAGAACAAGCGGCCCGGCGGCAACTATGTTCTCTTCTCGAGCGGGCTGGCGGGCTGCTTCGGCACCCTCGTGCTGCGCCATTGACGGAGCCGGCGATGCGACCGACCGACCCGAGCAGCCAGCACGCCCCGGCACATGCGCCCTGGCGTTCCGAAGCGCGCGCCTCGCTGTCACTGACCCTCCATCTGCTGATCGGGCAGACCGCATTGATGTCGCTGCCCCTGGCCGATCTGCTGTCCGTGGCGTCCCTGGGCAGGCACGCCCTGGCGGCCGTCGGCCTGGTCAATAGCGTCGCGGCGCTGCTGACCCTGGTCTGTTTCGGCGTCCTGCAGGCGGTCGCGCCACTGGCCGGCGCTGCGCTGGGGCGCGGTGGCGGGCCGGCCGTGGCGCGAAAGGTGGTCGGCGACGGCCTGCGGATCGCTTCCGGCCTCGGCGTGCTCAACAGCGGCCTGTTGCTGCTTTTCGCTGTGCTGCTGCCCGGCCTGGGGCAGGAGCCGGAGGTGGCGCGGCAGGCCCAGCACTACGCGGCGGCCCTGGCCCCCGGTATGCTGGCCGCGGCCTGGCTGGCCGCCTGGCGGGTCGGGCTGCCGGTGCTGGGCCGCGTGCGCTCGCTGTCAATCACGCTGTCCGCATGCGCTGCGCTGCACTTCGCGGCGAACCATGTCCTCGTCCACGGCATGGCAGGCTTGCCGGCGTTGGGGATGGCGGGGCTGGGGTGGAGCTATGCCGTCACGTATGGCACGGGGGTGCTCGTGCTCCACCTGCTTGATCGGCGGCCGGTACCGCAAGGGGCGGGACAGCCTCACGCGCCTTCATCGGCCAGGGCGTTGCTGCGCATCGGCCTGCCCATCGGTGCGGTCATGGGCATCGAATACATGCTGTTCACCGGGTCCACCGTGCTCATGGGACGGCACGGAAGCTCGGCCCTTGCGGCACACGCCGTCGCGCTCCAATGGGTAACGCTGGCATTCGTCATTCCGCTCGCCGCATCCCACACCGTGCTCACGCGCCTGTCGCTGGCGATCGGACACGCGGACGCGGATGCCGCGCGTCGCTCCACGGCGGCGGCCTGCGTGATCGCGGGCGTCTTCCATGCGCTGGTGGCGGGTGCCTGGCTGTGGGTTCCCGAGGCGTTCGCCAGCGCCCTGCTGCCGGTGCCCACCCGGGACAGGGACGACCTCGTGGCGACGGCCGCTGCGCTGCTGCGCGTTGGCGCGCTGCTGCAGGCGCTCAATGGTTTCGTGGTGGTGCTGGCAGCCGTGCTGCGCGCCTGCCGCGACACCAGCGCGATCCTCTGGCAGGTGCTCTTCGGCTACTGGGTGATCGGCCTGGGCAGTGCCGCGCTTCTCGGCAGCATGGCCGGCCCTGCGGGGATCTGGTGGGGCATGGCGCTCGGCTTCGGCGTGGCGCTCGTGCTGGTGCTGCATCGCGTACGACGGCGGCTCACCCGCCTGAACGACGTTTTTCAACCGACGGAGGAAATCCATGCGCAATCTCGTTGAACTGATATGCCACAGCGCCGACCGCGCTCCCGGCGCACAGGCCCTGGTCGATGGAGACCATCGGCTGGACTACGCCACGCTGCGCGACCATGTGCTGTCGATCGCCGCGGGCCTGGCCGCCGGTGGCCTGCAGCGCGGAGACCGCGTCGCCGTCTTCCTGGACAAGCGCGTGGAAACCGTCGAGGCCTTCTTCGCCATCGCAGCGGCGGGCGGCGTTTTCGTGCCGGTCAACCCGCTGCTGAAACCCGAGCAGGTGGTCCACATTTTGCAAGACAGCGGCGCCAGGAGCCTGGTGACCTCGGCAACCCGCCTGGGTTTGCTGGCGGCGCAGGCCCCCCGCCTTCCGGCGCTGGCGGAAACCTTCCTGATCGATGCTCCCGACGCCCGCCTCCCGGTTCTGGGGTTCGCCGAGACGCGGGTCTGGCAGGCGCTGCTGGACTTCGCTCCGCTGGACCGCGGCCAGATCGACACGATCGACAGCGACCTGGCCGCGATCCTCTACACATCCGGCTCCACGGGTTTGCCCAAGGGCGTGATGCTGACGCACCACAATCTGCTCGAAGGCGCCTGGAGCGTGGCGACCTACCTCGGCAACCACGGCGAGGACCGCATCCTGTGCGCGCTGCCGCTCAGCTTCGATGCGGGTTTCAGCCAGCTCACCACTGCGTTCCACGCGGGTGCGGCGGCGGTGCTCGTCAACTACCTGGCGCCGGGCGACGTGATCGCGGCGTGCGAGCGCGAGCGCATCACAGGCATCACCGCGGTTCCCCCGCTCTGGATCCAGCTCTGCAGCGCTTCCTGGCCGCCCGCGGCCGCAGCGCAGCTGCGCTACTTCGCGAATACCGGAGGCCGCATGCCGAAACCCGTGCTGGCCAAGCTCCGCGAGCTGTTCCCGGCCGCCCGGCCGTTTCTGATGTACGGCCTGACCGAGGCATTCCGTTCCACCTACCTGCCTCCGGAGGAAGCCGACCGGCGCCCCGACTCCATCGGCAAGGCCGTGCCGAACGCCCGCATTCTCGTGGTACGCCCGGACGGCACTCCCTGCGATGCGGACGAAACCGGCGAACTGGTGCATGTCGGGGCCTTCGTGGCGCGGGGCTACTGGCGCGATCCGGAGCGCACCGCGCAACGCTTCCGGCCTTCCCCCGAAGCCCGGCCGTGGCCCGGCATGGTGCCGGAGCAGGCCGTGTGGTCCGGCGATCTCGTTCGACGGGACTCCGAGGGGTTTTTGTACTTCGTGGGCCGCAACGACGGCCTGATCAAGACCTCCGGCTACCGGGTGAGCCCCGAGGAAATCGAGGAAACGGTGCTGGCGAGCGGACTGGCAGGCGAGGTGGTCGCGGTGGGCATACCGGACGATGCGCTCGGGCAGGCGATCGTCCTCGTGGTGGCGCCGCCTCCCCGCGGCAGCCTCGACGCCGAAGCCATTCTCACGCACTGCCGGCAGCGGCTGCCGTCCTACATGGTGCCCCGCGCCATCCACGTGCGCAGCACGATCCAGCGCAATCCCAACGGCAAGTTCGACCGCGCGGCACTGCAGCGCGAACTCTCCATCGCAACGGAGGCGGTATGACGATCCTCGACACCTTCACGACCCGGGACGGCGCTATCGAAATCGGCGGCCTGCCCCTGTCACGCCTGGCGGAGCGGGCCGGCCGCACGCCGTTCTTCGCTTACGACCGGAGCAAGCTGGCCGAGCGCGTGGCGCTGCTGCGGCGCTGGCTCGCTCCCGACATCCGCATCCACTACTCCATCAAGGCCAATCCCATGCCGGCGCTCGTGCATTGCATGGCCGGGCTGGTGGACGGCTTCGACGTGGCGTCGGCCGGCGAGTTGCGGGTGGCTCTGGATACCGGCATGGCCGCCGAGCACATCGCGCTGGCCGGTCCGGGCAAGACAGAACTCGACGTGCGCAGCACCGTCGGCGCCGGAGCGACCCTCACGCTGGAATCGGTCCATCAGCTCGACGCGGCCGCACGCGCAGGCCAGGCTCTGGGCGTGCGCCCGCGCGTGGCCCTGCGCATCAATCCGGACTTCCAGCCGAAAACCAGCGGCATGCGCATGGGCGGAGGCCCGCGCCAGTTCGGCATCGACGCGGAACAGGCGCCCGGCGTGCTGGCCGCCATCGCGCAGCGCGACCTCGACTTCCGCGGCTTCCATGTGTTCTGGGGATCGCAGTGCCTGGACGCCGACACGGTGATCTCGGCGCAGCGGCATGTGGCCGAACTCGTGGTCCGGCTCGCCGACCAAGCGAAGGCTCCCGTGGCCTTCGTCAACATGGGGGGCGGCTTCGGCATCCCGTACTTCGAGAATGAACGCGCGCTGGACCTGGAGCCCATCGGCGCGGCCATGCGGCAATGGCTCGTGCCGCTGCGGCAGCGGTTGCCCGAAGCGCGGCTGGCGATGGAGTTCGGCCGCTATCTGGTCGGCGAGGCAGGCATCTATGTCTGTCGGATCCTGGACAAGAAGGTGTCCCGGGGAGAAACCTTTCTGGTGACCGACGGCGGCCTGCACCACCAGCTCGCGGCGTCGGGGAATTTCGGTCAGGTGCTGCGGCGCAACTACCCCGTGGCGATCGGCAACAAGTCCGGCCTTCCGGCCACGGAAACCTGCCACATCGTCGGATGTCTTTGCACACCGCTCGACCGGATCGCGGACCGCGTCGCGCTTGCCTCGCCGGACATCGGCGACTTCGTGGTGGTGGCGCAATCCGGCGCGTACGGGCGCAGCGCCAGCCCGGCCGCCTTCCTGAGCCATCCCGAACCTGCAGAAATCCTGGTCTGACACCAGCCGAGAGGAATCACCATGTCCCTGGTATCCCCCGAATCCCAAACCGATCCGCGCGACTTCTCGCTGCGGTTGAGCGAAGACGAGTGCAGCATGCTGGAACCCGTGCGCCGCTATGCGCGCGAGCGCCTGCTGCCGCTTCTCGGAGATGCCGCCTCGGCATCCGGGAGACAGGCGGCACTGCAGCAGGCGGCCCGGCTCGGCCTGGCGAGCGCGGTGCTGCCGCAGGACTGCGACGGCCTGTGCGTGGATGCGCCGGCCGTCTGCCTGCTGCTGGAGGAGATGGCCGCCGGGCCGCTGTGGCTGGCGGCCGAGATCACCCTGTCCGTCCCGGCGCTCGCGATGCGCCGGGAATGCGAAAAGATGGGGTCTCTGCTGCCGGCAGATGCGGAAAACCTCTTCGGAGGAAGCGGCGCCTTGCCGTTCGCGGTGTGCGAACCGCAGGGCGATGTGGCATTCACGCTGCTGCCCCAGGCGCCCGGCGGGCTGCTCGCGCTCTGCCCGGGCGCACCGGATGGCGGCCACGTACTGCGGGGTTTCGGGATCGATGAGCTGGCAGGCATGCGGATGCAGGCGCAGGCGCAAGCGCAATCCGGACAGGACCCTCTGCGGATGGTCCGGCTGCACATCGGTTCGGCCGCGGGACGCAGCTCCCACGCCTTCGAACTGTCCCAGCGCCAGCTCGAGCATGGCCTGATATGGCATGGGCTGTGGCTCGCCGCACTGCTGGCCGGAGCGGCGCGGGCCGCCACCACCTTCGCCTTCGAGTATGCGCGCACGCGCGTGGCCTTCCAGCGGCCCATCTTCCACCACCAGGCGGTGCTGCTGCGGCTGGCCGACATGGCGATCGCCACCGACGGGTTGCGGCTGCTGGTTCTGGACTCTGCCTCGCGGCTGGCTGTCCAGGAGTTGACGGCGCCCCACTTCGCCGAAGCCGCGCGGCACATCGCATGTACCAGCATGGAAGTCCACCGCCACGCCGTGCAGATCTGCGGCGGGCATGGCTACGTGGAAGGTTTTCCCCCTGCGCGGCGCTTTCAGGACGCACAGCTGCTCACGCTCATGCTGCTGGAAACGGCCCGCGTGGCAGCAGCACTGTCCGCCCCGGCGGCATCACCGGGCCGCTGAGCCCACAGGTCAGGGCATACGCATGGCAGAACAGCAGTCACCTTTTTTCCTGCGCCCCCCGTCACCCGCCGATCTGGAACGGGTTCTGGACTGGATGCAGGCCCCGGCAGTTTACCGATGGTTCGACTTCGGCCAGGGGCGCCAGCGGCTCAACGCCGTCGCACTCGGCGTGATGGCGCGCAGCCCGCAGTACTGCATGCGCGTCTTCGGGGAACGCGGCGACGGCACGGCACTGGGCATCGTGGTGTTGGCGGAAGTCCAGCATCCCTTCGGTTCGGCGAGCTTCTGGGTGGCGCGCGACCCCGGCCGCAGGGCCTACCGCGGCATCACGGAGGATGCGGCGCGTGCCCTGTTGATGGAAGGCTTCGGCCGGCTGGGCCGCCGGTCCATCAATGCCTGGGCCGTGGAAACCAATCACCGCTCGCTGCGCCTCCTGAACGCGCTCGGCTTCCGGCCCTACGGTGTCCAGCAGGCATGCCACGAACTGGACGGCCGCTTACTGGGCCGGGTGCATTTCGAATTGCTGGCACCTGCACCCATCGACTCCACGGCACCGTAACCCGGCGCCTGGCATTTTTCCAACCGAAACCAAAGGATCCTGAATGCAAGACCTCTGGCGTTGCACCCTCAAGCGCAGCACCCTCCATCTTCCGGCGACCCGCAGCCGGTTCCACGGCCTGCGGGCGCAGCAGCGGTCTCCCGCCACCGCCTACCTCCATGAACCCGGCTTCGACTACAACCTGCCTTTCGGGAGCTGGGACGATCCACCGCCCCTGCAACTCGAGGCCATGCGCACGACGACGCCCGTGCTGCTGCACACGGCCGATCCCGAGGCCACCGCGTCGGATCTCGCGGTCGCGGCAGCACGGGCTCTGTTCGAAGGCCGCAGCGATACGGAGCGCGAGCGCATCGGCATCATCATCTACTGCCATGCGTCCACGAACGAGAACGTGGCGGAAGGCATCGCATGCCGCATCCAGTACGAACTGGGCGCGACCACCTCGATGGTGTTCAGTCTTTCGCAGAATCTCTGCAGCGGCCTCGTCGCCCTGCGGCTCGCCTGCGCGCTCCTGCAGGACGAGCCGAAGGGCCGCAGCGCCGTCATCGTGGCAGCGGAGAAATGGATCCACCCTTTCGTGCGCAGCTTCGGCAAGACCGCGGTCTTCGAGGACGGTTCGGCGGCGCTGCAGCTCGAGGCGGCCGGGCAGCCCGGTTGGGAGCTGGGCAGTGTCCACCACGCCGATCTCGTCGGTACGCCGACGCCGTTCGAGGCGACGCCATCGGAGCTGCGGCAGACGCTGCTGCAGCAAGGTGTGCGGACGCTGCGGGAGACGCTCGATATCGCGGCCGTCCGCCCGCAAGACCTGGACTTCGCTCTGATGCCGCACATCGACGGCCAGCTCTGCGACCAGATACTGCAAGGCGCCGGCATGGAACATGTGTACCGGCCGCGGGACATGCGGCGCCAGGGCCACCTGGCGGCCGCCGAAAGCCTCGCCAACCTGCACAGCGCGACATGGGATGGAGCGCTGGCGGGCGAGCGCAGGCTCGGCGTGCTCTGGAGCACGGGGTTGCAGGGCGAATCGGCCTGCTGCCTCGTGCGCACGGGAGGCAGGCCATGAACCAGGCTTCGGGCATTTTCGGCATCGAGGCCGCCAGCCGGTATCTTCCCCAGCAGTTGCCCATCCAGGCATGGGCCCAGGCGAACCATGCGGACGCGGCCACGCTGGCCACGCTGGAAAAACAGGGGATGCGCAATTTCCACCATGCCGGCGACGAGTCGGTGGAGGACATGGCGGGCAATGCGCTGCAGGCGCTCATCGACAGCCACGGCCTGGACCGGGAGGACGTCGATCTGCTCGTGTTCGTGCATTCCCTGTCGACGAGCACGCCAGCCGCGCCCGCCAGCCTGCCGGCGCGGCTGGCTTCCGCCTTCGGCCTGGGACGGGCGCGCTGCTTCGCCTTGTCCGGCCAGAACTGCGCGAGCCTGCTGCTGTCGTTGAGGGTGATGCGCAGCCTCTTCCACGCGGAGCCGGACTTGAAGAAGGTACTGCTCGTGTCCGCCGACCGCTGCTGCGGCGAGTCGTATCGGACCGCGGGAGGCATAACATTCCACAGCGACGGCGCCAGCGCCCTCCTGCTCGGCCGGGACACGCCATTCAACCGCGTGCTCGCCTTGGAAGGCCACGTGAGCGGGCGGCACCATCGGGCATATGCCCGGCCGGAGGCC
Source organism: Paracidovorax citrulli (assembly GCF_900100305.1). GTDB lineage: Bacteria > Pseudomonadota > Gammaproteobacteria > Burkholderiales > Burkholderiaceae_C > Paracidovorax > Paracidovorax citrulli. The sequence goes on along the minus strand of NZ_FNEY01000004.1, from coordinate 215,621 downwards.
CTGCGGCGAGAGTACCGGACGCTCTACGGCACGATAGCCCACCGGCTCCTCACCCGCACGGCACAGTTCGCGGGATTGGCATTGGGGGACTTCCGCTACCTGGTTGCCGAAAACCTGGACCTGAACATTTCCAGGCGGCTGGCCACCAGCCTCGGGCAACCCGCCGATTGGGTATATTCCGACAATGTTTCCGCTTGCGGACATGTCCAATGCAGCGATTCAGTCATCGACCTCGTGGATTTGTGGCACAGTGGTCCGATCAATCCGGACGGGGACAACCTGCTTTTCTTCATGTCGGGCGCCAACGGCTCCCAGGCCGCCATGGCGCTGGGCCGATGCCGCGCCCCGGGTTCCGGCCCTTCTTCATAAGCCCTCGCCACCACGTATCCGCAGATGCCTCCGGCCTGTCCGAGGCATCTGCCATCCAGCATCGCAAACCCCGGCATGGGCATCTTTGCCCGAATAGCGCGGCCCGGCATATAGCTCCTGCCATCGAACTGGCACCGGCAACCAACGCATACGTCGAGGAACTCTGCAATGATTCTGCGCGATTTCATCCAGAGAGCCAACCAAGCCCTCACACAGACCGAACTGTTGGCCTGCTTTGAACAGGCGGTGCTTCTGCTGGGCTACCAGCACTTCTCGCTGTGCTACGTGCAACTGCGCCAGGACGGATCCGGCACGTCGCAGCCACCGATCGGGGTGTTGTCGCACAATTACCCGTCGCGTTGGGTATCTCATTACATCGCGCGGAACTATTACCTCGAAGACCCCGTTCGCCGGCATGCGCCCCAGGCCATGTCGCCCTATCGCTGGAAAGACGTTTCGGCACAGGGCGACCGGGAAGCGCACATCATGGACGAGGCGACCGACGCCGGGCTCGCAGACGGTTTGGGCCTGCCGATCCACGAACCCGGCGGCAGGATTTTTCTGGCGACCGTGGCGTCCCATCAGCAATTGACGCTCGGCAATGACGCATGCGTCAGGGCGTACGCATTGGTCACCGCGTTCCATGCGCTCTACACCATGCGGTTCGCCACGGAGCAGACGCAAATACCCACCGCGGTGAAGCTGACGTCCAGAGAGGCCGAATGCCTCACGTGGGTGGCCTACGGCAAGTCGTCCTGGGAGATCGGCCGGATCATGCGCATCTCCGAACATACGGTGAATTTCCATCTCAAGAATGCCATGGCCAAGTTCGACACCGCCAGCCGGGTGACGGCGGCTGTGCGCGCAGCCAACCTGGGTCTCATATCGATACCCTGAGGGCCGAGCCGGACGTCCAGTCCGGCGCGGCGGTACAAGGGCAGATGCGGCCGCGCACCGCCACATCGACTCGACAGTACGCAGATTAGGCATTTTCTTCGGTTCTGCAAGCTGTGCGTCTGAGTAGGTGGCACGGCCCCCCGCCCTTCCTACCATGCAGTCATCCCGAGAGAAGAGGAGGACTACATGATCGAAACCCTGACCGGCATCATCCCCGGCTCGCCCGGTGCCGAGGCACTCTACCGCTTCCGTCACCGGGTATTCGTAGAGCATGCCGGCTGGGAGCTTCCGTGCTACGGTCCGCTCGAATTCGATGAGTTCGACACGCCGCAGGCCGTCTATCTCGTGCGGCGCCATGCCGAAAGCAGGATCGCGGGCATGCTGCGCCTGCTGCCCACGACGCAGCCCTACATGATCCAGAGCCTGTGGCCCGAACTCATGGGCTCGCACCCGATTCCCTCGTCGCCCCGCGTGTGGGAAGCCACCCGCATGGGCGTGGATCCCGACATGGATCCGCTCAGCCGTGGACAGACCGTGGCGGAACTGGTGGCCGGCTGCCTGGAGTACGGCACGCAGCACGGCATCGATCAGATGCTCGCGGTGATGAGCGAGGCGCACGCGCGCAAGATCGTCACGGGCATGGGCTGGTCCTATGAGCGCTGCGGCCCCCTGCGCCTGATGGGCGGCGTCCACGTCATGGCCGTACGACTGCGGCTCGACGACACGGCCCTGCAATCCGTTCTCCGCCGCACGCGGACGCAGGCAGGCCTTCTCCACGAAAACGCTTCGCCCCTCCAAAGCGCTCCGTGCGCGCAGTTCTGAAAGGAAAGACCATGATCCATCTCAGTACCGACCTCCCAATGCAAGCCTTGCGCCGGCGGCTCTCGGCGATCGGCATGCCGCTGGACGAATTGACGGCGGCTCTGCAGGAGCATGCGGCGCAAGCCGATCGCACCGGCAAGATTGCGCCCGCGTTCTGGGAGCGGGTGAATGTGCGCGGACTGAACCTCAATCTCGTGCCTCCGGACCATGGAGGGGACCCCGGCCTGTGGCCCCTGATGCAGCGCGTACTGCTGATGGAACAGCTCGGCTACGCGGACCCGGCCCTGGCTCTGGCCATGCCCGGTCCAGGGCTCGCCACGCCGCCGTTGCTGGCCCTGGCGTCCGAATCTCAGCAGCGGGCGCTCTTCGCACGCTTCCAGAAGGATCATCCCGTATGGGGCGGCTTCGCCATCACGGAACCCGACATCGGCTCGGATGCCACCGCACTGCGCACCACGGCGCGGCCCGTGCGCGACGGCTACCTGCTCAACGGAACCAAGTGCTTCATCACCAATGGCGCCCGGGCGGACTTCGTGGTCACCTTCGCAACCCTGGACAAGGGGCGGGGACGCTTCGGCGTGCGCGCTTTCGCCGTCGACAGCACGGCGCCCGGATTCGAGGTGGTGCGCCTGGAGAAGATGCTGGGGCTGCGCGCGAGCCAGCTCGCCGTGCTCTCGTATTCGGATTGCCTGGTTCCACACGACAGCCTGCTGCAGCGGGGAGACGAGGGGCATATGCACGATGCGTTTTCCGGGGCGCAGAGCTCCTGGGACTTTTTCCGTCCAGTCCTCTCGGCGACCATTGTCGGCAGTTGCGCCCGGGCGCGGGACGAACTCGCGGCATACCTGGCTGCGCACCAGCCCGCCGCTCCAGGCTGGCGCAGGACCGATACCGAGGATCTTCTGGCCGCCGCAGGCGGAAAGATCGCCATGGCCCGCCTGCTATGCCACAAGGCGGCGTGGCGGCACGAGCAGGGACTTTCGGTATCCAAGGACTCTTCCATGGCGAAAGCGTATGCATCGCGCATCGCCATGGAAATCGCCGAGGCGGTACTCCAGGCGGTCGGGGCTCCGGGGCTGCACGAACATCCCGTGCTGGAGCGGTTCTACCGCAATGCCAAGGCCTACGACATCCTCGAGGGTACCGGCGACATGCAGCGGCTCATGGTGGCGCGATTGCAGCAGCGGCAAGCTGCCGCCGCGGACGAAACCGCAGTCTTCTGAACAGCGCAGGCGCCGTCAGGCGCCTTTTCTCGTCCGGGGCGCAGGCGCCCGCATCGGCCGGACCTGCGGCAGAGGTGCTCCACCCAGGCGCAGGTCGGAATCCAGCACCAGCCGGCGGCGCAATCCGGACTGCAGCAGATCCAGATGCCGCTGGTTCTCGACAATGTGCGCCAGCATGAGCTTGCGCACCTGCGATACATCCGCGTCGCGGGCAGCGGCGAGTATCTGGCGATGCGCCTTCCAGGATGCCTCGCCGAGCCGGCGATGTTCTTCCTGCGTGGCGTGCAGCGCGGAAACCACCATCGTTTCCAGCATGCGGTTGATGAGCCGGCACTGGAACCTCAGCAGGGGGTTGGGGCAGGCATCGGCCAGGATGTCGTGGAAGTGCAGGTCCTCGATGCGCTGCACCGCGGCGGGCTGGATGTTATCTTCGCGCGGGTCCGACATCGCGATGCTGCGCTCCAGCGCGTCGAACTCCTTCTCGCCCAGGTGGGGCACCGCCAGGGCGGCCATCTCGGGCTCCAGGATCGTACGCAGGGCGTACATGTCACCGATGGTGATGTCCTCGAAGAAAAGATAGTTCTGCAGGAACTGGAACGTCCGGTCGAAGGTCACGCGCTCTATCACCGCGCCGCCGGAAGGCCCCGTGGTCAACCGGATCAGGCCCTGCACCTCCAGGGCCTTGAGGGCCTCGCGCATCGTGCCGCGGCCCACCCCGAACAGCTGTTGCAACTCGGCCTCCTTGGGAAGCCCTTCCCCGGGGCTGAGGTTCCGGTCGGTGATCCAGCGCTTGATCTCCTCGACGACCAGATCTCCACGTTTCGGGCCGCGCTGCGATACCTGCTTCTTTGACACCGACGCCATTCCCCGCTGTTTTGTTGCGCCGGATGATAGCGCACGCGACCGTCGCCGCCGCGTGCGCCACGCATCTCCCGGCAGGCGGCGCCAGGGGGAATGCGGGCGCGAACTCCGCTCAGGCCTGCGGTGCGACACGCGCCATCGGGCGGCCACCGGCGCACAGCACCAGCGCCACCACGATCTCCTCCGGCAATGGTGCTTCGGCGATGCCGAAAGTGACCGCGTCGAAATGATCGAAGCTCCACGGGTCCAGGACATGGTGCACCGGCACGTCCAGCAGGGTGCCGGGCCCACCCCGCTTCGCGGTGGAGGGCATGATGGACTGCGCGCCCGGCAGCCCTGCGCGTACAGCGCGGCCGAACAGCGGATGCAGCAGCGCGGCCGCATGTTCCATGTCACCGCCGTATCCCACGATGGCCCCCTTGCCGTAGGCTTCCACGGCGGCCGCGCCGCCGTCGATCTGCCGCAGCGCCTCGGCAGTCAGCCGCTCGCCGATCGCGTGGCCTGCCGGATAGAGTGCCGAGAGTTCTTCCTGCCAGCGGCCCGCGAAGGGGTTTTCCAGCACCGCGGCAGCGACGACCCGCTGCACCTGCCGCGCCGCTGGCCACTGCGGCGCCGGCGGAATCGTCTCCTTCTGGATGAAAAACCTGCGGATCTTCATTGCGCCACCTTCCTGCGCACATCCAGCGGCGGCGCGGGGAACTCTCCGCGAGCCCGCTCATAGGCGCGGCACACGCGCAGCACCAGCGCATCGTGCATGCGCGGTCCGATCACCTGCAGTCCGATGGGCAGGCCGTCCGACGACAGGCCACAGGGAATGCTGGCAGCAGGCTGCTGCGTATGGTTGCACCAGGACGTCAGCGGCGGCGCCGTGCGCAGTTCCGGAGGCAGGCCCGGCACGGCCGGCGGCGGGCAGTGGAAGGTGGGGCAGAGCAGCACGTCGTAGTCCTCGAAGAAGGCATGCATGGCGCTCGCGAGCTTCAGCCGCGCGATCATCGCATCCATGAGTTCCGAGGCCAGCATGCCGCGCCCTGCAGTGACGAGATTCAATATCTCCGGATCGAAGCGGTCCTGCAGGTGCGCGGGGGTGCCGCGCACCAGATGCTCCAGCCGCGCAGTCCACAGGACGGTGTGCATCCCGCTGCGCATATAGTCATCGAGCGGAGCGAGCCGCCCCAGCCGGGTCACCCGGGCGCCCAGCGTTTCCAGCAGTCCGGCGGCCCGCTCCGCGGCGCGGGCGGTTTCCGGCGCCACGCCGACGATGCCCAGATCGGTGCTGAACGCGATGCGCAATCCCTCGACGCCCGCTTCCAGCCCGGCGAGGAAATCCTCTGCGGGCGCCGAAGCCTGCCAGTCGCGCGGCCATGGCCGCGCCATGGCGCCCAGCAGGGTCGCGAGATCGCGCACATCCCGGGCCATGGGACCGATATTGGCCACCTCGCCCACATTCTGCGTGTCCATGGACGGCACGCGCTTGAAGGACGGCTTCAGCCCGCAGACGCCGTTCCACGCCGAGGGCACGCGGATGGAGCCACCGCCGTCCGATCCCACCGCCAGGGGCCCCATCCGCGCGGCCAGGGCCGCGCCCGCGCCGCCGCTACTGCCTCCAGCGGTGCGGTCGAGGTTCCAGGGATTGCGGGTGATGCCGGTGAGCGGGCAGTCTCCCACGATCTTGTTGCCGAACTCCGATGTCGTGGTCTTGCCGAAGATCAGCGCGCCGGCGCGGCGCAGCTCCTGAATGCAGGGCGCATCCACCTCGACGAGATGGTCCTCCGGCAGCGTGCGCGAACCGAAGCGCGTGGCCATGCCCCGCGTGGCGACCATGTCCTTGACCGAGACGGGCACGCCGTCCAGGGGCCCCAACGGTTCGCCGCGCAGCCAGCGCTGCTCGGATTCGGCGGCGCTGCGCATCGCGCCGTCTTCGTCCAACGCGCAGAATGCATTGACGTCGCCGTCCACCTCGTGCACCCGGTCGAGCACTGCGCGCATGGCTTCCACCGGAGAAAGCGCCAGGGTTCGGTAGGCACTCGTCAACCCATGGGCCGTCAGTTCGATGATCTCGCCGCTCATCATGCTGCTCCGCATTGCGCCTGGATGGAGGGAGCCGCCCCGAGCAGGTCGAAGCCGCCATCCTTGCGGGCCCGGCCGATCATGGTCTGGCATTGGAGGTGAGATGCTCCCGCATCCACCCCCACCGCGCCGCGCGGCATGCGCAGGGACACCCCGGGCAAGGCCTTTTTCACGGCATCCGCCTCGATGCTGCCGGCCCTGCCCGCGGCGGCCGCGAACAGCTTCGCACCGGCGTAGGTGCTCTCTCCGTGGGGCAGCATCACCACGTGCCCGCCGACCCGCAAGGGCGTGGCGTCGGAGAACCGGCGCGTATAGGTGTCCAGGAACCGCTGGTTCTCCGGATTTTCCACTCCCATGAAATAGGAGGAAACACCCACCGTGCCCGCGAGGGCGCCTTCGGTGCTCATGGCCAGCGATTCGTGCGCGATGTCGGTGATGAGCTGCGGCTTCATGCCGAAGCTCCGGTACTGCTTGACGAAGCTGACCGGGTCGTCCCCGATGCTGTGCCAGACCACATCCGCTCCAAGCCCCTGGATCTGCTGCAGCGCAGGACCGTAGTCGCGCGTGCCGAAGGGGAAAAAGCGTGTTCCCAGCAGGCGGCCGCCGCGCGCCTGGATGGCCGCCTCGATCTGCGGCAGCAGGGTGCTCCGGTTGCTGCCGATGTCCGACGCCAGGACGAAGAAGGACTTGCCAGCCTGCGCGACGGCCCAGTCGATCAGGGGAACCACGCGCTGGTTGCTGGCCAGCCCCGTGGTCAGCAGCAGTGGATGGCAGCGGCCCTCGTCGAAATTGGGATACACGACGAGCCGCCGATAACGGGAGGCCACCTGCAGGACCGCTTCCCGCTCGAAGGGAAGCACCATGCCGGTGACCATGGCAACGCCGTCGCCGGCCAGGAGCTTGCGAGCCTTGTCCAGGGACACCTTGGCGGACATCTGGGAATCTTCCGAGACGATCTGCAGCGCCTGCCCCAGCAGGCCACCAGCGGCATTGATCTCGTCCACCGCCATCATCAGGCAATTGCGGTTGGCCTCCGCCACGCGGGCCAGAGGTCCGCTGAAGGGAGTCAGCAGGCCGATCTTCAAAGGCGCCGCCGCCCGCACGGCGGCCGGAGCGGTGCCGCAGGCAAGTATGGCCGCCATGCCGCGCAGCAGCGCGCGGCGGCCCTGTAAGGTATGTTGCATCATCGATCCTCTTTGTCAAAAAAACCAGGCAAAGGCAGGCCGCCCGGCATGGCCGGGGAACGGAATGTCCGCCGCAGGAAGGGCTAGACGGCCAGGAAGTTCTCGAGCACGCTCACGTCGCCGCGGCCGTCCACGGCACCCTCGTGGACGATGCGGCCGCGCTCCAGCACCAGGCAGCGCCGGGCTGCCGACAGCACCAGATCGAGGTTCTGCTCCACCAGCACGGCGGAAATGGAGAGTTCCGCGCACAACTCGGGAATGAGCTCGCCGAGCATCTGCACGATGTTCGGCTGCACCCCGTCCGAGGGCTCGTCGAGCAGGAGCACCTTGGGCCGGGAGCACAGCGCCCGGGCGATGGCCAGCATCTGCTGCTCCCCACCCGACATGGTTCCGCCCAGCTGACGCATCCGCTGTCCCAGGATGGGAAAGTAGGTGAACACCGCCTCCGGCGGGTCCATGCCCCGTGGGCAGCCGGCCATCAGGTTCTCCCTCACCGTCAGGCGGGGGAAGATCCAGCGCCCCTGCGGCACCAGTCCGACGCCGGCACGCGCTATGCGGTGCGTGGGCAGACCCATGAGCTGCCGGTCCCGGAACCGGACGTCGCCGGATATGCGCGGCAGCAGCCCCATCACCGCCTTCACCAGGGCGGACTTGCCGGCGCCGTTGCGCCCGAGGATTCCCAGGACTTCTCCCTTGGCGAGGTGGAACTGCACCCCGTCGATCACGGCAGGGCCACCGTAGCCCGCCGTGAGATCACGCACGTCCAGCATGGCGCGCCTCCTTGCTCCGGCCCAGATAGATGTGCCGTATGTGTTCGTCCCGTTCGATTTCCGCGAAGGCGCCCTGGCGGATCACGGCGCCCTGGTGCATCACCAGGGTCCGGCACGCCAGTTCGCGCACGAAGCCGATGTCGTGCTCGATGACCACGACCGACATCTCCTGCGAAAGCTGGCGCAGCATTCCGACCATGCGGCGGGTCCCATCGACGCTCATGCCTGCGGCGGGTTCGTCCAGCAACAGCAGGCGGGGCCGGCACATGAGCGCCATGCCGATCTCCAGCCACTGGCGTTCGCCGTGCGGCAGGCACTCCGCCGTTTCATCGGCACGGTGCTGCAGCCCGGTGAGGGCGAGAATTTCGTCGCAATCCGGGGCGGACCGCGCACGGTCGCCTTCGACGCCCTGCGCCGCCACGACCAGGTTCTCGCGCACGCTCAGCCACTGGAAGACATTCGTGCCCTGGAATTTGCGGATCACTCCCCGGCGCGCGAATTCGTGCGGGAGCTGACGCGTCATGTCCCGCCCGGAGATCGCCAGGCTGCCGGCATGGGTACGGACCGCGCCGGACAAAACCCCCAGCAGCGTGCTTTTGCCGGCGCCGTTCGGACCGATGATGCAGATCAGCTCTGCCGGACCTATGCGCATGTCCACCTGCCGCACCGCATGGATGCCACCGAACGCGACGTCGAGCCCGCGCGCCTCGAGCAATGGAACGTGGTCGTTCATGTCCGGCTCCCCGCATTCGTGGACACGCCTGCCGGGCGGCCCGGCCGGGACTGCTTTGCGGGCGCGGCGCTGGAAGCATGCCCGGGGCCGCGCCTGCGCAGCAGGCCAGGAATGCCCCGGGGCATGAACAGCACGCAGACCAGGAACAGGGCTCCCAGGATCAACGGCCACAACTCCGTGCTGTAGGTGCTGACCTCCTGCTGCAGGCGCGTGAAGAATACGGCGGCGACCACCGCCCCCAGCAGCGATCCGCGGCCGCCGACCGCCACCCACAGGATGACCTCGGTGGACAACAGCACCGAGAACAGATCGGGCGCCACTACGCCGGCCGACGCCGCGTAGAGACAGCCCGCGAAGCCTGCCAGCGCCGCGGACAGCGTGGATACCACCACGAGGTGCCGCGACGTATCGAAGCCGCAATGCTTGGCCCGGAACTCGTTCATGCCGATCGCCGCCAGCACCAGGCCATAGCGTGTCCGCACCAGCCCCCAGACGAACAGCAGAGAGAGCGCGAGCGCGCACAGCACGGCGAGGTAGGAAGCACGATCGCTGCTCAGGTCCAGCTGCCAGCCCGCGACATCGAGGCGCAGGCCGGGAACGCCCAGAATGCCGACATCGCCGCCCGTCACGGACTGCCAACTGGTCGCCACCTGCCTGGCGATGACGAGCACCGCCATGGTGATGATCGCGAAAAAGTGCAGGCGCACGCCGGCGTAGAGCAGGAAGCAGCCCAGGAGCGCGGCCAGCGCGGCCGAACTGCCCACGCCGAGGAGCATCCCTTCGATCCAGCTCCACTGCAGCTGCGTGGTCGCGATCGCGACTCCGTAGGCCCCCACCCCGAAGAAAACCGCGTGGCCCAGGGTCAGCATCATGGCCTTGCCCCAGAGCAGGTCGTAGCTGAGGGCGAAGATGGCCAGCACCAGCGCGTCGCGCAAGGCAACCGATGCGTATGGAGATGCGACCCAGGGCACCAGGGCCAGTCCTGCGAACGCCAGAACACACAGCGCCAGGGCGAGCCATTCGCGTTTTTGCATCCGTGGCTGCGCCAGCAGCGCCTTGAGCGATACGAGAAGATGGTTTTTCATGGCTTCACCCCTTGCCCAGCAGTTGATGGGCCGCACTGAAGCCCGGAACCAGGCCGCGCGGGCGAAGGCGGATCACCACGATGGCCAGCAGCAGCACGACCGCCGACGCCATCGAAGGATCGATGTGGTAGTTCAGCAGCGTCTCCGTGCTGCCGATCAGCACGCTGCCCGTGACCGCGCCCAGCACGCTGCCGATGCCTCCCACGACGATCACGAAGAACGCCTTGCCGAGGTAGGCCATGCCCAGGTGGCTCTCCACGGATACCAGCGGCGCCACCAGCACGCCGGCGAAAGCCGCGAGCGCGGCTCCGCAGGCGAACGCCAGGCGGTTCATGTGCCGGGTGTCTATTCCCAGCGCGGAGGACATGGAGGGGTTCTGGATGACCGCCCTCAGGTGCAGCCCGAAACGCGTGCGCGTGAACGCCAGCGCGCAGGCCGCGATCACCACGATGCTCGCCACGATGACGAACAGGCGGTAGGACGGATAGCTCGCCCCCAGCACGCTCACCGAACCCGCGAGGGGCGTATAGACCATCTGCGGATGCTTGCCGAAGCCGATTTCGAGCAGCTTCTGGATGATCAGGCTCACGGCATAGGTCGCGAGGAGCGTGTCCAGCGTCCGGTGGTAGAGAAAGCGGATCACCGAGGCTTCGAGCGCCAGCCCCGCCACGGCCCCCACGATCGGCGCGATGACCAGAGCCAGCCAGTAGGCCTGCGCGCCCCCAGCGCCCTGCAGCACCGCGAGGGTGAAAGCCCCGAGGGTGACGAACTCGCCATGCGCGAGATTCACGATATCCATCATGCCGAACACGATGGCCAGGCCCAGCGCAACCAGGGCCAGCACGGCCACCTGGCTCAACACATTCAGCAGGAGGGCGATCCCTTCACTCATGGCTGCCCCCCTGCGCGGCACACCGCCGCTGCCGCTGCCCGCCGCCGGCACTCCGGCTCGCGGATGCCGCCGTCGCGGCACCGATTCCCATACCCGGTACGGCCACACGCCGTCCGGACCTTCGCTTCGACCATCCTGATCACTCCTGTTTTCGCGGTTAATTTATGATCATAGTAATGCAACGAATCATGGTGGCCGGCTAGGTGGTTACCCTCCCCAACAAGCGCATGGATTGAAGTTTTCGTGCTACGGAAAGAGGGTTCCCTCGTACTTGCATGGAAAGAATTTCACCGTTACATGCGACGTAACTCTTCAATCTTTCGCCAATTTATGATCATAATTAAGAAAAAGGAGATACGACCATGTCAGCAATCCATCACTTGAGCGCGGCCGAACTCGCGGCCGGCTACAGCCGCCGGGCGCTATCCCCGGTCGAGGTTCTCGATGCCCTCCTCGCCCGGGTGGAGCAGACGTCCCGCAGCCTGAACGCCTTCTGCTGCGTGGATACGGAGGCAGCGATGCGGCAGGCCCGCGCCTCCGAGGCGCGGTGGCACCGGGGACAGGCGCTCGGTCCGCTCGATGGCGTGCCGGTATCGATCAAGGACAACCTGGGCACCGCCGGCATGCCGACCCGCTTCGGATCCCTGGCCGTGGGCGAAGCCGCGGCGCAGCTGCCCGACAGCCCCTGCGTGGAGCGGCTCCGGGAGGCGGGCGCCGTGTTCATCGGCAAGACCACCATGCCGGACTTCGCGCACAAGATCCTCACCGACAGCCCCCTCACCGGCATTACCCGCAACCCGTGGAATCCGGAGTACTCCCCTGGGGGATCCAGTGGCGGAGCGGCAGCCGCCGTTGCCGCAGGGCTCGGGCCGATCGCCGTGGGAACGGACGGTGGAGGCTCCATCCGCATCCCGGCGGCGTTCACCGGCATCTATGGGTTCAAGCCCAGCTTCGGGCGTGTGCCCCATTACCCGCGCGGCGCCTTCGCCCTGCTCAGCCATGTCGGTCCGATGACGCGCACCGTGGAAGATGCCGCCATCGTCATGAACACCATCACCCGGCCCGATCCTCGCGACTGGTATGCGCTGCCCTACCGGACGACGGACTACCAAGCGGGACTGCGCGAATCCCTGGCGGGATGGAAGATCGCGTTCAGCCCGTCGCTGGGACTCGATACCCCGCCCTGCCCGGAAACACTCGACGCACTCAAGCACAGTGCGCGCATCCTGGAATCGCTCGGTGCCCACATCGAGATGCGGGACCCTCCGGCCGTCGCGCAGTGCCAGCGCATCCATCGCGTGCTGTGGTCCGCTTTCTGCGCCAAGCTGGCGGATTCGCTCGGGAGCGAAGCGTCCGCGCAGCTGGACGTCTCGCTGCGCATGCTCGTCGAGGCTGGCCGCGCGCTGCAGCCCGGGGAGGTGCTGGACGCCTTGACCCAGCGGGGCGAGGCCGGATGCAGTGTCAACGGCTTTTTCACGGAGTACGACCTGGTCCTGTGTCCCGTGCATCCCGCCACGGCGCCCCTGCTGGCGGCATGCCCGGCCTCGGATCCTCCTTATCCCCTCTACACCCCATGGTGCAACCAGTTGGGCCTGCCGGCCGCGAGCGTGTATGCCGGGCATGCCGCGAACGGCCTTCCCATCGGCGTGCAGCTGGTCGGAAGGCAGCACGACGACGCCGCCGTTCTCGCGGCGAGCCATGCCTACGAACGTGCGGTCGGACGCGCCGACGGGCTGCTGCGCGATGGCGCCGGCACGGCGGCATAGGAGGAACGGTCGTGCCGCCGGCCGTGCGCGGCGACCGTCCGGGCTGCCGCTGTGCACGGTGGCCCGGACGAAGAGACTACCTCGCGGTCGGCATGACGAACTCGGCGCCCTTGTCGATGCTTTCGGGCCAGCGCTGCATGATGCTCTTTTGCCGCGTATAGAAACGCACCCCTTCCTCTCCATATGCATGCATGTCGCCGAACAGGCTCTTCTTCCAGCCGCCGAAGCCGTGCCATGCCATCGGGACGGGGATGGGCACGTTGATGCCGACCATCCCCACCTGGATGCGGCGGGAAAACTCGCGCGCCACGTTGCCATCGCTGGTGAAGCAGGACACTCCGTTGCCGAACTCGTGGGCGTTCACCAGGGCGATGGCACTGCCCAGGTCGGGAACACGCACGCACGCCAGTACCGGCCCGAAGATCTCCTCGCGGTAGATGCGCATGGCGGGCGTGACATGGTCGAACAAGCTGCCGCCGGTGAAGAAACCGCCCTCGTGGCCCGGAACCTTCAGCCCGCGGCCATCGACCACCAGCTGCGCGCCTTCGTCCACGCCCGCGGCGACATAGCCATCGATGCGGTTCAGCGCTTCCCGGGTCACGATGGGCCCCATCTCGGCATCGAGTTCCATGCCGTTCTTCACCACCAGGGTGCGGGTGCGCTCGGCCAGCAGAGGGACGATGCGGTCCGCCACTTCGCCGACGAGGACCGCCACGCTGATGGCCATGCAGCGCTCGCCGGCGGAACCGTATGCCGCGCCGATGAGTGCATCGACGGTCTTTTCGAGGTGGGCGTCCGGCATCACGACCATGTGGTTCTTCGCCCCGCCCAGCGCCTGCACCCGCTTGCCGTAGCGCGCGCCGGCCTGGTAGATGGCATGGGCGATCGGGGTGGAGCCCACGAAGGAGACGGCACGGACGTCTTCATGCTCCAGCAGCGTATCCACCGCCAGCTTGTCGCCCTGCACCACGTTGAACACGCCGTCGGGCAGGCCCGCCTCCTTCAGCAGCTTCGCCATGAAGAGCGAAGGGCTGGGATCGCGTTCGCTGGGCTTGAGGATGAACGTGTTGCCGCATGCCAGGGCCACGGGGAACATCCACATGGGCACCATGACGGGGAAGTTGAAGGGCGTGATGCCGGCCACGACGCCCAGGGGCTGGCGCATGGTCCAGTTGTCGATCCCGGTGGAGACCTGGTCCGAATAGTCGCCCTTGAGCAACTGCGGCGCGCCGCAGGCGAACTCCAGGATGTCGATGCCGCGCGCCACTTCGCCCTGGGCGTCCGTGAACACCTTGCCGTGCTCCGCCGTGATCATGGCGGCCAGTTCGTCACGATGGCGGTTCATGAGTTCGAGGAACCGGTTGAGCACGCGCGCGCGGCGGATGGGCGGGGTATCGGCCCAGGCCGGGAAGGCCCTGGTTGCCGCCGCGATGGCCGCATGCACCTCCTGCACGCCGGCCAGCGCCACGTGCCGGGCCTGCTGCCCGGTGGCGGGGTTGTACACGGGCTGGCTCCTGCCGCTGGTTCCCGGGCGCTCCTGCCCGTCGATGTAGTGGCCGACCTGCGCGGTATCGGTGAATGCTGCGATGGTGTTCATGGAAAAACCTTTGCGTTGAATGACATGCCAAAGTCTAGGAACGCCCTCCCCGCGGGACAAGCCAGAAGCGCTGCACGGACTGTTCTTGCTTTTTGACAATCGGACGAATGAAAACCAAGAAGGTCGATGCGCTCTGGTCCCACGTGCACTGGCTCGGGATCCTGGACGCGGAAGGCAGCTTCACGGGCGCGGCGCATCGGCTGGGCGTGAGCAAGTCGGCGGTCAGCCACCGGGTATCGGAGCTGGAGCAGGCTGCCGGCGTCGCGCTGGTGAGGCGTACCACCCGCACCGTCCGCCTCACGGATGCGGGCAGGCACCTGGTCGATTCCACACGCGAGTCGTTCGCGTCGATCGAGCGCAGCTTCGCGAACATCAGGGATCTCGCGCAGGAGCCCAATGGCGTGCTGAGGGTGACGGTGCCGGTGGCGTTCGGCAGGCAACATATCGTGCCCCGAATCCCCGGTTTCCTGCGGCAGTACCCGCAGGTCCGCGTCGAACTCGAGCTCTCCGACGGTATCCGCTCCCTCAGCCTGGACGGCTTCGATCTGGCGATCCGCCACGTGGAGTCCGTTCCGGACACCCATGTCGCATGGCCGCTGTGCCCGACCGAGACCGTCCTGGTGGCCAGCAGAGCCTATCTGGAGGCCTGCGGCGTTCCCGGGACGCCACACGATCTGGCGCGGCACAACTGCCTGCACTATCTGCGCGGTGCGTCGGTGCCCAGCTGGAGTTTCGAACGCACCGGACACCGGGCCGACGCGCCACGCTTGAGCATTCCCATTGCAGGCACCTTCGCGGCGAACAACAGTGAAGCGTTGCGCACGCTGGCGATCGCCGGCGCCGGTATTGCGATGCTGCCGGACTTCAGCGTCTCCGGCGAGATCGGCAATGGAGAACTCGTGCGGGTTCTACCCGGATGGCGGCCGGTGGGCGCATTCGGCACACGCATTTCCGCCGTGAGGACCTTCAGCACCCATGTCCCGAGGGCGGTACGCGTGTTCGTAGCCTACCTGCGCGAGTCGATGCATGGTGGATTCCTGCAGGCATCCTAGAGCGGCCCCTCACTCCGCCGCCCGCCGCAGCGTCTCCACCACCGGCCGCCGCAGCACTTCCCGCAGCCCCCACCAACCGGCAGCCAGGGCCAGCAGCGCACCCGCGAGGGCCCCGGCCAGGGGCACCCAGGGAGCGGCGGTCCACTGGAAGTCGAACACGTAGCGCGCCAGGGCCCAGCCCACGGCGACGGCAACGCTGCTGGCCAGGAAGCCCGCGAGCAGGCCGATGCCGGCGAGTTCGGCGCGCTGCACCTGGCGCAGCAGGCTGGCGCGGGCGCCGACGGCGCGCATGATGGCGAATTCGCGGGCGCGCTCTTCGCGGGTGGCGGTGACGGCCGCGAAGAGCACGACGAGGCCGGCCGCGAGCGTGAAGCCGAACAGGAATTCGACGGCCCGCACGACCTGCCCCAGCACGCGCTGCACCTGGGCCAGGGTGGCGCCCATGTCCACGTTGGTGATGTTGGGGAAGGCCTGCACCAGGTGGTTGTCGAAGCCGGGCGTGGCGGGCGCGCGGTAGGCCGCGAGATAGGTGACGGGCAGCTCGGGCGGCATGCGGTCCGTCGTGTACATCACGAAGAAGTTGGCGCGCAGGGAACTCCAGTCCACCTTGCGCAGGCTGGTGATGCGTGCCTCGCTGGCCACGCCGGCGATGTCGAAGCGCAGGGTGTCGCCCAGCTTCAGGCCCAGGGTTTCGGCGATGCCGTCCTCCACGCTGATCTCGCCGGCGGCGCCCTCCGTCCAGTGGCCGGCCACCACGGTGTTGTGCCCCGGCGCCTGCGCGGCGTTGGAGAGGTTGAATTCGCGGTCCACGAGGCGCCGGGCGCGGTCGTCGGTGTAGTCCTGCGGGCCCACCTCGCGGCCGTTGATGGCGACGAGGCGGCCGCGGATCATGGGGAACCAGTCGTAACGGCGCACGCCCGCGTCGCGCAGCGCGGCCTGGAAGGCGTCGGCCTGGTCGGGCATGACGTTGATGACGAAGCGGTCGGGCGCGTCGGCCGGGGTGGCGCGCTGCCAGCTGTCGATGAGGTCGGTGCGCAGCAGCACGAGCAGCACCAGGGCCAGCAGGCCCACGGCCAGGCTGCTGACCTGCACCACGGCATAGACGGGCCGGGCGGCGATCTGGCGCGTGGCCAGCACCAGCCAGCGCGGCGCCGTGGCCTCGTTGACACTGGCGCGCAGCACCTTGACGGCCACCCAGCCCAGCAGCGCGAACAGCACCACCGCGCCCGCGAAGCCGCCCACGGCGATGAGGCCCAGCTTGCGGTCGCTGCTCACGGCCAGCAGCAGCGCGGCGAAGCCGGCCACGCCCACGCCGAGCACGGCGAGCGACGCGGGCTTGAGGGCGCCCAGGTCGCGCCGGATGACGCGCAGCGGCGGCACGCGCGCCAGTTGCAGCACGGGCGGCAGGCCGAAAGCCATCATCAGGGTGAGGCCCATGCCGAAGCCGAAGGCCACGGGCCAGAGGCTGGGCGCGGGCAAGGTGGCTTCGACGAGGCCGGCGAGCAGCAGCACGAAGACATGGTGCACCGCGTAGCCCAGGGCCACGCCCACGGCGCTCGCGAAAAGGCCCACCAGCGCGAACTCCACCACGTACCCGCCCGCGATGCCGCGCTGGCTCTGCCCCAGCACGCGCAGCAGGGCGGCGGCGTCGAGGTGGTCGCTGGCGAAGCCGCGCGCGGCCAGGGCGACGGCCACGGCGGAGAGCAGCGCGGCCAGCAGGGCCACGAGGCTGAGGAACTTGCGGGCGCGGTCCAGCGTCTGGCGCATTTCCGGGCGGCCGCTGTCGAGCGACTCCACGCGCACGCCGTGGACGCCCGGCGCCTGCACGGCCTGGGCGGCCCAGGCGGTGTATTGCTGCACGGCGGCCGGCGCATCGCCGGCCACGGCGAAACGGTAAGTGAGCCGGCTGGCCGGCTGCACGAGGCCGCTGGCGGGCAGGTCGGCGGCATTCACCATGGCGCGCGGCGCGAAGCTCATGAAACCGGCCCCGCGGTCGGGCTCGATGGCGATGGTGCGGGCGATGCGCAGGCGCGGGTCGCCCAGCAGCAGCGGATCGCCCAGCTTCAGGCCCAGGGACTCCAGCAGCGCGGGATCGACCCAGACTTCGCCGCGCGCCGGGATGTCGCGCGTGGCCGCCGCGGGCGCGCCCGGCGCATCGGTGGTCTGCAGGCTGCCGCGCAGCGGATAGCCGGGCTCCACGCTCTTGAGGGCCACGAGCCGGCTGGCGCCGCCCTGCGCATCGTCCGCGCGCCCCATGGTGGGAAAGCCGATGGTGGTCACGCCGCGCAGTCCCAGGGCCCGCGCCTTGTCGATGAAGGCCTCGGGCGTGGGCTGGTCGCTGGCGATGACCACGTCGCCGCCCAGCAGTTGCAGTGCGTCCCGCTCCAGCCCGCCCTGCAGGCGGTCGGAGAAGAACCCCACGGAGGTGAGGGCCGCGACGGCCAGGGCCACGGCGACGGTGAGCAGGCGCAGGCCGCCCGCGCGCAGGTCGCGCCGGAGCATGCGCCAGCCCAGCTGGATGAAGGGCGGCATGGAGGTCATGGGCGGCTACCTTAGCGCAAACGCGGCAGCCCTCCGCCGCGCCGGGGCACCCGGCTGCGCAGGGGTGCGCCGCACGCCCGTCCGGGCACCAGGGCTCCCGGCAGCCGGTGCGCCGGTCAGGCGCCGCCGATGCCGACGGTCACCCGTCCGGTGCCGGCGCATTCGGTGCAGGGCGCGCCTTCGCGCCGGCCCGAGCCACCGCAGGCGGGGCAGAGGTTCTCGCCCGTGCCGGGCGTGCCGGGTGCGGCTTCGTCCCCCGGCGCCAGCGGGGGCGTGGCCGGGCTCGGATCGCGTCCGCCCTGCCCCGCGGGCTGGTCGGACGCCCCCGGCTGCGGCACCGGGCCGGCCGGGGCGCCGGCTTGCGGCGTCTCATTGTCGAACGCCGCTCCCGGGTCCTCCTCGCCCGCGACGGAATCGGCGAAGGACAGGGGATCGCGACCGGGCTGGCCACCCGGAGGCTGCGGGTTCGACGGGGACGGCATGGGGGAACTGGACGATGGGGTGGTCATAAGGAATGTGCCTCCTGAAGGAAAGGCGGATCGGGGCGCCAGCGCGGCGCCACAGCCCGTCCTCCGGTTCGGGCAATCCGCGTTCCCGGATGCGGCACCGGCAGCCCGGCCGGGCGATGCCGGCTCCGCTCAGGAACCGGCGCCGGCCGTGTAGCGCACGGCACGCGGCGGGCGGCACAGGCCCCAGAGCGCGATGCCGGCCTGCGCCGCCAGGTCCACGGCCAGGGAGGTGGGTGCGGAGACGGTGGCGAGCAGGGGGATGTCGAGCCGGGCGCATTTGCGCACCAGCTCGTAGCTGGCGCGGCTGGACATCACGACGAAGCCGTCCTCGCCGGAGCGCCCCTGCAGGGCGAGGCGGCCGATCAGCTTGTCGAGCGCGTTGTGGCGCCCCACGTCCTCCAGCAGGTCGGTGAGTTCGCCCTCCGGCGTGGCCCAGGCCGCGGCATGCAGGGCGCCCGCGGCGGCGTTCAGCACCTGCAGGGCCGGCATGGCGGCCACCGCGCGCAGCACCACGCCGGCCGGCAGCGCCGCGGCCCAGGGGCGCGCGCGGACGCGTTCGGGCACGAGGTCCAGCGCCTGCAGGCTGTCGATGCCGCACAGGCCGCAGCCCGTGCGCCCCGCCAGTGCCCGGCGCCGCTCCTTGAGCCGCGCGAAGCAGCGCGTGGCGATCTCCAGGTGCACCTCGCAGGCCACGCCCCCGCCTCCGGCCTGCGGGCCGCTGCGCGAAAACACCTCGATGCCGCGGCAGTCCGCGGGCGTGTCGATCAGCCCCTCGCTGAGCGCGAAGCCCAGCGCGAAGGCCTGCAGGTCCGTGGGCGTGGCCATCATGACGGCATGCGAGAGGCCATTGAAGACCAGGGCGACGGGGACTTCCGACGCCACGGCATCGTCCAGCCAGGCCAGGGCATCCTCAGGCATCGCCCCGGTAGCGGCCGGCAGGTCGCCGGACACCCCCGCATGGCGCTGCACGGCGCGCGCCACCACGGGCTCCGGCACGGGCGCGGCAGCCGCTTCATCGCCCTCGCCATCCTCGCCGCCCAGCGCCCCCGGACCGCCGGCAGCGGCCGGCATGGTGCATGCATCGGCGCCCCTGCTGGCCGCCGCCCGCACGCGCCCGGCCCCGGTGAGATGGGCCAGCCAGCGGTCGCCATCCTGGGCCACGCGCACCCATCCCGGCCCCGGCGTGCCGCCCAGCACGGCGTCGCCGAGCAGGTGCAGGCGGCGCAGCACGGCGCTGCCGGGCTGCCCCAGGCGCTTGGCGAGGCGCGGCAGGGACACGCCCTGCGGCGCGTCGAGTTCGGCGAGCGCCGCGAGCAGTGCAGCGGTGAAATCGTCGTCCGGAACGGTCAAGGCGGGCTCAGACGGCGGCGGGCGCCACTTCGGCGGACGGGCCTGCTGCCGTGGCCCCGGCGGCGCTGGGCACCAGCACGACGGGGATGGACTTGGAAGTCGGCGTGCCCGCGTTCAGCGCCACGGACGACAGCGGCACCAGCGGGTTCGTCTCGGGGTAGTAGGCCGCGAGATTGCCGCGCGGGATGTCGTAGCCGACGAGCTTGAAGCGGTCGGCACGCCGCTCCTGTCCGTCGCTCCACACGGTCTGGATATCGACCCAGTCGCCGTCCTTCATGCCCAGCGCGCGGATGTCCTCGGGGTGGATGAAGACCACGCGGCGCTGCCCATAGACACCCCGGTAGCGGTCGTCGTGGCCGTAGATGGTGGTGTTGTACTGGTCGTGCGAGCGCGTGGTGAGCAGCGTGAACACCACGGTGTCGCGCGTGCGGGCGCGGGCCTGGTGCACCGGCGTGTCCTGCGGCACCGGGTGGGCCACGAAGACGGCCTTGTGCGGCCCGGTGTTCCAGATGCGCTCGCTGGCCGTGTTGCGCAGCCGGAAACCGCCCGGCACCGCGATGCGCCGGTTGAAATCCTTGAAGTCGGGGAACACCTGCTCGATCTTGTCGCGGATGCGGGCGTAGTCCTCGATCATCCAGAGCCAGGGAACGCGGCTGCGCGCGCCCAGCGTGGCCGCGGCCAGCCGCGCGACGATGGCGGGCTCGGACAGCAGGTGCCCGGATGCGGGCGGGTTGATGCCCACGGAGATGTGCACCATGCTCATGGAGTCCTCCACCGTCACGCCCTGCGGGCCGGCGACCTGCATGTCGATCTCGGTGCGGCCCAGGCAGGGCAGGATCAGGGCCTCGCGCCCGTGCACGATGTGGCTGCGGTTGAGCTTGGTCGTCACGTGCACCGTGAGGTCGCAGCGCTGCAGCGCCTTCCAGGTTTCGTAGGTGTCCGGGGTGGCGGCGGCGAAATTGCCGCCCAGCGCGAAGAAGACGCGCGCCTTGCCGTCCAGCATGGCCTGGATGGCCTCCACCGTGTCCACGCCGGGCTCGCGCGGCGGCTCGAAGCCGAAGACCTCCTGCAGGCGGTCCAGCAGCGCGGCCGGGGGCTTTTCCCAGATGCCCATGGTGCGGTCGCCCTGCACGTTGCTGTGGCCCCGCACGGGGCACGGGCCCGCGCCCGGGCGGCCGATGTTGCCGCGCAGCAGCAGCCAGTTGACGATCATCTGGATCGTCGCCACGGAATGCATGTGCTGTGTGATGCCCATGCCCCAGCAGGCGATGACGCTGCGGGCCTGGCGATAGACCTCGGCGGCGGCCCGGATCTGCGCCTCGGACAGGCCCGACTCCTGCTCGATCAGCGCCCAGGACTCGGCGCGCAGGTCCGCCAGCAGCGCCTCGACGCCCGTGGTGTGCTCCCGGATGAAGGCATGGTCCAGCACGCCGCCCTCGCGGTCCTCGGCCTCCACCAGGTGCTTCATCATGCCCTTGACCACGGCCAGGTCGCCGCCCACGCGCACCTGGAAGTAGTGCGTGCTGATCGGCGTGGAGCCCAGGGTGGCCATCTCCATCTTGTTCTGCGGGTCGGCGAAGCGCTCCAGGCCGCGCTCGCGCAGCGGGTTGAAGCTCACGATCTGCGCGCCGCGCTTGTGGGCCTCGCGCAGCTCGCCCAGCATCCGCGGGTGGTTGGTGCCGGGGTTCTGGCCGAAGATGAAGATCGCGTCGGCCTGCTCGAAATCCTGCAGCGTGACCGTGCCCTTGCCCACGCCGATCTGCGGGCGCATGGCGCTGCCGCTGGGCTCGTGGCACATGTTGGAGCAGTCCGGGAAATTGTTCGTGCCGTATTCGCGCACGAACAATTGGTAGAGGAACGCGGCTTCGTTGCTCGCACGGCCCGAGGTGTAGAAGATCGCCTGGTCGGGGTCGGGCAGCGCGTTCAGGTGCCTGGCGACGAGCGCGAAGGCGTCGTCCCAGGCGATCGGCACGTAGCGGTCGCTCGCGGCGTCGTACACCATGGGGTGCGTGAGGCGGCCCTGGTCTTCCAGCCAGAAGTCGCTCTGGGCGGCCAGCTCGGCGACCGTGTGGCGCGCGAACAGTTCCGGCCCGGCGCGACGGGCGGTGGCCTCCGCCGCCACGGCCTTGGCGCCGTTTTCGCAGAACTCGAAGGTGGAGGCATGGTTGCGGTCCGGCCAGGCGCAGCCGGGGCAGTCGAAGCCGTCGGGCTGGTTCGCCGAGAGGAGCGTTTTCGCGCCCTTGAGGGGAATGTCCTGCCGCAGCAGGGTGTTCTTCACGCTGTTGAGCGCGCCCCAGCCGCCCGCAGGGCCTTTGTAGAACTCGATTTTCTGTTCGCTCATCGTGGTCTCCTTGGAACGGAATCATCGCGGATGGAGGGAGCTTGCCCGCCGGCACCGCGCCGGACACATCGCCCGGAAGGCTACGCCCGATACCCCGGCCCTCGCAGGCGCCGGGTTATCGCGGCGCCCGCAGGGGCCGCCGCCGGGAACGCGCCGTTGCCGCGCGTTCATGCGGGCGTCCTGAATTTCGCGGCCGCGTCGGCCAGCCCCGCCGCCTGCTCTCGCATGCGCAGCGCCGCCGCCGCGGCCTGCTCGACCAGGGCCGCGTTCTGCTGGGTCATCTGCTCGATGCGGCCCACGCTTTCGTGGATGCCCTCGATACCCTCGCTCTGCTCGCTGCTCGCCGCGGCGATGCCCTCGATGAGCCGGGTCACGTCGCCGATGGAGCCGGCAATCCCCTGCATGGAGGCACGCGCGGCATCCACCAGACCGCTGCCGCCGTCGGCCCGCTCCACCGAGGCCGCGATCAGCGCGCGGATTTCCCGCGCGGAGCCGGCGGAACGCTGCGCGAGCGCGCGCACCTCCGCCGCGACCACGGCGAACCCCCGGCCCTGCTCGCCCGCGCGCGCGGCCTCGACGGCCGCGTTGAGCGCGAGGATGTTGGTCTGGAAGGCGATGCCGTCGATGATGCCGATGATGTCCTGGATGCGGTGGGCGTCCTCCCGCATGCCGGCCATGGTCTGCACGACGCGCTCGACGGCCTCGCCGCTCTGGGCCGAGGCCTGCGAGACTTCGCCCATCAGGCCGTTCACCTGCCGGGCATGCTCCGCGTTCTGCGCCACGGTGGCCGTGAGGCGCTGCAGCGCCGAGGCCGCGGCGTTCAGCTCGCCCGCCTGCCGTTCGGTGCGCGAAGCCAGGTCGCCGTTGCCTTCGGCGATCTCGCGCGTGGCCACCCGCAGCGCCTCGGCACCCTGGCGCACCTGCGTGACCAGTCCGGTGAGGCCCACGCCGATGCCGTTGATCGCCTGCAGCATCTGGCCCACCTCGTCCCGGCGATCGACGTGCATCTGCGTGGTGAGGTCGCCCGAGGCCACGCGCTGGGCCGCGGAGCAGCCCTCGGCCACGGGCCGGGTGATGCCGCGCCGCGCGAGGGCATGGACCACGGCGGCGACCACCGGCGGCAGGGCCACCGAGACCGCGAGCCAGGCCGGCTGCAGGGGCGGCAGCAGCATCCAGGCCACGGCGCCGATCGCGTACTGCGCGACCACCACCGACAGCGCCAGCCGCGCCGCAGCGCCCAGCGCGGGAATGCCGCTGACATCCAGCCCCACGTAAAGCACGCCCACCACATGTCCCGCCGCATCGCGGACCGGGTCGTAGCGGGTGAGGTTCTGCCGGCCGAACACCGTGGCGTAGCCGGCATAGGAGCGCCCCGTCGTCAGGGCGCGGTAGGCGGGGTGGGAGCGGTCCAGCAGCGTGCCCACGGCCCGCTCGCCGTCCTGCTTGCGCACCGACGTGGCGATGCGCACGAAGTCGTCGCCCTGGCGGGCGAACACCGTGGCGCGCACGCCGGTCTGCGCGGTGAAGCGGTCGATGGCCGCGAAGTCGCCGTTCAGGACGCGGCCGCCGCAGCGCAGCACGGGCGGCTGGCCCGCGGGAGCGGGCTGCAGCTCGAAACCGCCCCGCAGGACCGCGGCGAAGCCCCGCGCCGCTGCGCGGATCCGGCGCGCGAGGCTTCCAGGCAGCATGCCAGCCTCGCCTTCAGTGGAAGAACTTGGCCGCGCTCACCAAGGTCTTGTAGATGCCCCAGGCGAGCGGGATGCCCACGGCGGCCCAGGCGAAGGCGACCAGCGCCGGGCTGGTGGTGCCGCCGGTGCCGGTGCCGGTGCCCACCTCGGCCGCCACGGCCTTCTCGTGGGCGAGCTTCTTCTCGTGGGCCAGTTCCTCGTCGCTCATGAACCACTTGTCCGCCAGCGGGCGCACCATCAGGTTGGCGATGAGGCCGATCACCAGCATGCCCACGAGGATGTACATGGTCTGGTTGTAGACCTGCTCGCGCGGGATGCCCAGGCCGAGCTGGTACTCGCGCATGTAGTTCACCACGACCGGGCCCAGGATGCCGGCAGTGGCCCAGGCGGTGAGCAGGCGGCCGTGGATGGCGCCCACGAACTGCGTGCCGAACAGGTCGGCCAGGTAGGCCGGCACCGTGGCGAAGCCGCCGCCGTACATGGAGAGGATGATGCAGAACGCGCCCACGAACAGCAGCTGGCTGCCCGCGCTGGCGGAGCCCGGGATGCTCGCGTAGAGCAGGCCGCCCAGCACGAAGAACACCACGTAGGTCATCTTGCGGCCGAGCTTGTCGGAAAGGCTGGCCCAGAAGAAGCGGCCGCCGATGTTGAACAGCGACAGCAGCGCGGTGAACCCGCCGGCCACGGCCGCGATGGCGGCGAGCTGGCTCTTGTCGAGCTCGCCGAACTTCGCGGGCACATCGATGAGCGAGCCGCCGAAGACTTCCTGCAGCATGGGCGAGGCCATGCCGATCACGCCGATGCCCGCGCTCACGTTCATGCACAGCACGATCCACACGAGCCAGAACTGCGGGATGCCCCAGACGCGCTTCACGTGCACGTGGCGCTGGGTGATCATGGCGTTGGCCGAGGGCGGCGGCGGCGTCCAGCCGGTGGGGGGCACGCGGTAGCCGAGGGCGCCCGCCATCATGAAGACGAAATAGATCAGCGCCATCACCACGAAGGTCTGCATCACGCCGACGTCGGTCGGGGTGGAGAAGATCTTCATGAGGTCCACCGCCAGGGGCGAGCCGATCATCGCGCCGCCGCCGAAGCCCATGATGGCCATGCCGGTCGCCATGCCGCGGCGGTCGGGGAACCACTTGATGAGGGTGGACACCGGCGAGATGTAGCCCAGGCCCAGCCCGATGCCACCGATAACGCCGGAGCCGAGGATCATGAGCCAGAACTGGTGCAGGTGGATGCCCAGCGCCGACAGCAGCATGCCGCCGCACCAGCACAGGGCCGAAACCACGCCGGCCTTGCGGGGGCCCGCGCGCTCCAGCCAGCCGCCCCAGATGGCCGCCGAGCAGCCCAGGAACACGAAGAAGAGCGTGTACATCCAGCCCAGGGTGGCCACGCGCCAGTCGCAACCCGTGGCGAACAGCTCGGCGAAGAAGCTCATGTCCTTCGGGCAGGCCCCCGCGCCCGTGCCGGCGGTGGACAGCGCCTTGGACAGCGGCAGCCAGAAGACCGAGAAGCCGTAGGCCATGCCGATGCACAGGTGGATGGCCAGCGCGGCCGGCGGCACCAGCCACCGGTTGAAACCCGGTCCCGCGATGATCCGCTCCTTGTCCAGAAATCCTGGTCGTGTGTCCGCCATGCCCGCTCCTTGATCAGCAAAAGTACCGCTTTTGTTCCGCGCAATGAAATATCTGGAAACATTTTTCCGGATGCGCGGAGTTTCAACGCTGCGGTTGATCCGCGTCAATAGATCAGGTCATGAGATGTAATTGACTTTTTCTACCAAACGGACGAGTTGCGAAGGGACTGGCGCGATGGCGGACGTCGGGACGGCGCAGCGGATCAGGTGTCCTTGCTGACCGCGATGGTCGGGAACTTCGAGGAAAAATCCTTGGCCTGCGCCGCGACCTTCGCGGCCACCTCCCGCGCCACCCGGCGGTAGATGTCCGCCACCTCGCCGTCGGGCTCCGCCACCACGGTGGGGGCGCCGCTGTCGGCCTGCAGGCGGATCTGCAGGTCCAGCGGCAGGGCGCCCAGGTAGGCCATGCCGTTCTCCTCGGCCATGCGGCGGCCGCCGCCCTCGCCGAAGATGTGCTCGACGTGCCCGCACTGGCTGCAGACGTGGGCGGCCATGTTCTCCACCACGCCCAGGATGGGCACGCCCACCTTCTCGAACATCTTGATGCCCTTGCGCGCATCGAGCAGCGCGATGTCCTGCGGCGTGGTGACGATGACGGCGCCCGTGAGGGGCACGCGCTGCGAGAGGGTGAGCTGGATGTCGCCCGTGCCCGGGGGCATGTCCACGATCAGATAGTCCAGGTCCTGCCAGTTCGTCTGCCGCAGCAGTTGCTCCAGCGCCTGGGTGGCCATGGGCCCGCGCCAGATCATGGCCTGGTCGGGTTCCACCAGGAAGCCGATGGACATCACCTGCACGCCGTGGTTGCGCAGCGGCTCCATGGTCTTGCCGTCGGCGCTCTCGGGCCGGTCCGCGATGCCCAGCATCATCGGCTGGCTGGGGCCGTAGATGTCGGCATCGAGCACGCCCACGCGAGCGCCCTCGGACGCCAGCGCGAGGGCGAGGTTGGCGGCCGTGGTGCTCTTGCCCACCCCGCCCTTGCCCGAGGCGACGGCGATGATGTTGCGCACCTGCGGCAGCACCTGCACGCCGCGCTGGACCGCGTGCGCCACGATGCGCGTGGCGATGGTGGCGGACACCCGCTCCACCCCCGCCACGGTACGCGCCGCGGCCTCCAGTTCGCCCGCCAGGGCGGCTTCCAGGCTGCGGGCCGGGTAGCCCAGCTCCACGGTGAAGGACACGGCGCCGCCGTCGATGCGCAGGTCGCGCAGCGCGCGCGTGGAAACGAAATCCTTGCCCGTGTGCGGATCGCGTACGCTCGCGAGCGCCGCGAGTAGCGCCTGTTCAGTCACTGCCATATCGGTAAATCTCCTTGGGGCCGGGTAGTCTATTCCCTGCCCTCCACCCTCACGGGCCGCAGGACAATGCCGCCGTTCGCGTTTTTTTGCCACCCCGCCCGCCATCCACCCGATGGCCGCATTGCCTTCGAGGATTGCCGCTCCGTGAAACTGAAGATGGCCCCCAACTCGCTTTTCGCCATCCTGCTGCGCTCGCCGTGGTGGGTGAGCTTCCTCGCGGCGGGCGCCATCGCCCTGGCCTGCGGGGCACTGCTGCCGGCGCACGTGGCGCCGTTCGCGGCCGTGGGCGTGCTGCCTCTGGTCGGCGTGGGCGCCATGGCGGCCTGGCGGCAATGGAACGCCCCCAGCGCCGCGCGCCTGCAGGCGGCCCTGGACGAGGCCGGTGCCCTGCCCTGGCGCCTGCTCGCCGACCGGCTCGAGCGTGCCTGGCTTGCCGAGGGCTACGCCGTCCAGCGGCTGACCGGTGGCGCGGCGGACTTCCGCCTCGACAAGGGCGGGCGTTCCGTGCTGGTAGCCGCCCGCCGCTGGAAGGCAGCCACCCATGGCGTGGAGCCCCTGCGCGAACTGCAGGCCGCGGTGCAGGCGCGGGACGGCGCCTCGGGCGCCTACCTCGCGCCACTGGGCGCCGTGAGCGAAGCGGCGCGGGATTTCGCGCGCAGCCACGGGCTGGACCTCCTGGACGGTCCCGCGCTGGCCACCCTGCTGCTCAAGGTCCCGGCCGGCACGGGCCGCTGAACGGTCGTCCCTCCCATGGCAGCCGCGCCGTCCCGGATCGCCGCGCAGCGCCCGGCAGGCCTCGTGCTCACGGGCGGCGGCGCGCGCGCGGCCTACCAGGTGGGCGTGCTGGAGGCCATTTCCGACCTGCGCAAGGCCTGCGGGGCCGGGCGCGAGCCCAACCCTTTCCCCATCATCACCGGCACGTCCGCCGGGGCCATCAATGCCGCCGCCCTGGCCTGCGGGGCGGACCATTTCGACCGCGCCGTGAGGCGCATCGCCCACGTATGGAGCGACTTCCACGCCCAGCAGGTGTACCGCGCGGACTCGTTGAGCGTGATGCGCAGCGGGGCACGCTGGCTCACGCTGCTCTCGCTGGGCTGGGCGCTGGCCCGCTGGCGGCGGATGCGCCCGCGCTCGCTGCTGGACAACGCCCCCCTGGCGGAACTGCTCTCCCGGCTGGTGCCGCTCTCGCGCCTGCCGCGCCTGATCCGCGCGGGCCACGTGCAGGCGCTGGCCGTCACGGCATCCAGCTACACCTCGGGCGAGCACATCACCTTCTTCGAGGCCGCCGACCCGCTCGCACCCTGGCAGCGGCAGCAGCGCCGCGCGGCACGCGGTCGCATCACGCACGACCACCTTCTGGCCTCGTCGGCGATTCCGTTCGTCTTTCCGGCCACCGCGCTGGAGCTGGACGGGAGGACCCAGTTCTTCGGCGACGGCTCCATGCGCCAGTCCGCCCCGATCGCGCCGGCCATCCACCTCGGGGCCGGCCGCGTGCTGGTGATCGGCGCGGGCCGCATGCACGAGCCGGCCGGCGACCTGTCCACGGAGTCCGTGCCGGCTTACCCGACGCTGGCCCAGGTGGCGGGGCATGCGCTGTCCAACATCTTCCTGGATGCCCTGGCGGTGGACGTGGAGCGCGCGCAGCGCATCAACCAGACCCTGGCGCTGATTCCGCCCGAGGCGCGGGCACTCAGCCCGCTGCGGCCCCTGGAGCTGCTGGTGATCGCCCCGTCGCAGCGCCTGGATGCGCTGGCGGCCCGCCACGTGGGCGACCTCCCTGCCCCCATTCGCACCCTGCTGGGCGCCCTGGGCGTGACCGCCAACGAGCGGGACGTGCGCGGCGCCGCGCTGGCGAGCTACCTGCTGTTCGAGCCCGGCTACACGCGCGAACTCATGGCGCTCGGCCGGCAGGACGCGCTCGCGCGCCGCGCCGAGATCTGCCGCTTTTTCGGCTGGCACGACGCGGGCCAGCCGGTCCGGGCACCGGCACGGCAGCCTCTCCGCTGAAAGCGAAAACGTCCGACACCCAGGGTTTCCACCGATGGCACTGCGGTACCTAGAATGATCCGTCCACAACTTCCGGGGAGTTCCTGGCGATGGGCATTTTTGGTTCCTCCAAGGCGAAATCGGTGGCCGACCTCCTGGTCGAGACCCTGGCGCATGCCGGCGTGCAACGCATCTGGGGCGTCACCGGCGACAGCCTGAACGCCATCAACGACAGCCTGCGCCGGCACGGCGGCATCGAGTGGATGCACGTGCGCCACGAAGAGGCCGGCGCCTTCGCCGCGGGCGCCGAGGCCCAGGTCACGGGGCGGCTCGCCGTGTGCGCGGGCAGTTGCGGGCCGGGCAACCTGCACCTCATCAACGGGCTCTACGACTGCCAGCGCAACCACCAGCCCGTGCTGGCCATCGCCAGTCACATCCCCTCCAGCGAGATCGGCCTGGGGTACTTCCAGGAAACCCACCCGACCGAGCTGTTCCGCGAATGCAGCCATTTCTGCGAGATGGTGCAGGACCCGAAGCAGTTGCCCGAGGTGCTGCACCGCGCGATGCGCACCGCCATCGGCCGCCACGGCGTGGCCGTGATCGTGCTGCCGGGCGACGTGTCCACCCTCGAAGCGCCGGAGGGCGCGCGGCCCGATTTCGCACCGCCGGCCCTGCCGCGCCTGCTGCCCGACGCGGCCGCGCTCGCGGACCTCGCCGCCCTGCTGAACGGCTCGGAGGCCGTGACCATCCTGGCCGGCGCCGGCACGGCCGGTGCGCACGACGAGGTGGTGGCCCTGGCGAAGGCCCTGGCCGCGCCGATCGTGCACGCCTTCCGCGGCAAGGAGCACATGGAGTGGGACAACCCGTTCGACGTCGGCATGACCGGCCTGATCGGCTTCTCGTCCGGCTACCACGCGATGCGCGAGTGCGACACGCTGCTCATGCTGGGCACGGACTTTCCGTACCGCGACTTCTATCCGGAAGATGCGACCATCGTGCAGATCGACCGCGACCCCGGCGCGCTGGGCCGGCGCGCGCAATTGCGCATGGGTCTGGTCGCCGACGTGCGCGAGGCCGCCGCCATGCTGGCTCCGCTCATCCAGCCGGGCCGCGACACCGGCTTTCTCGACAAGGCGCGCGAGCACTACCAGGCGGCGCGCAGGGACCTGGACGGACTCGCGTCGCCGCGCGCCGGCGACGAGCCGCTGCACCCGCAGTTCGTGGCGGCCACGCTCGACCGGCTGGCTGCCGACGATGCGGTCTTCACGTTCGACGTGGGCACGCCGGCCATCTGGGCCGCGCGCTACCTGCGCATGAACGGCCGGCGGCGGCTGCTCGGCTCCTTCAACCACGGCTCGATGGCCAACGCGATGCCGCAGGCGCTGGGCGCGCAGGCGGTGCGGCCCGACCGCCAGGTGGTGTCGATCTCCGGCGACGGCGGCCTCGCGATGCTGATGGGCGACATGCTGACCGCCGTGCAGATGAAGCTGCCGATCAAGATCGTGCTCATCAACAACGGCGTGCTCGGCTTCGTGCAGATGGAGCAGAAAGCCGCAGGCTACCTGGACACCAACGTCGCGCTGCAGAACCCGGATTTCAGCGCCATCGCGAACGGCATGGGCTTCCTGGGCCTGCGCGTCGCCCGCTCGGACGAACTCGAGCCCGCCCTGGTGCGGGCGCTGGCCCACGACGGCCCCGCCCTGGTGGACGTGCGGGTGGATCCGATGGAGCTGTCGATGCCGCCGAAGATCAAGGCCGCGCAGGTGAAGGGCTTCAGCCTGTATGCCGCGCGCGCGGTGATGAACGGCCGGGGCGACGAGATCGTCGAGCTGGCGAAAACCAACCTGCTGCGCCGGAGGTGACGGCGGCCGGCGCGGCGCCGGACCGGGGAGGCTCTTAAAATCACCCGTTGCGCCCGGAGCCCTCCGCCCGGGCCGCACTCCCCTCAGAAAGCCCGCTCCCGATGCCCGCACGCAAGATCTTCGTCACCACCGCCCTGCCGTACGCCAACGGCAACTTCCACATCGGCCACATCATGGAATACATCCAGGCCGACATCTGGGTGCGGTTCCAGCGCATGCAGGGCGCCGAGGTGAACTTCGTCGGCGCGGACGACACGCACGGCGCGCCGATCATGATCGCCGCCGAGAAGGCCGGCAAGACGCCGCAGCAGTTCGTGGCCGACATCGCCGCCGGCCGCAAGCCCTACCTGGAGGGCTTCCACATCCGCTTCGACAACTGGCACAGCACGGATGCGCCCGAGAACCACGAGCTCGCCCGCCAGATCTACCGCGACCTGCAGGCCGCGGGCCTGATCGAGACGCGCACCATCGAGCAGTTCTTCGACCCCGAGAAGAACATGTTCCTGCCGGACCGCTTCATCAAGGGCGAATGCCCGCGCTGCCATGCCAGGGACCAGTACGGCGACAACTGCGAGAACTGCGGCGCGGTGTACGCGCCCACCGACCTGATCGAGCCCTACTCCGCCCTCTCCGGCGCCAAGCCGGTGCTGAAAAGCTCCGACCACTTCTTCTTCCAGCTCTCCGACCCGCGCTGCGTGGCCTTCCTGCAGGAATGGACACAGGACGGCCGCCTGCAGCCCGAGGTGGCCAACAAGGTCAAGGAATGGTTCTCGGTGCGCACCAACCCCGACGGCACCACCAGCGAAGGCCTGGGCGACTGGGACATCAGCCGCGACGCGCCCTACTTCGGCATCGAGATCCCCGACGCGCCGGGCAAGTACTTCTACGTCTGGCTGGACGCGCCCGTGGGCTACCTCGCCTCGCTCAAGAACCTGCTGGAAAAGCGCGGCCAGAGCTACGACGACTACGTGGCCGACCCGCAGCTGGAGCAGGTCCACTTCATCGGCAAGGACATCGTCACCTTCCACACGCTGTTCTGGCCCGCGATGCTGAAGTTCAGCGGCCGCAAGACACCGGACGCGGTGTTCGTGCACGGTTTCCTCACCGTGAACAACGGCGAGAAGATGAGCAAGAGCCGCGGCACGGGGCTCGACCCGCTGAAGTACCTGGGCCTGGGGATGAACGCCGAGTGGCTGCGCTACTACCTCGCGGCCAAGCTCAACGGCCGCAACGAGGACATCGACTTCAACGCCGAGGACTTCATGGCGCGGGTCAACAGCGACCTGATCGGCAAGTTCGTGAACATCGCGAGCCGCGCCGCGGGCTTCCTCACCAAGCGCTTCGGCGGCCGGCTCGGCGCGCCCGATGCCGACGGCGCGGCGCTGCTGGAGGCCCTGCGCGCCCAGGCCGGCGCCATCGCCGAGGCCTACGAGCGGCGCGACACCGCCCGCGCCGTGCGCGAAACCATGCTTCTGGCCGACCGCGTGAACGAGTACGTGGATGCGCGCAAGCCCTGGGAACTCGCCAAGCAGGAAGGCCAGGAGGCCGCGCTGCAGGCCGCCTGCACCACCTGCATCGAGGCCTTCCGCCTGCTCACGCTCTACCTCAAGCCCGTGCTGCCGGCGCTGGCGGCGCAGGTGGAGGCGTTCCTGAACGTCCAGCCCCTTACCTTCGCCGATGCGCCCGCCCTGCTGGGCGAAGGCCACGCCATCGGCGCCTACCAGCACCTGATGCAGCGCGTGGACATCAAGCAGCTCGAAGCGCTGTTCGAGGTACCGGCGGCCGCTGCGGCTCCTGCCGCGCCTGCCGCGAACGCGGCGGCCGAAGCCAGTGCCGCGGCCGGTGCCGCCACAGAGGCCCCCGGCGGCGAGCACATCGCCCCCACCATCACCATCGACGACTTCGCGAAGATCGACCTGCGCATCGCGCTGATCGTGAACTGCGAGCCGGTCGAGGGCTCCACCAAGCTGCTGCGCCTCACGCTCGACGTGGGCGAAGGCCGCCACCGCAACGTCTTCTCCGGCATCGCGAGCGCCTACCGCCCCGAGGAACTCGTGGGCAAGCTGACGGTGATGGTCGCCAACCTCGCGCCGCGCAAGATGAAGTTCGGCGTCAGCGAGGGCATGGTGCTCGCCGCCAGCCATGGCGACGAGAAGGCGCATCCGGGCATCCACGTGCTGAATCCGTGGCCGGGGGCGACGCCCGGCATGCGGGTGCGCTGATCGGACCGGCCATGCCCGTCCTACCCCCTGGCCCGGCCGCCCTGCTACGGCTGGCCCTGCCGGCAGCGCTGGCCCTGCTCGCCGGCTGCACCGCGGTCAGCGTGGCGACCACAGCCGTGGGCGTCACGGCGAGCGCCGTGGGCCTCGCGGCCGATGCCGCCATCGGTACGGTGAAGATCGTCGGCAAGGGCGTGGGCATGGCCGCCGATGCGGTCACGGGCGGCTCCGCGGACAACAGCGGCATCCAGATCCGCGAGTCGATCCGGCCGGCGCCGGGCTCCTGACGCGGGCCGGGGCGCGCCTACTCGCCCACGTAGCGTCCGGGCCGGTGGCTGATCCACAGGAACACGCCCATCACCACGGCCGCCAGCACGGAGTAGCCGACGCGCTCCGGCGGCACCACGAAGAGCGCCAGCGCCAGCACGGTGCAGTCGATGACCAGCTGCACCTTGCCCGCGCGCATGCCGTGCCGGTTCTGCAGGTAGAGCGCCACGATGGTGGCACCGCCCAGGCAGGACTTGTGCCGCGCGAGGAACAGGCAGCCCGTGCCGAGCAGCAGGCCGCCTAGCACCGCGGCGAACAGCGGATCGAGGTAATCCACGTGCATCACGTGCGGGAACATTTCCGTGAGCGCCGAGAGCAGCGCCACGCTGAGGAAGGTCTTCACGGTGAACTCGCGGCCCATGCGCGTCCAGGCGAACCAGTAGAACGGCAGGTTGATGGCGAAGAACAGCTTGCCGAAGGAAATATCCGTCAGGTAGTGCAGCAGGAAGGCGATGCCGGCGGTACTGCCGATGAGCAGACCCGCCTGCCCGAACAGCATCAGCGCCATGGCCACGAAGAGCGTGCCGGCGAAGAGCGCCTGCGCATCCTCGTAGCGGCCATGCCGTAGCGAAGGAACGGGAACCGGAATGGGATCGGGCGGCGTGGACGGCATGGCAGGCAGGAGCGGCGGGAGGTGCAGAAGTGGATGTGCAGAAGGCATGCAAGCGGCGGGCCAGCGGCTTGCGACCATGCTGCGGCACCTCCACCGCGCAGGCTCAACGGCCGTCCTGCAGCTCGGCCGTGCTGCCGCTGCGCAGCACGCGGCCGCGGAGGTCGAAGGTCACGCTGAACACCATGGGCTGGTTGCCGCCATCGTTCCAGCGCCAGTCCCAGACGGTTTCGCCCTTGCGTTCGAAAGTCATCATTTTCGCCGGCTTGCCCAGGCGGCGGCGCACCTCCTCCATGAGCATGCCGGGAACGATCGTCTCGAACACATGCGGCGCGAGCACCTGGCGCAGCGCGCTCATGCGGCCGTCGGGGCCGATGGTGATCATGTAGTTCTGGTGCCCGGCGGGCTGGCGGTTGTATTCGAGCGTGCGCGCGCCGCCGGGCTCGTCCCAGATGCGCTCCGGCTCGCCGAAGCGGGCGCGCACGTCGGCCTCGGTCGAAACGCCCTCTTCGAGTTCGCGGATGCGCTGGGGATCGCAGGCGGAAAGCAGCCAGAGCGCCGCGCCGCCCGCGGCGGCGGCAGACAGCGCGCGGCGGCGCGCGGGGGAAACGGGCCCCGGGGGCGCGGACAGGATCGGGGAATGGAGAGAGGAAGCTCGGGGCAGGGAAATCGTCATCGATGGGGGAACAGGAAAGCGCGCGGCAGGCGCGCAATGCAGATGGAATTTCGGCCCCGGGAACCGGAGCGGCAGAGGGAACGGCAGCCGGAACTGTAGCCGTGGCCGGCCACCGGTAAAATCTCCGGTTGTTACAAAGACTCCGATTCGCCTGCCATGTCCTTCTTCCGCCGCCCCGACTACCAGTCCGACGCCACCCAGTTCATCCAGAAGCTCAAGTCCGAACGGCCCGAACTCGACGCCCAGCAGGTGGCGGGCCGCGCCCTGCTGTGGGACAAGCAGGTGGACCGCGACATCTGGGAGGAATACGGCGAGGCCCGCGTGGCCCAGAAGCCCTACGTGTACCAGACCCAGGCCTGACCGCCCCGGCCCATGGAACGGCAGGCACGCCGGTGCTCCGCGGGCGGCCCGCACCATCCGGATGAAGGCAGCGCATGAGCGCCGACGCCGTGGATTCCCCGCCGCACGCCGGTGATGCCGCGCAGGATGCCGCCGACAGCGCGGCGGGCGACGCCGTGGCGCGGCTCTACGGAGAGCCCCTGTTCGCCCTGCCGCAGGACCTCTACATCCCGCCCGACGCGCTGGAAGTGTTCCTGGAGGCCTTCGAGGGCCCCCTGGACCTGCTGCTCTACCTCATCCGCAAGCAGAATTTCAACATCCTCGACATCCCGATGCTGGATGTCACGCGGCAGTACCTGGGCTACGTGGACGAGATCCGCAGCCGCAACCTGGAACTGGCGGCCGAATACCTGCTGATGGCGGCGATGCTCATCGAGATCAAGTCGCGCATGCTGCTGCCGCCCAAGAAGCAGGAAGGCGCCCAGGAGCCGGAAGACCCGCGCGCCGAGCTGGTGCGCCGGCTGCTGGAATACGAGCAGATCAAGCTCGCGGCGGCCAACCTGGGCAGGGCTCCGCAGTACGGCCGTGACTTCCTGCGCGCGCAGGTCCACATCGAGCAGAGCCTGGTGCAGCGGTTTCCCGATGTCCACGTGGCCGACCTGCAGGAAGCCTGGCGCGACATCCTCAAGCGCGCGAAACTTGTGCAGCACCACCGCATCACCCGCGAAGAGCTGAGCGTGCGCGAGTACATGAGCGCCGTGCTCAAGACGCTGCAGGGCCGGCGCTTCGTCGAGTTCGAGGAACTGTTCGACCCCTCCAAAGGCTCCACGGTGCTCGTGGTGACCTTCATCGCCCTGCTGGAGTTGGGCAAGGAAACGCTGATCGAGATCACCCAGGCGGAAGCCTTCGCGCCCATCTACGTGCGCCTGGCCTACACCCCGGTGTGAACCGCCGCCGCGGCACCGCCCTCCGGCGGACAGCGGCCCCTTCCGACTTCTCTCTCCCCTTCCGAACCGCATGGCCTCCTTCGATTACGACGTACTCATCATCGGCAGCGGCCTCGCGGGCCTGTCCACCGCGCTGCACCTCGCTCCCACGCACCGCGTGGCCGTGCTCACCAAGCGGGGGCTGGGCGACGGCGCCAGCGGCTGGGCCCAGGGCGGCATCGCCGCCGTGCTGGCCGACGGCGACACGTTCGATGCCCACGTGCAGGACACGCTCGTGGCGGGCGCGGGGCTGTGCGACCTCGCCGCCACGCGCGCCGTCGTCGAGGGCGCGCCGCAGGCCATCCGGTGGCTGCAGACCCTGGGCGTGCCGTTCTCGGAGGAAGCGCCGGGCCGGCTGCACCTCACGCGCGAAGGCGGCCACGGCGCCCGGCGCATCGTGCATGCCACCGATGCCACCGGCGCGGCCGTGCAGCGCACCCTGCTGGACACAGTGCGCGCGACGCCCGGCATCACCCTGCTGGAAGAGCACACGCTGGTGGACCTCATCACCGCCCGCAAGCTCGGCCTGCCCGGCCCGCAGCGCTGCCTGGGCCTCTACGCGCTCGACGAGGCCACCGACACCGTGCACACCTTCCGCGCACCGCACACCGTGCTGGCGACGGGGGGCGCGGGCAAGGTGTACCTCTACACCAGCAACCCGGACACGGCCACGGGCGACGGCATCGCCGCCGCATGGCGCGCGGGCTGCCGGGTGCAGAACATGGAATTCATCCAGTTCCACCCCACCTGCCTCTACCACCCCCAGGCCAAGTCGTTCCTGATCAGCGAAGCGGTGCGCGGCGAGGGCGGGCGCCTGCTGCGGCCCGATGGCACGCGCTTCATGCCGGCGCACGACGAGCGCGCCGAACTCGCCCCGCGCGACGTGGTCGCGCGGGCCATCGACTTCGAGATGAAGACCCACGGGCTCGACTGCGTGCACCTGGACATCTCGCACCAGAGCCCGGAATTCCTGCAAGCGCACTTCCCGACCATCCTCGCGCGCTGCGCGGAACTGGGCATCGACATCACCCGCCAGCCCATTCCCGTGGTGCCCGCCGCCCACTACACCTGCGGCGGCGTGCTCACCGACCTCGCGGGGCGCACCGACCTCGCGGGCCTGCACGCCATCGGCGAGACCGCCTGCACCGGCCTGCACGGCGCCAACCGCCTGGCGAGCAACTCGCTGGTGGAGTGCATGGTGTTCGCGCGCGCCGCCGCCGGCGCCATCCTCGCCGCGCCGCCTGCCGCCAGCGCGCCACCGGCCCTGCCCGCCTGGGACGACAGCCGCGTGACCGATGCCGACGAGCGCGTGGTCATCTCGCACAACTGGGACGAGCTGCGCCGCTTCATGTGGGACTACGTGGGCATCGTGCGCACCGACAAGCGCCTGGAGCGCGCAGCGCATCGCATCGCGCTGCTGCAGGCGGAGATCGCCGAGTTCTACGCGAACTTCCATGTCTGCCGCGACCTGCTGGAGCTGCGCAACCTCGTGCAGGTGGCCGAGCTCATCGTGCGCTCGGCCCAGCAGCGGCGCGAAAGCCGCGGCCTGCACTACAGCCGCGACTGGCCCGCCATGGCCGCGCCCGCGGCGCCCACCCTCCTCGTGCCGCCGGTCCGCTGACCGGCGCCGGCCCTTTTTTTTCTTTCCTGCAGACGCATGGTCCGAGACGACACTTCCTTCGCCGCCCGCAGCATCGCCAGCGTGTGGCATCCCTGCACCCAGATGAAGCGCCACGAGGCCGATCCACCCGTGGCCATCGCCCGCGCGGCCGGCCCCTGGCTGGAGGGGGACGACGGCCGCCGCTACCTGGACGGCATCAGTTCGTGGTGGGTCAACCTTTTCGGCCACGGCCATCCGCACATCCGCGAAGCCATCGCCGACCAGCTGGCGCGGCTGGACCACGTGATGCTCGCGGGCTTCACGCACGCGCCGGTGGTGGAGCTCTCCGAGCGCCTCTCCGCGCTCACCGGGCTCGGACATGCGTTCTACGGCAGCGACGGCTCGGCCGCCACGGAGATCGCGCTCAAGATGAGCGCGCATTTCTGGCGCAACCACGGCCGGCCCGGGAAATGCCGGTTCATCGGCCTGGCAGGCGGCTACCACGGGGAGACCGTGGGCGCGCTCGCCGTGACCGACATCGGCCTGTTCCGCGAAGCCTACGCGCCCCTCGTGCGCCTGGGCGCCACCGTGCCCAGCCCCGACGCGCGCGGCGCCGTGGACGGAGAGGACGCCGCCGCCGTGGCGCGCCGCGCCGCCGCCGCGCTGCAGGCCTGGCTGGAGGAACACCACGCCACCACCGCCGCGCTCATCGTGGAGCCGCTGGTGCAGTGCGCCGCCGGCATGGCGATGCACGATGCCGAATACCTGCGGCAGGCCCGCACGCTGTGCGACCGCTACGGCGTGCACCTCGTCGTGGACGAGATCGCCACCGGCTTCGGCCGCACCGGCACGATGTTCGCGCACCAGCAGGCGGGCATCCGTCCGGACTTCATCTGCCTCTCCAAGGGCCTGACGGGCGGCACCCTGCCGCTGTCGGCCGTGCTCACCACCGATGCGGTGTATGCCGCGTTCTACGACGACGACGTGGCGCGCGGCTTCCTGCATTCGCACTCCTACACCGGCAACCCGCTCGCCTGCCGCGCGGCGCTGGCCACGCTCGAGCTGTTCGCGCAGACCGATGCACTCGCGCGCAACGCACGGCGCGCGCCGCTGTTCCACGCGGCCTTCGCACCGCTTTCGGCGCACCCGCGCGTGCGGCACGCGCGCCACCTCGGCATGCTCTGGGCCTGGGACGTGGAAGGCACGGCGCCCGACTTCGCGCGCCGCTACCACCGCCACGCGATGGCGCGCGGCCTGCTGCTGCGGCCCATCGGCCGCACCCTCTACGCCCTGCCGCCCTACGTGCTGGACGACGACGCCATCGCGCACCTGGGCCGGCAGGCGCTCGCGGCGCTGGACGCCACGCTCGCCGAAGAGGACGGCGCGCCCGGCACGGCCGCGGCCACCGAAGGGAGCCTGCCATGACCGGCTGCTTCGTCACCGGCACCGACACCGGCGTGGGCAAGACCCTCGCCAGCGCCGGCCTGCTGCACGCGCTCGCGCGGCACCATGCGCGCGTGGTCGGCATGAAGGCCGTCGCCGCAGGCGCGGAACCCATCGGCCCCGGCGGCGCGCTCGCCAACGAGGATGTGCTGGCCCTGCGCGCCGCCTCCACGATCCAGGTGGCGCCCGCGCTGGACAATCCCGTGCTGCTGCCCGACCCGCTCTCGCCGCACATCGCCGCGCGGCGTGCGGGCACGCGCATCGACATCGCCGCCATCGTGCAGGCCTTCAGAGCGCTCGCCGCGCAGGCCGATGCCGTCGTGGTGGAAGGGGCCGGCGGCTTCCACGTGCCGCTCTCGGACACGGAAACCGGTGCCGACCTGGCCCAGGCGCTCGGCCTGCCCGTGGTGCTCGTCGTGGGCCTGCGCCTGGGGTGCCTCAGCCACGCGGCGCTCACGGCCGATGCCATCCGCGCGCGCGGATTGCCGCTCGCCGGCTGGATCGCCAGCCGCATCGACCCCTCCATGCTGGCCGCGGAGGACAATATCGCCTGGCTGCGCCAGCGCCTGCGGGCGCCCCTGCTCGCAGACATCCCGCACCAGCGGCAGCCCGACCCGCGCGCCACGCCGTTCGCGCTGCCCGACTCCTGGACCACGCCCTCCGCATGACGACCTTTCCCTTCGCTCCCTCCTGGCTCGACGAACTGCCCGCCCGCCTGGCGGAACTCGACGCCGTCCACCTGCGCCGCCGCCGGCGCACGGTGCGGCCGCTGCAGGGCGCGCACCTGGACGTGGACGGGCAGCCCATGCTGGCCTTCTGCAGCAACGACTACCTGGGGCTGGCCGGACATCCCGCGCTCGCCGATGCCGCCTGTGCGGGCGCGCGCGAATTCGGCGTGGGATCGGGCGGCTCGCCGCTGGTGAGCGGCCACAGCCAGGCCAATGCCGCGCTGGAGGCCGACCTCGCGCGCTTCGTGCAGTTGCCCCGGGCGCTCTACTTCTATGCCGGCTACGCGACCAACACCGGCATCGTGCCGGCGCTGGTGGGCGCGGGCGACGCGCTGTTTTCGGATGCGCTCAACCATGCCTGCCTGATCGACGGGGCACGCCTTTCGCGCGCCACCATCCACCGCTACCCCCACGGCGACCTCGCCGCGCTCGAAGCCCTGCTCGCTGCCAGTCCCGCGCGGCGCAAGCTCGTGGTCAGCGATGCGGTCTTCAGCATGGACGGCGACGTGGCCGACATCCGCACGCTGCATGCGCTCTGCGAGCGCCACGACGCGCTGCTGCTGCTCGACGATGCCCACGGCTTCGGCGTGCTCGGCCCGCAGGGCCGCGGCGCCCTCGCCGAGGCGGGCCTGACCGGGCAGCGGGCGTCGCAGCGCGTGCTCTACATGGCCACGCTGGGCAAGGCGGCAGGCGCCGCCGGGGCCTTCGTCGCCGGCAGCGAAGTCCTCATCGAATGGCTGCTGCAGAAAACGCGCAGCTACATCTTCGCCACCGCCGCGCCCGCGCTGCTGGCGCGCACGCTCCAGGCCAGCCTCGGCCTCATCGAGCGCGGGGACGCGCTGCGCGCCCACCTCGATGCCCGCATCGCGCAACTGCGCGCGGGCCTCGTTCCCGTGCTGCAGGGCACGCACTGGGAACTGGGCACGTCGCGCACCGCCGTCCAGGCGCTCGTGATCGGCGCCAACGACGAGGCGCTGGCCGCCATGGAAGCGCTGCGCGCGCGGGGCCTGTGGGTGCCCGCGATCCGCCCGCCGACGGTGCCGGAGGGCACGGCGCGGCTGCGCATCGCCCTCTCGGCGGCCCACACCGAGGCGGACGTGGCCCGGCTCGTGGATGCGCTGGCCGACATCGCCCCCGCCGCCCGATCCGCACTGCCCCAGGAGGCCGCCGCATGACCTACAGCGTCAAGGAAATCTTCTACACCCTGCAGGGCGAAGGCGGCCAGGCCGGCATGCCCGCCGTGTTCTGCCGCTTCGCCGGCTGCAACCTCTGGAGCGGCCGCGAAGAAGACAGGAGCAGCGCCGTCTGCCGCTTCTGCGATACCGATTTCGTCGGCACCGATGGCACGCTGGGCGGCAAGTACGCGCAGGCCGAGGCGCTCGCCGACGTGATCGCCGCGCAATGGCCGGCGCACGACGCCGATCACCGGCTGGTGGTGCTGACCGGCGGCGAGCCGCTGCTGCAGCTCGACACCCCGCTCATCGACGCGCTGCACGCCCGGGGCATGCGCATCGCGGTGGAAAGCAACGGCACCGTCGCCGCCCCGCCCGGCATCGACTGGCTCTGCGTGAGTCCCAAGGCGGGCGCGCCCTGGGTGCAGCGCGCCGGCCAGGAACTCAAGCTGGTCTGGCCGCAGCCCGGCTTCGACCTCGCGGAACTCGAAAGCGCGACCCGCTTCGAACACCGCTTCCTGCAGCCCATGGACGGGCCCGACCAGGCCGCGAACACCGGCCTGTGCATCGCCGCCTGCATGGAGCGGCCCGCCTGGCGCCTGAGCCTGCAGACCCACAAACTCACGGGCATCCGCTGAAGCGGCGCCCCGTTTTTCCGCTTTCGTCTCCCGACCATGCTGTTCACCGTCCACCAACGCTTCTTCTTCGATGCCGCGCACACGCTGCAGCGCGAAATCGAAGCCGAAGGCAGCCGCCGCATCCACGGCCACACCTACCACGCGGAGATTTCCGTCACCGGCCCGCGCCACCCCGCCACGGGCATGGTGATCGACCTGGGCCACCTGCGCGCGCGCTGCGCCCAGCTGCGAGAACGGCTGGACCACCATCTCCTCGACGAAGTACCGGGCCTGGGCCCCGCCACGCTGGAGAATCTCTGCGTGTTCATCGCCGACGCGCTCGGCGACCTCGATCCGGCCCCCAGCCGGGTGCGCGTCTGGCGCGAGGCCATCGGCGACGGCTGCGTGCTCGACCTGGCACGCCCGCGCGGCTGACCGTTTCTTTCCCCTTCCTTCAAAGCCCCTGCGACGCCATGCCCCATCTCGTCATCGAATACAGCGACAACCTGCGCCCCTTCCCCGAAGCGCAAGTGCTGGAGGCGGTCAATGCCTCCCTCACCTCCAGCCCCGAGATCCTGGTCGAATCCGACCTCAAGAGCCGCTTCGCCACCGCCGGGCGGTTCGCCATCGGCACGCAGCCGGCCGGGCGCGCCTTCGTGCATGCGCAACTGCGCCTGCTCTCCGGCCGCACGCCCGAGGCGAAGCAGGACCTCGCCGGCCGCGTCGGCGCGGTCCTGCGCGAACACACGCCCAGGCCTGCCGGCGTGATGGTCCAGCTCAGCGTCGAGATCGTGGACATGGACCGCGCGTCCTACGTCAAGGAAAAGCTCTGACCTGGCCTTTTCCGCCGCCGGCCCCGCACGCGCGAGCGCCCGGAGGCTCCCCGGCCCCGGGATCAGCCGGCCACGGGCCGCATCAGCGATGCGATGGCCTGGAACGCACCGATCGACTGGCCGACGGCGCGGCCACTGCGCTGCAGGGTCCCGCGCTCCGGCGCATCTTCCGCCAGGGCGCGGGCCTGCGGCAGCGAACCGGGAGCCGACACGGACCGGGCCAGTTCCGCCATCGTGGCGGAAGAGCGGCCCACCGATTGCGCGGCACGCCGCGCCTGCAGGCCCTGCACGGGGCTGGGAGCGCGCGCGCCCGCATCCCCGGCCGCGGGTTCCACCATGAAGAGCGGCGCGGCCACGGCGGTTTCCATCACCTTCGCCAGGGCGGCCTGCCCACGGACGGCCCCTGATGAGACGGCCGCGCCCAGCACGCCCAGGTCCGGCACCGCCAGGGTGGACGCCTGCAGGCGCAGCACCAGCGCGGCGCCCACGTGGCGGCCGGCCTCCGCGTGCCCGCCATGGCCCGCGGCCCCCAGGGCGATCTGCGCGGCCAGCACATTGCCGTCGCTGCCCGGTGTCGTGATGTCCTCCTGCAGGGAGCGGGCCCGCTCGCGCAGCGCCGTCCCGGAGGCGGGTTCCAGCGCGTTCATCCCGTGCACCATGGCGTCCGGCACGATCGCACGTTCGTCGATCGGCTCGAACGGCAACGGCGGAAGCGGCGCCATGGCGCCGACCATGGCCTCGGCGCGGCGGCTGGCCGCGCCATCCAGCAACGCCTCCACGGCTGCGTCCGGCATCCTGTCTCCGCCGTGCAGGGCGCCGAATGCCAGCGCGGCCTGCTCGGCGCCACGGCGCGCCCCTGCGAGGTCGGATGGCAGCGACCTGTCCAGGCCGGCGAGTGCCGCCTGTCCGTGCAGGATCGCCACCCCGTGGGCGGCCTCCTGGTGACCTGGCACCGACAGGTCCTGCTGCAGGGCAGCGAGCAGCAGGGTGCCATCCGCGGCGCTGGCGGCAGCCTTGCGCTGCGCCGCCACCGGCGAGCCGGCCGGTGAAGCGGCCTGGCGCGCCACTGCCGGGTGCTGCGGCAGGGCCGCGGTCCTGGTCCTGCCGGCCACGCCGCCCTGGGGCTGGAGCGCACGCCGCGCCAGGCCGGCCGGAGCGGCGGGGCCTTCGGAAGACGGGCGGCCGGTCGGGGCTTGCCCAGGAAGTGTCTCTGTGGCGCGCGCCGCATCCGGCC
Source organism: Paracidovorax citrulli (assembly GCF_900100305.1). Taxonomy (GTDB): domain Bacteria; phylum Pseudomonadota; class Gammaproteobacteria; order Burkholderiales; family Burkholderiaceae_C; genus Paracidovorax; species Paracidovorax citrulli. The sequence continues at coordinate 172,305 of NZ_FNEY01000004.1, read as the reverse complement.
CGAGGGAGGGGCCTTTGCGCGAAATGGGGGCGGTCATGTCAGCCTCCTGCGATGCCGGGGGAAAAGACCAGGGTGGCCAGGCGCGCGGTGGCCACCATTTCGAGGGCCAGCGCCTGCCCGTCGGCATCCCCGGCGGGCAGGGTCACCCGGCGGTGCAGGGTCGCCTCGCCTTCCGGCAGGCAGCCGATCACGGCATCGAACTCCGCCAGCAACCCGGGCGCGTTGGACAGCAGCGCGGACGCATCCTGCGCCGGCATCTCGGAGAACCGCTGCCGCATGACCACGGTGAGCATCATCTGCACCTCGGACTGCGGCATCGCGCCATGCCTGCCGGGAGGCGGGGACAGCGGCGCCACCGTGATCAGCAGGTCACCGATCGCGCAACCGCCATCCTCCGCCGCACGGTCGATCCCGGCATTGTCCATGCCCAGCGCACGGGCAGCGGCACGGATGAAGTCATGGGTGTCGAGCGGCGGGCTCTGGAACGTGGCGGCGCCATTGTCGGCTGCCGCGGGCGAGTGAGGCGATCGCATGAAGAAATCCTTGTCGTGTATCGAAAGCGGCGGTCCCTGCCACAACGTGCGCTTTTGGAGCACGCCCGCGCGGGCACGTACGGCATGCCGGGAACGGATGCCCGGCATGCCGCGACCCGCAACCACAGGTCCGCCCCAGCAGGGTATCGATGCGGCAGCCATGCCGGCGGCGCGGCGCGAAACCATGCACGGCGATGCGAAGCGGCCGGCCGCGGATCCGAAGCCGGGTGCCGGGCGAGCGCTCAGGACCCGGAGGCCAGTTCCGCGGGCAGCCAGCCCCGCAGGCTGTTCAGGAAGGCCCATCCGCGCACACGGGGCACGTCCTCCAGCCGGACCACGGCCTCCACGAGCCGCCCCTCGCGCAGCGCGACCGCCCGCCCCACCCCGGGCAGCAACCCGCAGGCCAGCGGCGGCGTGACCCAGCGCCCGTCCAGCAGCGCCGCGATGTTGCCGAAGGTTCCCTCGGTGATCTCCGCCGCCTCGTTCCAGAGCACCGTATCGAACACCCCTGGCGCGGCGGGCGCGAAGGCCGCATAGTGCGTACGCCGCGTGGTCTTGTGGCGCACGAACTCGCTGTGCGCAGCGCCGAAAGGCCGGTCCGCCAGCGCCAGCCGCACCGGCGTCGCCACCTCCGGGCATGCGAAGGCTTCGGCGCGCGGCCGGCCGGCGGCATCCAGCAGCAGCCGCGCGCGCCACCGGCCCCGCGGATGCCCCGCCGCCAGGGCGTCCAGACAGGCATGCACGCGGCCGGCATCCCACGGAAAACCGAAATGCGCGGCGGAAGCAGCCATGCGCGCCAGGTGCTCTTCCCGGTGGCGGAAACCTCCCTCCTGCAGCGCCAGCGTCTCCAGCACCTCGAAAGGCTGGCTGGCCCGCTCCACGAAGGCCCGCTTGTGGCGCCACTCGTCCCATTCGGCGCCCGCCCGCGCATCGGAGGTGATGCCGCTGCCGATGCCGCATTCCGCCGCGCCGCCACGCAACACCACGGTGCGGATCGGCACGTTGAAGGTGGCCGCGATACCGCCCTCTCCGGGCGAGCCGTCGGGGCGCACCACCCCCAGCGCCCCGCAGTACACCCCGCGCGGCGCGGCCTCCAGCGCACGGATGGTCCGCATCGCCTGCACCTTGGGCGCCCCCGTGACCGATCCACAGGGAAACAGCGCGGCGAACACATCCGCGAGGCCGGTGCCCGGCCGTGTGCGGGCCGTCACGTCCGACGTCATCTGCCACACGGTGGGCAGCGCCTGGGTGCGGAAAAGCGCCGGCACGCGCACGCTGTGGGGCTCGGCGATGCGCGAGAGGTCGTTGCGCAGCAGGTCCACGATCATCACGTTCTCGGCCCGTTCCTTGGGCGCCGTGCGCAGATGCTCCGCCCGGGCCTCGTCCGCCTCGGGCGTGGCGCCCCGCGGTGCCGTGCCCTTCATCGGGCGGGCCAGGATCGACCCGCCCGCCGGCCCCGAACGCCAGTCGAAGAACAGTTCGGGAGACACCGACAGCACCTGTTCGTCTCCGGTGTCGATGTGCGCGGCATACCCGTCCGGCTGCGCGCGCTGCAGGGCCCCGAACAACGCCGCCGGGCTGCCCTCGAACCGGCCCCTGAGCGGCGCGGTGAAATTGACCTGGTACAGCTCGCCGTCACGGATGGCCTGCTGGACGCGCCCGAAGGCCCTGTCGAAGTCCTGGCGGTCCAGCCCGCTCCAGCCCTCCACCGACGCGGACGCACCGCCGGCCCCGGGCAGGCCGTCGCAGCCCGCCGCATGGCCTGCCGGCAAGGGTGCGCCATACACCGCGAACCACGCCAGCGGCCCGCCGGCCGGGTGCGTCGCGAGCGCCGCATCGAACGCCCCCGCCGCCTCGTAGCGCAGGTAGCCCACGCACCATGCCCCCCGCCGCGCTGCGGCGTCCACCGCATCGAGCACGGGGCGGACCTCCTGCAGCGAGCGGGCCACCAGCACCTCGCGCGGCTCCGCGAAGGCCAGGCGCAGCCGCGGTGCCGCCGGGTCCAGCGGCGTGGAGAAATCGATGCGGGCCGAAGAGGTCATGCCGCGCCGATGCGCGGCACCAGGGCGCCCGCGGGCTGCCCCCCCTTGAGCGCCGCGGTGAACGCGAGCATGCGGTCGATGGGCTGGCGCGCACGCGGAATCAGGGCAGGATCGACATGGACGGCATTCGCGCCGGTCTCCAGCACGCGAGCCACGTCGGCCAGGCCGTTCATGGCCATCCAGGGGCAGTGCGCGCAGCTCTTGCAGGTGGCGCTGTTGCCGGCCGTGGGCGCCTCGTGGAACACCTTGTCCGGATTGAGCGCACGCAGCTTGTGCATCATCCCGTTGTCCGTCGCCACGATGAACTCGCGCGCGTCCATCTCGCGCGCCGCCTTGAGGATCGCGCTCGTGGAGCCCACCGCATCCGCCAGGGCCACCACCTCGGCCGGGCTCTCCGGATGCACCAGCACCCGGGCCTGCGGATGCTCCCGCTTGAGCGCCTCCAGCTCCGCCGCCTTGAACTCGTCGTGCACGATGCACGCGCCGTTCCAGAACAGCATGTCCGCCCCGGTCTCCCGCTGGATGTAGGCCCCCAGGTGCCGGTCGGGCGCCCACAGGATCTTGTGGCCGGCGGCATGCAGCGCGCCCACGATCTCCAGCGCGCAGCTGGAAGTGACCAGCCAGTCCGCCCGCGCCTTCACCGCGGCGCTGGTGTTGGCATAGACGACCACGGTGCGGTCCGGATGCGCGTCGCAGAAGGCGCTGAATGCGTCCACGGGGCACCCCAGGTCCAGCGAGCAGGTGGCGTCCAGGTCGGGCATGAGCACCGTCTTCTCGGGCGACAGTATCTTCGCCGTCTCGCCCATGAAGCGCACCCCCGAGACGACCAGCGTCTGCGCGGCGTGGTCGCGCCCGAAGCGGGCCATCTCCAGCGAATCGCTGACGATGCCGCCGGTTTCCTCCGCCAGGTCCTGCAGGTCGGGATGCACGTAGTAATGCGACACCATCACCGCGTTCTTCTCGCGCAGCAGCGCGCGGATGCGCTCCTTGAGCGCGGCGCGTTCGGCCGGCAGGGGCTCCGCGGGCACGCGAGCCCAGGCGTGGCGGGTGGAACATGCCCCCCCGCCCTCGCTGGCGGGCTGTTCGTATTCCACGGGCTTGAGGGCGAGAGTATCGGTGGTCATGGCGGGGTGGCTATCGGGCCGGTTCTGCGGGGCCTCGTTGGGGTTTCGGAAAACGCGCGGCGAACCGGCGGCGAGCGGGGCGGCGCGGCGGCCAGCGGGTGGCTCAGGCCGGATCCTGCATGCGCATCGAAAAATCGGTGGCCTTCACGTCCTTGGTCAGCGTGCCGATGGAGATACGGTCCACGCCCGTCTCGGCCAGCGCGCGCAGGCCCTCCAGCGTCACGCCCCCGGAAATTTCCAGGATGGCCGGCCCCGCGGGATGCGCGGCATTCAGGTGCACGGCGTCGTGCAGCATCGGCAGCGGCATGTTGTCCAGCAGCACCATGCGGGCGCCGGCCGACAGCGCCTCGTCCAGTTGCTCCAGCGTCTCGCATTCGATCTCGATGAACTTCGCCTGCGCGGCCGCGGCACGCGCCGCATGCAGCACGGCCGTGACGCCTCCCGCGGCGGCGATGTGGTTTTCCTTGATGAGCACCGCGTCGTGCAGCCCGATGCGGTGGTTGGTTCCCCCACCCATGCGCACGGCGTACTTCTGCGCCAGGCGCAGTCCGGGCAGGGTCTTGCGCGTGTCCACGATCTGCGCGCGGGTACCCGCCACGGCATCGACGTAGCGCCGGGTCTTGGTGGCCACGGCCGACAGCATCTGCAGGAAATTGAGCGCCGTGCGCTCTGCACTCAGCAGCGCCCGCGCCTGGCCTTCGATCTCCAGCACCACCTGGTCGGCCGTGCAGCGCTGGCCTTCGGCCACCCGCCAGGTGAGCCGCACGTCCGGATCCAGCGCACGCAGCGCGGCCTCGGCCCAGGGGGCGCCGCAAATCACGGCCTCTTCACGGGCCAGCACGCGCGCGCGCGCGCGCCGCGCCGGATCGATCAGGGCGGCGGTCAGGTCGCCCGCTCCCACGTCCTCTTCCAGGGCACGGGCCACGTCGGCCTGCACCGTGGCCTGCCATTGCGCATCGCCGGCCGGGACGGCGGCTGGCTGAAACAAATTCGTCATGGGACGCGAGCATACCGGCAACGCGCACCGCCGACGCGGGTGCCCCCCTGCCTCCGGGAGAACACTCCGGCGGGCCGGCCCCGACGCCGGCTTAGACTCGCGGCTCATTCGCGTTTCCCGAGGATTGATATGACCGCGCCAACGCCGACCCCCGCCAACGCCGCCACGCCCTACGGCACCCTGCCTCCTGCCTCCCCGCTGCCGCAGCGCCGCCCCGTGAGCCTGCCGCGCCTGGCGCAGATGCGCGAGGCCGGCGAGAAGATCACCATGCTGACGGCCTATGACGCCACCTTCGCCGCGGTGGCCGATGCGGCAGGCGTGGAATGCCTGCTCGTGGGCGATTCGCTGGGCATGGTCTGCCAGGGCCTGCCCAGCACCGTCGGCGTGTCGCTGGACACCATGGCCTACCACACGGCCAGCGTGGCGCGGGGCCTGCACCGGGTGCAGGGCACGGCCTGGCTGATCGCCGACCTGCCCTACGGCAGCTACGCGGAAGGTCCCGAACAGGCCATGCGCAGCGCCTGCACGCTGATGCAGGCCGGCGCGCACATGGTCAAGCTCGAAGGCGGCGGCTGGACGGCGCCCACCGTCCGGTTCCTGGTCGAGCGCGGCGTGCCGGTCTGCGCGCACCTGGGCCTGACCCCTCAGACGGTGCACGCCCTGGGCGGCTACCGCGTCCAGGGCCGCAGCGACGAGGCCGCGCGCGCGCTGCGCAGCCAGGCCAACGAACTGCAGGACGCGGGCGCCGCCATGCTGGTGCTCGAGATGGTGCCCGCCACCCTGGCGCGCGAGGTGACCGACGCCCTGCCGCGCTGTCACACCATCGGCATCGGCGCCGGCAGCGGCACGGCCGGCCAGGTGCTGGTTCTGCACGACATGCTGGGCGTGAACCTCGGCAAGAACCCGAAGTTCGCGCACGATTTCATGGCCCAGGCCGGCAGCGTGCGCGGCGCGATCGAAGCCTACGTGCAGGCCGTCAAGGCTGGGCGCTTCCCCGACGACGCGCTGCACGCCTGGTAGCGCCTCCTGCCCTCCCGCCGCTTCCGGCCGCCCTGCCGCCTTTCCAGCCGTTCCTTCATGCTCATCGCACACTCCATCGCCGATCTGCGCTCCGCGCTCGCCAGCCGGGGCCGCCCGGCCTTCGTCCCCACCATGGGCAACCTGCACGAAGGACACCTGTCCCTGGTGCGGCAGGCCCGCACGCTCGGCGACGTCACCGTCGCCAGCATCTTCGTCAACCGCCTGCAGTTCCTGCCCCACGAGGATTTCGACAGCTATCCCCGCACCTGGGAAGCCGACCGCGCGCAACTGGAGGCCGCGGGCTGCGACATCCTCTTCGCCCCGCGCGAGGCGGACCTCTACCCGCAGGCACAGACCTTCAAGGTCCAGCCCGATCCGCTGCTGGCCGACCTGCTCGAAGGGCATTTCCGCCCCGGCTTCTTCACGGGTGTCTGCACCGTGGTCATGAAACTGTTCTCCGCCGTTTTCGGCACGACCGGCGGCGGAACGGCCCTGTTCGGCAAGAAGGACTACCAGCAGCTGATGGTGATCCGCCGCATGGTGGAGCAGTTCGCCCTGCCGGTGGACATCGTGGCGGGGGATACCTGCCGCGCCCCGGACGGGCTCGCCCTCAGCTCGCGCAACGGCTACCTGGGGCCGGCCGAACGCACCAAGGCGGTGGAGCTGGCGCGCGCCCTGCGGACCCTGTCGGATGCCGCACTCTCGCGCCCCGTCGCCGACTGGCCCGGGCTGGAGGCCGCGGCGAGCGACGCGCTGCGCGGCCAGGGCTGGCAGCCCGACTATCTCGTGGTGCGTCGCAGGGCCGACCTGCAGCGCCCCGATACCGCACCGCGGCCGGGCACGCTGGTGGCCCTGGGCGCGGCCCGGCTGGGCTCGACACGGCTCATCGACAACTTCGAATTCTGAGCAGCTCGACACGAGATATCCCGCGCGGCGGGAAGGTGCGCACCTACGCCGGCAGGTGCCCCGTGCGCACAATCCACAGGGCATGCGGGTCTTAAGGTAGAGGCATCTTCAACCCACCTTTCAGGAGAAAGACCATGCCCATCATCCTGTGGCTCCTCGGCGTCCCGCTGTCCCTCGTCCTGCTGCTGATGCTCTTCGGCGTCGTGTGATGCGCATCCATGGCGCGGGCTGCCGGCATTCCGGCACCCACGCCGGCGCATCGCGGACGGGCAGCGTTCAGCAGGAGCGCAACTCGGCCGCGGGACTGCGCCCCATCAGCCGCGCCACCGCCTCGGAAGCGGTTGACCGGCCATCCAGCAGTGCCACCACCTCTCGTGCGATCGGCATGTCCACGCCGAGCTGGCCCGCACGCCGCACCACCGTCCGTGCGCTGTACACCCCTTCGGCCACATGGCCGAGCGATTCCACCGCCTGATCCAGTGTGAGCCCGCGCGCGAGCGCCAGGCCCACGCGGCGGTTGCGCGACAGGTCTCCGGTGGCCGTCAGCACCAGGTCGCCCAGCCCCGAAAGCCCCATGAACGTCTCCGCCCGCGCGCCGAGCGCGAGCCCGAGCCGGCTCATCTCGGCCAAACCCCGGGTAATGAGCGCGGCACGCGCGTTCGTGCCCAGGTCCAGACCGTCGCACAGCCCGGTGGCGATGGCCAGCACATTCTTCACGGCGCCCCCCACTTCCACGCCCACGATGTCCTCGTTGGCGTAAACGCGCAGCGTGGGCCCATGGAACGCTTCCACGAGCAGTTCACGCACGTGCGCATCGCGGCTGGCGGCCACCAGCGCGGTGGGCCGCCCCTGCGCCGCCTCCAGCGCGAAGCTCGGGCCGCTGAGCGCGCCCGCGCGCAACCGCGGGGCCACCTGGCTGCAGATCTCGTGCGCCATCAGGCCCTGGGCAGCGGTCTCGCCGCCTGCGGGAACGGCTTCGAACCCCTTGCAGAGCCAGGCCACGGGAATGGTCGCATCGCGCAGTTCCTCCAGCATGCCGCGCAGGCCGGACATGGGGGTCGCGACGATGGCCAGATCGGCCCGGCAGGACGCGAGCGCCCCGGAAGGCGCACCGCTCGCGAGGGCCAGGGCGGCAGGAAAGGCGATGCCTGGAAGATAGCGGGCGTTCTGGCGGGCCGCCTGCATGGCGTCGGCCTGGCGCCCGTCGCGCGCCCAGAGGGTCACGGCATGTCCGGCCGGGTGCGCGGCCGCGCTGAGGGCCATGGCCGTGCCCCAGGCGCCGGCACCGAACACGATGATCTTCATGGGGGATGTCGTTGCGGTTTCGGCAGGGGAACCGCTCGCAGTCCCCGGCTGCGATGCGCCGCCGCGCGGCGGCGCCCGGTGGGAAGAATTACTGCGTGACGCCCGGCGTCGGCGCGGCCGAGGCCAGCTGCGACTGCTGCTGCTCGTACATGGCCTGGAAGTTGATCTCCGCCAGGTGCACGGGCGGGAAGCCGGCGCGCGTGATCACGTCGGCGATGTTGCCGCGCAGGTAGGGATAGACGATCTGCGGGCAGGCGATGCCCATGATCGGGCCCATCTGGTCTTCCGGAATGTTGCGGATCTCGAAGATGCCGGCCTGCTTGGCCTCGACCAGGAACACCGTCTTGTCCTTGATCTTGGTCTGCACCGTGGCCGTCACGGCCACTTCGAAAATACCGTCGGCGACCGGCGCGGCCTCGACGCCCAGCTGGATGTCCACGTTGGGCTGCTCCTGCTCCAGCAGGATCTGGGGCGAGTTCGGCTGCTCCAGGGACAGATCCTTCAGATACACGCGCTGGATCTGGAACACGGGATTTTCTTCGGACATGAGGTCGTTCTTTCGATTCGGAAACGGGGGAAAGGGGCAGGTAAGACAAAGCCCGCCGGGGACATCGCGTTCCCGCAGCGGGCAGCACCCGGGGCCGCATTATGCAGCGCCCGGCCAGCGCGCCTTTCAGGCGCCGAGCAGGGGCATCAGGCCACCGCGGCCGTCCAGCGCGACCAGGTCGTCGTGGCCGCCCACGTGGGTGTCGCCGATGAAGATCTGCGGCACCGTACGCCGCCCGGTGACCTCCATCATGTGGGAACGGGCCTCGGGATCGAGATCGACGCGGATCTCCTCGATCTGCTCCACGCCCTTGGCCTTGAGGATCTGCTTGGCCCGGATGCAGTAGGGGCAGACGGCGGTGGTGTACATCTTGACGGGTTGCATGGGGCGGCCTTCCTGGAAGATTGCGTGAGGGTACGAAAGAGCACGTGGTGCCGCTTCAGGCCTTTTCAACCGGCATGCCGGCCTCGCGCCAGGCCTTCAGCCCGCCCGCGAGCGCCTCGGCCTTCTCATAGCCGAGCTTCCTGGCCACCACCACCGCGCGCTGCGCCCGGGCGCCCTTGGCGCATACCAGCACGAGCGGCACCGACTTGTTCCTGACCACCTGGGGCAGGCGTTCCTCCAGCAGGCCCAGCGGCACGCTCTTGGCGCCGCCGACATGGCCGGCCGCGAACTCGTCGGGCTCGGAGACATCGACCACCACGGCCTTCTCGCGATTGATGAGTTGCACCGCGCGCGCCGCGGTGAGCGAGCCGCCCGCGGCTTCGCGGAAGACCGGCAGGAGCAGCATCGTGCCCGAAACCAGCGCGACGAGGACGAGATACCAGTTGTCGATGATGAAATTCACGGAAGTCCTTGGGGAAAGCAAACCGCGCAATTTTAGAATGCGGAGTTTTACCCGACCGCATCCACTGCTTCTCACGCCACCATGCACAAACTCGTCCTGATCCGCCACGGCGAATCCACCTGGAACCTCGAAAACCGCTTCACCGGCTGGACCGACGTGGACCTGACGCCCACCGGCATCGAACAGGCCAAGACCGCCGGCCGTCTCCTGAAGGCCGAAGGTTACGAGTTCGACCTGGCCTTCACCAGCGTGCTCAAGCGCGCCACGCGCACTCTGTGGCACGTCCTGGACGAGATGGACCGCACCTGGCTGCCCGTGGAGCACAGCTGGCGCCTCAACGAGCGCCACTACGGCGCCCTGCAGGGGCTCAACAAGGCCGACATGGCCAAACAGTACGGCGATGCGCAGGTACTCGTCTGGCGCCGCAGCTACGACACGCCCCCGCCGGCCCTGGAAGCCGGCGATCCGCGCAGCGAGCGCGGCGACATCCGCTATGCCGGCCTCGACCCCGAGCAGATCCCCCTCACAGAGTGCCTGAAGGACACGGTGGCCCGGGTGCTGCCCTTCTGGAACGAGCGCATCGCGCCCGCGATGCGGTCGGGCCAGCGCGTGATGGTGGCCGCCCACGGCAACTCGATCCGGGCGCTGGTCAAGTACCTGGACGGCATCTCGGACGACGACATCGTCGGGCTGAACATTCCCAACGGCATCCCCCTGGTCTATGAGCTCGACGATGACCTGAAGCCGCTGCGCCACTACTACCTCGGCGACGCCGAGGCCGCGGCCAAGGCTGCCGCCGCAGTGGCGTCCCAGGGCAAGGCCTGACCGAGGCCGCCTGTCGGCGGCCGTGCCGGGGCGGCCTTCCGTCCCGGGAAACCCCGCGGGGTGCGCCACGATGCGCCAAAAAGCCCCGCGGGCGCGGAACTGCGCCGCGCCTGCCCTTTCCAAGGGGTGTATATTGGACCTAGAACCGGCAAAGGTGTTTTTCGAATGGGCCACAAACTCAAAATCGCAGGATGGGTGTCGGTCGGCGTCGTTGCCGGCGCTCTGACCACGGTCTCCCTGCAGACCGTCGCCCGCGGAGCCATGGCTCCGCTTCCCCTCGAGGAAATCCAGCAGCTCTCCGCGGTCTTCGGCCTCGTCAAGACCGACTACGTCGAGCCCGTGGACGACAAGAAGCTCATCACCGACGCCATCTCCGGCATGGTGTCCAGCCTCGATCCTCATTCCCAGTACTTCGACAAGAAGTCCTTCAAGGAATTCCGAGAGGGCACCACCGGCCGCTTCGTCGGCGTGGGCATCGAGATCACCCAGGAAGACGGCCTGATCAAGATCGTCTCGCCCATCGAAGGCTCTCCGGCTTTCCGTGCGGGCCTGAAGACCAACGACCTCATCACCAAGATCGACGACACGGCCGTGAAGGGGCTCGCCCTCAACGAAGCCGTGAAGAAGATGCGCGGCGAGCCCAACACCCAGGTCACGCTCACCATCTTCCGCAAGGACGAGAGCCGCACCTTCCCGGTCACCGTCACGCGCGAGGAAATCAAGACCCAGTCCGTGAAGGGCAAGGTGGTCGAGCCCGGCTATGCCTGGATCCGGCTGTCGCAGTTCCAGGAACGCACGGTGGACGATTTCGTGCGCAAGGTCGAGGAAATCTACCGCCAGGATCCGAACCTCAAGGGCATGGTGCTGGACCTGCGCAACGACCCCGGCGGCCTGCTCGACGCGGCCGTGGCCATCTCCACGGCCTTCCTGCCGGAGAACGTGACCGTCGTCTCCACCAACGGCCAGCTCGCGGAAAGCAAGGCGGTCTACAAGGCCTCCCCCGAGTTCTACCAGCGCCGCGGCGCCGGCGACCCGCTCAAGCGGCTGCCCGCGGCGCTCAAGAACGTTCCGCTGGTGGTGCTCGTGAACGAAGGCTCCGCCTCGGCCAGCGAGATCGTGGCCGGAGCCCTGCAGGACCACAAGCGCGCCACCATCATGGGCAGCCAGACCTTCGGCAAGGGATCGGTGCAGACCGTCCGCCCGCTGGGTCCGGACACCGGCATCAAGCTCACCACGGCGCGCTACTACACGCCCAGCGGCAAATCCATCCAGGCCAAGGGCATCGTGCCCGACGTCATGGTGGACGACAGCCCCGACGGTGATCCCTTCGCCGCGCTGCGCATGCGCGAGGCGGACCTCGAAAAGCACCTGACCAGCGGACAGGGCGAGGAGCAGAAGGACGCCGCCCGCGAAAAGGCCCGCGAAGAAGCCCGCAAGCGCCTGGAGGAAGAGGCGAAGAAGCCCGCCGCCGAGCGCAACAAGATGCCGGAGTTCGGAACCGACAAGGACTTCCAGCTCACCCAGGCCCTCAACCAGCTCAAGGGACTGACCGTCGTCGTCAGCAAGACGCAGACGGAGCGCAAGGAAGAGAAGAAGGACAACTGACCGGCAGGCAGCATCCTTCCGAAAAGGGCCGGGCTCCAGGGGGTCCGGCCTTTTTGCTTTGCGCCTTTGCGCGCCAGGCAACCCCACAACGGCTTCGCCCCTGCCCCTTCGCCAACGCTACCGCCAGCACCACGCTCCATGAACGACGACCAGCTCCTGCGCTACTCCCGCCATATCCTGCTCGACGAGATCGGCATCGAAGGGCAGGAGCGCCTGCTCGCGGCGCATGCGCTGGTCATCGGGGCCGGCGGCCTGGGATCGCCCGCGGCGCTCTTCCTGGCCTCGGCGGGCGTGGGCCGCCTGACCCTGGTCGATGCCGACACCGTGGACCTGACCAATCTGCAGAGGCAGATCGCACACACCACGGAGCGTGTCGGCCAGCCCAAGGTGGCGTCGGCCGCGCACGCCGTGCGAGCCATCAACCCCGGGGTGCAGGTGGACGGGCTGCCGCTGCGCGCCGACGCGGCATGGCTCGATGCCCATGTGCCGCTCGCGGACGTGGTCCTCGACTGCAGCGACAACTATGCGACTCGGCAGGCCGTCAATGCCGCGTGCGTGCGGCACCGCGTACCGCTGGTAGCCGGCGCGGCGATCCGCTTCGATGGCCAGATCACGGTGATCGACCCGCGCGCATCCGATGCGCCCTGCTATGCCTGCCTGTTCCCTCCGGACGCCGCCTTCGAGGAAGTACTCTGCTCCACGATGGGGGTCTTCGCACCCATGGTCGGCATCGTCGGCGCCATGCAGGCCGCGGAGGCCCTCAAGCTGCTCTGCGGCGCAGGCAAGCCGCTGGCAGGCCGGCTGCTCATGCTGGATGGACTGTCCATGGAGTGGACCACCATGCGCGCCCACCGCGATCCGTCCTGCCCGGTGTGCGGAAGCGGCGGCACGTGAGGCACGCTGCATGGCGAAGGGTGACGGTAGGAGAAATCCTACCGGGGTAACACCCTGCTGCTGGCAGAATGCCGGCTCTCTCCCTATAAAGTAGAGCCGTGATCAACCTCTCCCACCTGGCGCCTTCAACGGCACCGGCCTCACAGTGAAACTGCGCACTTATATCGTCGAAGACAACGCCACGATCCGGGAGAACCTGATCGGCACGCTGGAGGAGCTGGCGGAAGTCGAGGCCGTAGGTGTCGCCGAGACGGAGGACGAGGGGAAGGAGTGGCTGGCCACGCATCCCGAGCAATGGGATCTCGCCATCGTGGACCTCTTCCTTCGCCAGGGCAGCGGCCTGGGCATCCTCGCGGCCTGCCGCGACCGGGCAACGCGCCAGAAGATGGTCGTCCTCAGCAACTATGCCACCCCTGATGTCCGCGTACGTTGCGCCCAGCTCGGCGTGGACGCCGTATTCGACAAATCCAACGAGATAGACGCCCTGGTGGATTACTGCGTGGAACACAGCGCGCTGCGCAAGTCGGCCAACAACGCCTGATCCCGCAATCGTTTTCCCGCCACGCCTCGTGGCCTCCGGCCCGCTGCGCGCGGCCTCCTTCCCATGAAACACGAAACCCCGGATGGAGTCACTCCATCCGGGGTCTGGCACGCGTGGCGAACCATTGTCCGGGCATGCCGCCGCCCGCCAGGCGGGCCGCGCCAATGGCCGGAAGGGAAGCGCCCGGGGCCTCGCGAATCGGTTACGCCGGGACGCTTTCCACAGCCGGCGATCAATCGATCAGCTTGTTCTTCAGCGCGTAGTAGGTCAGGTCGCTGTTGGACGACAGCGCCATCTTCTCCATCAGGCGAGTGCGGTACGTGCTCACGGTCTTGACGCTGAGGGACAGCGACTTGGCGATGTCGCCCGCTGTCTCGCCCTTGGCCAGCTTCAGGAAGACCTGGAATTCACGCTCGGACAACTGCTCGTGCGGAGGCGCGTCGTCCTTGCGATTGAGCTGTTGCGCGAGCAGGTCCGCGACGGCCGGCGTGAGATAGCGGCGGCCCAGCGAGATGGTGCGGATGGCCTCCACGATCTCCTTGGGGTCGCATTCCTTGTTCAGGTAGCCGCTGGCGCCCTGGCGAATGAGGTTGATCGCGTAGTGTTCCTCGGGGTACCCGCTCAGGATGAGGATGCCCATGTCCGGCGCTTTCGCACGCAGCATGGCCAGCGCATCGAGGCCGCTCTGGCCGGGCATCGACAGGTCCATCAGCAGCACGTCGATCTCGTGGTTGCGCACGAGGTCGATGGCTTCGCGGCCGTTCGCGGCCTCGCCGACTACGCGAAGGTCTACATGTTCTGACAGAAATTGTCGCAATCCCGAGCGGACAATCGCATGGTCATCCACAATGCCGATCTTGATCATTGAGAGTTTCTTTCAAGAGGCAGCTGGGCTGCCCATCGTTGGTCAGGTGGCCCATCCACCGTTGCGGGAGCGTGCCTGCAGCGATCGCCGCAGGCTGGTGACATTATCCAGAATTCACCCCCATCTCTTTCGGAGAAACATACATATGCGCTGGTCCAATTTTCGCAAGATGGCCGTCAGCCTGCCCCTGGCGCTGCTGGCAGCCGCTGCGTTGGTTGGCATCAATGAAGCCGGATACGCACGGTCCAACGAGGCCGTGCGCGCACTGTCGAGCACCTACACGACCCGGGCCGCGCTCAACCGCATGATGCAGAACATGCTGGACGCGGAAACGGGCCTGCGCGGCTACCTGCTCACGGGCGACGACCGCTATCTCCAGCCCTACCAGAAGGCGGCAGCCACCATCGATGCCAATCTCGAGGAGCTGCGGAGCATCTACCGGGACTCCCCCGAAGACCAGGAAGACTTCACGCAGCTCTCCCGGCAGATCTCCCGCAAGATGTCCGAACTGGACCTGAGCCTGCGCCTGCGCCGCCAGAACAACGACGACGCATGGAAGTTCGTCCTCTCCACCGATGTCGGCAAGGAGAACATGGATGCCATCCGCACGCTGTCCGGCCGCCTCGCGCAGCGCAGCGCGGACCGCTCCACGCACCACACCGACGAGATCCTCCACTCGCTCACGCTTTCGCGCATCGGCATCGCTACCGTCGTGGTGATCGGCCTGCTCGCGTTCTACATGTACCTGCGCCAGGCCAGCGCCCTGCAAACCGCCCAGGAACGGGAGCAGCAGGCCCTGCAGCGCGAGCGCGACCGGCTGGAACTGCTGGTGCGCGAACGCACCGCGTCGCTGACCGAACTGGCGAACCACCTGCAGCAGGTGCGCGAGGACGAGCGGGGCCACCTGGCCCGGGAACTGCACGACGAGCTGGGAGCGCTGCTCACGGCGGCCAAGCTCGACGTCGCGCGGCTGAAGTCGAAGATCGATGCCCAGTCGCCCGAGATCGCCGAGCGGCTCAAGCACCTCACCGAAACCCTGAACAGCGGCATCGCCCTCAAGCGCAGGATCATCGAAGACCTCCGGCCTTCGTCCCTTTTCAACCTGGGGCTCACCGCATCGCTGGAGATCCTGGCGCGCGAATTCGAGCAGCGCAGCAGCGTGGAGGTGGAACTCAACCTCGAGCCGGTGGACCTGCCGGAGGCTGTGCAGCTCACGATCTACCGGATGGTGCAGGAGTCGCTGACCAACATCGGCAAGTACGCCAATGCCACCAAGGTGCTGGTGGCCGTGCACAACTATCCCACCCATGTGGCGGTACAGATCCGCGACAACGGCTCCGGCTTCGACACCAGCAAGGTGCACGCCTCCGCCCACGGGCTCATGGGTATGCGCCACCGCGTCGAGGCCGCCGGCGGGCGCCTGACGGTGACCTCCGAGGCCAACGAAGGCACGCTCGTTTCCGCGGTGCTGCCCGTCGTGCACTGAATGCTGGGGCGCGCCAGCGCGCGTCCCTTCACCGCCGGCTCCGTGCCGGTGTCCAGCGCTTCTCCTACCGTTTCCCCCGGCTTCTTCCTCCCGTCTCCTGACGCTGCGCAGGGGGCGCGCCTGCGGTCGGCCGCGTCCTACAGCGCAGCGCGCCAGGGGCCGGCAGCCCGGGTGCGCCCCCAAATCTACATTGGATCCCAGGCGCCAACGCGACAGCGCCATCGACCAACCACCGACCGGCCTTCCGGTCCAAGAGGAGAAAGATATGTTGCATTACGCAGTCGTTTTTCTGGTGATCGCACTGATCGCCGCACTCTTCGGCTTTGGTGGGATCGCAGCGGGCGCCGTCGGCATCGCCAAGATCCTGTTCTTCGTGTTCGTGATCATGGCCGTCGTCACCTTCGTGCTGAGCCTGCTCAAGCGCGGCTGACCGCACCGCCCCGCCCTGACGACCCGACTACCTGAGGAACAGAAACCATGGAAGCACAAAAATTCGCCGACAAGGCTGCAGATACCGCGCACGATGTGGCCGGCGACATGCTGGACAACGCCCAGGATGCCGTGCGCACCACCCGTGATGCAGCCAACAAGACCCTGGACAAGGCGGAACGCAAGGTGCGGGAGCTGCAGAGCGACGTGGACCCCGTGATCGACGATCTCGCCGCCCGGGCCCAGGATCTTGCGTCCCGCGGCATCGCCTACTGCGCCGACACCAGCGAGCGCGCCCGCCGGCAATTCAACCAGGCCGCCGATGCCACCGCCCGCTACGTCGCGGAACAGCCCGGCAAGTCGCTGGCCATTGCGGCGGCGGCAGGCGCCTTCGTGGCCACGCTGTGCATGCTGGCACGCCGCCCCCGCAGCCGCGACTACTGATCTCCCGGCCTCCCGACGCGGGACCGGAAACGGAAGCCTCCAGCAGCCCTCCACCACCGGCCCGCCCCATATCCACAAAAACATTCCACGGGCGCTCCATGACCATCCCGAACCCCACAACTACGGTAACTGCATCGCTCACCCTGGACGAAAAAGCCCTTCGGTACGCGGCCACCCAGGACCTCGACGAAGGTGCCGTCACACCTGCGTACGGTCCGCACCGCGACGCCATCGTGAAGCTGCTGAACGATGCCCTGGCGACCGAACTCGTGTGCGTGCTGCGCTACAAGCGCCACTATTTCACGGCCGACGGTCTGGAGTCCCCCGCGATCGCCGCGGAATTCCTGGTGCACGCGAACGAGGAAGCGGCCCACGCCGACCTCATTGCCCAGCGGATCGTGCAACTGGGCGGCGAACCGGATTTCCGGCCCCGCACGCTGGAAGAACGCAGCCACGCGCAGTACGACGAGTCCTCCGATCTGAAGGCCATGGTGCGCGCCAACCTCGTGGCGGAACGCATCGCAGTGGAAGCGTACCGCCAGATGATCACCCTGATCGGCGACAAGGATCCCACCACGCGCCGCATGCTGGAAGGCATCCTCGCCGACGAGGAAGAGCATGCCGACGAACTCAAGGATTGGCTGCACCGCTGAAGGAGCGGCCAGCCCTGGCAGACGGTCCACCGGCAAGGAGGGTGCAGAAAGCCGGCGGACCGAAGGATGTCCCCAGCACCCGTGTTCTCTCAACCAAACCAAGGAAATAACCATGAAGTACGCTCGTGCCCTCGCCTTCGCAGCCCTCGCCGGCGCCACCATCGTCACCACCGGATGCTCCGTGGCGCGTGACCAGCAGACCGTGGGCTCCTACATGGACGACGCCGGCATCACCACCGCCGTGAAGGCCAAGATGGCTGAAGACAAGTCGGTCTCCGCCACGTCCATCAGCGTGGAAACGCTGAACGGCACGGTGCAGCTGTCCGGCTTCGCCAAGTCGCAGGCCGAGAAGGACCGCGCGGAAGCCATCGCCCGCAACACCAAGCACGTGCGCGAAGTGCGCAACAGCATCGTCGTGCGTCCCTGACGCAAGCGGGCCGGCGGACCTTCCTGCCCGGCCCCACCTTTTGCAGACAGGCTCCTCACGGAGCCTGTTTTTCTTGTGCCGCCTTCTGCACAGCCGCCCAGGGCATCCACGCGCCAGGCGGTTCGCCCAGAGCCGTACGAAGAGGCCTACAGGCCCTATGCTCCGCGACCATGCAGGTTTTCAATTGCGACCAATGCGGTCATCTCGTTTTCTTCGACAGCGTCCAGTGCCTTCACTGCGGCGCGAAGCTGGCGTTCCTGCCCGACCAGCTGACCATGGCTGCCCTGGTGCCGGCCGTGCCGGGCCTGCAGGGCGATGCCGACCTGTGGCAGCGGGTGCCGTCGCGCCGCCAGGGCAGCGCTTCACCGCTGTACCGGCTTTGCCACAACCGGATAGCGCACGCCGCCTGCAACTTCGCGGTGGCGGCCGATGATCCGCAGCAGCTGTGCGGGTCCTGCCGCCAGACGCGCATCCTTCCCGACCTTTCCGAACCTGCCAACCTGCGCCGCTGGAAACAGATCGAGCATGCCAAGCGGCAGCTCTACTACACGCTCGCGCGCCTGGGCCTGCAGCCCGCGCCGGACGGTGCAAGCCCGGTCTTCGAGTTCCTGGCCGACCAGCCCGGCCAACCCGTGATGACGGGACACGCCGCCGGGACGATCACGCTCAACGTGGCCGAGGCGGACGACGATGAACGGGCCCGGCGGCGGCTCGCCCTGCACGAACCCTACCGCACCCTGCTGGGCCACCTGCGGCACGAATCGGGACACTTCTACTGGGACCATCTGCTGCTGGGCTCCGGCCGGCTGGAAGAGTTTCGCGCGGTCTTCGGCGACGAGCGCCAGGACTACGGCGCCGCCCTGCAGGCCTACTACGCCAGCAGTCCGCACCTGGGCGCGTGGCGCGAACGCCATGTGAGCGCTTATGCCACCGCCCACCCCTGGGAAGACTGGGCCGAGACCTGGGCCCATTACCTGCACATGGTGGATCTGCTGGAGACGGCCGCCAGCTATCACACGGGCCTCGATATCCCCGAAAACGGCGCCATCCAGACCTACCGCGTGGGCAATCCATTCGCCAGCGACCGGCCGGACTTCGACGCGATGGTGCAGGAATGGGTGCCCCTGACGCTGCTGCTCAACAGCCTGAACCGCAGCCTCGGGCAGCAGGATGCCTACCCGTTCGCGCTGTCGTCCGGCGCGCTGGCCAAGCTGCGCTTCGTGCACGACATCGTGCACGCCACCGCCTGACGCGCCGCCACGGCGCGTGGCCTCAGGGGGCCGGAGCCATCCCGCGGACCTTGGCGGCGAGGCGCTGGCAGACTCCGGGAGAAACGAATTTGTCCACCTCGCCGCCCAGCACGGCGATCTCGCGCACGAACGTGCTGCTGATGAACTGGTACTTGTCGCTCGGCGTGAGGAAGACGGTTTCGACCTCGGGCATGAGGCTGCGGTTCATGCCGGCCAGCTGGAACTCATAGTCGAAGTCGGTCACGGCACGCAGGCCGCGCACCATGGCCTTGCCCTCGCGGGCGACCACGAAGTCGCGCAGCAGGCCGGAGAAGCTCTCCACCCGCACCTGGGGATAGGGCTGGACCGCCTCGCGCACCATCGCGATGCGCTCCTCCAGGCTGAACAGCGTCTTCTTGTGGTGGCCCGCGGCCACCGCCACGATCACGCTGCCGAACAGCTGGGTCGCGCGGCGCACCACGTCTTCATGGCCCAGCGTGATGGGATCGAAGGTGCCGGGATAGACAGCGATGACGTTCTGGACCATGGCGGCGGATCTCCTGGATTGAAAGCATTCGGTTGGAGCGGATTATTGCGGCGCTCCTGCGCCAAGGGCAGCGCGGGCACGAAAAGGCGCATCCGGCCCATGGGCCATGGCATGGCGCCCCGCCGCGCGAGGGGGCGCTAAACCTTGCGGATCAGGTGGGCATGCACCGCCCCCGCCCGCAGGTGGCGATGGATGGCAAGGCCCAGGGGTGCCAGCGCCGCATCGTTCCAGGGTTGCGGAGCCTCGAGGTAGATGAATCCATCCTCCGCGAGCGCCGGCGCGGCAGCGGCCAGGGCCGCATCGAACAGCCCGCCGTCGAAAGGCGGATCGAGCAGGACCAGGTGCGCGGAGCCCGGCGCACGCTGGCGCAGGACGGCAACGCCGTCGCCCCGCTGCACCCGCGCCGCAGCGGCGCCCAGCTTTTCGCAGGAACGCCGCAGTTGATCGGCGAGGGCCGCGTCGCTTTCCACCAGCAGCACCTCCACCGCTCCGCGGGACGCGGCTTCCAGGCCGAGCGCGCCCGTGCCGGCGAAGGCATCGACGCAGCGCCATCCGGACAGGTCCTGCCCCAGCCAGTTGAAGAGGGCTTCCCGGACCCGGTCCGGCGTGGGCCGCAGCCCCGGGCGCGACGGCACCGGCAACCGCGTGCGCTTCCAGAGCCCGCCGATGATGCGCACTTCGCCCGCACCGGCGTGCCCGCCCTGCCGGGCCCCTGAGCTCGCCGCAGGGCGCTGGGGCGCGGCAGGCCTGCGCGGCGCCGGGCTCATGGCGCGCTCCCGCCGACCACCACGGTCACCATCCGCGCAGGCTGCAGCTTGCGCGCCATCGCCGCGCGGATGTCCTCCGCGGTCAGCGCCTCCACCCGGTCGGTCCAGTGCTCGAGATAGTCGAGCGGCAGATCGTTCCAGGCGATGTTCACCACGTTGCCCAGCAGCTTGCGGTTGCTGTCGATGCGCAGCGCGAAGCCGCCGATCAGGTTGTCCTTGGCCGCGCGCAGTTCGGCGGCCGTGGGCCCTTCGGCGACGAAGCGGGCGAGCACGTCGCGGGAGACCTGCACGGCCTGCTCCGCCTGGTCGGGGCGCGTCTGCAGCGCGACGACGAAGGGGCCGGCATCCAGCCCGGGGGAAAACTGGCTGTACACGCTGTAGCTCAGGCCACGCTTTTCGCGCACCTCCTCGGTCAGCCGCGACGTGAAGCCGCCGCCGCCCAGGATGTGGTTGCCCACGAGCAGCGCGAGGAAGTCGGGGTCCTTGCGCGGAAAGCTGGGCTGGCCGATCAGCACGTGCGCCTGGGCCGAGGCGAAGGGAATGCGCTCCTCCCGCGCCTGGGCCAGCGGCTGCACGGGCGGCACCGGAGGCAGCGCGGCGCAGCCCGAGGCATCCGAGGCCGGCAGGCGCGAGAGCAGCGTCCGGGCCAGGGCGCGGGCCTGCTCCCGGTTCACGGCGCCCACGATGCTCACGCGCGCCCGGCAGGCCTGCAGGTAGCGGTCGTGGAATTTCTGCAGGTCCGCGACCTCGATGCGCGCCAGCGTCTCCGGCGTGGCGCGCTGGCCATAGGGATGGGAGCCATAGACGGCCTGCGAGAAAGCCCTGGCGGCCACCGTGCCGGGCCGTGTTTCGGCTTCCTTCAGCGAGGCGCTCCAGCGCGCGCGCTCGCGCTGCCAGATATCCTGCGCGAAGGCCGGCTGGGCGATCTGCCGCGCGGCCAGCCGGGCGGCGCGGTCCAGCAGGCCGCCATCGGTGAGCGAGCGCAGCCCGTAGCTGAAGCCGTCCCGCTCCGCGGACGCCTGCAGGCTCGCGCCCAGATCGGCCCAGGCCTCGCCCAGGGCGTTCTCGTCCATCGCGGGTTCGGCCCCGTCGGCGCGCACGCCCTTGGACGACATGGCGGCCACGGCCGCCGCCAGGCCGGCCTGCGGCGCAGGATCGCGCCGTGCTCCGGCATCGAAATCGACCTGCACGTCCACCATCGGAATACCGGGGCTTTCGACGAGCCAGACGCGTGCGCCGCTGGGTTCGGTCCAATGCTGGATGGGCAGCAGCGCCCAGGCGGACTGCGCGGCCAGCAGGCCTGCCGCCGCGGCGAATGCCGCGCGGAGGGCGGCTTTTTTGATTGCAAGGGGCATCATGGGAAATTCCTTCCGACCGGCGGCGCGTCAGTGCATGCGTCCGTCGGCGCTCGCGGGAGCGGCGGGACGGCGGGAACCGGGGGCCACCGGCTGTGGCACCAGGGTGGCCACGGTCAACTGGTCATCGCCGAAATAGCGGCCGGCCACGGCCTGGACCTGCGCCGGCGTCACCTCGCGCAGCAGCGCCAGCAGCCGCGCGTCGGCGTCGGGCGGCAGGCCCTGCACCCAGTTGCTGCCCAGGTCGCTCGCCTGCGCCTGCAGCGAATCGCGTGCATAGATGGTGGATGCCGCCCACTGCGTCTTCACGCGCGAGAGTTCGGCATCGCCCACCCCTTCGCGCGCCACGCGGGCCACCTCGGCCCGTAGCGCGGCCTCGACCTGCTGCGCCGTCTTGCCACCCGCGGGGACGCCGCTCAACAGGAACAGGCTCGGCCCCCGGCCCATGACGGAGGCACCGCTGTCCGCTCCGTCGGCCACGCGGTCGGCCCCCTGCGTGAGAGAGCGCTCCAGCCGTGCGCCGTCGTAGCCGCTGAGCACGCCCGAAAGCATCATCAACGCCAGCGCATCGCGGTCGGAATCCGTGAGCTGCTCCAGCCGCTGCAGCCCGGGCACCCGGAACGCCATCGCGACGAAGGCCTGTTCCGCGGGCGCCTTGAAATCGATGCGGCGCAGGCCGCGCTGGGCCGGCTCGGTGCGCGGCTTGCGCACCGGTACCGCCGCTGCGGGAATGCGGCCGTAGGTGTCCTCGGCGAGCTTGCGGACGGCTTCCGGGTCCACGTCGCCGGCCACCACGATGGCGGCGTTCGCGGGCACGTACCACTGGCGGTGGAACGCGCGGACATCGTCCGGCGTCATCGCATTCAGGTCGCTCATCCAGCCGACCACCGGCCGCCGGTAGGGAGACGCCGTGAACACGGCGGCGTTGAGCTGCTCCATCAGGGCCGCGCGCGGCTGATCGTCCGTGCGCATGCGCCGCTCCTCCTTGATGACCTCGATCTCCTTGCTGAACTCCGCGTCCGGCCATTGGTTGTGCGCGAACCGGTCGGCTTCCAGGCGCATGACTTCCGCGAGGCGCTTCGCGGGAATCTGCTGGTAGTAGCCCGTGTAGTCGCGGTTGGTGAACGCGTTTTCCTGTCCGCCCAACGCGGCGATGCGGCGCGAGAACTGTCCTGGCGGCACCGTCTTCGTGCCCTTGAACATCATGTGCTCCAGGGCGTGGGCCACGCCCGATGTGCCGTCCACCTCGTCCATCGAGCCGACCCGCACCCACACCATGTGCACTGCGGTGGGCGCGCGCCGGTCGGTCTGCACGAACAGCTGCATGCCGTTGCGCAGCGTGTATTGATGCACGCCGGGCGCCCGGGCCCCGGGCTGGGAGCCTTGCGCCGACGCAGGCGAGGGATAGGACGTGGCGACAGCGGGGGGCTGGGCCCCGGCATGCACGCAGGCCAGCAGGCCCAGGAGGGTGAGTGCGCGTTTCATAGAATGGGTGCGATTCTAAGAACCTGCCAATGTTCAGTTTTTTCAAGAAAAAGCCAGCTCCTGCTCCCGCTGCGGAGACCCCGCCACCAGCACCGGCCGACGTTGCCCCGGCCCTGCCCGATGCCATGCCTGTCTCCACGCCCGCAGAGCCGGAGGCCGGACCTGCGGCCGCCGGGACGCCAGGCACCGCCGCTCCCCCCGGCACCTTCGGCTGGCTGCGCAATCCCTTCGCCAAGCCCCCTGCTCCGCAGGATCCAGCCGCGCCGGCTCCGCCGCAGCCGGGCCCCGCAGCCGCTCCGGCGCCCTCTGCGCCAGCGCCGATGCCGGGGCCCTTCCCTGCCGCCGATGCTCCGGTGCCCCCGCCGCCCACCATGCCGCCGGCGCCGGCGGTCTCCGCATCCGTGCCCATGCAGGAAGCCGGACAGGAACGCAAGGGCTGGCTGGACCGGCTCAAGAACGGACTGCGCAAGACGGGCACCAGCATCGCCACGGTCTTCACCGGAACGCAGATCAGCGATGCGCTCTACGACGAACTCGAAGAAGCGCTGCTGATGGCCGACACGGGCGTCAAGGCCACCGAACACCTGCTGCAGGACCTCCGGCGGCGCGTGAAGGAATCCAAGGCCACCGATCCCGCGGCGGTCAAGGGGCTGCTCGCCGACGCGCTGGCCGACCTGCTGCGCCCGCTCGAGAAACCCCTGGAGATCGGACGCCACACGCCCACCGTGATCATGGTGGCCGGCGTCAACGGGGCCGGCAAGACCACCTCCATCGGCAAGCTCACCAGGCACCTGGCCACCGAAGGCGCCGCGGTCCTGCTGGCGGCGGCCGACACCTTCCGGGCCGCCGCGCGGGAGCAGCTCGGCGTATGGGCCGACCGCAATACCGTGGAAATCGTGAGCCAGGAGGGCGGCGACCCGGCCGCGGTGAGCTTCGATGCCGTGAGCGCCGGCAAGGCACGCGGCAAGGACGTGGTGCTGGTGGACACGGCGGGCCGGCTGCCGACGCAGCTCCACCTGATGCAGGAGCTGCAGAAGATCAAGCGCGTCATCACCAAGGCCGATGGCACGGCACCGCACGAGGTGCTCCTGGTGATCGACGGCAACACGGGCCAGAACGCCCTCGCGCAGGTGCGGGCCTTCGACGACGCGCTGCAGCTCACCGGGCTCATCGTCACCAAGCTCGACGGCACGGCCAAGGGCGGCGTGCTGGCAGCCATCGCGCAGGAGCGCCCCATACCGGTGTATTTCATCGGCGTCGGCGAGAAGCTGGAAGACCTGGAAACCTTCAGCGCCCGCGAGTTCGCGCAGGCCCTGCTCGCCTGAGGCAGGGCCCGCACCGGAACCGGAGCACGGAACGGATCAGCGCGCCCAGGCGCGCGTGGCCTGCGTCTGCTCGCCCAGGCCTTCGATGCCCAGCCGCATGGTGTCGCCCGCCTTCAGGTACACCGGCGGCTTCTGGCCCAGGCCCACGCCGGGCGGCGTTCCGGTACTGATGATGTCGCCCGGCATGAGCGACATGAATTCGCTGATGTAGCTCACCAGCCTGGCCACCGGGAAGATCATCGTGCGCGTGCTGCCGTCCTGGTAGCGCCGGCCGTTGACATCGAGCCACAGGCGGAGGTTTTGCGGGTCGGGCACCTCGTCCTTCGAAACCAGCCAGGGGCCGATGGGCGCGAAGGTGTCGCATCCCTTGCCCTTGTCCCACTGGCCTCCGCGCTCCATCTGGTAAGCCCGCTCGGATACGTCATTGACCACCGTGTAGCCCGCCACGTGGTCCATCGCATCGCCCTCGGCGACATACGAGGCCTTGCGGCCGATCACCACGCCCAGTTCGACCTCCCAGTCGGTCTTGGTGGAGCCGCGGGGAATCACCACGGTATCGTCCGGCCCGACGATGCAGGAGCTCGGCTTCAGGAAAAGAATGGGCTCGGCCGGGATCGGCGCCCCCGTTTCCGCCGCGTGGTCCGCGTAGTTGAGCCCCACGCAGACGATCTTGCCTACACGGGCAACGGGGGGACCGTAGCGCACGCTCCCATCCACCACGGGCACGCTCGCAGGATCGAGGCTGGACAACGACGCCCAGGCTTCGGGCGACGACAGCAGGTCGGGATCCACGTCGGACACATGCCCCGAGAGGTCGCGTATCCGGCCCTCGGCATCGACGAGTCCGGGCTTTTCCCGGCCAGGCTGGCCGTAACGTACCAATTTCATGCGTATCTCCAGACGGGTTTGCCGGACATTCTCGGCGAACCTGCGTCAGTTGGACCATCCACCGTCGATCATGTGGATGGCGCCGGTCGTGAAGGAGGCCTCGTCGCTCGCGAGATACACCACCAGCGCGGCCACCTCTTCGGGGCGCCCCAGGCGACCGGCCGGCTGCCGCGCGACGAAGGCGGCCCGGACTTCGGCCTCATCGGCACCGGAGCGCGCGGACTGCTCCCGGATGCGCCCTCGCAGCGAGGGAGATTCGATGGTGCCCGGGCAGATGGCATTGCAGCGGATGCCCTTCTGGACATAGTCGGTCGCCAGCGCCTTCGTCAGTCCGGTCACCGCCGCCTTGGAGGCACCGTAGGCAAAGCGGTTTGGCACGCCTTTCACGCTGGACGCCGCCGAGGCCATGTTGATGATGCAGCCGCCCCCTCCTGCGAGCATGGACGGCAGGTAGGCGCGGATGGTGCGGTACATGGACTTGACGTTCAGATCGAAAGTGAAATCCCAATCCTTCTCCTCGCACGCGAGGATGTCGCCGTGGTGCACGTAGCCCGCGCAGTTGAACAGCACGTCCACCCGGCCGGTATGCCCGGCGAAGGCGTGGACCGCTGCGCTGTCCCGCACGTCCAGGCGGGCCGTTCTCAGGGGCGGGCTGTCCTCGAGGGCCGCTTCGGCAGCGAGCTCGGCCAGGGCCTGGTCATCGATGTCCGTGGCCCAGGCCTCGGCCCCTCCCGGACCATCGCCAGGGCGCTGGCCCTGCCGATGCCCTGGCCCGCGGCGGTGACCAGGACGGTTTTTCCTTGCAAACGTCGCATCGAAGCTCCCTCCAGAAAAGCCGAGTCAATCAGGCAAAAAACAATTAATCCACTCCATTAATGAACGGCGCTATTTCCGCTGGCAAAGCGCACCGTTCCCAAGGCACCCCGCAATATGCTCCCGCTGAGCGGCCAGCTCAATACATCACCATGAAAATCAAATCCACCATCGAAAAGATACCGGGCGGCATGATGCTCGTCCCGCTCCTGCTGGGAGCCGCGCTCCACACAGTACGGCCGGACACCGGCAAGTACTACGGCTCGTTCACGCAGGGGCTGATCTCCGGCGTGGTGCCCATACTGGCCGTCTGGATGTTCTGCCTCGGGGCGTCCATCCATCTGCGGGCCACGGGTGCCCTGCTGCGCAAATCAGGGGCGCTGGTCGGCGCCAAGATCGGCACGGCCTGGCTGGCTGCGTGGCTGCTCCCCCTGTGGATTCCTGTGGACGGCCTGCGCACCGGATTCTTCGCCGGGCTGTCGGTGCTGGCCGTCGTGGCGGCGCTGGACATGACCAACGGGGGCCTCTATGCGTCGATCATGGAAGAGCACGGAACCCGCGAAGAAGCGGGCGTCTCGGTGCTGATCGGATTGGAATCGGGGCCGCTGGTGACCATGCTCATCCTCGGCTCCACCGGCCTCGCCGCATTCGAGCCCCGCCTGCTGGTCGGCGTGGCCATTCCCTTCATCGCCGGCTTCGTGCTCGGCAATCTCGATCCCGAACTGCGAAGCTTCTTCTCTCCTGCCACGCGCGTCCTGATTCCCTTCTTCGCCTTCGCACTCGGCAACACGATCGACCTGCGCGTGGTGGTGGAAGCCGGGATGCCGGGCATCGCGATGGCGCTGGCCGTCATGGCCGTCTCGGGCACGGCCCTCGTTCTGGCGGACATCTTCATCGGCGGCGGACGCGGCACTGCGGGCATCGCCGCGTCCAGCACCGCGGGCGCGGCAGTGGCCACGCCGCACCTCGTCGCCCAGGCAGCACCGCAGTTCGCTACCGTAGCGCCATCCGCGACGGCGCTGGTCGCGGCATGCGTCGTGATCACCGCGGTGCTGGTTCCGCTCGCCTCCACATGGTGGGCTTCCCGGGTGGCGCCCCGGATTCACGCCATGGATGGGCAACCATCATGAAATCAGAACGATAAAGCAAAAAATCCATTTAGGCGTTCCATGCCGATACAGGGGATGCCATCGATCTACGCGACCCTGCCCTGCCCCACCGACACGCACTACGCGGAGGCATCCGGCACCGACCGGCATGCCGGCATCGTCAGCCACGCCTCGCGGCTGCTCTGCGAGGCCATCCTGCTTCCACGGCTGGTGCGGAATCCGAACGCCTGATGCGCCTGGACGGCACCGGGGTGCGCACCGCCGGCCTGCCGCTCTACGAAGACTGTTCCACCGCAACGTCGTGGTGTCGTTCGCATCGACGGCGGACATCCGGACGGAACTGCCCGGCACCCCGACCGTGGACATCACGGCCTGCAACGATATGCGCAGCATGGCGGGAACCACCACACCCGACTACGCTCTGGGACGCGGCCGCAACGACAGCATCGCACGTGACGGCAAGTGCCGCGCAGGACGGGCACGGGCTCGACAGGAGCCAGTCGCATGGCCCGCAGCGCCATGGGAAGACGGACACACAGGCGCCGCTCCTACGGCCAGGCGTGACGGTAAAAAGACAATGGGTTTTCCAACACCTTACGAGGAAAACACCATGCCCACGACGACGAACCAGCGGACCCCTGCCGATGCCTGCAGCCTCCTGGATGCGGACCATCGGAAGGTGAAGAAGATGTTCAAGGAGTACGAAGAACTGGCCGGCTCCAAATCGAAGACGTCCGTCGCCAAGAAGCGCGAACTGGCGCAGCAGATCTGCCTGGAGTTGACCGTGCATGCGCAGATCGAGGAGGAAATCTTCTATCCGGCCCTGCGCGACGCGCTGCGCGAAACCGACCTGCTCGACGAAGCCGAGGTCGAGCACGCCAGCGCCAAGGATCTCATTGCCCAGATCCAGGCCGGCGATGCCATGGACGACAAGTTCGACGCCAAGGTCACCGTCCTGGGCGAATACATCGACCACCACGTCAAGGAAGAGCGCAACGAAATCTTCGTCAAGGCCCGCGCGGCACGCAAGCTCGACCTGGTGGCCATGCGCGACACGCTGCAGGCCCGCAAGGATGAATTGATGGAGGAAATGCAGGCCCTCGCCTGACCGGTCCGCCTGCCCTGCCGGGCTGCCCATGCAGCCATCCGGCCCCTCGCTGCGCCCGCATCCGCCCAACGGATGCGGGCGTTCTGTCGTGTTGGCGCCATAAACCAGGCGAGTGCGGACAAGTCGGGCAACCGGCCTACAGAAGAGCTCATAAAATTACATACGATTACATCCAGAGCGCTTCCAGACACATAACAACCCCAGCGCCTCCCCCATATCCGCCCCCGCTCCGGCGGCGTTTCCCCCTTAGAAAGACCATGATGACCCTCGATAACTGGATGATGCGCACCAAACTGCTGGCCGGCTTCGGCCTCGTGCTGGTCATCGCCTGTATCGTCAGCCTGCTGGGCGTTGCCAACCTGTCCAGCATGAACGACCGCTCCACCGAGATATCCCGGAAGTCCCTGCCAAGCGTGGCGGCCTCGGGAACGATCAGCAGGAATCTGTCTGCCCTGCGCATCGCCCGCCTGGGCCTGATCCTCACGGGGCCCAATTCGCCCATGCCGCAGGCGATCGCCGCGGTGGAAAGCGCCAGCACGGCGCTCAATGCCTCCGTCGAGGCCGCAGCCCCGCTCTTCACCAACGCCGAAGAACGACCGCTCTACGAGGAGCTGCGCAATCAGGTCGCGGCCTACAGCTCGACACTGCCGCAGCAACTGCAGCACGCAAGGAACAACGACATCGACGCGGTGCGCGCGATCTTCGTGGGCCCGGCAGCCGTGGCCTACCGGGCCGCCAACCAGGCGCTCGACGACCTGATCGCCATCAACAACAAGGGCAGCGATCTCGCCGCCGAACGCGCCGCGGCCACCTACAGGGAAGGCCGCGTGCAACTCGCGGCCGGACTGGTGGCGATGATCGCGCTCAGCGCCGTGATCGCCGTCCTGCTGGCGGGCAACCTGTCGCGCCGGTCCCGGCAGGGCATGGACGCGGCCCTGCGCATGGCCCGCGGCGAACTCGGCCATCCCCTTGCGACCAGCGGGAAGGACGAGCTCGCGCAGATGATGCAGGCGCTCGAGGCGACCCGCGAACACTTGCGGACGACCGTGGGCAATGTGCGCCAGAACGCGGAAGCCGTGGCGACGGCGAGCGCGGAGATATCCCAGGGCAACCAGGACCTCAGCGGCCGCACCGAGAGCCAGGCGAGCGCGCTGGAGCAGACGGCCGCCTCCATGGAAGAGCTGGGCACCACCGTGCAGCAGAACGCCGACAGCGCGCGCCAGGCCAACCAGCTCGCCAAGAATGCGGCCATGGTCGCGGTGCAGGGCGGCGAGGTCGTGGGCCAGGTCGTGGAAACCATGAAGGGCATCAACGAGTCGTCCCGGCAGATCGCGGACATCATCCAGGTGATCGACGGCATCGCCTTCCAGACCAACATCCTGGCACTGAACGCGGCCGTGGAAGCCGCCCGGGCCGGCGAGCAGGGCCGGGGCTTCGCCGTGGTGGCCAGCGAGGTGCGCAGCCTGGCGGGCCGCTCCGCCGACGCGGCCAAGGAGATCAAGAACCTCATCGGGGCCAGCGTGGAGCGCGTGGCGGCCGGCAACGCGCTGGTGGACCAGGCCGGTGCCACCATGCAGGAGATCGTCGGCGCCATCAACCGCGTGACGGACATCATGGGCGAGATCAGCGCCGCCAGCGTGGAGCAGGCATCGGGCGTGAGCCAAGTAGGCGAGGCCGTGACGCAGATGGACCGGGCGACACAGCAGAACGCCGCGCTGGTCGAGGAAATGGCCGCGGCGGCCGGCAGCCTCAAGAAGCAGGCCGAGGATCTGGTGCGCGGAGTGGCGACGTTCCAGCTCGGCGATGGCCGGCTGGCCATGTCTTCCGCCGCCTCCGCTTCCTCCGGTCCCATGGAGTTACGCCGTCCCGTGGCGCTGTCCAGCCAGTCCGGCCCTGCCCTGGCGCTGGCCGCGGCCGGCACGGCTTCGTGAAATCTTGGGCGACGCGCGGGGCGCCCTGCCCACAGTCCAATCGATATTTTCAAACCTGCCGCGAATGGTGCCGCCATTACCACCGCGGTTTTGAATCACCGGCGAATGCTCGGGGATCCAATTTGGCGGGCCACCTCTTTCCTGGGCAGGTGCCCGGCATTGAGAAGTTGCTGTTCTCGCTCGGCGCGCAGGATTTTGACGACATCGGACGGTCCTACACCGAAGCTCTCCTTGAATTTCCGCTGGAAGGTGCGCCGCGACATGTTGCACTCCATCGCCATGTCGTCCACCGTCCAGGGCAAGGATAACCGGGCCTCGATTTTCTCAACCAGTTTGCCGAACGGCGCGCCTGCCCTGTCTTGCAGCCGGAGCGTCTGGCTGTACTGCCGCTGGTCCCCCGTACGGCGCAAATAGACGACAAGGCGCCGCGCCACGCGCTGGGCAATGAGCGTGCCGCAGTCACGCTCGACCAGTGCGAGTGCCAGGTCGATGCCGGCAGTAACCCCGGCAGTGGTCCAATACTTTCCACTCTCGCAAAAGATCTGCTCGTCTGCCACATCCAGTTGCGGGAACTCCCGGCGTAACCGTTCTGCCGTGCGCCAATGGGTTGTCACCCGATGCCTGTCCAGCATTCCCGTGGCTGCCAGCAGGAACGCGCCCGTGCACACGCTGCAGGTCCGCCCGGTCGTGAGATCCAGCTCCCTCAGGCAGGTGAGCAAAGCGGGGTTTCCGGCAGCCGCATGCACACCTTCTCCACCGGGAATGACCAGCGTGTGAGGCTGCCACTTCACCGATTCCGCGAGCGAATGGCCGGTCAGGATGCGCAGTCCTCCATCGCTGGTCGATGCCGTTGCTTCGGGGCCGAATGTGCTCAGTTCATAGCGCATTTGCGCAAGCTCTTCATTGGCCGTCGCGAAGGCCTGCCAAGGGCCGCTGAGGTCAATTGGCTGAAAGTTCGGAAACACCAGAAACGCCACCCGAATTGGCGCAATGGCTTCCGTTTTTGGCGCACCCAGAACGGACCTCAATTTTAGAGTCTGGTTTTTAAGGAGCGTCTTCATGCAAGTGAACTTTCTACTATTTCCTGCTTTGACACAACTGGATCTGACGGGCCCGTTCGAAGTACTGGCGCGCGCCCCCGGTTTCAAGATCGACTTTGTTTCGCCCACCATGGATCCTGTTCGCTCGGATCGGGGCTTGACCCTGGCACCGACAGCCACTTTCGACAATGCAGGGCCCTGCGACATCCTCGTGGTGCCAGGCGGACCGGGAACCGATGACGCTCTGGTCGACCCAGCCTGGGTGGATTTCACCGCCCGGCAGGCCGCGGACGCGAAGTTCATCCTCGGCGTGTGTACTGGTTCGCTGCTGCTGGGCGCGGCGGGGTTGCTGCGCGGAAAACGTGCTGCATGCCATTGGCAAGCTCGAGAGTTTCTGGTTTCGTTCGGCGCCATTCCCGACGAATCCCGCACCTGCATCGACGGAAACATCATCACCTCCGGCGGCGTGACCTCCGGAATCGACATGGCCCTCAGGGCGGTCTCGGTCATGTTGGACGAGGATGCGGCAAGGCAGATCCAGTTGCAGATCGAATACGATCCCGAGCCGCCTTTCGAGGGGGGCACACCACGCACCTCGCCCCCGCGCATCGTCGAGCGCTGCCTGAAGGCCACGCGCGAGCGTCATGCCCTGCTCAGCCAGGCGGTGGCGCGGGCTGCAACCGCCATGGGCACCGCGGTTGCCTCGGCGGCCTGAAGCAGGAGCACTACATGCCCTCGCTTCCACGTTCCCTGTTGGTGCTGCTCCTGACTCTCTGGTTCAGCAATTCGCATGCAGCCTTTCCGGAAAAGCCCGTCACGATCATCGTGCCCTATGCAGCAGGCGGGCCGATGGACAAGCTTGCGCGGCAGGTTGGATCCCAACTCGGCACGTTGCTGGGCCAGCCCGTGGTCGTGCAAAACCAGGGCGGTGCCGGCGGCAACATCGGCGTGGCCACGGCCAAGCGCGCCGCGCCCGACGGGTATACCGTACTGCTCGACCATGTGCACATGGCGACGGCGCCTGCGCTGTACCGCAAGCTGGACTTCGCGCCCGACGTGGACTTCGAGCCACTGGGCGTGATTGCCGAGTCACCCCTCGTGCTCATCGGCAGGCCCGGAGTTCCTGGCGGCAGCCTGGACGAACTACTGCGCTGGATGGCCCAGCAACCCCGAGTGACCCTGGCCAACGCAGGTATGGGATCGGCCTCGCATCTTTGTGGCCTGCTGCTGCAGTCATCCTTGAAATTGCGCATGACGACAGTTCCCTACAAGGGCACCGGCCCGGCCATGATCGACCTGATGGGCGGCCAGGTCGATCTGATGTGCGACCTGACATCCAAAGCGATGCCGCAGATTCAATCCGGCAAGGTGCGTCCGATCGCCGTGACCGTTCGCGAGCCCATCAGCGGCACGCCGCTGGAGACAGTCCCATCGGTGGAGAAGTTTGGCATTACCCAGTCTCCGCTGACCATCTGGTATGGACTGTACTCACCCCGCGGCACACCAGCCCCCGTCATCCAGCAACTCTCAACAGCGCTGAAAACGGTGACGAACAGTGCCACCTTTCGCAAGCAACAGGCAGACGCCGGACTGAAGCCCGTGACCGACGAACGCCTGACGCCCGCCGGCCATCGCCGATACCTGCAGGAGGAAATCAATCGCTGGGCGGGTCCCGTCAAGGCAGCTGGGGAGTATGCCGACTGAGCCGGTGCTGTGCTGATCCGACATCATGTGGTGCGCGAGTGCGCGACCACCGCCTGCCGGCCGGGTGACCCGTGCGCTGCGCCTGCCTGCGCGCAGACCGGCGCAGGCGGCAGGCCACCCACTTCGGCCGGGGTCGCCACCACCGGCTCGGCAGGCGTGAGCATGCGTGCCTGGCGCCAGCGGCCCCAGCGGTAGTAGGCCATCGACATCAGCATGGCGCAAAGCGCGCTGGCCGGAAAGCTCCACCAGATCGCATCGGTGCCCAGCCAGGGCTGCAGGCCATAGGCGACCGGCAGGCGGATACCCCAGAGCGCCAGACCCAGGATGATGAGTGGTGGCATCACCGCGCCGGTGGAACGCACCACGCCCGAGAGCACGAAGGTGACGCCGAAGAACAGGAACGAGCCCACGGCGATGTGATTCAAATGGCGCGCCGCCTCCAGCGACGCGCTGCCGGCGGGCAGGAAGAGCGACAACGCCGTGCGGTCCAGCAGCACCAGCGGCACGATGATCGCGCCGGTCAGCACGAAGTTGAAGAGCGTGCCGCTGCGGGCCACGCCGTCCACCCGCTCCCACCGGCCGGCGCCCACGTTCTGCGCCGCCATGGACGAGCAGGCCGCCCCGATGGCCATGGCCGGCATCTGCACGTAGGTCCAGAGCTGCAGCGCCGCGCCGTAGGCCGATGCAGTAACCACGCCCTGCGCGTTGACGAGGCCCATCAGCATCAGCATGGCGGTGGAGATCATCACCATCTGCGCGCCCATCGGCAGGCCCTTGACGACCAGCGCACGCAGGATGGGCCCGTCGGGCACGAAGAGCCGCCAGTCGGCCCGGCCGATCCAGAGCGGGTGCCGGCGCCAGCGCAGCCACGCCAGCAGCGCGGCGAAGCTGATCGCGTTGGCCACCAAGGTGGCCATGGCAGAGCCGGCGATGCCCATGCGCGGCACGGAGCCCCAGCCGAAGATGAGCAATGGATTAAGCGCCGTGTCCAGCGCCACCACCAGCAGCAGAAAGAGGAACGGCGTGCGCGTGTCGCCCGCGCCGCGCAGCACGGCCGAGATGAAGGCGAACAGGTAGAGCAGCGGCACCGCCAGGAACAGCGTGCGCAGATAGGCCTCTGCCAGCGGCAGGGCGGTGGCGGGCGTGCCCATCCAGCCCAGGATCTCGCGCGAGAGCGGCGGGCCGGCAGCCGCGATCAGCACGGCCGTGCCGCCGAAGAAGGTGGCGCTGGTGCCGATCACACGGCGTGCCTGCCGCGGATCGCGCGCCCCCATGGCCTGCGCCACGAGGATGGTGGCCGCCATGCCCACGCCGAACACCGCGCCGATCAAGAGGAACAGGATGTTGTTGGCATTGGCCGTGGCAGTGAGCGCGGCCTCGCCCAGGTAGCGGCCCACCCACACCGCATTGACCGAGCCGTTCAGCGACTGCAGCACGTTGCCTGCCAGGATGGGCAGCGCGAAGACCAGCAGGGTGCGGCCGATCGGGCCTTGCGTCAGGTCGCGCGTCGGGGCGCGGGTGGATGCGGATGAGGGGTTTGCAGGGGTGCTCGAAGGAGCGCTGGAGAGGACGGGCGGCGAAGCGGGCATGCGGTATCGTGCCCACGCCTTGCAGGGCCAGCAGGCCATGAACTGAAGTCGAAGTTCAAGAATTCAGTGGCAGCATCCCGTCGCGCAACATCGCGACGCCCAGTTCGTACACGCCGTCCCACACGATCTGCACGCCCAGGCACAGCAGGATGAAGGCCGACAACCGCAGGAAGATCACCGAGCCGGCCTCGCCGAGCGGCTTGAGCAATTGCTGCGCATAGCGGAAGGCGAAGTACAGCAGTACGGCGACGGACAGCAGCGCCAGTACGCCACCTCCCATCCGCGCCAGCGACATCGACAGCCGCGCGTCGGCCAGCGACACCCCCACCGTGATGGCCGCCGCGATCGAGCCGGGCCCGCAACTCACCGGAAAGGTGAGCGGGTAGAAAGCCTGGCGTCGCGCCATGTCGGGCGTGAAGCTCTCGGCCAGTTCGGTGCGGCTGTCCACCGTGGCCTGCGTGGCCGTCAGCAACCGCCAGGCCGTCGCTGCCACGATCATGCCGCCACCCACGCGCACGATGGGCAGCGAGATGCCGAAGAACTCCAGCACGTAGGAGCCGACCAGCATGGCGCCCAGCAGCAGCCAGAACATGTTGCGTGCGATGCGGCGCGCCAGCAGCGCGCGCGTGGTCGGTGATGCCCCCTCGGTCAGGCCCAGGAAGATGGGCGCCGTGGCGGCCGGGTTCACGATAGGCAGCAGCGCGGCAATCACGAAGAGAAAGCTCTTGCCGAAGGCGCCCAGAAGTTCAAGTGTCACGGTGTCCCTATTCAGATGGGGAGCGTCTGGTCGACGAACTCCCTCATGCGCCGGCTTAGCGCTCGCTCGCGGAACTGCTCTTCTTGGTGATCTTTGCGCAGGCCGCGCCACAACGCGTTGGCCGTCAGCGTGATCACACCCGCAAAGGCCACGCGAAGAAGATGGTCGCGGTCCGCGCCGACTTGAGCCCGCCGGCCAGCAGCAGGCTGATAGCTATGCCCGCGATCAGCACGCCCCATCCGATTTTCACACGCGCGCAAGGGTTGCGCCATACCGCCGGTGCTCGTCAAGTCCAGCAGAGAGCGTTCCGCGCCCTCCGTTGGGCGGAACTTCGTGTACACATCGATGACCAGTGGACGGCCTTTGGCGTCTGGGTATGAAGCGTAGATTCCCCCGGACACTATGAAGTCAAGGTAGCCGTTGATTTTCTTCTGCAGCAGACAGAGGTGCTCCGCATCCCAATGCAGGTGATCGACGATGCTCAACCGAACCTCTCCAGTCTCCTTGTCGGTGCCGACGGCGTCAACGGTCCCGGTGTTTTCAACGGTCATCAGGAGACTACCGGGAAGGTCGGGTTCTGGCCGGATTCTGCCTTAGGTTCTGCAGGCTCGGCGCGCGGCCTGGTTCAGCAGAGGCCAGCCATCGGCGTCATGATCGTATGCGGCGGGAGCGGATGTGAGCGTCTGCCACTCCCGGACGAAGTGAAGCTACCTTAGGAAATGCGCTTCGGCGGTTCGCATGTGCTCGTCGCCCTGCAGCTGGATGATGTCTTTTACCGTGGGCAGCGTCTGGTCAACCTCGCGGATGCCGCCATCCGCGCGGATCTTCGCGAACACCTCGCGCATGGCGCCCACGGCCGCGCGGATCGCGTGGTTGCCGTAGATCACGATGCCGACCTTGCCCAGGGCGGCGATGTCCGTCTCGGTCAGCTGGGGGTAGGCCGTGGGCACCAGCACCAGCGGGACCCGCCCCTTCCAGCCATCGATGAACGCCAGGATCTCGTCGGGCGTCTTCTGCTTCGAATGGATCAGGATGGCATCCGCACCCGCATCCTCGTAGGCCAGGCCGCGCGCCCAGGCTTCCTCGTGGCCGAGGCCCGCGATCAGGGCCTCCACGCGCGCGATGACCGTGAAGTCGGGGTCGCGGCGCGCGGCCACCGCCGCGGCGACCTTGCCCTGGAATTCCTCGATCCGCACCAGTTCCTGGCGACCATCGGCGCGCAGGCTGGTGTCCTTCGGGAAGGTCTTGTCTTCCATGACGATGGCCGAAGCACCGGCCGCTTCGTACTGCGGGACGATGTAGTGCACGTTCACGGCATTGCCGAAGCCGGTGTCGATGTCGGCGATCAGCGGGATGTCGACGGTGGCGGCGATGGCGCGCATCATCTCCAGGTGCGTGCCCATGGACAGGATGTTGGCGTCGGGCACGGCATAGCTCGCCGAGAGCTCGAAGCCGCTGCCCCAGATGCCGCCGAAGCCGGCTTCCTCGGCGAGCCTGGCCGCCAGGGGGTTGTGTGCCGCCATGGCGGTGAACAGCGTGCCGCTGCCCAGCGCCGCGCGGAGGGTCTGGTTCTTGGTCATTGGTGGGCCCTTGGAAGAAGAATTCAGTGCAGTTCGGCGCATGCGGCAGCCACACGGCTCAACGCCTCCGACAGGTCCTCGTCGGACGCTGCATAGGAGAAGCGCAGATGGCCCGGCAGTTCGAACGCAGAGCCGGGCACGATGGCCACGCCCGCTTCGCGCAGCAGGTACATCGCCAGGTCGGCATCGGTCGCGATGAGGTGGCCCGACCGGTCGCGGCGCCCCAGCAGCCCCTGCACGCCGGGGAAGGCATAGAACGCGCCTGGCGGCAGTTCGCACGACACGCCCTCCATGGCGTTGAGCCGGGCCACCACCGCATCGCGGCGCCGCCGGAATGCATCGACGAAGGCCGGCAGGAAGTCCATC
This sequence comes from Paracidovorax citrulli, assembly GCF_900100305.1. Taxonomy (GTDB): domain Bacteria; phylum Pseudomonadota; class Gammaproteobacteria; order Burkholderiales; family Burkholderiaceae_C; genus Paracidovorax; species Paracidovorax citrulli. The sequence goes on along the minus strand of NZ_FNEY01000004.1, from coordinate 135,222 downwards.
GGGCCGTCGAGTGCCGCGACGGACGCCGCCTGGCTGATCGAACTGGTGTGCGAGGTCGACTGGGACTGCACGAGGTTCATCGCCTTGATCAGCTCGAGCGGCCCCGCACCGAAGCCGACGCGCCAGCCCGTCATGGCATAGGCCTTGGATACGCCGTTGATGGTCAGCGTGCGCGATGCCAGCGCGGGCGTCACGGCAGCGGGCGTGGCGAAGGGCGTGTCGTCGTAGCGGATCTTCTCGTAGATGTCGTCCGCCATCATCCAGACCTGCGGGTGCCTGAGCAGCACCTCGCCGAGCGCCGCGAGCTCTTCGTGCGAGTACACCGCACCGCTGGGATTGGACGGCGAATTCAGCATCACCCACTTGGTGCGCGGCGTGATCGCGGCATCCAGCTGCTCCGGCGTGATCTTGAAGCCGCTGCGCGCACCGCAGCGCACGATGACGGGCTGCCCGCCTGCCAGCAGCACCATTTCCGGATACGACACCCAGGCGGGCGTCGGCACGACGACCTCGTCGCCCGGGTCGAGGGTCGCCTGCAGCGCGTTGTACAGGATCTGCTTGGCGCCGCATCCGACCTGGACCTGCTCGGGCGTGTACCTCAGGCCGTTGTCGCGCTCGAACTTGCGGACCACCGCTTCGCGCAGGGCGAAGGTGCCGGCGACGTCCGTGTAGCGCGACTCGTTGCGGTCGATGGCCTGTTTGGCCGCCTCGCGCACGTGCGCCGGCGTCGGGAAGTCGGGCTCGCCCTGGCTGAGGGCGATGACGCTGCGGCCCTCGCGTCGGAGCTGGTTGGCCAGCCGCGTCATTTCTTTGGTGGCCGAAGGCTTGGCGCCCAGGACGCGCCGGGCGAGGAAAGGGTGTGGTTGGGTATCAGTCATGGGGTTCAATCAAGAGTTCCGACCTTGAGCCGGAAGAGCCAGCGCGCCAGCCCGAGCGGCACGAAGATCGTCAGCAGCAGCACGAGGCTGTACGCGCATGCCAGGGCCATGCGCCCGCTGTCGATCTGCTGGAAGATTTCGATGGGCATGGTGTTCATGCCACCGAAATACAGCACCACGGTGGCCGAGAGTTCCGACAGCGTGGTCACCCACATCAGCACGGCCGCGGCGACCACGGACGGGCCGATGACGGGCAGCACCACGCGGAAGAAGCTCTTGAGCGCGCTGACGCCCAGGCTCATGGAAGCCTCCTCGATGGAGTCCTTGAGGTTGTGCAGCGACCCGACCGCGGCGCGCACGCTGGTGGGCACGCGGCGCAGGAAGTACGCCAGCGCCATGACCACCCAGCTGCCCGTCAGCACCAGCCATCCCGTGTTGAAGGCGTTGATGAGGGCGATGCCCAGCACCGTGCCCGCGATCGTCAGCGGCAGCATCACCAGCACGTCCAGCGCATGCGTGAGCGGCGAGCGGCGCTTGACGATGAGGTAGGCCGAGACCACCGAGAACAGCACGCCCGCGGCCGTCGCCACCGATGCCAGGAACAGCGAGTTGTAGAGCGGCTCCGGTGCGCGGACCAGGGCGTACTGCAGATGGGCCAGCGTGAAGCCGCCATAGCGCAGCACCGGCCCCACGGAGGGCGTGAAGGCCGTGACCACGACCACCAGCGCCGGCAGCAGCGAGAGCGCGACCACGAACAGCACGCCGCCGCTGGCCAGCACCGCCGGCACGCCCCGGATGGTGAGCGCAGGGGGCGTACGGCCGGCCTCCATCTGGAACTGCCGCCGCTCGACGATGAACTTCTGCACCAGCAGCAACCCCGCGCCCAGGCACACCAGCAGCGACGCCATGGTGGTCTGCATCTGGGGATTGCCGCCCATCTCGCTCACGAACTCGTTGTAGGCCTTCACGGCCAGCACCGGCGTGCGGGCGCCCAGGATGGCGGGCACGCCGAAGCTGCCGATCACATGGGTGAAGACGATCAGCGCGCCGGCGAACACCGAGGGCAGCAGCAGCGGCAGCGTCACGCCGCCCAGCACGTGCGGGAGCGGCCGGCCGAGGCTCAGGGCCGCCTCCTCCAGGTTGCGGTCCATCGACTTCAAACCCACGAGCACCGCGACGAAGGCGTACACGTAGTTGTTCAGCGTCATCACGAAGACCATGCCCCACCAGGAGTACAGCGTCGGCAGTTCGATGCCGAGCGGGGCCAGCAGCGCATTGACCAGGCCCTGCTTTCCCAGGATCAGCAGCCAGGCAGCCGCCACCACCACGTCGGGAATGACGAGGGTGATGAGCGGCAGCGCCGTGACCAGGCCGGCCAGCGGGAACCTGCAGCGGGCCACGACCAGGGCGAGGCATCCCCCCACGAGCATGGAGGTCGCGGTGACCGCAACGCCGAGGATCAACGTGTTGACGAAGACCTCGCGGTAGGCGCGGTCCGCGAAGAACCGCACGTAGCCGTCCATGCCCACCCGGCCGTCCGCACCGATGAACGACTTGGCCAGCATGCCGACCAGCGGCCAGCCGAGAAACACCAGCAGCAGCGCGATGGCGCCGATGCCGAGCGCCAGCCATGCGGGATCGCGACGCAGCGTGCCCAGCATCTCAGGCCCCCTGCACGATGTGGGCGTGCGGCGGCACACGGAGCGCGACCGTCTCGCCGCGCCCTGGCGCACGTGCCGGCGCCCCGGTGCGCGCGTCCACGCGGATCACCCCGACCGCCGTGGAGACGGCATAGCCCGTGGTGCTGCCGCGGAACTCGACATGCTCCACGACGCCGGACAGCACATCCGGGCCGGCCCCAGCGGCGTCGCAGAACGCGACGTCCTCCGGGCGCACCGCCAACTGCGACCCCGGCTTCACGGGTGCGTCGCTGGTGGTGCGCAGGACGGCGCCGCCGCACTGCAGGCGCCGCTGGCCCGCCGCATCGGAGGAGAGTTCGGCGTCGATGGCGATGAGGTTGGCGCCTCCTACGAAGTCGGCGGCGAATGCCGTCGTCGGACGGCCGTAGATGTCCTGCGGCGAGCCGATCTGGACGATGCGGCCGCGGTCCATCACGGCGATCTGGTCCGACATGGCCAGGGCCTCCTCCTGGTCGTGGGTCACGAACACGGTGGTGATGCCGGCTTCGCGCTGGAGATCCCGCACCATGCTCCGCAGGCCGACCCGCAGCTTCACGTCCAGGGCGGACAAGGGCTCGTCCAGCAACAGCAGGCGCGGCCCGATGACCAGGGCCCGTGCCATGGCGACGCGCTGGCGCTGCCCCCCGGACAGCGCGGCCGGCGCACGGTCGGCGAAGTCGGCCAGGCCCACGCGGCGCAGCATCGCCAGGGCCCGCTCCTGCGCCTCGGCCTTCGCCACGCCGCGCGCCGTGAGGCCATAGCAGACATTGGCCAGGACGGAGCGGTCCGGAAACAGCGCATAGTCCTGGAACACCATGCCCACGTTGCGCCGGTGCACCGGAACGTGCGTGACGTCTTCGTCGCCGAACAGGATGGTGCCGGCATCGGGGCGGACGAACCCGCCCAGCATGCGCAGCAGGGTGGTCTTGCCGCAGCCGGACGGCCCCAGCAGCGTGAAAAAGGAGCCGCTGGGGATGGTGAGGTCCAGCTGCTCGAACAGCCGCTGGCCGCCATAGCTCTGCGCGATGGCCTGGAACGTTACTTTCATGGGGACGCTCTGGAGATCGTGGGGAGCGGCATCAGCGCGCGCTGATGGTTTGCCGCCATTGCGCGATGAAGGCCGCGCGCTCCGCGGCCATCCGGGCGTCGTCCAGCGGAACGACCTGGATGCTGGACAGCGCCGGCAGCCCGGACAGCCGGCTGACGTCGATGTCCTCCCGCAGCGGGCGCCGGTAGGCGGACTGGAACACCTTCGTCTGCACGCCCCTGGATGCCAGGAACTCGTAGAGCCGGCGGGCTTCCGCAGGGTTCTTCCCTCCCTTGATCAGGGCCATGCCCTCGGGGGACAGGAAGGTGCCTTCCGCCGGGTACACGATGCGGATGTCCTTCATGCCGCCGGCGACGTACTCGTAGGCGGCGTATTCCATCGTGACCGCCACCGCGAACTCCCCCTTGGCGACACCCTCGTAGGCGGCGGAGGTCGTGCCGACGATGACCGCGTTGCGGGCTATGCGGTCCAGCATCTCCTGGCCCAGCAGCGTGCGCAGGCCATAGAGCGCGACGAAGGAGGCACTGCTGCGTTCGGGATCGGGGATGACGATCTTGCCCTTCCACTGCGGTGCGGCGAGGTCTGCCCAGGCCTTCGGGGGCTGCCCCCCGGGCACCTGGCGCAGATGGGTCATCAGCACCGTCACATGCGTATTGGTGCCCAGCCAGAGGCCGTCCGGTCCGCGGTACTTCTCCGGCACGGCGCCCGCCTGCGGAGACACATAGGGCGCCAGCAGCTCGCGGAATTCGGCGATCGTCGACAGCCCGCCGCTCCAGAAGATGTCGCCCAGCGGATTGGCCGCTTCCGCCTTGATGCGCTGCATCAGGGCCCCGGTTCCGGCGCGCACGACCGACACCTTGATGTCCGGGTTCTCCTTGGTGAACTGGTCCACCACGCCGTTCACCGTTTCCACATTGTTGGACGAATAGAGCACCACCGTCCCGGCCATGGCGGACAGATGCATTGCTGCGCCCACGATGAGTACAGCACATAGTTTTGACATGGTTCCGAGCATGGATCTGCATCCCGATGAAGTACAACGACGAGATTCATTGTTTCCAGTCAAGACGCCGGGATCAATGCACGCTGTGTGACAGTATTCTTGTTCGCTGGACTTTTATGAAGAAAATTAATACTGACTCCGCCGAGATGCCGCTGAAGGCACTGCGGGCGTTCGTGGCCGTCGGCCGGCACGGCAAGTTCACGCGGGCGGCCAGTGCGCTCGGCATCACGCAGGGCGCGGTCAGCCGCCACATCGCCGTGCTGGAAGCGTTCGCGGGCACGGCGCTGTTCATACGCCGGGGCGCCACCATCGAGATGACGCCGGCCGGGCTCCAGCTCTTCGAGGCGGTGAAGGACGCGATGTCCACCATCGAGCTGACGATGCAGTTGCTGGCGCAGAAGGGCAAACGGCACGACCGCCTGCGGGTGCGCACGTCCATGCCCAGCTTCGCGATGACGGTGGTGGTGCCGGCGCTCGGCGCCTTCTCGGCGGCCAGCGGGGCCCAGGTCGACCTCATCACGTCCCTGTCGCCCCCCCTGCCCTCCGACGACTTCGACGTACTCGTCACCCGCGACCTGAGCCTGGGCGGGACGGAGTCCTGGGAGCTGGTCCGCGAAGAGCTGGTCTGCGTCGGCTCGCCATCCCAGGTGGCCGCGCACCGGTCGGACGCCGTGGCGCACTGGCCCATGGTGGCGTCCAGGTCGCGCCCGGAGCTGCTCGCGTCGTGGGCCCTCGCCGCGAACCTGCCGCCGGACAGCCTGCACGTCGTGGCCACGTACGACCATCTGTTCCTGGCGCTGACCGCCGCCATCGGCGGCTCGGGATTCCTCGTCGTGCCCCGGCTGTTCGTGCTCGACCAGCTCCGCGACGGCACGCTCCAGCTGGCGGACGAGCGGGTCGTCAACTCGGGCGCGAGCTATGTCGCGTACCTGAACGAGATGAGCTCGCACACGCAGCTCGCGCAGGACTTCTGCCGGTGGCTGAAGGCGCTGCTGAGAGATCGAAAGTGAACCGCCCCTGAGCAGCCCTGGCAAGGCGGTGTTCGTGGGCTACCCGGTGGCCTATGGGCTTCCCCGGTTTCCCGGACGCTTTGCCTAACCCTTCAAGCGCGGTCGCTCCTCGAATTGAACCGGGCTGAGGTAGTTCAATTTTGAGCGCTTCCTGAGCGGGTTGTAGAACCGCTCGATGTAGTCGAACACGTCGGCTCTGGTCTGCTGCCTGGTTAAATCGCCCCGGGATTTCTAGACACCTGCGAGCCTCAAACCTGAGGCGAGAGCGCCTGCAAGAGATGGAACAATGGGAGGCCGAAAGCCGCTCCACCGACCACACTGCGTCCTGATGGGGCCCCATTCGAGTACGCCAGGGCGTGCTTCCGCGAGTTCAACGCGATAGATCGCTCCTGGCCGATGACATGGCATTATGAAAAACCGCACGATGCCCCTTACGTGGACCTAGTGTGCAGAAGAGTACAAAACTCAGTGAGAAAAGTACAAGACTCATCGGAAATCCACACTGGCTTCGTGAAACACACACCCACTTCGCAGACATCCCCAGTCCTACGCAGGGAAAGGAACTTCGGCCTTAGCACTCCCTCCAAGAGACTGCTAAAGTGAAAGAATGGAAGAAAGGATTTCTGGAATGACGATTCAGTCTGGAACCGCCGCCACTGCGCTTGCACCGGTCAACGCCTGGGCGCTGATCCCCCCGCTGGGCAATCTGGATGCGTACATCTCCGCGGTGAACCGCCTGCCGATGCTCACGGCCGAGGAAGAGCGCACCTACGCCCGCCGGCTGAAGGAGCACAACGACGTGGAGGCCGCGGGCCGGATGGTGATGTCGCATCTGCGGCTGGTGGTTTCGATCGCCCGGCAGTACCTCGGCTACGGCCTGCCGCATGGCGACCTGATCCAGGAGGGCAACGTGGGCCTGATGAAAGCCGTGAAACGCTTTGATCCGGACCAGAACGTGCGCCTGGTGAGCTACGCCATGCACTGGATCAAGGCCGAGATCCACGAGTACATCCTGAAGAACTGGCGCATGGTGAAGGTGGCCACCACCAAGAGCCAGCGCAAGCTGTTCTTCAACCTGCGCTCGATGAAGCAGGGCTTCAAGGCCGACGCCGCCGCCGGGGACGCGGGCACGCACCGCGAGACGCTCTCCGAGCAGGAGATCGACGTCGTGGCCCAGCAGCTCAACGTCAAGCGCGAGGAAGTCATCGAGATGGAAACGCGCCTGTCGGGAGGCGACGTGATGCTGGACCCGGCCCCGTCCGATGACGGCGAACAGGCCTACGGACCCATCGCCTACCTGGCCGACGGCATGCACGAGCCGACCGCCATGATCGAATCGCGCCAGCGCGACGTGCTGGCCACGGACGGCATCGCCAATGCCCTCGCTACGCTGGACGACCGGAGCCGCCGCATCGTCGAGGAGCGCTGGCTCAAGGTCAACGACGACGGTTCGGGCGGCATGACGCTGCATGAACTGGCTGCGGTGTACGGCGTGAGCGCCGAGCGCATCCGGCAGATCGAGGTCGCCGCGATGAAGAAGATGAAGAAGGCGCTGGCGGAATACGCCTGACACCCTCGCACCGTTTCGCGCTGCGGAATCCTCGTGGCGCCAGCGATAATCGGGCGTGCTACCTGAACGGGTAGCGCGCCTTTTTTTCATCTGCCGCACATTCCATGCAACGCTCAGACAAGTCGCCTCCCATCTCCCTGGCCCGCCGCCGCATCCTCGCTTCCGGAGCCGCCCTGCTGGGCTGCGGATGGGCGGTGGCAGCGCCGCCGCCGGCACAGGATGCCGCGTGGCCGTCCAGGCCGTTGCGCATCATCGTGGGATTCCCCCCGGGCTCCTCGCCAGACCTGACGGCACGTACCTTCGCCGACCCGCTCGCCCATGCGCTGGGCCAGCCGGTGGTCGTGGAGAACAAGGTCGGCGCCAGCGGCAACATCGGCGCGGATGCCGTGGCCAAGGCGGCGGATGGCCACACCATCGGGCTGTTCATCAACGTCAACCTGACGATCGCCAAGCTGATCAACCCCGCGTTGCCCTTCGATCCGCACCGGGACCTCGCTCCGCTCAGCCTCGTGGGCATCTCGCCGCTGGTGCTCGCCGCGCCGGCTGCGCAGGCCGGTGTGCCGGCCCATGCGGATGCGCGCACCTTCCTGGAGGCTGCCCGCCAGGCGGGTGACCGCTGGAGCTACGGAACGCCCGGCGTCGGCACCATGGGCCATATCGGGACCGAACTGCTCAAGGCCCGCACGGGCATCGCGCCGGTGCATGTCCCCTATCCGGGCTATCCGCAGGTGGCGATGGGCATGCTGGGCGGGCAACTGCAGATGGCCCTGCTGCCCCCCGCGCTGGCCGTGGCACAGCAACGCAGCGGCAAGCTGCAGCTGCTGGGCGTGACCTCGACCGGCCGCAGTTCGCTCGTGCCGGGCGTCCCGAGCCTCGCCGAGGCCGGCGTGAAGGATTTCCAGTTGGAGATCTGGAATGCCTTCGCTGCACCCGCGTCGATGCCGGCTGCCCACCGGGCGCGTCTTTCCACAGTGATCGCCGAGATCGCCCGGACTCCGGAAGTGCGCAACGCGCTGTTCCAGCAGGGCTGGCAGGTGGCCGGCACCTCCGCCGAAGGCCTGGCCCGGCGCATCGAGGCGGATACGTCCCAGATGGAGCAGGTGATCCGCGCGAAGAACATCCGGGTGGAGTAGCTGCGGGGGGGGGGGCGGCCGCTTCCGCCAACGCTGCGCGGCCATTGATGTAGATCATGCCCCCGAGGGCATCGCGCCTGCAGACTCCGGTCATCGTTCCAATTTCCGGGGTTTTCCTGCCATGCCAACATTCCGCATCATCGTCATCGGTGCAGGCCAGACGGGCACGCCGCTGCTGCGGCAGCTGCTGGCCGCGCCCTTCGTCCAGGTGCTGGGCGTCGCGGAACTGGATCTTTCGCTGCCCGGCGTCGCCCTGGCACGCAGCCATGGCGTTCCCGTCCACCAGGACTACATGGACCTGCTCCACCAGCATGGCGCCGCGGCGGACATCGTGATCGACGTCACCGGCCAGGCACCGGTGCGGGAGGCGCTGCGCAAGCACATGGTGGACTCGGGCAACCAGAAGACCGTGATCCTGCACGAGCGGATCGCGCTGCTCATGATGTCGCTGTCCGCCGGCGCCCTCGTTCCGGGCCGCCACGGCGACGTGGCCTACGCCTGAGCCTGCCGGCCTCCGGTTCACGGCGGGGCATGAGGCCCGCGGCCGCCAGGACCGCGCAGCCGGATATTCCCGCCCTCCTTCTCCCGAATGGCCTTTCCATGCCCCTCTCCGAACCGGATCGCAAGACCTGTCATGAATGCTCCAGCCGGCGTCTGTGCCTGATCGGCCGTCAGGGCGAGGCCACGCGGGTCCCCTGGCCGGCGCTGGTGCAGGAGCACCGGTTCCGCAAGGGAGACCTTCTGCAGACCCAGGGGGAAACCGCCGATTCCATCTCGGTGATCAAGGTGGGTACCGCGCTGCTGCAGCGCGTGGGCCCGGACGAGGTGGCCCGCCCCGTGGCCATGGCGGGCTGCGGGCAGGCCCTGGGCACGGGCGCGGTGCTCGGCACCGCGGAACGCCTGACCTGGGTCGCCGTCCAGGAAGGACGCCTGTGCCGGATTCCGGCTGCTGCACTGGTGCGCTCCGGCGGGCTGGATGCTGAATTCCTGCAGGCGCTGCTGCAGGAGGAGGCGCAGGCGCAGGCGCGGCTGGCGGACTGGTCCGGTCTGCTGCATCTGCGCGGCGTGCCTGCCCAGTTGGCCAGCGCGCTGCTGCAGCTGTCCCAGCTGCAGCGCAGCACCCTGGTGCGGCTGCCCACCCACACGGTGCTGGCATCCCTGCTCGCGACCACCCGGGAAACCATTGCACGGTCCCTGACGCAACTGGCGCAGCAGGGCGCCGTGGTGCGCCACGACCGCTGGCATTGCGCCATCGTGCGGGCGCCCCTGGTCGCATTGCTGGCGAATCAGGCAACGCGCGCCGAGAACCTGCCGCCGGCGCCCGCGCGTCGCCCGGCCCCTGCACGCGATGGCGGCAAGCCCGCGGCATGGCGCGTGGCCCTGGCCGCACCGGCCGCGCGCCCCCCCGCCGTGCAGGCACTGGGGGCGTGACGCTTCCACGCGCCGCACGGGCGCCGCGCCCATGGCCTCGGCCCCGCGCCACGGCACAGGGCGCGAGCCGTCCTCCGCGCTCAGGCGCCAGGCGCCTGCAGCAAGGCCTTGACGTCGGACGCCAGGGCCTGAGCACCGCTGCCGTAGCGGTGATAGACGCGCAGCCGGCCGGCCGGATCGTAGATGTAGCTGCCTGCAGAGTGGTCCATGGTGTAGCTGGTCGGCGTCTTTCCGGGCACCTTCTTGTAGTAGATCTTGAAGTCCTTGGCGACGGCCGCGAGCTGCTCGGGCGTGCCGCGCAGCGCGAGGAAGCCCGGATCGAAATTGGTCATGTAGGCCTTGAGCACCTCGGGCGTGTCGCGCTCCGGGTCCACCGTGACGAACAGGCCCTGCAGCCGGTCGCCGTCCGCGCCCAGCGAGCGCTTGACCTCGGCCAGCTCGGCCATGGAGGTCGGGCAGACGTCCGGGCACTGGGTATAGCCGAAGAAGACGACCACCACCTTGCCGGCGAAGTCCTTCAAATGGCGCGGCTGGCCGTTGTGGTCGGGCAGCGGCAGGTCGCGCGCGTACTCCGCGCCGGTGATGTCCACGCCCTGGAAGGACGGGGCCTTTTCCTGGGAGCAGCCCCCGAGCAGGCCCGCCGCGCCGGCGAACAGGGCGCAGGCCGCTGCGCTGCGAAGGAGAGTGCGTTTGTGCATGGGCATGGCGGTTCAGAGCACGTAATGGTCCACCAGCAGCGCCGCGAAAAGCAGGCTCAGGTGGATGAGGGAGAAGCGGAAGGTCTTGCGCGCGAGCGCGTCGGAATAGTTGCGCCAGAGGCGGAAGGCATAAGCGCAGAAGCCGGTGCAGAGCACCACCGCCGCGGCCAGGTAGATCCAGGAGCTCATGCCGTACACGAAGGGCATCAGGCAGCCGGCGAACAGGATGAAGGTGTAGAGCAGCACCTGCAGGCGGGTGAACTCGTTGCCGTGGGTGACGGGCAGCATGGGCAGGCCGGACTTGCGGTAGTCCTCCACGCGGTAGAGGGCGAGCGCCCAGAAATGGGGCGGGGTCCAGAGGAAGATGATGAGGAAGAGGATCAGCGGCTCCGGCCCCACGTCGCCCGTCATGGACGCCCAGCCCAGCACCGGCGGCATGGCGCCGGAGGCTCCGCCGATGACGATGTTCTGCGGCGTGCGCGGCTTGAGCACGACGGTGTAGATGACCGCGTAGCCCACGAAGGTGGCGAAGGTGAGCCACATGGTGAGCGCATTGACCCAGACGAAGAGCACGAGCGAGCCGGCCAGGCACAGCAGGGCCGAGAAAGCGAGCGTCTGGGCGTTGGAGAGTTCGCCCTTGGCCGTGGGGCGCCAGGCGGTGCGGTTCATCCTGGCGTCGATGTGCTGCTCCACGAGGCAGTTGAAGGCGGCCGCGGCCCCGGCGACCAGCCAGATCCCGAAGCAGGCGATGGCCATGTGCAGCCACTGCTCCCCGCTCGGCAGGCCGGGCACCGCGAGCACCATGCCGATGAATGCGCAGAAAACGATGAGCTGGACCACGCGCGGCTTGGTCAGCGCGTAGAACTGCGAGAAGCGGGACGAAACCGCCTGGGGGGCGGTGGAAGCGGAAGCGGCACTCATGGCGAAGAAATTCTCGGGGCGCCCGCGGCGGTTTCAATCGCGCGGGGGGTGGACATTTTGTCCCTGGCGCCCACGGCCCGGCTGGCGGCCAGGGTCCAGGTGAGCGCGACGACGAGGGCGGCCGCGCCGCCGGTGTGGAGCACGGCGGCGACCAGCGGCCAGTCGAGCACGACGTTGGACAGCCCGGTGGCGAACTGCAGCAGCGCCAGCCCCGCCAGCCAGCGGGCCTGCGGCCGCAGCGCCGGCACGGCGCGCAGGCGCCAGGCCAGCAGGGCGAGCGCGGCCAGCACGGCATAGGCCGCCAGCCGGTGCGCATAGTGGATGGCGGTGAGGCCGGCGAAGCTGATGTGGCTGCCGTCCTGCAGCAGGCCGAGGGGCCGCCAGATCTGGAAGCCCTCCGCGAAAGCCATGTCGGGCCACCAGTTGCCCTGGCAGGTGGGGAAGGTGGAGCAGGCGAGGACGGCGTAGTTGGTGCTCACCCAGCCGCCCAGCAGGATCTGCAGGCCCACCAGCATCGCCGTCAGCACGAGCAGCGCGCGCAGGCCCGGTGCGAGGGCGGCGGGCGCGATGCCGCGCGAAGCCTGGGTCTGGCGCACGGCCTGCACGCACAGCAGGGCCAGCAGCACGATGCCGCCGACGAGGTGCAGCGTGACGATGGCGGGGAAAAGCTTCATGGTCACCGTCCAGGCACCGAACGCTCCCTGCAGGCAGACCCACACGAGCGTGGCCGTAGGCCACCAGGGATGCACGGCCATGCGCTCCTGCGCGGCATCCGGGCCTGCCCGGCGGCTGCGGCGCCACTGCCACCATGCCCCCGCCGTGAGCGCGATGATGAGCACGCCCACCGCGGAGGCCAGGTAGCGGTGGACCATCTCCACCCACGCCTTGCGGTGCGTGACCGGGCCGGTGGGCATGGCTTCCTGGGCGGCGGAGATTTCCGCGCGGGCGCCCACCGGGCTCGCATTGCCGTAGCAGCCGGGCCAGTCGGGGCAGCCCAGGCCGGAATCGGTGAGCCGGGTGAAGGCGCCGAACAGTACCAGGTCGAACGTGAGGAAGAGCGTGAGGATCGCCAGCGCCTGCCAGCGCCGCACGGGCGAACCATGGCGGTTGCGCCATGCCACCCAGGCCAGCGGGCCGAGGGCGATCGCGAGGCCGAGCAGCATCAGTTCGGCGAGCGGCGCGAAATCGTAGAGCGGCTGGGCGGCGTTCATTGCACGGCACCTCCGGCGGGTATCGCCCCGCACGCGCGCGGATGGGCCCGGCTCATGGCTGCGCCTCCGGGCGGCCCGGCTGGTCCCACGATGACGAGGCCCGCATGAGCCGTTCCAGGTCGCGCTTGGCCCGGGCGGCGCCCGCAGCGTCCATGCGCGCGGGAAAGCGCATCATCCAGTGCCCCATCGGGTCCACGACGAAGAGATGGTCGGACAGCGCATGGCCCGGCGCCGGGGCCAGCCAGCCCGCGAGCGCCTGGGCGTCCACGCGGCGCACCACGGCATCGCGCAGGCCGGGGGCGATCTCGGCCGGGGCCGGGGCCGCATCGGTCACGAGCCAGACCCAGTCCATGCGTTCCTTGTCCTTGCCGAGGCTCTCGCGCAGCTGGCGCTGCAGGTAGAGGTGGTTGCGGCACAGGTCGTCGCACGCGCCGGATGCCACGCTGACCAGCAGCCACTGCCCCTTCAGCGCCCCGAGCGGGCCGGACGCCGCGCCGTCGATGCCGCGGGTGGCCAGGGCATCGGGCAGGGGCCGCTGCGGATCGATGAGTTCGCCGTAGCTGCGGCGGGCCTCCGGGCGCACCACGTAGTAGGCGGTGTAGGAAGCGATGACGGGGGCGGCGCAGACCAGCAGCACGCCCAGCATCTTCCAGCGGCCCTGCCGCGCGCGCGTTTCCAGCGCCGCCACGGCATCCGCCGCGGCCGGCAGGCCGTGCACGCTCAGGCCCAGCGGATGGGAGGAACCCGGTCCGTCAGGCAGGGGGGGCCGGCTGGCGGCCTGGGCGAATGAAGCGTCGGACGATTTGGAACCAGACATAGAGGATTGCCACGAGGGCGCAGAGCCCGAACCACTGGAAGGCGTAGCCATGGTGCCTGGCGACCCCGGCATCGACCGCCGGCCAGTCGCGCTGCAGCGGACCTTCCGGCCCACCCGTCTCGATCACCGTGAGGGGGGCGAGGCGCTGCAGCCCCGTCTCGGCGCGGTAGGCCGCCAGGTCGAGATTCTGCCGGATGCGGGAAGACCCCTCGCTGCCTGCGGCGGAAGCCGGTCCGCCGGGTTCGTAGAGCCGCGAGGGCGCCGCCGCGATGCGGCCATGCACTTCGACATCCTCCGAAGGCGCGGGCACCGCGGGCAGGCGTGTGCGGTCCTGGAAATCGCGCGGCACCCATCCGCGCTGCACCAGCACCACCGCCCCCTCGGCGCCCGGCGAGGTGAGCCGCAGCGGCGTGACGACGAAGAATCCGGGGCGGCCCTGCATCTGCCGGTTGTCGAGGAAGACCGTGTCCTGCGCCAGCCAGCGGCCCCGGAGCACCGCCGGGCGGTGCACGAGGGCCTCGGCGGCGGGCATGGCCGGGCTGCCGCTTTCCGGGCCGGCAACGGGCGGCAGGGAGGCCAGGGCCGCGGCGGGCACGGGCGGCATCGCCTGCCGCGCATCGATCATGGCCTGCCAGGCCTGCTTCTCCGCCGCGCGCGCGAGCTGCCAGCGGCCGAGCGCCGCGGTGGCGGCCATGGCGGCGACCGCGGCGGCGGTGATGCACCAGAAGCGCCAGTCCGGGCGGAAACCCCTGGCGCCATCGGTGCGCTTGCGGATAATGGGCTGCATGAAATACGTCGTGGTGCTGGCCTTCCTGGCCATTCTGGCGAGCCTCGCGTCGGCGCTGTTCTTCATGATGCGCACGGGGCGGGACGACGCCCGCCGCGGCAGGCACATGGCCCGGGCGCTCGCGGTACGGGTGGGGCTGTCCATTGTGCTCTTCCTGTGCCTGCTCGCGGCATGGAAGCTGGGCTACATCCAGCCCACCGGCTTGCCCGTCGGGCGCTGACCCCTCCTCCACCCCACCGGCCCCGGAGGCAAAAAAAGCGCCCGGAGGCGCTTTCCTGCGGGGACAGGTGCGGGTTCAGAGCCAGTAGACCAGCACGTACAGGCCCAGCCACACCACGTCCACGAAGTGCCAGTACCAGGCGGCGCCCTCGAAGCCGAAGTGGCGCTCGGCGGTGAAGTGGCCCTTCTGCAGCCGCAGGGTGATGAACAGCAGCATCAGCATGCCCACGAAGACGTGGAAGCCGTGGAAACCCGTCAGCATGAAGAACGTGGAGCCGAAGACGCCGGAGCTGAGCTTGAGGTTCAGCTCGGTGTAGAGGTGGAAGTATTCGTAGCCCTGCACGCAGAGGAACACGAAGCCGAGGACCACGGTGACCCACATGAAGCCGATGGCGCGCGCGCGGTGGCTTTCGCGCAGGGCATGGTGGGCGATGGTGAGGGTGACGCCCGAGGTCAGCAGCAGCGCGGTGTTGATGGTGGGCAGCCAGAAGGGACCCACGGTCTGGAAGGGCTCGACGATGCCGGCGGGCGAGGCCGTGGCGCCCGCGGCCATGCTGGGCCACACGGCCTTGAAGTCGGGCCAGAGCAGCGCGTTGTCGAGGCTGCCCAGCGCCGGCACGGAATGCGAGCGCGCCCACCACAGGGCGGTGAAGAAGGCGCCGAAGAACATCACCTCGGAGAAGATGAACCAGCTCATGCTCCAGCGGTACGAGAGGTCGATCTTGCGGCTGTAGAGGCCCCCCTCGCTTTCGCGGGCCGCGTCGCGGAACCACTGGTAGAGCACGAACAGCCACCAGGCGAGGCCGAAGAACAGCGAATACTTGCCCCAGTCGTGGCCGTTGATCCACTGGCCGGCACCGAGGATCACGAAGAAGAGGCCCGCGGCGGCCATGGCCGGATGGCGCGACTCGGCGGGAACGTAGTAGTACGGCGTGGTGCCCTGGGGGGTGGATGCACTCATGGCTGGCTCCTGTCTCTTTCCTTCTTGTCGTCTGTCGTCTTCTCGGGATCGGGTTCGCACCGGGCGGCTACACCACCCAGTTCACGAGGGCGATGAGGCCGGCCACCAGCAGCACGACGGCCACGAGGCCGACCGCGATGATGTGCAGCGGGTTGATGCGCTCGGTGTCCTGCCGGTACTCGGCGCCCTTGCGGATGCCCAGCAGCGACCATGCCACGGCGCGCACCGTGCGCCACAGCGATCCGGGGCGTGCGGTTGGCGCGGCATGCCGGGGTTCGTGGCGCGATCCCGTCATGAGCCGTCCTCCTCGCGGGCCCGCGGCGCCGCGGACACGGTGGCGGGCGCCGGGGGCGTCTTGCCGCCGACCTCGAAGAACGTATAGGACAGCGTGATCGTGGTCACGTCCTTGGGCAGGCGCGGATCGACCACGAAGGCCACCGGCCATTCGCGCTTCTCGCCGGGCTCGAGCGTGTACTGGTTGAAGCAGAAGCATTCGAGCTTGTTGAAGTGCGCCGCCGCCTGCCGGGGCGCGTAGCTCGGGATCGCCTGGGCCGCCATGCGGCGGTTCTGCACGTTCTGGAATTCGTACATCACGGTGGTGAGCTCGCCCGGATGCACCCGGACCGAGGAGCGGGCGGGCTTGAAGTCCCAGGGGCCGCGCGCATTGGCATCGAATTCGACGGTGATCGTGCGGCTGGTATCCACCTGCGTGTTCGCGGGCAGCTTCACGTCGCGGCCCGCCACGCCGTTGCCGGGCACCTGGCGCTCCGACAGCGACAGGATGTTGATGCCCGTGACCTCGCAGATGTGCTTGTAGATGGGGATGAGCACGTAGCCGAACGCGAACATGCCGACCGAGATCACGGCCAGCTTGCCCACCATGCGGAAATTCTCGCGGCGGCGGCTCATCGGGCCGCACTCCCCTGCCGCACGGTCCGCAGTGCGCAAGCAACCGACGCGGCCTCGTTCCTCCGATGGCCGCGGAGCAGGCCACGCCAGACGCCGTGGAACCGGCTTCGCCGGGCCACGGCCGTCGTCCCCCTGGAGGAGGAAGGCGCGCAGCGACTCAGGGGGTGCCTCATAGTTTCCAGGCCATCTTGACCATGAAGCCGATGAAGAAGGCCACCGCGATGCTCGCCAGGATGATGGCCATGCGCAGGTTGGCCTTCTTCTGCTCGGGTGTCGCCATGTCGCGCGTGCTCCGTCTGGACTGGTGCCGTCAGCCGATCACGCGCGTGGCGGATGCGTCGAGCCTGGGCGGGGTTTCGTAGGTGTGGAACGGCGCGGGCGACGGCACTTCCCACTCCAGGCCCTCGGCCGCTTCCCACGGGCGCTGCGGTGCGGGCTCGCCCTTGCCGCGCATGGCGGGCAGCACGACGGCGAGGAAGAAATACACCTGCATCAGCCCGAAACCGAAGGCCCCGATGGAGGCCACCATGTTGAAGTCGGCGAACTGCATGGGGTAGTCGGCATAGCGGCGCGGCATGCCGGCCAGCCCCAGGAAGTGCATCGGGAAGAAGGTGATGTTGAAGGTGATGAGCGAGCCCCAGAAGTGGATCTGGCCGCGGCGCTCCGAATACATCACGCCCGTCCATTTCGGGGCCCAGTAGTAGTAGGCCGCGAACATGGAGAACAGCGAGCCGGCCACCAGCACGTAGTGGAAGTGGGCCACCACGTAGTAGGTGTCCTGCAGCTGGATGTCGATGGGCGCCATCGACAGGATGAGGCCGGTGAAGCCGCCCATGGTGAACACGAAGATGAAGCCCACGGCGAACAGCATGGGCGTCTCGAAGGTCATGGAGCCGCGCCACATGGTGGCGATCCAGTTGAAGATCTTCACGGCCGTGGGCACGGAGATCAGCATGGTGGCGTACATGAAGAACAGCTGGCCCGTGACCGGCATGCCCGTGGTGAACATGTGGTGCGCCCACACGATGAACGACAGGATGGCGATGGACGAGGTGGCGTACACCATGGAGGCGTAGCCGAAGAGCTTCTTGCGGCTGAAGGCCGGCACGATCTGGCTGATGATGCCGAACGCCGGCAGGATCATGATGTACACCTCGGGGTGGCCGAAGAACCAGAAGATGTGCTGGTACATCACCGGGTCGCCGCCGCCTGCCGGGTTGAAGAAGCTGGTGCCGAAGTGCCGGTCGGTCAGCGTCATGGTGATGGCGCCGGCCAGCACGGGCATGACGGCGATCAGCAGGTAGGCGGTGATGAGCCAGGTCCAGCAGAACATGGGCATCTTCATGAGCGTCATGCCCGGCGCGCGCATGTTCAGGATGGTCACGATGATGTTGATCGAGCCCATGATGGACGAGGCGCCCAGGATGTGCATGGCGAAGATGCCGGCATCCATGGAGGGGCCCATCTGCAGCGTGAGCGGCGCGTAGAGCGTCCAGCCCGCGGCGGGGGCGCCGCCGGGCATGAAGAACGAGCTGACCAGCATCAGCGCGGCCGGGATCATCAGCCAGAAGCTGAAGTTGTTCATGCGCGCGAAGGCCATGTCGGATGCGCCGATCTGCAGCGGGATCATCCAGTTCGCGAAGCCCACGAAGGCCGGCATGATGGCCCCGAACACCATGATGAGACCGTGCATGGTGGTGAGCTGGTTGAAGAGCTCGGGGTTCACGATCTGCAGGCCGGGCTGAAACAGCTCGGCGCGGATCAGCAGCGCCAGGATGCCGCCGATCATCAGCATGGTGAACGAGAACAGCAGGTACAGCGTGCCGATGTCCTTGTGGTTGGTGGCGAACACCCAGCGGCGCCAGCCGGTCGGGCCATGGTGTGCATGGTCGTGGTCGTGGCCGCCGTGGTCATGGCCGGCGGCATGCCCGGTGGGGTCGAGAACTGCGCTCATGTCGGGTTCCTCAATGCTTTAGCTGTCTCACTTGCCGCGCTGGGCCACGATTTCCGCGGGCTGGACGATCTGGCCGGTCTTGTTGGACCAGGCGTTCTTCGTGTAGCTGACCACGGCCGCGAGGTCGGTGTCGCTCAGTTGCGCCCAGGAGGGCATGGCGCCGCCTGCCGCGCCCTTGAGCACGATCTGGATCTGCCTGGTGTGGTCCTCGTCCTTCACGATGGCCGAGCCGTCGAGGGGCTTGATGGGGCCGGCGCCCTTGCCGTTGGGCTGGTGGCAGGCGGCGCAGTTGGCGGCATAGACCTTCTCGCCGCGGGCCACGATGTCGGTCAGCGTCCAGACCTTGTTGGGATCGTCGGCCTTGGCGGCGGCCTTCTTCTTCTCGGCGGCGACCCACTGGGTGTAGTCGGCCGCGGAGAGCACCTTCACGTGGATGGGCATGTAGGCGTGCTCCTTGCCGCAGAGCTCGGCGCACTGCCCGTAGTAGTCGCCGACCTTGTCGGCGCGGAACCAGGTGTCGCGCACGAAGCCGGGGATCGCGTCCTGCTTGATGCCGAAGGCCGGCACCATGAACGAATGGATGACGTCGTTGGCGGTGGTGATCACGCGCACCTTCTTGCCCACGGGCACGACCAGGGGGTTGTCCACCTTGAGCAGGTAGTCCGGCGGCGCGTCGGCGACCCTGCCGCTGTCGGAGAGCCGGCGGTGGCTGTTGTCGAGCGTGGAGATGTAGGCCAGGCCCTGGCCCTCGCCGTTGATGTAGTCGTAGCCCCACTTCCACTGGTAGCCGGTGACCTTCACCGTGAGGTCGGCGTTGGTGGTGTCCTTCTGGGCGACGAGCACCTTGGTGGCCGGCAGGGCCATGAGGATCACGATGATGAAGGGAACGATGGTCCAGATCACCTCGACCGTGACGGACTCGTGGAAGTTGGCGGGCTTGGCGCCCTGCGACTTGCGGTGCTTCCAGATGGAATAGAACATCACCGAGAACACGCCCACGAAGATCAGCGTGCAGATGACGAGCATCATCCAGTGCAGGAAATGCTGCTCCTCGGCGATGCGCGTGACCGGGGGCGCGAGATTGAGCTGGCGCACGGCCGGGCCGCCGGGAAGGTCCTGCACCGCCTGCGCGGCGCCCCCCACCCATGCTCCGCACAGCAGCAGCAACGAAGGCAGCGGGTTGGAAATGCTTTTCTTCATAGTTCTCACTTCTCAGCCTCAATTAACCCTTTCCCCAGGGCGCGCCCGCGTGGGGTCGGGCGGCACCCGGGGGCATGCGGATTCCGACAGCCAGGGCGCAGCGGCCCCTGGCCACGGCGCCCCGGGTTCCGCACGAACCCGGCGTGATCGAACGCGCGGTGCCGGCAGCGCCGCGCGGGTGTCTCTCTCCTGTCCTTGCCTGCACCAGCCCGCTGCCCCGCGAGGCGGCCAGCCGTGCATGGCGCAGCATGCCGTCCCCGTGGCGCGATTGCAATAGCGCGGGCGCCATCCGCGGCCCGGCCCAGTACAAACCATGAGAAGGACGGAGGCGGCCGTGCGACAGACCGGCCTG
Organism: Paracidovorax citrulli; assembly: GCF_900100305.1. GTDB lineage: Bacteria > Pseudomonadota > Gammaproteobacteria > Burkholderiales > Burkholderiaceae_C > Paracidovorax > Paracidovorax citrulli. Next base: position 115,441 of record NZ_FNEY01000004.1, on the reverse strand, counting down.
GCGATGGCGCGCGAAGGCGCCACGCACTCGGGCAGGTGCGCGGCGCGGGGTGCGTGGCCCGTGCATGCTGCGCACGGGCCGGCCAGTCCCATAGCCCGCAAATTGTAGCTTGCGGTGGATTCGGGTCACGGGCCGTATCCGCCCGGGAAAACCCGCCGCGCGGGGCGGCGCCGGGCGGAGCCCGCCTTCAGGGCCCGGGCGTGCGCCCCTGGCGCAGCATGGCACGCATGTCCTGCAGCGAGACCGCGCTGCTTTCGCTCACCTTGAGCCGCGGCGCCGGTTTGAAGGCGTGGCCGTAGATGATCTCGAAGGTGAGCGCGAGCTGGCCGCCGTGTTCAGGGCTGGCGAGGCGTTCGGCCAGCGCCTGCTCGAGCCGGTCGCGCCAGGCGCGGCCCCGCAGCGCGGGAAAGCGCGCGGGGTGGAAGTTGCGGCCGAGTTCGCGCAACTCCTGCAGCAGCCGCGCGGGCGTGGCGAAGGTCAGGGTGATGCGCTCCATGTCCATCACCGGCTCCGCGAAGCCCTGCTGGACCAGCATGTCGCCCCAGTCGTGCATGTCGGTCATGGCGTGCCCCGCGGGCGGCCACCCCAGGGCCGCGTGGAGCGCGTGCAGCTCGCGCACGGTGTCGGGCCCCAGGCACGAGAACATCAGGTAGCCGTCCACGGCCAGCGCGCGGTGCCAGCGGGCGATCAGCGCCTGCGGATCGGCCGCGAGGTGCAGCGCCATGTTGGCCCAGAGCATCTGCACTCCGCCGTCGGGCGGCAGGCCGAACCGCGGCGCACCGGACGCCCAGCGCCCGGGGCTCCACCAGGGCCGCACGAGCGCCTCGCGTGCCGCCGGCAGGTGCTCCGGGGCGGTCTCGGCGATCCACGCCACGGCCCCGGGGTAGCGGCGGGCCACCAGGCCGTGCCCCTGCAGGCCGCCGCGCACCGGGTCCCAGTCGGCCCAGGCCGCGGGCGCCTGCCGGATCCACTGCAGCCGGTCTTCCATGCGGCGCGCGACCTCCTCGTGCAGCCACGGGGAGGCAGCGGGCGCGGCCGCATGCCAGCGCGCGGCGGCGGCCGGGTCGATGGTGGGGGGAAGCTGGCGGTCGGGGGGCGCGGACATCGGGTGGGGGGCGGGAAGCGGGTCGGGCAGTATATTGATGCCATGTGGAAGCAGTGGTTCTCGGGGATATCGGACGGGCTCGCCGCCGCCGTCCGGTCCGTGCCCAGCCAGTGCGCGGTCTGCCATGCCTGGCCGGCGCGCCGCGTGTGCGATGCCTGCGCCGAGCGCTTCGCCCAGCCGCGCCACCGGTGCGCGACCTGCGCCCTGCCCGTGCCTGCGAGCGTGCGCCAATGCGGGGAATGCCTGCGCGCCCCCCCGCCCCTGTCGGCCTGCGTCGCCGCGGTGGACTACGGCTACCCCTGGTCGGACGCGCTGGCCGAATTCAAATTCCGCTCCGACCCGGGCTGGGCCGCCAGCCTGGCCCTGCTGGCGCGCGCGGCGCCCTGGGCGGAGCCACTGCTCGATGCGGCGGACGCGGTGATGCCGGTCCCGCTGGCCCCGGAGCGGCTGCGCGAGCGCGGCTTCAACCAGTCGGCGCTGCTGGCGGCGGCCCTCTCGCCGCACCGCTGCGACGTGCGCACCCTGGTGCGCCTGCGCGCCGCGCCGGCGCAGAGCAGCCTGTCGCGCGCCGGGCGGCTGCGCAATCTGGACGGGGTGTTCGCCGTGGCGCCGGACCGCGCCGCACGGGTGCAGGGCCAAGGCATCGTGCTGGTGGACGACGTGATGACCACCGGCGCGACGCTGCATGCCGCCGCCCGCGTGCTGCTGCAGGCCGGTGCCGCACGGGTGGACGCGGTGGTGCTGGCGCGCACGGGCTGAAGGGCTGGAGCGGCCCGGGCCACCGCGTGCGGCACCGCGCGGCGCCATCGATACACTTTTTTGCAATCTGCTGTGCAGCATGCGGAGACGCCCGGGCCGCGCGGCCCACAATAGGTTCCATGTTCCACATCGTCCTCGTCGAGCCGGAAATTCCACCCAATACCGGCAATGTGATCCGGCTCGCCGCGAACACGGGCTGCATCCTGCATCTGGTGGAACCGCTGGGCTTCTCCATGGAAGACAAGCTCATGAAGCGCGCGGGCCTGGACTACCACGAGTACGCGGAAGTCCGGCAGCACGCAGGCTGGACGGCGTTCCTGCGCGACGCCCAGCCCAATCCCGAGCGCGTGTTCGCCATGACCACGCACGGCGTGCACACGGTCTATGAGAGCCTGTTCCTGCCGGGCGACTGGTTCGTGTTCGGGGCTGAAAGCCGCGGGTTGCCGCCGGAACTGCGGGACGCCTTCCCCCCCGCCCAGCGACTGCGCCTGCCGATGCTCCCGGGCCAGCGCAGCCTCAACCTGTCGAATGCCGTCGCCGTGACGGTGTACGAGGCCTGGCGGCAGAACGGCTTCGCCCTGCCCGAGCCGGCCTGACGCCTTCTTCGCACGGTCCTACCCCTGGGCCGCGGGTGTCCGCATGGCCTCTTCGATGGAGCGCCGCGTGCGCTGTCCCAGGAAGTCCAGGAAGGCCCGGGTGCGCGCGGGCATGAACTTGCGGCTGGGCAGCGCCGCATACAGCGTGAAACGCCCCGTGGTCCAGGGCTCCAGCACGCGCACGAGCCGTCCGCTGCGCAGATAAGGCGCCGTCAGGTCGAGCGGCTGCGAACTGATGCCCGCCCCGTCGAGCGTGGCGCGCAGCAGCGTGTCGATGTGGTTGGACACGCACACGGGCTGCACAGCGACCTCCACCGCCCGGCTTTCGTCGCCGCCTTCGAGCAGGCGCATCACGCCGGGTCGCGTTTCGGAGCGGCGACGCAGCAGGCACTGGTGGTGCTTCAGGTCTTCGGGTAGCTGCGGAATGCCGTGCGCGCGCAGGTATTCGGGCGAGGCGCAGACGATGCCGTCGAGCGAGACGATGGGCCGGGCGATGATGTTCGCGTTGAAGCGCTCGTCCGCTCCGAGCAGGGTGATGTCGTAGTCGCCGATGGGCGGGTCGAGCGAGGAATCGACGTGGATCTCCAGCGTGACCCGCGGATGGGCCTGGCGGAAACCCGAAACCAGCGGGGCAAGGATGTGCACGGCCAGTGCCGGAGGCGCGAGCAGGCGCAGCACCCCCGCGATCTCGGACGTGTGCGCCTGGGCGACGGCGAAGGCCTCGTCCACGTCGGCCAGGATGCTGCGCACCCGCAGCAGGTAGGCCTCTCCCGCTTCCGTGAGCGACACCTTGCGGGTGGTCCGCTGCAACAGCCGGGTGCCGATGTGGTCCTCGAGGTCGGCCACCAGCCGGGTGACGGTGGCGGGCGACAGGTCGAGCGCCCGCGCGGCAGCGGCGAAGCCCCCCTCGTCCGCCACGGACTGGAAAACGCGCATGGTGAGCAATCTATCCATGATCGCAATGAAGTGGGTTCATGAACTCAGATTATTTCAATTTCATGAATTAATCATTGCCGCAGATGCTGTTTTTCCGGGGGTTAACCCTGCGTACAGTCGAACCCATCGATGAGCGACCCGTCGGGCTCACCGAGGCAGGACAAGACCGGCGCCGCGCCTTCGCGCAGCAAGCCGGCCTTGCCCGGACATTCCCCGACGCACGGACAGACCGCCTGAAAGGACCACACCATGAACCGCAAGCCTCTTGCCATTGCCGCAGCCCTGCTCGCCCTGAGCGCCTTCTCCGCCCAGGCCGACACCGGCATCCAGGGCGACTGGAACAACTACCCGGCCGTGAACGACACCCCCAGCACGCTGACGCGCGAGGCCGTGATCGCCGATCTGGTGGCCGCCCGCCAGAACGGCACGATGCCGCGCGGCGGCGACTGGAGCGACGTACCCGCTCCGCTGGCCCTGTCCGGCGCTGCCGGCGGCGATACCCAGGTGGTGACCCGCGAACAGGTGCGCGCCGAAGCCATCGCGGCCGCCCGTTCGCACGAGATCGTCACCGGCGACCATTGAGCCGCTCCGCGGTGGCCCCGCGTCCTGGCGACGGGACGCGCGAGCACCGCACGCCCCCCGCAGCCCGCCCATGGCTTCCGCCCGGCGGGCTTTTCCACGCCCGCACGGTGCCCGTGCGGGCGGGCCGGCGTGCAGGCGGTCAGGGCTTCGCGCCGTAGTTGCGGGTGAGGGATTCGGCCACGCACACGGGCTTGTCGGCGCCCTCGCGCTCGATCGTGGCCTGCCAGGTCATCTGCACGCCATCGGGCGGCGCGGGCTCGCAGGCCTGCAGCGTGAGCCGTGCCCGCAACCGGCTGCCGACGGGCACGGGCGACATGAAGCGCACGCGGTTGAGACCGTAATTGACGCCCATGCGCGCGCCCTCGATATCGAAGGCCGCCTCGAAGAAGCGCGGCAGCAGCGACAGCGTCAGGAAGCCATGGGCGATGGGCCCGCCGAAAGGCCCTTGCGCGGCACGCTCCGGATCGACGTGGATCCACTGGTGGTCGCCCGTGGCTTCGGCGAACCGGTTCACCTGCTCCTGCGTGACGGTGATCCATTCGGTGACGGCCACCTCGCTGCCGACGCAGGCCGCCAGTTCGGAATACGAATGAAAGGTCTTCTTCATGCTCCGCACTGTAGTGCGCGGGCCGTGCCGCGGCGTGTCGGCCCGGCGACAGCGCGTCAGTCGCCGGAGAGCCAGTCGCAGATGGGCTTCCACTGCTCCAGGTCGCGCGCGACCCGGCCGGGCGAGACGTCGAAGAGCGACAGGCCCTGCGCCGCGAGGTGGATGTAGTTCTGGGTGTCGCGCAGCATGCCCAGCACGGGCAGCCCCAGCCCCTCCACGAACGCCTGCAGCTTGTCGGCTGCGATGGTGCGCGCGTCCACGCGCATGCCGACGATGCCGATCCGCGTGGACGCAGCCTGCCGGTGGGCCGCCAGTTCGTCGAGGAAGCTGCGGGTGGCGAAGATGTCGAAGACGCTGGGCTGCAGCGGCACCACCACCTTGTCGGCAAGCTTGAGTACCTCCTTGAGCGGCGCGCCGTGCAGGCCGGCCGGGGTGTCCAGCACCGCATGGGTGGCGTCGCGCGGGGGGCGCGGCACGGCGCCGGCGGGCGTTTCCCAGTCGGCGATGGGGCGCGCGGCCGGCGGCCGGAGGCTGCGCCAGAGGCGGGACGACTGCTGGGGGTCCAGGTCGCCGAGGGCGACGGCATGCCCCTGGCTCGCGAAATAGCCGGCCACGTTCATGGCTAGCGTGGACTTGCCGACACCCCCTTTGGGGTTTGCCACTGCGATCACGGGCATGTGCGACTCCTCGATGGCGAACTCGTTCGACGGGACGCCGATGGTAGCGCCACGGCGTGACGGCGCAAACCGTCTTCGGCCAATTCGGCGCCGTCAGGCGTGCTGCCCGCCGCGCCGCACGAAGAACAGCCCGGCGCCCACGGCCATGAGCAGGCCGCCGAAGACGCGGTTCTGGTTGCGTACCGCCCGGGGGCTGCGCAGCAGCCGCCGCAGCGCGCTGGCGCTGGCGGCATAGCCGTGCATGACGGTGAGGTCCACCACGACCATGGTGGCGCCCAGCGCGAGCAGTTGCGTCCACAGGGGCCGCGACTCCGTCAGGAACTGCGGCAGCACCGCGACCATGAAGATGATGCCCTTGGGGTTGGTGGCGTTGGTGAGGAAGCCGGCGGCGCAGCGGCGGCGCCAGGAGGCGGCGGGGGCGGCCCCTTCGTCGCCGAACACCGAGGCGCCGCCCGCGCGCCACTGGGTGAACCCGAGATAGATCAGGTAGCACGCGCCCATCACCTTCACCGCGCTGAACGCGGTCTCGGACGCCAGCAGCAGCGAGCCCACGCCGGCACCGGCGATCACCAGCACGAGCAGCAGGCCCAGCTGCAGGCCGAGGATGGTCGCGCCCGTGCGGCGCACGCCGTAGGCCAGCCCGTGGCTCATGGACAGCACGGCCCCCGAGCCGGGCGAGAGGGCGATGAGGCAGGCGGCGGCGGCGAAGGCGAGCCAGGTGTGGAAGTCCATGGGAAGGCAGCAGGAGAAAATGGAAAGGGGATGCCGCGCCGGCATGGCCGCCGACACGGTGGAGCATGTTAACGGGCACAATGCGCCGGCGCCCCCTCTTCCGCCTCCCCCTCCTCGTCCCTGCCGCTGCCGACACCGCGTCCATGGCCCACGCACCCACCTGGCTCACCTACGGATTCCTCTACCTCGGCGCCGCCGTACTGGCAGTGCCCGTCGCGCGCGCACTCGGGCTCGGCGCCATCATCGGCTATCTCGCGGCCGGCATTGCCATCGGCCCGTGGGGCCTGGGCCTGGTGAGCAATGTGCAGGACATCCTGCATTTCGCCGAGTTCGGCGTGGTGCTGATGCTGTTCCTCGTGGGGCTGGAGCTGCAGCCGAGCCGCCTCTGGAGCCTGCGGCGGCCGATCTTCGGGCTCGGCAGCGCGCAGGTGCTGGGCTGCGCGGCCCTGCTGTGGGCGGTGGCCTGGGCCTGCGGGCTGCCGTGGCGCGTGGCGCTGGTCGGGGCGCTGGGGCTGGCGCTGTCGTCCACCGCGATCGCGCTGCAGGTGCTGGCCGAGCGCAACCTGATGCGCACGGACAGCGGGCAGAAGGCGTTCTCGATCCTGCTCTTCCAGGACGTGGCGGCCATCCCCATCCTCGCGCTGCTGCCGCTGCTGGCCGCCGGCGCGGAGGGCGCGGGCGGCGCGGCGCAGCCCCACACGGCCAGCGGCCTGGCGCTGGAGGCCGCGAAGATCGTCGGCGTGGTGGGCGGGATCGTGCTGGGCGGGCGCCTGCTGCTGCGCCCGCTGCTGCGCTGGATCGCGCGCAGCCGCACGCCGGAGATCTTCACGGCCGCGGCGCTGCTGCTGGTGGTCGCCACGGCCATGCTGATGCTGGCCGTGGGCCTGTCGATGGCGCTGGGCGCCTTCCTCGCCGGCGTGCTGCTGGCCGAGAGCGAATACCGCCGCGAGCTGGAAACCGACCTGGAGCCGTTCAAGGGCCTGCTGCTGGGCCTGTTCTTCATGGCCGTGGGCATGACCATCGACTTCGGCGTGCTGATGCGCTCGCCCTGGACCATGCTGGCGCTGCTGTTCGGCTTCCTTGCCGTGAAGGCGGTGGTGATCCACACGCTCGCGCGCGCCACGGGCATGGCCTACCAGGAGCGGCCGGTGTTCACGCTGCTGCTGGCGCAGGGGGGCGAGTTCGCGTTCGTGGTGTTCCAGACGGCCGCGGGCGCGGGGGCCATCCCGGCCGAGACGTCCTCGCTGCTCATCGGCGCGGTGGCGCTGTCGATGCTGCTCAGCCCGCTGCTGCTCACCGCGCTCGACCGCGTGCTGCTGCGGCGCCATGCGCGCCTGGGCACCGAGCCACCGCCGGACGTGGAGGAGATCTCCGAGCCGCAGGAAGCGCCGGTGATCATCGCGGGCTTCGGCCGGTACGGGCAGATCGTGGCGCGCATGATGCTGGCGCAGGGCGTGCCGGCCACGGTGCTGGACCACAGCGTGGACATGCTGGAGGTGGCGCACACCTTCGGCTACCGCGTGTTCTACGGCGACGCCACGCGGCTGGACCTGCTGCGCATCGCGGGCGCGGCGCAGGCGCGCGTGCTGGTGGTGGCGGTGGACGACACCGAGCAGTCGCTCAAGATCGTGAAGATCGCGCGCAAGCATTTTCCGCAGCTGCAGATCGTGGCCCGCGCGCGCGACGTGACGCACTGGAATGCGCTGCGCGACCTGGGCGTGACGCGGGTCGAGCGCGAGGTGTTCGAGTCCAGCCTGAAGACCGCGCGCACCGTGCTGGAGGTGATGGGCATGCCCGCCGCGCAGGCCGAGGCGCTGGCGAACCGCTTCCGCCACCACAACATCGCCCTGGCCGACCGCATGTACCCCCACCACAAGGACCGCGCGAAAATGATCGCCGTGGCCCAGCAGGGCCGCCAGCAACTGGTGGAACAGATGGCCAAGGAGCGGCAGGAAATCGCCGCTGCCGCGGCGCAATCGGAGCAAGGTGGGGGCCTGCCGCCGGGCAGGCACTGAAGTCCCCTGAAAGGCCCGGGCCGGAACCGCAGGCCGCGGCTCGGCCTGCCCAGCGCATGGAAAAAAGGCCACGGCCCAGCCCCGCAGGCTGCGAAAAATCGTGCTCGACCGCCTTTACATGAATTTAAATACGAATTATTCTCAAAAAATTCATAGCTCCGATGCCACACGGGATTCCGGGATCCTTCCCGCGCCGGTGCGGCATCTTTTTTTCCGCCGTTCCATGATCCACCTCCGTCCCGGCGCAGCGTTTCAGCGCGCCGCCGCCCTGGCTTTGCCGCGCCGTCCTGCCCGCTCCACCCTCCCTGCGCTCCGCCTGGGCCGCCACGCCCTGACCCCGCTGGCGCTCTGCCTGTCGCAGGCCGCGTTCGCCCAGTCCGGCACCGCTGTGGACGGCACCGCGCAGTCTCCCGCGCAATTGCAGGAAGTGCGCATCAACGCCGGCACCGAGAAGGACGTGGGCTTCGCTCCGACCGAAGCCCAGACGGCCGGCAAGATGCCGATGCGCCGGCTGGAGACGCCGCAGTCGGTCGGCGTGGTGACGCGCGAGCAGATGGAGTCGCGCCAGATCACCAACCTGCAGCAGGCGCTGCAGACCGTGGCGGGCGTGAGCCCCGTGAACTTCGGCCGCCGCGGCGTGGACGACCTCAACATCCGCGGCTTCCGCTCCACCGAATCCGTGCTGATCGACGGGCTGGTGCAGAGCGTCGGCATGTGGACACGCCTGAACCCCTACGGCTACGAGCGTTTCGAGGTGCTCAAGGGTGCGGCATCGGTGCTCTACGGCCAGGTGCAGCCCGGCGGCATCGTCAACGCGGTGAGCAAGCGGCCCAGGCGCGAGGCGCTCACCGAGGTGGGCGTGGAGGTGGGCAGCTTCGGACAGCGCACGCTGCAGGCAGACCTGAACCGGCCGCTGAACGAATCCGGCAAGGCGGCCTTCCGCATCAACGCGCAGGTGGCCAACAGCGACGACCCGACCGATTTCATCTACCGCCGCGACCGCTGGATCGCGCCCTCGCTGTCGCTGGACTTAGGGCCGCAGACCGACCTGGTGGTGTTCGCCACCTACAACCAGAGCCAGTGGATGCGCCAGCAGGGCGTCACGCCCTACGGCACGGTGCTGCCCAACCGCAACGGCCCGGTGCGGCGCACGCTCTACACGGGCGACCCCAGCTTCGGCGGATACGACATCGAGACCAAGTCGCTGGGCTACGCGCTGGAGCACCGCTTCTCGCCCGCGCTCACGCTGCGCCAGAACGTGCGCTACGAGACCGAGGGCGGCACCGGCAACCTCGTCGCCAACTCCACGCTGCAATCGAACCAGCGCCTGCAGAACCGCACCGCCACGCGCCAGTACATGGACGACGAGATGCTGGCCACCGACACCTCGGTGCTGGCGAAGTTCGCGGCCCTCGGCGTGCAGCACCAGCTGGTGGCCGGGCTGGACGCGCGCACCGGCAAGAGCTGGCTGGGCCGCCGCACCTGCAGCATCGCGCCGATGGACCTGTTCAACCCGGTGTACGGCGTGGCGGCGCGCTGCCCCGCGGGGCTGACGATCGACGCGCCGGAGCGGCTCACCGTGGCGGGTCTCTACGCGCAGGACCAGATCAGGCTCACGCCGCAGTGGACCGTCCTGGCCGGCCTGCGCCGCGACTGGTCCACCAACACCATCGATGACCGCATCGCGCGGGAGAAGACACGGCAGAAGGACTCCGCCACCACGCTGTCCGCCGGCGTGGTGTACGAGTTCGTGCCCGGCTGGGCCGCCTACGCGAGCTACGGCGAATCGTTCCTGCCCGTGTCGGGCACCAGCTTCTCGGGCGCGCCGTTCGTTCCCGAAACCGGCAAGCAGTGGGAAACCGGCCTGAAGTACGAAGCTCCCGACCGCAGCGTCACCGGTTCGCTGGCCCTGTTCGACCTGAAGCGCAGCAACGTCACCACCGCCGACCCGGTGAACGCCACGTTCCAGGTGCAGACCGGAACGCAGCGCGCGCGCGGGCTGGAGCTGGAAGTGGGCGCCGAGCTGCAGCGCCACTGGAAGCTCACGGGCGCCTACACCTACACCGACTCGGAGGTCACGCGCGACAACAATGCCGCCATCGTCGGCAAGCCGCTCAACCTGACGCCGCGCAGCACGTTCGCCCTGTGGGCCACCTACCAGCTGCCGCAGATGCCGCAGCTCACGCTGGGCGCGGGCGCCCGCCACGTGACCCGGCAGGTCGGCTCCTATCCGTTCTCCCTGCCCGCCTACACGGTGGTGGATTTGTCCGTCGGCTACACCGGGCCCAGCTACCGCATCACGGCCGGCGTGAAGAACGTGTTCGACCGGGCCTACTACGACGGCGCGATCAACGCCAACGTCGTCTCGCCCTCGCTGCCGCGCAACTTCAGCGTAGGCCTGACGTACTTCTTCTGACGCCTGACGCTCCCGCCCTGCGCGGCGCCCTCCCGCCGCACGGCCAGCCGGCACGCCCATGACCAGCCAGCGCACGATGCACCGCCTGCTCACGCTCCACGCGTGGGCGGGCATCGTCACGGGCCTGCTGCTGTTCGTCGTGTGCTTCTCGGGCGCGGTGGTGGTGTTCAAGAACGAGATCGACCTCTGGGCCAATCCGTCGCTCGCCCAATTGCCGCGCGCGGCGCAGCCCGCGCCGCTCGACACGGTGCTCTCGCACCTGCGGGCCCGCTACCCGGAGGCCACGGCCGAGACGATCCAATTGCCGGACGCGGACCGCCCGGCGTACTTCGCGTTTCTGCGCACGCCCGGCGCGCCGGGGGCCCAGCGCACCAAGGTGGCCCTGCGCGCCGACACCGGCGCGGTGGTGGGCCCGGTGAACAGCCAGCTAGGCCAGACCCTGCGCATGCTGCACGTGTTCCTGTTCTTCGGGCCGCGCTGGATCGTCGGCTTCCTCGGCGTGGCGATGCTGGTGCTGATCGCGACCGGCATCGTCATCCACCGCAAGATCCTCGCGGAGCTGTTCACCCAGCGCTGGGGCCGCAGCCTGCGCGTGGTGACGTCGGACCTGCACAAGTCCGCGGGCATCTGGGGCCTGGGCTTCCATATCCTGATCGCTGGTACGGGCGCGTGGCTGGGACTGGCGCCGCTGTTCGAGCAGGGCTGGCGCTACATCGCCACCGGCCCTGCCCCGGCACGCGTGGCCATGGCGCCGGCACCGGCACCCGCCCGCGCGGCCCTGGTTCCAGCAGTTCCCATGCCGTCGCTGGACGCACTGCATGCCGCCGCCCGGCAGGCGCTGCCGGGCTTCGAGGCCACCACGCTGTCGCTGCGGCAATGGGGCACACCGGAGGGGCAGGTCCGCTTCACCGGCAACCTGCAGGGGCATCTGGCCAGCACCGCGCACGTGGATTTCGAGGGGGCCGGCGGCCGCATCCGGCAGGTGCACGATCCGCGCACCGCGGGGTTCTGGTCGATGGTGAACGCGCTCATGGAGCCGCTGCACTTCGGCGATTTCGGCGGGCTGCCGCTGAAATGCCTCTATTTCCTGCTGGGCCTCACGCCCGCGTTCCTGTCGATCACGGGCACGCTGATCTGGCTGGACGGCCGGCGCCAGCGCATGCCCGCCCCACCCCACGCGTGATGCTCCGGTTCTACCTCGCCCTGCACGCCACCGTGCCCGCCGCCCTGGCGGCGGCGCTGCTGCTGCACCTGCTGCCGCCCGCGGGCCTGGAGCCGCTCGCGCACCGCCCGCCCTGGGCGGACTGGACGCTGATCGGCGGGTGGATCCTGGCCTCGGCACTGCTGGCCGCGCTGGCGCGCGGCACGGCCCGGCTGTGGCGCACGGCACTCGCGGCGGCGGGGCTGCTGCTCGCGATCGCGGGAGCCACGGGCTGGGCGCTCGGCGCGCCGATGGGCCCGGCGGTGTTCGCCGGCCTGCTCGCGCTGGGCCTGGGCTGCGCCGGCGTGGCGATGGCCATCGGGCCCGGGCGGGTGCAGGCCGCGCGCCCCGCGCGGGCAGCGGCGCACGCACGGTCGGCGAACCATCCGCACCCGGGGGCGAGGTCTCGGCGCCGCCGCCTGCGCGCCGCGGCAGCCCACTGGCCCTTCTGGCTCGCGGGCACGCTCGCGCTGGAGTGCTTCCGCGTCGCCCATCTGGCGGCGCCCGGGCCGGCGCGGCCCGCGGGCATGCTGGGGCTCCTGCTGGCCTGCTTCGTCGTGCTGCCGGCGGCCACTGTCCGCTCCTGGCTGCCGCGCACCGGCGCGGCGCTGTGGATGCTGGCGGCGCTGTGCTACGCCGCGCTCGCGGCGCGGGCCGGGCTGGCGCACTGGTGGGTGGCCGCGGCCCTGTGCGCGCTGGCCGCCGTGCATGCGCTGCACGCGGCGCGGCAGCGCGGGCAGCCCGATGCCCATGCCCTGGAGGGCGCCGGATGAATGCATGGCTGACCGGCTGCGCCATGCTGGCCTCGCTGGCAGGCCTCCATGCCTGGGCCCGCGCCGTGCCGACGCGGGCCTGGGGCGACGGCGCGGCCAGCGCCACGACGCGGCGCGGCACCGTGGTGATGCTGGTGCTCACGCTGGCACTGCAGGTCGCGGCCACCGTGGCGGCGTTCGGCCCCGCGGCGGCCACGGCTCTCGTTCCGGCATCGTGGATGGTGACGGGCTGGGGCTTCACGCTCGCCATGAACCAGTGGCCGCACGGCAGCCGGCGCTGGGCGGGCCGGTTGGGCATGGCGGGTGTCGCGGGTTGCGCCCTGGGGCTCGCCGCGAAGGTGCTGCAGGGCTGAGCACGCCGGCGCCGTGCGGCCGTTCCGGCGGATTCCACGCCGTGGCACACTGTGCCACCCGCGGGACCGGCCTGCGGGAACGCCCTGGAGAGGCCCCCGATGACGCCAGCCCGGAAGTATTCAGCGACCCTGCGCATCCTGCACTGGGTGATGTTCGTGCTCGTCGCGCTCGCCTACGCCACGATCAATCTGCGGCAGGCGTTCGAACGCGGCAGCGATGCGCGGCTGCTGATGGTGGAGTCGCATTTCCTGCTCGGCATGCTGGTGCTGCTGCTCGTGGCGCCGCGGCTGGTCGCGCGCTGGCGATCGCCGCAGCCGCCGATCGCGCCACCGCTGCCGGCGCTGCTGCGCATCGGCGCGCACCTGGGGCATGCGCTGCTCTATGCGTTTCTCGTGGCGCAGCCGCTGCTGGGCATGGCCTGCCGCCTCGTGGGTGGCCGCGGCATCGGCCTGCCGTTCACGTCCGCCGCCATCCCCTGGCCCGCCGCCTGGGTCGACAAGGAACTCTCCCGCACCCTGGAGGCCGCGCACGAATGGCTCGGCACCGCCTTCTACTGGGTGATCGGCCTGCACATCGCCGCCGCGCTCTGGCACGCCTTGGTGCGCCGCGACAACGCACTGCGGCGGATGGGGTGATCCGGACTATTCGTCCTCGCTGCTTTCCAGCATCTTGCGCAGCAGGAAATCCAGCGCCAGCCGTTCCGCGGGATTGAGCTTGCCATAGGTGCTCTGGGTGATCCTGCGCGCGAACGGCTGCATGGTGCGCACGAGGTCGCGGCCCTCGTCGGTGAGTTCGATCACCACCTTGCGCCGGTCCACGCGGTCGTGGTCCACGCTGATCAGGCCGCGCTGCTTCAGCCGGTCCACCACGCCGCGGATCGTGGCCTGGTCGATGACGGTGGCCTTCACCACCTCGGCCAGGGAACTGCTGCCCTGGTCATGGAGGGAGCACAGCACCACGAACTGGGCGGCCGTCAGCTGGGAGTCCGGGATGTACTGCTGGAACAGCGCCGTGTGCCGCTGATAGACGCGGCGCAGCAGGTGCCCCACCTGTTCGGAGAACACATATTCCTCATCCTCGGTCGCGGTCTTGTCTGGCATGCGCGAATTGTAGGTAGCGCGCGCTGCAAGCCTTAATGGGCGGCACCGGTCCTGAACAGCGAGACGGAGTGGTCGAGCCTGCGGCTCTGGTCCGCCAGGGAAGCCGCGGCGGCAGCCGCCTGTTCCACCATGGCGGAGTTCTGCCGGACGGCATCGTCGATCCGCCCGATGACGCCGTTGATGCGCGTGATCTCCTCGTGCTGGCTTTGGGAGGCCTGGGACATCTCGCCCACGGTGGCCAGCACCTGGGAGGCGAGGCGCACGATCTCGTCGATGCTGCCGCCCGCGGCCTGGGCCAGCCGCTCCCCGCTGGCGACATGGCCCCGGGAGACGTCCAGCAACTGGCTGATCTGCCGGACCGCTTCCGAGCTGCGCTGGGCGAGGCTGCGCACTTCGGCGGCCACCACCGCGAACCCGCGGCCGTGGGTGCCCGCGCGCGCCGCCTCGACGGCCGCGTTGAGCGCGAGGATGTTGGTCTGGAAGGCGATGCCCTCGATCATCGAGGAGATGTCGGAAATGCCCGCGGTGCTGCGTGCAATGTCGCCCATGCCGTCGATCACCTGCCGCACCAGCTCGCGCCCCTGTTCGGCGGCGTCGCGGGACGAGGCGGCCAGCCGGTGCGTCCGGTCCGCATGGGTGGCATTGCGGTGCACCGCGTCGCTCAGGTCGTGCATGCGCCCCACCGCCTGCTCGATGGCGGAAGCGGTCTGTTCCGTGCGCGCCGCCAGGTCCATGTTGGCGTCGGAGATTTCGCTGGCCGCGCCATCGACCGTCCTCACGCCCTCGCGCAGGTCGCGCACCAGGCTGGCCAGGCTTTTCTGCATGACGTCCATGCTGGCGCCGAGGCGTGCCACCTCGTCGTCCGCGCCCGTGTCCGGCGCCGCCGGCCACGTGAGGTCGCCCGCGCCGATGCCGCGCGCGTGTGCCAGCAGGCGGCCCACGGGTCGTCGGATGCGCCGCCGGGCCATCTCCAGGGCGGCGCCGAGGGCCAGCGACACCACGCAGATCGCGATGGCGGCGGGGGGCACGGCATCCCGGGCGCCGAGCCACTGCGCCGCGGCCAGGCAGACCACCACGGCATTGGCCGCCTGGGCGAGCGCCAATCGCGACGCGAGGGTGGGCGCCGCCACGAGGCGCAGCAGTCCGCCGATGCCGCGCAGGGCGAGCCGCCCTTCGCGCAGCGTGTGGAGCGCGACCGCCCCGCGCTGCCGGGCGGCGTTGAAGCGGCGCATCCGCGCCACTTCCTGCTCGCCGGCCCGGGTGCGCACGGTGGTATGGCCCACGTGCCGGCCGTCCTGCATCGTGCGCGTGATCGTGGCCTGCGCCCAGAAGCAGCTGCCGTCCTTGCAGCGGTGGCGCATCACGCCGGTCCAGGCACCGTGGGCCTTGACGGTGCGCCACAGGTCGGCGCTCAACTCGGGCGGCGTGTCGGGCGCGTACATCATGCTGGCGGGCTGCCCGAGCAGCTCCCCGGATTCGTAGCCGCTGCGCTCGGCGAAGGCCGCGTTCACGTACACCATGCGGCCCTCGATGTCGGTCCGCGTGATGAGGTATTCGTCCTCGCGCAGGGCTGCATCCGCCCCGCCGGCAGGTACCAGGGCCGACATCAGTCGAGCGCGCGGTTGCGCGATTCCACGTCCACCGCCCAGATCGACAGCGCGCCCCCCGCGAGCATGGCGGACAGCACGGCCAGGGCCAGCGTGAAGTGCGTGGCCATGATGGGCGCGATGATGGCCGGGGCGAACAGGCCGCCGAAGCGCGCGACGGCGCCCGCCATGCCCATGCCGCTGGCGCGCAGGTCGGTGGGATAGACCTCGGGGGTGAAGGCGTAGAGCGCGCCCCAGGTGCCCAGCAGCGAGAAGCTCATGAGCAGGGTGGAGCCGATCACCACGAACGGCGACGAGCCCAGGCTGTAGAGCATGCAGCCCACGGCACTCAGCAGCAGGAAGCCGATCAGCGTGGGCTTGCGACCCCAGCGCTCCACGCCGTAGGCCGAGAGCGCGAAGCCGGGCAATTGCACCAGGGCCAGAACCACCAGGAAGACCTGGCCGCGCATGAATGCGAAGCCTTCGCTGCTGAGCTTCACCGGCAGATAGACGAAGACGCCGTAGTAGGCGATGGAGATCAGTGCCCAGGCCAGGAACAGCGCCAGGCTGCGGCGGCGCAGCTCGGCCGAGAACAGCGCGAACAGCGACTTGCGCTCCTGCTTCTCGGGCTGCAGCGGCGGGATGGGGGTGGTGTTGCCGTTGACCTTGGCCACGCGCTCGAGCACCTGGCGCGCCTGCTCGGACTTGCCGCTGCGGTTGAGGTACATGGGGGATTCGGGAATGTAGAACCGCAGCACCACGCCCACGAGTGCCGGAATGCCGGTCACGAAGAAGATCACGCGCCAGGCGTCGTTGCCCCAGGAGACGGCCACCAGGGCCAGGATGGCCAGGAAGATGGTGCCCACGGCCCAGAACGACTCCAGCAGCACCAACCAGCGCCCGCGGCGGTCGCTGGGCAGGAACTCGGCCATCATGGTGTAGTCCACGGGCAGCGTGCCGCCCACGCCGATGCCGGTGATGAAGCGCAGCACCAGCAGCCAGGCGAATTCGGGCGCGAAGGCCGACGCCACGCCCGCGCAGGCATCGATGACCACCGCCATCATGAGCACCGGGCGGCGCCCGATGCGGTCGGCCAGGCGGCCGAAGACGAAGGCGCCGATCAGCATGCCGATGAAGAAGAAGGTGCCGGTCTGCAGCGCCTCGGGCACCGTCTTGCCGAAGGTCTTGGCGATGGACGGCGCGCTGAAGCCGATGGACAGCACCTGCATGGCGTCGGCCAGCCAGACCAGGCCGAAGATCACGAAGAGCCGGTACTGGAACCGGCCGACACCCGCTGTCTGGATGCCTTTTTCCACCGAAACGAATGAAGATGACATGGGAACTCCTGTGGTCGTCACCGCTAGCTGTTGATGTGCCCCTTCCGCCAGGTCGCGCCGCCGTGCCGGCACGCGCCATGACAGAAACCCCTGGCGCGATCGAACCCTCCGGCGCCACCCGAAGGGGCCGATCGCGAAAAACCTTCCTCCCGCTTTCCTCTTCTTGTCCGCGGCCCCGCGTACCGCGGCACGCGCTCACCGGGTCATGCGGTCATGGCGCGCCCGCGTGCGCCGTGGCACGCAGCCGGCGGACCGTGTCCGTGTCGTGCGGCCACGCTTTTTCCTCCGGTGCGAACCGGGCGCGCAGGTAGCCGAGCAGGTCGGTGATCTGCCGGTCGTCCAGGCTGTCGCCGAAGCCCGGCATGTAGCCCAGTGCGTCGTTGGCGGGTTGCTGTATGCCGTGGAGGATGACCTGGACCAGGTTGTCCGGCGTGGCGGCATGCAGGTTGGTGTTGAGCGCCAGCTGCGGCTTGGCGCCGAAGAGGGTCGGGCCGCTGCCGGCCTCGTGGCAGACGGCGCAGGCGTTCTGGTAGATGCGCTCGCCGTTGGCGTGGCGGTCCAGGGTGCGCGCGGGCACCGGCACCGCTGCGGCCGCCGCCGGTACGGCGACTGGCGCGGGCTCCGGGGCCGGGGCGGCCTGCGGCGCCCGGCCGGGCAGCTCCAGCAGGTAGGTGGCGATGGCGCGCACATCGGTATCGGGCAGTTCGGCCAGACCGTGGATCACGGGAGCCATGGGGCCGGCGGCCACGCCGTGGCGCGCGGAGAACCCCGCGCGCAGGTACTGGTAGAGCGACTCGCGGCTCCAGGGCCGGGGGCCGTCGGCCAACCGGTCGAGGGCGGGTGCGCTCCAGCCCTCGGCCTCGCCGCCGCCGAGGTAATGGATGCCGCCCTTCTCGGCGCCCAGCGCGTTGCGCGGCGAGTGGCAGGCCGCGCAGTGGCCCGCGCCTTCCACCAGGTAGGCGCCCCGGTTCCATTCGGCGCTGCGGGCCGGATCGGCGCGGAAGGGCGTGGCATCGTGGAACAGCAGGTTCCAGCCGGCCATGGCCGGGCGCAGGCTGTAGGGAAAAGGCAGCCGCGTTTCGGGCGGCCGGGCCTGCACGGCAGGCCGGGACATCAGGTAGCCGTAGAGCGCCTGCAGGTCGCCGTCGCTGAGTTTGGCGAAGGCCGTGTACGGGAAGGCCGGATAGAGCTGTCGGCCGTCCTGGTGGATGCCCTGGCGCATGGCGCGCTCGAAGGCCGCGTAGGACCAGCGGCCGATGCCGGTTTCTTCGTCGGGCGTGATGTTGGTCGAGTAGATGGTGCCGAACGGCGTCTCCAGGCCCAGGCCGCCCGCGTTCGGGGCGCCACCCGGCGCGGTGTGGCAGACGACGCAGTCGCCGGCCGCCGCGACCAGGCGGCCGCGCTCGATGGCCTGCTGCGAGTAGAGCGATGCATCGGGCCCGTCGGTGAGCGGCAACGCCGGCTTCATCGGCCACGCCATGGCGGCCAGGCCCGCGATGCCCGCGGCACCGGCCGCAATCCAGCCCAGGCCGCGGCGCAGCGTGCTGCGCGGGGATTGTGCGCCCGCACCTGCCTCGCCGGCCAGCGCGAGGCGCAGCGGCTCGGTCTGGAAGGGCACTTCGCGCAGGCGCACACCCGTGGCATGGCGGATGGCATTGGCGATCGCGGCGGCGGCGGGCAGGGTGGCCACGCCGTCCAGGTCCAGCTGGCCATGGCGGACGACCGTGCCGTCGCCCGCAGCGTCGGCCGCGAGCGCACCGCGTAACGTCGGCGCATCGGTGGGGGCTGCGCCTGCAGGGCTGCGCCAGCCATCGAAGGCGGGCGGCGCGCCCAGCAGCCGGCGCGCGCCGGCCAGCCAGTGCGCGTCCTGCTCCACGATCTGCGTATGCACGCCGGCGCCCTGCGCTTCCCGCAGGTGCTGGCTGTCGTGGCCCGCGACCACGCGGGTGACTTCGATCTCGCCGGTCTGCGGATGCACGGCCACCTCGGCGACCCAGGCGCTCCAGACCACGCTGTCCCGCCCTTCGGGGTCGAGGGTCTGCATGCAGGCGGTCGCGAAGCCCCGGCCGTGCAGGCGGCCGTCGGATTCCCGTCCGGCGCCCGGCCACGGCGCGCTCCGCGCCACGCGCGTGGCCAGGTCGCGCGCCGGGCCTTCGGGCAGGTGCCGCAGGCGCCAGTCCAGCGGATCCTGCCCCTGCTCCAGGGCCTGTTCGTGCCACAGGCTTTCGCTGGCGAACACCTGGGCGGCATTGAGATCGTCCACCCCGGCCTGAGAGAGGCCGCGCGCAGGGCGTCCGCCCTGGACGGTGCCGGCGTCCTGCACGCTGGGCAGGGCCGCTGCGCGGGCCGCATCGGAATGGCTCAGCAAGCGTGCGCAACTGGGCCGCACGGCCCAGGGCAGAGGCGAGGAAAGAACAAAAGGGGCTGGCGCTTGCGCAGCACCTTCGGCCGGACGCAACGCGGTGCCGGCGACGGTGTCCATGGAGGGCAGAGCTGCTGGCTGCAGCGCCAGCGCGGACGGCTCGACGCCCGCCGCGCACGCCACGCTGACGGGCCGGGCCACGGCCCGGGACAGCAGCGCCGCGTCGGCCGCCGCGTCCATCAACGCCAGCGCGTGCGGCGCGGCGCCGTCCAGCACGAACAGGCGCACAGCCTGCACGGGCAGCTGCAGCAGCGCCGCGATTTCACCAGCGACCAGGGCCTGTATATCCGGTGCGCAGGCGGGCAGCCACAGGCTGGCATGGCCCTCCATGCACCAGGCGACGGCACGCGCGCCGGCAGGCGCATCGGTGCGGGGCGGTCGCCAGACGAACGCATCGCCCGCCGGGGCTTCGGGCAGCGGTGTGCTCGCACCGGCATCCATCCCGCGCCAGACCGGCGCCAGGGCCACCGCTGCCTGCTGCGCATGCACCGGTGCCATGGCGACCACGCCCAGGAAATTCCCGATGCGCACCGTGGCCACGACGCCGGCCATGGCGCGCGCATCGTCCAGCCGGGCATCGGCCAGTGCGTCGCCCTGGTAGCGCAGCCCGTCCCAGCCCATGCGGCCGGGCCGCACGGCCAGCCCGTGCAGCAGATCCGCGGGCGCGCCGGGAACCTCGGTCGCAAGAGGCGTGATGGAACGGTCCGGCAGGTTCATGGGCGCACTTCCGCTTCGGTCGGCAAGCCATCCGCGCCCGCGCCGCCCGCACGCAGTTGCGCGGCGCGCAGCGCGGCCTGCAGGATTTCCACATGCGTGCCGCAGCGGCAGAGGTTGTGGTGCAGTTCGTTGCGAACCTCCTGCTCCGACGGGTGCGGATTGCGGCGCAGCAGGGCCTCGACGGTCATGACCATGCCGTTCAGGCAATAGCCGCACTGGGCCGCCTGGCAGTCGATGAAGGCCTGCTGGGTGGGGCCAGGGCATGCGCGCGAGCCGAGCCCTTCGAGCGTGGTCACCTCGCGGCCCACGGCGGCCTGCACGGGGATCACGCAGGAGCGCGCGGCCACGCCGTCGATCAGCACCGTGCAGGCACCGCACTCGCCCAGCCCGCAGCCGTACTTCGGGCCATTCAGCTCCAGGTCATTGCGCAGCACGTGCAGCAGTGCCGTGCCGGGTGCGGCGGGCACGTCGCAGGCGCGGCCGTTGACCCGCAGCCGGAGGCCGGGGGCCGGGCTGCTGGATTGGAGGGGATTTCCCATGGGATGCGTTGTCGGCTGCGGCAGGGAAGTATCAGGCCGCGGCGGCGACCTTCGGTTCCACCAGGGGGATACTGAACACGTCGTAGCCGAAGCACCAGGACGGGTCTTCGTTCGTGCGCAGCCAGGTGTTGTCGTGCGAGATGCGCTGCACCTTGCTCGCGCGCTCGGCGCGGTTGGCCTCGTACAGCGCGAAGGCGAGTTCGTGGTTGTGCGCGCCGACCTCCTTCAGGCAGCGCGCCAGCATGGCGCCGTCCTCGATGGCCATCGCGGCGCCCTGCGCCATGTGCGGCTTCATCGGGTGGCAGGCGTCGCCCAGCAGCACGAGGCGGCCGCGGCTCCACAGCGGCAGCGGGTCGCGCTCCAGCAGCGACCACTTGGTCACCTCCACCGTGGCGTCGATCAGCGCCTGCACCGTGGGGTGCCAGCCCGAGAAGGCCTCGCGCATCTCATCCTTGCTGCTCGGCAGCCAGCGGTCGTTCAGGTCCCAGTGCTCGACGGGCACGCCGGTCACGTAGTAGAGCTCGTCCTGTTTGCCGGTGACGAAGTAGGTCATCATGTGGCGGTCGTCGCTCCACCACTTCACGCAGGCGTCGAAAGGCAGCATGCCGGCCTGGACCTCGGGCGTGGGGAACACGGCGCGGTGGGCCAGGTAGCCCGCGTACTTGGGCAGCTCGGGGCCGAGCAGTTCCTCGCGGATGCGGGAGTTCACGCCGTCGGCACCGATGACGATGTCGGCCTCCTCGGTCGTGCCGTCGGCGAAATGCATGACCACCACGTGGCCGCGGTCCTCGACCTTCGTCAGGAACTTGCCGTAGGCCATCACGCTGCCCGGCAGCGCATCGATCAGCAGCGCGTGGAAATCGCCGCGGTGCACGGTCAGGTAGCTGGCGCCGTACTCCTTCACGGCGTAGTCGCCCAGCGGGATCTGCGCCAGCACGTCGCCGGTCTGCCAGTGGCGGCTGTACCAGTAGTCGGGGTGCGAGCCCTGGGCGTTGAGCGCATCCTCGATGCCGATGCGGCGCAGGATCTTCATCACGTTGGGCCCGACGTGGATGCCGGCCCCCAGGCGCGAAAAGCTGGGCGCCTGCTCATAGACGCGGACATCGAAGCCCTCCTGCAGCAGCAGCTTGGCGGCAGCGGCGCCGCCCAGGCCGGCGCCGACGACGGCGATACGGGGGGATTGGGACACGGTTTTTCTCCTAGCGGGAATGTGGGAAGTCGGACGGGCGGCCGCCGCTGCGGCAGGCTCTTTCCAGGGTGAAAAGCACTATCCATGCCATGCAAGAAATTCACCCAATTTAGGTGTATGCACTTGATTCATTGAGCAACATCAAGCGCACCACGGTGCAGAAGGATAAGTCGCTTCGTACAGTTTTTGGTGCGTTTCACGCACAACATAGGTGCAAACCCCGATGAAATTGCCGTTTGCCAGAAGGCACGGGTTTTGCAAAAATGAAGCGTACACACCCATCTGATCTTCATCAAACGCGCATCGCGCGAACAAGGCACGCCATGACCCAGACATACCGCATCGGCCAGATCGTCCCCAGCTCCAACACCACGATGGAGACCGAGGTGCCGGCCATGCTGCAGGCCCACTCCACGCTGCGCCCGCAGGACCGTTTCACCTTCCACTCCAGCCGCATGCGCATGAAGAAGGTCCAGAAGGAAGAGCTGGCCGCCATGGATGCCGAGAGCGACCGCTGCGCGCTGGAGCTCAGCGATGCGCGGGTGGACGTGCTGGGCTATGCCTGCCTCGTGGCCATCATGGCGATGGGCAAGGGCTACCACCGCGTGTCGCAGCAGCGCCTGACCGAACGCACGGCGAGCAACGGCGCCACGGCCCCGGTGATCACCAGCGCGGGCGCGCTGGTCGAGGCGCTGAAAGTGATGGGTGCGAAGAAGATCGCCCTGGTCGCGCCCTACATGGTTCCGCTCACCCAGCTGGTCATGGACTACATCGCCGCCGAGGGCTTCGAGATCGTGGACTGGCGCGCGCTGGAGATTCCCGACAACCTCGAGGTGGGCCGCCACGACCCCGCGAAGCTGCCCGGCATCGTCGCCGGCATGGATTACGCCGATGCCGACGTGATCGTGCTGTCGGCCTGCGTGCAGATGCCCTCGCTGCCGGCGGTGGCCCAGGTGGAGGCGGCCACGGGCAAGCCCGTGCTCACGGCCTCCATCGCCACCACCTATGCCATCCTCAAGGAACTGGGCCTGGACCCGGTGGTGCCGGGCGCGGGCGCGCTGCTGTCGGGCGCCTATCCGTACGACACGGCGGCCAAGGCCTGAGGAACATTCCATGAGCGACCACTCCAGCACCTTCCGCTACGGCGGCCACGTCCACGCCAACGGCATCCGCCAGCACTACCTGCGCTATGGCGGCGCCGAGGGCGAGCGCGCGGGGCGCGATGCCGTCATCCTGGTCCCCGGCATCACCAGCCCGGCCGTGACCTGGGGCTTCGTCGCCGAGCACCTGGGCCGCCGGTTCGACACCTACGTGCTGGACGTGCGCGGGCGCGGGCTGTCGTCTTCCGGCCCGGGCCTGGACTACGGCCTCGACGCCCAGGCTGCCGACGTGATCGCGCTGGCGCAGGCCCTGGGCCTGCAGCGCTGGGCCCTGGTCGGCCACTCCATGGGCGGGCGCATCGCCGTGCGCGCGGCCCGCGGCCAGCCGGCCGGGCTCACGCGCCTGGTCATCGTCGATCCGCCCGTCTCCGGCCCCGGCCGCCGCGCCTACCCGGCCGCCCTGCCCTGGTACGTGGATTCGATCCGCCAGGCCACGCAGGGCATGGATGCCGAGGCCATGCGCGCCTTCTGCCCCACCTGGACCGAAGAGCAGCGCCGACTGCGCGCGCAATGGCTGCACACCTGCTACGAGCCCGCGATCGTGCAGAGCTTCGAGGACTTCGGCCGCGACGACATCCACGCCGACCTGCCCCGCATTCCGCAGCCGCTGCTGCTCGTCACCGCCGAGCGCGGCGACGTGGTGCGCGACGCGGACGTGGCCGAGTGGCAGGGCCTCGCGCCCCAGACGCGGCACGTGCGCGTGCCCGGCGCCGGGCACATGATCCCGTGGGACAACGAGGCCGGTTTCTACGCAGCGCTCGGCGACTTCCTCGGGACCAAGGTCGACTGAATGCCCGCCTGTCGCACCCTCTCCGCCACCACACCGCCAAGGAGCCCCGCATGTCCGTCAGCGACAACGATCTGATCCACGCCTGGAAGCAGGTGCTCACGCTGTCCCGGCTCGAGCCCGGCCAGACGGTCACCGTGCTCACGGGCGCCGACACGCATCCGCAGACGCTGCGCTGCGCGATCGCGGCCTCCAGCGACCTGGGCGCGCGCGTCAACCGGCTGGACCTGCCGCCCGTCAACGCCGAGAAGTCGCTCAGCCGCGATTCGCTGGCCTACCTGGGCACCACGCCCCTGACCGGCAACCCGGCCGCCATCGCCGCGCTCAAGGCGAGCGACCTGGTGCTCGACCTCATGACCCTGCTGTTCTCCCCCGAGCAGCACGAGATCCTGCAGACCGGCACCAAGATCCTGCTGGCCGTGGAGCCGCCCGAGGTGCTGTGCCGCCTGGTGCCCACGGAGGCCGACCGCGCGCGCGTGCAGGCCGCATCGAAGCGCATCGAGGCGGCCAAGCAGATGCACATCACCTCCGCGGCCGGCACCGACCTGCGCTGCGCCTTGGGCGAGTTCCCCGCCATCTGCGAATACGGCTTCGTGGACGAGCCCGGCCGCTGGGACCACTGGCCCAGCGGCTTCGTGCTGACCTGGCCCGACGAGGGCCGGAGCCACGGCCGCGTGGTGCTGGACCGCGGCGACATCCTGCTGCCCATGAAGGACTACGTGACCGATCCCATCGAACTCACGATTGAGCAGGGCTACGTGACGCGCATCGGCGGCGGCCTGCAGGCCGAGATCCTCAAGGAGTACATGGCCTCCTACGAGGACCCGGAGGCCTACGCCGTCTCCCACGTCGGCTGGGGGCTGCAGCCGCGCGCCCACTGGTCGATGCTGGCGCACTACAACAAGGAGACCCACATCGGCATGGACGCGCGCGCCTTCGAGGGCAACTTCCTCTGGTCCATGGGCCCCAACAACGAGGCCGGCGGCAGCCGCACCACCGCCTGCCACATCGACATTCCGATGCGCCACTGCACGGTGGCGCTGGACGGCACGCCCGTGGTGATCGACGGCGTGGTGCAGGACGAAGCAGGACTGGCACGCGCTGCCAGAAAATCCCGGCAAGGCAAGGACATCGCATGACGAACCCCACCACCAGCGCCCAGAGCATCCCCGCCGGGGGCGTGCAGGGCGACATCTCCGCCTACGCCCGCCAGGGCTTCGGCACGCCGCTGCCGCTCAAGGCGCCCTTCGGCCTGCTCATCATCGACTTCGTGAACGGCTTCGCCGACCCGGCCGTGTTCGGCGGCGGCAACATTCCCGCGGCGATCGAGCGCACGCGCGGCCTGCTGGCCCATGCGCGCGAACGCGGCTGGCCCGTGGCGCACAGCCGCATCGTGTTCTCGGACGACGACGCGGACAGCAACATCTTCTGCCTGAAGGTGCCCGGCATGCTGACGCTGAAGGAAGACAGCCCGGCCAGCGCCATCGTGCCCGAGCTGGCCCCCGCCCCGGGCGAATACGTGGTGCGCAAGAGCACGCCCTCGGCCTTCTTCGGCACCATGCTCGCGCCCTGGCTGGCCCAGCGCGGCGTGCAGACGCTGCTGGTGGCCGGCTGCGTGACCAGCGGCTGCGTGCGCGCCAGCGTGGTCGATGCCATGCAGTCGGGCTTCCGTCCCCTGGTGGTGGCCGACTGCTGCGGCGACCGCGCCCTTGGCCCCCACGAGGCCAACCTGTTCGACATGGCGCAGAAGTACGCGGCCGTGATGCCCCTCGACCAGGCCCTGGCCGATACCGGCGCGCTCGCGCGTTGAGATAACGCCGCTCCATGAACCTGCCCCGGCCCCACGACCTGCACGCCCCGCTGCTGGACCGCCCCGACACCCTGCTCGTGGTGCGCCAGCCCGTGGCGCCCCCGAAGCCCGCGCCGGGGCAGCCCGGCTCGGGTACCGACTACGTGCAGGCCACGCCCGAAATCTTCGTGGCGGTGCTGGCCGACCCCGGTGCGGAAGCGGGCTGGCGCGCTCTGGCCTTCAATGGCCACGTGGACCTGGGCACGGGCATCCGCACCGCGCTGGCGCAGATCGTGGCCGAAGAACTGGAAGTGCCTTTGGCCCGGCTGGAGATGGTGCTGGGCCACACGGCCGCATCGCCCAACCAGGGGCCGACCATCGCCAGCGCGAGCATCCAGATTTCCGCGGTGCCGCTGCGCCGTGCGGCGGCCCAAGCGCGCGAGCAACTGCTGGCGCTCGCAGCCGCGCAATGGGGCGTGGATGCCGGGCGCCTGCAGGCGCGGGATGGCGTCGTTTACTTTGCCGACGGCGGCGATGCGCGCACGCTCCATTACGGACAACTATTGCAGAACCTGCAGGGACAGCGCCTGCACCTGCCGCTGGCGCCGCCCGAGCAGCCGGTGAAGCTCAAGCCCGCGAGCGAATACCGGCTGGTGGGCCGCGGCGCTGCGCGCGTGGACATTCCCGCCAAGGCCACCGGCGAGCTGAGCTTCGTGCACGACGTGCGCGTACCCGGCATGCGCCATGGCCGCGTCGTGCGCCCGCCGCACCCCGGCCGCGACGGCGGCGATTTCATCGGCCATTGCCTCGTCGCCGTGGACCATGCCTCCGTCGCGCATCTGCCCGGCAACGTGCAGGTGGTCACCGAGGGCGACTTCGTCGGCGTGGTCGCCGACCGCGAAGAACAGGCCATCGCCGCCCTGCGCGCACTGCGCGTGCAATGGCGGCCCGTGCCGCCCGCGCCCGACCTGCGCGACGTGGCCGGCGCGATCCGTGCGAACCCGGCGCAGCGCCGCGCGCTGGTGGACGAGGGCGACGTGGACGCCGCCTTCGCGGACCCGCGCACCGCCACGGTGCTGGAGCGCAGCTACGTCTGGCCCTACCAGATGCACGCCTCCATCGGCCCCTCCTGCGCCGTCGCCGACTTCCAGGGCGGGCGGCTCACCGTGTGGTCCGGCACGCAGAACCCGCACATGCTGCGCACCGACCTGGACCGGCTGCTGCGGCTGGGCGAGGACCGCATCGACATCGTGCGCCTGGAGGCCGCGGGCTGCTATGGCCGCAACTGCGCCGACGATGTCTGCGCGGATGCCGCCCTGCTGTCCATGGCCGTGGGCGCGCCGGTGCGCGTGCAGCTCACGCGAGAGCAGGAGCACCAGTGGGAGCCCAAGGGCACGGGCCAGCTCATGGACGTGCGCGCGGCCATCGGCCAGGGCGGAGAACTGCTGGCCTGCGACTTCGCCGTGCGCTACCCCTCCAACGACGCGCCCCTGCTGGCCCTGCTGCTCACCGGCCGCGTGCCGGGCCAGCCGCGCACGCTGGAGATGGGCGACCGCACCGCCGTGCCGCCCTACCGCTATGCGAGCCGCCGCATCGCCTGCCACGACATGGCACCGCTGGTGCGCTCCTCGTGGCTGCGCGGCGTGTCGGCCCTGCCCAATTCCTTCGCCCACGACTGCATGATCGACGAGCTGGCCCAGGCGGCCGGCGCCGATCCGGTGGAATACCGCATCCGCCACCTGGACGACCCGCGCGCCATCGAGCTGATCGTCGCCACGGCCCGCCATGCGGGCTGGCGGCGCGGGCAGCCGGGCAGCCGGGGCCGGCCCGGCGCCCAGGGTCTGCTGCGCGGGCGCGGCGTGGCCTATGCGCGCTACGTGCACAGCCGGTTTCCCGGCTTCGGCGCGGCCTGGGCCGCCTGGGTCGTGGACATCGAGGTCGATCCGGCGAGCGGCCGCATCGCCGTGCGGCGCATCGTCGTCGGCCAGGACACGGGCATGATGGTCAACCCCGACGGCGTGCGCCACCAGATCCACGGCAACGTCATCCAGACCCTGAGCCGCAGCCTGCTGGAACGCGTCGCCTTCGACGAGCGGGGCGTGGCCAGCCGCGAATGGGGCGGCTATCCCATCATCGGCTTCCGCGACGTGCCGCCGATCGAAGTGGTGCTCATGCCGCGGCAGGACGAGCCGCCCATGGGCGCCGGCGAATCCGCCTCGGTGCCGGGCCCTGCCGCGCTGGCCAATGCGCTGTTCGACGCCACGGGGCGGCGCTTCTACCGGGCGCCGTTCACCCCGGACGCCGTGCGGTCCGCACTCGGCAGTGCCTGACATGGAGGCGACGGACCTGGACAGCCTCGTGCTGCGCACGGCGAACGGCTGGCTGCAGGCCGGCGGGCGCGCGTGGCTGGTGACCGTCGCACGCACCTGGGGATCGTCCCCGCGGCCTCCCGGGTCGCTCATGGCGATGAATGCGCGCGGCGAGGTGGTGGGCTCCGTCTCGGGCGGCTGCATCGAAGACGATCTCGTGCGCCGCGTGCAGCGGCAGGCCACCGCGCAGGCGCAGGCCGAGGGCGCCACGGCGCTCCCCGATGTCCTGCGCTACGGCATCTCGGCCGACGAGGCCCACCGCTTCGGCCTGCCCTGCGGCGGCACCGTGGAACTGGTGATGGAGCCGCTGCACGGACGCAGCCGGCTGCAGGAACTGCTGGACGGCTGTGCGCAGCGGCGCTGCGTGGAGCGCGCGCTGCACCTGGCCAGCGGCGAAGTGCTGCTGCGCGATGTCGCGCACGGCGCGGCGCCGCTGCTGGACGCGGAGCGCTTCGTGACACGCTTCGCGCCGGTCGCGCGCCTGGTCGTCATCGGCGCGGGCGACACCGCGTATTACGCGTGCCAGATGGCGGTGAACGTCGGCTTCGACATCGTGCTGTGCGACCCGCGCCTGGAGCAGGCCCCGGCGTGGGCGCGGGGCCGCATCGCCTTCACGCGCGACATGCCCGACGACGTGGTCCTGGCGCTGCGGGACGACGACCGCACGGCCGTGCTCGCCCTGAGCCACGACCCCAAGCTGGACGACCTGGCGCTGATCGAGGCCCTGCGTTCCCGGGCCTTCTACGTCGGCGCCATCGGCTCGCGCAACAACAGCGCGCGGCGGCGCGAGCGGCTGCAGGCGCACTTCGGGCTTCAGGACTCCGAACTGAAGCGCCTGCACGGCCCCGCGGGCCTGTTCATCGGCAGCCGGACGCCGGCCGAGATCGCCCTCTCGATGGTGGCCGAGTTGGTGGCCGCGAAGAACGGCGTGCCTGCGGGCGCGTGATTTCCGGCGCTGCCCCTGTACTACCCCCGGCACTCCACGGCAGTGGATCGCGGCACCGGCCTACATCGGCACCTTCCCGTTCTTATTGACAACATATTGTCAATGTAGAAATATGCTGCGCATGTCCGATCCCCACATGGATGTCCGTGAACTGGCGCTGGCGATCTTCGCGGCGAACGGCCGCCTGCTGAATGCGGGCAACGAACTCGTGGCCCACCTGGGCCTGACCAGCGCCTGGTGGCAGGTGCTTGCCGCCCTGCGGTATTCGGCGGGTCCGCTGGCCGTCGCATCCATCGCGCGCAACATGGGGCTGACCCGCCAGGCGGTGCAACGCATCGTCGATCTGCTGGCTGGGCAGGGGCTGGTCGAGTTCCAGCCCAATCCCCATCACCGCCGCGCAAAGCTCGTCGTGCTGACGCGCGCCGGCCTGGATGCCGTGACCCGCGCCGAGCGCGCCGTGGCGCCGATCGATCAGGCCATCGCCGAGCGGATCGGCACGGCCCGCATCCGTGGCGCCATCGCCACCCTCCACGCGATGGTGGAGGTGATCTCGGAGCAGCTCGGCTAGCCGGTGCCACACCCGTTTTCCCACTTGGAAGGAACCCTTGACATGATCCTGGTTTGTGGAGCCACCGGCGGCATCGGCGGTGAATTGTGCAAGCTGCTGAAGGCGGCAGGAGCGCCTTTTCGCGCCATGGCGCGCAGGCAGGAACAGGTGGACAGGTTCAGGCAACAGGGCATGGATGCCGTGCTCGGCGACTTCGACAGGCCCGAGACGCTCGCAGCGGCCATGCAGGGCTGCGACACGATGTTCCTCATCACGCCGCCCAACCCCGACCAGTTCACCCAGGAAACGGGCGCCATCGACGCCGCGAAGCGCGCGGGCGTGGGCCGGGTCGTGAAGATTTCCGCCTCCGATGGCAATGTGCGCACGCCGGTTCCGTGGGCACGCACCCACGCGCTCATCGACCACCACCTGCGCGCCGCGGGTATCGGCTGGACCCTCCTGAAGCCCACCGCCTTCATGCAGAACTTCCTGTGGTTCAAGAAGCCGATCGCCAAGGGCTTTCTGCCCCAGGTGACGGGCGACGGGTCGGTGTCATGGGTCGATACCCGTGACGTGGCCCGCGTCGCCGCCGCCGTTCTGACCCAGGAGGGCCACGCAGGGGCCACCTACTTCCTGACCGGGCCGGAAACGCTGGACACGCACGAGGCGGCGAAGCGGCTGTCGCACGTGACCGGACACCAGGTGCGCTACCTGAACCTGCCGACGTTCGTGTTCCGTGCCATGCTGCGGCTGACCGGCAACTCCGCCTGGATGGCCAGGGGCCTGGTCGTGCAGTTCGCGGACGTCGTGGCCGGCCACCACGACATCGATCCGACCTTCGAAATCGAGCGCCTCACCGGCCAGCCTGCGCGCCGGTTCGACGATTTCATTCGCGATCACCGCGATGCGTTTGCCCGGCATGGCTCGTAACCTTTCGAGCGGCAGCAGCATGATTTTCCCGACCAAGGTAGGCCTCGATGGTTGAAGCGCTCCGGACCATCGGGGACCATGGCATCGTCGGCGATCTCGAAACGGTGGCCCTGGTCGCACGCGACGGCGCGATCGACTACCTGTGCTGGCCCACGCTCGACAGTCCCACGGTCTTCGCGGATCTGCTCGATCCGGGCCGGGGCGGTGCCTTCGAGATCCAGCCCGACCTGGCAGCACCCCGCAACCTCCAGCTCTACGTGCCGGACACCAACGTCCTGGTGACCCACTGGATGGGCACGAACGGGAGCGCGGAGGTGGTCGACCTGATGCCGCAGCCCGAAGCCCGCCAGCGCACGGGCCACGGTGCGCGCGGTCTCATCCGGCGCCTGACGGTGACGAGCGGTACGGTGGCATTCACGGTGCGCTGCGCGCCGCGCTTCGATTACGCGCGCGAGATACCTGAGGTGGTCGCCATCGACGGCGGCGTGCGCTTCGGTGGCCGGGACGCGGCGCTCGACTTCTTCGCGTCCGCCCCGCTCGAAGTGGCGGAAGGCGGTGCCCAGGCCCGTTTCACCCTGTCCAGAGGCGAGAGTGCGTGGTTCTTCCTCTGCGCCCCCGGGATGCCCTGTCCGGACGAGGCAGCGATCCTGGCGCAGATCGAAGCCACCACGCACGCATGGCGTTCCTGGCATGCCCTCTCGACCTACACGGGGCGCTGGCGCGAACAGGTGCTGCGCTCGGCCCTGACGCTGAAGCTGCTGACGTCGGCCCGCCATGGCTCCATCGCGGCCGCGGCGACGTTCTCGCTGCCGGAAGCCGAGGGCTGGGAACGCAACTGGGACTACCGCGCCACCTGGATCCGCGATGCCTCGTTCACCGTCTATGCCTTCCTGCGGCTCGGCTTCACCGAGGAGGCCAACCGCTTCAACCACTGGGTGGGCGAAAGGGTCGTGGCAGCGGAGCGCGACCATCCGTTGCGGATCATGTATGCGCTCGATGGATCGGCCACGGCGCGGGAGCAGGAACTGCCGCATCTGGCGGGCTATGCGGACAGCCGGCCCGTCCGCATCGGCAACGCGGCGCAGGAGCAGATCCAGCTCGACATCTTCGGCGAGCTGCTCGACAGCGCCTACCTCTCCAACAAGTACGGGGACCCCATCCATTACCAGGGCTGGCAGCACGTCCGCGCCATCGTCGACCACGTGATCGAGCACTGGAACGAGCCGGACGCGGGCATCTGGGAGATGCGCTCGGCACCGCGCCACTTCCTGCATTCCCGGGTGATGTGCTGGGTTGCGCTCGACCGCGCCATCCGCCTGGCCAAGAAACGCTCCCTTCCCGCGCCGCTGGTCGCCTGGGCGCAGGCCCGCGATGAGATCGTCGCCGACATATGGACGAACTTCCGCCACCCCGAGCACGGCTATTTCGTGCAGGAACGCGGCGGCAAGGAACTCGACGCGGCACTGCTGATGATGCCGCTCGTGCGCTTCGTCTCTTCGACCGACCCCGTCTGGCTCCGGACGCTGGACGCCATCGGCGAGCAGCTGTGCGACGACGGGCTGGTCTATCGCTACAACGTCGATGACGGCCTGGGTGGCGAGGAGGGCGCGTTCACCACGTGCACGTTCTGGTACACGGAGTGCCTGGCCCGCGCCGGGCGTCTCGATGAGGCACGGATCCACATGGCCAAGGGCCTGGCCTATGCCAACCATCTGGGGCTGTTCGCCGAGGAGATCGACGTTCGCGGCCTGCCGCTCGGCAACTTTCCCCAGGCCCTCAGCCACCTTGCGTTCATCAGCGCTGCCTACTTCCTCGATCGCCGCCTCGATCCGGCCTATCGGCCGGTCTGGCAGCCTTAGAACGCATCAATCGACGCTGGCGCCGGACTCCCTCACTACCTTGCCCCACTTCACGCTCTCCTTCTGGATGAAGTCGGCGAACTGCGCGGGCGTCTCTCCGGCGGCCTCCGCCCCCTGCTCCGCGAGCTTCTTCCGGATGTCGGGTTGCGCGAGCACCTTCACGATGGTGGCATTGAGCTGCGCGACCACGGGCGCGGGCGTGGCGGCCGGCGCGAACATGCCGAACCACGAGGTGGCCTCGTAGCCGGGCACGCCGGCTTCGGCGATGGTCGGCACGTCGGGCAGTTCGGGCGAGCGCCTGGCGGTGGTGACGGCGATGGCGCGCAGCTTGCCCGAGCGCACGTGCTGGATGGCCGAGGGCATGTTGTCGAACATGATCGCGATCTGGTTGCCCAGCAGGTCCGTCACGGCCGGCGCGCTGCCCTTGTAGGGCACGTGCTGCATGTCCACCTTGGCCATGCTCTTGAACAACTCGCCCGACAGGTGGATGGAGCTGCCGCTGCCCGAGGAGCCGAAGTTGATCTTGCCCGGATTCGCCTTGGCATAGGCGATCAGCTCCTGCACCGTCTTGAAGGGCTGCGCGGGGTTGGCGACCAGCAGGTTGGGCACGTTGGCCACGCGCGTGAGGGGCGCGAAGTCCTTCACCGGGTCGAAGGGCATCTTCCTGTAGAGCGCCGCATTGATGGCGTGCGTGCCCACCGTGCCCATGAAGAGCGTGTAGCCGTCGGCCGGAGCGCGTGCCGCCACCTGGCCGCCGATGTTGCCGCCCGCGCCGGCGCGGTTGTCCACCACCACCGACTGGCCCAGCTCGGCACCCATGCCCTGGGCGATGATGCGCGCCAGGATGTCGGTGGTGCCGCCGGCCGCGAAGGGCACGATGATGGTGATGGGCTTGCCCGGGAACGCCTGGGCGGCGGCGAAGCCGGGCAGCAGGGCGCAGGCGGCAGCGGCGGCGAGCAGGCCGCGGCGGAAGGTCTGGTGGGCGATGGTCATGGTTCGTTTCCTCGGATCTCTTCGTTGTAAGGATGGGGATGCGGTGCGGTGGGTGCCGGGTGCGCTCACTCCTGCACGATGGACGACGGGTGGTTGGCCAGCGGCGTCACTTTGATCTCCATGTACGGGAACAGCGGCAGCCCGCTCAGGATCGTGTGCAGCTCGTCGTTGCCGGACACGTCGAAGATGCTCACGTTGGCGTATTCGCCGACGACGCGCCACAGGTGGCGCCACTTGCCGTCCCGCTGCAGCTGCTGCGAATACTCCTT
This sequence comes from Paracidovorax citrulli, assembly GCF_900100305.1. Classification (GTDB taxonomy): domain Bacteria; phylum Pseudomonadota; class Gammaproteobacteria; order Burkholderiales; family Burkholderiaceae_C; genus Paracidovorax; species Paracidovorax citrulli. The sequence continues at coordinate 82,149 of NZ_FNEY01000004.1, read as the reverse complement.
TTCCTTGCGCTTGATCTCGTCGGCCACTTCGGGGGCGAGCGTGGACGGGATGCGGACGGTCATTTCGGCCATGAACAGCATGGGTTGCTCCTTGAGAAAAAGGGAAGAGGCGAAAACAAAAAGGGAGAAGCGATCAGAGGTCCGGCCAGACCAGCATGGTCACGGCGTAGATGGCGCCCACGAGCAGCATGGAAACCACCGTGTAGCCCATGATGTCTTTCAGCTTGAGCTTGGACAGCGCCAGCGCCGGCAGGATCCAGAACGGCTGCACGAGGTCGTTCCAGCCGTTGCCCAGCATCACCGACATGGCCGTCTGCGCCTGCGACGCGCCGAGGGTGGTGGCCGCGTTGATCATGAACGGGCCCTGCAGCACCCAGTGGCCGCCGCCCGAGGGCGCGAAGAAGTTGATCACGAAGGAACTGACGAGGCCCCAGAGCGGCAGCGTGGCCGCGGTGGAGATGTTCACGAACACGTGCGCGATCGATTCCACCAGCCCCGAGCCGTGCATGATCGCCATGATGCCGGCGTAGAACGGGAACTGCAGGATGATCCCGCCGATCGTCTTCACGCCCTCGTTGACCTTCTCCACGTACTTCATCGGCGTGCCCAGCAGCAGCACCCCGAGGAACAGGATGAAGAAGTTGATCATGTTCAGGTCGAGGTTGCCGCCGCGCACGAAGTGCATGACCACGTACGCCATGCCGCACAGGCCGATCAGCAGGCTCAGCATGCGGCTGTTGTTGAGGCGCCAGGCCAGCGTCTTCTCGTCGCCCAGCAGCCCCTCTGCGCTGGCGGCGGGCCTGGCCTCCGCCACGGTGGCCGGGTCCAGCTCGACCACCTTCTCGCCCTGCCTGGGATGCATGGCGGCATTGAGCAGCGGCAGCGCGACCAGCACGGCCAGGCTGGTGAGCAGGATGGGCGCGGAGAAGATCGTCTGCGTGAGCGGGATCAGGCCCATCGTGCCCTCGAAGGCATGGCCCTTGGTGGAGATGAGCACGGGGATCGTCGCCGAGAAGCCCAGGCTGTACATGGTGAAGCCCGTGTAGGCGGCCGCGATGATCAGCGGATAGTGCACGCCCTTCACCTTCAGCGCCAGCTTGCGCGCCATGATGCCGCCGATCACCAGGCCGAAGCCCCAGTTGAGGTAGCTGCCCACGCCGCCCACGAGGGTCGCGACGATGATGGCCTGGCGCGGCGTGCTCACGCGCGCGGCGATGCGGTCGAGGAAACGGTCCACGATGGGCGCGGCCGCCAGCACGTAGCCCATCACCAGGATCACGGCCATCTGCGTCGTGAAGGCCAGCAGGCTCCAGAAGCCCTTGCCCCAGTCCTGCACCACGGCATCGATCGGGCGGCTCTCCACGCCGAAGGCGAGCGCCATGGTCAGCAGCGTGAGCAGGATCGCGAAGACGAACGGATCGGGCAGGTAGCGCCGCATCAGTTCGGTGAAGAAAGCGGTGATTTTCGACATGGGGAGTTGTCTCTTTGGTGTTGTGTGGATTTCTGAGAAAACGAAGGTGGAGCTGGGGGACGAACGGCCGCCGTCAGACCCCGGCCACCCCTACCGTCATGCCTCCGCAGACGTACAAGACCTGCCCCGTGACGAAGCCGCTGCGCTCGTCGAGCAGGTACGACACCGCATGCGCCACGTCGTCGGGCGTGCCCACGCGCTTCACGGGCACCGCATCGATGATGGCCTGCGTGCGCGGCGCATCGGGCGGGTTCGCGCGGTCGAACAGCTCGGTGCGGATGGGGCCCGGTCCGATGGCGTTGGCCGTGATGCCGTGGCGGCCCAGCTCCAGCGCCCAGACACGCGTCATGCCGATCAGGCCGGCCTTGGTGGCCGAGTACGCGGTACGCAGCTCCTTGCCCAGCGCGGCGCGCGAGGACATGTTCACGATGCGCCCGAAGCCCGCCGCCTGCATGCCCGGCAGCAGTGCCTGCATGCACTGCAGGCTGCAGCGCAGGTTCAGCGCCACGGCCAGGTCGAACTGCTCCAGTGTCTGCTCGGCCGCTTCGGCCGGCACCACGATGCCCACGTTGTTGACCAGGCGCGTGATCGGGCCGCCGGCCAGCGCCTGCTGCAGCGCGCGCGCCGTTTCCGCGGGGTTGGACAGGTCCGCCTGGATGCCGCCGGGCACGTGGTCCACGCTGCGGTCGATGACGACCGGCTCGTAGCCGTCGGCGCGGCAGCGCTCGGCCGTGGCCGCACCGATGCCGGCACCGCCGCCGGTGATGAGGACGCGCTCGCGCGAGGAAGAAGCAGTGGAAGTCGTCATGGGGAATCCTTCAGGGGAATAGGGGGTGCCGCACGGCAGCGTCCGGCTCACAGGTGGCACTGCCCGTCGACGTACGCCTTGCGCCAGCGCGTGAGCACCACGCGCTCGAACAGGCCGGCGGCATGGAAAGGGTCGGATTCGATGAAGCGCTGGGCTTCCTCGCGCGAATCCAGCGCCACCACATAGAGGCCGCCGCCCAGGTCACGGCCGTCGTCGTCCAGCTTGGCGCCGCAGGCCAGCAGCAAGGCCTTGTGGCGGTCCAGGAACTCCAGGTGCGCGGCGCGCGTGGCCTGGCGCACGTGCTGGTGGCCGGGCTTGTCGAAGGTCTCGATGATGAAAGGCATGGCGTGTTCTTTCCGTGCGCGGCGGGCCGCACATGGCGACCGCCGGTGGCCCGGCGGCTGTGGATGCGGATCGGGCGGCGTCCGGGGCTCCGGCCCCGGATGCAGGCGATGGGTTTCAGACCGTGGCGACCGGCGTCACGGGCGAACCCACGGCGCCGGGCAGGTTCAGCGGCGGCGCCGTCAGCAGGAAACGGTGGCGGGCGTGCTCGCGCAGCCAGCGCGCCAGCGGCGTGAGGTGCCACAGCTCGCCCAGGTGCACGCCCAGCTTGAACAGGCAGTGCTCGTGCAGCGGCAGCGCCGCGCAGCAGGCCGGCCCCGGGCGCGCGGGCAGCCCTTCGACGGCGTAGTTGTCGGCCGCGATGGCGGCGAGCTGGCTGTCGGTGATCCACTGCAGCAGCTTCTCGTCGCGGCCGTCCAGCACCGCGCATGCGTTGTGCAGCACCTGCGGGTCGGGATGACGGCGCATGCCCAGCACCACCTCGGCGAAGCCCGTGTGCAGGCAGACGATGTCGCCCTCCTCCACCACCACGCCATCGGCTTCGAGCACGCGCATCAGCGTGTCGTAGCCGACCAGCGTGCGCGCGTCGCCCAGGTGGGCGCGCAGGTCGATCATCACGCCGCGGCCCTGCACGCCCGTGCGCGCCATGCCCTCGATGCCCAAAGCATGGGCGGCCGAGGTGCTGCCGGCCGCGTCCGTGGCGGCCGGCACGCCCGTGTCGCGCAGGTCCCGCGGGCCGACGATGTGCCGTCCCGCCGCATAGCCGTTGTAGTAGAGCGCCTCGGGCAGGCCGTCGCCGTTGGCGTCGAACAGCGATCCGGCATGGGCCAGGCTGTCCCATTGCGTCGAATACTGCAGGTACAGGATGGCCAGGTCGTCGGACATCACGTCGGTGCGGCCCGGCTCCAGCTCCGCCAGCAGGCAGTTGAAGTTGACCAGCCCCTTGCGCACCGATGGCCGCAGCACGGGCGGGTGGCGGGCCGGGTTGAGCGCGCTGCCGCCGGGATAGTCCAGCGGCAGGCTGAGCGCGAACGCCAGGCCCTCGCGCACCTCGGCCACGCCCTGGCGCACCTTCTCGGGCGTGAGCAGGTTCAGGCGGCCCAGTTGGTCGTCCGGCCCGAAATCGCCCCAGGTGGAGCCGGGCGGACGGTGTTTCCAGCGGGGGTTGGAAGGCTGTCGCTGTTCCATGGATGCGGTCCTAGTCCCTCTGCAGAAATTCCGCGAGCGCGGCATCGAAGGCCTGCGGCGCTTCGAGGTTCGACAGGTGCGACGCCGGCAACTCGGCCAACTCCGCGCCAGCGATGCCGGCCTGCATGGCCCGCGCATCCGCCACCGTGGTGACCGGGTCGGCCTGGCCGGCGACGAGCAGCGTGGGCACGCCGATGGCGCCGATCGCGCCGCGCAGGTCGGCCTGCGCCAGCGCTTCGCAGCAGGCGGCATAGCCTTCCGGCGCGATGCCGGCCACCCAGCCCTGGGCGCGCCGCACCACCTCGGGCTGCGCGGCGGCGAAGGCATCGGTGAACCAGCGCCCCGGCGCCGAGGCCGCGAGTTCGGCCATGCCGGCCGCGCCCTTCTCGCGCACCAGCGCGGCGCGGGCGGCCCAGCCGTCGGCCGTGCCGATCTTCGCGGCGCTGTTGGCCACCACGAGGCGCTCCAGGCGTTGCGGCGCGTTCACGCCCAGCCAGAGGCCCGTGAGGCCGCCCATGGAGATGCCGCAGAAGCTCGCCCGGGCGATGCCCAGGGCATCGAGCAGCGCGACCACGTCGCCGCCGAGCTGGTCGAACGTATAGGGCCCCGGCGACACCACGCTGCCGCCATGGCCGCGCGTGTCGTAGCGCACCACGCGGTGCGTGCGGGCGAATCGTTCGGCCTGCGCATCCCACATCTCCAGCGTGGTGCCCAGCGAATTGGACAACACCAGCGCCGGCGCGCCCGCGGGCCCTTCGACCCGTACGCGGAAGCTCCCGGCGGCGGTCTGCAGCGTTTCGCCGGTCATGGCCCCCCCGCTCACACGCGCTCCAGGATCACGGCGATGCCCTGCCCCACGCCGATGCACATCGTGCACAGCGCATAGCGCCCGCCCGTGGCATGCAGCCGGTTGACGGCCGTGGTGGCCAGGCGCGCGCCGCTGGCGCCCAGCGGGTGGCCCAGGGCGATGGCGCCGCCCCAGGCGTTCACGCGCTCGTCGTCGTCTTTCAGGCCCAGCATGCGCAGCACGGCCAGGCCCTGCGCGGCGAAGGCTTCGTTCAGCTCGATCACGTCGAGCTGCTCCAGCGTGAGGCCGGTCTGCGCCAGCACCTTCTGCGTGGCGGGCGCGGGGCCGATGCCCATCACGCGCGGGGCCACGCCGGCCGTGGCCATGCCGACCACGCGGGCCTTCGGCGCCAGGCCATGCTTGGCGGCCGAGGCCTCATCGGCCAGCAGCAGCGCGCAGGCGCCGTCGTTCACGCCGCTGGCGTTGCCGGCCGTCACCGTGCCGCCCTCGCGCACCACGCCCTTGAGCCGGGCCAGCGCCTCCAGACTGGTCTCGCGCGGGTGTTCGTCCTTGTCCACCACCACCGCGTCGCCCTTCTTCTGGGGGATGGTGACGGCGGTGATCTCGCGCGCCAGGTGGCCGGCCTTCTGCGCGGCCACGGCCTTGAGCTGGCTGGCCAGGGCCATGCGGTCCTGCGCCTCGCGCTCGATCTGGTAGTCGTCGGCCACGTTCTCGGCCGTTTCCGGCATGGAATCCACGCCGTACTGCGCCTTCATGAGCTTGTTCACGAAGCGCCAGCCGATGGTCGTGTCATAGACCGCGTTGCTGCGACTGAAGGCGGTTTCGGCCTTCGGCATCACGAAAGGCGCCCGGCTCATGCTTTCCACGCCGCCCGCAATCATCAGGCCCGCCTCGCCCGCCTTGATGGCGCGCGCCGCCGTGCCCACCGCATCCAGGCCCGAGCCGCACAGGCGGTTGATGGTGGCGCCCGGCACGTCGATGGGCAGGCCGGCCAGCAGCGCGCTCATGCGGGCCACATTGCGGTTGTCCTCGCCGGCCTGGTTGGCGCAGCCGTAGAGCACGTCCGTCACCGCGGCCCAATCGACCCGGGGGTTGCGCGCCATCAGCGCCTTGAGAGGAGTGGCGCCCAGGTCGTCGGTGCGCACGCTGGAGAGCGCGCCGCCGTAGCGGCCGAAGGGCGTGCGGATGGCGTCGCAGATGAAGGCTTGCGAAGAGGTCATGGTGTCTTGTCTCCTTGGGGTTGAGGGCGCGGCGTTTCAGGCGGCGCGGATGGACAGGCCGACGAGGCGTTCGAGTTCCCCGTGCTCCAGGCCCTGCACGGCGTCGATCAGCACCAGGCCGTCCGGCGTGCAGGCCAGGGTGGCGAGGTCGGTGTAGATGCGCTTGACGCAGCCGATGCCCGTCAGCGGATAAGTGCACTGCGCCACGATCTTGGACTGGCCCTGCTTGGTCAGCAGGTCCATCATCACCCAGGTCTGCTTGGCGCCGATGGCCAGGTCCATGGCGCCGCCCACGGCCGGAATGGCCCCGGGCTCGCCCGTGCTCCAGTTGGCCAGGTCGCCCGTGGCGCTGACCTGGAAGGCGCCCAGCACGCAGATGTCCAGGTGGCCGCCGCGCATCATGGCGAAGCTGTCGGCATGGTGGAAGTAAGCGCCGCCCGGCAGCAGCGTGACGGGCTGCTTGCCCGCGTTGATGAGGTCGTAGTCCTCCTGCCCGGCCGCGGGCGCGGGGCCCATGCCGAGGATGCCGTTCTCGCTCTGCAGGATGACTTCGCGGTCGGCCGGTATGTGGTTGGCCACGAGGGTGGGCTGCCCGATGCCCAGGTTGACGACGGCGCCTTCGTGGATGTCCTGGGCCACACGCCGGGCCAGTTCGTCTTTGCTGCGTTTCTGATAGCTGCTCACGCTGATTCCTTCTGCGCTGGTGGCCTGTTCAATTCCGATGCGATGCCGGGCTCAGGCAGGCTTCCTGAAGCCCGCGCCCTGGGTGGCGGTGCGCTCGATGCGCACGATGCGGCTCACGAAGATGCCGGGGGTCACGATGGCCTCGGGGTCCAGCGCGCCCAGCTCCGCGATCTCGTGCACCGTGGCGATGGTCTGCCTCGCGGCCGTGGCCATCACGGGGCCGAAATTGCGCGCGGACATGCGGTAGGTCAGGTTGCCCCAGCGGTCGCCCCGCTCGGCCTTGACGAGGGCCACGTCGCCGTGGATGGGGTACTCCAGCACGTAATGCCTGCCGCCGATCTCGCGCGTTTCCTTGCCCTTCGCCAGCTCGGTGCCGTAGGCCGTCGGGCAGAAAAAGGCGCCGATGCCGGCCCCGGCCGCGCGCAGGCGCTCGGCGAGGTTGCCCTGCGGCACCAGTTCCAGCTCCAGCTTGCCGGAGCGGTACAGATCGTCGAACACCCAGCTATCCACCTGCCGGGGGAAGCTGCAGATGATCTTGCGCACGCGGCCCGTCTTGAGCAGCGCGGCCAGGCCCGTGTCGCCGTTGCCGGCGTTGTTGTTGACCACCGTGAGGTCACGGGCGCCCTGCTCGATCAGTCCGTCGATCAGTTCGCCGGGAATGCCGGCCGTGCCGAAGCCGCCGACGAGCACCGTGGCGCCGTCCTGGATGCCCGACAGGGCCTGGGCGACGGAATCCGCAATCTTGTTGATCATGGGAAGAAAAACCTGGAAGGGGAGCAAAGGCCGGACCGCGGTGCCGCACGGCGACAATCCGGCCCCGCGAGCGGGAGGCAACCGGCTGCCCGGTTGCGAAATTTTGTTCGCGTAAAGAACAAATGTTCGTACAATGAATTAATTCTAGAACCAACGGCTTATGAGCGATACCCCCACGGATATTGGTAAAAACCCTAGGCCGGGCGACAGCTACGTGCAGTCGTTCGCCCGCGGGCTGGAAGTGATCCGTTCCTTCAGCGCCGCCGCGCCGCAGCAGACGTTGAGCGAAGTAGCGGCCTCATCGGGCCTCACGCGTGCGGGGGCGCGCCGCATCCTGCTCACGCTGCAGACGCTGGGCTACGTGGAAAGCGACGGGCGGCTGTTCCGCCTCACGCCGCGCATCATGGACCTGGGTTTCGCCTACCTCTCGTCCATGCCCATCTGGGATCTCGCGGAGCCCTCCATGGAAGCGCTGGCCGGCGAGGTGCGCGAATCGTGCTCGGCCGCCGTGCTGGACGGGCACGACATCGTCTATGTGCTGCGCATCCACACCCACAAGATCATGAGCACCAACCTGGGCGTGGGCTCGCGCCTGCCCGCGTTCTGGACGTCCATGGGCCGCATGCTGCTGGCCGGCCTGCCCGACGAGCGCGTCATCGCGCTCATGAACGACCTGCCACGCAAGCGCTTCACGCCGCGCACCGTGGTCGAGGACGCGGAACTGCTCGCCCGTGTGCAGACCGCCCGCGCGCAGGGCTGGTGCCTGATCGACCAGGAACTGGAGGAAGGGCTGATCTCTGTCGCCGCCCCGCTGCGCGACCGCGCCGGCCGCACGGTGGCCGCGCTCAACATCAGCGGACAGGCCAACCGCACCAGCGCGAAGGTGATGCAGCGCGACCTGCTGCCCGCACTGCTGCGCACGGCCGACACCATCTCTGGGCTGCTGGGCACGCGGCGCGGCTGAGGCCGCGCCCCCCGCGCGGCCCCCTTCAGCCCGACAGTTCCGTAACACAATCCCGGCCCCGGTGGGCCTGCGCCGGCCGGCGGCTTCGCATTCCGCGCGACTGCTTCGCCATGCAGCCCCCTGTCGTGCATGGATGTGTAAAAAATGTGCATGCCCAACGGGGGGCCCATGCAGACTATGTCGACCGCGCACACCACCGATCCATCTTCCACTCTCTCGTCCCCGTCGGCGGCGTGGCTGCGCGAAGCCGCATTGCAGTTCGGCGGGCCGGAAGGCGCGGAGCTTTTCGCCAGGGCGCTCGCTTTCGAACAGGACGGCGTCCGCTACAGCCCCCTGCTGATCCAGGACGCCCCGCAGGAACGCTGGGCGCTGGTGGCCTCGCTGCCCTGCCCCGCCGGCGTGGAAGAACCCGTCTGGACGAGCCTGCTGCTGCACCTCAACGTACCGGCGATGGCGCTCGGCTCCATCGGGATCGGCATGGATCCTTGCGGCCGCGCCACGGTCCTTCAGGCCGTGCCGCCTTCCCATGTCGGCGACGCGGCGCTGCTCGCCCAGGGCCTGTTCCAGCTCGGCTACTTCAGCGGCATGCTGCGGGAGAGCGCGGGCGCGGTGCAGCGCAGCCTGTCCCCGATGATCGAAGCGCATGCCCTCCGCCAGGCCGGGAGCGCGCCCGGTCCGGAAGCCGCGCCGCCGGAAATGCCGCCGCTGCCGCCCGGCCTCGAAGCCGCCACGCAGGCACGGATCGATGCGGACTGGCACCGTCCCCTCATCCAGCAGGCACTGCAGGAACTCGGTGCCGGCAATGCGCAAGCCAGCGGCCTCCCGCTGGCAGGCAGCGCCAGGCTGCACGGGACGGACATCCAGATCGTGGCCTGCGGGGACGGCCGCACCCTGCTGCTGTCCGCGCTGCTGGACAGGCCGCTGGCCGACAGCGCCGCGCGCATCGCGGCGCTGCAGGCCAACGTGGAACTGATGGTGATCGCCGGCTGCGCCCTCGGCCTTTCGCCCGAGGGCACGCTCGTGCAGACACGCTGGGACTCCACCGGCATGGACGGCGCCGGCCTGGCCGTCCAGCTGGACGGATTCGCCGCCCTCGCCGCCAGCATGTCCGGTGCGCGCCCCCCCGGGCAATGACCCAGGACACAAGGAGTTCCCGATGCTGAAAAACTCCACCTCCGCGCCGAGCGCCTCGCCCCGGCACCTGCTGACCTCCCCGGGCAAGGAGACGCAGCCCGCCAGCAGCCAGCCGGCTTCACCCATCGTCCGCGCAGGCAGCCGGCGCTTGCCGGAAATGGAACTGCAGCGCCTCGCACGGCCGGATGCGCAGGCCTCCACCTCCGCCGCGGCCTCTTCCACCAGGCCCCCTCGCAACGATGCGCCCAGGGCCCCGGTGCGCGAAATGTCGCTGCGCTACATGGCCGATGTGGAAGCCCAGACCGACACGCCCGTCCCGGGCAGGGGCGCACGGCTCCTGCGGCAGGGCAGGAACCTGGCATCCAGGGCCCGGAATCTGGCGCAGAGCTCGATGGCCCAGGTAAGGAGCGGCGCGGCCACGGGTGCCGCGTACGCGGGACAGGCCGCCATGGCGGTCAAGGACAAAGCCGTGCAGGGCTACCACTACACGGCGGCGAAGGCGCAGCAGGGCTGGGAGGTCACCAGCCAGTTCACCCGGCAAAGCGCGCAGGACGTCGTGGGCGACCGGCTGCCCAGCCGCGCGGCCGTGGGTGCCTTCGCCGGCCACACGGTGCAGCAGTTGCTGACCTGCGGCATTCCCACCTTCTCCCGCGAATACGCGATGCTGCAGATCTACCGCGGCATCGTGAATTCCAGGTTCGCCCAGGACAACCCCTTCGCCATCGTCGGCATGCAGACCGCCGTGTCGATGGCGGCCGTCCTGGCGCACACGAAGTTGCGGCATGCCCGCATGGACCGCGATCCGGAAGCGGCGGTCAAGGGCCATTTCGGCCTCACCGACGCGCAATGGGACGCCATGTCCCCGCAGGACAAGGCAAGGCACAAAGAGATCCAGCGGGCGGATTCGCGGCGCGTGACGGCGAACCAGGTCATCGCCGAAACCGGCAACTTCGTGATGGGCGCCACCGCCGCGGCCGGCGGGGACCCCAGCGTGTCGGCACGGGTGCTCGCCACCCAGGTGCGCAACATCATCTACGCCGCCATGCGCGAACTGATGCAGGCCAGCCTCAAGTTCGTCGATACCCGCGGTCCCGGCACCAGCGGCGTGAACAATGCCAACATGAGCTCCATGGCGGCGGTGTACACATTGATGACCATGGGCGCCAGCACGGCCTCCGACGCCGTGGTCGGCGCGGTGCTGAACGCGCGCTCCGTCAGCCTCAGCGGGCTGCAGTTCCAGGTGGCGGACACGAACAACCCGGTCAACGATCCGCAACTGGAGAACGCGGCCCTGGTGGCCCTGGTCCGCGGGCTCTTCAACACCGCGGTGGAGGCGATCGACGCGGGAGTGGGCAAGCACTACGAGACGAAGCAGGTCGGCGCGCGGCAGGTGTGGAACTCGGGCAGCAAGCTGCCCATGAAGGACCACGACCGCATCCTGGACCACTCCGTCGCGCGGTTCTCCTGGAACCAGCTCGCGGGCATGGCCAATCTCGCGGTGCAGCAGGCGGCCAGGGCCACCGGCCTCGACAAGGCAGCCCCCGCGCTGACTTCGTTCCTCGGCGTCGGCACGACGGCCGCCGCCTTCGGCCTGGCCTACCGCAATACCAACCAGACCTACCAGGCCCACGCCAGGGTGCGCTCCGCCGTGGCGAGCGCGCAGGCGCCCGCCGCCCCGGCGACGGCTCCTGCGCCGGACGGCAGCTCTCAGGCGACGGCGTCCGGCACAGGCCACACCACGCAGGCGCGGCAGCGCCATGCCGCAGCCCAGGAGATCGAGGAGTCCACGGACGACGATGCCTCCGTACCGCCGCACGGCGCGCAGGCCCGGCCCACGGCCTGATATGGCACCGCGCAGGGACGATGCCGCCGTGCTACGCTGCGCGGCATCATGTTCAATCCCACGCAAGCGGACGTGCGCCGCTTTTTCTGCGCGGTGCATGCCAAGGCCCAGGCAGGCCAGCCGATGGAAGCCATCGAAACCCTGGCCAGCCTGTGGATCGCGGAACACCCCGAATACCACGAAGAGCTCTCCAACGTGGACGCGGCCCTCGCGCGCGACTACGACCGCACGCCCGGCCGCACCAACCCCTTCCTGCACCTGTCCATGCACCTCTCGATCAGCGAGCAGTGCAGCATCGACCAGCCGCGCGGCATCCGCCAGGCGGTGGAACTGCTCGCCGCCCGCCTGGGATCGCTGCAGGATGCGCACCATGCCGCCATGGAATGCCTGGGCACCATGCTCTGGGAGAGCCAGCGCTCGGGGCGCCCCCCCGATGGCGACGCCTACGTGGCCTGCGTGCAGCGCCGGGCCACGCGCGACTGAAACCGCCCCGGCGGTAGCTATAATAAAAATAGCAAACACCCGAAGACGAGCACGGCAGCCCCACCATGATCCGACCTCCGGCACGCCGGGAACAGGGTTTCGAAGGGCGGTACTGAAGTGCGGCGCTGGCGCCTGTCCCTGCGCACGGCCATCGCCGTCCCGCTCGCGGCCCTCTTCATCGGCACCGTGGCCTTGCAGGCGGTCACGCAGCACCGCCAGATCGATGCGCTGATCGACCAGGAAGCGCCCGCCTGCTCGACGCCGTGACCCACACGGCCAGCGACCGCCTCGTGAACTTCCTGGCCACGCCCCTCTGAGCGGCACCGCGGCTTCACCCGCCGCAATTAATCAACGGCATTTTCCCGAAAAAGGAAATGGGTAAATACCCTGGAATATGCGCCCGCGGCGCGAAACTCAGCGGAAGCCCGATTGCCGCACCACCTGCAATTCACCGTCGAGCGAACCCAGATATCCGGACAGGGCCTTGAGCTCGGCATTGGAGAACTGCTTGGCGATGCCCGCCATGATCGCGTTGGAGCGGCCCACGGCGGCCGCGGCGGGGCCGCCCGTCTTGTAGGCCTTGAGCGCGGCGAACAGGTAGTCGGGGTGCTGGCCCGCGATCTTCGGGTAGGACGGATCGATGGGCTTGGAGAAGTTCTCCCCGTGGCAGGACACGCAGGCGCCCTTCTGCAGCAGCTGCGCCACCTGGGCGCTCGGCTCGCGCGAGGCCTTGGCGGGCGCGCCACCCTGGCGGGCCTGGCCGGCGTAGTAGGCCGACACGTCGGCGATGTCCTGGTCGGAGAGGGAATCGGCGATGCCGCGCATGGTCGGGTGCCTGCGGTCGCCCTTCTTGTAGGCCTGCAGCGCCGAGGCGATGTAGCCGGCGTTCTGGCCCGAGATCATCGGCACCTTGTACACCTCGGGGAAGCTCGCCTGGTAGCCCGGGATGCCGTGGCAGCCGATGCACATGGCGATCTTGCCTTCCCCGGCCTTCACGTCTCCCTTGACGTCCTGGGCATGCGCCACCGCGGTCACGCAAGCGACAGCGACGGCGAATATCGTGGTCAACTTCTTGTTCATTTTGCGCGCACAATCCAATGGAGTTTGTCGGTGCTCGGGGGCCAAAATGATTATAGCCAGCGCCCCTTCCGGCCATTTATCAACGATTACCCTCACCGCCCGCACGCAACGACCATGAAATTCCAAGGCTCCGAAAGCTATGTCGCCACGCCGGATCTCAAGCTCGCGGTGAACGCGGCCATCACCCTGCAGCGCCCGCTGCTGGTCAAGGGCGAGCCGGGCACCGGCAAGACGCTGCTGGCCGAGGAGGTGGCCCGCACCCTCGGCCTGCCGCTGCTGCAGTGGCACATCAAGTCCACCACCAAGGCCCAGCAGGGCCTCTACGAATACGATGCCGTGAGCCGGCTGCGCGACAGCCAGCTGGGCGACGCCGAGAGCGGCGAGCGCGTGAAGGACATCCGCAACTACATCGTGCAGGGCGTGCTCTGGCAGGCCTTCACCGCCGACCAGCCCGTGGCGCTGCTGATCGACGAGATCGACAAGGCCGACATCGAATTCCCCAACGACCTGCTGCGCGAACTCGACCGCATGGAGTTCCACTGCTACGAGACGCGCGAACTCATCCGGGCCAGGCACCGCCCGCTGGTCTTCATCACCTCCAACAACGAGAAGGAGCTGCCCGACGCCTTCCTGCGCCGCTGCTTCTTCCACTACATCCGCTTCCCCGACGCGGACACCATGCGCCAGATCGTGGCCGTGCACTTCCCCACGCTCAAGAGCGAGCTGCTCACCGCGGCGATGAAGACCTTCTACGACGTGCGCAACCTGCCCGGTCTCAAGAAGAAGCCCTCCACCAGCGAACTGATCGACTGGCTCAAGCTGCTGGTGGCGGAAGACATTCCCCTCTCGGCCCTGCAGAGCGCGGACGACAAGGTCTCCATCCCGCCGCTCGTGGGCGCGCTGCTCAAGAACGAACAGGACGTGGGCCTCTTCGAGAAGCTGGTGCTCATGAACCAGCGCAACCGCTGACCCGGGAAGCGCACGCCATGGCCTTCGTCGAACCCGTCGTCCTGCAGGACCGCGGCATCCGCCTGGAGCCGCTCGCGCCCGCCCACGAAGCGGGCCTGGCCGCCGCGGCGGCCGACGGCGAACTCTGGACGCTGCGCGTCACCTCGGTGCCCGAGCCCGCCGACACCCGCGCCTACATCGGGGCCGCGCTGGAAGGCCGCGCCCAGGGCCACCGCTTCGCCTTCGCGGTCATCGAAGAGGCCAGCGGCGAGGTGCTGGGCACCACCAGCTTCCACGACATCCTGCCCGCCGTGAAGCGCGTGGAGATCGGCTGGACGTGGTATGCCCGGCGCGTGCAGCGCACCCACGTCAACACCACCGCCAAGCTGCTCATGATGGGCCATGCGTTCGACACGCTCGGCTGCCACGTCGTGGGCTGGCGCACCGACAACTTCAACTTCGCCTCGCAGCGCGCCATCGAGCGCCTGGGCGCGAAGAAGGACGGCGTGCTCCGCGGCCACGCGCTGCGCCGCGACGGCACCATCCGCGACACGGTGATGTACAGCCTGCGCGCGGGCGAATGGCCCGAGACGAAGGCCCACCTGCTCTATTTGCTGGAACGGCACGGCGCGGCAGCGGCCTGACGCGCGAAGGAAGAGCCCCATGCTGATCGACTTCTTCTACGCGCTGCGCGCCGGCCAGCTGCCGGTATCCGTCAAGGAATACCTCGCCCTGCTGGAGGCGCTGCAGGCGGGTGTCGTGGGCCCGAAGTCCGAGGACGGCTGGAGCCTCGACGACTTCTACCACCTCGCGCGCACCGTCCTCGTCAAGGACGAGAAGCACTTCGACAAGTTCGACCGCGCCTTCGGCGCCTACTTCAAGGGTGTCGAGATGGTGGCCGACTTCCGCAAGGAAGTGCCCGCCGACTGGCTGCGCCAGATCCTGGAGCGCGAACTCACGCCGGAGCAGAAGGCCGCCATCGAGAAGATGGGCTGGGACGAGCTCATGGAGACGCTGAAGAAGCGCCTGGAAGAGCAGAAGGAGCGCCACGAGGGCGGCAGCAAGTGGATCGGCACCGGCGGCACCAGCCCCTTCGGCCATGGCGGCTACAACCCGCAGGGCGTGCGCATCGGCGGCGCGGGCAAAAACAGGAGCGCCGTGAAGGTGTGGGAGCAGCGCGCGTACCGCGACTACGACGACACCCAGGAACTCGGCACGCGCAACATCAAGGTCGCCCTGCGCCGCCTGCGGCGTTTCGCGCGCGAGGGCAACGACCTGGAGCTGGACCTGCCGGACACCATCCGCAGCACGGCCGCCAATGCCGGCTGGCTGGACATCAGGATGGTGCCCGAGCGCCACAACAACGTGAAGGTGCTGCTGCTCATGGACGTGGGCGGCACCATGGACGAGCACGTGCAGCGCGTGGAAGAACTGTTCTCGGCGGTGAAGAGCGAGTTCAAGCACCTGGAGTTCTACTACTTCCACAACTGCGTCTATGACTACATGTGGAAGAACAACCGGCGCCGCTTCGCGGAGAAGTTCCCGACCTGGGACATCATCCGCAAGTACAACCGCGACTACAAGCTGATCTTCGTGGGCGACGCGACCATGAGTCCCTACGAGATCCTGCAGCCCGGCGGCAGCGTGGAATACCACAACGAGGAGCCCGGCGCGGAATGGCTGCAGCGGCTCACCCACGCCTTCCCGAAACACGCCTGGATCAACCCCGAACCGCAGGGCGTCTGGCAGTACCGGCAAAGTATCGGCCTCATCCTACAGTTGCTGGGGGGGCGGATGTATCCTTTGTCCCTCAAAGGCCTCGAGGAGACCATGCGGCTGCTGTCAAAATAAACTTCATGCCCAGCCTGACTACAGCGCCGGCCCGTTGGCCGGCGTTGCTGCTTCTGAGTCTCGTGGCGCTCCAGGGCTGCAGCATGCTGCCCGGCGCCCGCGACAAGGCGGACAGCGACGACAACACCGCCACCATCGCCTCCGATAACGGGGAAGCCGCAAGCGGCGCAGATGCCTTCACGCTCGACGTGCGAGGCCCCGACGCCGTGCGCGAACTGCTCGAGCGGCACATGGAACTGCAGCGCTTCCGCAAGCTGCCCGACCTGCAGGCCAGCGAACTCTCGCGCCTGCTCGGCGCGGCCGACGCCAATGCCCGCGAGCTGCTGGGTACCATGGGCTACTTCAGTCCCACCCTCACCATCGCCCTGGAGGAAACACCCGGCGGCCCCGCGCCCCGGTCCATCACCGTGAACGTGGAGCCCGGCCCGCGCACCCTGGTCGCCGCGACCGACATCGCCTTCACCGGCCCCGAGGCCGAATCGCCCGGCTTCGCGCGCCGCAAGGAGCGCATCCAGCGCTCCTGGTCGCTGCAGCCCGGCCAGCCCTTCACGCAGGACGCCTGGGACGGCGCCAAGGCCGGCGGCCTGCGCCAGCTGCAGGTCCGCCGCTACCCCACGGCGCGCATCGACGCCAGCCGCGCCGAGATCGACGCCGACCGCAGCGAGGCCAGACTCGGCGTCACCTACGCCCCGGGCCCGCCCTACCGCTTCGGCGCGCTGCGCGTGCAGGGTGCTCAGCGCTACGACCCCGACGGCGCGCGCCGCATCGCGCGCCTGCCCACGGGCTCGGACTACTCCGAGAAGGAACTGCTGGACGCGCAGGCGCGCCTGGCCAGCAGCGGCTACTACGACGCGGTGTTCCTCGCCCTCGACACCGACGGCACCGACCCGCAGGCCGCGCCCGTCACCGCGCAGGTGCGCGAGGCGCCGCTGCAGAAGGTGGTGTTCGGCGTCGGCATCTCCACCGACACCGGCGCGCGCCTGAGCGTGGACCATATCCACAACCGCCTGCCCGGCATCGGCTGGCGCGCGGTGAGCAAGGTCGCCATCGACCAGAAGACGCGCCTGCTCTCCACCGAATGGACGGCCCTGCCCGAGGAGAGCGGCTGGCGCTGGTTCGGCGGCGCGCAGGTGCAGCGCGAGGAAACCGGCAGCTACGACACCGACAGCGTGCGCCTGCGCGGCGGCCGCACGAAAAGCACCGGGCATATCGACCGCAGCTACTTCCTGCAGTACGACGACTCCAAGAGCCGCGGCCCGTCGGCGCCACCCTCCAGCAACGCCATCAGCGCCAACTACGGCTGGACGGGCCGCTACTTCAACAACGACACCTCGCCCACGCGCGGCTACGGCCTCGCGGCCGAACTGGGCGTGGGCACGACGCTGCGTCCCGAGCGCGAGCCGTTCGTGCGCACGCGCGTGCGCTGGCAATCCTTCGTGCCCCTGGGCCGCGTGGACATGGGCGAGGGCGTCATCCGTTCGAGCCGGCTCTCGCTGCGCGCTGAAGGCGGCGCGGTGATCGCCCGCCAGGGCGCGGACATCCCGGTCACCCAGCTGTTCCTCACGGGCGGCGACACCACCGTGCGCGGCTACGGCTACCGCAAGATCGGCGCGCGCACCGAGAACGACACCCTCTACGGCGGCCGCTACCTCGCGGTGGGCAGCGTGGAATGGCAGCGCCCCATCACCCTGCGCGGCAACCGCACCGACTTCGAGAGCGCCGTGTTCGTGGACGCCGGCGCCGTGGCCGACCGCTGGGGCGACTTCGATCCGCGCGTGGGCGTGGGTGCCGGCCTGCGCTGGCGCAGCCCCGTGGGCCCGCTGCAGGCCGACGTGGCCTACGGCGTGCAGGCCAAGGCCCTGCGGCTGCACCTGCGCCTGGGTTTCAGCTTCTGACCGGCTCCGGCCGCTTTTATCCGCGCGATCCGATGGCCACGCACCAGACCCCGAACCCCTATGCCGCCGCCGCGGCCCCGCCACCCCGCGCACCCCGGCGGCGTGCCCTGCGCATCGCGCTCTGGTCCCTCGCCAGCCTCATCGCACTGCTGCTCGTGCTGCTCGCCGCGGCCTGGTGGTGGACGGGCACCGGCAACTCCCTGGCCACCGCGCTCGCCCAGGTCGCCCGCTACCTGCCGGCCGGGCAGACCCTGGAAACGCGCGACGTCTCCGGCTCCGTGCGCGCGGGCGGGCAGATCGGCTGGCTGCGCTGGAGCAGCCCCACCCTCGTGGTGGAAGTGCAGGACGCGCGCATCGGCTGGAGCCTGCCGCCGCTGCTGCAGCGCGAACTCTCGCTGGGCGAAGTGCATGCCGCGCGCATCGTCGCCACGCCGCGCACGCCCGCGGAGCCCGAGCCGGACAAGCCGGTGCAGCCCCTGGAACAGCTGGTGCTGCCGCTGCGCATCGACATTCCCCTGCGCGTGGACGAAATCACCTGGGCCGCCGCCAGCCCCGCCACCGTGCGCAACCTCGCCGGCCGCTACCGCTTCGACGGCGACCAGCACAGCGCCACGCTCGACAACCTGGAGCTGGCCCGGGGCCGCTACAGCGGCAGCGCCACGCTGCAGGCACAGGCCCCCATGGCCCTGGAACTCACGGCCGACGGCGTGGTCCGCACACCCGCTCCCGGCGGCGGCGCGGACCTGGAAGCCACTGCCCGCGCCGAGGTGCGCGGCACCCTCGCCACGGCCGCCGCGCGCCTGGACGTGTCCGGGCGCCTGCAGGCCGTGGCCGCGCAGGCCGCAGCGCCGCGGGGCCCCGCGGCGTCCGCGCCCCGCCGCGCCGGCTCCGCGCCCCGTCCGGCCCCCGCCACGCCCACCACGCCGTCCGCTTCGGTAGCTGCTTCATCCCCCGCCGGCACGACGCCTTCCGGCACGGAGCCCATGCAGGCCCAGGTCCAGGCCCGCGTCGCCCCCTGGGCGCCGCAGCCCCTGCTGCAGGCACAGGCGCAGGTGCAGGCCCTGGACGTGGCCGCGATCTGGCCCCAGGCCCCTGCCACGCGCCTGAGCGGCCGCATCGAAGCCGCGCCCGCGCCGGCCACCGCGCCAGGAACCGGGGCTCCGCAGGCCGTGCCGCAGCCGGCGCCTGCCCGGGCACCGGCATCGGCCGCTTCCGCGCCCTCCGCGTCCGCCGGCACGCCGCCAGCGACCGGCTGGGCCCTGTCCGCCCAGCTGGAAAACGCCCTGCCCGGCCCCTGGGACAAGGGCCGGCTGCCGGTCGAATCCATCGACGCGCGCGCCGGTTTCGATGGCGCACGCTGGAGCGTGCCCCAGGCCACCGCCCGCGTGGGCAGCGGCACGATCGCGCTGGAAGGCGCCTTCACGCCCGCCACGCATGCCCTGCAGGGCGACCTGGAACTGCGCGGCGTGCGGCCCGACGCCGTGCTCAGCACCCTGGACGCCGCGCCGCTGTCCGGCCGGGCGCGCGCGCGCAGCGACGGCGCCCCCGCCGCCGACCACAACGATGCCGCGCCCGTCCCGCTGGTGCGCTTCTCGGCCGACATCCGCTCCGCAGGCACCGGCCGCGCGCCACGCGAGGGCGGCACGTCCACCGCGCAGGCCGCCCCGCCGCTGCGCATCGACCGGCTCGCCACCGAAGGCACCTGGCAGGGCACCCTGCTCACCCTGGCGCAGCTGCAGCTGGACGCGCTGCAGGTGCAGGCCAGTGCGCGCCAGTTGCGCATCGACACCGCCGACCGCTCCGCCCAGGGCCAGTTGCAGGCCACGCTGCCCGGCGCCACCGCACAGGTGGACGGCCGCATCGCCCCGCGTGCCGGCGCGGGCACGCTGGACCTGCGCGTCGCGGACGCGCAGCGCGTGCAGCGCTGGATCGAATCCGTTCCCGGCCTGGGCACCGCCCTCGGCGGCGCGGCGCTGCAGGGCGAGGCGCGCCTCGACGCCCGCTGGAACGGCGGCTGGGAATCCCTGCTGGGCCAGTTGCAGACCGCCGGACTCGTGGCAAAGCCCCGGACCGGCGGCGCCACCGCCGCCGGCCCCTTCGAGCTGCAGGCCCGCCTCGCCGCCCCGCGCTGGGAAGTGGCCCTGCCGCCGCGGCCCGGCACCGGCGCGGGCCCCGCGACGCTCAGGCTCACGGCCGTGCGGGCCGACGTGGCCGGCTCCGTGCCGCGCGCCACGCTTTCCCTGGACGGCGAGGCGCGGCTCGACGAGCGCCGGCTGTACCTGCGCCTGCGCGGCTCCGGCGGCGCCGCCGGCCCGGACCAGTGGCGCGCGCAGATCGACGAACTGCGCCTGCAGGCCCGCGACGGACAGCGCCCGGGCCCCTGGACGGTGCAGTTCGCGCAGCCGCTCACCGTGTCGGCACGCACCGCGCCCACGCTGCAGGTGGAAACCTCCGGCGGGCAGGCGCGCGTGTCCGCGCCCGCGCCGGGCGATGTCACCCTGCGCTGGGAGCCCGTGCGCTTCGCGCGCACCGCATCGGGCGGCCTCCAGCTGCGCACGCGCGGCCAGCTGCAGGGCCTGCCCATGGCCTGGGCCGAAGCGCTGGCGCAGGGCAGCGACGCCCTGGACCGCCTGGGCGTGCAGGGCAACCTCGTCTTCGACGGCGACTGGGACGTGGACGCGGGCGACACCCTGCGCGCGTCCGCCAGCCTGCGCCGCACCTCCGGCGACCTGCGCCTGCTGACCGGCAACGCGCCGGCGGCCACCGTCGTGCGCAGCAGCGGCCCGAGCGCGGGCACCGGCACGGGGCCGGCCGCCGGCATGGTCCGTGGAACGGCTGCCGCCGCCAACGCCTCCGCGACCGACACGCCGCGCGGCGCCGGCACCCCCGCCGGCGTGCGCGCCGCCGAAGTGCGCGTGCAGGCGGAAGGCGACACCGTGCGCGCGCGCCTGCAATGGGACAGCGAGCGCGCCGGCCAGGTCCAGGCCGAGGCCTCCACGCACCTGGCGCGCGTGGGCGAAGGGTGGGAATGGCCCGCCGACGCGCCCCTCTCCGCCACCGCGCGCGCGCGGCTGCCCGACGTGGGCGTGTGGTCCACGCTCGCCCCGCCGGGCTGGCGCGTGCAGGGCACGCTCGATGCCGACGTGGTGCTGTCCGGCACCCGCACCGCGCCGCGCTGGAGCGGCACGCTCGCCGCCGACCAGCTGGCCGTGCGCTCGCTGCTCGACGGCGTGGACCTGCAGAACGGCCGCCTGCGCGCGGCGCTGCGCGGCGACCGGCTCGAGATCACCGAGTTCCGCGTGAACGGCGGCCCCGGAAGCAGCGCACGCATCGCGGGCTTCAGCGGCAACCGCACCGCCGCGCCCAAGGACGGCGGCACCCTCTCGGGCACCGGCACCGTGTCCTGGGCCGGCATGGGCCGGGAGGCCGCAGCGGGCGGCTCGGGCATCGCCATGGACTTCACCGCGGATGCGCGCGCCCTGCAGGTGCTGGTGCGCGCCGACCGGCAGGTGAGCGTCTCGGGCCAGGTGCGCGCGCAGCTGCGCCAAGGCCAGTTGTCGCTGCGCGGCAAGCTCACCGCCGACCGGGCCACCATCATCCTCCCGGAGGCCGGCGCGCCCAGCCTGGGCAGCGACGTGGTCGTACGCTCCGCCGCCACCGACCGTGCCCGTGCCGAGGCCGCCCAGCGCGAAGGCGCCCAGGCCGGCCGCGTGGAAGCCGCGCGCCCACCGGACATCGCCCTCACCTTCGACCTCGGCGACGACTTCGCGCTGCAGGGCCACGGCGTGACCACGCGCCTGGCCGGCGAGCTGGACATCCGCGGCGCCACCACGGCCGGCGGCCCGCCGCGCATCACCGGCGAGGTCCGCACCGTCGAGGGCCGCTACCGCGCATGGGGGCAGGCGCTCAACATCGAGACCGGCCTCGCGCGCTTCAACGGCCCCTACGACAACCCCGCGCTGGACGTGCTGGCCATCCGGCCCAACATCAGCGTGCGCGCGGGCGTGCAGGTCTCCGGCACGGCCAAGGCGCCGCGCGTGGCGCTCTACTCCGACCCCGAGCTGCCCGACGCCGAAAAACTCTCCTGGGTGGTCCTGGGCCGCAGCACCGCCGCCGGCGGCGCCGAGGCCGCGCTGCTGCAGCAGGCCGCGCTGGCCCTGCTGGGCGGCGGGGGCGGCAACGCCGGTGCGGGCAATTTCGCGAGCCGCCTGGGGCTGGACGAGATCGGCTTCCGCGGACCGAACTCCGGCGCCAGCGGCGAAGACGCCTCGGGCGCCGCGCTCACCTTCGGCAAGCGGCTGTCCAAGGATCTGTACGTCACCTACGAGCGCAGCCTGTCGGGCGCCCTGGGCACGCTCTACATCTTCTACGACCTCACGCAGCGGCTCACGCTGCGCGGCCAGACGGGCGTGCAGAGCGCGGTGGACCTGATCTACACGCTGCGGTACGACTGACGCAGTGCGGCGCGGCGCGGCGCGAGGCGCGGCCGGCCGGCGGTCAGCCCCGGCCGCCGGGCGCCAGCTGGATGGTGCCCAGCCCCGCAGGCGCATCGCCCCCCGCCCTGCGGGGCGCGAGCCAGTACACCCACGCACCCTGCAGCCAGGCCAGCGCATAGAGCGCCGAGGCCGCGAACACGCCCCAGTGCCCCGACCGCCATCCGGCCCAGAACCAGAAAGGCTGCCCCAGCAGCCCGACCACGCACGCCCAGCGCCGCCAGCGCGCCGAGCGCGCCTGCGACAGCCACGCGGCGAATGCGCCGAAAAACGCGATGGCAATCTGTTCAAAAGGCATGGCCGGAGCATACTGTATATTCAAACAGTCTCCAAGGCGGGCTTCGGCTGGATCGCCCGGCGTTCGGGTGCCAATCCGGGGGAGTTCGCGGCCGGCCTTACAATCCGCCGTCCTCTCCTCATAGTTCAATGGATAGAACGAGTGCCTCCTAAGCGCTAGATGCAGGTTCGATTCCTGCTGAGGGGACCAGCCTCCGGCGCCGTGCCCGGCCTCCGACGACGCCTCTCCCCCCCTGTCCGCCCCGCATCACCGCTGCCGCGGCCATCCGTGCCGCCCATGAAAAGGCCCGCGCGAGGCGGGCCCTGGGATCCGGTGGACGACAGCCGCCGTCAGTCGGTGGACTTCTTCAGCGATTCCTTCGCCTTTTCCTTGGAGTGCTCCGCGCGGTTCTTGTGGTAGCCGGCCTTCGCGTTGTTGACGGCCTTGCCCACGGGGCCGCTGTGCTTGGCGTCGTTCTCGGCCCGCTTCTGGTCGATCTTGTGCTCCGTGGCATCCGCCGCCTCGGAGGCGGCCTTGCCCACCTGGGCGTGGGCGGCATGCCCGCCCAGCAGGGCTGCGGCAGCGGCGAGGGCGGCAAAGGTCTTGTGCATGGTCATGGTGCGATCTCCTGTCGGTGTTTTGGCACGCATCCAGCATCGCGGCCCCCGCGGCCCGGCCGTGTCAGCGGGCAGCCCGACCCGCTGGCGGAGCCTGCCGCGCCCACGCCACGGCGCCGGCCCGCTGCCGGCGGCGGCTGCGCGCGGCTCCACGCACCGGGCGCGCTAAACTCGTGCCCCGTCAGGTGCCCCTTTCCGTTCACCGCACTGCGACGCCGGTGAAGACGGAAGGCCCGTGCGCAGGTCTGCCGCCGCGCGGATACGACCCCGAGCCTCCCGCATCCCACCATGGACACCCATCCCCTCGTTCCGGCCGTTGCCGCCGCGGTCTTCGCCGTCGCGCTGCTCCACACCTTCGCCGCCAGCCAGTTCGAACGGCTCTCGCGGCGCTTCCCGCGCCATGCCGGCCTCTTCCACCTGCTCGGCGAGGTGGAGGTGGTCTTCGGCTTCTGGGCCATCGTGCTGATCGCCCTGCTGGCCCTGCTGCAGGGCGGCGCCGAGGCCCTCGCCTATGCGGAATCCCGCAACTACACCGAGCCGCTGTTCGTCTTCGTGGTGATGGTGGTGGCGGCGTCCCGCCCCATCCTGGACGCGGTGACCCGCACGGTGGAGGCCGCCGCGCGCTGCCTGCCCGTGGCACGACCCGTGGCCATGGCCTGGCTGGGCCTGTCGGTGGTGCCGCTGCTGGGCTCCCTCGTCACCGAGCCGGCGGCGATGACGCTGGCCGCCCTGCTGCTCGCGCCCGTGGCCTTCCACGCCGGCATTCCCGAACGCGCAAAATACCTCGCGCTGGGCGTGCTGCTGGTCAATGTCTCCATCGGCGGCACCCTCACCGCCTACGCGGCGCCGCCGGTGCTGATGGTGGCCTCGACCTGGCAATGGGACAGCGCCTTCATGTTCACGCACTTCGGCTGGAAGGCCGCGCTGGCCGTGGCGGCCAATGCCACGCTCGCGGCGTGGACGCTGCGCCCGCACCTGCTGCGCCATGCCGGGCACGCGGCCGTCTCCTCCGGCGCGCCAGACGCTGCTCAGGCCGTCCCGGCGCTGGTGTCTGCCGTGCACATCGCGCTGCTGGCGGGCGTGGTGGTGTTCGCGCACCATCCCGTCGCCTTCCTGGGCATGTTCCTGCTGTTCCTGGGCTTCACGCAGGCCTATGCGCGGCACCAGAGCCCGCTGATCCTCAAGGAAGCACTGCTCGTCGGTTTCTTCCTCGCGGGCCTGGTGGTGCTGGGCGGCCTGCAGCGCTGGTGGCTGCAGCCCATCGTCTCCAGTCTGGAGCCGCTGGCGCTGTTTTTCGGTGCCCTGGGCCTGACGGCGGTGACCGACAACGCGGCGCTCACCTACCTGGGCTCGCTCATCGGCGGCATCCCGCCGCAGAGCCAGTACCTGCTGGTGGCCGGCGCGGTGGCCGGCGGCGGCCTCACGGTGATCGCCAATGCGCCCAACCCGGCCGGGGTGGCGCTGCTCAAGCCGGGCTTCGCGGACGGCACCGTCGGCGCCGGGGAGCTGCTGCTGGGCGCGCTGGTGCCCACGGCAGTGGCGGCGGCGGCCTTCCTGGTGCTGTAACGGGGGCGGGCGGCCCACGCGCTGCCGTCGCTTCGCCACCGGGCGCACGGCTTCGTGCCGGGAACATGCGCTGCGCCCCCCTGCCCTACCCTGGTGCTTTGATCTCCCTGATCATCCACATGGCACCCATCCATCTAAACCCGTTTTCCCGCAAAAAAACCCACCGCAGTTCCCAAGGCGAAAGCTCTTCCCAGGCTGCCGAGCGCGCTTCCCGGCAGGCGCCGCACTCCACGGCGTCGGACCACCTTCCGACCCGGCAGGGCATGGCTTCCGGCGGCGCGCAGGAGCACGCATCCGCCCCCAGGCTGGACCGCAGGCAGCCCTTTGTCCGGAGCCAGTACACCGAACAGTTGGCCACCCGCGCGCTCCAGAGCGTTCGCGAATCGAACGAGGGGCCGCACATCGGCCGCGGTGGTCCCTATACCGACCACCGGATCAACCCTCCCGATGAAGAGGAATGGCAGAACCTCTTCGATGCGGATTCCGCGGCGACCCTGGGCCTGGAGGAGCCCGAATGGGCACAGGCGTCGCAGGCCTGGGAGCCCTGGTACGGCAGCACCACGCCCACATGGGGGAGGGGCAGGCCACCACGACCCGCATCGATCTCAGGGACTATTCCCATGCCAGCGTGAACTCCCTGCCAGAACCAGTGCTGCAAAGCCTGGGAACCGCCCTCGGCCTGCCGGGCAGCACCGGCTATCTACCGGCTCCAGCGCTTGCCGAAGGCATTCGCCAAAGCCTGGCAGCACTGGACATGGGCGTGTTCTCGGTCTATGACAATATGCACATCGTCAACATGGACCGCGACACGCCGTTGCGGTGCAACCTCGACTCCAGCGACCGCCACAGGCTCGCCAACGTAGCGACCAAGACCCACATGACGATCCGCCAGACACCCGTTACGCCGGCCGTACCGGGCGGTCCGTCCTGGCGCGTCAGCATCTATTTCGACGGCATGCCGGATGGAAGCACGCAGCAGAACGGCACCACCCTGAAGGGGGGCGTGGGACGGGTCTACCGCATGGCCTGCGAGGCGGCGCAACTTGTCGCCAAGGCACTGCAGGCCGATCCGACGGTTCAGGTGTCGCACATCTGCGGCTTGTCCATGGGTGGGGGCAGTGCGCAGATGTTCGCAGCGGTGCTGCAAGGCCACCTGCCGTGGGCCCCACCCCCGGCAGTGGTGCTGCTCGATCCGATGCTGCTCAACCCGAAGCAGAAGGCGCACGCTTTGGCGCAGAGCCCCCATGGCTACGATTTCACCCAGCCACGCGGCATCGCGCTGACCCTGGACTACGCGGCCAATCCCCGCAAATGCCTCATGGACCGCCAGCACGCCATCGGTCGATCGTCCGAGGGACTGGTCCGGTTGAGGTTGGGGCTGACCGACCGTGACGGGTTGGGCGGCACGCCTCCGAAGCCCTACGGGCCGCCGGGCACGGGCTACCACGGGAACCGCCACCACTACGAGGCCGCGCTGGCGCGCTTCACACGCTGAATCCAGGCTACAGCTGGAACCCGACCGCCCGGATCACGCCTTCGGCGATGTCCCGCGGCCACGACGGCGGGCGGGCATGCAGGCGCCGGGCCCGGTCGAACTGCTCTTCGCACCAGCCCGCCAGCCACCCTACTTCCTCCGGCCCGTAGAAGGCCGTCATCGCCTCGTAGTTGAGGAACAGGCTGCGCGCGTCGAGGTTGAGCGAGCCCGACAGCGCGAGGTCGTTGTCGATCACCACGGCCTTGGCATGCACCATGCCGGGCGCGAGCCAGACCTCCGCGCCGGCCTGGGCCAGCTCGCGCAGGGCGCGGGCGCGTGCCCAGTCGGCCAGCCGGTGGTTGGAGCGCTCGGGCACCAGCAGGCGCACCTGCACGCCGCGGCGGCAGGCCAGGCACCAGGCATCGAGCAGCGCATCGTCCGGCACGAAATACGGCGTCACCGCCACGATGCGTTCCCGCGCGTGGTAGGCGCCGGCCACCAGCAGCGCATGCACCGTGTCGTCCGCATGGTCGGGGCCGCTGGGCACCCACTGCGCGGGCACGCCCTCCGGCGGGCCGGGGGGCAGCGGCCGCGGCAGCACCGCGCGGGCCATGCGCCCGCTCGCCGCCTGCCAGTCGGCCGCGAACTGGGCGGCGGCCTGCAGCGCGATCGGCCCGTCGATCTCGTAGCTCAGGTCGATCCAGGCCGGCAGCCGAGGCCGGTCCAGGAAGTACTCGCAGGCCAGGTTGCGGCCACCGCTCCAGAGCCGCTCGCCATCGGCCACCACCATCTTGCGGTGGTTGCGCAGGTTGGTATGGCCGCGCATCGGGTTGTGCAGCAGCGGCATGAAGCGGCGCACCTGCACCCCGCCCTGCTTCAACGTGGCCGAGAGCTCCGGCGGCATGCCCAGGCTGCCCACCGCGTCCAGCAGCAGCCGCACCGCCACGCCCCGGCCAGCGGCCTCCTGCAGCGCCGCGGCCACGCGCCGGCCCACCTCGTCGTCGCCGAAGACGAAGGTGCAGACGTCCAGGCTGTGCCGCGCCGAATCCACCGTGGCCAGCAGCGCCTCCAGCGCCTGCGCGCCCTGCCCGTGGAACGCGATGCGCGCATTGCGCACCGGCGGCGCCAGTTCCAGCCCCGCCAGCAGTTGCGTGGCCCAGGCAGGCCCGGGCGCCGGCAGCGGACCGGCGACCAGCGATGCCGGCCCGGCCGCCAGCATGGGGGCGGCGCGCCGCTGCGGACGCACGAACTTGCGCGAGCCGAACATCAGGAAGAGCGGCACCGCCGCATACGGGAAGGCCACGATCGCCAGCACCCAGCCCATGGCCGCCGAGGGGTGGCGGCGCTGGCGGCCGATGCGCGTGGCCATCACGTAGATCAGCAGGCCCACGGCCACGAAAACCGCATGCCCCAGGCCCGAAAGCAGCGCGAAGCGCGTCAAGCGCCGCCCCCCGGGCCCCCCGTGCCCCCGCCCGGCAGCGCCGGAACGCCGGCCGCCACCGCGAAGCGCACCGCCACGCGCAGCCCGCCCAGGCGCGGCGAGGCGTCCAGCGCTACCGCAGCGCCATGCAGCCGCGCGATCGACTCCACGATCGCCAGGCCCAGCCCGCTGCCCCCCACCGGCGCGCTGCCGGCCGCCGCGGGCGCGCGGTAGAAGCGCCCCAGCACGCGCTCGCGGTCGTCCTCGGCGATCCCGGGGCCGCTGTCTTCCACCACCAGCTCCACGCCGGCAGGCCCCGGACCTGCGGTCACTTCGCGCACGTGTACGTCCACCACGCCGCCGTCGGGCGTGTACTTCACGGCGTTGTCCACCAGGTTGCGCAGCAGGATGCGCAGCGCATCCGCATACCCCAGCACCGCCACCGCGTCGCCGGTCACCAGGCCCAGGTCGATGTTCTTGTGCTGCGCGGCCGGCGTGGCATCGGCCACGGCCTGCCGGGCGAGGCCGGCCAGGGGCACGGGCTCGGGCGGCGTGCCGGCGGCGGCGCTGGCCTCCTGCCGCGCCAGGGCCAGCAACTGCTCCACGAGGCGCGTGGCACGGTCGATGCCGGCCGCGAGCCGCCCCGCCGCCACCGCGCGCGCCTCTTCGCTGCCCGCGCGCTGCAGGCCCTGCAGCTGCAGCTTGAGCGCCGCCAGCGGCGAGCGCAGCTCGTGCGCCGCATCCGCCACGAAATGCTGCTGCGCCTCGAAGGCCCGGCGCACGCGCTCGAACAGCAGGTTCAGCTCGTCCACCATCGGCCGCACCTCGTCCGGCAGCGCGCCCGCATGCACGGGCGACAGGTCGTCCGCCTGCCGCTTCGCCAGTTGCCGCCGCACCCGCTCCACCGGCGCGAGCGAGCCGCTCACCGCCCACCACACGGCCAGCGCCAGCAGGGGCGCCAGCAGCGCGATCGGCCCCGCCGTGCGCCAGGCCAGGTCGCGCGCCATCTCGCGGCGCGCGGCCATGTCCTGCGCCACCTGGATCACCTGCGAGCGCGTCTGCACAGAGAACACGCGGTAGGTGGTGCCGTGCGCGCGCACGTTCGAGAAACCCAGCACCGCGCGCTGCGGCAGCGCCGCGCCCACGGACGATTCGAACACCCGCAACCCGTCGGACGACCAGATCTGCACCACGAACTCGGTACTCTCCTCCTCCTCCTCCTCCTGCTCCAGCGGCTCCGGCGTGCCCTCCGCCATGGCCGGCACGCCGGGGCGCAGCGCCATCGCCGTCTGCTGCATGTGGTAGTCGAAAATCTGGTCCGCCTCGGCCAGCGCCGAGCGGTAGGCGAGCGCGAACTGCAGCAGCGCCGCGCAGACGATCGCCACGAACAGGAAGCACAGCAGCCGCGCCCGCAGCGAATGCGGCGCGCGCGCGGACAGGGCGTCCATCCAGCGGTCGCGGCGGCGCGCGCGGGCGGCCGGCGTGGAGGCACCGGCCGACGCCTCGCCGTGCCCCTCGCCCGGGCCGCTGTCCACCGCTCCGCTCATACCTTCGGCACCATGTAGCCCACGCCGCGCACGTTCAGCACCAGGTCCGCGCCGAGCTTCTTGCGCAGCCCGTGGATATAGACCTCGACCGCATTGCTGCTGATCTCGTCCTTCCAGCTGTAGAGCTTTTCCTCGAGCTGCGCGCGCGAGAGCACGCGCCCCGGGCGGGCGATGAGCGGCTCCAGCACCGCCCATTCGCGCCCGGACAACACCACCGGCTCGCCGTTCACGGTGACCTCGCGCGTGGCCGGATCGATGCTCACGCCCTTGTGCTCATAGACCGGCTCGGCCCGCCCTGCCGCGCGCCGCGCCAGTGCCCGGATGCGCGCCAGCAGTTCGTCCAGTTCATAGGGCTTGAGCACGTAGTCGTCGGCGCCCGCGTCCAGGCCCTGCACGCGCTGGGCCACCGCGTCGCGCGCCGTGGCCACCAGCACCGGCGTGCGGTCCTTGCGCGCGCGCAGATCGCGCAGCACCTGCAGGCCGTCGCGGCGCGGCAGGCCCAGGTCCAGCAGCACCACGTCGTAGGTCTGCGTGCGCAGCGCCGTATCGGCCATCTCGCCGTCGCGCACCCAGTCCACCGCGTGCTGCTCCGCGCGCAGCAGGTCATACACGGCTTCGCCGATCATCGTGTCGTCTTCCACCAGCAGAAGGCGCATGGCAGGTGTCCTCGAAAGGTAGGTTCGTTCTCGCGCCGGCCGGGAGCAGGCCGGGGCCCGGCGCCATCCGCCAAGGATAGCGGCAGGCCCCGCCGCGCCGCGTAGGAACCGGCCGGGCCGCAGGGACATGGGCCCGCCCAATGCGGGCCGAGCCCCTGGGCTCCGCCGGCGGCAACCGGCCTCCGCCCGGGAGGGGTCAGCCCAGGGGCACGGGCACGAAGATCTTGTCGCCGTCGCGCTGGATCAGCAGCGCCACCGACTTGCCCGCCTTGGCCATCGCGGCGCGCACCTGCTCGATGCTCTGCGCCGGCGTGCCGTTGATGGACAGCAGCACATCGCCGGGGGCCACGCCCGCCAGGGCGGCCGGGCCGCGCGCTTCTTCCACCACCAGCCCGCCGCTCACGCCGGCCTCGCGGCGCTCCTGCGGCTGCAGCGGCCGCAGCGACAGGCCCAGCTGGCCCTTGCCCACCGCCTTGTCGGCGCTGGCCAGCTTGGCCGGCTTGTCGCTCGCATCGCCCAGGGTGGCGGTGATCTCTTCCTGCTTGCCGTGGCGCCACACCTGCATGCGCGCGGTGGAGCCGGGCGCCGACTGGCCCACGAAGGCCGGCAGGTCGCCGGACGCCACGATGGGCTGGCCGTTGATGCGCAGGATCACGTCGCCCGACTTCAGGCCGGCCTTGTCCGCCGGGCCGCCGGGCTCCACGCCCGCCACCAGCGCGCCCTCGGGCTTGTCGAGCTGGAAGGAATCGGCGAACGCCTGGTTCACCTCCTGCACCGACACGCCCAGGCGCGCATGGCTGGCCTTGCCCGTGGCCAGGATCTGCTCCTTCACCCGCTCCGCCACTTCGATCGGGATCGCGAATGACACGCCCTGGTAGCCGCCCGAGCGGCTGTAGATCTGCGAGTTGATGCCCACCACCTCGCCGCGCGAGTTGAACAGCGGGCCGCCGGAGTTGCCGGGGTTCACCGCCACGTCCGTCTGGATGAAGGGCACGAAGCTGTCGTCCGGCAGCGCGCGGCCCTTGGCGCTCACCACGCCCGCCGTCACGCTGTTCTCGAAACCGAAGGGCGAGCCGATGGCCAGCACCCATTCGCCCACCGCGAGCTTTTTCGTATCGCCCAGGTGCACCACGGGCAGGTCTTTCGCGTCGATTTTCAGGACGGCGATGTCGGTCTTGGGATCGGAGCCCAGCACCTTGGCGCGGAATTCGCGCCGGTCGGTGAGCTTCACCGTGACCGTGCTGGCGCCCTTGACCACATGGGCATTGGTCAGTATGACGCCGTCCGGGCTCACGATGAAACCCGAGCCCTCGCCGCGCATCGGCACCTCGCGCTGCGGCATGCGGCCGCCGCCCATGCCGGGCATGCCGAAGCGGCGGAAGAATTCGAAGAACGGATCGTCCGGATCCATGCCCTGCCCGCCGCGGGGCTGCTGGTGCTGGGCAGAGGGCGTCTCATCGTCGTCGTCGTCATCCCCGCCGTTGTATGAGGTCTTGGTCGTGCCCGTCACGCTGATGTTCACCACCGCCGGGCCGTTGAGCGCCGTGATCTGCGCGAAATCCGGGGCGGACACGCCGGAATACGCGGCCGGCGCCGCAGCCACCGGACCCGTGGCCGCGGGAGGCACCGCGGCATGGCTGGAATGCAGGTTGGTGACGAGCCCCGCGCCCGTCGCCCCCATGGCCCCGGCGACCACCAGGGCGAGGGTCAGGCGGCGGGGGGTGGAGAGGATCGTGTTCATGGCAAACCTTTCAGGTGGGTTGTGGCATGAACGGGAGTGTGCGCAGCGAGGCTTAGAGCGGGCTTAGAGGAAGGTTAGGGGAGGCTTAGGGCGGTGTCGGGAAGGCGCCGGACCCGGGGCCGGACACCCTCCCCGACCGCCGGGGCCATGAGCGCAGCGACGTCACCGCGCCTGGCGGCATCGCATGGGCCTTCCTCGGCCATGCGCGTCGCAATGACCCGCCCGGAGCCCGTGCTCGCGCCGTGGAGACGATCACTCGTCCTTCAAGGTGGTTCTCTTCGCCTGCGCCTGGTGCGTGTCGGCGAACGCGTTCCACGCACCTTGCGCCTCCTCCCAGCCGATATTGGCGATCACCGACGCGTCGGGATGGATGAAGGCGAGCGGACCGGAAAACGTCATGTAGAAGGCACTCTCCACCGGGAAGTAGGTCTGGTCATGGCGTGCGCCCGACGACTCGAATCCGTACCCCGGAGCAACGGCAGTGTCGCCGCCGAACTCCTTGCCACCGCGCACGTCCATCCGGCCCTTGTAGAGGAAGTATTCGCCGGGTCCGGTATGGAAATGCGAGTTGAACGAGGAGCCGGCGGGGCATTCGAACGCGGCGGTCCAGGTGCCGGCCTCGGGCGACACGTGGAGCAGGCGCCAGGTGATGCCACCTTTTGAAAAAGCATCCGGGAACGGCGCCCAGGGCATGTCGTCCATCTGAACGTACTCTTCGCGGGATTTTTGCTTGGCAAGCATGTGATGTCTCCAGTATGGGTCGATTTCCGGTACGCATGGGAAGCGCCCGTCAATCCACTTTAGGCCGGGCTCGTCCGCGCCGATTGCCCGTGGGCGCAGAACGAATCCTCTTTCCGCGCACGCCGACTGGCGCGGCGTTCCAGCAATTGCCTTGAGTGCGCTGCGGATAAAAACACCGTGCACGTACAAGCAAGCTGGGCTTTGCGGCCATCGATATCGTGTGATCGCGCCGCGCCGATCGCGTGATGCGCTCCGACCGAGCTGCCCGATGGAGGTCGCTCCTGCAACACAGTTTGGAGACACACCCCATGTCTGAAATCAAACCCGGCACCCGTGCAACCCAGTCCGTTCTTGACCACCACCTGAACGCATTCCCCCAGGGAATAGAGGAACTACTGAAGGACTACGACGAGAGCTCGGCGCTTGTCACGCCGGACAAGACGTTCAAGGGACGCAAGGAGATAGAAGGATTCTTCCAGGCGTTCCTGGATGGGGCAGACCCGGCGTTCTGGCCGGCTTTCCGGATCACCAGCATGAGCACAGTCGGGGAAGTGGCCTATCTCGTCTGGGAGGCCAAGCCGTTCGTCCCGATGGCGACGGACACTCTCTACGTGCGGGACGGAAAGATCGCAGTCCAGACCTTCACCGCGTTCTCGGCGTAGCGGGACAGTCGCGGAAGACATCCTCCAGTTCACCGTCGACGGGTCCTCACCGCCGTTGACGATCTGCCAGCGTGACTCCCAGTCGAGCCGGCCCCCTTGTCGGATCCTAGAAATGGCCAAGATCATCCACACCATGGTGCGCGTGCACGACCTCGAAAAGTCGCTGCAGTTCTACATGGCGGCACTCCGCCTCACCACGAGCCATCGGCTCGATTTCGATGATTTTTCTCTGGTGTACCTGCGAAATCCGGAGAACGATGTCGAGATCGAGCTGACGTGGAACAAGGGGCGGGAGCCCTACACCCACGGCGACGGCTACGGGCATATCGCTGTCGCAGTCGAAAACCTGGAAGCCGAGCACGAGCGGATGACCGGCGCCGGCATGCACCCGACGCCGGTGAAGGAGTTCAAGCGAGGCCAGGACATACTGGCCCGCTTTTTCTTCATTCAGGACCCCGACGGGTACAAGATCGAAGTGCTCGAACGCTCAGGACACTACGTCTGAACTGCGACGCCGTGTATAGGCCCCCGCGGCCTCCCGTCGAACCTCGCCGGGGGAGCTGCCGTACTTCTCCTTGAAGGTACGGCAAAAATGGCTCATCGAGTTGAAGCCCCACCGGTAGGCGATCTCGGATATCTGCAACCGCGCAAACGCCGGATCGCTCAGGGCCTGCTTGCAGGCGCGCAGCCGGTTGTTGAGTATGAAGCTCGAAACGGTCATATCGTTTCGCTGGAACAGCATGTGCAGGTAGCGGAGCGAGATGCGGTTCGCCAGCGCAATCCGGCTCGGGTTCAGATCTTCTTCGTGGAGGTGCTGCAGGATGTAGCCCTGAACGCGATACCTCATTGCGCCGCTCGCATCAAAGCTGCCGGCAGGCTGCTGGTCCGAGAGGGCAATGCCGATCAACTCGAGCGTCGACCGGCTGACGGAGCCATGCACCCGCTCGTCAAGACCGCCGATTTCATGGGATAGCGCAAGCAGGTGAACGGCAAGCAGCGACCCGACACCCGTTCGGCTCTCGATCTTGCCACCGACGGGCGGTTGCCTGCGCTCCGGCAGACGCTCCCTCATCTGCGCCCAGGGGATCATCAGCGTGACCTTGTGCAGGCGTTCCATGACCTCGAACTCGACTGCCTGGCCAGTGGTCCACACCACCAGATCCCCTGAAGCCACGTCTACGACTGCGTCGCCGATCCTGAATCGCTCACGCCCGGCGGTTGTGAGCTGGATGCCTACGTAGAGTTCGTCGTCTTGCTTCACATGGCTCTGTGTGCGTCTTCCTGCACAGGGATCACACACGGTTTCGACAATTCCGGCTCCCGCAAAATCGTGCTTGCGCACGTGGGCGAAGAACGTCGCCGGCAATCGCCGGGGGACCTGCCACCGCCGATAGCTATCGCTCAGTACATCCTCCCAAGCATCGGTCCGCTCACCGAGGGGAATCTGTTCGCTGCTCCATCGGGTGGATGTGCTCTGCATCGTGGTCTCCTGCTCGGTCGCTGTCGCTCGACTCTGAAATTCCGCTCTGCTGCGGCCGCTTTCCGTGTACGCCGTCCGCCAAACCAACACATTTTGTTGACCGGACTCCCGGCGTGCGTTGAACCACAGTGCACTCCGAATTGCCTCGCCATGCAAGCGGGGCCCTCGAGACAGCGCCCAAGCGCTTGGCGCGCGCTGCAGCCACATCTTCCACCAGCGCGCCAGGCAGGCCGGCATGACCTGGGTCAGGGAATTCCCGCAGAAGCACAGGCTGCGGATGACAGGGGCTCATCCATTGCGCACAATGACCCCAGAAGCTCCGCACCCGGCTCCGGGCAGAACGGAGCCCCGACAAGCCATGGAGAGGGAATTCCTGTTGAAAAACGACACGCAGGGGAGCAGCCACGCCCCCGCTCCTGCCGACGCCGCCGCGCCCCACGCCCCGCCGGGCGCGCCATCCACCACCCCCGCGTTCCACGCCCATTCCGTCGAAGGCCAGCCGGAAAGCCGCTGGCAGACGCTGCCCGAGCACCTGCACGCCGTGGGCCGCATGGCCGGCGAATTCGCCGCCGTGTTCAATGCGCAGGAGCTCGCCCAGGTCATGGGCTGGCTGCACGACCTGGGCAAGTACACCCTGCCCTTCCAGGCCCGGCTGCGCGGCAGCCCCCTGCGCGTGGACCATTCCACCTGGGGCGCGCGCATCGCCCAGCAGCGCCTGGGCGTGATGGGGCAATTGATGGCGTATGGCATCGCGGGCCACCACGCGGGCCTGGCCAACGGCCAGGGCGAAGGGGAGCGCACGGCACTGGCGGACCGGCTCACGGCCGCCGACCTGCCCGCGCTGCACCCCGCCTGGGAAAAAGACATCCCCCTGCCCGCCCGGCTGGCGCTCCCCGCCGGCCTCAAGCTCTACGGCCAGGACCGGCAGCAGGCCCTGGCGCGGCAGCCCTTCCAGATGGCCTTCCTGGCGCGCATGCTGTTTTCCTGCCTGGTGGACGCGGACTTCATCGACACCGAGCGCTTCTACCTCCAGGCCAGGGGCGGACCGGACCACCGCTCCGCCGGCCCGGCCTGGCCGGCCCTGCCGGCATTGCGCGCCCAGCTCGACACCCACCTGCGCACGCTCACGGCGCAATGCGATCCGGCCCGCGAGGTCAACCGCCTGCGGGCGGACATCCTGCGCCAGGTCCGCGAGCGCGCCGAGTGCACCCCGGGTCTCTTCTCGCTCACGGTGCCCACGGGCGGCGGCAAGACCCTGGCCTCGCTGGCCTTCGCGCTGGACCACGCCGTCCGCCACGGGCTGCGGCGCGTGATCTTCGTCATTCCGTTCACCAGCATCGTCGAGCAGAACGCCGCCGTGTTCCGCAAGGCCCTCGGCCCGCTGGGCGATACGGCCGTGCTGGAACACCACAGCGCATTCACCGAGCGCCAGCCGCCCCATGACGACCCGGAGAAATACCAATCCGCCGAGAAGCTGCGCCTGGCCATGGAGAACTGGGACGCGCCCATCGTCGTCACCACGGCCGTGCAGTTCTTCGAAAGCCTCTTCGCCGCGCGGCCCTCGCAGTGCCGCAAGCTGCACCACATCGCCGGCAGCGTGGTGGTGCTGGACGAGGCGCAGACCATGCCGCTCAAGCTGCTCAAGCCCTGCGTCGCCGCCATCGACGAACTGGCGCGCAACTACCGCACCAGCATCGTGCTCTGCACCGCCACGCAGCCCGTGCTGGAGGCACCCGCGTTCGACGGCGGGCTGACGGGCGTGCGCGAGCTGGCGCCCGAGCCCACGCGGCTCTTCCAGCAACTGGAGCGGGTGCGCGTGCGCCACGTGGGCACGCTGGACGACGCGGCCCTGGCCGGCCACCTGCGGGCGCGCGAGCAGGTGCTGTGCATCGTCAACAACCGCCGCCACGCGCGGGCCGTGTACGAAGCCATGGCCGACCTGCCCGGCGCGCGGCACCTGACCACGCTGATGTGCGCCAGGCACCGCAGCGAGGTGCTGGACGAAGTGCGGCAGATGCTGGAGGCCGGCGAGCCCTGCCGCGTCGTCAGCACCAGCCTGATCGAGGCGGACGTGGATGTGGACTTCCCCACGGTGCTGCGCGCCGAGGCGGGCCTGGATTCCATCGCCCAGGCGGCCGGCCGCTGCAACCGCGAAGGCGGCAGGCCCATCGACGCCAGCGAGGTGCTGGTGTTCTCCCCCGCCAACGAGGACTGGGCGCCGCCCCCCGAATTGAAGCAATACGCCCAGGCGGCCCGCGAGGTGTTGCGCCAGTGCGCGGACGACCCGCTGTCGCCCGGGGCCATCGCCCGCTATTTCGCGCTGTTGTACTGGCAAAAGGGCGGCGACCAGCTCGACGTGCCCGACCTCATGGGCCTGCTCAAGACCCGCCGCCCGGACAGCCTGCCGATGGAAACCCTGGCGACCCGGTTCCGCATGATCGACAGCGTGCAGATGCCGGTCATCGTGCCGTATGACGACACGGCCCGGGAAACGCTGGAGCAGCTGCGGTTTGCCGAAGGCAGCGTGGGGCTGGCGCGCAAGCTGCAGCCTTATGTGGTGCAGTTGCCGAGGCAGGGATTCGATGCGCTGTACCAGGCGGGGGCGATCGCGCCGGTGCGGCCGGATAGATGGGGTGAGCAGTTCATGCAACTGGTGCATCCGGACATCTACAGCCAGCGCTCCGGACTGCATTGGGACGATCCCACCTTCATCCGCAGCGAACGCCTCCACTGGTGAGCCTGCCGTGGGGCCAAAGATGAACACAAGCCGATCAAGGGAGGGGCCATGGCTTATGGAGTGAGATTACGCATCTGGGGTGAGCGCGCCTGCTTCACGCGCCCGGAAATGAAAGTGAAGCGCGTCTCTCATTCACCGGACTACCCAGCCACCGCTTCCGCCGACCCATGTGCCCTGCCCTCCCTATCGCCCCCGTCCGACACCGGCCCCCGCCTGCCTCCCAGGACACTCTCCCCATGCGCCCGCACCGCCGCTCCCTCTACCGCGCCGCTGCCCTCGCCCTGAGCCTGGCCGTGCCGCTCCACGCTGCATTGGCCAGCGAAAGCGGTAACGCCAACCCCCTCACCGCCGAGCGCTGGCAAACCCGCCCCGTCGTGGTGGTCGTCCCGCGGGAGAACGATCCCCTGCTCGCCAAGGTGCGCGCCGCCCTGCGGGAACCGGCCATGCGGGAAGGATTCCGCGAGCGCGACATGGCGCTGTTCACGGTGGTGGACGGCCAGGGCAGCCGCAATGGGGAGCCGCTGGGCACCGCGCGTACCGCGGCACTGCTGAAGGCGCTGGATGTGGACGCGCGGGGGCCGGCCACGTTCATCCTCGTGGGCAAGGATGGCGGCGTGAAGATGAAGGAAGGCGCGGACGTCGATCTGCAGGCCGTGTTCGCCGAGATCGACCGCATGCCCATGCGCCAGCGGCGCTGAACCGCGGCCGCGGCACGCCGGGATTGGCCCGTCGGCCTTCCGACCGTCCGGCGGCTTCTAGCGCGCCGCCCGGGCCAGGCCCCGTTTCAGTTCCTGCAGCAGCATCACCACCTGCCGCGACGCATGGCGACAGCCCTTGAAGGCCTGTTGGGCCTGGCGCCCGTCGCCGGCCTCGGCATGCAGCACCACGTCGGCGGCCTGCTGGTGGAAGTAGCGGTGGCGGCGGGCCATCATGTGGAAGGCCGGGAAATGCCCCAGGGCGATGCGGCCGGGGCCGCGCAGCCACTGGCCGAGTTCGGAGCAGGTGTCGTCGCGGATGGCCTCGGGGCGCAGGCGTTCGTCGCTTGCGCCGCGCAGCAGTACCTGCTCCAGCCAGGGCACCCAGCGCTCCTGGGCGGCGATGGCGGCGTCGATGTCGATCTCGGCCAGCAGCTTGGCGGCCTCGTCGCCCATCAGCACCAGTTCGCTGGCCTGGCTGTCGGGCAGCGAGGTCCAGTCATCGGGCACGGGACGGCCGTCTGCCCGGGGCGGGAACAGTCGGCTGAAGAATCCCATGGTGTGTGAGCGCGATCGGAGCGGCGGAAGAAGGAAAAGAGCGAACGGGTATTTTATTTGAACAATTGAATTTCTCTAAACGATAAATTCAAGCAATCAACCTGCCATCGACGGCCCGGGTTGCCCGCGTGGCCACAGCGGTTTTGAGGGCCGCCGCACAATGGTCGGCATGACGACCACGATGCCCTCCACCTCTTCCGCCATGGCCCCGTCTTCCGCCACCCCAGGGGGCGGCCATCGCCCCGCGCTCTCGATGCTGGACCTCGTGTGGGTGCGCGAGGGCGGCAGCGTGGCCGATGCGCTGGCCCTGGCGCTGCGCACCGCGCAGCATGCGGAATCGCTGGGTTTCCGGCGCTACTGGCTGGCGGAGCACCACAACATGCCGGGCATCGCCAGCTCCGCCACGGCGGTGCTGGTGGGCCACATCGCGGGCGGCACGCGCTCGATCCGCGTGGGCTCGGGCGGCATCATGCTGCCCAACCATGCGCCGCTGGTGGTGGCCGAGGCCTTCGGCACGCTGGCCGAGCTGTACCCCGGCCGCATCGACCTGGGCCTGGGCCGCGCACCGGGCACCGACGGGCCGACGATGC
Organism: Paracidovorax citrulli; assembly: GCF_900100305.1. Lineage (GTDB taxonomy): Bacteria > Pseudomonadota > Gammaproteobacteria > Burkholderiales > Burkholderiaceae_C > Paracidovorax > Paracidovorax citrulli. Next base: position 43,423 of record NZ_FNEY01000004.1, on the reverse strand, counting down.
GCGCGCTGCGCCGCGACCGTGTCGAGACCGAGGAAGACTTCCCGCGCGACGTGGCCGAGCTGCAGCGCCTGCTGGGCCCCGCCCAGCCGGGCCAGCGCATCATGGCCGTTCCCGGAGCGGGCACGCAGGTGCCCATCTGGCTGCTGGGCTCCAGCCTGTTCTCGGCGCAGCTCGCGGCCGAGCGGGGGCTGCCATACGCCTTCGCCTCGCATTTCGCGCCGCGGCTGCTGCACCAGGCACTGGACCTGTACCGCCGGCTGTTCCGCCCCTCCGCCACGCTGGACAAGCCCTACGTGGCGATCGGCGTGCCGGTGATCGCTGCCGATTCCGACGAAGAGGCCGATTACCTCGCCAGCAGCACCTACCAGCGGGTGCTGGGCATCCTGACCAGGCGGCGCGGCCTGCTGCAGCCGCCGGTGCGGGATTACGCGGCACTGCTGTCGCCGCAGGAGCGCGCGGCGATCGGCGACTTCCTGGCGGCGGGCGTGATCGGCGGGCCGGAGACGGTGCAGGCCGGCCTGCGGGCACTGGCCGAGGAGACGCGCGCCGACGAGTTCATGCTGGTGAGCGATGTGTACGACCCGGCACTGCGGCTGCGCTCGCTGGAGATCGCCGCGCAGGCGAACGCCGCGGTGGAGGCCCCGCACACGGTCTGACACGCCGGGGCGCGGTCCCGTCGCCGGCAGCGGCTACCATCTCCGTCCGTCGCGCCGCTGGCGCCCCGTTTCCGGTCCGACCGCCCTCCCCGAATTTCCTGTCCGCATGCCCGCGTTTTCTTTCGAAGCCCTCGATGCCCAGGGGCAGACCCGCAAAGGCACCCTCGAAGCCGACAACGCCAAGGCGGCGCGCAGCCTGCTGCGCGCCCAGGCGCTGGTGCCGCTGGCCGTGGAGGCGCTCGGCACCGGCCAGGGCGCGGGCGGAGACGGCAGCGTCTCGCTCGGTCAGCGGCTGTTCACGCGGCCGGTGTTCGGCGCCACGGGCCTGGCGGTGTGGACGCGCCAGCTCGCGGGGCTCGTGTCGTCCGGGCTGCCGCTGGAGCGGGCGCTCACGGCGCTGGCCGACGAGTCGGACGACGACCGGCAGCGCCACCTGGTGGCCACATTGCGGGCCGAGGTGAATGCCGGCTCCACCTTCGCGCGGGCGCTCACGGCGCACCCGCGGGAGTTCTCGTCCATCTATTGCGCGGTGATCGGCGCCGGCGAATCCAGCGGCCACCTGGGGCTGGTGCTGGAGCGCCTGGCGGACGACCTCGAAGAGCGGCAGGCGCTCAAGGCCAAGCTCATCGGCGCGTCCCTCTATCCGGCGATCGTGACGGTGATCGCGATCGTGATCGTGCTGTTCCTCGTGGGCTACGTGGTGCCGCAGGTGGCCGCGGTGTTCGCGGGCAGCAAGCGCGCCCTGCCTTTCCTCACCGTGGCGATGATGGCCCTCTCCGACGCGGTGCGCAGCTACGGCTGGGCGGCCCTGGTGGTGCTGGTGGTGCTGGCGCTGGCCGCCCGCTCCGCGCTGGCCCAGCCCCGCGTGCGCGAACGCTTCGATGCCGCCTGGCTGGGCCTGCCCGTGGTGGGCCGGCTCTCGCGCGGCTACAACGCGGCCCGTTTCACGGGCACGCTGTCGATGCTGGCCGGCGCGGGCGTGCCCATCCTGAAGGCCCTGCAGGCCGCCGCCGAGACGCTAGGCAACACCGCCATGCGCGCGGACGCGCTCGATGCGCTGGTGCTGGTGCGCGAGGGCGCGCCCCTGGCCTCCGCGCTGGCGCAAAAAAAACGGTTCCCCGGCCCGGTGTCGATGTTCGCGCGCCTGGGCGAGCAGACGGGGCAGTTGCCGCTGATGCTGCAGCGCGCGGCCGCGCAGCTGTCGGCCGAGGTGCAGCGCCGCGCGATGCAGCTGGCCACCATCCTGGAGCCCCTGCTCATCGTGGCGATGGGCGTGATCGTGATGCTCATCGTGCTGGCGGTGCTCATGCCCATCATCCAGCTCAACCAGTTCGTGAAGTAGCCCCGCCATGGCCCTGACCCTGGACGACAAGCTCGTCGTCGCCATCTCCTCCCGGGCGCTCTTCGATTTCGAGGAAGAGAACCGCCTGTTCGAGGCCGGCGACGAGGCCGCCTACATGCGCCGCCAGCTGGAGCTGGTACAGCAGCCCGCGCGCGCGGGCATCGCCTTCCCGCTGGTGCGCAAGCTGCTCGGCTTCAACACCGCCCAGGCGCAGCGCGTGGAGGTGGTGGTGCTGTCGCGCAACGACCCGGCCAGCGGCATGCGCGTGTTCGCCTCGGCGCACGCGGCGGGCATGCGCATCGAGCGTGGGGTGTTCACGCGCGGGCGCGATCCGTTCGCCTACCTGCGGCCGCTGGGCGCGCACCTGTTCCTCTCGGCCAACGAGAAGGACGTGCAGCAGGCGCTGAACATGGGGTTCCCCGCGGCGCGCGTGATGACCGACTCCACCCCGGCGGGCGACCGCTACCCGCACGAGGTGCGCATCGCCTTCGACGGCGACGCGGTGCTGTTCTCCGACGAGGCCGAGCGCATCTACCAGCAGGGCGGCCTGCCCGCCTTCCACGAGCACGAGGTGAGCAAGGCGGCGCTGCCGCTGGCCGGCGGCCCCTTCAAGCCGCTGCTGGCCGCGCTGCACCAGTTGCAGCAGCAGGCCGATGCGTCCGAGACCATGCGCATCCGCGCCGCGCTGGTGACGGCGCGCAGCGCCCCGGCCCACGAGCGCGCCGTGCGCACGCTGCTGGACTGGGGCATCACCGTGGACGAGGCGATGTTCCTCGGCGGGCTGGAGAAAGGCCCGTTCCTGCGGGAATTCGAGCCGGACTTCTTCTTCGACGACCAGCGCAGCCACGTGGCCTCCGCGGCGCGGCACGTGCCGGCCGGGCACGTGAGCGCCGGCATCACCAACCTCGTGCGCGAGGAACCTCGGGCGGATGCCGTGCTCCCACCATGATGCGACTCCGAACCCGACTGCACCATCCCCTGGCCGCCCTGGCGCTGGGCGTCGCGGCGACCCTCGCCGCCGCGCCGTCCTCCGCCGCGGACGCGCCATCGAAAGCCACGGCCCGGGCCCCGCACGCCTCCGCAGCGGCCGAACCGGCCCGGCCCGGGGCCAGCCAGCCGCTCAGCAAGGGCGAGATCAAGGCGATCCGCGAGTTCCACATGCTGGATTTCAACGGCGACGGCAAGCTCAGCCGCAAGGAGGTGGCGATCATTCCCCGCCTGTCGGCGGCCTTCGACGATGCCGACACCAACCACGACGGCTACGTGACGCTGGACGAAGTGCGCACCTTTGCGGTGAAGTACCGCGCGGAGCGCGACCGGGCCAAAGCCGCGGCGGCTGCCGCATCCGCCGCCCCCGCGGCTCCGGCGGCGTCCGCGCCCGCGGCCCGGAAGTAGGCCCCGGGCGGCACGGCGGCCCCGGTATCAGGAGCTGCCCGTGCGCTTGACCTTGGGATCGGCGTAGGTCAGCGGCTGGTCCTTGGCTTCCCGGGACATGCGCTCCTGCAGGGTGTGCTTGTTGATCTCCTGCGCCATGTCCACGGCGGAGCCGCTCGCGCGCCACATCGACTGGATGAACTCCAGCAGTTGCTTGTAGATGGGCTCGGGCGGCGGCTCCTTGGCCTTCTCGGCCTCTTCCTTTTCCTTCTTCCTGAGCTCGGTCCAGTCGCGGTTGGCCACGTCCTTGTCCGAAGGCTTGTCGGGCTCGCGGATGGAGGAGCCCTCGCCCAGGCGGTCGGTGGATTCCACCGGGGTCACGCCATTGACGGGCCTGACCGGCACCGCGCCCGAAGCGCCGGTGGAATACAAATCGGCGCCCTGAGGACGCCAGTTCGGCGATCGATCGACAGGTGGCATTTGCATGGCAGGCTTCCGTTGGTTGGCGAGAAATGTCCGGGGGGAGCTATCCCCGTCTCGTACATTCATAACGGCAAAAAAAAGGGGGAATTAAGGCCTTTTTTTGCTCTTCAGGACAATTTAAGGGTTTTCCCCTAGTTTTTACCCCCTGCCAGTGGCCTCCCCAGCTACAGGAAGCGTTCCAGCAGGCGCCGGGAGGCCTTGTCCAGCGCCGCCACGTCGGGCACGCGGAACTGCAGGCCGTCGGCCGAGGCGATCAGCAGCGCGCTGCGGCTGCCCAGGCGCCGGATGTCCTCCTCGCCCTTGAGCACGAGTCGGGCCGCTCCGCGGTCGGTGTCCACTGTCCAGGTGCTCGGGGTCGAGAAGCTCGACACCGCCAGGATGCGCGTGATAGTGGGCACGAACTCACGGGCGGCGAGCTCCTCCTCGATGAGCGCACGGGCGACCGCGTCCACGCGGTCCAGCCGGTCGATCCAGAGGGCTTCGTGGCCGTCCTGGCCGACGAGCGACAGGCCGTCGCCCGGCGCGGCGATGGGAAAGGCCCGTACCGGGGTGACGGCTTCGTGCACCGTGCCGTCGGCCAGCGTGAGCACCAGCCGGCCGTGCGCGTTGCGCTGCAGGCCGAAGGCGGGAAAAGCGTGGGAAGGGTTCATCGCGGCGGAGGAAGGAGGAAGGGGCGGCACGGCTATCGCCATCAGACCGTGCCCGCGGGATGGGAGGAATGGAGCAGCGCGCTGTCCACCACCACGAGGCCCGACGCCTGGGCGTCTTCCTCGGCGCGGCGCGCCTGGGCTTCGTAGAGGCGCCAGTAAGCGCCCTGCTTCTCCATGAGTTCGTCGTGCGGACCGACCTCGACGATCTCGCCGCGGTCCATCACCACGAGGCGGTCGGCCTTGCGCAGCGTGGAGAGCCGGTGGGCGATGGCGATGGTGGTGCGCCCCTGCACGAGATTGTCCAGCGCCTTCTGGATTTCCTTCTCGGTTTCGGTATCGACGGCCGAGGTGGCCTCGTCGAGGATGAGGATGCGCGGATCGATGAGCAGGGCGCGCGCGATGCTGATGCGCTGGCGCTCGCCGCCCGACAGGCCCTGGCCGCGCTCGCCCACCAGCGAGTCGTAGCCATGGGGCAGGCGCAGGATGAATTCGTGGGCATGGGCCGCACGGGCCGCCGCGACGATCTCTTCGCGCGAAGCATGAGGCTTGCCGTAGGCGATATTCTCGGCGATGGTGCCGAAGAACAGGAACGGCTCCTGCAGCACCAGACCGATGTGGCGGCGGTAGTCGGCCACGCGCAGGCGGCGCACGTCCACCCCGTCCACCTGGATGGAGCCTTCGGTGACGTCGTAGAAGCGGCTGATGAGGTTCACCAGCGTGCTCTTGCCCGAGCCGCTGTGGCCCACGAGGCCGATCATCTCGCCCGGGCGTATCTGCAAATCGAGGTTCCGGATGACGGAGCGGCTGCCGTAGCGGAAGTTGACGTTGGCCAGCGTGAGGCGGCCTTCCACGCGCGGCAGCTCGACGGGCTGGACCGGATCGGGCACGCTGCTGACGTGGTCCAGGATGTCGAAGATGCGCTTGGCGCCCGCGGCCGCCTTCTGCGTGACCGACACGATGCGGCTCATCGAGTCGAGCCGGCTGTAGAAGCGGCCGATGTAGGCGATGAAGGCCGTCAGGATACCGACGGTGATCTGCCCTCCGGCCACCAGCCAGATGCCGAAGCCCCACACGATCAGCAGGCCGACCTCGGTGAGCAGCGTCACCGTGGGCGTGAACAGCGACCAGGTCTTGTTCACCCGGTCGTTGGCCTGCAGGTTGACGAGGTTGGCCTGGGCGAAGCGGTCGGACTCGCGCTTTTCCTGGGCGAAGGCCTTGACCACGCGGATGCCCGGGATGGTGTCGGCGAGCACGTTGGTCACCTCGGACCAGACGCGGTCGATTTTCTCGAAGCCCGTGCGCAGGCGGTCGCGCACCAGGTGGATCATCCACGCGATGAAGGGCAGCGGCACCAGTGTGACCAGCGCCAGCCAGGGATTGATGGAGAACAGGATGACCGAGGTCATCGCGATCATCAGCACGTCGGTGGCGAAGTCGAGCGCATTGAGCGACAGGAAGAGGTTGATGCGGTCCGTCTCCGCGCCGATGCGCGCCATCAGGTCGCCCGTGCGCTTGCTGCCGTAGTAGTCGAGCGAGAGCGTCAGCAGGTGCTTGTAGGTGGTGGTGCGCAGGTCCGAGCCGATGCGCTCGGACACCCTGGCCAGCACGAAGGTGCGCGCCCAGCCCAGTCCCCAGGCCACCAGGGCCGAGAGCAGGAGGGCGCCCAGGTAGAAGCCCACCAGGCCCGCGTCGATCCGCTGGCCGTTCTGGAACGGGATCAGGATCCTGTCCACGATGGGAATCGTCAGGTAGGGCGCGACCAGGGTGGCCCCGGTGGAAGCCAGCGTGAGCAGGAAGCCCAGCAGAAGCTGGTGCCTGTAGGGATGCGCGAAGCGCCACAGCCGCAGCAGCACCCAGGTGGATGTCTGGGGCGCCTGCTGGCGTGCGCAGGCGGGGCACTCGTCCGCATCGGGCGGCAGCACGGCGCCGCAGGCCTCGCAGCGCGCCTCGTCGTCCGGCCCGGCCTGCCGCGGCGAGTCCCCCGAGGCACAGAGGTACCCCACCAGTTGCTCGAATTTCTGCTGCAGCAGCAGCGCCTGGGGGTGGTGGCCCAGCGTGAAGCGCCACAGCGCGAGGCGCTGCGTGGCGTCGTGCAGTTCCAGCGTGCCGACGCCGCCGTGCTCGATCAGCCGCAGCGACAGGCCCGGCGACAGCGCCCAGTCGCGGACACCGCCTTCCGGATCGCGCGCCAGCAGGCGCTGCGCGGTCAGCATCAGCAGGCCCGGCGCGAAGCGCAGGGCGGCGCTCAGGTCAACCTCCAGCGCGGCCAGCACGTTTTCCGGGGGCGCGAGCCTGGCTCGCAGTTCGGCCCCGATGGGGCCCGTCAAGACACCCGAGGCGTCCGCAGGATGGTGATGTTGCATGTTGGTGGGTACTTACGCTCGGCCGGCTCAAGCCCCGGCCCCGCGTTTCGGGATGCATTTTCTCTCCGATGCCCTCAGGGCGGCAGCGGCATCCCCATGTAACGCGCTCCCGCCCCGCCACGCTGACAGGGTGTTCCCGCCCCTGCACTTCAGCGCACAATCGCACCAGGTTCCTTACGCATTCCCGGCTCCCCGCGGGCCGCAGATTCCTTTACGCTGCACTCCATGGCGACTTTCAATGACATCCAACTGCTGCGCATCACCTACCTGCGCGGCCCCAGCGTCTGGACCTATCGTCCCATCCTCGAGGTCTGGCTGGACCTGGGCGAGCTGGAGGACTGGCCGTCGAACAAGATCCCCGGCCTCAACGAACGCCTGACCGCCTGGCTGCCGGCCCTGATCGAGCACCACTGCGGCGTGGGCGAGCGCGGCGGGTTCATCCAGCGCCTGGAAGGCGGTACCTGGATGGGCCACGTGCTGGAGCACATCGTGATCGAGCTGCTGAACCTGGCGGGCATGCCGGCCGAATTCGGCCAGACGCGCGAGATCTCCCGGCGCGGCGTGTACCGCATGGTCTTCCGCAGCCCCGAGGAGGATGTGGCGCGCACAGCGCTCGCCTGGGGCCACAAGCTGCTGATGGCGGCCATCAACGACCAGCCCTTCGACGTCAAGCCGGCCATCCAGGCCATCAAGACCAGCATCAACGACAGCTACCTGGGCCCCAGCACCGGCAGCATCGTGGACGCGGCGGGCGAGCGCCGCATCCCGCACATCCGCCTCAACGACGGCAACCTGGTGCAACTGGGCTACGGCGCGGCGCAGCGCCGCATCTGGACGGCCGAGAGCGACCAGACCAGCGCCATCGCCGAAGGCATCGCCCAGGACAAGGACTTCACCAAGCGCCTGCTGGCCGCCTGCGGCGTGCCGGTGCCCGAAGGCCGCGTGGTCGCCGACGCCCAGGAGGCCTGGGAGGTCGCGCAGGACATCGGTTTTCCCGTCACCGTCAAGCCGTCGGACGGCAACCACGCACGCGGCGTGACGCTGGAGCTGTACGGCGAGGCCGAGATCAAGGCCGCCTTCGCCCTGGCCGAGCCCGAGGGGTCGGCGGTGATCGTCGAGCGCTTCATCGAGGGCACCGAACACCGCCTGCTGGTGGTGGGCGGCAAGGTGGTGGCGGCCTGCCGCGGCGAGACGGTCAGCGTCTCGGGCAATGGCCGCTCCACGCTGCGCGAGCTGGTGGACGTGGTCAACCAGGATCCCCGGCGCGGCCCCGAGCAGGAGTACCCCCTCGACTGGATCAAGCTGGACGCGCCCGCCGTGCAGCTGGAGCTGCAGCGCCAGGGCGTCACGCCCGACACCGTGCCCGCACAGGGCCAAAGCATCCTGCTGCAGCGCAACGGCAACATGGCCATCGACTGCACGGACGAGGTGCATCCCGACGTCGCCTACTACGCCCAGCTGGCGGCCAAGATCGTGGGCCTGGACATCGCCGGCATGGACATGATCCTGCAGGACGTCTCCCGGCCCATGAAGGAGCAGCGCGGCGCCATCCTCGAGGTGAACGCCGGCCCCGGCCTGCTGATGCACCTCAAGCCCACCAGCGGCACGCCCCGCCCCGTGGGCATGGCCATCGTGGACCACCTCTTCCCGCGCACCGACGAGGGCACGGGCGCGGGGCGCATCCCGCTGGTGGGCATCGCCGGCACGCAGGGCAACGCCTTCATCGCGCGGCTGGTGGGCTGGCTGCTGCAACTCTCGGGCAAGCTCACCGGCGTGGCCTGCAGCGAGGGCATGTTCCTGTCCAACCGCCAGACCCAGAAGACCGACACCGCCCACTGGGCCGGCGCCCACCGCCTGCTGACCAACCGCCTGGCCGAGGCCGCGGTGGTGCAGACCACGGCCCGCTCCATCCTGGAGGAGGGCCTGGCCTACGACCGCTGCCTGGTCGGCGTGGTCACCGACATGCAGGGCTGGGAACAGCTGGCCGACCACGACGTGCTCGAGCCCGCGCAGATGACCCGCGTGATGCGCACGCAGATCGACCTGGTGCTCGACGAGGGCGCGGGCGTGCTCAACGCCGACGACGCCCAGGTGGCGGACCTGGGGCGCCTGTGCGACGGCGAGGTGCTGTTCTACGCGCTGCAGGCCGACAATCCGGTGGTGGCCGGGCATCGCGCCGGGAAGGACGGCCGCGCCGTCTTCGTGCAGGACGGCAACGTGGTGCTGGCCTCCGGGGCCAAGGAGCGGGTCCTGGGCACGCTGGCGAGCCTGACGCTGGCCGGCGGCAGGCGGCCCGATACGGCGGCCCTGCTGGCCGCCATCGCCACGGCCTGGGCCATGGACATCACGCCCGACCTGATTGCCGCCGGCATCAAGACCTTCGAGTATCCGAATTGATCCGCGACCCGATCGACAGCGGCCTGCGCACGGCAGGCCAGCGCTAAGGCCCCATTTCGCCCCCGAGAGCAATTCCATGCAGATCTCCCGAATCCGCGCCCTGCGCGGCCCCAACATCTGGACCCGCAGCACCGCCATGGAGGCCGTCGTCCACTGCGACGCCTCCGAGCGCGACATCACCCGGCTGCCCGGCCTGGAAGAACGCCTGCGGGCGCGCTTTCCCCGCATCGGCACCCTGCGCCCCGAAGGCGCCGACGTGCCCGTGTCGCTGGCCGAGGTGGTCGAAGCCGCCGCGCACTCGCTGCAGGCCCTGGCCGGCTGCCCCGTCACCTTCAGCCGCACGCACGCCACGGTGGAGGAAGGCACCTACCAGGTGGTCGTCGAATACACCGAGGAAGCCGTGGGCCGCCTGGCCATGGAGCAGGCGGAACGACTGGTGCAGGCGGCGCTGGCCGACACCCCCTTCGACGCGGATGCCGTGGTCCAACAGCTGCGCGAGCTGGACGAGGACGAGCGCATCGGCCCCTCCACCGGCTCCATCGTGGAAGCCGCCGTGGCCCGGGGCATCCCCTTCCGCCGGCTGACGAGCGGCTCGCTGGTGCAGCTGGGCTGGGGCTCCAGGGCACGGCGCATCCAGGCCGCCGAACTGGACATGACCAGCGCCGTGGCCGAATCCATCGCGCAGGACAAGGACCTCACCAAGCGCCTGCTGCACGCCGCAGGCGTCCCCGTGCCGCTGGGCCGGCCCGTGGCCGACCTCGAGGACGCCTGGAAGGTGGCCGAGGAAGTCGGACTGCCCGTGGTCGTCAAGCCCCAGGACGGCAACCAGGGCAAGGGCGTGACGGTGAACATCACCACGCGCGCCCAGCTGGAGGCCGCCTACGCCACCGCGCGGGCCTTCAGCGACGAGGTGATGGTCGAGCGCTTCCTGCCCGGCCACGACTTCCGCCTGCTGGTGGTGGGCAACCAGTTGGTGGCCGCCGCCCGGCGCGAGCCGCCGCAGGTGCTGGGCGACGGCCAGCACACCATCCGCGAGCTGGTGGAGATCGTCAACCGGGACCCGCGCCGCGGCAGCGGCCACGGCACGGCGCTGACCAAGGTGCGCCTGGACGACATCGCCATCGCCCGCATCGCCTCCGAAGGCCTCACGCCCGACTCCGTGCCGGCCCAGGGCCAGCGCGTGGTGCTGCGCAACAACGCCAACCTGTCCACGGGCGGCAGCGCCACCGACGTGACCGACGACGTGCATCCCGAAGTGGCCGCGCGGGCCGTGGAGGCCGCGCAGACCATCGGACTGCACATCTGCGGCGTGGACGTGGTGTGCGAGACCATGCTGCGTCCGCTGGAAGAGCAGAACGGAGGCATCGTCGAAGTCAACGCCGCGCCGGGCCTGCGCATGCACCTGGCGCCCTCCTTCGGCCGCCCGCGCAACGTGAGCGTGCCCATGGTCGATGCCCTCTTCCCGCCCGGCGAGAACGGCCGCGTGCCCCTGGTGGCCGTCACCGGCACCAACGGCAAGACCACCACCACGCGGCTGATCGCGCACCTGTTCACGGCCCATGGCTGGCGCACCGCGATGACCAACACGGACGGCGTGTACGTGAACGGCCGGCAGATCGACAGCGGCGATTGCTCGGGCCCCAGGAGCGCGCGCAATGCGCTCGCCCACCCCGAAACCGACGCCGCGGTGCTCGAATGCGCGCGCGGCGGCCTGCTGCGCGAGGGCCTGGGCTTCGACCGCTGCCAGGTGGCCGTGGTCACCAACGTGGGGGAAGGCGACCACCTGGGCATGAATTTCATCCATACCGTGCAGGATGTGGCCATCCTCAAGCGCGTGGTCGTGCAGAACGTGGCCGCGGACGGCTATGCCGTGCTCAACGCCGCCGATCCGCACGTGGCCGCCATGGCCCCGAGCAGCCCGGGCAAGGTCATCTTCTTCGCGCTGGACCGCCACCATCCGGTCATGGCCACGCACCGCGCCCGGGGGCAGCGCGTGGTGTACGTGGACGGCGACCACATCGTGGCGGCCGAGGACTCCTGGAGGGAGCAGATCGCACTGCGCGACATCCCGCTCACGCGCAACGGCGCGATCGGCTTCCAGGTCGAGAACGCGATGGCCTCCATCGCCGCGGCCTGGGGCATCGGCCTGCCGTGGGACACCATCCGCCGCGGCCTGGCCGGCTTCGTCAACGACAGCGACAACGCCCCCGGCCGCTTCAACGTCATGGACTTCCGCGGCGCGACCGTGATCGCCGACTACGGCCACAACCCCGACGCCATGCGCGCCCTGGTGTCGGCCGTGGACGCCCTGCCCGGCAACCGCCGCAGCGTGGTGATCAGTGGCGCGGGCGACCGGCGCGACGAGGACATCCGCGGGCAGACCGAGATCCTGGGCGCTGCCTTCGACGATGTCATCCTCTACCAGGACGCCGCCCAGCGGGGCCGGGCCGACGGCGAGGTGATGGCGCTGCTGCGCGAGGGCCTGGCCAACGCCTCCCGCACGAAGTACATCGACGAGATCCGCGGCGAGTTCGCGGCCATCGATGCCGCGCTCGCGCGGCTGCAGCCGGGCGACCTGTGCCTGGTGCTGGTGGACCAGGTGGAAGAAGCGCTCGCCCACCTCGCCCGGCGCTGCGCCGAGGGCGGCGGAGCCGGAGCATGAGCGCTGCGCACGCTGTCCTGCGCCGGCTCGCCCGGCCCGCGCTGGCCTGCGCCCTCGCCGGCACGGCGCTGGCCGCGGCCGCGGACGGCCAGAAGATCGGCTCCGTCGATACGGCCTTCCAGTGGATCGGCCGCGACCACGACATCCTCGTGGAAGCCTACGACGACCCCGCCGTGCAGGGCGTGACCTGCTACGTCTCGCGGGCCCGCAAGGGCGGCATCAAGGGCACGCTGGGCCTGGCGGAAGACAGGGCGGAGGCCTCCATCGCCTGCCGCCAGGTCGGCCCCATCGCCTTCCCGCAGCCGCTCAAGGCCCAGGAAGAGGTCTTCAGCGAGCGCATGTCCATCCTCTTCAAGCGGCTGCGCATCGTGCGCATGGTGGATGCCCAGCGCAACACGCTGGTCTATCTCACCTACTCCGACAAGCTCATCGATGGCTCGCCGCAGAACGCGGTCACGGCCGTTCCGGTGGACCGGGCCACGCCGATACCGCTGCGCAAGTAAGACGAAGGCGCAGCGCCGCCGTTCCCGCAGCCCAGCCCCGGCACCCGCCGGGGCTTTTTCATGGCCGCGCGGGCAAAAAAATACCCGCCGAAGCGGGTAAACAGCAGCCTGAGTAAGGAGGGAGGGAGAAGAGACAGCGGCTGCCGAACCTCTAATGTGCACTGCTTGACTTAGGCCAGACTTAAGAAAGGCGCCCATCTCCACCGCCCAGGACGGGCAGTGGCGCACCGGCACGCCCTTGCGACAACGCCGCCGCCGGAAGACGGCATGGGCAGCCACTCCAGCGGACAAATCTTCGCCCCCTGGATTCCCTTCCGGTGCCGTCGTGCCTGCCCACGGGCATCTCCCCAACCACTTTCGCTTGTGCTGCGATTATTTCGCTTCCGCAATAGCAGATATATTCCGCCAGCATATATTTTCGCCCCTTTATAGCTTGCCGGAGATCACACAATATTTCATCAAACCCGCGTCATGAATACCTGCATTCAATAGGAAATTTCAGCGCGTTGACGAAATATAGTGATCCATACACATAAAAATGGAAAATTTTTTCAATTTCGACATCAACAGCTATCGCCGCATGACGGCGGCCATGGATGAGCCGCATGCTTCGCCGCCATCCCCAAGGAATGATGGAAATCGCACACAGAGCTTTCACATGTACCCGTTGCGCGACACTCTTCCTCCCCTGGAAATCGCGCACGGTCCTGTTCAAAGCTCGGTGCATCGGATGCGTGCACCAGCACCAAAATCTAAAGCACTACAGGATATTGCCAAATTGCTCGAAATTATCCCGAGATTTGCCGCAGGAGAGAGTTGGGATTCATTGGCGGGTGACTTCCCAAATCTTGGTCATTACATGACGGATTATGGAATCAGCGATCAGCCTTATGTCGAAAATACATTCCGGAATCTGGACAATGAGAACCTGGAATACATTGCCAAACAAACAGAAAATCGAATCAACATCCTTTACTCCGGAGAATACAGGGAGATGGCATTACAAAATCTGGCATCGAAATTGAAAAAAATCCGATCCCAGCCAAACGACGAAGGAAAAATCGTAGATAGCCATACCATTGAAAATGAATATACCAAATACTACAGAGATTTGATCAAGACTTTGATGGATAACCTGGGCAGGTTCGAAGCAGGAGAAAGTTTCTCCTCGCTCAAAAAAGACATTCCCAATATAAAAAGCTACTTGACCGACAGCGGCTTCACAAAGCACGCCAACAGGCTTCTGGAACATGTCACCGCGGAAGAAAAGAAACGGTTTGATCGAGCATTCAAGCGCAGATCTCGAGCCAGTCATGAACAGCGCCCCGCGCTCACAGGTTCCCTTGGCATTTTGCAGAGCCATCCAGAAATGCTGCTGGCCATTTCAAAAAAATTCAGCAATCGATCCAACTCCATCGAGGAGGGGGTATGTGACGACTTCATCACTCCTTTCACTCTGAGAAAAATAGTCAAAAAAGACACTGGCGAGCTGACCTACAAGGGAGAAGAGGTCATTTCGCGCGCCAATCCATCCATGCAGGCGGCCATTCGTGCCAACTTCAGGCTTCGCTACCAGGCTCCTCCGGAGCCAGCAACCGAAACTGCTCCCCCCCATCAGTTCCCCTCTCACGGACAGCACCATGCGCAGCCAGGCGATTCATTCTTTTCCGGGTTTTCGGGAGAAGTGCGGCGCTACCAGGATCCTCCAACGCCCCAGTATCCGCCCGCATCCCCTGCCTTCAGTGGCGCCGCACCCTACTACAGCCCCTATTACGGGCAGCCCTATGCCCCGCCCAGCGATTCATTCTTCTCAGGATTCTCGGGAGAAGTGCGGCGCTACCAGGATCCCACAACGCCCCAATATCCGCCCGCATCCCCTGCCTTCAGTGGCGCCGCACCCTACTACAGCCCCTATTACGGGCAGCCCTATGCTCCTCCAGGCGATTCGTTCTTTTCTGGATTCTCGGATGAAATGCGGCGCAAGGGCTACGCGGAACCCGAGACGCCCCAGTACCCGCAGAGCCCCGCTTCCACATTCGGCGATCTTTCATCCCTGAATGAAGGGACGTATTCGGCCCGCGACTTCGATCTCAATACTCCGGCAGAGGTCACACAGCCATGGCCCGGCGATGACCATTACAGCGCCACGCCTGTGGCCAGCAGCCACGAACGTATCGACGTGGATGCCCTGCCGTCTCCGCAGGATTCGTCCACCTCGATCTCGGCAGCCCGGGAATTGGGCCCTTCCGAGGAGGAGTGGCTGGGGGATGAGCACATGGTCGCCTACATCGGCACCATTGCGGATCGACTGGAAGGCCAGCCCCGCGCGGAACTGCTCAATTTCGCCGACTCGCTGCTGGTGACCCAGTTGATCCAGGGAGACCGCGAGCAGCGGCAGAACGCCATGCACCAGATCATGGGCAGGGGCGGCCCCATCATTTTCATGCCGATAAATGCCCCGAACTCCCACTGGTCGCTGCTCGTCATCGACCAGCGCAATGGCGATGCCTTTCACTACGACTCCCTGGTCCGCCCCCAGGACGCTGCGCAAGCGGTCGATACCAAGCAGTACGAACTGGCCAGAGACGCGGCACGGGCAATGGATGTCTACACGCCTGTCCGTGGCATGCCCATCGCGCACCAGCGGGACGGGCACTCCTGTGGCGACCATGTGCTCCAGGCCATGGACGTGCTGGCCCACAGCGTGATCGACGGCACGTTCGGCCAACAGCACACCATGGACCTGAGCGATCTCGAGACGGACCGCGGCCTCATCGCCGACACGATCGCCAGCGCCCGCGCACACCGGAACGCGGAGCCGGCCCCCGCGGCATCCCGAACGCACGAAAGGCCGGCGAAGAAGAGCAAGAAATGGTGGAAGTTCTAGCCTAGGGCCATCGGGCTCACCCCTGCGCGGCGATCTGCCGCAGGGCCTGCTCGAACACCTCCGGCGGCTGGCCGCCCTGGATCAGGTGCCGCCCGTTCACGATGACGGCCGGCACGGAATGGATGCCGTGCTGGTGGTAGAAGGCTTCGCGCTCGCGCACCGCGTCAGCGTACTCGCCGGACTCCAGCACCTGCTGCGCGCGCGCCGCGTCCAGGCCCGCGCCGGCGGCCAGCTGCACGAGCAGTGCCCGGTCGCCGGGGTCGCGCCCTTCCGTGAAGTAGGCATGGAACAGTGCCCGCTTGAGCGCTTCCTGGGCCTGCGGGCCGGCCGTCTCGTGCGCCCAGTGCAGCAGCTGGTGCGCATCGAAGGTGTTGTAGATGCGGCTGCGGCGGTCCATGCGGAACTCGAAGCCGAGCGCCGCGCCCCGCTCCGCGATGGCGCGCTGCGTCTGCGCGGTCTGCTCGGGGGAAGCGCCGTATTTCTCGGCAAGGTGTTCGCCGATGTCCTGCCCGCCGGGCGGCATCTGCGGATTGAGCTCGAACGGCTGGAAGTGCAGCTCTGCCTGCACGGAGCCCTGGAGCGTGTCCAGCGCCCGGCCGAGCGACTGCAGGCCGATGGCGCACCAAGGGCAGGAGATGTCGGAGACGAAATCGATGCGCAGCGGGGTGGCGGAGGTCGATGGCGGGGGCACGGCGGACATGGAGGGATCTCCTTGGGAAAACGTGGGATGCACAGGAGCATGGCAGGACGCGAGAGCCCTTGCAGGACTGCGGCAAAGGCGCCATGTGGCCTATGCCATGACCGGATCATCCTCCACGACACCCGACCTCTTCGACGGCGCACCCGCCGGGGACCGCGCCGCCCCGCTCCCGCTGGGCCCGGGCGCGGCGCTGCTGCGCGGGTTCGCGCTGCCGGTGGCGGCGACGCTGCGCGAGGAGGTGCTGGCCGTGGCCCGCGCCGCGCCCTGGCGGCACATGGAAACCCCGGGCGGGCGGTCGATGTCGGTCGCCACCACGTCCTGCGGCCGCCTGGGCTGGGTGAGCGACCGACGCGGCTACCGCTACGCCCCGCTCGACCCTGAATCCGGCAGGGCCTGGCCCGCCATGCCGGACACCTTCCGGCGCCTGGCCCGGGAGGCAGCCGAGTACGCCGGGTTCCCGGATTTCGAGCCCGACAGCTGCCTGGTCAACCGCTACGCCCCCGGCGCGCGGCTGTCGCTGCACCAGGACCGGGACGAGCACGACCTGCAGGCGCCCATCGTGTCGGTGTCGCTCGGGCTCCCTGCGGTGTTCCTGTGGGGCGGCTTCGCGCGCACCGGCCCGGTGGCGCGCGTGCCGCTGCAACATGGCGACGTGGTGGTGTGGGGCGGACCGGACCGGCTGCGCTTCCACGGCGTGCAACCGGTGAAGGACGGCCTGCATCCGCAATGGGGCGCAGAACGGGTGAACCTCACCTTCCGCAAAGCGGGGTGGCCGGCACAGGACTAGCTGAAACTCCGGCTGCGGCCGAACCAGCGGCTGGCCGCCCGGCGGGCCTCGTCGGCCATCCACTGGGCCACGCCCGCCGCATATTCGCCGTCCATCACGCCCTGGGCGGCCTGCGTCAACGCGCCTGCCACGCTGTTCGACAGCGCGGCGCGGTTCCCGCTCAGCGATCGCCGGAGGGCGCCCGCGGCAGGACCCGCGGGCGTGCAGGCCGGTGCAGGTGCCAAGCCCGGCGCAGGCTCCGCGGCCAGGGCATCGCGCTGGCGGGCCATCCTCTGCCAGTAGGCCAGCAGCATGCCGAGACCGGCGAGCAGCTGCAGGCCCGCCAGCTGGCGGTCCGGCAGATGCCGGAGCGTGCCGTACACCGCCTCGCCGATCAGGTCCTCGGCCAGTTGCGGGCCATCGAGCTGCACCAGTGCCTGCGCGATGCGCCAGGCCGTCTCCTGGTCGCCTCGCTCCGCCAGCTGCCGTGGCAGCGCGGTCACGCCGGCAGAGAACCACTGCGCGGCGGTGGCCAGCTGCGCGGCCATGGCCCCGACGAGTTCCGGTTGCCGCAGGGTGTCCAGGACGACGGC
Organism: Paracidovorax citrulli; assembly: GCF_900100305.1. Classification (GTDB taxonomy): domain Bacteria; phylum Pseudomonadota; class Gammaproteobacteria; order Burkholderiales; family Burkholderiaceae_C; genus Paracidovorax; species Paracidovorax citrulli. Next base: position 26,047 of record NZ_FNEY01000004.1, on the reverse strand, counting down.
GGTCCACGCGGGATGGGCACGCATCTCCTCGGTCAGCCGCGCCGCCTGGCGGACCAGGCTGCGCCACAGGGGCTGCAGGGCGGGGCACAGGCCCCCGGAACCCTGCAGGCCGCCAGGCGCCGCTGCCGTCTCCTGCGAAGAGGCCGCACGGGGCGCAGCACGGGAGGAGGACGTACCCGCGGCGCGTGGCGGGCGGTCGGCGTTTCCGGGCAGTCCCGCGTGCCCGGGCAGGCAATGGGCGCGCGGCAGCAGCGGGGCCGCATGGGCGAGCTGCCGCGGCCCGGCCTCCTGCGCCCGCGCAGCGGCAGGCTCGGGGTGGGAAGGCGCGGCCTGGCGGCGGGACGATCGCAGTGATGTGGCAGGTGGCGTGGAAGGCATCGGAGCAGGCGTCGGCCAGCGGACAGGCAGCGCAATGCGGTGGGTCGAAAGCGGGCACGGAGCGCGACGCCCGGCCCTGCGGACGGGATGCGGAGATCCCATGGGGAGCATTGAAGCGGCCCGACCGGCCACGAGGCGCCCGGCACGCGAACCGGCAGGCGCGTGCACGAACCTGTCACCCCGGCGGCACTGCCCGGGAAAACGCCTCAGGCGCCGGCCGCCTCCAGCGCGGAGGTGCGCCCCGAGCCCACGTGCCCCCTGCGGCCCTGGCGTGCCGGAGCGCGCGGTGCGCCGTGGCCGTCCGGGAAGTCGGTGGACAGCGCCAGCGAGGAATGGTGGGGCAGCTCGAAGCCGCGGCCGGGGTCCTGCACGGCCCAGGCCCGGATCTTCGGGGGACGCGACTGCACGCTGCCGAAGATCGTGGCGAAGGCAACGTCGGCGGCGTCGCGGCCGGTCGCCAGCCGCACCATGCCCATCGGGATGGCCGTGCCGGACGGATCGAACACGTACCAGCGATCGCCGAGGAAGACCTCGACATATGCATGGAAGTCGGGCGGCCCCAGCGCGGGGTCGGCGCCGTAGTCGGTGCCGGTCGCGATGCGGGCGGGAATGTTCAGGGCGCGGCACAGCGCGATCATCAGGTGCGCGAAATCGCGGCACACCCCCACCCGCTCCACGAAGGTGTCGATGGCCGAGGTGGTGGAGTTGGATGTGTTGGAACGGAAGGCGACGTGGCCCCGCACCCAGTCGCAGATGGCCTGCACACGGCTGTAGCCCTGCCACAAGTGACCGAACTCGCGCATGGCCAGCGTGACGAGGCGGTCGGACTGGCAGTAGCGGCTGGGCAGGATGTAGCCGACGGCCTCGGGCGGCAGGTCGCGCACGGGCACTTCGGGAATGCGTGCCGGATCGGCGGCATGGTGGTGCATGTCCACCGTGGCGGCGTAGGCGACGGTCAGCGGGCCGGGGGCGGCGTGCAGCCGCATGCACCGCGTGCCGGTGGCGGGGTCGGTATGCAGCAGCGGGACGGCATCCGGCTGGCTGATTTCCAGGTTTTCGTCCAGGACCTTCTGTCCCCCGGTCTGCGCGGCATGGATGTTGAAGACGAAGTCCGCGCCGGGACCGTCGGCAACGCTGTACTCCAATTCCACCTGGAGCTTGATTCGGATCATGTGTTTTCCCGGGGCAAAAGGGGTCGTCGGAGCGCGCAGGCACGGAAGCGTGCCGCGTGGCATGCGACGCGGCCGCGAGCGTTTCGGCGCCTGCCACCAGTATCCGGAGCCGGCAGCCCGCGGCGTGTCGGAGGAAGGCGCGTCACTGCGCCAGCGCCTCCCCAGCCAAAGCGCGCTTGTCCTACAGCCCCGTTCCCCATGGCGGAAAAAGATGCCGTTTTCCGCGACCAGCGGCCCACTTCCCACAAGGAACGCCCCATGCCCAAGAACACCCTCTCCCCCAGCGACTCCGCCGGAAAGAAGGCACCGCACCAGGTGCAGGCCGCCTCCGCCGCGGCCACCGGCGACACCGCGCGCGGCCAGGGCGGAGAACTGCAGCAGCAGGCCGGCGGAGGCCATCCGGTGCTCACCACGCAGCAGGGCATCCCCGTTGCGGACAACCAGAACTCGCTGCGCCCCACGCCGCGCGGGCCCACGCTGCTCGAGGATTTCATCCTGCGCGAGAAGATCACGCATTTCGACCACGAGCGCATTCCCGAGCGCATCGTGCATGCGCGCGGCAGCGCGGCGCACGGCGTGTTCGAACTCACGGAAAGCCTGGAAAAGTACACCACCGCGCGCATCCTCACCGAGGTCGGCAGGCAGACGCCCGTGTTCTGCCGCTTCTCCACGGTGGCGGGCGGCGCGGGCTCGGTGGACACGCCGCGCGACGTGCGCGGCTTCGCCGTGAAGTTCTACACCGGCGAAGGCAACTGGGACCTGGTGGGCAACAACATCCCCGTGTTCTTCATCCAGGACGCGATGAAGTTCCCCGACCTCGTCCACGCCGTGAAGATGGAACCGGACCGCGCGTTCCCCCAGGCCGCGAGCGCGCACGACACGTTCTGGGATTTCATCTCGCTCATGCCCGAGAGCCTGCACATGATCATGTGGGCGATGAGCGACCGCACCATCCCGCGCAGCCTGCGCACGATGGAAGGCTTCGGCGTGCATTCCTTCCGCCTGCTCGACGCGCAGGGCGGGAGCACGTTCGTGAAGTTCCACTGGCGCCCGCGCCTGGGCATCCAATCGACCGTGTGGGACGAGGCGGTGAAGCTGCAGAGCGCCGACAATGACTTCCACCGGCGCGACCTGTTCGAGGCGATCCAGGCGGGCGACTTTCCCGAATGGGACCTGGCCGTGCAGCTCTTCACCGAGGAAGAGGCCGCGCGCTTCCCGTTCGACCACCTCGACCCGACCAAGCTGGTGCCGGAAGAACTCGTGCCCCTGAAGACCATCGGCCGCATGACCCTGAACCGCTGGCCCGACAACTTCTTCGCCGAAACCGAGCAGGTGGCCTTCTGCCCCGCCAACGTGCCGCCGGGCATCGATTTCTCGAACGACCCGCTGCTGCAGGGACGCCTCTTCTCGTACCTGGACACGCAGCTCTCGCGCCTGGGCAGCCCGAACTTCGTGCAGATCCCGATCAACGCGCCCAAGTGCCCGTTCCACAACATGCAGCGCGACGGCCACATGCAGATGCAGGTGCCCAAGGGCCGCGTGGCCTATGAGCCGAGCAGCCTGCAGCAGGACACGCCGCGCGCCTCCGTGGCCCAGGGATTCCGTCATTTCGCCGAGCGCCTGGCCGGCGACGACGGCGCCAAGGGCCGCCTGCGGCCGGAGAGCTTCGCCGACCACTACAGCCAGGCCCGCCTGTTCTACCGCAGCCAGAGCGCCATCGAGCAGGCGCACATGGCCTCCGCGCTGGTGTTCGAGCTGTCCAAGGTGGAGACCGAGCGCGTGCGCGTCGCCGTCGTCGCCCAGTTGCTGAACGTGGACGAGGGCCTGGCCCAGCGGGTCGCGGACGGCCTCGGCCTGCCGGAACTGCCTGCGCCCTTCCCGGCCGCGGCGCCCGCGCAGGACCTGCCGCTGTCGCCCGCGCTGCGCATCATCGACCGCATGAAGCCCACGCTGCAGGGCCGCTGCATCGGCATCCTGGTGGCCGACGGATCCGCGCCGGAGGCGATCGCCGCGCTGCGCAAGGCGGCCGAGAAGGCCGGCGCGAAGGTGAAGATCGTGGCGCCCAAGGTCGGCGGCGCCGTGCTGTCCGACGGATCGCGGCTGCCGGCCGATGGCCAGCTCGCGGGCACGCCGTCGGTGGTGTTCGACGCGGTGGCCTCCGTGCTCGCTCCCCAGGCCGGCGCACGGCTCGCCCGCGAAGCCGCGGCGGTGGACTGGTTCCGCGACGCCTACGGCCACCTCAAGGCGATCGCCGCCTGCAAGGGTTCCCAGCCCATTCTGGCGGCCGCCGGCATCGAGCCGGACGCCGGCGTGCTGGCCCCGGACGACGTCTCCGCCTTCATCAATGCGGCCGCGACCCGCCAGTGGGAACGCGAACCCAAGGTACGGATGCTGGCATGATCCAGTCCCCCGCGCCGGCCCATGCCACCGATTTCCTCCGACCTTCCACCCCGAACCCCTCCAAGGGACAGACCACTCCATGACCCCGCTGCGTATCCTGTACGTGGAAGACAACGCCGAACTCCGCGAAACCATCGGCATGCTGCTCGAAGGCGACGACCGCGAAGTCACGTCCTGCGCCACGGCGGAAGAAGCCCTGAAGCTGGACGGGCCGCAGCCCTTCGACATCGTGGTGACGGACGTGAGCCTGCCGGGCATGTCCGGCACGGACCTCTGCCGCAAGCTGCTGCAGGTCGATCCCCAGCGCTGGATCGTGCTGTGCTCCGGCTACCAGTTCGGCCACGGACTGGACACGCTGGGCCCGAACGTGCGGGCTCTGCTCAAGCCCTTCGAGCTGGAAGACCTGGAAACGCTGATGGAATCGATCCGCAGCGCGCTGAGGCCCGGCACGGCCTGAGCGCGCATCCGGCCGCGCTGCGCCAGCGCGGCCCGGGCCACCGTCAGTCCCGCCCGGACAGTGCGCAGGGCGGCGCTTCGCGCGGCAGTTCGACGCGAAAGGTGGTGCTCCCCTCGCCCGAACGCACGCTGATCGTGCCGCCGTGCCCCTGCACGATCTGGTGCACGATGTAGAGGCCCAGTCCCAGCCCCTGGTGGCGGCCGGGCTCGCGCTCGCGTCCGCGGAAAGGGTCGAAGAGCTGCGGGATCAGCGCCTGGGGGATCTCCCCGCCGTTGCGGACCGTCATCACGACACTGTGCGGTGCGGTGCCGTCCAGCGCGGCCTGGACGGGCTGCCGGGGGTCGCCGTGGTGGATGGCATTGCCCAGCAGGTTGGACACGACCTGGCACAGCCGCTCGGCATCCCACTGGCCGCCGAGGTCGCCCTCCTGCCATACCTCGATGATGCGATCGGGATGGCTGGTGCGCCATTCGGCGGCCGTGCGCTGCACGAGTTCGCCCAGGTCGGCAGGCGCCGCCCGCACCGGCAGCCCGCCGAACTGGCGCACCCGCGTCACGTCCAGCAGGTCTTCGATCATGCGGCCCATGCGCTGTGCGCTGGTCTGCACCTTGTCGGCCATGGCCAGGACCTTGTCGGGCTCCTGCGTCTTGCGCAGCACGGCGGCACTGGCGAGGATGGCGCTGAGCGGGCCGCGCAGGTCGTGGCTGAGCACGGCCATGAACATCTCGCTGAGCTTGAGCGCATGGGTGCGGGCCTGGAGCTCGCAGGCCAGCGCCACCTTCTGCCGGTGCATCTCGAAGAACACATTGGCCTTGTTGACCAGCATGTGCGGATCGATGGGCTTGTAGAGGAAATCGACGGCGCCGTTCTCGTAGCCCTTGAATTGCCAGTTCTGGTCCCGCGATCCCGCGGTCATGAAGATGAGCGGGATGTGGCGGGTGCGCTCGCTGCCCCGGATGAGCTCGGCCAGCTCGAAGCCGTTCATCTCGGGCATCTGCACGTCGAGCATCGCCAGCGCCACGTCGGCGTGGGCCAGCAGCAGTTCCAGCGCCTCGGGGCCGGAAGCGGCCTTGAGGATGTGCACGTCGTCGCTGCGCAGCAGCGCCTCGAGCGCGATCAGGTTTTCCGGCACGTCGTCCACCAGCAGGCACTTCACCGGTGCGGCGTGGCGCTGCGGCGCGGACGCGGCGCGAGGCATGCGCGGCGGCGCGATCATGCGCGGCTCCCGGGCGGCAGCGCAGCCAGCCAGTCGGCGATGCGCTGCGGCGAAAGGACGTGGGCCGGCGTACACAGCTGCAGCGCCGCTTCGGGCATGGAACTCATGGGAGCGCTTTCGGGATCTTGCACGATGGTCGTGCCCCCCGCGGCCTGCACGGCCGCGATGCCCTGGGCCCCGTCGTGGTTGGCGCCGGAGAGCAGGATGGCCAGCAGCCGCCCGGCGTAGGCGTCCGCGGCGGACTCGAAAAGAACGTCGATGGACGGACGCGAGAAATGCACGGGATCATCGACCGACAGGGCCAGCGACGGCCCGGCGTCGATGAGCAGGTGGTAGTCGGGCGGCGCGAAATAGACGGTGCCCGCCTGCACAGGCTCCTTGTCCTGCGCCTCGCGCATCGGCAGCGCGCAGCGCGGCTGGAAGATCTCGCACAGCAGGCTGCGCCGGTCGCGGGGCAGGTGCAGCACCACGAACACCGCGGCGCGCTGCGCGGGCCCGAGCGCGGGCAGCAGCACGGACAGCGCCTCGATGCTGCCGGCGGAACCGCCGATGACGATCGCCTCGAACGGCCGGGCGGGCACCTGCGGGGCGGCGGTGGGACGGATCATGCGCCCCCCCGCTTCTGGTAGATGCGCTCGGGCGCGACCAACTCGTCGAACGATTGCACGTGCGACGAAAAGCGCAGCGACTCCTTCGAGCCCAGCCCCAGGAAGCCCTTGCGGCAGAGCGCCTCGCTGAAGAGACCCAGCGCCCCGTCCTGCAGTTCGCGGTCGAAGTAGATGAGCACGTTGCGGCAGGAGACGAGGTGCACCTCGGCGAACACGCTGTCGGTCGCCAGGCTGTGGTCGGAGAACACGATGTGCCGGCGCAGGCTCTTGTCGAACACCACGCGGCCATAGGCGGCCGTGTAGTGTTCCGACAGCGACCCCTTGCCGCCGGAGCGGGCGTGGTTCTCGGTGAAGGACGGTATGCGATCGATCGCGTACACGCCGGCCTCGGCCGTCTGCAGGGCATTGGCGTTGATGTCGGTGGCGTAGATCAGCGTGCGCTCCAGCAGGCCCTCCTCGCGCAACAGGATGGCGAGCGAATACACCTCTTCCCCGGTGCTGCAGCCCGCCACCCACACCTTGAGCGAGGGATAGGTGCGCAGCAGCGGCACCACGGTTTCCCGCAGGGCGCGGAAGTAGGTGGGATCGCGGAACATCTCGCTCACCTGCACGGTGAGGTATTCGAGCATGGCCGGGAACACTTCCGGTTCGTGCAGCACCAGGTGCTGCAGCTGCGAGAGCGTGCGGCAGGAAAAGCGGGTGAGCGCCGCCTGCAGGCGGCGCTTGAGCGACGCCTGCGCGTAGCCGCGGAAATCGTAGTGGTAGCGGCGGTAGATGGCCTCCACGAGCAGGTACTGCTCAATGTCGAAGGTCTTGCGGCGCAGCGCCGCCCGGGCTTCGTCTTCGGAGTTCACTTGGGCATCCACACGCGCACCAGGGACAGCAGCTTCTCGACGTCCAGCGGCTTGGCGATGTAGTCGTTGGCGCCGGCCGCGAGGCATTTCTCCTGGTCGTCCTTCATGGCCTTGGCCGTGAGGGCGATGATCGGCAGGCGCCGCCATTCCTGCCGCTTGCGGATCTCGCGCATGGCGGTGAAACCGTCCATCTCCGGCATCATGATGTCCATCAGCACCAGGTCCACCTGCGGCGCGTCGCCGGCCTGCGAGCGCTCCAGCGCCTCGAGCGCCTCGCGTCCGTTGCGCGCGATCTGCACCTTCGCGCCCGTGGGCTCGAGCACACTGGAGAGCGCGAAGATGTTGCGCACGTCGTCCTCCACCACGAGGATGCTGCGCCCCTCGAAGGTCGATTCCCGGTCGCGCGCCAGGCGCAGCATCTGCTGCCGCTCCGCGGGCAGGCTGGACTCCACCTGGTGCAGGAACAGGGTGACCTCGTCGAGCAGGCGCTCGGGCGAACGGGCATCCTTGATGATGATCGACTTGGAAAAGCGCCGCAGCCGCTGTTCCTCGTCGCGGGACAGGGAGCGGCCCGTATAGACGATCACCGGCGGGAAGGCGACCTCCTCCTGCCCGGCCATCTGCTCGAGCAGTTCGTAGCCGCTCAGGTCCGGCAGGTTCAGGTCCATGACCATGCAGTCGAAGGTGCTCTCGCGCAGCAGTTGCAGCGCGCGCTGGGCGGTTTCCGCGCCGACGATCTCCACGTCGCCGTTGGCCAGCAGGTGGCGCATGCTCTCGCGCTGGCGGTCGTCGTCTTCCACCACCAGCACGCGGCGCAGCGCCTGGGTGAACTTGGATTCCATGCGCTGCAGCGCCTGCACGAGCTCGTCGCGCTTGACGGGCTTGAGCGCGTAGCCCATGGCACCCAGGCCCAGGGCCTCCTGCGAATAGTCGGCCACCGACACCACGTGCACGGGAATGTGGCGCGTGGCGGGATTGCGCTTGAGCTGGTCGAGCACGCCCAGCCCCGAGAAATCGGGCAGATTCATGTCCAGCACCACCGCGCTGGGCATGTAGTCGGTGGCGGCCGCCAGGCCTTCGCCGCCGCTGTGCGTGACGATGCACTGGAAGCCCATTTCGTGGGCCAGGTCGTAGAGGATGCGGGCGAAGCGCGTGTCGTCTTCCACCACCAGGATGGTGCGCCTGCCGGCCTGCAGCGCGTCGCGATCATCCGCCACCGCCGATGCCGGACGCCGCGGCGGTGCCGGCATGGGGGCCAGGGCCGGCTGCTCGGGCACCTCCGCTGGCAGGGCGGAGGCGGGCGTGGCGCTGGCCGTGGCCACCGCGAGCTGCGGAGCGGGGGCCGGTGCCTGCGCGGCGGGCTGGCTGCTCTCCGGGGCATGGACCGGCAGCACCAGCGTGAACACGCTGCCCTGGCCGGAGGTGCTCTGCACCGAGACGCTGCCGCCCAGCAGTTGCGCGAGGTCGCGCGAGATCGACAGGCCCAGCCCCGTCCCGCCGTACTTGCGGTGGGTGCTGCCATCGGCCTGGCGGAACGCCTCGAAGATCAGCTTCTGCTGGTGCTCTGGAATGCCGATGCCCGTGTCGCGCACCGAGAACGCCACCCGGCCATCGGGCTGGGCCGCCACGCGCAGCGCCACCTCGCCGCGCTCGGTGAACTTGATCGCGTTGGACAGCAGGTTTTTCAGGATCTGGCCCAGCCGCTGGGCGTCGGTGCGCAGCACGTCCGGAACGCCCGGCTCGACCACGGCGCTGAACGCCAGGTTCTTCTCTCGGGCGAGTGGCCGCAGGGGCTCCACGATGGACTGCACCGCGCGCGCCACGTTCACGGGCTCGATCTCCACCGTGGCCTGGCCGGCCTCGATCTTCGCGAGGTCGAGGATGTCGTTGATGAGGTTCAGCAGGTCGTTGCCGGCGCCGTGGATGGTTTCGGCATAGCGCACCTGCTCCTCCGTGAGGTTGCCGCCCTTGTTGTCCGCCAGCAGCTTGGCCAGGATCAGGCTGGAGTTCAGCGGCGTGCGCAGCTCGTGGCTCATGTTGGCGAGGAACTCGCTCTTGTACTGGCTCGCCTGCTCCAGGTCGCGGGCCTTGTCGGACAGCGCATCCTGCGCGCGCAGCAGCTGCTGCTTCTGGTATTCGAGCTGCTGGGTCTGCTCTTCCAGCTGGGCGTTGCTCTGCTCCAGCTCGGTCTGCTGCGCCTCCATCTGCGCCTGCGACTCCTGCAGGACACGGCTCTGCTGTTCCAGTTCCTCGTTGCTCACGCGCAGTTCTTCCTGCTGGGCCTGCAGCTCTTCCGCCTGGCGCTGCGTCTCGTCCAGCAGCGCCTCGAGCTGGGAGCGGTCGATGGCCGAGCGCACGGCGACGGCGAGCTGCTCGGACGCGCGCGACAGCATGTCCATGTCGATGGGCTGCACGGGCCGGAAGAAGCCCAGCTCGATGACGGCATGCACCACGCCGTTGTGCACGGCCGGCAGCACCACGAGTTCCGCGGGCGTGCTGTGGCCCACGCCGGACTGCACCTCCAGGTGCGACGCGGGCACGTGCCGCGCATGCACCGGCTGCAGTGTCTGGGCCACCTGCCCCACCAGCCCCTCGCCCACGGCGATGCGCTCGGGGCCGGTGCCGGAGAGCGCGTACGCGCCGAAGCGGCGGAACGTGCCGTGCCCGTCGGAGACATAGGCCGCCCCCACGCGCGCGCCCAGCCGGCGCGCCAGGTAGGCCAGCACGCGCGGGCCGAGCTCGTCCAGCCGCAGGTCGCCCCGGACCTCGTCGGACAGGCCCATCAGGCCGCTGCGCACCCAGGCCTCGCGGGCCTTGGCGCGGTGGTCCGCGGCCGTCATGGCGGCCACGCCCAGGATGAACACCAGCAGCAGCAGCGAGCTGCCCCAGGTGAAGTACGCCGCGAAGCGCGCCGAGTCCTCCCACATCGCGCGGCGCTCTTCCAGCTCTTCGCGCTCGGCGGCGATCATCTCGCGCACCAGCGAGCGGATGGCGTCCATGGTGGCCCGGCCGCGGTCCGTACGCACCACGGACAGCGCCGCGTCCGCCTGGCCGGAAAGGCGCAGCTGGATGGTTTCGTGCAGCTCGGACATCTTCTGGCGCGCGAGGGGCGCGAGCTGCTCGTAGCGGCGCAGCTGCCGCGGCGAATCGCCCACCAGTCCCCGCAGCCGCTCCAGCTCGGTCGTGAGCGAGGCCTCGGCGGTCTCGTAGGGGCCGAGGTAGCGGGGTTCGCCGGCCAGCAGGTAGCCGCGCTGGCCGGTTTCGGCGTCCTTGATGATCGACAGCACATACTGGATCTGCACGATCGACTCGACGGCCGAATTGATGCGCCGTACCGCCTCGCCGCGGTCCTGCTGCGACTGGTAGGTGAACACGGCGATGACGGTGGTCGCCAGCGCCGCCAGCACGAAGCCCAGCAGCATCCGCAGCGGCATGCTGTGGCGGATCTTGTCGTTCGGGAGGGGGTGGGAAGGCATGGGGGGTGCGGGACGGGAAGCACCGGATCATAGGGTGCGGACACCGCCGCGCACGTAGGCCATATCCTGCAAAAGAAGGAGCAGCCGTCCCGCGCAGGGCCTTACGCTCCCGCCAGTGCCTGCAGTCGAGCCACTTCCGCGCGCAGGGCTTCGTTCTCGGCGGAAAGCTCTGCCACGCGGCGGCGCAGCGCCTCGACGTCGTCCCGGGGCGCGGACGGCCCGCCCGGTTCGGTGGCGCGCTCCGGCGCGGATCCATCCTGCGGAATCTCCGCACGTGGCCTGCGGCGTGCGTCGCGCGCGCGCTTCGCGGCCTGGCGCAGCTCATCCTTGCCGGCCACCGCCGCGGCGCGCTGCTCTTCTTCGGGCAAGGTGGCCACGGCGGCCGCGGTGTTGATGGAGATGGAGCCCGAGCGCACGGCAGCCACCAGTTCGGGCGCGGCCTGCTTCTGGATCTTCTCGATCATCACCACCTGGCTGCTGCTCAGGCGTGCCGCCCGGGCGATGGCTTCGCGGCTCTTCAGCGGCTCGGCCTCCGGCACCCCCGCGGCGGCGTCCTGCGGCGCGGCGGAGCCGGTATCGGCCGGCCCCTCCCACGGCGCGGCACCGTCCGCGGGCTCCGCCGCTCCGGAGCCCTGGGCAGCGGCGGGCGCAGTGGCGGCCACGCGCTGCGCCAGGATTTCCCGCTTGCGCAGCGCCAGCACGCCGCGCTGGAAGTCCGAGACGCTGCGGCGGCCGAGGTGCTGGTCGATCATCCAGAGATGCACGTCTTCCATGGAGCGGAAATGCGGATGCTGGACGGTGTTGAACGGCAGCCCGTGCTTCTGGCAGATGCCATAGCGGTTGTGACCGTCCACGAGCACGTCGCCCCAGAGCACGAGTGCATCGCGGCAGCCTTCGGCGAGCAGGCTGCGCTCCAGGGCGGCATGCTCCTCGGGCGTGAGCGGATCGATGTAGGCCTTGAGTTCTTCGTTGACGATGATGGGCATGGGTGGGTTCGCGCGGGCCGCCAAAAGGGGCGGCATTGTAGTGAATGCGCGCGCGCCGGAATTCCGCAGCGCGACGGCACGCCCCCCTCCGGCGGACCGACAATGCGGCCATGCATCCGATTGCCCGGCCGTCCCTCCGCCCCTCCAGCCTGCGGGGACAACTCACCCTCTGGTTCGGTGCGCTCACGCTCGCCAGCGTGCTGGGCGTGGGCTTCTACCTGGGACGCATCGCCACGCAGGACCTCGCGCGCTTCGCGGGGGACCTGCTGCACACCACGGCCCGCTCGGCCACCGACCTGCTCGCCACCAACCTGCGCGAGCGCGCGCTCGAGATCGACCTGCTGCGCCAGCTGCCGCTGTTCACCCAGGGCGACCTGGGCGGCGAGGCCATGCGCCGGGCGCTCGACCAGCGCAAGGACGCGCACAGCGAGTACGCATGGATCGGCATCGCCTCCCCGGAAGGCCGGGTGCTGCAGGCCACGGGCGGCCTCCTCGTCGGAGAGAAGGTGGACCAGCGCCCCTGGTTCCGCGACGCCACCACCCGTCTTTTCGTGGGCGACGTGCACGACGCCGTGCTGCTGGCCAAGCGCCTGCCGGAACGTCGCCTCGACCAGCCGCTGCGCTTCATCGACTTCGCCGCGCCCATCGTGGACGCCAACGGAACGCTGCGCGGCGTGATCGGCGCCCATGCCCACTGGTACTGGGTGACCGAAACCGTGGAGGCGGTGGCCGTGGACCGTGCGGCGGGGCCCGGCATCGAGGTGCTCATCGCCGACCGGTCGGGCAATGTGCTCTATCCCTTCCGGCTCGCGGGCCAGAGCCGCCTGCCGGACCGGGCCGCTGCGTCCGCGCGCTACGAGCGCCTCACGTGGGCCGACGGCACGGAATACCTGAGCAGCACGGTCCCGCTGCCATCCGTGGCGGGCGCGGACCTCGGCTGGCGCATCGTCGTGCGCCAGCCCGCGGACGAGGCGCTGGCGCCGGCCCGTGCCCTGCGCCGCCAGCTCGCGCTGCTGGGGCTGGCCGCCGCCCTGCTCTGCGGCCTGGTGGCCTACCGGCTCGCGGCGCGGTTCAGCCGGCCGCTGGAACTGCTGGCGCGCGCGGCGCACGCCATCGAGCGCCGGGAGGGCGTGCCCCGCTATCCCGACGGCACGGACACCCTCGAAGTCGCCCAGCTGAACCGTTCCTTCCAGTCCATGACGGCCTCGCTGCTGGAGCGCGAGCAGGAGCTGTCGCGCCTCAATACCTCCCTGGAGAACCAGGTCCGCGAACGCACTCTGGCCCTGCACCAGGCCAACCAGGAACTCGAGAACCTGGCGGTGCGCGATCCGCTCACCGGGCTCTACAACCGCCGCCGCTTCGACGAAGCGCTGCAGGCGTACACGGCGCGGTGCCGCGAGCTCGGCCACCGGTTCGCGCTGATGATCGTGGATGCGGACCACTTCAAGCGCGTCAACGACACGCACGGCCACCAGACGGGCGACGCGGTGCTGCGGCACCTGGCGGGCGTCATCACCGGCTGCGTGCGCTCCACGGACTTCATCGCCCGGTTCGGCGGCGAGGAGTTCGTCGTGCTGATGCCCGAACCCCGCGACCGCGAGGAAGGCCGGTTCGTGGCAGAGAAGATCCGCCTGGCCGTGGGCCATACGCCCTTCCCCGGCGTGGGCCACCTGACGGTCAGTATCGGCCTGGCCTTCTGCCATGGAGGGGGCGAACCGCTGGCGACCATCCTCGAGCGGGCCGACAAGGCCCTCTACCAGGCCAAGGAGGAGGGCCGCGACCGGGTCTGCGTCGCGCCCGCGTCACATACCAGCACGTAGTTCCGGCGGGCGACCAGCTCACGCGTGCCGGCCACGCGCGCGGGCCGGCCGAGATGGGGACGATCCGCCAGCAGCGCGGCCTTCTTTTGAAAACAGCCCATGCAGGCAAGCCGGCAGGTACAGAGGCTGCACGGTCCGGCGCGCGGCTATCATCCCGCGCTCCGGAAACTCCCATGCGACCGCACCGCTTCACGCCCTTCCTGCTGCTGGCCCTGTGGCTGAATGCCTGCCTGGGCTGGTCGTGGCATGAGGCGACGCACCTGCGACAGGCCCTGCAGCCCGCCGTGCCTGCGGCGGTGGCGGCGGCGGGGGTGACAGCGGCGGCAGGGGACAAAGGCAGCCCGTCTGCCTCCGCTGCGTCCGAAGCGCCCTCCGAAGACACGGCGCCGCAGCACGGGACATGCGCTGCCTGCCTGGCCTTCGCCCACCTGCAGGCCGCCGCGCCGCAACCGGCGCCGCAGCCCTGTCCGGAAGGGCCGGGCGCCACCCCCGGCCCCCCAGACCATGCCGCACGGGCGCGCGGACGCTGCACCGCGCAACCCTTCCTGGCGCGCGGCCCTCCGGCCGGCACTGCCAACGCGCCCGCGCCCTCCGCAGAGGCGGCCTGAGCGCGCGGCGGCATATCCCGGCCGCCTTCTTCCTTTCCTCTTCGCTTCCTGCCCAGGACCGCGGTTCCGCGGACACGCGGGGGCCCATGCCGTGCGCGCACTGCCGCACGGCGCCCCCGGCGTGCCGGAATGGCTGCAGTCCACTTGTTGCACCATCGATTCCATGCCCCTTTTCCGTCACCCTTCTTTCAAGGCCCTGCCCCTCGCGATGGCCGCTGCGGCCCTCGTGGCAGGCGGCGCGCGCGCGCAATCCGGCCCCGCCCCGTCCCCTTCCGGCGACGCCCAGCTGTCCACCGTCGATGTCGTCGGCCGCACCGATTCCGGCACCTACCAGGCCCAGGAAGCCGCGGACGCCAAGACCGACCTGCCGCTGCGCGAGCTGCCGCAGTCCGTGCGCGTCATCACCCGGCAGGCCATCGACGACCTCGGTGCCACGCGACTGGACGACGTGCTCGACTACGTGGGCGGGGTCTCGCGCCAGAACAACTTCGGGGGCCTGTGGGACAACGTCGCCATCCGAGGCCTGCCCGGCAACGAGAACACCGGCTCGGCCACTCTGCTCAACGGCTTCTCCGGCAACCGGGGCTTCAACGCGCCGCGCGACATGGCCGGCGTGGAGCGCATCGAATTCCTGAAGGGCCCGGCCGCCGCGCTCTACGGCAGCAGCGAACCCGGCGGCACGCTCAACATCGTCACCAAGCGGCCGAAATGGAAGCCCGCCAACGCGGTGGAAGCCTATGCAGGCAGCCACGGCTATCGCCGCGGGGCACTCGACAGCACCGGTCCGCTGGGCGAGAACCTGGCCTACCGGCTCAACGTGGCGGTGGAAGACCGGGACAGCTTCCGCGACTTCGTCAGCGCGCAGCGCCAGGTGGTCGCGCCGGCCTTCACCTGGAAGCTCGGCGGCAGCACCGTGCTGGACTACAGCGGCGAATACCTGCGGCACCGCGCGCCGCTGGACCGGGGCGTGGTGGCGGTCGGCAACCGGCTCGGCGACGTGCCGCGCAGCCGCTTCCTGGGCGAGCCGGGCGACGGCGACGTGACCGTGCGCAACACCACCCACCAGCTGTCGCTGCTGCACGAGTGGAACGCGCAGTGGCGCAGCCGTTTCGCGCTCTCCTACCGCACCACGGGCCTGGACGGGTTCTCCTCCGAGGCCTCGTCCCTGCTGGCCGACGGCACGCTGCGCCGCCAGCGCCGCTTGCGCGATTTCTCGTCCGACGACACGGCGCTGCAGGGCGAGCTGATCGGCAACCTGCAATGGGGCGACACGCCGCACGAACTGCTGCTGGGCGTGGAGACCTACCGCTACACGCTGGATGCGCGCATGCTGCGCATCAATCCCACGGCCGCCGCGCCCTACGCGATCGACATCCACCAGCCGGTGTACGGGCAACCCCGGCCGGCCCCCGGCCCCAATACGGACTTCACCGAACGCCAGCGCAACACGGCCCTCTACGTGCAGGACGCGATCCAGCTGGCGCCGCAGTGGCGCGTGCTGGCCGGCGCGCGCTTCGACCGCTACCGGCAGACCTACGACAACCACCGCACCGGCACCACCGACGGCCAGGACCCGACCGCCGTCTCCCCGCGCGTGGGCGTGAGCTGGCTGCCCCATGCGCAGTGGACGGTGTACGCCAACGCGGGCACGTCGTTCCGCCCGAACAGCGGCTTCACCTCCGCCGTGGGCCGGAGCGGCCTGGCGCTGGATCCGGAGAAGGGCCACGCGCTGGAAGTCGGCGTGAAATGGGAGAGCGCGGACCAGCGCCTGGGCGCCACGGCCGCCCTCTTCGACATCACCAAGCGCAACATGCTGACCACCGATCCGGTGGACAGCAGCTTCCAGGTCACGGCGGGCAAGGTGCGCAGCCGCGGCCTGGAGTTCGACCTGGCGGGACAGCTCAGCACGCACTGGCGCCTGAACGCCAGCCTGGTGCTGAACGACGTGGACGTGCTGCGCGACAACACGCTCGAGATCGGCAGCCGCCTCATCAACGTGCCGCGCGTGAACGGCAGCCTGCTCGCGGTGTACGAGGATGCGCTCGCCAGCGGCCAGCGCTATGGCGTGGGAGGCGGCGTCACGCACGTGGGCCGGCGGCTGGGCGCGGCCCGCACGCAGGCCGAAGCGCAGGCCGGCACGCCCGCCTTCGAGCTGCCCGCCTACACCACGGCGAAAATCGTCGCGTACTGGCGCCTCACGCCCGCGGTGCGGCTCACGCTGGACGTGGACAACGTGTTCGACAAGACCTACTACGCCACGTCCGTGAGCCGGCTGTGGGTGACGCCCGGCAGCGGGCGCACCGTGGCCGTGGGCCTGCAGGCCCGGTTCTGAGACGCCGCACTCCATGCGCCATTCCATGAAGAATCCGTCGCCCCTTGGCGCCACGCGGCGCGGCACCCTGCGGATGCTGGTCGCCGGCGCCGCGGGCGCGCTGGCGCCGGCCCTGCAGGCCCGGGCCGCGGGCGAGCAGGCACGCCTGCAGATCGTCGGGCCCTGGGAAATCGCCGGCCTGGCCCCGGCGGTCAGCGGCTACGTGTTCACGCGCCTGCAGATCGCCGAGACACTGGTGGATACCGACGACGACGGCACGCTGCTGCCCGGCCTGGCGGAAGGTATCAAAGCCTCGGCCGACGGCCTCGTCTGGCGCTTCGTGCTGCGCCGGGGTGCGCGCTTCCACGACGGCACCCCCGTGCGGGCCGCGGCGGTGGTCCGGTGCCTGGAAGCCGCGCGCAGGCCGCCCTCGCTGCTGAGCGGCGCCCCGATCCAGTCCATCGAGGCCGAGGGCGAGTCCACCGTGCGCGTGTGCCTGTCCACACCGCATGCCGCCCTGCCCGCGCTGCTGGCGCACAGCAGCACGCTGGTGCTCGCGCCCGCCAGCTACGGCGCGGACGGCGCGGTGCAGTCCATCGTCGGCAGCGGGCCCTACCGCGTCACCGTGCTCGCCGCGCCCCAGCGCGTGGAGGCCGCGGTGTTCGACGGCCATGGCGGCCCGCGCCCCGCCATCGAACGCGTGGCCTATCTCTGCGCCGGGCGCGCCGAAACGCGGGCCCTCATGGCCGAGTCCGGCCAGGCGGACCTCGCCTACGGGCTCGATCCGGCCAGCACCGTGCGCCTGCGGCGCCAGGCCGCGGCCGGCGGAACGGTGCGGGTGGAATCGGTGACGCTGCCGCGCTCGGTGGCGATCAAGGTCAACGCGGGGCTGCCGGCACTGCGCGATGCGCGCGTGCGCCGCGCGATCAGCCTGTGCATCGACCGCGCCGGCATCGCCCGCGCGCTGCTGCGCGACCCGGGGCTCGCGGCCACGCAGCTCTTTCCGCCCACGCTGCGGGCCTGGCATGCCGAGGACCTGGATCCACTCGCCTGCGATCCCGAAGCGGCAGCCCGGCTGCTGGCCGCGGCGGGCTGGCGGCGCGGCGCGGACGGGCTGCGGGATGCGCAGGGCCAGCCGCTGCGGCTCGCGCTGCGCACCTTCCCCGACCGGCCCGAACTGCCACTCATCGCCACCGCGCTGCAGGCCCAGTGGCGCGAGGCCGGCATCGCCGTACGCGTGGACGTGGGCAACTCCGGCGACATCCCGCTGGGCCACCGCGACGGTAGCCTGCAGCTCGCGCTGATCGCCCGCAACTACGCCACCACGCCCGATCCCACCAGCACGCTGGCACAGGATTTCGGCCGCCGCGGCGGCGACTGGGGCGCGATGGGCTGGTCCGACGCGGGCGTGGCCGACGCCCTGGCCGCCCTGCAGGCCGGGGGCATCCCGGCGGAGCGCGCCGCGGCGCTGCGCCGGCAGGTGGTGCGGACGCTGCAGGACGAACTGCCGGTGATCCCGGTCGCGTGGTACCGGCAGACCGTGGCCGTGAGCACGCGCGTCGGCCAGGTGCGGCTGGACCCGCTGGAGCGCTCCTACCGGCTCACCGCGATGGAGTGGCGCGCATGACCACCCGTACATCCCCCATGCCTTCTTCCTCCAGTTCCTCCTCCACCGCCGCCGAACGCATCTGGGCCCGCATGCTGCTGCGCCGGGCGCTGCAGGCCGTGGCGCTCGCGCTCATCGTCGGCACGCTGTGCTTCGCGATGGCCCGCACGCTGCCGGGCGACATGGCCACGCGCATCGCCGCCGGACGCTACGGCTACGACCTCGTGTCGAATGCCGCGGCCGCGGCGGTGCGCGGCGAACTGGGCCTGGACCGCCCAGTCTGGCAGGCGCTGCTGGCCTGGTGGGGCGACATCGTCCGGCTGGACCTGGGCACCTCCTACGTCAGCGGCGATCCGGTGTGGCGGGAGATCGCGCACCCGCTGGCCGCCACGGTCGAACTGTCGCTCGCGGCGCTGCTGATCGGCATGGCGCTGGGGCTGCCGGCCGGCATCTGGACGGGCCTGCATCCGGGCGGCCGCACCGACCGCGCCGTGGCCGCGCTGTCCGTGCTGCTGCGGGCCATGCCGCCCTTCCTGCTCGCCGTGCTGCTGATGCTGGCGATGGCCGTGCACCTGGGCATGCTGCCGGTGGCCGGCGATGACCATGCGGCCAGCCTGCTGCTGCCCGCGCTGACGCTGGGCCTGGGGCTCGCCGCGGGCCTGGCGCGGGTGTCCGGCGCCGCCATGCGACAGGCCGCCGCGTCGCCTTCGCTGGCGTTCGCCCGCTCCAAGGGGCTCACCGACGGGCAGGCGCTGTGGCGCCACGGACTGCCGCAGGCCGCGCTGCCGGTCGTGGCCTACCTCGGCATGCAGGGCGTGTTCCTGGTCGAGGGGGCCGTGGTCGTGGAAACGCTCTTCGCGTGGCCCGGCATCGGGCATGCGCTGGTGCATGCCGTCTTCGGTCGCGACGTGCCGATGATCCAGGGCGCCGCCCTGTGCATGGGCCTGCTGTTCGTCTTCTTCAACCTGCTGGTGGATGCGGCCTGCGTGGCGATCGATCCCCGGCGTTCCACCGAGGTCCGCGCATGACCGCCGTGCCGTCGCCCCCCTCCGCACCGCCCGGCGCCTTCGACGCCGCCGCCCAGGCGCCGGTGCGCCCCGCCGCCCGCGCAGGCCGCCGCTGGGGCCTCGTGGTCCTCGGCCTGCTCGCGGCCTTCGCGGCGCTGGGCCCCGCGCTGGTGGGCACCGATCCCGCACGCCAGTCGCTCGCCGACAGCCTGCTGCCGCCCGGCCGCGCGCACTGGCTGGGCACGGACCTGTTCGGCCGCAGCACGCTGGCCCGTCTCGCCCATGCGGCGCAGCTCTCCCTGGGGCTGGCGCTGGCCGCATCGGCGAGCGCGGCGCTTCCCGGCGTGCTGCTGGGCGTGGCGGCCAGCTGGCGCGGCGGCGCGCTCGACCGCTGGCTGGTGCTGCTCGCCGACGCCGTGCTGGCGGTGCCGGGCCTGCTGCTGGTGCTGCTCTTCGCCACGCTCGCGCCGGGGCGGCACTGGGCGCTCTACCTGGGCCTGTCGCTTTCGCTGTGGGTGGAGTATTTCCGCGTCAGCCGCGCGGCGAGCCGGCCGGTGCTGGCCGGCGACGCGGTGCAGGCCTCGCGGCTGCTCGGCTTCGGGCCGGCCTACCTGCTGCGCCGCCATGTGCTGCCGGCGCTCGCGCCCGTGCTCGGCACGCTGCTGCCGTTCACCGCCGCCCAGGCCGTGCTGGCGCTCGCGGCGCTGGGCTTCATCGGCGTGGGAATCCAGCCGCCGACCGCCGAGCTGGGCCTGATGATGACCGAGGCGCTGCCGCATTACGAAGAAGCCCCCTGGCTGATCGCGGCCCCCGTGGGCCTGCTGGCCTGGCTGGTGCTGGGCATGGCGCTCGTCGCGCGCCCCGGAGAGCCGGCATGAGCGCGGCTGCCCCACTCCTGCAGGTGGACGACGTCGGCGTGCATGCGGGGCCGCTCGCGCTGCTGCAGGGCATCTCGTTCACGCTGCACCCCGGCGAGGCGCTGTGCCTCGTCGGCGAAAGCGGCGCGGGCAAATCGCTGCTGGCCCAGGCCGTGATGGGCCAGTTGCCGCCGGCCCTGCGCGCCAGCGGCAGCGTCGCCATCGCGGGCCGCGCCAGCCGGGCGGAGGACGGGCCCGCGCGCCGGCCGCTCTGGGGGCGCACGCTCGCGCTGCTGCCGCAGGAGCCCGCGCAGGCACTCAGCCCGCTCATGCCCATCGCGCCGCAGTTGGCGGAAGTGCACGCGCTGGTGCGCGGCGAAGCCCCCGACCGTGCGCGGGCGGCGGCCCGGGCGCAGCTGCAGGCCGCCGGCCTGGGCGCCGCGGCCCGGCAGCATGCCTGGCAGCTTTCGGGCGGCATGGCACAGCGGGCCGCCGCTGCGATCGCGCTCGCGGGCGGCGCGCGCATTCTGCTGGCGGACGAACCCACCAAGGGCCTCGACGCCGCATGGCGCCGGCACGCCATCGACGGTCTGCAGGCCCTGCTGCGCGAGGGGGGCTGCGCCGTGGTCATCACGCACGACCTGGACCTCGCGCGCCAGCTGGGGGGCGCCATCATGGTCCTGCAGGGCGGCCGGGCCGTGGAGATGGGCCGCGCCCGGGAGGTGCTGGCCGCGCCGCGGCATGCATTCACCCGCCGGTTGATCGATGCGGATCCGTCCGCATGGCCACGCCGCGGACCGCCCCCCTTGGGCGAGACGGTGCTGCAGGCCACGGGGCTCGGCAAGGCGTTCGCGGGCCGGCAGCTCTTCCAGGGCGTGAACCTGGAACTGCGCCAGGGCGAGCGCGCGGTGATCCGGGGCGACAGCGGATCGGGCAAGAGCACGCTGGGCAACGTGCTGTTGGGCCTGGTACGCGCGGATGCGGGCTGCGTACGGCGCGCGCCGTCGCTCGCGCCCACCACCCTGCAAAAGCTCTATCAGGACCCGGCGGGCGCCTTCGCGCCGCAGGTGGACCTGGGCACCACGCTGCGCGACGTGGCCCGCCTCCATGCGCAACCGTGGGCGGCGCTGGAGCAGCGTCTGCAGCGCCTGGGACTCGACCCCGCGCTGCTGCGGCGGCGCCCCGGCGAGGTATCGGGTGGCGAGCTGCAGCGCATTGCGCTCGCCCGCGCGCTGCTGGCAAGGCCCGCGCTGCTCTTCGCCGACGAGCCCACGTCGCGCCTGGATCCGCTCACCCAGCGCCACACCCTGGCGCTGCTCACCGAGACGATGGAGAACGCCGGGGCCTGCCTGCTGCTCGTCACGCACGACGACGCGCTCGCGCGCGCCGCCGGTACCCGGACCCTGAGGCTGCAGGGCGGCGTTCTGGCCCTGGACGAGGAAAAGGAAACGGAGAAGGCAGCGCACGCTCCCGGATGACACCGGGGGTAAGCGGCGTCCCACGCGCCGCGCCGGGAGCGCGCGCGAGCATAGGCACGTACCGGCACGCCATCGCGGCGCCGGTGCACGGCCCTGCAACGACCGGATCGCCGCCACCATGTCCTCCACCCCCTCCCAGGCTGCCGCCAGGCGGCCTCCCAGCCAGGCCCGCATCCAGGCGGCCCTGAAGCAATCCTTCGGCCTGCGCGCCCTGCGCGCGGGCCAGCGCGACGTGATCGACCGCGTGCTGCGCGGCGAGAACACGCTGGCCATCATGCCCACGGGCGCCGGCAAGTCGCTGTGCTACCAGTTGCCTGCGCTGCTGCTCGCGGGCCGTACGGTGGTGGTGTCGCCGCTCATCGCGCTCATGCGCGACCAGTGCGACGCGCTGCGCGAGCGCGGCGTGCCGGCCGTGCAATTGCACAGCGCGCTGGACGCCGAGGAAACGCGCGCCGCCGAGGCAGCCGTGGCCGACGGCAGCGCGCGCATCGTGCTCACCACGCCCGAGCGGCTGGCCGACGCCGGCTTCCAGGCGCTGCTCGAAGCCGGCGGGCCCGTGGACCTGGTGGCCGTGGACGAGGCACACTGCATCTCGCAATGGGGCCACGACTTCCGACCGGCCTTCCTCGACATCGCCCAGGCCCTGCCGCGCCTGGGCCGCCCCACGGTGCTGGCGCTCACCGCGACCGCCGCCGGCCCGGTGGCGCAGGACATCCGCCGGCAGCTGGGCATTCCGGCCGCGGGCGTGGTCGATACCGGCACCTACCGGCCCAACCTGCACTACCGCGCCGAGCAGCTCGCCGACGAGAAGGAAAAGCGCGACCGCCTGCTGCGCACCGTGAAGGAATCCACAGGCTCCGGCATCGTCTACACCGCCACGGTGAAGGCCGCGGAGGAGGTGCATGCGCTGCTGGCCGGTGCCGGCGAATCCGCGGGCATCTACCACGGCCGCATGCCCGCCGCCGAGCGTGGCCGGGCGCAGGACCGCTTCATGGCCGGCGACCTGCGGGTGATGGTCGCCACCAACGCCTTCGGCCTGGGCATCGACAAGCAGGACGTGCGCTTCGTGATCCATTACCAGATGCCCGGCGGGCTGGACGCGTACTACCAGGAGTCCGGCCGGGCCGGGCGGGACGGGCAGCCGGCCGAATGCACGCTGCTCTTCCTGCGCAAGGACAAGGCCGTGCAGCAGTTCTTCCTGGCGGGCCGCTACCCGACGCCCGACGACCTCGACGCGCTTTACGCCGCGCTGCAGTCGCCCCCGCCGGGCGCGCACGAAGGCTGGACGCTGGACCTGCTGCAGCAATCGCTGGACCGGCCCCGCCCCAAGCTGCAGGTGGCGCTGGGCCTGCTGCGCCGCCGCCGCATCGTCACGCAGAAGGCCGACGGCCGCCTCTCGCTGCGCCGCGCGGGCATGGACAGCGATGCGCTGGTCGCGCTGCTCGAAGACTACGCGCAAAAGCGCACGCAGGACCAGGACGGCCTCGAGCGCATGGTGTTCTACGCGCAGACCGGGGGCTGCCGGTGGGAGGTGTTGCTGGATTACTTCGGCCATGCGCGACCGGCGCAGCGTTGCGGCACCTGCGACAACTGCCGGCGGATCGCTGCGCTCGACGCGCAGCAGGCCATCGCGAACGCGGCCGCGTCGTCCGCGGCCGTACCGCCCACGCTCGCGCCGGCCGCACTGGCCACGGCCCGCAAAAAGCCGTCGGACGTGCCGGCCATCGCCCTGGTATCGCCAGGCCCTGCCGCGGCCGAGGCGAAGCCCGCCACGCCCGCGCGCCCCGTGTTCGAACTCGGCATGCCGGTGCGTGTGAAGCGCTACGGCGAAGGCACCGTGCGCGCGATCGCATCGGAATCGATCACCGTGGCATTCTCGGACGGCAGCGAGCGCTGCTTCCAACCCGAGTACGTGCGCAAGGCGCGCAGACGCCGGGCGGCGGCCAACGATGCCGCGGCGGAGGGTGAAGCGGCCATGGTAGGGCCTGCATTGGCGCTGCGCACCGCTTGAGCACTCCCTACCAAACCCTTTTCTTTGCCTGCAGGGATGGGGCTGCGGAGCCGGCGAACGGGCGACAGGAAAAAACACAGCCGCGTCGCACCGCGCAACTCACGCTTTTCCGTCTACATGCACGCATGCACCTTGCGTTTCCAAGGAGTGATCGACGTTCCCTCTTTCCTGGAAAAACCGCATCGCATCCACATTGCGGACCTTCACGTTGTCCACGTGCTGCAACTGGCGCTCGCGCTCCCGAATGGCCAGTTCCTTGGCCGCGTTCTCGCCATGCTTCTTGACGGAAAAGCGCTTGAGGAGCACGACGCCGTCGGGCAGCTTCGTGGACGCGATCCAGTAGCCCGTCCTGCCGCGATCACGGCTGACCCCCGCCACGCCGCTGGTATTGAGCTGGCTGAGGCGCCGACGATGCTCGCGGCTGTCCAAGGGCGGGTACATCTCCAGCAGTGCGTTGCGGTAGGCCCGGGCGGCGGCCAGCGCGGCTTCCGGGCTGTCGTAGTGGTGGTGGTAGAAGTAGCGCGCTCCCACGCGGCGGCCGTCGCGCCGCAGGCGCACGAGCCAGCTGGTGGTACCCTTGCGCTTGTCTTGGCTGCAGATGATGCCGTAGTTGCCCTGCAGCAACGCTTGCGCATGGGCAGGCGCATCCGGCGCCAGGGCCGATCCCGTCGAATGGCCCGGTACGGCGCTCTCGCCCTCGTCCTCTCTCACCGCCCGCGCAGCCACGTCCACACCACCTGTGCGTCGTCCTGCGCCGGCAGCCCCAGCGCGCCCATCGGTTCCCCCGCCTGCTTGAACACGAAGCGGTGCGGTGCCTGAACGAACATGCAGGCCGGGGGATGCAGGGCCGGCAGGCGACCTTCCCAGACGCCCGTCTTCGGCGTGCGCATGCCCGACCGGCAGGCCGGCGTCGGGCCGTCGCGCGGGTCCAAATCCTGGGGCGCCGCATGTGCGTGGGAAAGCGGTGCTTCCGGCAGCGGCGCGGCGGCCCGCCAGTCGCCTACCCGCGTCAGGGTGAAGGTCTGCAGGCAGCGGGTGCCGTAATCGAACGTGGCCACCACGCTCCAGGTCTGGCCGCCCTGGCCGCGTACCGCGAAGCAGAGCATGGGGTGCTGGTGCATCACCTCGTCGGGGGAGTCCGCCAACTGTTCGATCAGCGTCTCGGCCTGCGCCTGGCGCGGCCCCTCCTTGTCGAACCACGGCCCCTTCCAGGCGGAGGCGTCCAGCGTGAAACCCTGGAATCCCCATTGGCGCTCGCCCTCGGGTGCCGCAGGGTCCAGGCTCTGCAGGACCAGCGTCAGCCCATGGTCTTCCGCGTGCAGCAGGTAGGGCTCCGCATCGCGCGCGCGAAAGAGCATGTCACGGGCCATGCCCTGCACTTCCGGCAGCCGTTGCAGCCATTCCAGGCGGCTGCGCGTGCCGAGTTGTTCGGTGAGTGGCGATGGCAGGGCTTCTAGACCGGGATGCATGGCGGGCTCCGCGTTGTTGTGTTGAGGCCCATGGTTCCGTCCGGGCCAGCGGCACGGCGGTCGAAGCTTGGAGATGGATTCAAATCCGCAACATCTTTATATTCAAGCACGGCCGCAGAGCGGGGCAAAACAAACCAAGAAATCAATGCCAAACAAACGATTGCGAAAACTGCCACACAAAGTAGCAATACACAGAATTTCTTGAAAATACAAAATCCTTTCCAGGGACCCTCTGCAAAACCTCGTTTTTCAAAAACCAAGCCTAATGAAATCAATGACTTACGAGGCCCTTTCTGGGAGTTTCAAGGGGTTTGCAGACCCTCCCCTAGGCACCGCCATTTTTCAAAAAATTATCGACAACCATATACGAAAAAACAGCAAAAAAACCTCCCAAACCTCCAAAAACACTATAATAAAAAGATATAGCATCCAGCCCAGGATATCTTTTCAATATCACAAAAAACAATAAATTCACAACAAACAAGCCCAAGAAAAATGCGTAAACAAAAGCAAAAAAAACACCAAATCTTTCGCCTATCTTTAGTGCAGACGCAAGCAACATCAAATGCAAAATCAGAGATGTGAAAAAAGTCACCCCCCATATAAACCAATATACACCGCGATAGCCCCTATCGGAAAAAAAAACAAAAATGCTCGCCAATAATAAAGAGGAGAGGAAGCTACTAAAAATATAACTCTTTACTTGCATGATTCCGCATATTTAAAAACATCTTTATCCACTTTACCCCAGAGCCAGTCCGCAAGCGCATTATTCATCTTACCCATCGGCCCCACGCCCTCGCCATATGTGTGTACAGTAACTTCATTGGCACTTTCCGAAACCCAGCGTCGTACAATACCGGGATATAGTAGGTGGCTTTTCTCGGTGATATTAGTGACCATTGACCTATCGGGTGACACCACGTGAGTTACAGGCCCCACGGGAAAAGCAAAACCACTTTGTTTATTTGCAATAGGCTCTCCACTCGCCCCCCCGCGTCAGAATAGTTGTCGCCTCGATAGGACTCCGGTGTTCGGAGTTCATGAAGGTAGTAGGAGGCTGTGTAGTTGTGGTCGAAGGTCTGCGTGGTGGGCAACGCGAAGCGTTGTCCACGGCAAGCGGGCCGGTGCGCGCAGCGCATCGTCCACAAATGCACAGCCTTGCAGGTGCCTTCAGGCGCCGGCCCGCTGCCGTGTGTTTCACCCCGGGGGCGAAGAGCGAGAAGCCAGTTGGCACGATACGGACAAGCATTCAAAGACAGAGCGGTGGGCAGGTTGCTGCCACCGCACAGCGCCACGCCCGACGAGCTGGCGCGTGAGATCGGCGTGAGTG
>NZ_FNEY01000027.1 GCF_900100305.1 Paracidovorax citrulli | reverse complement strand
GTCAGAAGGTTTCCCAGTCGTCGTTGCCGGACCCGGCGGCCCTGGCGGGGGCGGGAGCGGCCGGCTGCTGGGCAGGAGCGAGTGCCGGGCGGGTGGCGGCCGGCGCAGATGCCCGGGCGGGCTTTGCCGGTGCGGCGGCGATGCCGGGAGCCGTGCGCTGCGCGGCAGCCGGTGCCCTGGCATGCTGCAGCGCGGCGGAGGCGGCGCGGGCGGTATCGCGGCTGCGCGACTGCGCCTGTGCGATGACGGCCTGGGAGGCACTGGCATCGACCTGGAAGACGCTGACGAGCTGCACGAGGCGCGCGGCCTGGGAGTTGAGGCTGTCGGCGGCGGCGGCGGATTCCTCCACGAGCGCGGCGTTCTGCTGGGTGACCTGGTCGAGCTGGTTGACGGCGTCGCTCACCTGGGAGATGCCCTGCTCCTGCTCGTGGGTGGCCGCTCCGATCTCGGCGATGAGGTCGGCGACGCGGCGGGCCTGCTCGACGATCTCTCCCATGGTGGTGCCGGCCTCGCCCACGAGCTGCGAGCCGGTCTCGACCTTGGAGACGCTCTCGCCGATGAGGGCCTTGATCTCCTTGGCGGCCTGTGCGGAGCGCTGCGCGAGGGTGCGCACCTCGCCGGCGACGACGGCGAAGCCCCGGCCCTGCTCGCCGGCGCGTGCGGCCTCGACGGCGGCGTTGAGCGCGAGGATGTTGGTCTGGAAGGCGATGGAGTCGATGACGCCGATGATGTCGCCGATCTTGCGGGAGGAGGCGGTGATGTCCTCCATGGTGCGCACGACGTTGCCCACGACGTCGCCGCCGCGCGCGGCGGTGGCGGAGGCCGAGGAGGCGAGCTGGGAGGCGGTGCGCACGGTGTCGGCGTTCTGCTTGACGGTGGAGGCCATCTCCTCCATGGAGGCGGCGGTCTGCTGGAGGTTGGAGGCCTGCTCCTCGGTGCGCTGGCTGAGGTCGGCGTTGCCGGTGGCGATCTGGGAAGCGCCGGTGGCGATGGATTCGCTGCTGTGGCGGACTTCGGAGACTACTTTAGCGAGGTTGGCGCGCATGGCGCCCATGGCGGCGAGGACGGAGGAGGAGTCGCCGGGGCGCAGGTCGACGTGGACGGCGAGGTTGCCGCGGGCGACCTCCTGGGCGATCCGAGCGGCGTAGGCGGGTTCGCCGCCGAGCTGGCTCTTCACGCGGCGCGTGATCGACCAGGCGACGAGCGCGCCGATCGCAGCCGACAGCACTGCCAGCACGATCATGGTGTTGCCGGCGGCGGTAGCACCGCTGCTGGACGATTCCGCCATGTCCGTGGTCACCTTGCGCTGGTAGGAGATCATGTCCTCCACGGCCTTGAAGTAGACGTTCTGCGCGGTGCGCATCTCGCCGAGCACCACCGTGCGCGCATTCGCCAGGTCGTTGGCCAGGCCGAGCTTCGCCGCCTTGTCCACGGTGCCCAGGAATTGCGGGCGCGCCTCGGCGATGCGGCCCATGAGCGCGCGGCCTTCGGCGGAAACCACCCGCTGCTGCAGCGCGGCCATGATCTGCGAGGTGTCGGAGACCACGCCATCGAGCCGCTTCTTCTCTTCGGCCATGGCGGCCTCGTCTTCCAGCAGGGCCAGGTTGCGTACCGCGCGGGCGACGACGTTGGTGTTGTCCTTGACCTGCTGGAGCTGCAGCAGGATGTCCATCCGCTCCTTCGACAGGGCATGCAGGGTCTTGCCGGTAGAGTCGAGCTGGAAGCGGCCATAGGCGGCGACCATGAAGCTGAGGCCGATGACGATGGCGAAACCGATGCCGAGCATGGTGCCCAGCCGGATGTTCTTCAGAAACTGCACGGGTTCTCCCAAGAATACTTTTTGTAAAAGATTCTGGGAAAGTTATCACCACGATAGCCGTTGTGTATTGATTTTTTTAATGTGGTTGGGCTTTTAGAGCTAGAAGATAAAAAACGGTCAACTTTTCCGCGCTGGGCCGGGAAAAACGCTTCCAAGGCGCCACTGGCTACTTCAGCTCATGTGTTCAACGTCACCATGTGATAGGGCGCAAGAAAAATGCGAATAATGCGAAAAATGGAAGGGTGATCGTCCTGGCCCGACATACTGTCGCGCTCGCAAGGCTCCCGGGCAGGGCGATGCCCTACCATCCACGCATGGCGTATCCCTCCCGTTTCTGGGCTGACCTGTCCACCCGTGATTTCTCCGAGGCGCAGGCTTCGGGCCTGGCCGCGCGCACCGTGGCGGTGCTGCCGGTGGCGGCCGTCGAGCAGCATGGGCCGCACCTGCCGCTGGGTGTGGATGCCACGCTGCTGCGGGGCGTGATCGACGCCGCGCTGCCGCTGCTGCCGGCGGATCTGCCGGTGCTGTTCCTGCCGCCGCAGGACGTGGGCTTCAGCACCGAGCACACGTCGTTTCCCGGAACGCTCACGCTGTCGCCGGCCACGGTGATGGCGCTCTGGAGCGAGCTGGGCGCCTGCGTGGCGCGCGCCGGCGTGAAGAAGCTGCTGCTCTTCAACGGCCATGGCGGGCAGGTGAGCGTGATGGACATCGTGGCGCGCGAGCTGCGCCAGCGCCACGGGCTGCTGGTCTACAGCGCGAGCTGGTTCAGCCTGCCGCTGCCGGAGGCGGTGCAGGGGCTGTTCAGCGCCGAGGAGCACCGCTTCGGCATCCATGCCGGGCAGATCGAGACCTCGATGATGCTGCACCTCGCGCCGGACACCGTGCGCATGGCGCATGCCGGCTGCTTCCGCTCCACCTCGCAGGACCGGGCGGAGCGCTACGCCATCCTGGGCAACGGCCGCAGCGCGAAGATGGGCTGGGCGATCGAGGACTATCACCCGTCGGGTGCCGTGGGCGATGCGGCCGGAGCCACCGCCGGGAAGGGCCGCGCCGTGGTCGAGGCCGCCGCGGCGCAGTTGGCTGTGCTGCTGGGCGAGATCCACGACCTGCCGGAAGGTACGCTGGCCGGGCCGCCCGGGGGCTGACGCGCGGGCAGGCCGGCCGGTGGCGGCGCTCAGGCGTGCGTCGCCCAGCCCGCGTGTTCGGGCGTGTCCAGGTGCGGCAGGGTGTTGAAGGTCTGCAGCGTCAGCCGCTTGGGGGCGATGCTGAATTCGGTCACCGCGGTGTTGCGGATGCGCATGTTGAGGGCGATGGTCACCTCCGGAGGGGTGGAGAGCACCGCGCCCACGGCGGTGGAGATCGGCCCGCCGCTGGAGACCAGCAGCACGTTCTGGCCCGTGTGGTGGCGCCGCACGTGGTCCAGCACGGCACGCACGCCGTCCGAGAAACCCGTCCAGCTCGGCATGCCGGCCGGGCTGATGGTGCCGCCCATCCACTGCGCGAGCGCATCGCAGAGCAGGCGGAAGTGCTTGCGGTACAGCTCGGGCGTATCCGCGGGCGGCAGGGGCTGGGGATGGATGGCCGTGATCAGGGCGGCGCTGTCGTATTCGTTGAGCGCGGGCAGGGCCTGCAGCGGCTCGGGCGCGGCCTGCAACCCCTCGGCGATGCCCGCCAGCGTCTGCGCATGGCGGCGCAGGGTGCCGGTATAGACGGCATCGAAGCGCATGCCGCGCTCGCGCCAGTAGGTGCCCAGCCGCGCCGCCTGCTCGTGGCCGCGCGGGCTGAGCTGGTCGTAGTCCTGGGCGCCGAAGGAGGCCTGCGCATGGCGCACGAGGTAGAGGGTTCCCATGCGTGGAATTCTCCGATGCGATGTGCGCCGCCGTTTGTCTCCCTCGCGACGGCATGTTCGCGAGGCCACGCATTGCTTCGCGGGACGATGACCGGCAGCTGGATCGCGCATTGCATGATCCGGCACGGAAAGCGCCACCCGGCACTTGTTCAGCAGATATGCATTCATGAAGCCCGTAGGAAATTTCAGCAATCCGTACGCTTACTATCGCGGACAAGGCTCCTCAGGCAGTCCCACCTCCGGCACGAGCCCGGACGCATCTCCCGCGCATTCGCAGGGGGCTTCAAGCCATCCGACACTGAGCCGCAGCAAAGCCCACAAATATGAAGGCAGCCCCGACGACGGGACGCTGCGGCCGCGGAGGATGCTGCCGCCGACGAGTTTCACGGCCGACACGGTGGGCGGGAGCGGGCTTGCAACCAGAGTGAAAACCTCGAGCAGCGATGCGGAAGCGATCAACCGCCACGCTCAGCGTCTGCTCGAAATCCACGGACGCACGCTGCCACCCGATGTCCAGGCTGGACTGCTGGCAGGCATTTACTATGAGAGCAAGGAAGTCCATAAAGGCCTGTTCCAGCGAGCCAGGACGGCACAGAAGGAAGCGAATATTCGCATGGGAAAGGCGGTTCTCGAAACCTACCAGACCATGGTGGAGGAAGGCCACAAGCCATTCAAGGAGCGTAAAAACTACGTCCAGCTGAGTGACCGCTGATCGTTGATCGCTGGCGGTCGTCTGCCGCCCCGTCAATGCGCAGGGGCGCCCAGCACATCCCCGAATACCTGCCTGTCCACGTTGCCGCCCGTGAGCGGCAGCCCGACCACCTGCCCGGCGATCCGGCCCCGCTCCTGCAGCGCGGCCGCCAGGGCGGCGGCGCCCGCTCCCTCGGCGACGTTGTGCGTGTCGGCGAACAGCGCGCGCATGGCGGCGGCCACCTCGTCGTCGGTCACGCGCACCACGTGGTCCAGGCCGGGCGCGAGGATGGCCAGGGCCTCCGGGTCCGCCACGCGGCAGGCCATGCCGTCGGCGAGCAGCGTGGACACGGGCGCCTCCACCACGCGGCCGGCGGCGATCGAGTCCGCATAGGTGGTGGCGTGGGCGCTCACCACGCCCACGATGCGCACGCCGTGCCCCAGCGCCCGCTTCGCGGCGAGGGCCGAGCAGGCGCCCGAGCCCTGCCCGATGGGCACGTAGGCCACGTCCATGCGCGGCACGGCGCGCAGGAACTCCCACCAGTAGGTCGCCACGCCGCGCAGCAGGTCGGCATGGAAGCTCGGCACCATGTGCGCGCCGCGCCCGGCGGCCAGCTGCATGGCGTGCTCGCGCGCTTCCTGGAAGTCCTGCCCTTGCTCGATGAGCGACACGCCCAGGGCACGCATGGCGGCGTTCTTTTCCACCGAGCTGCCGTGCGGCACGACGATGGTGCATGCCACGCCGTGGCGGCGCGCGGCCCAGCCCAGGCTCTGGCCATGGTTGCCGCGCGTGGCGCTGATCACCTCGCGCGGCATGTCCCCGCGGCGCGCGAGCTGGTCGAAATACGTGAGGCCGCCGCGGATCTTGAACGCGCCCACGGGCGTGTGGTTCTCGTGCTTGATCCAGCACTCGGCGCCCAGGCGCTCGCCGAGCAGCGCCCAGCGGTACTGCGGCGTGGGAGCGAAGTCGGCATAGACCACCTCCGCCGCGGCCTCGATGTCGGCGAGGCTCGGCAGCGCGGCGTGGGGCCGGGCGGATGCATCGGGCGCGGAGGCGGGCAGGGCGGCGTTCATGGCGTGGCCTTTCGTTCGGTGAAGAGGATCTTGCAGTAGTGCCTGCGGGGGACTGCGCAGGCGAAGATCATGGGCGGCTCTCCGAAGGCAGGGACGTGCAGGTGGCGGTGCCGAGCGGCGTGGCGAAGGTCGCCACGAGGCGCGGCGCGGAAGACCGCGCGGCGGGCGCACGCAGCAGCCCGTGCACGCCCGCCGCGGCGCAGGCGGTCTGCAGCGCCGCGGCATCGGGGTGCTCCAGCTCCAGCGACAGCAGGGTGACGCCGCTGTCCGGCAGGCTGTGGCACGGATGGCGCTCGCCCCACCGGATCAGCGTGGGCAGGCAGCCGTCCATCAGCCGCGCGCCGTCGGGCCGCACGGTGATGCGCCACTCCAGCAGGCCGAACGGCGTCGGGCGCCCGGCGGTGATGATCTCGCCCCGGTCCACGCCGCGCGCGGCCAGCGCGGCGTGCGCGGCCGCGATGTCCGGCACCGACGCCACCCAGTGCACCAGCTGCGGGCCGTGCCGCGCCACCTGGGCGCGCAGGGCCCCGTCGTCCATGTCGAACCACCGGCGGCGGCCCGGGGGCAGCGACGGCCGCGCCTGGGGGGCGATCGCAATGATCTCCAGGTAGGCGCGCGGGTGCGCGGGGCCGGAAATGTTCAGCAGCCGGTTGTGGGTGCCCATGAGCGGGTGCGCGCCACCCGCCGCGGGCTCCACCCCCAGCGTTCTGCGGCACCAGCGGCTGCCCTCGTCCAGCGAGGCGGCCATCACCACGAGGTGATCGACGCACGCGGCCCGGGCCGGATCGAAGGTCGCCGGGCTCACAGCAGCACCTGCCCGTCCACGCAGGTGACGGAGCCGCCGCCCACCCAGATGTGCTCGCCGTCCTGCTCCACGTGCACGCGGCCCGCACGGCCCAGGGCGGTGCCCTGACTGGCGATGTAGCGGGTCGGCGCGAGGTGGGCGCCGATCAGCCATTGCGCGAGCGCGGCGTTCAGGCTGCCGGTCACCGGATCTTCGGCCAGGCCGTTGTGGCCGGGGAAGAAGGCGCGCACCTCGAAGTCCGGCAGATCCGCGTCCGCCTGCCCGTGGCTGCCGATCACGCCGACCTTGCCGCGCGGGCCCACCACGCCCACGTCGAGCGTGCCGAGCACGGCCCCGTCGGGGCGCAGCGCGAGCACGGCCTCGGCCGAGGAGAGCATCACGCCGCGCCAGTTCGGGCCGTTGTCGCACCAGGCGTGGCCCACGATGTCGGTGCGCGCGACTCCCAGGCCGCGGGCGATCAGTTCCACTTCGGCCTCGTCCAGCGGGCCGCTCTTGATCAGCGGCGGGGCCGCGAAGGCCAGCCGGTGGCCGTCCTGCCGCAGCGTGACCCGCCCCACGCCGCATTCCTGCACGATACGGCCCGGTGTGCGCGGCTGCCCGCCGGCCTCCAGCCAGGCATGGCAGCTGCCGAGCGTGGGATGGCCCGCGAAGGGCAGCTCCCGGCCGGGGCAGAAGATGCGCACCCGGTAGTCGGCGCCCGCCGCGCGGCCTTCCTCGCTGGGCGGCAGTAGGAAGGTGGCTTCGGAGAGGTTGGTCCAGTTCGTGAAATGCTGCATCTCCTCGGTGGCCAGGCCCTCGCCGTCGAGCACCACGGCCAGCGGGTTGCCGAGGTAGGGGCGCTCGGTGAACACATCGACTTGCTTGAAGGGGCGCTGGCGCATGGGGAGGGCTCCTGTGGAAAAACGAACGGACAACGGACAGGCAACGGCGCACGACGGGGCAGCATCCGGACCGTGCGGGCGCGGCCCTTCCCGGCGGCCGTTCTGGCCGCCGTGGCATCGGAAAAACTGCCGCCGCCGCGGGCAGCGTCAGGCGAGCGGCTGGTCCAGCACGCCCAGGGCGCCACTGCGCGCGCGCAGCGCGGAGAACCAGCGCTCCAGGTGCGGCCGCGCGGGGCGCTCCTGCGGCAGGCCCCACCAGCGGTGGATCTCGCAGCCCACGGGGATGTCCGCCATGGTGAAGCGGTCGCCCGCCAGGTAGGCATGCCGGGCCAGGTGCGCGTCGAGCAGCTCCATCAGCGGCTCGGTCGCCGCCACCGAGCGCGCGATCGCCTCCGGGTCGCGCTGCGCCGCGGGCGTGCGGATCCACTGCAGGAAGGCATCGCGGCCGGCCGGGTTGAGGGTGGTCTGCTGCCAGTCCATCCACTGCTCGGCGAGGAAACGCGTGGGCAGGTCTTCCGGATAGAGGTCGCCCGGCGCATGGCGCGCGCAGAGGTAGCGCACGATGGTGTTCGATTCCCAGAGCGTGGTGCCTTCGTCCTCGATGAGCGGCACCAGGCCGTTGGGATTGAGCGAGAGGAACTGCGCTTCGCGCACGAGCCCGAACTGGCCGCCCGCGTCGGTGCGCTGCAGCTCCAGCGACAGCTCCTGCGCGGCCCAGACGACCTTGCGCACGTTGATGGACGACGTCCGTCCCCAGAGCCGCAGCATGGCGTCAGGCCTCCACGGACTGGGGCAGGCGCGCGCGGATGGCGGCGGCCAGCGCGGCGATGCCGTCCTGGATCTGCTGCGCGCTCGCGGTGACGAAGGACAGGCGCAGCGTGCGCGCGTCGGCATTGTCCGCATAGAACGCCGCGCCGGGCACGAAGGCCACGTTGCGCTCCACGGCCTCGGGCAGCAGGTCCAGCGCGCTCATGCCTTCCGGCAGGCGCGCCCAGAGGAACATGCCGCCGTCGGGGCGGTTCCAGGTCACGCCCAGTCCCTGCATCTCGCGGTCCATGGCCGAGAGCATCGCGTCGCGCTGCTGCTTGTAGAGCGCGCGGATGGTGGGCACGTGGCGGTCCAGGAAGCCGCCCTTCATCACCTCGGCCACCATGCGCTGGTTGAATCCGGGGGTGTGCAGGTCGGCCGCCTGCTTGGCCTGCAGCAGCTTGGGGTAGAGGGCGCGCGGGGCCACCAGGAAGCCCAGGCGCAGGCCGGGGGCCAGCACCTTGGAGAACGAGCCCAGGTAGATGCAGCCTTCCGGGTTGCGGGCGGTGAGCGGCAGCGGCGGGGGCTGGTCGAACCAGAGGTCGCCGTAGGGGTTGTCCTCCACCAGCGGCAGGCCCAGCTCGGCGGCTTTGGCCGACAGCGCTGCGCGGCGCGCCTCGGTCATCGTGCGGCCCGTGGGGTTCTGGAAGTTGGGCAGCAGATACATGAAGCGCGCGCGGTCCGCGCCCGTGCCCACCTTGGCGGCCAGGTCGTCCACCAGCGGGCCTTCGTCGTCGCTCGCCACGCTGTGCACGTCGGGCTCCATGGGCGTGAAGGCCTGCAGGGCGCCGAGGTAGGTCGGGGTTTCCACCAGCACGCGGCTTCCCGCGTCGATGAGCACCTTGGCCACCAGGTCCAGGCCCTGCTGCGAGCCGGTGGTGATCAGGATCTGGTCGGGCGACACGTCCCAGGGCAGGAAATCCGCCACGGCCTCGCGCAGCGGCAGGTAGCCCTCGCTCGCGGCGTACTGCAGCGCGGAGGCTCCGTCGTTGCCCAGCACCGCCGCGCAGGCCTGCGCGAAGTCATCGACCGGGAAGGTCTTGGGGGAGGGCAGGCCGCCCGCCAGGCTGATGATGCCGGGCTTCTCGGTCACCTTCAGGATCTCGCGGATCACCGAGGGGTTCATCTTCGCGGCGCGTCGGGCCAGGGTCCAGGTCGTCATGGAAATCATCTCCTGCGGCAGGCCCGTGGAAGGAAAGGCCGTGCCTCGTTCGTGTGTCGTCATTGTCGAAAAAAGCCGTCGTGCGGCCGGTCGGGGGGCAAGGGGTGGGCCCCGCCAGGAAAAGAGCTTAACTGCGCGGCGGTCCTCCCGGGGCGGCGGGCACTGCGGGGGCGCGCTGCCCGGCGGGCGCGCGGCGGCCGATGAGAACCGTGGCCATGACGGCGAGCCCGAATCCCAGGCTCGCCGCATCCAGCCGTTCGCCGAGCAGCGGCACGGCGAACAGCATGCCCAGGAACGGCTGCACCAGTTGCATCTGGCTCACCCGCACGGTGCCGCCCAGGGCCAGGCCCCGGTACCAGGCGAAAAAGCCCAGCCACATGGAAAACACCGATACGTACGCCAGGGCCGCCCAGGCGGCTGGAGCCACGGACGCCGCGGCATCGGGCGAAGGCGCGAAGAACCAGGCCGCCGGCAGCGCCACGGGCAGCCCCATCACCAGTGCCCAGCAGATCACCGCGCCGGCCGGCATGCGTTGCGACAGGCGTCCGCCGATGCCGTAACCCACGGCCGCGCAGAGCACGGCAGCGAGCAGCAGCAGATCGGCCGGATGCAGCGCCAGCCCGCCGCCCTCCGGACGCCGCAGGGCGAAGGCCACCACCAGCGCGGTGCCCGCCAGCGCGCAGAGCCAGAAGCGTGCGGAGGGCCGCTGGCGGTGCAGCAGCGCCCCCACCAGCGCGGTGGCCAGCGGCAGCAGCCCGATGACCACGCTCGCATGCACCGCCGCCACGTGGCGCATGGCCAGCGAAGTCAGCAGCGGGAAGCCGAACACCACGCCCAGCGACGTGACCGCGAGCGGAAGCCAGTCCGCGCGGGCCGGCAGCGGCGCGCGCTGCGCCAGCAGCAGCGCCACGGACAGCAGCCCCGCGATGGCCGCGCGGGCGATGGCGACGAAGGCGCCGGGCAGCTGCGGCGCCTCCGGCGTGCCCACGGCCAGCCGCGTCATCGGCAGCGTGAGCGCGAAGATCGCCACGCCCAGCAGGCCCCAGAGCAGGCCGCGCGTTTCAGGGGAACGCGCCGCCACGGGCTGCGGCGCGGGGGATGCCGTGGATGCGGGCACGGTGCTCATGCCGTCGCCATCCAGGCGGCGGTGGCCGCGAGCACCGCCGCCATGCCGCGGTTGAACCAGAGCAGGCGGGCGCCCCGGGCCAGCCACTGGCGCAGCAGCGCGCCGGTGGCGGCGTAGAGGAAATTGCTCGCGAAGGCGAACACCACCATGACGGGCACCACCACCGCGAGGCGCGGCAGGCTGTCGGGCCGGCCTGCCACCCAGCCCGCCACGATGGCGAGTGCCAGCAGCCAGGCCTTGATGTTCACGAACTGCAGTGCGGCGCTGGCCCAGAAGCCCACGTCCATGCGGGCCGTGTCGGCATCGGCGAGCCGGCCGCTGCGCGAGAGCTTCCAGGCCAGCCACAGCAGGTAGGCGATGCCCACCGCCTTGATGGCGGTGCGCAGGGCCGGCATGGCCACCACCAGGCCGCCGATGCCCGCGGCGCACACCAGCAGCAGCGCCGACCAGCCCAGCGGCACCGCGCACACGAAGCGCATGGCGGGACGCAGGCCGCGGTTGGCCGCGATGGCGGTGGACAGCGTGGTGTTCGGGCCGGGGGAGAAGCTCATGGCGGCCGCCAGGACCAGGAGTGCGGTGAATTCGACCAGGGGCATGGGAGTGGCGGAGTTGCGGGCGGGGCACGTGGGGTTACGGGACCCACTGTAGGCATGATTCCGCTACAGTGCCAATACAGACAGCTGCACAAGTGCATGAACTGTGCCGGTGCGTAGAGCAACACAGTTCCACTCCGCCATCCCACACCGCCGCTCGCATTCCCCCGAAAGGCTTCCATGCTGACCCGCACGCCCGACCGCACCCTGACCGAGCAGCTCGCCGAGCGATTCGCGGAACGCATCCGCAGCCGGCTGCTGCCCGTCGGCGCGCGCCTGCCGTCGGTGCGCGAATGCGCGCGGCAGCAGGGCGTGAGCACCCACACCGTGGTCGCCGCCTACGACCAGTTGCTGGCGCAGGGCCTCGTGGAGGCGCGGCGCCAGCGCGGATTCTTCGTGCGCGACGCGGTGCAGCGGCCTCCGGCCCCGGTGCCGGGCGCCCCTGTCGGCGCACCGCCTGGCGGGCCGGCCGCGGGGGCCTCGATCCTCGGCGCCGCCGCGCTGCCGATGTCGGGCTCGCACATCAATGCCACCACCCTGATCCGCGGCATGTTCCACCAGGCCTCGTCCAAGCCCCAGCCCGGCGCCGGCGTGTTCCCGCCGGACTGGCTCGAAGACGCGCGCTTCATGTCCGCCGCCGTACGCCGAGTCACCGCGGGGCGTGCGCTGCAGGACGGCTCCCTGGTCTATGGCGAGCCCCGCGGCGATGCCGGGCTGCGCGCGGCGCTCGCACGGCGGCTGGCCGACCTCAGCGTGCCGGCGGAGCCCGCGCAGATCATCACCACCGTCGGCGCCACGCATGCGCTGGACATCGTGAGCCGCACCCTGCTGAAGGCCGGCGATCCGGTCATGGTGGAGGAGCCCGGCTGGTCGGTGGAGTTCGCGCGGCTCGATGCGCTGGGCATGCGCGTGCTGCCCGTGCCGCGCGGCCCCGAGGGACCGGACCTGGACGTGATGGCGCGCTACTGCGAGGCCCATGCACCCAAGCTGTTCGTGAGCGTGAGCGTGCTGCACAACCCCACCGGCTACAGCCTGTCGCCGGGCCACGCGCACCGCATCCTGCAGCTGTCCCACCGGCACGGCTTCCACATCGTCGAGGACGACACCTACGGACACATCGCCCCCGACCACGCCACGCGGCTGTCGGCCCTGGACGGGCTGCGCCGCACCATCTACGTGAACGGCTTCGCCAAGATCCTCGCGCCCAACTGGCGGGTGGGCTACCTCGCCGCGCCCGAGGGCCTGGTGGAGCGGCTGCTGGACACCAAGCTGCTGTCCACCCTCACCACGCCTTCCATCCTCGAGAAAGCCCTGGCCCAGTGCATCGAGCAGGGCCAGCTGCGCCGCCACGCCGAGCGCATGCGCCTGCGCCTGGCCCAGGCGCGGGCCCGCAGCGTGCAGATCGCGCTGGAGGCCGGGCAGCGCTTCGCGGCCGAGCCCGCGGGCATGTTCGGCTGGGTGGAGACGGGCGTGGACACCGACATGCTCGCCCAGCGCATGCTCGACGAGGGCTACCTCATCGCGCCCGGCGCGCTGTTCCATGCCACCCGCCGGCCCTGCACGCTCATGCGCATCAACTTCACGACCACGCAGGACCCGGGGTTCTGGAAGGTGTTCCAGCGCGCGGCACGGGGCCTCTGACCGGGTTTCAGGACCGCATCGGCATGACCAGGATCTCGCAGACCACCCGGGGGGCATCTTCGCGGCGCGTTGAGCCCGGGGCCAGGTCGCCATGGAAACCATCTCCTGCGGCAGGCGCGTGGAAGGAAGGGGCCGGGCCTTACCGCCCGTGGGAGCGCCCGGCGGTGCCATTGCGGTAATGGCTGCCACCGGGTCGTGGCTTCATCCCCGGGCCGGAGTCAGCGGATGATTTCCAGGTACTCGTCGCCTTCCTTGAGCTTGTAGGAACCATGCTCGCGCAAAATCGGTGTCGGTTGGAGGCAGTCGTAGATGATGTCCTGGCCGCCGACGCGCTCCAGGACGACCGAGTGCCCTCCCGAAGTCTTCCCCTCTACCCCGACCAGGGCAAGATCGGGCAATTCGCTCCAGTCGTCTGCCTGGTGATAGCATTTGCTCGTGATGCCGAACTCCGCGAGCACTTTCTTCGCCGCCAGAAAGCCCATTCCCTTTTCCGGGTTGAAGCCTGCGACCCGCACGGCAGCGGCCCGTGCCGCCGCATAGTCCACGCCAGCGATGGTGGCAATGCCCGCGACCACGCATCCGCCTTCACCGATGTCGCTGAAATGCCGCAGCGTGGCACCCCGCACGGACTCGGGCCACTGCAACACGACCTGACAGGGGGCATCCGCATGATCGGTGCTGACGGGTACGTACCAGTCTCCCGGGAGCCCGGGGAACATGCCGTGGTTTTCATGCTGCGATGGTGGCGGGGTCTACTGTTCCGGTGGCGGGGTCCACTGTTCCGGTGGCAGGGTCCACTGTTGCGGTGGCGGGGTCCACTGTTCCGGTGGCGGGGTCCACTGTTCCGGTGGCAGGGCCCACTGTTGCTGTGGTGGGGTCCACTGTTGCGGTGGCGTGTCATAGGCTGACATGTGCGACGGCGAAGCGTCGTGCTGCCCCCACCGGGGGGGCAGTGCGCTGCGCATCTCGTCGAATGAAAACGCCTGGGATGTGCGCTGGGAGGAACTGCTCTCGGCGTTTGAGTCGACTCCCGTCGCGCTGCGGAGGACGTTGTAAGAAGCAAGGTTGTAACAGAAATCCATAATCACTGCTGTTCAGGAAAGACAAAGGCCTGCCGGTCCCGGTCGCAAGCCGAATGATCGGCAGGTGTACAAGACGGGATGGTGGCGGGTGACGCCTGTGCGGTAAGGCATCACGCGTAATGTCTTGGCGGCATCCGAAGCAGAGGCCCCCCGCAATGGCAGGCACGGCGTCATCGCCCCGCCGGCCGCTCCACCACCAGGTCCGAAATCACCCGCAGCAGCCCCCGGTTGATTTCCTCCAGGTCCATCTCGTGCGTCTCGCAGAGCTGGCGGATCGGGGCGGCGTCCTCGGATTCGAGCGCGCAGGCCATCTCCAGGCTGGCGGCATAGGGCCCCTGGTGCAGCACGGCCGCATCGTAGATGCGCTCGGACAGCGGAAGGCGCCGCAGGATGGCGCCCAGCGGCTCGGACAGCAACTCTCCCAGCTGCGACAGCAGCCCGCAGAGATAGACCTCGCGCCGCAGGTCGTTCTCCACCCCGGCGTCGAGCAGGCGCTCGGTCAGGTGCGCGCGGATCACCATGGACTCGCGGATGGGCTGCAGGTTGGGATCGGTGCTCGCATGCGGAAGCTGGTCGCCCAGCCAGCGCTGGAGCGACCCGTAGCCCATCATCACCAGCCCGCGCCGCAGCGAATCCACGCCCGTGCGCAGCCCCAGCGCGGCGGAGTTGGTATAGACC
Source organism: Paracidovorax citrulli (assembly GCF_900100305.1). Classification (GTDB taxonomy): domain Bacteria; phylum Pseudomonadota; class Gammaproteobacteria; order Burkholderiales; family Burkholderiaceae_C; genus Paracidovorax; species Paracidovorax citrulli. The sequence continues at coordinate 61,926 of NZ_FNEY01000027.1, read as the reverse complement.
ATGAACCGGTAGGCGAGCAGGGGGTCCTCGCCGAGGATCTGCTCGAAGGCTTCCAGCGACTGCTCCGCGTCGATGGCCCGCATCAGCTTGTGCACGGTCTCGTGGGCGGGCTGCAGCTGCTGGTGGCGCAGGCTGTAGAGCACGTCTTCCGAAGGCCACCCGGCGATGGCGAGCGCGCCGTGCCGGTCCAGGCAATGCTCCATCAGCGGGCGGCTCGCGATGTTCTCGTAGATCTGGCCTGCGATCACCGGGCTGGGCTGGGCGGGGGCGCCGCGGACCGGGCCGCCGGCCGCGCGCAGCGCCGCCATGGCGTCCGTGGCCGACAGCGACAGCAGGCTGTTGTCGAAGCAGGCCGCGACCTCGGCCGGCGGCAGCCGGTCCAGCGCGCCGCGCCAGACCAGCTTCAGGCCCCGCTGGTGCGCCGCGCGCACGCGCTCGAAGACGCCGGAGTCGGACAGCCACGCGTCGGGCACGCTGATCCAGGGCGACCCACGCGGCGCCTGGGCGAGCAGGTCGATGAGCAGTTGGGGGCTCTGCGGCGACAGCAGCAACGGCGGCGAGCCCGCGCTCCAGAGTTCCTGCAGCGTGCGCAGAAGGTGCGGCGCATCGACCATGGCTTCGCCAGCGGTATGCACGTGCAGCTGCACGGCCGCGAGCCGGCGTGCTGCGTTCCAGAGGGGGCGGTAGCCCAGGATCAGGCTGCCGAGGACGGATTGGACCATGGGTGGGCTTTGCGGTGTGGCCGGGCCCGGCGGAGTGCGCGGGGCCAAGGCTCCCCGCTTGTCTCGTTCGGCTTAGCCGATGTAGTTGAAGAGCGACAGCTTTTGCACCTGGGCATAGGACTGCAGCGCCGCCTGGTAGCCGGTCTGGTTGTTCTGGAAATCGGAGATGCCCTTGATCATATCGAGATCCTCCGCGCGCGAGCGGTCCGCTTCCAGCTGGTCCGCGCGCTTGCCCTGGTCGCCCGTGATGCGGTCCGCCCGGTTGAGCAGTTCGCCCGCGTAGCCGCGCATGTTGTGGATGCGCTCCAGGCCGATGTCGATGTTGTTCAAAGCCTGGCCCACGGCCTGCGCGGCGGCATTGCTGTTGCTCGCGCCGCCGATGTCGCGCACGGCCTGGTCGATGCTGCTGAAGATGCTCGCGCTGGGCTTGAGCGAGATGGTGTCGCCGTTGGCGGGCGAGAAACTGTAGGTGCCGTCGTTCTGCTTGACAGGCGTGCCGGTGATGTTGAACGTCACGCCTGGAATGCCGGTCACCGCGATCGACACGGGCTTGTCCGCCGGGAAGTCCGGCACCGTGACGGGCGCGGACGCCACGCCCGTGGTGGTGTTGGTGATCGTGTACGTGGCGGTGGTGGTGCCGGGTGTCGCGCCGGGGCCCACGCCGCTGAAGACGATCTGGTAGTCGTCGCCCGTGACGAGGGCGGTGTTCACCGCCTTCACGCCATCGGTGGTCAGCGCGCGGCCCGTGGGGATGTCGCTCACCGAGGCGGTGTACACGCCGTCGCGCTTGGGCTGGAACATGAACGCGGATTCGCCGTCCAGCGACAGCGGCAGCGAGGTGGCCGACCCCGAGGCCTGGCCGGGCAGCCCGGCGAAGCTGTAGTCGGGGCTGCCGGACTGCGGGCCCAGGAAAGGCGCCAGTGCGCTGCCGAGCGCGCCCAGCAGCGGCAGGCCGTTCGTGTCCTTGCGGTTGACCATGTCGGAGAGCTGCTCGCGCAGGCCCTGCACCTGGTTCATGATGGTCTTGCGGTCCTGGGGCTTGAGCGAGCCGCCGCCGGCACTCACGATCAGCTGGCGCAGTTCCTGCACGATGTCCACCGCCTGGCCGAGCGTGGATTCGGCCTGGGTGACGGTGTTGCGCGCGTTCTCCAGGGCCCGCTGCTCGCTCTGCACTCGCGAGATGCGCGTGATGGCGCGCTCGGCCTGGGCCGCGGCCACGGGGTCGTCGCTCGCGCGCACCACGCGCTTGCCGGAGGTGAGGTTCTCCTGCAGGTTCGAGAGCGCGGTCTGGCGCTGCGACAGGTTGCGCAGTGCGTTTTCGTACTGGTTGGCGCTGGCGGTGCGGTAGAAGGTGCTCATGGCGTGCTCGGTAGGACCGGAGGCGGTGCGGCGCGGGCGGCGTCAGCGCATCGTCTGGATCAGGTTGTCGAAAATGCTCTGCGCGATCTGCAGCACCTTGGCCGATGCCTGGTAGGCCTGCTGGTACTGGATCAGCTTGGCGGCTTCCTCGTCCAGGTTCACGCCCGACACGGCGGTGCGGTCGCGTTCGAGGTTGGTGGAGATCGTGGCCGAGACGTCCGACGCGTACTTGGCGTTCTGCATGCGCGTGCCGACCTGGGCCATGAGGCCCGCATAGCCGTCGCTCATCGTGGCGTCGTCGAACATCTTCACGTCGCCGAGCGCATCGATCGCCGAGGCGTTGCCGGCATTGCGCTTGTAGGCATCGCCATACTGCGCGTCCAGCACGTTGCCCACCTTCACGGTGTCGCCCGTGCCCGGCGTGCCCTTGAGCGTGATCTGCCACCCGTCGATGGTGATGGGCTGGCCCGGCGTATAAGCGAGACCCGTGGTGCCGGAGGCCGGCACCGTCGATCCCGTCACGCCGTAGGTGGAGGGCGGTCCCGCGGTGAAGGTGAGGGTCACGCCGCCCGGCGTCGGGGGGGCGGTGTAGGGGCTGGTGGCGGCCTTCACGGAACTGAGCTGCAGCGAGCCGGCGTTCGCCGCGCCCATGGAGGCATTGACGGGGCTCGCTGCGGCGAGGTCGCGCGGCGACAGCACCTTGGCCTCGATGTCCCGCGCCGCACTGCTGAACGGCCTGAACATCACGCGCTCGCCGGTGGCGCCCGCGGTGGTGAGGTTGAACGTGAGCCCGTCGATCTGCTGGCCCGCGAGGTTCGCCAGGCTGGTGAAGGCGGTGGCCTTGCCGTCGGACAGGCGCACCACCTGGCCCGCGGGCGGCGTGGTGAAACGCACCTCGTAATCGGAAGCCGCGAATTTCGTCGCATCCGTGAACGCCACGGTGCCGACCGCCGTGCCGTTCGTATAGCCCGGCATGCTGGCGGGCACGGTGAACAGGTCCTTGCCGGCTTCCCCGTCCAGCGTGAGGCCGAGCTTGTGCTGCGCGTTCATCGTCATGCCGATGGCCTGCGCCATGCGGCCCAGCAGGTTGCGGCCCTCGGCCAGATCGTTGTTGTGGAAGCGCAGCAGGCCGGAGAGTTCACCGCCTCCGAGCATGCCGTCGTCCAGTTCGATGGGCTTGATGCCGGGCGGGCTGAAGTACACCTTGAGCTGCCCGCTGCCCGGGAACATGCTCGATTCCTGCACCTGCAGCGGCGTGGCCGTGGTGCCCAGCACCAGCGGCTGGCTGCCCGCCACGAACAGGCCCACGGTGCCGTCGTCCGCCGCCACCTGCGTGGTCTGCACGTACCGGTTGATCTCGCGGATGATCTGGTCGCGCTGGTCCAGCAGATCGTTGGGCGTCTGCCCGTTGCCCTTCACGCGCGCGATCTGCTCGTTCACGCTCGCCATCTGCTTGGACAGGGCGTTGAGCGCGTTCACGTCGCCCGTGAGCTGTTCCTTCACGGTGTACTGGATCTCGTCCAGGCGCCCGGCCGACGAGCGCATGCGCGCGGCGGTTTCGTCCATGCGGGTGATGGACACCGTGCGCGCGGTCATGTCCATGGGCGAGGCCACCACGTCCTTGAACGAGTTGAGCATGTCGGTGATGGCCGCGCCCAGCCCGCTGGTGCCGCCGCCGAACACGTCCTGCATCTGCGACAGCCGCTCCGCGCGCGTCTTGTCGGACGCCTGCACCGAATCCGCGGCCGCCGCCTGCCGCGTGAGCAGTTCGTTGTGGTTGCGCAGGATGGTCTGCACGTCCACGCCCTGGCCGATGTAGCCGCCGCCGGTGAACTGTCCCTGCACCGTCTGCAGCGACAGCGTCTGCCGCGAGTAGCCCGCGGTGTTGACGTTGGCGATGTTGTGGCCGGTGGTCTGCAGGGCCACCTGGTTGGCGAGAAGGGCGCGCGCGCCGACGTTGAGCAGACTCATGTGCGTTCACCCGCCTTCATGCCGAGGGCCCCACGCGCAGCGTGCTGTGGATGGCCCGGCTCAGCTTGCTCGCGTATTCCGGGTCGGTGGCGTAGCCGGCCTTCTGCAGCTCGGCGGCGTAGGCCACGGCCGAATGCGTCTTGCCGCGCGCCTTCTCGTAGCGTGGGTTGTCGTTGATGAGGCGCGCGTAGTCCTTGAAGGAGTCCTCGTAGGAATCGTAGGCGCGGAACTTCGCCGTCACCTTGCGCGGCGTGCCGTTGATGTATTCGGTGGTGGTGATCTCCGCCACCTTGCCCGTCCAGCCCTTGCCGGCCTTGATGCCGAACAGGTTGAACGAATTGCTGCCGTCCTTGCTGCGGATCTCGCTCTTGCCCCAGCCGGTTTCGTGGCCGGCCTGGCCGAGCATGAAGCTCGCGGGAATGCCGCTTTCCTGCGCCACGCGCTCGGCGGCCTCGCGGTGGTGCTGCACGAAGCCGTCGCGGCCCTTGGGCGCCGGTGCGTAGGCGTTGGCCGCCGCGGCGGCGCGGGCCGGCGAAGGGGCCTGCATGCTCAGCGTGGAGGGGGGCGAGAATGCCGGCGCGGCTTCCTGGCCGCTGCCGATCTGGCGCGTGAGCTGGCGCTGGATGGCTTCGGAGAGGCCGCCCTGCAGGCCCGACATCTGTACCGAGAACTGCTGGTCGAGCATGTCCTGGCCCAGGTTGCCCTGCTCGCCCTCCATCAGGCCCGACTTCATCGTCGCCTCGCGCATGCTCTTGATCATCTCGCGCATGAACAGCGATTCGAACTGCTTGGCCGCTTCCTTGGCGGCCTTCGGGTCGTTGCTTCCGGCCTGGAACTTCAGCGCGTCCAGCGAGCGCGCGTCCACCGCCAGCGCGTTGGAGGCCGTGGCGGGGGCGGAGGAGGTCAGGCTGAGCGACATGGCGGTCTCCCGGCGGTCATGCGGAGGTGGACGCGGCGGCCATCAGATGACCTCCAGCTCGGCGTTGAGGGCGCCCGCGGCCTTGATGGCCTGCAGGATGGCCAGCAGGTCCTGCGGCGTGGCGCCCAGCGTGTTGAGCGCGCGCACCACGTCGGCGAGCTGCGGCGACGGCGGCATCTGGATGATGTTGCCGGGCTCCTGCTTCACGGAGATGTCGCTCTTTTGCGCGACCACCGTCTGGCCCTGCGACAGCGGATTGGGCTGGCTGATGACCGGCGTGGAGCTGATGGTGATCGACAGGTTGCCGTGCGCGATCGCGCAGGGGCCCAGCGTCACGGCCTGGTTGAACACGATGGAGCCCGTGCGGGCGTTGATCACCACCTTGGCCGCGGGCGTGGCGTCGGCCAGCGGAATTTCCTCCAGGTCGGCGATGAAGTTCACGCGCCCGCCCGGGTCCTGCGGTGCCCGCACCTGCACCGTGCGGCCGTCCAGCGCCGTGGCGATGGAGGCACCCTTGCCGAGCTTGTCGTTGATGGCCCGCGCCACCTTGCGCGCGGTCTGGAAGTCCGAAGCGTTGAGCCCCAGGTTGATCGTGTCGCCGTCGTTCAGCGGCGTGGGCACCGCGCGTTCCACCTGCGCGCCTTCGGGAATGCGCCCCGCGCTCAGGTGGTTGATCTGCACCTTGCTGCCGCCGGCCGACGCGCCCGCGCCGCCCACGACGAGGTTGCCCTGCGCCAGCGCGTAGATTTCGCCGTCGGCGCCGCGCAGCGGCGTGGCGATCAGCGTGCCGCCCTTGAGCGACTTGGCATTGCCCATCGAGGACACGCTCACGTCGATGAACTGCCCCGGCTGCGCGAACGCCGGCAATTGCGCCGTCACGATCACGGTGGCCACGTTCTTGAGCTGCGGCGCGGCCGTGCCCGGCGGAAGGCTGATGCCCATCTGCTGCAGGTAGTTGGTGAGCGCCTGCGTGGTGATCGGCATCTGCGTGGTCTGGTCGCCCGTGCCGTCCAGCCCCACGACGAGGCCGTAGCCCGTCAACTGGTTGCTGCGCACCCCCTGCACGGCCGCCACTTCCTTGATGCGCAGCGCATGCGCGGGAGCCACCGCCCCCAGCAGGGCGAGCGCGGCGAGGCCATGCGCGATTCCCAGCCGCAGGGCGGCCCGGTGCGCGCGTGCGAGGAAGGAGGTGGGGGCAGGAAACGTCATGGCACCGATTGTGGGATCGGAGCGTGTTGGGGAATGGAGGGAAAAGGCGCCGGATCACCCGCTTTCTTGTCCGCACGCCGGCCGGCCTGCGTGTCGCTTCACCCCTGGAACACGTCAGGGCTCACGCGACCGCGGTGGCCTGCACAACCGCCGCCGTCCATCGCCCCGTTGTCCATCACCTGTTGCCGATGAACTGCCGAGTCCTTCGCTGCCATTCGCTTCCCAGCAAATGCTTTCCGACGCAGCGTTTCCGCTGGCAATGCGACCCGGTGACGTCTGGTGATAGCCGATAAATTGCCGCGTTTCGCACCGACCGCACCGGCGGAAAATGTCCTGCACCTGCGCAAAAGTCTATTTGAAAATCACATGACGAGAATCGATTCCGCGGCCATCCGGCCTCTGGCCAGTCATCGCGCGCCTGAGCATGAACCTGTGCCTTCGTCAAGCCAGCTCCAGGCCTCTCCCGCCAACGCGAATCCTTTATTCCCGAGGGGTAGAACACCGTCGTTCGGACAGACCCCATCTTCGGCCCCCCGGCAGCCATTATCGTGTTTGCAGCCCCCTGGAAATATTGCCCTGGAAACGCCGGGGAGCGTCGGCTCGGGCGGCGTGCAGGAGGTCGCCCTGAATCCGGTGTCTGACAGATTGCTGAAAAAATCGGATATGCGTCCTGGAGACATCCTGCTCTACGTCAATCCAAGAATTCCTCTTCCACTCGATGCGGGAATTGCTCTGGGGCATTACATGGGAAAGAAGCTCCAGCCGGAAAAGAATCGCGGAAATCACAACATCATCCATGCGGCGCTGTGGACGATGAGCCCGAAGCATGCGGGAGAAGGAAACGAGCAGGAAAATCAGGAACCGGAAGTGGTCGAAGCGCATGTGGGTCTTTCAAAGAAAAACCATGCGGTGATCGGCAACGTGCTCACCAAGGGCGACTACCTGGTATATCGGCCGAAAGACGTGAATCTGGGCGATTGGGCCTCGCAGATCGCGATGGTCTGGAGCAGCGAACGCAAGATTCCCTACAGTTTCGGCAAGGTGGTGAAAGCCGGTACCAAAAGCATGACCGCAAAAGGTCCGCAGTTCGACGAAGCCGCGCACGATCGCGCCAGCGCATACATGCAACAAGCCTTTGAAAGTGATCCGCTTTGGAAAAAGGAAGGCGCGTTCTGCTCCCACCTCGTGCTTGCCGCATACCAGGCGGCATTGCTGAACATACAGAATGCCAGAGATGAGGAAAGCGGCCAGGAACGGAGTTCCATCGAGGCCACGCTGGGGCAGCACGTCGAATTCCACGTGAATGCGAGCCGGACGACCCCCCTGAACCTGCACAGCCTCCTGCAGCAGGGACAGGCCTTCGAGCAGATAGGAAAAATCAGGATATCAGGCGCGGCGTGACGTCAGCATCACCCTGAACGCCGGTCGCCGGGCCATCGAAAGTGCCGGCTCAGAACGGCGCCACCGAATTGAACGCCCGCGCCAGCCACCCCATGGCCTGCGCTTCGGCCGGTGAGCCCCGCCCGCGCGACTGCACGCGGGCATTCGCCACCAGGGTGGAGCTGACCACGCTGCCCGGCTGCAGCGAGCGCGGGTCCACGGTGCCCGAGAAGCGCAGCACGTCCACGTTCTCGGCCACGCCGATCTGCTTCTCTCCCGCGATCACGAGGTGGCCGTTGGGCAGCACCTCCACCACCGTGGTGGTGATGGTGCCGGTGAAGGTGTTGGAGCTCTGCAGGTCGCCCTTGCCCTCGAAGTTGTTGGTGCTGTTGCCGCCCAGCTTCAGCTTGCCGAGATCGCCCGCGCCGATGAAGGGGAAGGCGCTCACGCCGGCCGTGTTGGCGGCCGTGCGGTCCACCTTGGAACTGGACTTCTGCGATGCGGAGATCGTCTCCACGATCTGGATGGTGACGATGTCGCCCACGAGCCGCGCGCGGCGGTCCTCGAACGCGGGCCGGTAGCTGGCCGCGTGGAACAGGCTGCCGGTGGCCGGCCCGGTCGCGCGGGGTACCGTCTGCACGGCGATCGGCGGCTGGGTGGGCGGCATGTCGATGGGCGGCGGCGGATTGACGGAGGCGCAGCCCGTGGCGGCCAGCAGGGCGGCCACGGCGGCGAGGCGCAGCGGGGCGGCGCGGAGGAAGGCGGAGGAGGCGGTGTGCGGCATGGTCGGTGTCCCGGCGGTCGTCAGCAAGGGGAGGGCGCGAATCACAGCTGCGCGAGCTTGGCCAGCATCTGGTCGGATGTCTGGATGGCCTTGGAATTCATCTCGTAGGCGCGCTGTGTCTGGATCATGGACACCAGCTCTTCCACCACGTTCACGTTGGAGGTCTCCAGGAAGCCCTGGCGGATGATGCCCAGGCCGTTGGTGCCGGGCGTGCCCTGCTGGGGCTGGCCCGAGGCGGCGGATTCCTTGAACAGGTTCTGCCCGATCGGCTCCAGGCCGGCCGAGTTGATGAAGCTCGCCATGCCCAGGGTGCCGATCTGCTGCGGCGCGGTCGTGCCCGGTACGGTGGCCGAGACGATGCCGTCCGTGCTGATGCTGATGCCCGTGGCGTTGGCCGGCACCGTGATGCCATTGGCCACCGGCAGGCCGCTGGAGGTGACCAGACGCCCCTGCGAGTCGAGCTGGAACGAGCCGTCGCGCGTGTAACCCGTGGTGCCGTCCGGCATCGTCACCTGGAAGAAGCCGTTGCCGTTGATGGCCACGTCCAGGTTGTTGTTGGACTGCGCCAGGCTGCCCTGCGTGAAGTTGCGGCTGGTGGCCACCGTGCGCACGCCCAGGCCCAGGTGCAGGCCGGTGGGCAACTGGTTCTGCTCGGTGGTCTGCGCGCCCACCTGGCGCAGGTTCTGGTAGATCAGGTCCTCGAACACCGCGTTGTTGCGCTTGTAGCCGGTGGTGGAGACGTTGGCGAGGTTGTGGGAGATCACGTCCAGCTGCGTTTGCTGGGCGGACATGCCGGTCTTGGCGATCCAGAGCGAGTTGATCATGGCGGTTCCTCGGGGAATGCGTGCTTGGGCTTGGCGTGCGGGGTGTCGTCGGCGCGGTCGTCAGCCGTTCAGGCTGAGCAGCTGGGCGGCTGTCTTGTCGTTGGTCTCGGCCGTCTGCAGCAGCCGCATCTGGGCCTCGAACTGCCGGGAGGCGGCGATCATGCCGACCATGCTTTCCACGGCGTTCACGTTGGAGCCCTCCAGCGCGCCGGACAGCAGCCGCGCGTTCGGGTCGTTGGGTATCGGGTCGCCCGATGCGGTGCGAAAGAGCGCGTCGTCGCCCCGCTTGAGCGGGTCTTCCGGCGTCGGGGTGGCGAGCTTGAGCCTTCCGATCGGCGTGGCCTGCTGGCCCGCCACGCGCGCGGTGAGGGTGCCGTCCGAGCCCAGCGTCACGTCGGCGCCGGGCGGCACGTCGATCGGGCCGCCGCCGTCCGACAGCACGGTGAGCCCGTTGGAAGTGCGCAGCTGGCCCTCCGCATTCACCTCGAAGCTGCCGTTGCGGGTGTAGGCCTCGGTGCCGTCCAGCCCCTGCACCGCGAACCACGCGTTGCCCACCGCCATCGCATCCAGGTTGCGGCCGGTGCGCTGCACGGGGCCGGGCGTTTCCACGTGGCCGGAGGTCGCCTCCAGCGCGAACACGCGGGTCTTGGAGCCGTCGCCCTGCACGGGCACCGAGCGGAAGGTGGACATTTCCGCGCGGAAGCCGTTGGTGGAGGCGTTCGCGAGGTTGTTGGCCAGCACCGCCTGCCGTTGCGCGGCGGCGCTGGCGCCCGTCATGGAGGTGTAGATGATGTGGTCCATCGCTCGGCCTGGATGAAGGAAGGGGTTCGGAGCTCAGTGGCGGATCAGCGGGGTCGGGCCGTCAGCGCAGGTTCACCAGCGTGGACATCACCTGGTCCTGCGTCTTGATGGTCTGCGCGTTGGCCTGGTAGGCACGCTGGGCGGTCATCATGTTCACCAGCTCGGCCGTGAGGTCCACGTTGGAATCCTCCAGCGCGCCGGAGCGCAGGCCGCCGAACTTGCCTTCGGTGGGCGTGCCCAGCACCGGCTGGCCCGACTGGAAGGTTTCCACCCAGTTGTTGTTGCCCACCGAGGCCAGGCCCTGCGTATTGCGGAAGCTGGCCAGCGCCACCTGCCCCTCGGCGCGTGTCACGCCGTTGGAGTAGCGCGTCATCACCGTGCCGTTGTTCTCGATGCTGATGCCCGTGAGTTCGCCGGCCGTGTAGCCGTCCTGCGACAGGTTGGACACTGCGAACGCCTTGCCGTATTGCGACACGCCGTCGAGCTTGATGTTCACCGTGTAGTCGGCCAGCCCGTTCGGGTTGGGCGGAGTGGGCTTCACGGTGAGCGGCATCTGGAAGCCGGTTTCCGGTGCGGTGGCGGCCGGCGAGACGATCTTGCCGCTGTTGTCGAACTTGATCTGGCCGATGGGCGTGGCCACCACCGGCGGATTGGCGGTGGCGTCGTCGAGCCTGTCGTACACGTCCCAGGTGTTGGCGCCGTTCTTCTGGAAGTACAGGCTCACCGGCTTGGCCACGCCCTGGCTGTCGTACACGTTGATGGACGTGCCGTAGGTGGAGCGCGGCGTGGCGGGCACGGGCGGCGTGGCCGTGGCGTCGCCGGCGGCATCGGGGGCGCGTGCGTCGAGGTTGAATTCCGCCGTGATCGTCGTGGTCTGCTTGGCGGGAATCGGCTTGGAGGTCGGGAAGGTGAGCGGCGCGGCGTTGCTGGCCGTACGCTTGCCGGTGATCGGGTCCAGCGCATAGCCCATGACCTGCGCCTTGGTGTTGGTCACCAGCTGGCCGTTGCTGTCGAGCTTGAAGTTGCCGGCACGGGTGTAGGCGCGCGAGCCGTCGGGCTGCTGCAGCGTGAAGAAGCCGTCGCCGTTGATCGCCACGTCCAGGCTGTTGCCCGTGACGGAGATGTTGCCCTGGTTGAACTGCTGCGCCACCGCCGACAGTTCCACCCCGATGCCGGCATTGGTTCCGCCCGCGGAGCCGATGGCATTGGCCACCATTTCGGCGAACTCGGCGCGCGAAGCCTTGAAGCCGACGGTGCCGGAGTTGGCCACGTTGTGGCCGATCACGTCCAGGTTCTTGCTGGCCGCGTTGAGGCCTGACAGGCCTTGCTGGAAGCTCATGGTGCTCTCCTCGGGGGACGAAAAGGGGTGTTGTCTTGCGGAATGCGCGAGGCCGTCAGAGCACCGCGCGGATGTTGCTGTAGTTCACGGTGCCGCCCGTGTCCAGGTTCAGCGTGAGGGCGCCCGCGTTGGAGCCGGTGCCCACCACCTTGGCCTGCATGAGCGGCGTCGCCTCGACGGCGCCGTCCTTGGTGGACGCCACCACGCGGAACTTCAGGTCGCTGTGGGTGCCGCTGTACTTGCTGCCGTCCCAGGTGAAGTCGTGGCGTCCTGCCGCGCTCGCGCCCACGTCCACCGTATCGACCACCTGGCCGCCCGCCGTGACGACCTCCACCTTGACGTCGGTGGCGGCGCCCTTGAGGTCGAAGGATCCGGTGCCGGCGCTGTCCTTGAAGGTCATCTTGGAGCCCTCGGTCAGCACGCTGCGGCCGATCATCATCGTGCCCTGCAGGGTCTGCATGGTCGAGAACTGTTCGGCCATGGTCTGCATGCTCAGGTTGAGCTGCTGGATGCCCGTCACCGTGTTGATCTGCGCCATCTGCGAGGTCATCTGGGCGTTGTCCAGCGGATTCATCGGATCCTGGTTGTTGAGCTGCGCCACCAGCAGTTTCAGGAAGCGGTCCTGCGCAGCGGCCGGATCGGTGGCGGAGTTCGAGCTGGAGCCCGTGTTCACGGTGGCCGTGGAGCCGATGGGGTTGAGGATCATGGTGCGGTCCTTCAGGAAGGGATTACTGGCCCATCTGCAGCGTCTTGAGCAGCAGCGACTTGGTGGTGTTGAGGACCTCGACGTTGTTCTGGTAGGAGCGCGAGGCCGAGATCATGTTGACCATCTCTTCCACCGGATTCACGTTGGAGTGCGTGACGTAGCCCTCCGCGTCGGCCTGCGGATGGGTGGGATCGAGCACGCGCTTGCCGGGCGCCTGGCTCTCGCTGATGGCGCTCACGCGCACGCCGGCCGCGCCTTCGCCGCCCATGGGCGCCGTCTGGAACACCACCTGCCGCGCCTTGTAGGCCTGGCCGTCGGGGCCGGCCACGGCATCGACGTTGGCGAGGTTGCTGGCCACGACGTTGAGGCGCTGCGCCTGCGCGCTGATCGCGCTTCCGGAGACGCCGAAGATCGAGAACATGGACATGGCGGTGATCGCTTTCCTGGTGCGTTGCGGGCGGCGGGACGTGTGCGTCCTCACTGGCCCTGGATCGCGCTCAGCATGGTGCGCGCGTTGCCGTTGATGAAGCGCAGCGTGGCTTCGTAGCGCACGGCGTTGTCGGCGAACGCGGCCCGCTCGCGGTCCAGGTCCACCGTGTTGTTGTCCAGGCTCGGCTGGGTCTGCACCGTGTAGCCCAGGGAACCGGGCGCGCCGCTGCCGGTGGTGGCGCCGGGCAGGGGGATGTGGCGCGGATCGGTCGCGCTCTGCTGGCGCTGGAGGGCGCGCTCCACCGCGTTGAACGAGGCGCCCGCGCCCTGACCCGTGGCATCGCGCAGCGCATCGGCGAAATTGAAGTCGCGCGCCACGTAGCCAGGGGTGTCGGCATTGGCGATGTTGCTCGCGATCGCGCGCTGGCGCTCGGCACGCAGCATGAGTGCGTTGCCGTGGAAATCCAGCCTTTCGGTCAACTTGTCGAGCATGGGGCACCTTGCGGAAAACAGGGGAATCGGGGGCCGTCGCGCGGCACGGGGCCACGGGTTTTCGGCGTGGTCCGATTATGGAAACGGGCCCTTTTTCCTAAAGCGCGAAGAACGCGGGGATTGGCGCGCAGTTCGGTCCATCGCCGTCGGCCCCACGCCCTACAGTCCAGGTTGTGCAATGGCCCCCGGACCGCCCCGTCCGGCCGGCCCCGTCCATCGCCGCAGTCCCGCTGCCCAGGAGGCCCCCATGTCCCCCCGTTCCCCTCTGCCGTCTTCCCGCCCCGCTCCGCGCCGCGCCCGTGCGCTGGCCCGCATGGCCGGCGCCGCGCTGCTGGCCTGGAGCGCCGCCGCGGCCGTGCACGCCCAGGGCGCTCCCGCCGCGGACGCCGCGGCCGACCTGGGCTCCATCACCCAGCGCTGGCTCGACGACGCCCTGCAGCGCAGCCAGGTGTCGGGCGGCTCCATGCCGCTGCGCATGGAAGTCAGCGTGGGCCAGCTCGATTCGCGCCTGCGCCTCGCGCCCTGCGCCCGGGTGGAGCCCTACCTTCCCGCCGGATCCCGGCTCTGGGGCCGCACGCGGCTGGGCCTGCGCTGCGTCGAAGGTGCCACGGCGTGGAATGTCTTCCTGCCCGTCACCGTCAAGGCCTACGGGCCCGCCTGGGTGCTCACCGGCAATGTCGCCTCCGGCGCAGTGCTGACCGAGGCCGATGCCACCCAGGCCGAAGTGGACTGGGCCGCCGAGACGACCGCCATCGTGGCCAACCCGGAAAACTGGGTGGGGCAGGTGGCGTCCCGCCCGCTCATGGCCGGGCAGGCGCTGCGCCAGCACATGGTGAAGGCGCCGATGGCCTTCCGCGCCGGCTCCCCGGTGCGGGTCGTCGCCCAGGGGCGCGGCTATTCGGTAACATCCGCGGGGCAGGCCGTCACGGCAGGCTCGATCGGAGAGACTGTGCGCGTCCGCATGGACAATGGCCGGATCATCGCGGGCATTGTTTCCAATGATGGAACGGTCGAAGTCGGCCTGTGACCTTCTGTTTCCGATAAAAGCCTAAAGTCCGCGCTCCGATGGTCGAAAACATTGCTACTGTGCCCCACATCGAACGGGGTGGGAGTGTGCGATGAAAATAGGACAGAACCCGGAATTGCCGACTTCGCTGACGCAGCAGGTCCAGGCTGCCAAGCAACAGGCCAAGGCGGCCGCCCCGGCGCCCGCCGCCGAAGAGGCCACCAAGACCGCGACCACGGTCGCCACCACGGGCGGCACGCCCGTGACGTTCTCCAGCGCCGCCAAGGCCCTGGACCCGTCGCTGCGCAGCAGCGCGGATTTCGATGCCAACAAGGTCAAGGCCGTGCGCGCGGCCATCGAGAAGGGCACTTTCACGGTCGATGCCGAAGCCATCGCCGACAAGCTGCTCTCCAACGCCCAGGAAACCATCGCCCATTCTCCCAAGAGCCACTGACCCGCCCCTTGCCCCGGCGCGGCCGTAGCGCACACGGCCTGCGTCGCGCATGGGCCGGTCGGCACAGGACCGACCCATGCACCCTTCCCCCGCTTCCCCATCTTCCTCCCGCTCCCCGGAAACCCTGCTCGGTACTGTCGAGTCGATCCTGGCCGATGTCGGGGCCCTGCTGCTGAAGGCGGATGCTCCCGCGCTGGAGCGCAGCGCCCCGCTGCTGCAGCAGGCGGCGCTCGAGCTGTCCCGTTGCCTGGAAAACCGTCCCGCCTCCGCACCGCCCCTGCCGGCCGACTGGGCCCGCCGCGTCCAGGCCGTGCGCAGCCAGCTGTCCCTGCAGCGAGAGCAACTCGCCCGGCTCGCCGCGCTCACGAACCGCCAGGTGGCGACTTTCCTGCCGCCGGACCAGAATGGGGCGACCTACGGCAGCCGCGGTCCTGCCGGCTCCGGCATGCGCGGCAGCGCCGCGCGCATCTACCGCTCGCAGAGCTGAGCGCTATCCGTGCGGCCCTGCCGGGCTGTGCCGCAAAAAACCAAGGGCCCCGAGGGGCCCTTTCTTATTGCTTTCCCGGACGACCGGCATGCCGGGCGCTGGCAGCGTCAATGGCTGCGCATCTTCGCGCGCAGCCGGGCGATCGACTGGCTGTGCAGCTGGCAGATGCGCGATTCGGTCACGCCCAGCACCGCGGCGATCTCCTTCAGGTTCATGTCGTGCTCGTAGTACATGCCCATGATCTGCTGCTCCCGTTCGGGCAGCGCCTTGATCGCCGCCACCAGGGAGGCGCGCAGGCGCTGGTCGCGCAGCATGGCCATGGGATCGGCCGCGCTGTCGGCCACGTGGCGGTCGAGGAAACCGTCATCGTCGTCGTCGCCGCGCGTCATGTCTTCGAGGTAAACCAGCTGGGTACCGCGCACCTTGCTCAGCAGGGACTGGTACTCCGCCAGGCTGAGTTCGAGCTCCGTGGCGATCTCGGATTCGTGCGGGCTGCGGCCGAGCTTCTGCTCCAGCCGGGTCACGGCGTGCTCGATCTCCTTCTGGCTCTTGCGCGAACTGCGCGACATCCAGTCGCCCTCGCGCAGCTCGTCGAGCATGGCGCCGCGGATGCGCTGGGAGGCGAAAGTCTCGAACTGCACGCCCTGCGTCACCTCGTAGCGCGACAGCGCCTCGTTGAGCCCGATCATGCCGACCTGGATCAGATCGTCCAGCTCCACGTTGGGCGGAAGCTTCGCGATCATGTGGTGCGCGATCCGGCGGACCAGCGGCGCGTGCTGGCGGATCAATGCATCGCGGTTGAGCTGTCCTTTGGCGGTGTACATCGGATCAGTGGCTCCGTGCGAAGGGCTGGGCGGACCGCTGCGTACCGAAGGGCGGGGCGGCTGCGGCCGGCGCGGCGCCAATGGTGCCCGCGTTTTCCAGCAGTTGCAAGGCCAGGCGCTGCAAGTCCTGCGGGTGATTGGCCCGCAGGGTCGTGGTGCGCAATTCGCTGCCCAGGTGCCGCTCGGCGCAGCGCTGCAGGGTGGCGAGCGTGGCGTGGACCCGGTGGAGGCCCGCGGGCCGGTCGGTGGGCAGCACCGAGGCCACCGTGCAGGGCACGCCGGCGTGCAGCGCCATGTGCTTGAGCTGGCGGTAGCTGCGCATCGCATGGTCGCCGCCCTCGGCGATCAGCAGCGGCACCGCGGCCGTATCGCGCACCAGGGGCGCCAGCGCCTCCGCGGGGGCATAGATCGCCAGCACCGCGTAGGAGCGGAAGAAGGGCTGCAGGGTCTGCTGGGCCGCCACCGCATCGGTGCTCTGGCGGGCCAGCCGGCGCAGTCCGTAGGCGGCCGGCAGCACGGCCAGAGAGGCCGCGGCGGCGCCTCCCGTGTCCAGCGGCGCGCCGTCCTGCCAGGACGGCTCGGCCAGCAGGTGGGCCAGGCCGGGGGAGGCATCGGTCTCGCGCGCGGTGCCGTCGAGAACGGCCACGGGATAGCCCATGCGCTGCAGCGCCGAGCACACCTGGAAGAAGGTTTCGAGCCCGTAGGCCGCATCCGGCTGCGCCAGGATGGCCAGCAGGCGCAGGGGCGACTCGGGCATCAGGCGCAGCAGGCTCGCGCCCTGGTGGAAGGCAGTGTCAAGCATCGACCAGGGCCCTTTCCGTGGCGAGTTCGGGGGAGTGCGAGAAGAAGAAGTTCAGATCCGAGGCTTTCGGGTCGAACGCCGACTTCGCGGGCGAACGCATGGAGGTGGCGATGAGCTTCTGGGCATCGGCCGCTTCCCAGTCCTCGGGCACGCGCTGGCCGTTGGTCACGCCGCGCAGCACCATCTGGTGGCGGATCAGCGCATCCACGGCCGGGCCGAGCTTCACGGCCTCGTCCACCTTGGAGAGGATGGCCTGCTGCGAGCCGGCGGTCCGGAACCCGGTGAGCACGTCGTCCAGCGTATCGCCATGGCAGCCCGCGTTGAGCACCAGCAGGCGGTTCACGCCGGGCAGGTCGAGCACGTCGAGCATGTCGCGCTTGCGCGGATCGCGCGGGGCGATGCCGGTGGTGTCGATCAGCACCATCTTCTTGCCGGCCAGCAGGCCGAGCAGGTCCTGCAGGGCGGCACGGTCGTGGGCGAGGTGCGCCACCACGCCGAGCATGCGGCCATACGAGCGCAGCTGCTCGTGGGCGCCCACGCGGTAGGTGTCCAGGGTGATCAGGCCGACGCTGGCCGGGCCGTGGATGCGGGCGCACAGGGCGGCGAGCTTGGCGGTCGTGGTCGTCTTGCCCACGCCGGTGGCGCCCACCATCGCGTACACGCCGCCTTCTTCGTACAGCGGGCGCTGGTGCGCATCGGTCCTGAGGTTGCGTTCCAGCACTTCCATGAGCCAGCGCACGGCATGGGCGGCACCCAGCTCCTCGGGCAGGCGCTCCAGCACGGCGCGCGCCAGCGAGGGTGAATAGCCTGCCCGGATGAGCTTGAGCATCAGGTTGGACTGGATCGGGTTCTGCCGGGCCTGACCCAGCCAGGCCAGCGTGTTGAAGCGGTCCTCGATGAGGTCCTTCATGGACTGCAGTTCGCTCATCAGGTTCTGCTGGCCCGACTCCTGGGCGAGCGAGGGCACGGGGGCCTGCACGCGGCGTTCGCGCACGGGCTGCTCGGGCGGCAGGCCCAGGGGGATGGCGTGCATCGGGTTGTGCCGCGGCAGCGGGGCGCTGGCGGGCGCCATGGCACGTTCGGCCATGCGGGGGGCTTCGGGGCGCGACAGCGGCGCGCGCTCGGGCTGCGGCGCGGCATCGGAGGCCGGTGCCGTGCCGTGCATGGCCTCGTGGCGGCGGCGCAGCATGCGCTCGCGCACATAGTCCTGGAAGGAGAGCGTGCTCATCGCCAGTTGCTCCGTGTCCTGCGCCACCGGGTTGCGCGCCTCGGACCGCTGCGCCGCGCGCAGAGGCCGGCTCGACTGCGCCGGGTTGGCGGCCATGTCGGCGGCGCGCTCCTGCAGCCGGGAGGCGGCCGGGGCGCGTTCCTGCAGCCTCGAGGCGACGGGCGCGGGCTCGGCGGCGGCGCTCTCCAGCGAGGACAGCGTGTCTTCCGCGGTGGCCATCACCTCGACGCCGCCGGCGATCTGGCGGTTCGAGAGGATCAGCGTGCCGTCTCCGAAGGCCATGCGTGCCTTGGCCAGGGCCTCACGGGAGGTGGGAGCGGTAAAGCGTTTGATATTCATGCTGCACCTTTGAGGATCGGGCCAATGCGGATGGTGTGGGTTTCAGGGATCTCGCTGTGGGCGAGCACCTGCAGGCGCGGGGCGACCCGGCGCACGAGGCGCGAGACGGCGTTGCGGATGGCGTCGGGCACCAGCAGGCAGGCGGGCATGCCCATCTCTTCCTGCCGCATGGCCACTTCCGCGGCCTTCTGCGTGAGGATGTCGGCCACGCCCGGGTCGAGCGAGGGGCCGGCGGCGTTGCCCAGGGCCTGCACCAGCAGGCGCTCCAGGCCCGGCTCGATCGCGATCACGTTGAGCTCGCGGGTCGGGCCGTAGATCTGCTGCACGATGGCCGGCGAGAGGGCGATGCGCACGCGGCGCGCCAGCTCCACCGGATCGCCGATGGCGCCCGCATGCTCGGCGAGGGTTTCGATGATGGTGCGGATGTCCCGGATGTGCACGGACTCTTCCAGCAGCAGCTGGAGCACCTTCTGGAACGTTGCGATCGACACCATTTTCGGAACCACTTCCTCGATGAGCTTGGGGGCCAATTTGCCGACGTGTTCCACGAGCTGCTGCGTTTCGGTGCGGCTCAGGAGCTTGGCGGCCTGGACTTGCATCAAGTGTGACAAATGGGTGGCCATCACGGTTTCGGAATCAACGACCGTAAAACCCGCCATTTGTGCGGCTTCCTTCTGGTGATCGTCGATCCAGTGGGCGGGCAGGCCGAATGCCGGGTCGGTGGTGGGCGTGCCGATGAGCGGCGTGCTGATGCCGCCGGGGTTGATCGCCAGGAACATGCCCGGGAACGCCTCGCCCTCGCCCACCACCACGCCGCGCAGCGTGATGCGGTAGGCGCTGGGCTTGAGCTCGAGGTTGTCGCGCACGTGCACCGCCGGGGGAAGGAAGCCCACTTCCTGGGCGAACTTGCGGCGCACCCCCTTGATGCGGGTCAGCAGGTCGCCCTGGCGGCTCTTGTCCACCAGGGAGATCAGCCGGTAGCCCAGCTCCAGGCCCAGCAGGTCCACCGGCTGCAGGTCGTCCCAGCTCGCCTCCCCGTCGCCCGCGGGGGCGGGCGGCGCTTCCACCGGCTTGGGCGCGTTCGCGCGCTGGTGCAGCAGCCAGGCGGCATAGCCGAGGCCGCTGCCCATCACCAGGAACACGGCGTGCGGCATGCCGGGAATCAGGCCGAGCATGATCAGGATCGCGGCGGCCACGCCCAGCACGCGCGGCGACATGAAGAGCTGCTGCACGATCTGGCGGCCCATGTCCTGGTCCTTGCCCACGCGCGAGACCACCATGGCGGCGGCCACCGAGATCAGCAGGCCGGGAATCTGCGCCACCAGCGCGTCGCCGACGGCCAGCAGGATGTAGCTGTTGGCGGCCTGCCCTGCGGACAGGTCGTGCTGCAGCATGCCGATGGCGAAGCCGCCCACGATGTTGATGAGCAGGATCAGGATGCCGGCGATGGCATCGCCGCGCACGAACTTCGAGGCGCCGTCCATCGAGCCGAAGAAGTTCGCTTCCTCCTGCACCTCGGCGCGGCGGCGCTTGGCCTCCTTCTCGTCGATCAGGCCGGCGTTCAGGTCGGCGTCCACCGCCATCTGCTTGCCGGGCATGGCGTCCAGCGTGAAGCGTGCGGAAACTTCGGCGATGCGCTCGGCGCCCTTGGTCACCACCACGAAGTTGATCACCACCAGGATGGCGAACACGATCAGGCCCACCGCGAAGTTCCCGCCGATCAGGAAGTGGCCGAAGGCCTCGATCACCGCGCCGGCGGCGCCGGGGCCGGTGTGGCCCTCCAGCAGCACCACGCGGGTGGAGGCCACGTTCAGCGACAGCCGCATCAGGGTGGTGAGCAGCAGCACGGAGGGGAATGCCGCGAAGTCCAGAGGCCGCAGCATGTAGGCCGCCACCATCATCACCATCAGCGCCACGGCGATGTTGAGCGTGAAGAAGGTGTCCAGCAGCCAGGCAGGGATGGGCAGCACCATCAGCGCCAGGATGGCCACCACCAGCAGCGGGGCCGACAGGCCCTGCAGCGCGGAGACATTGGTGCCGGCCCATTGGCGGGCGGAGGCGATCGTGGGGGTCTTCATGGCGCGTCACCTGCAGCGGAAGCGTCGGATGGGGCGGCCTTCGTGAGCGGATCGAGCTCCGGCGGCACGTAGGGATCGGGTTGGGCGTCGGGCATGCGGCCTTCGCCGCGCAGCGCGGCCTTGAGCCGGTACACATAGGCCAGGATCTGCGCCACGGCCGCGTAGAGCTGGGCGGGAATGGGCTGCTCCAGCTCGGCATTGGCGTAGAGGGCGCGGGCCAGCATGGGCGACTGCAGGACGGGCACGGAGTGCTGGTTGGCCAGTTCGCGGATCTTGAACGCCAGCAGGTCCGTGCCCTTGGACACCACCTGCGGCGCGCCCATGGTGGCCTCGTCGTAGCGCAGGGCCACGGCATAGTGGGTCGGGTTCATCACCACGAAGTCGGCCTTGGGCACGTTGGCCAGGCTGGCGCGGCTGGCGATGTCGCGCGCCCGCTGGCGCTGGCGGCCCTTCACCTCGGGACTGCCCTCGGACTGCTTGTGCTCCTGCTTCACTTCCTCGTGCGACATCTTCTGCCGCGACTTGAAGAAGAAGGCCTGCAGCGGAACGTCGATGATGGCGGCGAGGAACACGACCAGCAGCAGCAGCGCCATGCCGCCGGTGATCCACTCGGCCACGTAGCGCAGGGCCACCGGGGAGGGTTGCAGCACCAGCATCGCGATCTTCTCGATACTGGTGCTCATGAAGCTCCAGGCCACGGCGGCCAGGATGCCGGTCATCAGCACCATCTTGAGCACGGTGACCATCTGCTGCTTCGAGAACAGGTTCGCGAAGCCGGAAATCGGGTTGAGCCGCGTGAAATTGGGCATCACCGGCTTGAAGGTGAAGATCCAGCCGCCCGAGCCGATGGCGCTCGCCACGGTGGCCACGGTGGTCAGCAGGGCGAAGGCGAAGCTCGCGGCCAGGCCGACGAAGGTCATGTCCTGCAGCCGCTGCAGCATGGAGCCGGTGGCATGCACCGTCTCTGCGTTGAACGAGAGGTGGTGCGCGATGGCCTGCTGCAGGTGCTCGATCAGGGAGGGGGCCAGCGCATAGATGCTGACCGCGCCCATGCCGAGGATGGCGATGTGGGAAAGATCGCGGGACCGCGCAGCCTGGCCTTCCTCGCGCGCTTTCTGGAGCTTGCGCTCGGTCGCGGGTAGCTGTTTGTCTTGGCTGGAGGAGTCCATGGTGGCATGACGGAGGGGGTCATGCCGATTGTCGTGAGGGGTGCCGGAATCTAAAGTGCGAATAGACGGCCGGGAAGCCGCTTATTCCTCCGTGCCGTCCGGGCCTGCAGGGCCGGGGCCCGGGGCAGGCCGGCGCGCACACGGCCGGCCGGGGAGCGGTTCAGAAGCCCAGGCTGGCCAGCAGGTCGTCCACTTCCGACTGGCTGGAGACGACGTTGGGGGTGTTTTCCGGGTCCACCACCGGGCCGGCGAGGTGTTCGCGGCGGGGCTCGGGGGCGGCGGCCGGGGCTGGCGCGGGCATGACCGGCTGGGCCTGGGGCGGCGCCGTCTGGATGAGCAGTTGCACCAGCTGCTGCTCGATCGTGCCGGCCAGGCTCACCACGCGCGCGATCACCTGCCCTGTGAGGTCATGGAAATCCTGCGCCATCATGATCTCCGTGAGATGCACGTCGGCTTCCTTGGTCACGCGCTCGACGTCGTGCAGGAAGTTCATGATCTCGCCCTTGGCCACGGCGGCCACCGGGTCTTTCACCAGCGACGCCACCACGCGGCGCGTCTCTTCGGCGATGAAATCGTGCTGGGCCTTGGCCTGCTCGACGCGGTTGAGCACCTTCTCCGCAGCCTCGCCCGTGAGCCGGGCGATGTAGGAGAGGCGGCTCTGGGCATCGGGCAGTTCGCCCATGGAGCCCTTCAACTGCTCGGCATAGCCCAGTTCCCGCAACGCATCGTGCAGCTGGCGGGTGAGCTGGCCGATCTTGTTGTGGACATCCGCGGAGTCCGGGGCGTTGTGGTCCGGCGTGTCCATGGTCAGAGTCCCAGCTTCTTGAGGATGAGCGTGACTTTCTCTTCCAGCGTCGCCTTGGTGAAAGGCTTGACGATGTAGCCGGCCGCGCCGCCCTGGGCGGCCGCGACGATGTCTTCCTTGCGGGCCTCGGCGGTGACCATGAGGACGGGCAGGTGCTTGAGCTTGTCGTCCTTCTTGATCTCGGCCAGCAATTGGAACCCGTTCATGTTGGGCATGTTGATGTCGGTGACCACGAAATCGAACTTGCTGTTGCGCAGCTTGTTCAGTGCCACGACGCCGTCTTCGGCCTCGTCGGCGTCTGTGAACCCGCTTTCCTTGAGCAGATTGCGCACGATGCGCCGCATGGTGGAGAAGTCGTCAACGATCAAAAAGCGAAGGGCAGTGGTCACGTGGGACCCTTTCGGTCGGAAATTGCAGGAGCTATTGTCAGGGGCAGCCGCTTTGGTGACAAGACGTTACGGCTGCTGCGTCGATGCAGGATTTTCACGCTTTTCCGCGGCCAGTTCCGATATGGGGATCTGCGGGACCTTTTTGCCCAGCAGCCGCTCCTCGGCTTCCTTGGTCAGAATCGTGATGGTGATGCGCCGGTTCACGGGCGCGCGCGGGTTGTCAGGTTCCAGCAGATCGCTCGCGGCCAGGCCGACCACGCGGCCCAGCTTGGCATCGGGCATGCCCGCGGCCACCAGCTCCCGCCGGGAGGCGTTGGCGCGGTCGGCCGACAGCTCCCAGTTGCTGTATCCCCGGTCCCCGTTGCCGTAGGGTGCGGCGTCGGTGTGGCCGGCCAGGCTGATGCGGTTTTCGACCCCGCCGAGCGCGGAACCGATTTCCCGAAGAATGTCGCGCATGTAGGGTTTTACCAACGCACTGCCGCTGTCGAACATCGGGCGGTTCTGGTCGTCCACGATCTGGATCTGCAGGCCGTCGGGTGTCACGTCGATGCGGATCTGCGACTTGAACTCCTTCAGGCGCGGGTTTTCCGAGATCAGCGCGTCGATCTTGGCCTGCAGGGCCTTGATCCGCATCTGGTCCTGCCGGGCCTGCTCGGCGCGCGCGTTCTCGATGTTGGTCCGGCGGCTGGTGGCGGTGTCGGAGTCCGAGCGCCGGACCTGGCCGTGCACCTTGGAGAGGTCGTTGCCCCCGCCGGGAATGATGCTGGAGCTGTTGCCCGAGCCGTCGCCGCCCTGCATGGCCACCTTGAGCGGCGACGCGAAATACGCGGCGATGCCCTGCAGCTCGCCCTTGGCGGTCGAGCCCAGCAGCCACATGAGCAGGAAGAACGCCATCATGGCCGTCACGAAGTCGGCATAGGCGATCTTCCAGGCGCCGCCATGGGCGGCGTGGCCGCCCTTCTTGACGCGCTTGATGATGATGGGCTGGAGCTTCTTGTCGGCCATGGCGTGTACCTCCGGCGGATGCCCGGGTTACTTCTTGCCCTTCACGTGGCTTTCCAGTTCGGAGAAGCTGGGCCGGTCGCCCGAGAAGAGCACCTTGCGGCCGAATTCGATGGCCGTGGCGGGGTTGTAGCCCTGCATGCTGGCCAGCAGAGTGGTCTTGATGCACTGGAGTTCCTTGGCGGCGTCCTCGAGCTTCTGCTCCACGAGGCCGCCCAGCGGCTCCACCACACCGTAGGCGAGCAGAATGCCGAGGAACGTGCCCACCAGGGCCGAGCCGATCATCCCGCCCAGCACCGAGGGCGGCTGGCCCACCGAGCCCATGGTGTTCACCACCCCGAGCACGGCGGCCACGATGCCGAAGGCGGGCAGGGCGCCGGCCAGCCGGGCCAGGGCCGCCACGGGGGCATGGGCTTCCTGGTGGTGGGTTTCGATCTCGCTGTCCATGAGCGATTCGATCTCGTGCGCGTTCAGGTTGCCCGACACCATCATGCGCAGGTAGTCGGTGGTGAACTCGATCACGTGGTGGTCCGTGCCCACCGTGGGGTATTTCTTGAAGATTTCCGACTCGTGGGGCGCTTCCACGTCCTTCTCGATCGCCATCAGGCCTTCCTTGCGGGCCTTCTGCAGGATCTCGTAGAGCATCGCCATCAGCTCCATGTAACGCGCCTTGGTGTACTTGGAGCCCTTGAACGCCATGGGCAGCGCCTTGAGCGTGGCCTTCAGCACCTTGGGCTGGTTGTTCACTACGAAGGCGCCCAGGGCACCGCCCAGAATCGTGACGATCTCGAACGGCAGGGCGTGCAGCACCACGGAGATATTGCCGCCGTGCGCGATGAAGACCCCGAAGATGCACCCCAGGCAGACGAGGTAACCGATGATGACGAACATGCTGGTGCGTGCGGATGAGCCGGGCGTGGGAGAGGGCCACCGCCTCTGGAAGCGGTGGGGGCAGCGGGGCGGATACGAAACGTATCCATCGTGTCAATGGTATCGGACAGCATTCTCCACACTTGAATGGAATCGTCACCGTCGCCGGTCACTCCGGCATCCAGGCCCGCAGCCAATTCTCCAGATGGGCTCCCTCGAGCATCCAGTCGCGCTCGACCGCTGCCTTCAGCGCATCGCCTGAGCGCGCGGCGGCATCCGGGTCCTGCACGTGGGCGCGGATGGCATCCACCCAGTCCTTGAACCGGTTCTTGACCAAGGTGACCGGCAGCCCGCATTGGTAGGGCCGCGCATCGCTGGCGATCACGGGATAGCCGCACGCTCCGTACTCCAGCAGCCGCAGGTTGCTCTTGCATTCATTGAAGAGGTTCTGTTCCAGCGGGGCGAGCGCCAGGTCCAGGTTCAGGCTGGCGAGCATGGCCGGGTAGCGCTCGATCGGCACCGGGCCGTGGTATTCCCGCACGTAGGGCTTGATGCGGTCCGGGCACATCCCGAAGAAGATCCAGTCCACCTCGCGGTGCAGCTCCTTCACGACATCGGTGATCAGTTCCAGGTCTCCCTGGTGGCTGATGCCGCCCGCCCAGCCCACGCGCGGCCGCCCGCCCGTCTGGCGGCTGCTCTGCAGTCCGCGCCACCAGCGCGGCGGCAGGCGGTTCTGCACCACCCGCATGTCCGGGTGGGTACCCTTGAGGGCTTCGGCCAGGGCGTCGGTCGAGACGACGAAGCGGTCCATCATGCCGACGGAGCGGCGCAGCTGCCGCAGCACGTCCCTGGGCATCTCCTGGCGGTGCGTATTCTTGAGAGGCAGATTGGGCAGATAGTCGTCCAGTTCGGCCACCATGAACACCGGGCACAGGCGCTTGATGCGCTGGATGAGCTGGAGCTGCTCTTCATTCACCTGGCGCTGCAGCACCAGGGTGTCGGGTTGCAGCCGATGCAGCTCCTCGGGCGTGAAGTAGCGCCCGGCGAACCGTGCATCGGCGATGCCGCTGCCGTGCATGGCACGCACCGGCTCGATCACCCGGTAGTGGCCGCAGCCGGAATGGTCGGCGGCCAGCGCCAGCACGACGGGCTGGGGACGCCATGGCAGGGGCCGGCGGTTGATGGCAGCGTCGGTCTCCACGTCGAAGCCGGTGCCGTGCAGCGAGAGGTTGGGGTTGTAGGCCGGGTCACGTGCCACGACGGGCAGCCACTTCCGGTACATGGCGTCCTGCTCGCCCATGAAGCGTGCCCGCTTGGCCTCCTGCGTGGCCGCGTCCACGGACTTCTGGCTCACGCTGCCTTCGTGCAGCACGACGGCGTGGGGCGTCCAGACGATGAGGTAGCCGGCCTGCCGTACCTTGAGGCACAGGTCCACATCGTTGTACGACACCTTGAAGGCTTCTTCGTCCAGCCCGCCGACCTCTTCGTAGACCGAGCGGCGGATCATCAGGCAGGCGGCGGTGACCGCGCTGTAGTTCTGGTCCACTTCCAGGCGATTCATATAGCCGGGCGCATCGGCCGGCAGGCCTATGAAGGGGTGGTCTGCCGGGCCGCGCAGGCCCAGCACGACGCCGCCGTGCTGGATGGTGCCATCGGCGTGCAGCAGCTTGGCTCCCACGATGCCGACCTCGGGCCGCTGCGCATGGTTGAGCATGGCGTCCAGCCAGTCGCCGCGCAGCGTGGCCGTGTCGTTGTTCAGCAGGATGAGGTACTCGCCTCGCGCCATGCGCGCCGCCGCGTTGTTGATCGCGGAATAGTTGAACGGATGCGGATAGCGCAGCACACGGATGCGCGGATCGTCCATCGCTTCCAGCCCGCCGATCCAGGCGCAGGCCGACGGATCCGTGCTACCGTTGTCCACCAGGATGATTTCGTAGTTCTGGTAGGAGGTCTTCTCCAGCAGGGAACTGACGCATCGCTCCACCATGGCGAACTGATCCTTGGTGGGAATGATGATCGACACGAGAGGCTTGGCTTCGTGGCCGTAATGGATGCGATAGCGTCCAGGCAGGCTGGCATCCACCGACGCATGCCCATAGCCCCTGGAACGCAGATGTCTCTCGATGGCCGCGATCTCGTGCTGGCGATTGGCCAACCGGGGCAGGGCGGACGTGAGCAGTGGTTCGCTCACGTGGCCGATGGCTCCGATGCCGTCGGCTGCGATCAATCGCAGTGCCAGATCGAATTCCGGCGCCTCTGCAAAATCCGGATCGAAACCTCCTGCCTCCAGGAACACGTCCCGCCTGTACAGCCAGTGCCGTGCCATGCCCTCGGGACACGAGAGCAGCAGATCCAGGTTGATGTCGGGCCGGAACAGGGTTCCCCACTGGCCTTCTCCAGCGTGCACGATTTCGTCGGCATAGACACACCGGCAGTCGGAAGCATGCTGCAATTCCAGGGCCAGTGCCTGCAGGCCGGTGTGCATGAAATGTGCGCCCGCCTCCACCGTGCAGAGCCACTGCGCATCGCTATGCGCAGCCCATTCATTCAGCGCCGCCACGCGCTCGCCCGGCGGCGTTGCGATGACGGATACCGTGATGTGCCGGTAGGGCTGGTCGGCCAGGCTTTGAAGGGTGGCCTCGCGCGCTGCAGTGTTCAAGCCGTCGCAGAGCACTGCAATCGCTACTTGCGGGCTGGGCGGTGCATCCGCAGCCAAGTGGCTATCGATCAATCGCTGCTGCGCAGCGTTGGGTGTTCGCTGGGCCAACCAGTCTTGCAGCGTGTAGCTCGACGTCGCTTGCGCCACAGCAGGTGGCTGACGGTCCAGCGCCATGTTGTGGGCGAGCTGGGCCAGCAGCAGATCGACGCGATCGCATCTCCAGTCCAGTGCCGTGGGGGCGGGCTGGATGGGCTCCAGTCGGTCGGCCTGTTCGTAGATCGCCTCCATGCTGTAGAGGAAGGTGGCATCTGAATAGTGCAGGCGGACGGCTGTGCGGCCGAATTCTCCGCGCCATTGGCGGAAATCCGGGTCGGTGATCAAGCGGTGCAGGTCGGCTTCGTAGGCCGGTGGTGTGGTCCACAGGTAGAGCGCTGGTGGAATGCAGTCGAACTCCAGCGAGAAACCGGTACCCCTCCAGTCCTGTGGCGCGAAACGCACGATGGGTTTGCCGCATGCGGCCGCTTCGAGCAGCGTCGTGGGCGAGGACAGCGGCAGCGAATCCACGTAGATGTCGCACGCGTGGTAGCAGGCCACCAGTTCCGATTCCGACAGGTAGCCCTGCAGGTGGACTTGCGCCGGGAACCGCGCCTGCAACTCTTCCCATGGGCGTGTGGTGCCCACGCCCACTGCCAGGAGATGGACGTGTGGATGGCGGGCGAGTACGGGCCCGATCATGGCCGCGAGGCTGACGCCTTCGATGGGCCAGAATTTGTAGCCCGACGCTGCGGACAGCAGCAGCGTTGCTTCCTGCGGGATCCCGTAGGCGGATTTCACCGCCGAGGCTGCCGCGTGCCCGCGGTCCAGGTGCTCGAAATTCATCGGCAGCAAGGCGCCCCCGATGTGCTGCCTGCCTATGCCGCGGCGCCCTTCCAGCAGGTAGGTCGCCGTGTTGAGGGCCACCTGCGTGATGGAAACGCCCAGCCAGAACACGTGCGAGGCGTGATCGACGGCGATGACCGGCGGCGGGTTTTCCATGGCCGGTACCGCCGCGCAGGGCAGCACGTCGTGGGGATGGGTCAGCAATATCGCGTAGTCGGCCTGTGCCAGAAGCGCTTGCAGGGCCTGGATGCGTTCGTTCCAGCCAGATTGCTCCAGCAGGACGATCGTGAGCCGGCCGGCAGCCTGCAGTTCGAGCAACTGCTCGGGAATCGCCGCTCCTGCCTGTCGGGTCAATACGAGCGTGTGCTCCGACCCGGCGTCCAGTTGGCACCAGCGCCAGGCGATGCGGCTGTGTCCACCCACCGAGTGGGCGCTGGTCATGATGGTGAGCAGCCGGCGGCGGCCTCCGCCGCCGGACGCGGGTGGACGGCCCGGCGCGCGTTCGGAAAGATGCGCTCCAGCCTGCGCGACCAGCGATTCGAGTTCCGCAGAGGCGAAGATCCCGCTGTGCTGCAGCCAGGCGTGGGAGGCGCACTCTGCGGCGGCATCCAGGGCATCTTGCCACCGCCGTGCTTGGACGAGTTGACGGACGTGTTCCAGCAGGTGGAGAAAGCGGGCGTGGTTATCCCGGATGAACTGCACTGGTTTCATGGGGCTGGGAGGGCTTCACGCCCCGGTGCGGGAGTGTGGCTGATAGAAGCTTTTCACGGCGCCAGCGACGCGCCGGACATCGTCGCTGGTCATGCTGGAATATATGGGCAGGCGCAGCAACCTCCGTGAAATATCGGTGGTGACCGGCAGGTGCCCGCCACGGCCATGACGCAGGCCGGCCGGCGAATCATGCAGCGGAACATAATGGAACACTGCGCCGATACCCTGTGCGCGCAGAAATCCGGTCAAGGCGGTGCGCTCCTTCAGAGAGGTGCACAGGATGTAGAAGATATGGCCGTTGGCCACTTGCGCAGCGGTCTTCGGCAGTTGGAGAAAACCTTCCTGCTCCAGCGGTCCGAGCAACTGGAGGTACTTCTCATACAACACGCGCCTGTGGGTGTTGATTCGCTTGGCGTGTTCCAGTTGTGCGTAGAGGAACGCGGCCGTGAGTTCATTCGGCAGGAACGACGAGCCTATGTCGACCCAGGAATACCTGTCCACTTCGCCTCTGAAGAAGGCTTTGCGGTTGGTTCCTTTCTGCCAGATGATTTCGGCGCGCTCGATCAGCGCCGGGTCGTTGATGAGCAGGGCCCCGCCCTCGCCGCAGATGACGTTCTTGGTTTCATGGAAGCTGAGGCAACCCATGTCGCCGATCGTGCCCAACGCTTGGCCTTCGTCGTGCGTCAGGATGGCTTGTGCGGCGTCTTCGATGAGCCGCAGGCCGTGCTGGCGGCACAGGGCCTTGAGCTTGTCCATGGCGCAGGGAAACCCTGCGTAATGCACGGCCACGACCGCCTTGGTGCGCGGCGTGATGAGCGCCTCCACCAGACGCTCATCCAGATTCAGCGTGTCGGCGCGGATATCGACGAAGACCGGAACGCCGCCGCGCAGCACGAAGGCATTCGCCGTCGAGACGAACGTGAACGACGGCATGATGATTTCGTCGCCCGGTTGCACATCTGTCAGGATGGCCGCCATTTCGAGCGCCGTGGTGCAGGACGTGGTCAGAAGGGCCTTCTTGCACGACAGATGGACCTCTAGCCACTCCTGGCATTTGCGCGTGAAATCCCCGTCGCCGGCGATGGAGCCGTTCATGACTGCCTGGGCGATGTAGAAAAGCTCCTTGCCGACGATGAACGGCTGGCCGAAAGGGATGCTGGAGTTGTCCATGGCTGGGCTCTTCCGTGAGGGGCGGGACCCGGTTCAGGCCTTTGCGTGGCCGTACCGGTACATGTCGAGCATATCGGGCGGAATCCCCCAGTCGATGGCGCCCACCTGGTCATGCAATTGTTCCAGCTGGCTGCGGTAGGTGTCGGCCAGTTGGTCCGGCATGCGGCTCTTCGCAGGCACGAAACCATGTTGATAGGCCGCGCTGATCTGGTGCCGCACCGCTTTGGCGATCGCCTGCTCGCGTGTCAGCAACCGCAGCGGCGCGCGATCGGGGGCCAGCCAGTTCCAGCGCTCGTCGGGGAGGGGATCGCCATGAACGAGTCCCGCCAGATACTGGGAGAGGACCGGTGCCATGTGGAAGCCGTCGCGCTTGGTCCCCGTGGCGACGATGAGATTGTGAAGCGCCGTCGGCCCTACCATGGGATATCCGTCCTGGCTGCTGGGCCGCCAGCCCACGTTCACACGGACCAGGGAGGCCCGGTAGAAATCGCGGTTGATCTGCTCCATGGCGGATTTCAACAGGGACTCCACGCTGCCGATGCGGGCGTGCTCCACGGGGGTCGCCGATGTGAAACTGCTGGCCCCTATGAGAATGTGGTCGGTCGGCCGACGGGGGCCTGTGAAGTAGGGGGCGCTGTAGACGCCGCACGCCAGCCCTCGGTTCGGTGTGCGAATGCAGTGGGTATGGGGATTGTCGGGGCTCTCGATTTCCAGAGATACGCCGACGCCATAGAACACCCGCTGCATGCCGATGTCCAGGTCGCTGCGCTGCAGCAGGTCCCAGGCAGATGCCCCTGTCGCCAGCACGAACTTGTCCGCCTCCACCACCTGCGCATTGTTCAGGACCACGCCGGTGATGGATCCATGGCCGTGCTGGAGACGTTGTGCACTGGCCTCCAGGAATCTCACCCGCGGATGGCGCCCGACCACCATGTCGAGCTTTTCCAGCATCAGCCGCGGATTGACCCAGCCTTCGCCCGGTATGAATAGGGCTCGCACGGCGCGTTGCCCCTGGTGTGGCCGGTAATTGGGAATGCTGCGAGGCGAGACGTATTCGTAGGGTTCGCTGAAATCGTCCAGGGCCTTGGCGATGGCATCGAAATTTTCATCGTCCAGATCGTCTGCTGCATTGTTATTGATGACGAATGTGCCCGTATCGATGCAGCCGCCTCCGCCAAAGCCGGTACAGTGCCCGCAGTCGGCGGGCAGGCACCCTCCCGCCTGATCGATGATCTCGCGCTCGAACCGGGGCCACATGCGGGTGGCCAGATGGCTGAGCTCGAAGCGGAAGAGATCGACGGGGTGTTCCAGACCTCCCGCTTCGATTTCCGCGAATGAATTGAGCATTGCCGCAGCCGCCTGGGTAGCGGAGCCGGGCCGGGCCCGCGGACCTATCAAGGTGATCTGGTCATGGGGCCCCAGCCGTTGCATGAGCCTGAAAGCCGTGGAGAGGGCGACGATGCCGTTTCCTATGACGACGGTATGCATATGGCTGCTCTACGAAAATGGAAAAGCACGCTCACATCTTGCGGGCATAGCAAAGGCTGGGATACGTGGGCGCACGATGCAATGTGTGTCGATGCTGGTTGAGGAGGTCCGCGGCATAGGCCTGCCCTTCGGCGCGCATGCCTGCCCGGGTCAATTGCCAGAACGCCACGATGCCCCCGGGGGCCAGCCGCTTCCAGACTTGGTCCAGCGCCTCGCGTGTGGGTGCGAGCGCATTGACGTCGAAAAACGCCAGACTCAGGATCTCGTTGGGATGGTCTCCGAAAAATGCGGGAATGGTTTCCCGGCAGTCTCCGGCGATGACCTGGTGCTTGCCGTTGTTGTGCCCCATGGCATTGGCGCGCTCATGGACCTGTAGCAGGTGAGCCAGGTAGTCGGCATAGGCGGTTCCACCCACCGAGTAAGTGCCCTCCTTGTGCAGCGCAGTCGCGCGGTCTTGGTCGCCAAAACCGGCGTACCCCTCGAAAGTATCGAAACAGACGATCCGGCGATTGAAGTGCAATGGCTCGTAGATGGCACGAAAGTTTTCGCACAGCACCGCGGTCTGCCCGCGCCAGGTGCCGATATCGAAAATGATGCCGGGAATATCCACGATTTGCTGATAGATGTGCGCCACCGCAAGAATGCGGGCCAGAAGGGAGCCCCGAAGGAACAGCCCTAGCGACCGTTCTTTTTCCTCGGGTGTGCTCGCGTAGCCATTCATCAGGGCGAAGAGTTCATCCCGGGCCTGAATGCCGTCGATCGCGGAGTGCGTCAGTACCGAAGACTCGTGCTTCTGGTTTTTTTCAGGGGATGGAGCGGTGTTCATGCTGTGTGTATCGGTTGGCGGCGGCATCACCCGACCTGCTTGCGTACCAGGATGGTGAATTCGTAGAGCCCATAGTCGTGCAGCAGTGCGACATGGCGTGAGAATCGGGTTTTGCAGTGACGAAAGATCTCTTCGGGTACGCAATAGTGCAGATGGGGCTTCATCTTCTCTGCGTCCGAGTATGAGGTGAGGCAATTGAACGCAAATCCACGGCGGCTGCTGCGGTCCAGATCGTCCAGCGTGTCATGGATGAATTTCTCCCACAACGGAACAGGCACCTCCTGACGGACATTGAACAGTCCGCTGGCCACGCTGTAGTCGGCCATGCGGGTACAGGCTGCACCGACCCGGAAGCGGGCGTTCGCGACGCCTGCGTGGCGTGCCTGGGCTGCCTGCACCATCGAGGCGGACAGGTCGATACCCTCGTAGTCGATGTTCCAGCCTGTCTCCACAAGGAAGTCGAGCAGGGCTCCATAACCGCAGCCCAGATCGTTCAGGGTCGTCGGACGATCACTGTCCGGACCGGGGCCGGCTTGCAGTATCTGCGTCAGCTGGGCGAAGCGAAGCTGCTGGGATTCCGCTCCGTTCCAGTCCACACCTCGGGGGGTCGGCCCGTGCTCATGCAGTCGACGCTCATAGTAGAGCGCGATCCCTTCGTGCAAAGCGTTTTCGTCACGAGACACGCGAAGATTCCTGCTGGATGAGATAGCTGGCCGCTTTCTCTCCCGTGCTCATCAATAGGTCGACGATGCTCACGAAATGGGTGAAGGGACCGTGGGGCTGTCCATACTCCGGATATCCGGAGTAATCCATATAGCTCAGCTCGATGCCGGCGTGGGAGAAGAGTCCGGCGTCGAGATAACTCCTTGCCGCAGGCCCCGACAGATATCGGGTCGCGCCGACGGCCTTGCAAAGATGGATGAGGTTTTCCGTTTTTCCGGAAACCTTCCCATAGGCGGATGACTGGACGATGGG
This sequence comes from Paracidovorax citrulli, assembly GCF_900100305.1. Taxonomy (GTDB): domain Bacteria; phylum Pseudomonadota; class Gammaproteobacteria; order Burkholderiales; family Burkholderiaceae_C; genus Paracidovorax; species Paracidovorax citrulli. Next base: position 28,830 of record NZ_FNEY01000027.1, on the reverse strand, counting down.
CGTGCGGATGCCAAGGAGTTCCGCCACGCCCCGGATTAGCCGGCCATTGATTTCCGATAACAGCGTATGGTCGGCGCACGCATGCATCATGGACCGCACGGCCGGTCCGTATTCGGAAAATCCGGGGGATTTTCCGTAGCTCATCGCGATGGTATTCCAGTGCTTCTCGATCCACCTGGACGATGAAACAGTGATTTTGTCGATGTCCTGGTGGTACTGCCCCTTGCTTTGAACCGGCACCGTGAGCCAATGCAACCCTTGAGGCGTCTTGATGACATTGCGATTGCGCCAGTCTCGCCGCGTATATTGCACGTCGTCGTACAGAACGAAGACGTCTGCCTGGCGCATCAGGTCGAAGTACCCCTTCCAGGGCAGGTAGTTCGACTGAACGATGACGGCGGTGGTGTGCATGCAATGGTCGGCAAGGGTGCGGGCCGCGTGTCTTCCTTGCGCTCACGGCATTATGGGGCGCTGCGCTTCACCCGCTTACTTCAGCAGGGACAGCACGCCCTGGGGCAGCTGGTTGGCCTGGGCCACCATCGCCGTGCCGGCCTGCTGCAGGATCTGCGAGCGCGACAGGTTGGCGGTTTCGGCCGCGAAGTCCGCGTCCTGGATGCGGCTGCGCGAGGCGGACATGTTCTCGGACGAGGTATTCAGGTTGGCGATGGCGGTTTCGAACCGTGATTGCAACGCGCCGAAGTTCGCACGCTGGCCGTTGACGGCCGCGAGCGCGGCATCGATGATCTTCAAGGCGCGCGTGGAACCGTCCACCGTCGACACGTCGATGGTGCTCACGGACTTCATGTTGGAACTGGTGGCCGCGGCGTTCGTCATGGTGTCGCCCGTGCCGCTCACGGTGTAGCCCTTGTCGGAGTTGTATTCCACCGTGCCGCGCGCAGCCACGGTGACGCCGGTGGCGGCCGTCGTGGCGGCCGTGAAGGTCAGGTTGCCCGAGGACAACGTCTGGACGGCGTCCTGCGAGGCCAGCGTGATGCCCGCGGCGCTGCTGGCGCCGTTGGCGATGTTGATGTCCTTGCCCGACTCGTTGGTCAGGATCAGGCCGGTGTTGTCGCTGTTGAGCTTGGCGGTGATGCCGGTCTGCGAGGACACGTCGTTGAAGGCCTTCACGGCTTCGGCCAGCCCTGCGGCCGAACTGTTCGACGAGACGTTGAACGTCACGTTGGCCGCGGTGCTGTTCTCGCCCTTGACCGCCAGAGAATAAGAACCATTGCCGGTGAGCTTGAGTTCCGAGACGTTGCGGGCCGCGGCCGTCACGCCGGTGGAGTCGGCCACCGCGTTGACGGCGGCGGCGATGTCGGCGGCCGTGCTGGCAGCCGCGACGTTGACGGTCTTGGTCTGCAGCCCGCCGATGACCACCGTGCCGGCGGCGGCGCCTGCCGAGCCGGCGGTGGCGCCGGTGGTGGCCGCGCCGGTGGCGGAGGCCGTCAGCTGGGCACCATAGTTCATGGTGCGGAAGTTGCCCGTGGTGGCCGTGATGGTCTGGTTGGCGTTGGCGCCGACCTGGAAGGTGGCCGAGCCGAAGGAGCCGTCCAGCAGTTTCTGGCCGTTGAATTCCGTGGTGCCGGCGATGCGGTCGAGTTCGGACAGCAGCTGGCCGACTTCGGCCTGGATGGCCTTGCGGTCACCTGCCGAATTGGTGGCGTTGGCCGATTGCACCGACAGTTCGCGCACCCGCTGCAGGATGTTCCCTGCGCCCGCCAGCGCACTTTCCGCCACCTGGGACAGCGAAATGCCGTCGTTGGCATTGCGCGCCGCCTGGTTCATCCCGCGGATCTGCGAGGTGAACCGCTCCGAGATGGCCAGGCCGGCGGCATCGTCCTTGGCGCTGTTGATGCGCAGGCCGGAGGACAGGCGCTGGATGGAGGTGTTGAGCGACGACTGGCTCAGGCTCAGGTTGCGCTGGGCGGTGAGCGAGCTGATGTTGGTGTTGATGGTGGACGCCATGGCGGAACTCCTGCGAGGCTGGGAACGAACATTACTGCCGGTTCAAGCGCTACCCCTCCGGCGGACTTTGTGGGAACGATGGAAGGATTGTTGGGGAGCCTGCCCCGGGGCATTGGCGGGATAAGACACACAAAAACCGCTCAATCCATGTGTTCGTGCCTAAAGTTTTCCGCCGGGCACCCGAAAACATCTCCAACGGGACGTATGAGCAGCACTCGAGGCGGCCCGCCGTTCAACAGATGGCCCGAAAGGCCCTGTGAACCCTGTGGCCAGGCGTTCTGGGCCCAGTTGGCGGCAACGCCATATCCAGTCAGTTCTTTTCAGGAGATTTGCAATGGCTTCCACCATCAACACCAACGTCAGCTCGCTCACCGCCCAGCGCAACCTGAGCCTGAGCCAATCCTCGCTCAACACCTCCATCCAGCGCCTGTCCTCGGGCCTGCGCATCAACAGCGCCAAGGACGATGCCGCCGGCCTGGCCATCTCGGAGCGCTTCACCTCGCAGATCCGCGGCCTGAACCAGGCAGTGCGCAACGCCAACGACGGCATTTCGCTGGCGCAGACGGCGGAAGGCGCCCTGAAGTCCACCGGCGACATCCTGCAGCGCGTGCGTGAACTGGCAGTGCAGTCGGCCAACGCCACCAATTCGGCAGGTGACCGCAAGGCCATCCAGGCCGAAGTCGGCCAGCTGCTGTCGGAAATGGACCGCATCGCCGGCAATACCGAATTCAACGGCCAGAAGCTGCTGGACGGCTCCTTCGGCTCGGCCACCTTCCAGGTCGGCGCCAACGCCAACCAGACCATCACGGCCACCACCGGTAACTTCCGCACCAACAATTATGGCGCCCAGCTGACGGCTTCGGCCTCCGGTGCGGCCACCACCGGCGCCACCGCCGGCTCGGCGGGCGCGGCCGCCGGCACGGTCGTGATCTCCGGCCTGCAGACCAAGACCGTCAACGTCGCGGCTGCCGGTACGGCCGCCGACATCGCCTCCGCCGTCAACGCGGTGGCCGACTCCACCGGCGTGACGGCCGCTGCCCGCAACGTCTCGGAACTGAAGTTCTCCGGCACCGGCTCCTTCACCCTGGCGGTCAAGGGCGACAACAGCACCGCGGCCAACGTGACGTTCAACGTCTCGGCCACCAGCACGGCCGCCGGCCTGGCCGAAGCCGTGAAGGCCTTCAACGACGTGTCCTCGCAGACCGGCATCACCGCCAAGCTCAACAGCGACTCGTCCGGCCTGATCCTGACCAACGAGTCGGGCAAGGACATCAACCTCGCCAACGGCGCCAGCAGCGCCGCGGGCATCACGCTGGCCTCGCAGGACGCCACGACCACGCAGTCTTCGGGCACGCTGACGTTCACTACCGCCACGGCAGCAGCCACCGGCGTGACCGTCGCCTCGCGCGGCACGGTGGAATACAAGTCCGACAAGGGCTACACCGTCAACGGCACGGGCGACACGATGACGACCACCGCGGCCACCGCCTCCACGCTGACCAAGGTGAGCGACATCGATGTGTCCACCGTGGACGGCTCGACCAAGGCCCTGAAGATCATCGATGCCGCGCTCGCGGCCGTCAACGGCCAGCGTGCGAGCTTCGGTGCACTCCAGTCCCGGTTCGAAACCACGGTGAACAACCTGCAGAGCACGTCCGAGAACATGTCCGCCTCGCGCAGCCGCATCCAGGACGCGGACTTCGCGGCCGAAACCGCCAACCTGTCGCGCTCGCAGATCCTGCAGCAGGCCGGCACGGCGATGGTGGCCCAGGCCAACCAGCTGCCCCAGGGCGTGCTGTCCCTGCTGCGTTGATCGCGCAGCGCTGAAGGCGGGGCCCCGCGGCCCCGCCGGACTCCAGCGGCAACGGCTTCGGCCGCTGCCGCTTTGCCGCTGGTGGCGAAGGCCGGCCGCAAGCGGCGGATTGGGTGGGTTATCCTGTGCTTATCAGCGAGATGCGACGCTGCCGGGGCAGGATAATCTCCGTCGATACAACGCATCGCATCGACTGAATGGAGGTGGTATATGGCGAGCTTTTCTTCTTTGGGCATCGGCCTGGGTGGAGGCGTCAATGTCAATGACCTCATCAAGGCGTCCGTGGATGCCGTCAAGCTGCCCATCACCCGGACCAACGGCCTGAGCCAGCAGGCGGCCGTGACCAATTCGAAGGTGTCCGCCTTCGGCCAGCTCAAGTCGCTGGTGTCCACGCTATCCGATGCCGCCAACAAGCTGACCAGCGTCACCGGATGGAACGGTGTGGCGGCGACGTCGTCCAGCACCGATTTCGTGACCGTGTCGGCGGTGGGTGGTGCGGCGGCGACGTCTTTCAACGTGCAGGTGCAGAACCTGGCCAAGGCCCAGTCCTCCATTTCCGATTCGCTGACGCCTGCCAAGAGCGCCGTGGGCGCCGGCACGCTCACCCTCACCACGGGTACCTGGAGCGGCAGCCCCAAGAGTTTTGCCGCGGGCGCGGACGAGGGGGTGAAGATCGACGTCACCGCGACCGATACGCTGGAGGACGTCGCCAGCAAGATCAACGGCTCCAAGGCCGGCGTCACGGCCACGGTCCTGACCGATGCCTCGGGCCAGCGCCTGATGCTGCGCAGCAAGACCACCGGCGAGAGCGCCGGCTACCAGCTCAGCGTCTCGGACGCGGACGGCAACAACAGCGACGCCGCCGGCCTGTCCCGCCTGCTGTCCGGCTCGACTGAATATGCGCAGAACGCCAACGCCACGGTCAACGGGGTGGCCGTGACGTCGGGCACCAATGTCTTCGCCAATACCGTGGCGGGCGTGACGTTCACGGCCGTCAAGCCCACCACGACGGACGTGTCCATCACGGTCACCAAGGACAACTCGGCCGTCAAGGCCAACATCCAGGCCTTCGTCACGGCCTACAACGCCGTCAACAGCGCGCTGAACGAGTCCACCAAATACGACAAGGACACGAAGACGGCCGGGCTGCTGCAGGGCGACTCGGGCGCCGTGACGCTGCAGAACACGCTGCGGATGGCACTGCAGTCGGTCAACCAGTCCGGCGCGCTCCGCTCGCTGTCCGAAGTGGGCGTGGTGTCGGCCGGCGGAAGCGGCAACCTGTCGCCCGACGGCAGCCTGACCCTTGACGCCACCAAGTTCGACAAGGCGATGCAGAACCCCGATGACGTGAAGGCGTTCTTCCGCGGCGCGGACGGCGGCAGCGTGACGGACGGCTTCGCCGGCAAGTTCAAGGCCGTCACCTCGAGGCTGCTGGCGTCCGACGGCTTCTTCGCCGGCAAGGACCAGTCGTACAAGGAGATGCTCAAGCGCAATGCCGCCGATATCGAGCGCATCAACGAACGGGCCAGCGAAGTGGAGAAGAACCTCACGGCACGCTACACGGCGCTGGACACCAAGATGTCCAACATGAACGCGCTCAACAGCTACATCCAGCAGCAGGTGGTGGCCTGGAATAAAACCCTGTGAAGGGGCTTCAGTTTTTTGGCGGGACGCCGATAAATTGAACAACAGATTCCGAGGAGCGACCGCCATGTTCACCGCTTACCAATCCCGTGCCAATGCCTATCAGCGCATCAACGTCGAGACGAGCATGCACACCATCGACCAGCACCAGCTGGTCAGCCTTTTGTATGCAGGTGTGCTGAACTCCATCGCCACGGCGCGTGGTGCATTGGCCCGGGGCGACGTGGCGACCAAGTGCGCAGCCATCTCCAAGGCGGTGCGCATTCTGGAGGAAGGGTTGAGCACGGCCCTCGATCGCGATGAGGGCGGCGCGCTGGCGAGCAACCTGGAGGCGGTGTACGACTACAGCCTGCGTCGCCTGATCCAGGCGAATGCCAAGAACGACGACGCAATGCTGGAAGAAGTCGCGCGCCTGATCGAGCCGATAGCCCAAGGGTGGAACGATATCAAGAAGGTGGCCATAGCCACGGCGGCTGCCAACGACGTGGCCCACCCCGTGGTGGCGGAGGCCTGAAATATGAACGACATGCTGATTGACTACTACAAGGCCATCGAAGACAGCAGTGCGCGGATGCTCGAAGCCGCCAAGCTCAAGGACTGGGACGAGGTCGTGCGTTGCGAAGGCGCCTGCGCCGTCCTGATCGAGCAGCTGCGCTTCAAGTCCCAGGACCAGCAACTGCTGCCGGAGCACCGCCGCGAAAAGACGCGCATCATGCAGCGCATCCTGCGCAACGATGCCGAGATCCGCTGCCTGGCCGAGCCCTGGCTCGCGCAGTTCGAGCATCTGTTCGAGCGCCAGCCGATGATCGTGCACTGACCGGTGCACCCGCCGTGCGGCGGGCCGCGCCCGGCGCCTTCCGGCCGCGCCGGATGCGCAAATGCCTCGTTCCCTGCGCAGGGAAGCGAGGCATTTTCTTTTTGGGGGAGGATGAAGGCCAGAACGACGAAAGGGTCCTTCGCGAGGACCCGTTGACCGACAGGCAGGCCGCGCCCGGTGGCGCAGGGGGCAGGGGGCTCAGACCTGCATGTTCATGATGTCCGTGTAGGCCTGTACCATCCGGTTGCGCACGTGCAGCGTCGCCTGGAAACCCACCTGGGCCTTCTGGATGGCGATCATGGTTTCTTCCAGGCTCACGGCCGGGTTTTCCATCTGCACTTCCTGCTGCAGCCCGCTCGCCCGGTTCTGGGCGGCGCTGACGGACTGCAGCGCGCCCTTGAGCGCCGTGGAGAAGCCGACTTCCTGGCCGCCTGCGGCGTCCTGCGCGGCCGTGGCACGGCGCGCCAGGCCGGCGCCCGTCAGGGGAGCGGTGGAGCTGGAGATGCGGAGGTCCATGGCGGGCACAGTAGAGGTTGCGGGATGGTGCAATCCTAGGGCCGCGCGCCGGGCGCATCCTGGGGAATAGCTGGGAAAACGGGCGCCTTATCCGGCCGCCGGGCAGGGGGGCGGCGGCCAATAATCGCGGCACGCCAGATCCCGTGTGCCGTGGCGGTCCCCTTGGAAAGCACCATGTCCGCAGTCGCCGAAATCCCCGTCGCTCCCCCTGCCAGCTCCAGCGCGCCGTCCGTGCTTCAGCGTTTTTCCGCGCTGGACCGTTCCAAGCGGCTGCGCTTCGGCGCGGGCATCGCGCTGCTGGTGGCCGCGGTGGTCGCCGCGGTGGTGCTCAACCGCCAGCCGGACTACAAGGTGCTGTTCTCCAATCTGAGCGACAAGGATGGCGGCGCCATCGTGGCCCAGTTGTCCACGATGAATGTCCCCTACAAGTATTCGGAGGGCGGGGGCGCCATCCTGGTGCCGGCCGAGCGCGTGCACGACGTCCGCCTGCGCCTGGCCACCCAGGGCCTGCCCAAGGGCTCGGTGACCGGGTTCGAGCTCATGGAGACCAACCGCTTCGGCGTGACGCAATTCCAGGAGCGCCTGAACTTCCAGCGCGGGCTCGAGGGCGAACTGACGCGCTCCATCCAGGCGCTGTCGTCCGTGCAGAGCGCACGCGTCCATCTGGCGCTGCCCAACCAGAACGGATTTTTCCGCGAACAGCAGAAGCCTTCCGCTTCCGTGCTGCTGAGCCTGTACCCCGGCCGCTTCCTCGATCGCACCCAACTGGCCGGCATCGTGCATCTGGTGGCTTCCAGCGTGCCCGAGATGTCGCCTTCCGCCGTCAGCGTGCTCGACGACACCGGCAAGCTGCTGTCGCAGTCGCCCGATACGGCCGCCGGCAGCGCCATCGATGCCCAGCAGCTGTCCTACGTGCAGCAGATCGAGCAGCAATACACTCGCCGCATCCTGGACATCCTGGAGCCCGTGGTCGGCAAGAACAACGTCAAGGCCCAGGTGACGGCCGAGGTGGATTTCTCGCAATCGGAGCAGACGTCCGAGCAGCACCGCCCCAACCAGACGCCCGACAGCAGTGCAGTGCGCAGCCAGCAGGTGGTGGAAAGCTCCGGCGGCACCCAGGGCAACCAGCCTCCGGCCGGCGTTCCGGGCGCCGCCAGCAACCAGCCGCCCCAGCCGTCCACCGCCCCCATCAACGGCGCCAATCCCGCGCCCACGGCAGGCAACGGCCAGCAGGGCCAGACGGCCGGGTCCAAGCGTGAATCCATCACCAACTACGAGGTGGACAAGACGGTGCGCGTTACCCGGGCCGGCAGCGGCGCGATCAAGCGCGTCAGCGCCGCCGTGGTGGTGAACTACCAGGCCATCGCGGATGCGGCGGGGAAGGCGCCCCAGGCCAAGGCCTTCACGCCCGAGCAGATCGAGCAGATGACGGCCCTGGTTCGCGAAACCATCGGGTACAGCAAGGATCGCGGCGACTCGGTGAACATCATGAACACCCAGTTCCTGGTGGACAACACGCCGGCGGCCGAGCTGCCGCTCTGGAAGCAGCCCGAGATGATCGAGCTGGCCAAGAGCCTGGGCTGGCCGGTGGGCATGTCGCTCTTCGCCGCGCTCATCCTCCTCGGGCTGGTGCGTCCGGCGATCAAGGGCATGAACCAGCCGCCCGCGCCCGCCGCGGCGCCGGCATCGGGCCGCCAGGTGGATGCGATCGAGGCCGACGAGCCCGAGCGCCCGGCCCTGGCCGCCCCCGCCAAGCCCGAAGACCTGATCCAGACCCCCGAACAGATGCGCCTGGAGGAAGCGCGTGTCCTGGCCAAGGAAAATCCCGTGGCCGTCGCCAACATTCTCAAGGTGTGGGTAAACGGCGAATCTTGAAACGCGGCCGCCATCCGTCGATGATGGCGCCGATGAGCACTCCCACCCACCCCTTCCCCTACCGACCGGTGACTTTCCATGGATGAGCAAGGCCTGAACGATGCGGCGATCCTGCTGATGTCCCTCGGCGAGGAGGAAGCCGCCGAGGTGTTCAAGCACCTGTCTCCCAAGGAAGTGCAGAAGCTCGGCGAGACCATTGCCCGCATGCGCTCCGTCTCCAAGGACAAGGTGGACGGCGTCATCAACCGCTTCTCCAACGACGCTGCCGCGCAGAGCCTGCTGGTGTCCGACACCAGCAATTACGTACGCTCCGTGCTCAAGCGTGCCCTGGGCGACGACAAGGCCGCGCTGCTGATCGACCGGATCCTGCAGGGCGGCGACGTGTCGGGTATCGAAAGCCTCAAGTGGATGGATCCGCTCTCCGTGGCGGAACTGCTGCGCAACGAGCATCCGCAGATCGTCGCGGCCATCCTCGTCCACCTGGATCCCGAGCAGTCCGCCGCGGTGCTCATGCAGCTGTCGGACCGCCAGCGTGGCGAAGTGCTGCTGCGCGTGGCCACGCTCGAGGGCATCCAGCCCACGGCGCTCAAGGACCTGAACGAGGTGCTTTTCAAGGTGCTCGCCGGCGGCGACAAGATCCGCAAGAGCTCCCTGGGGGGCGTCAAGGCGGCCGCCGAAATCATCAACCTGCTGGGCTCCAACATGGACGCGGTGGTGCTGGAGTCGATCCGTGGCTACGACCCCGACCTGGCCCAGAAGATCATGGACAAGATGTTCGTCTTCGACGACGTCAGCAAGCTGGACGACCGGGCCATCCAGACCGTCCTGCGCGAAGTGGCCTCGGAGACCCTGGTGGTCGCGCTCAAGGGCGCCCAGCCGGAACTGCGCGAGAAGTTCCTCTCCAACATGTCCTCCCGCGCCGCGGATGCCATGCGCGAAGACCTGGAGTCGCGCGGTCCCATGCGCCTGTCGGAAGTCGAGGCGCAGCAGAAGGAAATCCTCAAGACCGTGCGCAGGCTTTCCGACGAAGGCCAGATCGTGATCGGAGGCGGTGGCGATGACGCATTCGTATAGCCCCCGCGGCGCCTACACGCGCTTCATCCCGAGCGAAGAGATCGCGGACGTGACGCAATGGCGTTTCGGGGCGGTGGACGGCTCCGACCAGCTTCCGCCGGTGGAGGCGCAACAGCCCGAGGCCGCCGAACTGCCCCCTCCAGGCATCGACGAGGCCACCCACCAGGCCGCGGTCGAGGCCGCGCGCGAGGAAGCCTTCGCCCAGGGCAAGGCCCAGGGCGAGGAGGAAACCGCCCTGGCGTGGCAGCAGCGCATGGACGACTACATCGGCGGACAGGGCCGGGAGGCGGCCGCGCGGCTGGAGCGGCTGGTGCTCGCGGCCGATGCCGGCCTTACCGATCTGCAGCAGCGCATGGCGCAGGAGATCCTGGAACTGGCCTGCGATATCGCCCGCCAGGTCGTCCGGCAGGAACTGTCCAGCGGGCCGCAGGCCCTGCTGCCCGTGGTGCGCGAAGCGCTGGGCATGCTGGTGGCCGAGGGGCGCCCGGCCACGGTGCGCATCCATCCGTCCGACTGGTCGTTCCTGGAGCAGCCGCTCACCACGGAGTACGCCGGGGCGAAGATCCAGTGGGTGCCCGATGCCTCCGTGGCCGAGGGCGACTGCCTGGTCGAATCGGCCGGTACCGTGGTGGACGGCTCGCTCGACAGGCGGTGGCGCCGCGCCATCGCGGCCCTGGGGCTTTCGTCGGCCTGGCGGATCGAGGAGCCGGGCCATGGCTGACAGTGCCGCCGTGTCGGATCCGCCACTGCAGGATTCGCCCTGGGATGCGTTCCTGTCCGGCGCGCGCGCGCGCCTGGCCGAGGGCACGGCGCTGGAAACCCGCGGCACCCTCACCCGGCTGACCGGGCTCGTCCTGGAGGCCGCGGGCATCCGCGTCCCCGTGGGATCGCAATGCCTGGTGCAGATGCCGGGCCACGAGGCCGTGCTGGCGGAAGTCGTCGGCTTCTCGGGCGACCGGGCCTTCCTGATGCCCGCGGGCGATATCCACGGCCTGTCCAGCGGCGCGAGCGTGGTACCGGCCGCGCCCTATGTACCCGTGCCGCGCCTGTGCGATTCCACCCGGCCGTCAACGGCCGCGGGCATCCTGCGCCTGCCCATGGGCGACGGCCTGCTGGGCCGCGTCGTGGACTCGCAGGGCCTGCCGCTCGACCATGGCGGGCCCGTGCAGGACGTTTCATCCGAGCCCATGGACCGGCGCCAGATCAACGCCATGGACCGCGATCCCGTGCGCCAGATGCTGGACACCGGCGTGCGGGCGATCAACGCGCTGCTGACCGTGGGCCGCGGGCAGCGCCTGGGGCTTTTCGCGGGATCCGGCGTCGGCAAGAGCGTGCTGCTCGGCATGATGGCCCGCTATACCCAGGCCGACGTCATCGTCGTGGGCCTCATCGGCGAGCGCGGCCGCGAGGTCAAGGAATTCGTGGAGGACATCCTGGGCGAGCAGGACCGCGAGCGGGCCGTGGTGGTCGCCGCTCCGGCCGATGCGCCGCCGCTGCTGCGCATGCAGGGCGCCGCCTATGCGACGGCCATCGCCGAGCATTTCCGGGACAAGGGCAAGCATGTGCTGCTGCTCATGGATTCGCTCACCCGCTATGCCATGGCCCAGCGCGAGATCGCGCTCGCCATCGGCGAGCCGCCGGCCACCAAGGGCTATCCGCCGAGCTGCTTCGCCAAGCTGCCGGCGCTGGTCGAGCGCAGCGGCAACGGCTTGCACGGCGTGGGCTCCATCACCGCCTTCTATACCGTCCTCTCCGAAGGGGACGACCAGCAGGATCCCATCGCCGACTCGGCCCGCGCCATCCTCGACGGCCACATCGTGCTGTCCCGCGCGCTGGCGGAAACCGGGCATTTCCCGGCGATCGACATCGAGCAGTCCGCGTCGCGGGTCATGCACAACGTGGCCTCGCGCGAGCATTTCGACCTCGCGCGGCGGTTCCGCGCGGTGTATTCGCGCTACCAGAAGAGCCGCGACCTGATCCAGGTCGGCGCCTACATGAGCGGCTCCGACCCGGCGCTGGACGAGGCCATCCGCCTGCAGCCGGCGATGGCCGCCTTCCTGCAGCAGAACATGTTCGAGGCCGCGCCCATGCAGGACAGCCTGCACGCCATGGCGGCCGTACTGGGCCCGCAGGCCTGACCCGGGGAGCGGTACTGCCATGGCCTCTCTCAATGCCTTCCTGGTCGCCGTCGAGATGGCGGAGCGCCAGCGGGACGCCGCGCGCCAGGCCCTGCAGGACCTTCAGCGTGCCCGGAGCGCGTCCGAAGCGCAACTGCAGCAGCTTCAAGGGTACGCGCACGAGACGGAAGGGCGCTGGGGCATGCGCGCCGACGCCACGGTCAAGCCGGAGGTCATGTACCACCACTACCAGTTCATGGACCGCCTCGGGCATGCCATGGGCGTGCAGAGCAGCGTGATCGGCGAGCAGGAAGGCCGCGTACGTGCCGCGGGCCAGGCATTGCTGCAGGCCGAGCTGCGCGTCGCGGCGCTGCGCAAGGTGGTGGAGCGGCGGCGCCACGACCTGGCCCAGGCCGAGGCGCGGCGGGAGCAGAAACAGACGGACGAGCGCGCCGCGCTGCGTTTCGGAAAGGCCCCGGTCACGGGGCAGGGCCCTGGCGGGCCAGAGGAGCCATCATCATGACCAACGACATCCAGAACCGCACGGCCCGCGCGCCGTCTTCGGCCCACGCAACCCACGAATCGCGGGGCGCGCGGGGCGCCGGCAAGGCCGGCAACGCAACCGCCGCGGATGCCGGCACCGACGCCGCCGGTGGGCAGGGCGGTTTTTCGCTGCTGCTGGCATCGCTCGGGGCCGGGCTGGACGCTACCGGTGCCGGTGCGCTGCCGGGCGCGGACAATGGCCTGGGCGCCGCCCTGGCCGGTGATGCGATGGCTGGCGATGCACTCGCATCCGGCGCGGCGGCGGGCAATGCCGCGGGCGCATCGGGGCTGCCCGGCATGGATCCGCTGGCCATGGCGCTGCAGGGCCTGGTTCCGGGCGGCACTGCCGGGGCCTGGCCTGCCGCGGCGGGCTCCCCGGGCGGCGGGGCAGGCGGCTCCCTGGCGCAGGCGCTCCGGCCTGCGGGGCTGATGGACGCTAGCAGCCTGGTGGGCCAGACGGCACTCATCGATGGCGCCGCCGATCTTTCCGGGGCGGCGGCCAATGCGGCCGGCAAGGCCTTCGCCGCTTCCCGGGGCGGGACGGCGCGGTCCGGGCACGCCGCCATGGGCGGCACGGCCGGTTCCGCATCCGAGACGGCCGGCGCCAGCGCCGGCGGACTGATGGTCCCAGTCCTGGGCGGCAAGGACGGGGAGCTTCCCGGCGCGCATGTCCTGGCCCAGGCCGTGGCCTCTGCATCCTCCGCGTCGGCAGGGGCGACCGCGCAGCCGGACCGCCGCGATGCGGGCTTCACCGCCGGGCTGCAGGCCGCCCCGCGTGGCGGCGAATCCTCCATGATGGCGGCCTCCGCCGTGGGCGGTGCCCTGCAGGACCTGACCCCGCAGGCGGGCGGGCGGGCGGATGCGGCTGTGTCGGCCTCTCTGGGCATGGATCGTGCCGTGGTGCCGGCATCTCCGGATGGCTCGCAGGCGTCGGGCTCCTTCGCCGCGGATGCGGCCGGGGACGGGGCGGCCGGCGTGGCGGACCCCTCGCAGATTCCCATGGAAGACCAGATCGCCGAACAGGTGGCCTACTGGGTGCACCAGAAGACGCAGAATGCCGAACTCACGATCGACCGGGACGGCCAGCCGGTCGAGGTGTCCGTGTCGCTGACGGGCAACGAGGCCCATGTCGCATTCCGCAGCGACCAGTCCCAGACCCGGGACATGCTGGACACCAGCGTGGCCCAGCTGCGCGAACTGCTGCGCGGAGAAGGCCTGGAGCTCGCGGGCGTGTCCATCGGGCAGTCCGGGGCGGGCGCGGGGGGCGACGCCTCGGGGCGGCCGTCCGGGCGTGGCGAGGGCGGTGCGCGCATCGGCCGCGTGCAGGCGGCCGGAGGTGGCGCGCAAGGGGCTGGCGACATCCCCCGGCCCGCATCCCGTCCGGACCGCGCCCTGGACGTCTTCGCCTGAGCACGTGCGGGAGTCCGGGGAGGGCTTGCGCAACCGCTGGAAAGACGGCCTTTCCGCCGCTATTCTGGCTATTATCCGCCGCGCCGGTATCCAATAATGGCCCCTAGCGGAAGGTCTGCGCTCGATGGAGTGCGGGAAAGCCTTCCAGGGTGCCCGGCCCCGGCCGGCCCCTCTCCACCGAATCCGTTGCGCAAGGAAACCCAACGTGTCTGCCAACCCTCCTGCCGCGGCCGCCGCCAAGCCGAAAAGCAAGAAGCTGGTCCTCATCATCGCCATCGTCGCGGTGCTGGTGCTGGCCGGCGGTGGCGCCGCCTGGTTCTTCCTCTCCAAACGCAGCCATGGCGACGAGGACGAGGAGGGCGGCGGCGGAGGCCACGCCAAGGCCGCCGCGCCTGCCGCGCCCAAGGTGGCCCCCACTTTCCTGCCCATCGAGAACATGGTCGTGAACCTCGCCGACCCCGGTGGCGAGCGCTTCGCCCAGATCGGCATCACGCTGGAACTGGCGGATGCCAAGACGTCCGAACTGGTCAAGCAGTATCTGCCCAGCATCCGCAGCGCGATCCTGATGCTGGTGTCTCAGCGCACCGCCCAGGAACTCCTCGGCCGCGAAGGCAAGGAAAAGCTGGCCGTGGACATCCGCCGCGAGGTGTCCAAACCCCTGGGCTACACCGTGCCCAAGCCCCGCAAGCGGCCCGCCAGCGACGAGGAAGAGGACGGCGAAGAGGCCCCGCGCCCCAGGGGCGACAACAATCCGGTGCGGCAAGTGCTCTTCTCCAGTTTCATCATCCAGTGACCCGGCAGGAGATTTCCCCATGAGCGAGTCATTCCTTTCCCAGGAAGAAGTCGATGCCCTGCTGGAAGGCGTCACCGGCGAGAGCCAGAAGTCCGTGGAGGAAGCGGCGGACACCGGTGCCATCCGCAACTACGACATCTCCAGCCAGGAGCGCATCGTCCGTGGCCGCATGCCGACGATGGAAATCGTCAACGAGCGGTTCGCGCGCAATTTCCGCATCGGCCTGTTCAACTTCATCCGCCGCAGCCCCGAGATCTCGGTGGGAACAGTGTCCGTGCAGCGCTACAGCGCCTTCCTGCGCGAGCTGGCGGTGCCCACCAACTTCAACATCGTGGCCATCCGGCCGCTGCGCGGCAGCGGACTGATCGTCTGCGAGCCGTCCCTCGTGTTCGGCATCATCGACACGCTCTACGGCGGCGTGGGCAAGTTCCAGACCCGCATCGAGGGCCGGGATTTTTCCCCCACCGAGCAGCGCGTCATCAACCGCCTGGTGGACGTGATCTGCGCCGAATACAAGAAGGCCTGGCACGGCATCTACCCGCTGGAGCTGGAATACCAGCGCTCCGAGATGCAGCCGCAGTTCGCGAATATCGCCACCCCGAGCGAGATCGTGGTGTCCACCGCCTTCCAGCTCGAGATCGGCGATCTGTCGGGGGCCATCCACATCTGCATGCCCTACGCGACCCTGGAGCCGATCCGCGACGTGCTCTATTCTTCGACGCAGGGTGATTCGATCGAAGTCGATCGCCGCTGGGTGCGCGTGCTGACGCGCGAGATCCAGGCCGCGGAAGTGACCCTCGTGGCCGAACTGGCCCGGGCCGACGCCACCGTCGAGCAACTTCTCGCCATGAAGCCCGGCGATTTCATCGAGCTCGACCGCGAGCCACGCATCCAGGCGTCGATCGGGGGCGTGCCCATCTTCGAGTGCCAGTACGGCACGCACAATTCCAAGTACGCCATCCGCATCGAGGAGTGCCTGCGCAACCCCGATCTGAACTGGCTGGGAGAAAAGAATGTCAACTGAAGGCGACAGCAACGACAACGACGGCAAGAGCGCGGCGGACGATCCGTTCGCCGGCTGGGCCGAAGCGCTGGAGGAGCAGAAGAGCTCCGACGAGTCGCAGCCCGTGGACCAGGGCGGCCCCCTCGCGGGCGAGCCCGTGCGCCCGTTCTCCTCGAGCAACGAGGCGCCGGTCAACGACATCAACATGGTGCTGGACATCCCCGTCCAGTTGTCCGTGGAACTGGGCCGTACCAAGGTGCCCATCAAGTACATCCTGCAGCTGGCGCAGGGATCCGTCGTCGAGCTCGACGCCCTGGCCGGCGAACCCATGGACGTGCTGGTCAACGGCTACCTGATCGCCCAGGGCGAGGTCGTGGTGGTCAACGACAAGTTCGGCATCCGGCTGACCGACGTGGTCACGCCTTCGGAGCGGCTGCGCCGCGTGAGCCGTGGATAACGCCGCCTCGGGCGCCGGCATGGCGCAGACCCTGGTCGTCGTCGTCCTGTTCATCGCTGCGGTGGCGCTGCTGCCCTGGCTCATCCGCCGCCTGCAGCAACGCCAGGCCGGCGCCCCGGGCGCGGGCCCGGGCGCGGCGGCCAAGGTGCTCTCCGCCGTGCCGGTCGGTCCCCAGCAGCGGGTCGTGACGGTGGAGGTCGGGCCGGACCATCAGCGCGTCTGGCTGGTGCTGGGCGTCACGGCCCAGCAGGTCCAGTGCCTGCACGTGATCCATCCGTCGGCCGCGGGGGCGTCGTCCCAGGTCCACGTGCCACCGCCCGCATCCTTCGCCGGCGAGATGGCTGCGGCTACCCGGCGCCAGGATGCGCCCGCTTCGCATGGCTGAGGCTGCGCGCTCCGTTGCCGTCCGGCCGCGGCACGCCGGCATGGCCGTGGCGGTCGCGCTCGCCTGGATGGCGCTGGTCCCTTCCGCCTGGGCGCAGGCCGCCGGAGGCGGCAGCCTGCCGGTCCTCATCGGCTCCGGCGCGGGCGGAACCAGCTATTCGGTGCCCATCCAGACCCTGCTGTTCTTCACGGCGCTGTCCTTCCTGCCAGCCGTGCTGCTCATGATGACGGGCTTCACCCGCATCGTCATCGTGCTGTCGCTGATCCGCCAGGCGATCGGCACGCAGTCCGCCCCGCCCAACCAGGTCATCATCGGCCTGTCGCTGTTCCTGACGTTCTTCGTCATGGGCCCCACGTTCGACCGCGTCTACGCGGACGCCTACCTGCCCTACAGCAACAACACGATCACCTTCGAGCAGGCCGTAGAGCGCGCGGAGGCGCCCATGCGCTCCTTCATGCTCAAGCAGACCCGCCAGTCGGACTTCGCCCTGTTCGCCCGGCTCGCCAAGCTGCCGTCCGGGGCCACGGCGGAGACCGCGCCCATGCGCGTCCTCGTGCCCGCGTTCGTCACCAGCGAACTCAAGTCGGCCTTCCAGATCGGGTTCATGATCTTCATCCCGTTCCTGGTCATCGACATGGTGGTCTCCAGCATCCTCATGTCGCTGGGCATGATGATGCTGTCCCCGGTGCTGGTGGCGCTGCCTTTCAAGCTGATGCTGTTCGTGCTGGCGGACGGCTGGAACCTGCTGCTCGGCTCCCTGGCCGCCAGCTTCGTGACCTGACGCGAACGCGAAGGAGTTTTCCATGACCTCCCAAATGGTCCTGACGGTGGGGCGCGACGCGCTCACGCTGCTCCTCATGGTGTCCATGCCCGTGCTGGGCGTGGTCATGGTGGTCGGACTGCTCGTCAGCATCTTCCAGGCCGTCACCCAGATCCACGAGGCCACGCTCGCCTTCGTGCCCAAGCTCATCGCCGCCATGGTCGTGTTCGCGGTCGTGGGCCCCTGGATGATCACCTCGCTGGTGGACTACATCCGGCGCACCATCGAATCCATTCCCTCCGTCGTCACCTGAGCGCCGCGTGATCACCTTCTCCGAGGCGCAGATCATGGCCTGGCTCTCGCCGGTGCTGTGGCCGTTCCTGCGGGTCCTGGCCGTCTTCATGGTCGCGCCGGTGTTCTCCATGCGCAGCATCCCCGTCCGGGCCAAGGTCGGGCTGGCCTTCCTGGTGGCCGTGTGCGCGCAGGCCGTGCTGCCCGACCAGCCCGTCGTCAGCGTCAACGGCCGCGAAGCGCTCGGCGCGGTCGCCCAGCAGGTGGCGGTCGGCATGTCGGTCGGCTTCGCCGTACGGCTGGTATTCACCGCGGTCGAGCTGGCGGGCGAGGTCGTCGGCCTGCAGATGGGGCTCAACTTCGCGTCCTTCTTCGATCCCTCCACGAGCGGGCAGGTCAGCGCGGTGGGCCGCTTCTTCGGCCACATGGCCATGCTGCTCTTCGTGGTCATCAACGGCCACCTCATGGTGCTCATGGCCGTGGTGAAGAGCTTCGACAGCTTTCCGGTGGACGGCAATTTCCTGCAGTCGATCGGCCAGATGCGCCTGCACGAACTCGGCGCGTCGCTGTTCTCCAGTGCGCTCTGGATCGCCCTGCCCATGATCGCGCTGCTGATGTTCGTCAACCTGGCCCTCGGCGTGATCTCCCGGGTGGCGCCGCAGATGAACATCTATGCGGTGGGGTTTCCGGTGACCCTGACGGTCGGGCTGTTGGGGATCGCCGCCACGCTGCCCATGCTCGAGCAACCGGTGCTCACCCTCATGCAGCAATCCATCGACCTCTTCGCCTCGCAGCGGTAACCGGACGGCGGGGCGTCACACCAGCTGGTTGCGGATGGCGTACACCGTCAGTTCGGCGTTGTTGCTGAGCTTGAGCTTCTCCAGCACGCGCGAGCGGTACACGCTCACGGTCTTCGGACTCAGCATGAGCTCTTCCGCGATGTCCGAAAGCCGCTTGCCGGACGCGATCTTCACCAGCGTCTGGAGTTCGCGCTCGGACAGGGCCTCGTGGGGAAGTTCGGGCGCGGGTTGCGCCAGGCTGTCCGCGAGCATCTGCGCCACCTCGGGCGTCAGGTACTTGCGGCCCTTCATCACGGTGCGGACGGCCTCGATCAGCTCCATGGGATCGCCGGCCTTGTTGGCATAGCCCTGCGCCCCCGCCCGGAGGCAGCGCAGGGCGTACTGGTCCTCGGGATACATCGACACCACGAGTACCTTGATGGCCGAATCCGTTTCCTTCAGGCTGCTCAACACCTCCAGCCCGCTGCGGCCCGGCATGTTCAGGTCCAGCAGCAGCACATCGCAGGGTGCCTTGCGCAGGATCTCGCGCAGCTCCGAATAGCCGCCGGCCTCCCCGGTCACCTGGATGTCCGGCGCTTCGGTGAGCGTGTCGCGGATGCCGCGCCGCAGCACGGCATGGTCGTCGCACAGCACGACGTGGATCATGGCAATTCTCCTGGGTCCTCGGCGCCCTGGCTGTCCTGCGGCTCCAGCGGGATCGACACGATGACCGAGGTGCCGCGTCCCGGCTGGCTGCTGATGTCCAGCCACCCTCCGACCGTTCTCGCCCGTTCCTGCAGGCCCTTGAGCCCGAAGGACTTCGGCTTGTTCCGCATGGCAGGTTCCATGCCGCAGCCATTGTCCGTCACCTCCAGCGTCAGCACGCGCTCGCTGTCCGAGAGGTCGATCGACACCTGGCTGGCCTGTGCGTATTTCGATACGTTGGTCAGGGCCTCCTGCGCCGTGCGGTAGGCCACCAGCTGCACGTCGCCCGGCACCTCGATCGCATCGCGACTGGAATGCAGCCGGGTGGGAATGCCCGTGCGGCGCTCGAAGCTCTCGGCCAGCCACTGCACCGCGGCCACCAACCCCTGGTCGAGGATGGGCGGGCGCAGATTCATCATGATGCGCTGGCTCGCCTCGATGGCATGCTGCAGCATCTCCGTCGCGCTGCCGGCATGGCCGAGCACCGCCGGTTCCGTGGAGTGCCGTGCGATCCACCCCACGTCGAAGCGCACCGCCGTCAGGGCACCGCCGATGTCGTCGTGGATCTCGCGGGCGATCGCCGCACGCTCCCGCTCGATGGAAATCTGCAGGTGCTCGGTCAGTTCCGCCAGCTGTCTCTCCGATGCCGCGAGGTCGCGCACCGCCTGCTCCCGCGCCCTGCGTGCCTCATGCACCTCGATGGCGCGACCGATCACGTGCGGCAGCCGGGCCATGTCGTCCTTCAGGAGGTAGTCCGCCATGCCCAGGCGCATCGCATCCACGGCGGCGGCCTCGCCGATGGCGCCGGACAGCAGCACGAAGGGCGGGGGCTCGCCGCGCTCGCTCACCCAGCGCCATGCATCCAGCGCCGTGAAGCCCGGCAGCCGGTAGTCGGCGAGGACGAGATCGAATCGCTCCGCATCCAGCCAGGCCACGAAGGATTCCATCGTGTCTGCGTGGCGAATTTCATACATCCCGTTGGCGCGGCGCAACGTAATACATGCCAAAGCATGGTCCGCAAGGGAATCTTCGAGATGCAGGATGCGCAGGGGTTTAACCATTACTCCTGAGGCCATATGAACGCTATCATAGGATACATATTGGAACAAACAGCGTGCCAAGATGCGCTGTTTGCGCCCTGCGGGAGCGCATCGCCTACCAGGCGACGCGTCGTTGCCGGTGGTGTGGCCACCAGCGTGTTTGCCGGAATGGATTTAGCGTGCCTTGAGCCGCCTGCTGCCATGGAGAAACCATGCAATCTACGCTAACAGGCCCTGATGAGCCAGGAGTCCAGCTCCCCGTCATGGTGGCTGCGGAACTTCAGGATTCCCTGCTCGTCGTCATGCGCGACCTGCACCGCCTCGAAGGCCTGCTCAGCCATGCGACCGACAATCTGCTCGCCCGTTTCGGCGAAGCCAACCAGGCGCTGTCGGACGAGCTGATCAAGGGTTCCCCAGAACTGCTCGCCCTGCGCACCGCCTTGAGGAGTGCCGTCACGGAACTGCAATTCCAGGACATGGCTTCCCAGCTGATCTGGCACACCACCAAGGTCCTGCAGGGCTGCGCATTCCGGCTTGCCTCCGAAGCCATGGGCTCCGAAGAGGGCGAGGAGGCCGCACCGTTCGCCGAGATGGCGCCAGACCGCCCCAATCCGGTCACCCAAAGCGAGATGGACGCTGGTTCCATTGATCTCTTCTGACCTTGCCCCGTCTGGTTACCTTATATATTCAAGTGAGTTGGAGCCCTAAATGCAATCGATCCTCGCCGTTGATGATTCGCCCTCCATGCGCAAGATGGTGTCCTTCACTTTGACGGGTGCCGGCTACCACGTGGTGGAGGCCGTCGACGGCCAGGATGCCTTGGAAAAGGCGGAAACCCATGACATCCAGCTGGTCCTCGCCGACCAGAACATGCCGCGCCTGGATGGCATCGGCCTCACGCGCAAGCTGCGCGAGCACCCGCGCTTCAAGACCATCCCCATCCTGATCCTCACCACCGAGTCCAGCGACCAGATGAAGCAGGCCGGCCGCAATGCCGGCGCCACGGGCTGGCTGGTGAAACCCTTCGACCCCAACCGCCTGATCGAGGTCATCCAGAAAGTGATCCGCTGAGCCTCGGCGTCATACACAAGCACAAGGGAGCCATTCATGGCCGAAAACTACCAAGAAGGCGCGGGCGGCGATTTCGACCTCAGCCAGTTCTATCAGATCTTTTTCGAGGAAGCTGGCGAGAACCTGGACCAGATGGAGCACATGCTGCTGGATCTGGACCTGAGCGCGGCCAACGACGAAGAGCTCAACGGCATCTTCCGCTGCGCGCACTCCATCAAGGGGGGCGCCGCGACGTTCGGCTTCTCCGATGTCGCCGAACTCACTCACCAGATGGAGTCCCTGCTGGACCGCCTGCGCAGGCACGAGCTGCAGCCCATCCCGCAGATGGTGGATGTCCTGCTCGAATCCGCGGACGCGTCCCGCAGCCTGCTGGCCCGCCACCAGGCGGGCGGCCAGGGGGAAGCCCTGTCCACCGGTGACCTGGTGCGCCGCATCAGCGAACTGGCTGCGGGCGTCGTGCCTGCAGCCGGTCCCGCCACGCCGCCGCCCCCGGCTCCGGCGCCCGCCCCGGCTCCCGTGCAGGCCGCGCCGGCCCCGGCCCCCGTGGCCGCGCCTGCGTCGATGCCCGCATCGTCCGGCCCCGGTGTGGCCCGTTCGCTGGAAATCCGCATCGGTCCCGTCGAGCGCAACGAGCAGGCGGATGCCATCAAGGACCTGTTCCGCGACATCGTCGGCCTGGGCACGATCCGCGACCTGCCCTCCGACCAGCCGGGCGTGCGCGTTTTCGGCGTCCAAACCACCTCCACGGACGACGACCTGCTCGATCTGTTCGCATTCCATGTCTCGAAGGAGCAGGTGCGGATCACCGCAGCCGGCGCTTCCGAGGCTGAGCCTGCCGAAGAGGCCGCCGGCGTGGCGGCCGCCCCGTCCGCTCCCGGCGGTTCGCTGGAGGTTTCCTACGGTTTCTTCCCGGGGGCCCCCGGCATGCCGGGCGACCGTCCCGATGCCGCCGCCAGCACGCCCTCGGGTGCCGCCGAGGGCCCCGCATCCAGGCAGGCGGCCTCCGGTGGCCGTGCCTCGGAAACCAAGGCCGTCAGCCAGGCGCAGATGGAATCCACCACCATCCGGGTGGCCGTCAACAAGGTGGACCAGCTGATCAACCTGGTGGGTGAACTCGTCATCACCCAGGCCATGCTGGCGCAAAACAGCCGCGGCCTCGATGGCGCGGTGTACCAGCAACTGCTCGCGGGGCTGGCGGACCTCGACCGCAACACCCGGGATCTGCAGGAATCGGTGATGTCCATCCGCATGATTCCGATGTCCATCGTGTTCAGCCGTTTCCCGCGCATGCTGCGCGACCTGGCCAACAAGCTGGGCAAGAAGGTCGATCTCGTCACCCTGGGCGAAGCCACCGAACTCGACAAGAGCCTCGTCGAGAAGATCACCGACCCGCTGACCCACCTGGTGCGCAACAGCTGCGACCACGGCATCGAAATGCCGGCGGACCGCCTCGCGGCCGGCAAGTCCGAGCACGGCACCATCACGCTGTCCGCATCGCACCAGGGCGGCTCCATCGTCATCGAGGTGCGGGACGACGGACGCGGCCTGTCGCGCGAAAAGATCCTGCGCAAGGCGCGCGAACGGGGCCTCGATGTTTCCGACCAGATGAGCGATGCGGACGTCTGGGGCCTCATCTTCGCGCCCGGCTTCTCCACCGCCGACGAGGTCACCGACGTGTCCGGCCGCGGCGTGGGCATGGACGTGGTCAAGAAGAACATCGCCGCGCTCAACGGTTCGGTCGAGATCGACTCCGCCGAAGGCTACGGCATGCGTGTCTCGGTGCGGCTGCCGCTCACCCTCGCCATCATGGACGGCATGTCCGTCGGCGTCGGCGAGGAGGTCTACATCCTGCCGCTGTCGTCCGTCGTGGAGTCCTTCCAGGTCAACCCCGACGACGTCAACACCGTTGCTCAGGGCTCGCAACTGGTCAAGGTGCGCGACGAGTACATGCCCGTCATCGCCCTGGAGAGAACCTTCCAGGTGCCGCGCGTGGACAAGAGCAAGTCCAGCAACATCATGGTGGTCGTCGAGGCGGACGGCAGCCGTGTTGCGCTCCTGGTGGACGAACTGCTGGGGCAGCACCAGGTCGTGGTGAAAAACCTCGAGACCAATTACCGGAAGGTGCCCAACGTGTCGGGCGCCACCATTCTGGGCGACGGCACCGTGGCACTGATCCTCGACACCGGGGCCCTGGTCCGCCGTGTCCGCCATTGATACGCCGCTGGGCAGACTGAAGGAGAGCCACTCATGGCGACTGTGATGGAAAAAACGACCGAAGCGGCTGGCGCTTCCGTGGGGGGTGCCCGCGAATACCTGACGTTCCGCCTCGACCAGGAGGAATACGGCATCGACATCCTCAAGGTCCAGGAAATCCGGGGCTACGAGCCGCCGACCCGCATCGCGAATGCGCCCGAATTCATCAAGGGCGTGACGAACCTGCGGGGCACCATCGTGCCCATCGTGGACATGCGGCTCAAGTTCGACTGCTCCAAGGCCGAATACAACAGTTTCACGGTGGTCATCATCCTGAACCTGCGCAACCGGGTCGTGGGGATCGTGGTCGATTCCGTGAGCGACGTCATGGAACTCACGTCCGACCAGATCCGGCTGGCCCCGGAAATCGAAAGCTCCATCGACAGCAACTGCATCGTGGGGCTCGGCTCCGTGGGCGAGCGCATGCTCATCCTTCTCGACATCGAGAAGCTCATGTCCAACCCGGACATGGGCCTCATATCCACGCACGAATGATCTGACGAAAGGGGGGCGAGGCAGACAGGCCCCTCCAAGTCAACGCGGAACAAGAGCGGCGTTTCCCGGTGCACCGGCCGGTTGCCAGAGATGCGGAACTGAAACGAATCCAACCATGCGCCAGACCTCTTCTTCTTCCGTTCCTCCGCGCGACATGGCGGAGTCCAGCGCCGCCCCGTCCTCGGGTCCCCTCGCCCAGGGACGGGAATTCGTCTGGACCAATGCGGATTTCTCCCGCGTGCAGGCACTCATCTACCAGCGCGCAGGCATCAGCCTGCACGACGGCAAGCACGCCATGGTCTACAGCCGCCTGTCCCGGCGGCTCAGAGAGACGGGGCACACCAGTTTCCATGATTACCTGAGCTGGCTGGAAAACCACGACGGGCCGGAATGGCAGGAATTCGTCAATGCATTGACGACGAACCTCACGGCATTCTTCCGTGAGCAGCACCACTTCGAGATTCTGTCGGGACTGCTGCGCAGCCGCCCTTCGGGCCCCTGGAGCGTCTGGTGCAACGCCGCGTCCACGGGGGAAGAGCCCTACTCCATCGTGATGACCGCGATCGAATCGCTGGGAGCCAACGCGCCCTTCAAGCTCACGGCGAGCGATATCGATTCGCGCGTCCTGGCCACGGCATCCGAGGGCGTTTACCGGCTCGACAGCGTGAAGGGCCTGAGCCCCGAACGCCTCCAAAAGTTCTTTCTGCGCGGCAAGGGACCGAACGCCGGCCTGGCGCGGGTCAAGCCCGAGCTGCGGCGTGCCATCGAGTTCATGAGCGTCAACCTGATCCGCGACGATTGGCCCTTCCGCGAGCCTTTCGACGTGGTCTTCTGCCGCAATGTGATGATCTATTTCGATGCTCCCACGCAGCGCAGGGTCCTGGAGAAGATCCATCGCGTGCTGAAGCCGGGGGGCATGCTGTTCGTGGGGCACGCGGAGAACTTCAGCGAATCCCGTGATCTTTTCAATTTGCGCGGCAAGACCGTCTATGAGCGCCGATAAAGGCCACATTCCGCAAGAAGCCCTCCATGACTCCAAACCGCCCTGGCTCCCTCCCCGCGTCTGGTGCTTCGTCCCCTCCCTCGTCGATCGACGGGGCCGACCGCCGCCGCGCTCCCCGCATCGCGCCCCTGAGCGCCGACATCTATTCGTCCGCGGCTGCGCCCGCCAAGCAATCGACGCTGCAGGAACTGAAGGCCCGCGCACGCCGCCCCGGCGAAGCGTCCTTCTTCTTCTTCGATCATCATTTCCAGCACAACGCCGTCAAGGTGCTGCCCGGCGAGTATTTCGTCTCGGACGAGAACCTCGTGATCATGACGGTGCTCGGGTCCTGCATCGCCGCCTGCCTGTGGGACAGCCGCAGCCGCGTCGGCGGCATGAACCACTTCATGCTGCCCGACGGTGACTCCAACGACGTCTCCGGCCGCTACGGGTCCTACGCCATGGAACTGCTCATCAACGAGATGCTGAAGCTGGGCGCGCGCAGGGAAACCATGCAGGCCAAGGTCTTCGGCGGCGGGCAGGTCATGCACAACTTCACCACCATGAACGTGGGTGAGCGCAACACCACCTTCGTGATGAATTACCTGCAGACCGAGCGAATTCCCATCGTTTCCGAAGATGTGCTCGATATTTACCCGCGGAAGGTGGTATTTTTCCCCGTGACGGGCAAGGCCATGGTCAAGCGGCTGGCACATGCCCATCCGGAGGCCCTGGTCGCCCAGGACGTCAAGGGCAACGCGGCTACCGTGGCCAAGGCCACGGCCGGCGGGTCGGTGGACCTGTTTTGATTGAGAAGGACAAGAGGGAATGAGCAGGAAGATCCGGGTGATCGTTGTGGATGATTCCGCGCTGGTGCGCAGTCTGCTGTCGGAGATCATCAATCGGCAGCACGACATGGAGTGCATCGGGACGGCCAACGATCCGCTCATCGCTCGGGAAATGATCCGCGAGATGAACCCCGACGTGATCACCCTGGACGTGGAAATGCCGCGCATGGACGGCATCGACTTCCTGGGCCGGCTGATGCGCTTGCGCCCCATGCCCGTCGTGATGATCTCCACTCTCACGGAACGCGGGGCGGAAGTCACCATGAAGGCCCTCGAGCTGGGGGCGGTCGATTTCGTGGCCAAGCCGCGCGTGGGGCTGTCCAGCGGACTCAACGAACTCGCGACGCAGATCGTGGACAAGATCCGCGTTGCCGCGGTCGCCCAGGTGCGCCGCGCGCCGGCGCCGCGCCCTGCCGAGAAAGCCGCCCAGCCCGGTGCCGCTGCGCCCATCGCACCGGCCGCGACGCTGCTCGGGCGTCTTTCCACCGAAAAGCTCATCTGCATCGGCGCATCCACGGGCGGGACGGAAGCCATCCGCGAAGTGCTCGTGCAGATGCCGGCGGATTCCCCCGCCATCGTGATCACGCAGCACATGCCACCCGGGTTCACGACGAGCTTCGCTGCCCGCCTCAACGGCCTGTGCCAGATCACCGTCAAGGAAGCGGTGAACGGCGAGCGCATCCTGCCCGGCCATGCCTACATCGCGCCGGGCGGCAAGCAGTTCCACGTCGCCCGCAGCGGCGCCAACTACGTGGCCGTGGTGGACGATGGCCCGCCGGTGAACCGCCACAAGCCGTCGGTGGAGGTGCTCTTCAAGTCCGCGGCCGCCGTGGTCGGCAAGAACGCATTCGGCGTCATGCTGACCGGCATGGGCAACGACGGCGCTGCCGCCATGCGCGAAATGAAGGATGCCGGCAGCTACAACTACGTGCAGGACGAGGCCAGCTGCATCGTCTTCGGCATGCCCCGGGAGGCCATCGCGCACGGCGCCGCCGACGAGGTGCTGCCGCTCACCCAGATCGCCCCAGCGCTGATCACACGCCTGCGCGGCGCGACGGACCGCCTCCACCACCGCATCTGAAGCATCGCAGTGGGAGCGGCGCGCAGGGGCTTTGCCCCGCCTGCGCTTCACTGCTCGGACAACTCCGTCCAGCGCTCGAGGGCTGCCATCAGTTCGTCCTCGATCTCTCCTTCCCGCGTATGCAGCGCCGCGGCCTGCGCGCCGTCGCGGACATAGAGACTGCCATCCGCCAGATCCGCACGAATTGCGTTCTGCTCCGCCTCGAGGGCCGCAATGCGCTCCGGAAGCAGCTCCAGTTCCCGCTGCTCCTTGTAGCTGAGCTTCTTCTTCACCGGTGCGGTGCGCTTGGCGGATGGCGCGGGTGCTTCCTTGCCCACCGGCTCCTGCGCCGCAGGGCGGGCCGGGGTGCCGGCCAGGGCGCGGCTGCGCCGCGACTGCACCAGCCAATCCTGCACGCCGCCCTCGTATTCGCGCCATCGCGCATCGCCCTCGTAGGCAATCGTGCTGGTGACGACGTTGTCCAGGAACATCCGGTCATGGCTGACCAGGAAAACCGTACCGTCGTAGGACTGGAGCAGTTCTTCCAGCAGATCCAGCGTATCGATGTCCAGGTCGTTCGTGGGTTCGTCCAGCACGAGGACATTGGCCGGGCGTGCGAAAAGGCGTGCCAGCAGCAGGCGGTTGCGCTCCCCGCCGGAGAGGGACCTCACGGGAGACTGGGCCCGTGCAGGCGAAAAGAGAAAGTCCGACAGGTAGCTCTTGACGTGTTTGCGCTGCTTCCCTATCTCGATCCACTCGCTGCCCGGGCTGATGAAATCTTCCAGGGTCGCATCGAGATCCAGCGCGTGGCGCATCTGGTCGAAATAGGCGACCTCCAGGTGGGCGCCCCGGCGGATCCTGCCGCTGTCCGGCGCCAGTTCGCCCAGGATCAGCTTCAGCAACGTCGTCTTGCCGGCGCCGTTGGGGCCCACCAGTCCCACCTTGTCGCCGCGGAGGATCGTGGCGGAAAAGTCCTGCACGATGGTTTTGTCCCCGAACGCCTTGGTCACGTGTGCCAGCTCGGCCACGATCTTTCCCTGGTAGCCAGACGCGGATCCGGACGCGATGTCCATCCGGACGCTTCCCAGCGCGTCCCGGCGTGCCGCGCGGCTGGTCCGCAGGGCTTCCAGCCGGCTGATGCGGCTCTGGCTCCGTGTACGGCGCGCTTCCACGCCCTTGCGTATCCATATCTCTTCCTGGGCCAGCAGCTTGTCGGCCTTGGCAGCGATCACCGCCTCCTGCGCCAGTTGCTCGGCCTTCTGCTGCACGTATTGCCCGAAGTTGCCTGGGAAAGACAGCAGGCGCCCCCGGTCGAGTTCGACGATGCGGGTGGAAATGCGGTCCAGGAACGCGCGGTCGTGCGTGATCGTGACCACGCTGCCTGGAAACGCCAGCAGCAACTCCTCCAGCCATTCGATGGAGTCCACGTCGAGGTGGTTGGTCGGCTCGTCGAGGAGCAATACGTCGGGCCGGGCCACCAGCGCCTGCGCGAGGGCGACCCGCTTCTTCAAGCCGCCGGAAAGGTCTCCCACGCGGGCTTGCGGATCCAGGTGCAACCGCTGCATCGTTTCCTCCACCCTGCGCTCCCAGTTCCAGCCGTCCACGGCCTCGATCTCGGTCTGCAGCGTATCCAGGTCGGCTCCGGTGGCGCTCTCATAGCGTCGCCGCAGCGCGACCACGTGCGCCAGCCCAGCGGCCGTGGATTCGAACACCGTATGCCCCGCGTCCAGCAGCGGTTCCTGCGCCACATAGGCGATCCGCAGGCCCTGCTGAACGTGCAGGGCTCCATCATCAGTATGTGCCAGCCCTCCGAGAATCTTGAGCAGGGATGACTTGCCTGCACCGTTGCGGCCGATCAGCCCCACGCGCTCGCCCGCCTCCAGGGAAAAGTCGGCATGGTCCAGCAGGGCGGTATGTCCGAAGGCCAGCTGGGCGTCTAGGAGGGAGATGAGAGCCATAGATAGATAGTGGAATGCGTAGCCAGGGGAAGTCGCGCCCTCTGGTTGGGCGGTTTGCAAAAATGCCTGCGCGACGTGAAATTGTTGCTATACTAGCGGGCTTCGCTACTGAGATTGCTGCGGTTCCTGAGAGGGCTGCGATGAAGGTAGGTGGCGAAGGCGGTAGAAGAGAAAAG
>NZ_FNEY01000032.1 GCF_900100305.1 Paracidovorax citrulli | reverse complement strand
CCTGCCGCATTTGCAGCCAGGCACCGCGAACCATCCACCATCGATGCAGGATCAGTTAACCTGCAAAACCCTGGACCTCTCTCCCAATGATTGGTATGGCTATTGGGGGCACATCAATTTGACAATCCATTTCTATGAAGAGGGTTTCATATAGCATGAAGATTGAAAAATTTAATCTGGTTGTTTCCAACCTCTATGTACGAGCCTAATTGAACCTCATACCCAAGCGTCTTTATTTTTTTCGCCAACGACTCAAGCATCTTTGCATTGGGAGAGAAGCTTCCAAGACGGAGCACCTGTTTGCCGATAGCCGTTACCGAACATACCTCCAGCGTAATGACCTTGGTTGCATCGGGTGCTGTGATCCAAAGCAAAGTGCCGTGGCAGGTAAGTACTTTCCGGAAGGAGCCAGCAATTTCGGATTCCCATGTGACTTGGAGCCCGAATGCTTCGACTCCGGCAAGAACCCCAAGCTCCTGCATCGCAAGTAGATCCGTAAACTTTACACCCTCCTCCTCCAGAACCGAATCTTCGCCACGGTAAATAACTCCAGAAACCACAAACGGAGATATTCGTTCGATGGCCTGAGCCTCACCCTGGGATAAGTTACGTAAGAACTCCAACGCTCTCAGCGAGAAACGCCCAGGAGATTTCACCTCGCCAGCAAGCACCTTTCCCCAGAGCTGCTGCAGCTCTTCGGACGAGACACCAGCTGCGCATTCGCGCCACCTGAGAAGCCAGTCGTCATGAGGGCTATCCTCTGGAGGTGCAGTGGTGTCCCTCTGCAATTCCTCCTCAGCATATAGAACTGCCTTGGCCACCGATACTTCTTGCCTCATGGCTTCAGCTTTGGCGTTCTGATCTGCAATCTCGGCAACATAAGGAAGAGGCAGAGGCAAAGGAGACGTAGCGTTAACCGCTATTCCATGGTCTGATGGCGCAATCAAAGCAGGTCGATCAACAAGTTCGCCATTTACCAGAAGCGCTTTTTGGCCACTCCGTATGGCTGCGGCGTCAATTTCAGCTTGGGCAAGGGCGAGCATCTCTGCCCGCCTAACGTCCACGGCAGCTTGCCCCTCCCGCCGGAGTTGCCAAGGCCTCAACAGATTGCCGATCCCTTTTTCAGCAAGAGTATCCCAGAGCTTGATGACAAGTTTCTCACCAGGAATTTCCATATATGTAACTCGATAGTTGTGACGCCGAACGTAACATAGACCGACCCAGTCCGCACGTCATATTTGGCGCCTTCGCGGTCTAAACTGATCCCGCATTTATGGGAAATTAATTCGCGATGTCTGGCTGCAACGCAGCATGTGATCCCCGATCAACGAAAGGGGTCAAGTATCCGAAGGCCTTGAGATAAATTTATCGTCTACAGGCAAGTTAAATGCGCGCCATAGCCCACGGTGCAAAAGCATTCGTTCACGGATGTTGAATGGGGCATGCCTATTTCGGTATCTGAAAGTGAAATGAGTCTGGCCCCGCTCAAGATTTTGTATGTTGCCTATTCCACTGCACTCAAAAAGAGCGCGAAGCACAACATCTATTTTCTCAGGGGAAAGCGACGACGCCTCCTTCTCTGCCAGAGCGTGCAATTCTTTCTGTGAAAAATCTCTCTGTCTTAATGCACCAGCCAAACGAAAGAATTCTTTTATTTCACCTGAATCAACGTAACCCTGAAGTTCATCTTTTATCTCAGGGAGAAAATATTCTATTGAATAACGTCTTATTCCATTTCTTATATTATCAGCAGAAATTCCTCCTTGTTTGCATGCACTCTGAATCATTCTTAGAAGCTGCAGAAAATCCCTTGGAGTATGCCTTGTATTATCCAGTAGGAGCAAAGATGTCTTCTTGCCTAAAAGTTTGGGAGGAAAAAACTCTGTCAAAACATTTACATTTCTTCCGAGAGCAATTTTCGCCCTAAGATTTGCAATACTCACCAGTCGGGACTCGGAAGGTGAAGATGGATTTGTATACCAATTCATCTCAATTGCCGAATCTTGTCGGATTTTATTCTTATTTGCGCCGTCGAGCAGTTCAAATATATCCGTTCTGCATAGAAGTAGTATTTTCGCATTTAATCCATATAATGCAAAACTTCCATTCAATCGATTAACCTCATAAATTAATGCACCAAGCGAATCCCATTGAGCACTTTGTGTAGTTACAATTTCATCAAGTCCATCCAGAACAATAACATGCCTGTTGGAAGTGCGAATATTGAGGAGCAATCTTTTGAGGTTATCAACGAAATAGGGAACATCTATTTTTGCATTCTTTGTTTTACTTTCCCCACTGAAAAACGGAGGTATTGATATTTTTATAGAGACCTCGTTGGTGATCCGCACCAAATTAGGAAGACCCATAATCGGCATGAGCCCCATTTCTTGAAGTGACTTTACAGTCTCATCGAAAGGAGTAGGATCTGGAATATCCAAAGAGGCATCACGCTGGAGTGATGCAACCAAATGAATCAACAGCAACCATGACCAAGCCGCTGGATATTTGGCCTGCGGAGCCTCAGCTCCAGGAATGATATTTGAAAATGCTGTATAAGGAAAATCACCAAGATCAATGTTTGACAGAAATATCTGACTTTCATTTTGATGAAGCAACCTCAACCGTTCCGATACAGCAGATTTACCCGAACCCTTGTATCCTAAGACTAAGAATTCAGGGCCATTTAATGCTGCGTCAGAAATTTGATGCAAATCAAAATACCCATCTATTAGTAGACCAGGAGCTCGCACACCTTCCTGTTGCGCGCTGGCATATCCAAAATTTATGGCTTGAAATTCCTCATCCATCTGACCCTCCGTTTGATATTCTAATGCCGCGCAACCAAAGCTAGCACCAATCACCATTGATGTCTAGTGGTGTGAGTCAGGAGGGAACCTCTCAAAACCTCCGAATTCGCAAATTGGAGCGCCGTAACTCGTTGATTTACAAGAGCACTGAGTGCTCACTGTCGGGGGTTTTGAAAGGCTCCCAGAAGGGAACCTCTCAAAACCCCGCCACTCCCTTGTTCACCGACAAGACCTGAGCCGCCCCCCCTTCAATGATCACTCCTCGCAGCGCCTTGAAGTTCGATCTATTTGCCAATGCGTCGCTCCAGCGCAAGAGAGATGAAGCGGGCAATCCGCTGCAAGTGATCGCTCGGCACATCGACTTTGCCGAGCTGGCCCGGCTGGTGGATGCACTCATCGAGCGCAGCGATAGCCGCAAGGGTAGCCGGCCCGCCTATCCCACCGAAGTGATGGTGCGCATCCTGGTCTTGAAGCGGCTGTACAACCTCTCGGACGAGCAGATGGAATACCAGTTGCTGGACCGCGCAAGCTACCAGCGCTTTTGCCTGCTGCAGGATGCGATGAACGTGCCGGACCGCAACACGATCTGGCGCTTCGGCGAGCGGCTGGGCGTGGATGGCGCCACGGCGTTGTTCCAGGGGGTGGATGCGCAACTGCACCGCCATGGGTATATCGCCCGGGGTGGGCAGGCCATCGATGCGACGCTGATACCCGCGCCGCGCCAGCACATCGACCGGGAGGACAGGCAGGCTTTGCAGCAGGGCCTGCAGCCGGACTGGAGCGACGCCCGGCGCAGGCAAAAAGATGTGGATGCCACGCACACGAAGAAGCACGGCAAGAGCTACTTCGGCTACAAGCTGAGCGTGAGCGTGGACCTCAAGCACGGCTTCATCCGCAGGATCGCCACGGGCACGGCCAGCGAGCACGACGGACACCACTTCGACGAGGTGCTGGACCTGCACAACACCGGACGGGGCGTGCACACGGACAAGGCCTACGCTAGCCGGCAACACCAGCAGCTACTCAAGGTGCTGGGCTTCGTGGACGCGATGCAACGCCGGGCCCGGCCGGGCAAGCCCCTGAGCGAGTGCCAGCAGCGGCGCAACCAGCGCATCGCAAAGAAGCGTGCCAAGGTGGAACACGTGTTCGCCGGCATCCGGCACTTGGGGGGCAAATTGCTACGCACCATCGGGCAGACCCGCGCCACGGTGGGCATGACGATGATGGCCGCCTGCTACAACATGAAGCGGCTGGCGTCCTTCCTGGACCGGGGAGTGGATGCGTTCTTCAAGCCATCGGCTGCCAAGGCACGGGTGCGCCTGCAACCGATAAAAGCGTGAGCCTTGCGGGGGGGCAAAGGCCCCGGGGCATGGGCTGCGGCCCACCCACCGTGCAGGTGTCCGAGCGCATTCGGGCCGCTGGAATCTTGACGACACGCTGGCTGGCGGTGGTTGTGAGAGGTGCCCGCTCGGGTCAGGGGTTCTGAAAGATTCCCTCTGGTGTTGCCGCGAGGCTTCCGCACGCCGATCGAACGCCGCGGCACTGCGGTGTTGCCAGCCACTCCGTGATCTCACCCGCAACCTCATCGGGTAAAAGATCCGAGGTATCCATACAGAGATGGTTGTCCGCGCGGATCGGAATCCCATAGGCGCATCGCTCCAGGATCGCGGCAAGCTGCTCACCGCTGTTGACCTTCCTGAACGCACGCCGGTCTGCGTTTTCCACCCGGCCCATGAGCTGATCGTTATGCGCCTTCAGTTGAATGAAATACGGTGTCGCCTGGTGTTCCGCGCACAGGGCCTTGAGCCCATCGATATACCAGTCGTCATGGGGCCCCTCATAACAGAAGGTCGTGATGATGTCCCGAGGATCGGACTCCAGCAACAACGCGATGGCATTGAGCCTCAACCGGCATGCAAACTGCCGCCGGCTTTCGAAACTGCTGTTGTCGCCGAGCAGGACGATCGCGATATCGTGCGTCAGGTGGTTGTGAAACAGCGCAGCGGAGAATTTCTTCGCCAGTTCTTTTCCAACGGTCAATTTCCCCACGGCAGGCGGGCCGTAGAGCATGACGATCTTTCTCCCGCGGCCGGGAACCATGGAGGCCTTACTGGGCTGTCTGGGTTGTCCCTGGTTCATAGTACGTGACGTTGAGCGTGTTTCGGGTCAGGCCTGCTGTTGCAGACAGTCGCGTGACCTCATGCCAGGTATCTTCATACTGCCCATCGCGAATGATGACGGTGGCATTTCCCACCACGGGAACGACGGTATGGCAGGCTTGGGCGTGATCCCGCGGATCGAGAATACGAAGCAGTCCACCCCACCCGGATTCCCAGCGGGCGTTGAAGTAGATGATCAGGCGAAAGCCCCGGCGCAGCGATGCATCGACATGCGGCAAGTAGTGCGTGTTCTGGCCTCCACGGAATGCCACGGCCTCCATCGGGAATCCTGCCAGGTCCGTGCCGCTGAAAGCGGCCATGGCCGACCTGAATGCACCAGATACCAGTTCCTTGCCCAACGCCTGCCATGCATCGGACAAGGTTGCGGGATCGTCCACACCGGAAGAGCCCAGGGGGACAATGGTGCGCCGGTAAAAGTACCCACCGTTGCGTTCGCGGAAGTTGAAACCTTCCGTCGGGAACTCGCTGGCCAGCTTCTGGGCCAGCGCATCGTTACTCCATATGTTCTGCAGTTCCCCCCAGTTGAAAGGGGTGTGATGGAGCGTGCCCCCGGCGATCTGCCCGAGCGAGAAATATCCCGATGTCATATGTTTCTTCGCACAACAATAAATCAATGGCGCGGCGCGTTGCCTATGGCCCGGATCAGATGGTGGACCAGCTCTTCCATCCCGGAGTCATCGATGGTGAAAGGGGGAGCGAGCTTCAGGTGCCGATCTGCAGCCCCGACGATCAAACCCTGCCGGCGCGCGTCGTTTTGCACACGCCTGCAGGTATCGGCTGAATCGAAACTGATCGACAGCATCAGCCCTTTTCCTTGGGCGGTAACGGTGTCATCGACTGTCGGCAACTTCTCGCGAATCCACTGCAGCAGCCGTGTGCCGTTCGTTCGAACTTTTTCGAAGCAGTCCTGTGCGTGCAGATAATCCAGAATGAACAAGGCAGCACGACAGCCCAGAAGATTGCCGGACTGCGTGTGCCCATGCCGGAGGAGCGGGACAGGTTGTGATGAGAAGCTGTCCGCGATGTGGGCCGTGGCCATTACGGCGGTGATGGGGAAACCGCCTCCAAGATTCTTGCTGAAAATGACGATGTCAGGGCTGGCGCCCTGGGAGAACGACTCGCACAAGACGCCGGTTCGGCCGATCCCGCAATAGACTTCGTCGCAAATCAGGGGAATATCGTGGGCCCTGGCGAGCGAAGACAACGATCGCAGGAAGCCCTCCGGGAACTGGCGTGTTCCTGCGATCGCCATCACCGGCTCGACGATGATCGCTGCCACGGTCGAGCCATGTTCGGCCAGAAGTGCTTCCCATGCCGCCAGGTCGTCGTTGCCGCGTGGCGGGGGCATCGTTAACGAGCAAGCCGCGACCAGTGGCAGCGCTCCTTCGTTGATGAAGGCACGCCGCGTCGCGATCATCGCCCCCAGCGTGCAGCCGTGATAGGCGCCATCGATGGCCACCACATGCGTGCGCTGTGGGCGCCCACGGTTGACCTGGTATTGCCACGCCATCTTCAACGCGGCCTCGACCCCCTCGCTGCCGCTGCCCACGAGGAACATGTGCGCGAGCCCCATGGGTGCAGACGCATCGATGAGCCGTTCCGCGAGGGCCTCCGGCAGTACCGTGTTCGAACCGATATTGCACGCGTGGACCAGCGTATCCATCTGCTGCTTGACCGCATCGATCAGGGCCGGGTGGGAATGGCCCAGGCAATGGTTGTAACTGCCCGATATGCCATCCAGGTAGCGCCGCCCTGCATCGTCGTAGAGATAGGCTCCTTCGCCCCGCACGATCTTTGGCCGATGGTCATCGCAGCCCATGGGGGTATAAGGCGGCCAGTAACCGCGGAATCTAGACATGGCGTGCATACGGCGTCCCCTGAAGTTCGGATTTCAACTGGTCTATGTTCTCGATCGCCGATGCCATCGACGATGTTTCTTTTTTTCCTGTTCCGGGGACGAGCCTCGCGGCCGACACCCCGAGAAAATCGATCAATTGCGCATGCACGGGCCCGGGATTTTCGAGCAGGTCTTCGTATTCGACGGTGAGGATTTCGTGGCGGCTGAAGCAGTCGAGGAATTCGGCCCGATTGGCAAGATCCTGGTCGATGAATTCGATGAGTTCCGCTGGTGGGATGGTCAGCCTGATTTCCTGCCTGTGCCTCCTGTCGTCGCGACCGACATACCAGATCTGGTCCCGCAGGCTTTTCTTCAGCGACACCAGGCGCTCGAGCCGGTTGCGTCGATCCAGCAGGATGATCTTCAGGTCCTGCAGGCCCACCAGGGACTCCCATATGTTTGCACCAGCCCATTCGGTGTCGAGATCCCGGAAAAGCACGAAACCCACGGCTTCCACGTATTCGAAGTACGGCCGGAACAGATGCCGGTCGAGGATGTGCTGCGCGGTGGTTTCCTGTGCATACGGAAGCAGGTGCTGGCCGAACCGGTTGAATGCCTCGCCGTGCATCTCGATGCACGGATGTGAGCCGAGCAGCGTCCGCAGGAGATGCGTGCCGGAGCGCGGCGTCGAAACAATGGCGAATTTCGTATATTGCTTCTGCGCGGTGGCGACGTCTTCGGGCAGGCTGCCGCCCAGCCATTTGTTGTGCTCGGCCTGTGCGACCTGGGCACGCATGAGTTCGAATATCCCGGGCGAGCGCTCCGCGAGGGCCCGCATGGGCGCCAGTGCCTCGTCTCCGCGCAGCCCTGTGCGGCTCCAGTTCTTCCCGCCGGCGCGGTATTCGTGCACGAATGCGACGATGGCCGATGCCAGGTCATGGCCGACCGCGTATTCCTCGATATCACTCCGGATGCGCGTGGCAAGCTCGCTCTCGCCACAGGACATCCATGAAGACCACCAGGATGCCGGCACGTATCCCGTGGTATCCGTCATCTGCACTGTGCTGGATGCACGGACTGGTGAATGGGAGCGGCCGGGAGCGCTTCCTGCATGGCGCGTGGAGCGGAGAGGAACAGGCCTCGCAGCAGGACGCGGGGGTGGGCCGGATCATCGATGTAGGCGTTTCGCCCATGTGAAAGCTGGTCATTGCGCATGACCAATGCCTGCCCTCTTTGCAGGGTGAAGCTCAGCGTATATCCACTGCCTGGCTCGGCAAGATGTTTCAGGTAAGCCACGGCGTCGATCACCCGGGGGTCGGCGCGGCGGGAATAGTCCCAGTCCGCGGTCACGTCGAGGGTGAAGCCGCTCGCCATTTGACCGTTTTCTCCGGTGTGAAACACCGGCCCGATGTGTTCGTATTGTTGATCCAGGCGTGGATCGGTCGATCTGCGCCGGAACACCTTGGGGGCCAGCAGGCTTTGGGCAAGCCCTGGATCATGGCGGGACAGGGCCTGGAATGCCGACAGGCTGTCGAACAGTATCGATTCGCCACCGGAAGCCGCGTGCTGCCTGCAAAGCAGGATCGACGTCTTGATCGTGCCGATCGGCAGGTAGGAGCCATCGGTGTGCAAGGCCGCGCCTGCCGTTCCATTGAACACATCATGCTGCCCGCTCGCCAAGCCACCGACCTGGTTCACGCCGCGCGTGGACATGCCTTCCGTATGCATGCGGCGGTTGAATTCGGACTGGTACATGGGGCCGAGGCAATAGAGTTCGGCCATGCGCTCGAAGTCTGAAGCATCGAACCGCCATTCGTCGCGGACGATGGCAAACCCGTATCGGTCAATATCCCTCAAGACTCCCTGTATATCGTTCACATCGAGCACTTGCTCCGACCAACCGATGAAACGGCTTTGCATACCCTGCCTCTGGTGAAGTACAGATTGAATACCAGGAACTCCCGGAGAGCACCGCGCACGACGGGCTCGATAATCGAGCCAGTCGTCTGCTGCATTCTGGATTCGAGAAATTCGCGCAGGGTCTTGTTGAGCACGGCGCAGTCCGCACTCTACAGGCCGCAGGTAGGTGTTCGAATTAAAACAACTTTGTCGCTGTAAAACATTTGGATATAGGTTCGCCCCGTATGCAGCCGCCGCTGCAAATTCACCATGCCGCCAGGCTTCGTGACCTGGACCGGGTTTTCCGCGCTCCCGTGGCGGTTTTTCGGGCGCTGCGCCCGGCGTGGCCCTGGCTTCGGAGAGCTAGTCCCGCAGGGCGCGCGCACGGCCACCCGCCCGCACCGCACGCCAGCACCGCCAGCTTTCTTCGGCCAGCAGCAGCCCATTGCACAGCGCGATGGCCACGGCGAAGCCCCCGAGCACAGGCCAGGGCGGCAGCTCCGAACGCATCCGCCAGCGCCAGTCCAGCGCCGTGCCCCTGGTGCCCTCCTCCGGCACCGCCAGCCACGCCTCCAGCGCCGGCTGGCAGAGCAGCAGGATGCCCGCCAGGGGCAGGATTTCCATAAAGCTGTGGACCATCTGCTCCAGCGGGGTGATGGTGCGCGCGGGCGCGACCATGCGCAGCTCCAGCCAGGTGGCGGCCTCGTGCAGCAGCCACATGGCCAGCAGGAAGGCCACGAGCCCGGCCGTGGGCTCGAACAGCAGGGCCGCCAGGACGGCGGCGCCCATCTGCAGGAACAGCGCCCAGTGGAAGGCCGATTCCGCGAAGCCGGTGCTGGTCGCTTCGATGCGCGTGCGCCGGTGGCACCACCAGTCCGCCGCGCCCGCGGCGATCCACAGGACCATCAGGATGCCGAAGGGCAGCAGGGCCGCAGGCTGTTGTGGGTTCATCGGATCCGTGCGGCCGGGCCGGGCGGTCCGGCGACTGCCGGAGCCGGTTTCGGTCCCGGTCCCGGTCCCGGTGCGGGTGCCGGCGCCGGTGTCAACGCTTCGTCGCCTTCGGGTCTTCCGCGGCCCCCTCGTCGGCGGGAACGGACTTGGTGCTGACGACGGACACGGGATCGCTCGCGGGGAAGGTCTCTTCCACGGCGCTGTCGAGCGTGTCTTCCTCGACGGCCTGTACCTGCAGTCCGCCGGCTGGGCTGTCCGTGCTGGTGCCAGGGGCGGGAGAGGGATGGGCGTCGGCGGTCGGGAAAGGCCAGGGGGTGCGGGAATTCGTGGCGGGCATGGTCGCTCCTTGCTGCAAATTTGCCGATACGCCTCCCCTCCCCCGGCACGGCGGGCAAGGCCTGGCCCGAAGCGGGAGGCTCCTGCCCGGCATGCGGCAAACGGCGTGCCCGGCCGGCGGTGCGGGCCTATGCCGCCGCGGCCCAGGCCAGGGCGGCGGCGTAGCCAGGCGGCGCGGCGAGCACGCAGGCCTGTACGGCCGGGCCGTGCAGCGGGCCCTCCAGTACCACGCCCAGGCCTGCCCCATCCTCGCCCCCCACCCCGCCGGCTTCCCGCCGCTCCACGCAGACGTGCGGCAGGTGCTCGGCCACGCCGAGGCCCAGGCATTTGAGGACCGCTTCCTTCACGGTCCACAAGGTGGGGAAATCCGGCCGCGCGGCGGGCGGCGCGGCCCGCTCGCGGGCGGACAGGACCAGGGATTCGAGCGCGGCCGGGTCCGCGAGGCCGTGCGCGCCGAAGGCATCGCAGCGCTCCACGTCCACGCCCACGGCCCAGGGGCCTTCCGCCAGGGCGATGAGCGCGTATGCGCCGGAGTGCGAGACGTTGAAGTCCAGCCCTTCCCATCCCACCAGCGCCGGCCGGCCGTGGGTGCCGGCCGCCAGGGGCACGTCCCGCGGGGCGACGCCGATGCGCTCGCCCAGCAGGCGGCGCAGCGCGGCGCGCGTGCAGGCGGAGCGCACGCGGTCGGCGGGCTGGCGCAGGCGCGCAGCGCGTTCGGCCTCGGCGGGGGAGAGCACGGCCCAGTCATCCGCGGGGATGGGCGCATCCAGTTGGAGCGGGACACGCCAGGCACGGATGTGAGGGAGCACTTCTGGCGGCAGGGGCCACGGAACGGGCGGGGTCATCGACGATGGCGGCATGGCCCGGATTGTCCGCATGGCGGGACGGGCGCGGCGGCCTGGCCCGCCAGGCACGGCAGGGACGGGCCCGGACGCGGCGGGGCCTCAGGCCACATGCAGGCGCTGTGTCTCCCGCTCGAAGTCTCCCGCGTTGCCGCGCGCCGGGGCGTCCGGGCCGCGCGCGCGCAGCGGCTCGCGGGCGGGAGGCAGGGCGGCGGCGAGCACCTGCCCGATTTCTCCGGTGCGGACGGCGGTGACGGACAGCAGCGTGTCGCTCAGGCCGTGGCTGGATTCGCAGGCACCCTGCAGGAAGATCGCGGGCCGGAAGCCCGGGGCCGCCTGCACCCGGTAGTGGCGGTCCACGGTGAAGTCGCCCAGGTACGGGGCCAGCGGCGCGAGCACGTCGCGGTGGGCGGCGCGTTCGTAGCCGGTGGCCAGCACGGCGGCGTCGTAGCGCACGGTGCTTTCCTCGCCCGATTCGCGGTCGTGGAAGGTGAGGTACACGCCGGAGGCATCGGCGCGGGCGGCCCGCACTTCGTGCTGGCGCAGCATGCGCAGGCGCCGGCCGCCGGTCACGCGCTGTTCGTAGAAGGTCTTGAAGACCTGCTGGATCAGTTCGAGGTCGGCCACGGCGTAGTTGGTGTGGGCGTATTCGCGCAGCAGCGATTCGCGCTCCGGGGCGGAGCGGCCGAACATGTAGTCGGTGAAGTCGGCGTTGAAGATTTCGTTGACGAAGGGGCTGTCGTCGGAGGGGCGGATGGCGCGGGCGCGCATGGCCCAGTCCACCTCGGGTGCATGGGCGCGGCCCTGCAGGTCCATGAAGATTTCCGCGGCGCTCTGCCCGGCCCCGATCAGGGCGATGCTGCGCGCCGCGCCCTGGCGCGCGATGTCGCGCAGGTAGGTGCTCGAGTGGAAGACGCGCGGGTCGCCCTGCAGGCCCCGGAACACCTCGGGAATGCGCGCGGTGCCGCCCACGCCGACGATGAGGTGGCGCGCCAGGCGCTCCTGCACGCGGCCGGCCGCGTTGCGCGAGCGCACGCGCAGCTGCTCGACGGCGCCGTCCGGGCCGTGCTCCGGCAGGACCTCGAACACCTCTTCGCCGTAGGCGCACTGGCCCTCGAACTGGCGCGCGGCCCAGCCCAGGTAGTCGTTGAATTCGTGGCGGCTGGGATAGAAGCTCTTGAGGTTGATGAAGTCCTGCAGCCGGCCCTGCTCGTGCAGGTAGTTGAGGAAGGTGAAGCGGCTTTGCGGATTGCGCAGCGTGGCGAGGTCTTTGAGGAAGGAGATCTGCATGTGCGCGTGGTCCAGCAGCATGTTGGGGTGCCACGCGAAGGCCGGCTGGCGCTCGATGAAGAAGGCCTGCGGCGCGCGGCCGTGGGTGCCGCGGTGCTCTTCGAGCGCGATGGCCAGCCCCACGTTGGAGGGACCGAAGCCGATACCGATCAGGTCATGGATGTGCTGCATGGGATGACAACTCCTTTGAAAAAGGGACGGGCCGGCCGGCTCGCGGCCGCACCGGGATTCGGACGGTCAGGCGGCCAGGGTTTCGCGGCCGGCGCGCACGCGGTTGTCGGCGATGCGGCCCGCGCTCATGTGGACGACGCGGTCGGCCAGGTGGAAGTAGCGGTCGTCGTGCGAGATCACGACCAGCAGGTGCCCTTTGGCGCGCAGTTCGGGCAGCAGTTCGGTGTAGAAGAGGTGGCGGAAGGCCGGGTCCTGGTCCGCGGCCCATTCGTCGAACACCATGACCGGGCGGCCCTCGAGGTAGGCATGCACCAGCGCGAGGCGCTTGCGCTGGCCGGTGGACAGATCGACGGTGCTGAAGGCGCCGTCCCGGATGCTCACCTTGTGGGCGATCTCCAGGCGCTCCAGGTAGGGGCGCGCTGCCTCGGGCAGGGCCGCCATGCCCGCCCCGCCCTCCCCGGCACCGGCCAGGTCCTCGAAGAGGTAGAAGTCCGAGAGCACGGTGGTGAAGAGCTGGCGGTAGTCGTCGCGCGACTCGGCGGTGACGGCCACGCCGTCGATCAGCACTTCGCCCTCCTGCGGGGCATACAGGCCCAGCAGCAGCTTGATGAGGGTGGTCTTGCCCGAGCCGTTGTCGCCCACGATGAAGACCATTTCGCCGCGGCGCAGCTCCAGGTCCACGGGGCCGAGCGCGAAGGGCTCGCCGCCGTCGGCGGGCGCCTCGAAGGCGTAGCGCACGCCCTGCAGCGAGATGCCTTCGTGCAGCACGGGGGCGGGCGCGGGGCGGTCCTGGTGCAGGTGGGGCTCCGGCGTGGCGAAGCGTGCCGACAGGTCGGCGATGCGCAGGAAAGCCACCTTGGCGCGGCCCATGTGGGGCAGCGTGGCGGCGATCTGGTCGATGGGGCCCTTGAGGAAGAGCAGCACCAGCGCGAAGCCGCTGAGCACCGCCGGCTCGGTGGGCTGGAAGGCGGCCCAGCCGAGGATCATGGCGATGAGCAGGAAGAACAGCGCGGAGCCGAAGGCGGTGGCGGTGACGTAGGTGTTGATGGCGCGGCCGTTGACCTGGCGGATTTGGGCCACGATGCGCTCCACCTGCCCGTCCAGCATGCGGGCGCGGCGCTCGCGGTGCATGCGCAGTTCCTTCGCGCCTTCGCTGATGGCGCGGTAGGCCTTGTGCAGGTTGTCTTCGTGTTCGCGGGCCTTCCAGAAGCCTTTTTCGGCCCGGGTCTGCGCCACGACCTGCAGGCTGGCGCCGATGGCCAGGGCCAGCACCACGAGGCCGAAGAGCGGCAGGGACAGCCAGGCCATGTACACGAGGCAGCCCAGCATCACGGCCGAGGCGATGAGCGCGGACGACAGCACGAAGGCGGCGTCGCTGATCATGTCCACGTCCTGCGACAGCACGGGCATGAGCCGGTGGGTGCGGTAGCGCTCCAGCGCGTCGATGGGGGCCGACAGGATTTTCCGGGCCAGGCCGACGCGCACCTGCGCCACCAGTTTCTGGCCGACGTAGTTGGTGGACACGTCGGCCGCCAGGCGCCCGAAGAGCGCGGCGGCGCACAGGGCGACGAAGGTCCACAGCAGGCCGCCGGACATGCCGCCGTCGCTGTGCAGCACTTCGTTGACCGTGCGCAGCAGCAGCACGGTGGCGATGCCGGCGGCCAGGCCGCACACGGTGGAGAGTGCGATCCACGGGAGGAAGGGCCGGAGGAGCCGCGCCACCTCGGAAGCCGGGGCACGCGGAGCGGGGGCTGCAGTCATGCGCAAGATCTCTTTCCGCCCGTCGGGGGCTGGGTTGCAAGGCGGGACGCCTGCTCCAAAGACGCTGCGGGCGCGGGGATGTTCATGCGCAGGGGGTTCCACGCCGCCGCGCGGAAGGCGGATGAACAAGCGGCGCGCAGGATCGTCACACTGGAATGCACTGCGCCTTCGCGCCCCTCTCACTTCCCGTCCGCCGCGCGCCATGATCGATGTGCTGCGGCCGCTTTTTCCCGGCGCGCTCGCGCCGCTCGCGCAGCGGCTGCATGCCGGGCCCGCGCCCGGGGGCGCGTGGCCGGGCGCGCGGCTGCTCGAGCCGCCACAGCTGGAGGCCCTGCTGCGCCGGTACGCCGCCGCGGTGTGGGGACTGCAGGGGCCGGCGGCGAAGGACCTGCGCGCGGCCGCGTCGGCCTGGGTGCTGGACACCCTGGGCGTGCTGGTGCCGCCGGTGGC
Source organism: Paracidovorax citrulli (assembly GCF_900100305.1). Classification (GTDB taxonomy): domain Bacteria; phylum Pseudomonadota; class Gammaproteobacteria; order Burkholderiales; family Burkholderiaceae_C; genus Paracidovorax; species Paracidovorax citrulli. The sequence continues at coordinate 44,040 of NZ_FNEY01000032.1, read as the reverse complement.
CGCCGCCGCGAGCGTGCTGGGGCATGTGTTTCCCGTGGACCTGGAGGGACTGTGCCTGGACCTGGCCGCGGACGGGCGGGTGCGTGGCATTTACCTGGGCGGCATCGGCACCGCACTGCCGGGCGCCCCCGCCGCGCAGCGCTATGCGCCGCTGGTCTGGCAGCACTGGGCGCCGCTGTTCGCGGCCCTGGAGCAGGTGGCGCGCGTGCCGCAGAAGGTGCTGTGGAGCAATGCGGCGCGGCACCTGGAAGCGGTGCTGGAGCAGGCGGTGCGGCTCGCGCCGCAGCAGCCCGCCATCGCGCAGGACGCCGCCGACCTGCTGCAGGCGCCCCTATGGCCCGACGACGGCGGGCCGCGTGCCAATCCGCTGTGCCGCCCGCGCCGCGTGGTGGCGATGGCCACCGCGCAGGGCACCGAATCCGTGGCGCTGCACCGCGAGTGCTGCCTGTACTACCGCCTGCCGGGCGAAGGCTACTGCGGCCGCTGCCCGCTGGACCCGCGGCACCGCGCACCGCCGGCCGGGCGCAGGCCGGATGCCTGTGCCGATGCACCGGACGCGGCGCAGCCGGCGGGCCCGGGCTGAAGCGGCATGCAGGCACTCCACCGCGGCGCTGCGCGATCCACTCTTTTTTTCCAGAACGTTCCGACCTCCAACCCCTGCCCTTCCATGCCACAGGCCAAGCTCGTTTACATACTGTCCCTGCGCAACGCGGCCGCCGACCAGGCCGGCCAGTTCATCGACTACCGCGGCGGGCGGCGCTACATGCCCTCCCCGCTCGAATACCTGGCGCACGCGCTCGACACCACGCCGCTCGGGGAGGCCTACTCCCTGGAAGGCATCGTGTTCGACGACGACCCGCAATCGCCGCGGGACCGCGCGGCGCTGAACGGCTACGGCTTCGCATGCACGCCGGGCGAGCGCTGGATCTTTCCGCACGAACTCGCCACCCAGGACCGCAAGCTGCGCGACCTGCTGCGGCCCGTGCCGTCGGAGTACCGCCGCCTGCCCCTGGCCGATCCGGGCCGCGCGGCCGGCAAGCAGGCTTTCGAGGCCGCGCTGCAGCGCACGCTGGAATCGCTGGAGGCCGACATCGTGGTGCTCGACGGCCTGCTGGTCATCCTGGATGCGCTGGTGCAGCCCGGCGCGCCGTTCCACCGCCGCATCGTGAACATCCACCCGGGCATCACCCGGCTGGAGTCGCCCTACCGGCGCCGCGGCGCGCACGCCACGCTGGACGCCCTGCACGGAGCCCGCGGCGAGCGCGTGACCGACTGGCAGCGCATGGCCACGGAGCCGGTCACGCCGATCCTGCGGACCGGTGCGTCGCTGCACTACGTCGATGACGGGATCGACTCGGGCGAGGTCATCTACGACGTGCTGGGCACGCCGATCGACCCGGCCGACACGATCCTGCAGCTGCGCTGGAACAACTTCCACCGCAGCCTGTTCCCCGCGCTCCACCAGGGCCTGCAGCTGCTGGCCCCGCACCTGTCGGGCGCGCCTAGGCCCGCTTCGCCATTCCACCTTTGAGGACGAACAGGAGACAGACCGTGAAATTCGCCACGCCCCATACCCCGACTTCTTCCCCTTCCTCCGCTGCTGCGGACACCCAGGCCGCCGCCGGCCGGCCTTTCCTGTCCTCTTTCCTGTCCTATGCAGGCGGGCAGGCGCATGCGGTGCGCATCGACGGCGCCTCCCTGCAGGTGGAGGGCGGGCCGGCGGAGACGGCATCGCACTGGACGCTGTCCGGGCACGGCGGCGACCTCGTGCTCCGGCCCGCTACGGAGGGTGCCCGGCCGGCGCCGGCAGCGCACGGGCTCGCGGCGCTGGACGCCGCCTTTGCCGCGCACCCGGAATGCAGGGACCTGGCCATGCATCCTGCCGACCCCCAGGCCCTGGCCGCGCTGGCGGAGGCGGGCGTGGTGCTACCGGCGGCGGACGGCATCTGGCGCGCCTGCCGGGACACGCTGTGGCAGCAGCCCGGGCTCTGGCGGCCCGGGGTGCCGCCGCCGATGGCGCAGCGCTTCGCGCTGACGGAGGGCCGCTACCACCCTCGCCGCGCGCCGAAGCCGCACGGGCTGCTCTACCAGCGCTATATCCCGTGGCTCGGGCGCACGTTCACCTTCCGCAGCCTGGAGATCGACGAAGACCTGCCGCGCTTCAACCGCTGGATGAACGACCCCGACGTGGCGGTGATCTGGGAAGAAGAAGGCGACCTGCAGAAGCACCGCGCCTACCTGGAGGGGATAGCCCGCGATCCGCACATGCATTCGATGATCGCCAGCCTGGATGGCGAGCCGTTCGCGTATTTCGAGGCGTACTGGACCAAGGAGAGCCGCATCGCGCCCTTCTACGACGCGCACGACTACGACCGCGGCTGGCATGTGCTGGTCGGGGAGCCGGCGTTCCGGGGCAAGGCCTTCGCCACCGCCTGGCTCACCTCGATCTCGCACTACCTGTTCCTGTGCGATGCGCGCACGCAGCGCATCCTGGGCGAGCCGCGCATCGACCACCATCAGCAGATCCGCAACCTCGACAAGTCCGGCTACGCGAAGGTCAAGGAGTTCGACCTGCCGCACAAGCGCGCGCAACTGGTGATGCTGCTGCGCGAGCACTACTTCTACGACGGCCTGTGGATGCCGCGGAGCTGAGCAGTCACGGAAAAACGTAACTGCAGACTGGTTAATAAGAAACATTCTCATTACAATTCGCATGCATTGCACACTTCTGCACCTATTCCATTTCTGAAGGGGGTTTTCCGATGCGCCATGTTTTCGCCGCGAGGCCTGCGCGGCAGCGCCTGCTGCACGCTTCCATCACCGCGGCCTTCGGCACCGCGGCCGTGCTGTCCACCCCGCTGGCGGGGGCGCAGGAGGCCTCCGCCGGCTCCACCACGCTGCCCACGGTCACGGTGACCGGCGGCGCCGGGGAGAGCGCCACGGGCCGGGTGAACGGCTACACGGCACGCCGCAGCGCGACCGCCACCAAGACGGACACCCCCCTGATCGAGACGCCGCAGTCCATCTCGGTGATCCCGGCGGACCTGATGGAGGCGCAGGGCGCGCGCACGGTGAAGGACGCGCTCAGCTACTCGCCGGGCGTGATCCCGACGCGCTTCGGCGCGGACTCGCGCTACGACTGGATCTCGCTGCGCGGCTTCGATGCCTATTCGCCGGGCTTCTACCTGGACGGCATGCCGCTGCGCAACAACGGCAACTGGGGCATCTGGCCCGTGGAGAGCTATGGGGCCGAGCGGATCGAACTGCTGCGCGGGCCGGCGTCGGTGCTGTACGGCATGAGCGGCCCGGGCGGGCTGGTGAACGCCGTGAGCAAGCGCCCGACGGCCGAGCCGCTGCGCGAGGTGCAGGTGCAGATCGGCGACCACGGGCGCCGCCAGATCGCGGCCGACGTGTCCGGCCCGCTGCGCGAGGATGGCAAGCTGCTCTACCGCCTGACCGCGCTCACGCGCGATGCCGAGCTGCCGGCGGGCGACATGAAGGACGACCGCACCTTCATCGCCCCGGCCTTCACCTGGAAGCCCTCCGGCGACACCAGCCTGACCGTGCTGTCGCAGTTCGGCCGCACCCGCGCCGGGGTGTACTCGCGCACGCGGCCGGCCGTGGGTTCGCTGGTGCCGACGGCCATCGGCACCACCATCCCGAGCGACCTGTTCGCCGGGGAGCCGGGCTACAACCGCTTCGACATGGACACCGCGATGATCGGCTACCTGTTCGAGCACCGCATCGATGATGCCTTCACCGTGCGGCAGAACGCGCGCTACGGCCGCCTCGAGGTGGATTACACCGCGGTGCAGGGCCGCAACTTCATCACCGTGAACCCGGCGAACCCGCGCGATCCGGCGAATTTCTCCACGCTGCGGCGCACGGTGTCGGGCAGCAACGAGCGCATCCACGCGCTGAACCTCGACAACCAGCTGGAAGCGCGCCTGCGCTCGGGCGACGTGCAGCACACCGTGCTGGCCGGGCTGGAATACCAGCGCACCCGCATCGACCAGGTCAGCTATAGCGGCGGCTCCGCGAGCCCGCTCGACATCTACAACCCCGTGTATGGCGGCGCGGTGCAGCTGCCCGCGCCGTGGTATGACGGCGTCGCCACGCTCGCGCAGACCGGCTTCTATCTGCAGGACCAGATCAAGTGGCGCGACCGCTGGGTGCTCACGCTGGGCGCGCGCTACGACCGCGCCACCAGCGATGCGGACAGCCGGCTGGACGGCAGCCGGACCAGGGTGTCGGAACACAAGGCGACGAAGCGCGCGGGCCTGACCTACCTGGCCGAGAGCGGCTGGGCGCCGTACGTGAGCTATACCGAATCGTTCGTGCCCACGGCCATGCGCAACCCGGCCACGGGCCAGCCGTTCAAGCCCGAGACCGGCCGCCAGTACGAGGCCGGCGTGCGCTACCAGCCCGAGGGCGGCAAGCAGCGCTACAGCGCCGCCATTTTCGACCTGCGCCGCAAGAACTACCTGACCGCGGACGACAACTTCGTGCCGCGCCAGACCGGCGAGATCCAGGTGCGCGGCCTGGAGCTGGAAGCCTCGGCCGAGCTGATGCCGCGCCTGAACGTGGTGGGCTCCTACACCTACACGCCCACGGCGAAGATCACGGCCAGCAGCACGGGCCGCGAGATCGGCAAGCCGCTCACGGCGGTGTCGCGCAACGCCGCGGCGCTGTGGGTGGACTACCGGTTCGCGAACCGCATCAAGGTGGGCCTGGGCGCGCGCTACACCGGCTCCAACCACGGCGACCTGGACGCCGCGCCGGCGAAGGTGCCGTCCTTCACCGTGTTCGACGCGATGATCGGCTACGACATCGACCGCTGGACCTTCGCGCTGAACGTGCGCAACCTGGGCGACAAGACGTACATCGGCAACTGCGACCAGTACGGCAACTGCTACTACGGCGATCCGCGCCGGGTGGTGGCCACGGCCACGTACCGCTGGTAAGGCCGGCAGGCGCTTTCGGGCGCCTGCTTTTGTTTCATGCGCGCGGGGCGCGGTCGGCCGCGCGCAGCGCCTCGCGCAGGGCCCCGATGAAGGCGGGCTGGCGGATGATGTCCAGGTGGCCCGCGCCTTCCACGACCTGCACGCCGCGCACGTCCGCGATCGCGGACCAGTCGCGCAGCGCCCCGCCCTCTTCCACCGAGCGGCCCGCCTGGAAGAGGTGGACCGGCAGGCCGTCGCAGGCGGGCGTGTGCCGGCAGGCCTGCACGCGCTTGTCGAGCGTGGTCCAGAGCAGGTATTCGTGGCTGTCCTCGCCTTCGCCGTCCAGCGGCAGGGGCTGCGGGGCATCGAGCAGTTGCTGCAGCACGCCGTCGCGTTCGTCGGCATGCATGCGCTCCAGCAGCCCGCGCCAGCGGTCGGCCATGGTGGAGGCGGCCAGCCAGGCGTCCAGCCGGGCCTGCGCCTGCGCGCGCTCGGCCGCGGACAGCGGCCGGCCGGCGCGCAGGGGCTCCGTGCGGTGCACGTCCACCAGCGCGGTGAAGGCGACCTCCACGCGGCCCTGCAGGCGCCGTGCGGTCTCGACGGCCAGGTCGCCGCCGGAGGACCAGCCCAGCAGGGCGCACCGCCCGCCCGCGGCGGTGGCCGCGATGAAGTCCGCGTACTCGGCCGCGAGGGCCTCCACCGCGAACCCGCGCCAGCGCTGCCGCGTGTACACGTGGCTCACGAAGGCGTGCACGGCGCGCTCCCCACGCAGCGCCTCGGCCAGCGGCAGGAACTCGCGCGTGTTCACCACCATGCCGGGCAGGCAGTAGAGCGGCACGCCGCTGCCTTCGTCCTGCAGGCAGACCGCGTCGTGCGCGCCCTCGAAGCGTTCGCGCAGCCGCTGCGCCAGGTGCGCGAGCGTGGGCGACTGCATGACATCGGCCAGGCTCGCCTGCGCGCCGCCCGGCACCTGCCTGCGCAGGCGGGCGACCAGCTTCAGGCACAGGATGGAATCGCCGCCGAGCGCGTGGAAGCTGTCGTCGCGGCCGACGTGATCGACGCGCAGCACCTCGCTCCACACCTTCGCGATCGCTTCTTCCAGGGGGCCGCGCGGGGGCGCTCCGCGGGCGGCCTCTTCGGGCGCGGCGGCGGGCAGCGGCAGGGCACGGCGGTCGAGCTTGCCGTTGGGCGTGAGCGGCAGCGCGGCGATGGGCAGGATGTGGTCCGGCACCATCCAGGCCGGCAGCGCCGCCTGCAACTGCGCCTGCAACTGCGCGAGCAGTTGCGCCGCCAGCGCGCCGGGATCGGCCAGCACATGGGCATCGGCGGGCACCACATAGGCATGCAGCGCCATGGCGCCATCGGTTTCGCGGGCCCGCGCGACCACCACCGCATGGGCCACGCCGGCGCACTCGCGCAGGCGCTGGGCGACCTCCGCGGGCTCCACGCGCCATCCGCGGATCTTGACCTGGTCGTCCGCGCGACCGAGGAATTCCAGCACCCCGTCGCCGCGCAGCCGCACGCGGTCGCCCGTGCGGTAGAGGCGCGCGCCGGCCTCGAAGGGCGAGGCGACGAACCGTTCCGCCGTGGTGCCGGGCCGGCCGGCATAGCCGCGCGCGAGCCCGCGCCCGGCCAGGTACAGCTCGCCGGGCATGCCGGGCTGCACGGGCTCCAGGCGGGCGTCCAGCACGTGGGCCCGGATGCCCGGCAGGGGCCGGCCCAGCGGCAGCGCGGTGAACCCGCGCGGGCCCTCGTCCGGCGGCGCGGCGGCATGGGTGAGCACGCCCACCGTGGTTTCGGTGGGGCCGTAGTGGTTGAGGATGCGCAGGCCCGGGCGCAGCGCGCGCACGGTGCGCAGCAGTTCATCGTCGGCCGTCTCGCCGCCCAGCACCAGGGTATGGCGCGGCAGCGCCGCGGCGGGGTGGCGCGCATTCAGCAGGCCGCGCAGGTGGCTGGGGACGATCTTCAGCACGTCGGCGCCGCAGCGCTCCATGCCGGCCGCGAACGCATCCGGATCGAACGCCTCGGCCGGGGAAGGCAGGTAGAGGCAGCCGCCCGAGCACAGCGCGCCGAAGAGCGCGGTATGCCCCAGGTCCGCGCCCACGGTGGAGACCATCGCGAAGCAGCGGCCCGGGCCCGCATCCAGGCGCTGGAGCACGCCCTGGGCGTAGTTCGCCAGCGCGCCGTGGGGCACGACCACGCCCTTGGGCCGCCCGGTGGAGCCGGAGGTGTAGATCATGTAGGCGCCCTGCGAGGGGTCCAGCGGGCGGATCGAAGGTGGCGGCTCGGTGTCCGCCGTGCCGGACGCACCGAAATCCACGCGCCACCGCGGCACGCCTTCCGGGGGATGCGGGAAATCGCCGATCAGCAGGACGGCGCCGCAATCGCGCAGCAGCTCGTCGCGCCGGGTGCGCGGCAGCGCCGGGTCCAGCGGCACGCAGACGGCCCCCGCCCGCATCGCCGCGAGCCAGGCCAGCACGAATTCGGGGCCGCGCTCCAGGCACACGGCCACGCGGTCTTCCGCGCGGATGCCGTGGGCCTGCAGGCGCTGCGCCCATGCGGCGCTCGCGCGGTCGAGTTCCGCGTAGGCGATCGTGCGGCCGCCCGCGGCGATGGCCGGGGCCGCGGGATCGCGCCGCGCGGCGGCGGCGAAGGCGTCCAGCACGGTGGCGCAGGGCCATGCGGTGTTTTCGCCGCGCAGCTCCGGCACGGGCGGCAGGGCCGCCTGGCCGATGGCCGGGATGCCGCCGTCGGCCGCCTGCCGCGCCAGCAGGCGCAGCCCGTCGGCCAGGCGCAGGATGGTGCCGTGGTCGAACAGGTCGGCCGCGTAGGCGATGCCGAACGAGAGGGTGTCGCCATCGTCCAGCACATCCACGCTCAGGTCGAAATGCACCTCGTCCACCGGGATGCTTCCGGCCGCCGCGGCCGGCTGCCGCGCCCCGCGCGGGGCGGCCTGCTGCTGGGTGGACTTGACCTGGAACAGCGGATGCAGGCCGGGTACGCGCGGCACCGGGAGCGCATCCACCAGCATGTCCAGCGGCACTTCCTGGTGCGCCTTGGCCTCGACGAAGCGGTCGCGCACGTGCTCCAGCCACCGCGCGAAGGTCCAGGCCCGGTCGGCCTGCAGCCGCAGCACCAGCACGTTGGTGAAATGCCCCACCACGCCGGCCAGTTCGGGCCGGTCGCGCGTGGTGGTGGGCACGCCGATGCACAGGTCGTCCTGGCCGCCCAGGCGGTGCAGCAGCAGCCCGAGCAGGGACAGGCACACCAGGTAGGGCGAGGCCGCATGCGCGCGGCCCAGCGCGCGCAGCGAGGCGGACACGGACTCGTCCAGCACCGCATGGACCATGCCGCCCTGCGTGCCGCGCCGGGCGGTGCGCGGCCGGTCCAGCGGCAGCGCGGTCGCCAGCGGCGCGTCGCGCAGGCGTTCGCGCCAGTGGCCGATCTGGCGCTGCAGCTCCCCGGCTTCCATCCAGTGGCGCTGCCAGGCGGCGTAATCCGCATAGCCCAGCGCTGCCGCGCCCGGCGCCGCCGGGGCTGGCGCCGCTTCGCCCGGTGCGGCGAGCAGCGCGCGCAATTCGGACAGCAGCAGCCCGATGGACTGCCCGTCGGCCGCGATGTGGTGCACGCAGAGCACCAGCTCGGGCGCGCCTTCGGGGAAGACGTGCAGGCAGGCGCGGAAGACGGGGCCGCGCTCCAGGTCGAAGGGTTCCATGGCGAAGGCCTGTGCCTGCGCGGCCAGGGCCTGCTGCGCCTGGTCGCGCGGCATGCTCCATTCGCGCACCGACCAGCCGAAGCGCTGCTGCGGGTCCTCCCGCTGCACCGGCTGGTCCTGCGCGTCGCAGCCGAAGCAGGTGTGCAGCGCGGCGTGGCGCGCCACCAGCGTGGCCAGGGCGCGGTGCACCGCGGCGGCATCCGGCGAGCCGGGCAGCGCGATGCGGCCGGCGAGGTTGTAGGCGGGCGAGGCGGGATCGCGCTGCCAGGCGAGCCACAGGGGCCGCTGGGCATAGGCCATGGGGGCTTCGCCGGCGGCGGCCCTGGGCACCACGGGCAGCGCCTCGAAGCCGATGCCGCTGGCACGCAGCCGCTCCAGGAACACCTGGCGCTTGTCAGGGGTGAGGGCCGCGAAGCGGCGCGAGAGCTCGTGCATTTCGGTGGTCATGCGATGGTCGTCTTTCCCGTTCGTGATTCAGAGTTCCAGCTCGCCCAGCAGGGCGTCGATGCGCCGGGCCGGGTCGTCGGCCGCGGCGGCGCCATCCGCCTGCGGTACCGCGCCGTCGGCCGCGAGGCGCGCGGCGAGGTCGGCGAGCACCGGCACCTCGAACACGGTGCGCAGCGCCACGGTGCGCCCCCAGGACCGCTGGATGGCGGCGACGAGCTGCACCGCCAGCAGCGAGTGCCCGCCCCGCTCGAAGAAGTGGTCGTGCCGGCCGATGGCATCGGTCTGCAGCACCTCGCGCCAGAGCGCGGCCAGGGCCGCCTCCACGCCGTCGCGCGGCGGCTCGCCCGGCGTGCCGGCGCCATTCAGGGCCTGGGCGGCCGACGGCAGGGCCCGGCGGTCCACCTTGCCGTTGGGCGTGAGGGGCAGCCCGCCCGACACCAGCACCGCGGCGGGCACCATGTAGTCCGGCAGGGACTCCCCGAGGCGATCGCGCAGCAGGGCGACGTCGATCGCGAGGCCGGGCTGGGCGCTCACGTGGGCGACCAGGCGCGCGCCCCCCGGCCCCTGCTCCGCCACCACGACGGCCTCGCGCACTTCCGGCTGCGCCAGGAGCCGGGTTTCGATCTCGCCCGGCTCGATGCGGAAGCCGCGCACTTTCACCTGGTGGTCCACCCGGCCCAGGTACTCCAGTTCGCCGTCCTCGCCCCGGCGCACGCGGTCGCCGGTGCGGTAGAGGCGTTCCCCGGGAGTGCTCGGCGAGGGATGCGCGACGAAGCGCTGCGCGGTCAGCGCGGGCTGGCGCAGGTAGCCGCGCGCGAGGCCCGCGCCGCTGACGAACAGCTCGCCCGGCACCCCGGGCGGCACGGGCCGCAGGTCCGCGTCGAGCACGAACAGGCCGAGGTCGGGAATCGCCGTGCCGACCGGGCTGCGCTGCGGCTGCAGGTCGGCCCGGGTGATGCGCCGCCAGGTGACGTGCACCGTGGTTTCGGTGATGCCGTACATGTTGACCAGCTCCGGCCGCGCATCGCCGAAATGCGCGATCCAGGGCCGCAGGCGCTGCGGGTCGAGGGCTTCGCCGCCGAAGATGACCACGCGCAGCGACAGCTCCGGCATGCCGGCCGGCGGCGGTTCATAGGTGGCGGGCAGGCCCACCAGTTGCCCGAAGGCCGACGGCGTCTGGTTGAGCACGGTCACGCGCCGCATGCGCAGCAACGCCAGGAAGTCCTGCGGGGAACGGCTCACCCAGTACGGGACGATGACCAGCTGCCCGCCCGTGCAGAGCGCGCCGAAGAGTTCCCACACGGAGAAATCGAACGCGCAGGAGTGGAACAGCGTCCAGACGTCCTCGGGGCCGAAGCGGAACCATCCGTCGGTGCCGCGCAGCAGCCGCACCACCTGGCGATGGCACAGCTGCGCCCCCTTGGGCCGCCCGGTGGAGCCCGAGGTGTAGATCACGTAGGCGAGGTGGTCGGGATGCACCGCCGCATCCGGCGGCGTGTCGGGCCAGGCGCCGGCGTCGCACCGGGGATCCACCACGGCCAGGCCCGCGGGCAGCGGCGAGGCATCCCACAGGCCGTCCTGCGTGACCACGCAGGCCATGCCGCTGTCGCCCGCCATGTAGGCGATCCGCTCCGGGGGATAGTCGGGGTCCAGCGGGACATAGGCCGCCCCGGACTTGAGCACGGCCAGCAGCGACACCACCAGGTCGAGCCCCCGGCCGAGCGCGACGCCGACGCGGGCTTCCGGCCCGGCGCCCGCGGCGCGCAGCCGGTGCGCCAGCCGGTTGGCGCGGCGGTCCAGCTCGCCGTAGGTCAGCGCATCGTCCTCGAAGCGCAGCGCGACGGCATCGGGGCGCAGGCGGGCCTGGCGCTCGAACAGGCGGTGGATCGTGTCGTGGCCGTCCACCACCGCGGAGGCCGGGGCCTGGTGGATGTCCGCCGGGGCCAGCACATCCAGCGAACCCAGCGCCCGGCCGGCATCCTCCGCCAGCGCGCGCAGTCCGCGCACCAGCTGGTCCGCCAGCCTCCCGGCCGCGGCGGCGTCGATCCGCCGGGGGTCGTGCCGCAGCTGCAGCGTCAGCACGGGCTCGAGCAGCGCCAGCAGCGTGACCGGGTAGTGCGTTTCCTCGCGCTGCGCGACCACCTCGGCCTCCAGCCCTGCCGGCAGTGCGTGCAGGGCGCCATCGACGGGATAGTTCTCGAACACCAGCAGCGTATCGAAGAGCCCGGCGGCATCCGTGCCCATCCAGCGCTGGATGTCGTAGAGCGGCGTGTGCTCGTGTTCGCGCATGCGCAGGCCCTGCGCCTGCAGTTCCCGCAGCCAGTCGCCCACCAACGCGCCGGAACGGGGAGTGCAGGCCATGGGCAGCGTGTTGATGAACAGGCCCACCGCGCGCTCGGCGTCCGGCAGCTCCGCCGGGCGGCCGGCCACGGTGGTGCCGAACACCACCGTTTCCTGCCCGGCATGGCGCTGCAGCACCAGGGCCCAGGCCGCCTGCACCAGCGTGTTGAGGGTGATGCGCTCGCGCCGCGCGAAGGCCTGCAGGCGCGCGGTTTCCTGCTCCGTGAAGGAGGTCCTTGCCTCACCGGCTTCCAGCCCCGCGGCGCCCTCGCCCCGCGCAGAAGGCTCCGCAGGCGCAGCGCGCGGCAGGCACCGGGCCAGGAGGGTCGGCTCTTCCACGCCGCCCAGCGCCCCGGTCCACCAGGCCCGGTCCGCCCCGGCGTCGCGGTGCTGGATCCAGCGGATGTAGTCGCCATAGCGGGCGGCCGGCGCCGCGTCGGGCTCGCCGGCATAGTGGCGCAGCACTTCGGCCATGAGCTGCGAGGTGCTCCAGCCGTCCAGCAGCACGTGGTGCATGGTCCAGATGAAGTGGTAGCCATGCTCGCCGGTGCGCACCAGCGCGAAGCGGATGAGCGGCGGCTGCATGCCCGGGAACCCGGCGGCCAGTTCCTCCTGCGCCACCGCGTCCAGGCGGGCAGCCACATCGATTTCACCGCGTGCGTCGATCTCGCGCCACGGCAGCCTGCCGGCCCGGGCCACCCACTGCAGGGGCCGGGCGCCCTCGGCCAGCACGCCGCTGCGCAGCGCCGCGTGGCGCCCGAAGGCCGCCTCCCAGGCGGTGCGCAGCCGGCCTGCGTCGAGGTGGCGGAAGTCGATGCGCAGCTGGTTGCGGTAGGCGGCCGCATCCGGGTCCAGCAGGGTCTGGAAAACGAGGCCCGCCTGCAGGGGCGACAACGGGTACAGGTCTTCCACCTGTGCCCAGTCCAGCCCGAGCGCGTCCAGGCCCGCCTGGTCCAGCCCCGCGAGCGGGAAATCCGAGGGGGTGGCGCCCTGCGGCGCCTGCGCGCAGTGGTCGATCAGCGCGCGCAGCTCGCGCTCGAAATCCGCCATCCAGCCGCGCACCGCGGCGGCATCGTGGCGCGCGCCGCTGAACAACACGTCCATCGACAGCTCGCCCGCGAGCACGCGGCCGTTGACGGTGAACTCGTGCGTGAGCGGGGCGCCGCCGTCCACGGCGGGGCCGGCCGGTTCGGGCGCCAGCGTCCAGCCGCCCGCGCCTTCCTGCGGCCGTCCGTCGAACTGGCCCAGGTAGTTGAACACCACGTGCGCGCGCGGCAGCGCCTGCAGGGCTTCGCGCTGCTCCGGCGTGCCGAAGTGGCGCAGCGCGCCATGGCCCACGCCGTGGCGGGGCACGGCGCGCAGGGTTTCCTTCACGCGCCGCACGGCATCGCCCAGCGCCCCCCGTGCGTCGAGCGCCACGGGATAGAGCGAGGTGAACCAGCCCACGGTGCGCGACAGGTCCACCGCGGGATCGAGGTCTTCGCGGCCATGGCCTTCGATGTCCACCAGCACGCGGTCGTGGCCGCTCCAGCGGCACAGCGCGCGCGCGAGGGCGGTGAGCAGCAGGTCGTTGGCCTGGGTGCGGTAGGCGGCGGGCGCCTGCGCGAGGAAGGCCCCGGTGGCGCGCCGGTCCAGGCGGATGGAGACGGACTGCTGCTGGGCCGCGGTGCGCGGGCCTTCGGGCCGCGCGCAGGGCAGCTCCGCCGGGCAGCCGGCCAGGGCGGCCCAGTGCGCCAGCTCGTCGGCGTGGTCCTGCCCGTAGCGCTGCAGCACGGCGGCCCATTCGCCGAGGCCGCTGGAGGCCGGCGGCAGCGCGGCCGGCGCGCCCGCGAGGCAGCGGGCATAGGCCTGCTGCAGGTCGTCCAGCAGGATGCGCCAGGACACCCCATCGACGATGAGGTGGTGGATGACGAGCAGCAGCCGCGCATCCCCGCCCGGCAGGGCGACGGCGACGGCGCGCAGCAGCGGGCCGCGCTCCAGGTCGAGGCTGCACTGCGCCTGCTCGCACAGCGCGCTGAGCTGCGCGGGGCCGTCCGCCGCGCGCATCCACAGCACGTCGTCCCATCCGGACAGGGCCGTGGCGGTGTCCTCGTAGTGCTGCGTCCACACCTCCCCTGCCGCGCCCTGCTGCCGCGTGAAGCGCAGGCGCAGCGCATCGTGCCGCTGCGCCACCGCGCGCAGCGCGCCGCGCAGGGCCTGCGCCTGCAACGGAGCGGGGCTGCGCAGCAGCACGGCCTGGTTCCAGTGGTGGCGCGCCGGCATCGGCATGGCGAAGAAGTCGCGCTGGAACGGCAGCAGCGGCACCTCGCCGCGCGCCGGGCCGGCGGGCCGTGCCTCGCCGGAAGGCAGGCGCTCGATGGCGGCCGCGAGCTGGGCGATGGTCTGCCGCTCGAACAGCTGGCGCGGCGTGGCACGCCAGCCGGCCAGCCGCAGCCGGGCCACGATCTGCAGGCTGAGGATGGAATCGCCGCCCAGTTCGAAGAAGTTGTCGCCGCGGCCCACCGCGGCGCGGCCCAGCACCTCGCACCAGACGCGGCCGACGGCCTGTTCGGCTTCGCCGCGCGGCGCCCCGCCCGCCTGGGCGGCCGCGGCCTCGGGCGGCTCGGGCAGCGCCTTGCGGTCCACCTTGCCGCCGGGGCCCGTGGGCAGGCGGTCGAGCACGACGATGACCGAAGGGACCATGTAGTCCGGCAGGCTGCGCTCCAGGTGCGCGCGCAGGGCGCCTTCGTCCGGCGCGGCACCGGCCCGTGTCGCCGGCACGGATGACGGCACCGGGGCGACATAGGCGACCAGCCGCGTGCCCTGCGCGGTTTCGCGCGCCACGACCACGGTCTCGCCCACGCCCGGCGCGGCCCGCAGCGCGGCCTCGATCTCGCCCGGCTCGATGCGGAAGCCCCGCACCTTCACCTGGTGGTCCGTGCGGCCCAGGTATTCGAGCTGGCCGTCCTCGCGCCAGCGCACCCGGTCGCCGGTGCGGTACAGGCGCCCGCCGCTGCCGAAGGGATCGGCCACGAAACGCTCCGCCGTCAGGCCCGGCCGTCCGCCGTAGCCGCGCGCCAGGCCCGAGCCGCCCAGGTACAACTCGCCCGGCACGTGGCGCGGCACGGGCTGCAGGTCGGCATCCAGCACGTGGGCGGTGCGGCCCGGCATCGGCTGGCCGATGGGCGCGTAGGCCTGGGGGAAGGATGCGAGCGCATCCACCTTCCAGAGCATGGGCGTGACCACGGCCTCGGTGGGCCCGTAGCCGTTGATGAGCAGGCGCGGCCGCAGGTGGCGGCGCACGGCGTCGAAGCCTTCGCGCGGCATGGCTTCGCCGCCGAAGGAGATCAGCTCCAGCGCGGGCGCATCGCCCCCTGCCCGCCCGGCCCAGTCGGCCAGCTGCCCCAGGTAGGCCGGCGGAAAGCCCGCGTGCGTGATGCCGCGCACGCGCAGGGCCTCCAGGGTTTCTTCGGCGGTCCAGAGGGTGTCGTCGCGCAGCACCACGGCGGCCCCGCAGGCGAGCCCGGTGAACAGCCGCTCGTGCGCGCCGTCGAAGGCGAACGAGAGGAAGTGCAGTTCGCGCGTGCCCGGCCCCATCTCGTAGCAGGCGGCGGTGTCCACGCAGTGGGCCGCGAAGGGGCCGTGCTCCACCAGCACGCCCTTGGGCAGGCCGGTGGAGCCGGAGGTGTAGATCACATAGGCCAGTTGGCGCGGGCCCACCGGCACATCGGGCCCCGCGTCACAGGCGCCGGGTTCGTCGTCGCAGGCGATGCAGGCCACGCCGGGCGGCAGCGGGATGCGCCCGGCCAGGGCGCTTTCGGTGAGCAGCAGCGCCATGCCGCTGTCGCGCGCCATGTGGGCCAGGCGCTCGGCCGGATAGGCCGGGTCCAGCGGCACGAAGGCCGCGCCCGCCTTGAGGACGGCCAGCAGGGCCGCCACCAGTTCGGGCGAGCGCGACAGCGCGACACCGATGCGCCGCTCCGGCCCGGCGCCCAGCGCGGTGATGCGATGCGCGAGGTGGTTGGCACGGCGGTCCAGCGCGCGGTAGCTCCAGGCGGCGTCCCCGGCCTCCACGGCCACCGCATCGGGCTGCCGCCGCGCCATGCGCTCGAACAGGCGGTGCACGGGCCCGGCATGGGGCTGCGCGCGCGGGCAGTCGCCCCACTCGTGCAGCTGGCGCGCCTCGCCACCGGCCAGCAGGGGCACGTCGCCCACGCACGGGTCGCCGGTGCCTTCCAGCGCCTGCAGCACGGCCGCGAGCACGGCCTCGTAGTGGCCCGCCATGCGGCGCACCGTGCCGGCTTCGAACAGTTCGCGGGCGTAGTGGAACTCCAGGCGCAGTCCGCCCTGCCCGTCTTCCACGGCAGCCAGGATGAGCTCGAACTGGGCGGTCTGGCCCGGGATGTCCCAGCGCTCGAGCGCCAGGCCCGGCAGCTCGCCCAGGGCGCGGTGGTCGTGCTGCTGGTAGTTGAACATCACCTGGAACAGCGGCGGCGCGGCCAGGCTGCGGCCGGGCTGCAGCGCCTCGACCAGTTGGTCGAAGGGCAGGTCCTGGTGGGCCTGGGCCTCCAGGGCGGCTTCGCGCACCGCGTCCAGCGCGGCGGACAGCGGCATGCGGCCGTCGATCTGCAGGCGCAGCACCTGGGTGTTCACGAACAGGCCGACCAGCCCCTCGGTCTCCACGCGGCCACGGTTGGCCACCGGCACGCCCACGCGCACGTCCTGCTGGCCGCTCCAGCGGTACAGGGCCGCCTGGAAGGCCGCGAGCAGCGCCATGAACGGGGTGATGCCGCGCGCCTGCGCCGCCGAGCGCAGCGCCCGCACGCGGTCCGCGGGCAGGTCCCAGGCATGCACGGCCGCCCGGTAGCGGCCATCGGCGCGGCGCGGATGCTCCGCGGGCAACTGCAGCACCGGCTGCTCACCGCCCAGGCGGGCGCGCCAGACAGCGAGCTGGCGGTCCTTCTCGCCGGCCTCCATCCACTGGCGCTGCCAGAGGGCGTAGTCGGTGTACTGCAGCGCGGCAACGGACTCCACGGGGGCGCCCTCGCCCGCATGGCGGGCGCGGTAGCGCTCTGCAAACGATTCGACCAGCACGCGCAGCGACCAACCGTCCGACACGATGTGGTGCATGGCGACCACGAGGCGGTGCTCCCCGGCCCCCGTGCGCAGCAGCCAGACCCGCAGCAGCGGCCCTTCGCCCAGGTCGAAAGGCGTCTCGCAGCAGGCGCGGGCGGCGGCCTCGGCGCGGGCGCACCGTTCGGGCTCGGGCAGGTCCGACAGGTCGATGCGGTGCACGCCGAACTCCACGGACTGCAGCACCTGCTGGTGGGGATGCCCGCCGGCATCGGCGCGGAAGACGGTGCGCAGCGCGGCATGCCGCGCGATCACGTCGCGCCAGGCGGCCTCCAGCGCGGGCACGTCGAGGGCGCCCCGCAGCACGAACGCCCCGGTGATGTGGTAGGCCGAGCCCTGCGGCTCCATCTGCCACAGGAACCACTGGCGCATCTGCGCGTACGACAGGGGGGCCTGGCCGGCCTGCGCCTCCCCGTCCCGCGCCTCGCGCGGCAGGATGGGGAACTGGCCCATCGTGAGCCCCTCTTCGCGCATCTTCGCGTAGGCGGCGCGGCGCTGCGCATCGGTCAGCCGCATGAAGCGCCGGGCCATCCGGGCCTGGGGGAGAAGTGCATCCATATCGCTCATCCGGCAATCTCCATATCGTCGAGGAAGGCATCCAGGCGCGACAGCGCGTCCGCCACCGGGCGCTGCGGCCGCGCGGCTTCCACGCACCGCGCCAGGTCCGCCAGCACCGGGTGCAGGAAGACGTCCCGCACCGAGATCTCGGCCTGCAGGCCCGAGCGCACGCGGGCGACGAGCTGCATGGCCATCAGCGAATGGCCGCCCTGGGCGAAGAAGTGGTCGGTGCGGCCGGCGCGCGGCAGCGCCAGCAGTTCGCACCACATGCGCGCCACCGCCTCCTCCACCTCGCCCTGCGGCGCGGTATAGGTGGCAGCGGACGCGGGCTGCAGCGAGGGCAGCGCCTTGCGGTCCACCTTGCCGTTGGCGTTCAGCGGCAGGGCCGGCAGCACCGCGATCTGCGAAGGCACCATGGCCTCGGGCAGCTCTGCGGCGAGCCGCGCGCGCAGCGCCTCGCCGTCCAGGGTGGCGCCCGCGTGCGGGCTGCAGTACGCCACCAGCGCCGTGCCCGCGGGCGTGGACGCGGCCACCGCCACGGCCTCGCGCACGCCGGGCCGGGCCAGCAGGCGCGCCTCGATCTCGCCCAGCTCGATGCGCTGGCCGCGGATCTTCACCTGGTGGTCCAGCCGCCCCAGGTATTCCAGGGAGCCATCCCCGCGCCAGCGCACGAGGTCGCCCGTGCGGTAGAGCCGTGCGCCCGGCTCGAACGGATCGGCCACGAAGCGGTCCGCCGTGAGGCCCGGCCGGGCGGCATAGCCGCGCGCGAGCCCGGCGCCGCCCAGGAACAGCTCGCCCGGAGCGCCCGGCGGCACGGGCTGCATCGCGGCATCGAGCACGTGGGTGCGCAGCCCGGCGATGGGCCGGCCGATCGGCACGGGGCCGCGCTCCTGCGCATGGCAGGTCCAGTGCGTGACGTCGATGGCGGCCTCCGTCGGGCCGTAGAGGTTGTGCAGCGCCACGCCGGGCAGCCGCTCCAGCACCTGGCGGCGCGCCTCGGCCGGCAGCGCCTCGCCGCTGCACACGATGCGCCGCACGCTGGCGCAGGCGTGCGCATCCAGCTGCGCCAGCAGGGCCTGCAGCATGGAGGGCACGAAGTGCAGCGTCGTCACCGCATGCCGCTGGATGAGCGCCTGCAGGTGCGCGGGCTCGCGGTGCGCGCCGGGGGGCGCCACCGCCAGGCGCGCGCCCACGGCGAGCGGCCAGAAGAATTCCCACACCGACACATCGAAACCGAACGGCGTCTTCTGCAGCACCGTGTCGCCCGGGCCCAGGCCGTAGGCACGCTGCATCCACGCGATCCGGTTCGACAGCGCGCCGTGGCGGTTGGCCGCGCCCTTGGGCCGGCCGGTGGAGCCGGAGGTGTAGATCACATAGGCCAGGTGCTCGGGATGCAGTGCCACGGGCGGGCACGCGGCTTCCGCGCCATCGCCCGGCGGTGCGTCCTCCAGGGGCAGCAGGACCACGGGCTGCGCCATCGCCGCCGGCAGGCAGGCGCGGTGGGCGGCATCGGTCAGCACCAGCGCCGGTGCGCAGTCGCCGAGCATGTAGGCGATGCGGTCCGCCGGCAGCTCGGGATCGAGCGGCACGTAGGCGCCGCCGGCCTTCAGCACCGCGAGCAGCGCCTCCACCATGTCCGTGCCGCGGGCGAGCGCCACGCCTACCAGCGTCTCCGGGCCCACGCCGCAGGCGCGCAGCCGGTGCGCGAGGCGGCTGGTGCGCGCGTCGAGCTGCGCATACGTCCACTCGCGGCCTTCGGCCACCAGGGCGGGCACATCGGGCGTGAGCGCCGCCTGGCGCTCGAACATCCGGTGCACGGGCAGGTCCAGGTCCGCGGCCTCCCCGCCCGCCGACCACGCCCGCAGGCGCGCGCGCTCGGCATCGCCGAGCATGGCGACCTCGCCGACGGGCCGGCCGGGATCGTGGGCCAGCGCGTCCAGCATGCGTTCGTAGTGGCCGGCGATCTCCGCCATCTCCTGCGCGCCGAAGCGCGCGGCGTCGTAACGGAATGCGGCCCGCAGCCCGCCGCCCGGGTCTTCCATGGTCTCCAGCGTGAGCCCGAACGGTGCCGCGCGCAGTCCGGGATCGACGCGGCGCACGGCCAGCCCCGGCCAGCCCGCCAGGGGCCGGCCGCCCTCGCCCAGGTGGTTGAACATGCACTGGAACAGCCCGCCGCCTGCGTGGCCGCGCTCGGGCCGCAGCACCTGCGCGACGTGCTCGAACGGCAGGTCCTCGTGCTCGCGGGCTTCCAGCGCGGTCGCATGCACCTGCGCCAGCAGTGCAGACAGCGGCATCTGCGGCGCGGGCCGCGCCTGCATCACCACGGTGTTGATGAAGACGCCGGCCAGGTCGGCCGTCTCCGGGCGGTTGCGCCCCGCCACGGGCACGCCCACGCGCTGCACGGCGTGCCCGGCATGGCGGAACAGCACCGCATGGAAAGCCGCCAGCAGCGCGCAGAACAGCGTCGTGCCGTGCGCGCGGGCGCGCTGGCGCAGCGCCCGCGCCAGCGGGGCGGGCACGGCCAGCAGGTGCTGCGCGGCCCCGGCGTCGCGTGCCTCGGGCGCCTGCGGCGACGGGGCCGCGGTGCCCCGGCCGATCTGCAGCACGGGCGCTTCCTCCGCGAGCTGCCGTGTCCAGTAATCCCGGTGCCGTGCGGCCTCCGGCCCCTGCAGCCATTGCCGCTGCCAGATCGCGAAATCCACGTAGCGCAGCGCCGGGGGCGCATCGGGCGGCGCGCGGCCCTCCAGCGCATCCGCGTAGCCCCGCGCCCATTCGTCGAGGATGCGTTCCACCGTCCAGGCATCGGAGGCGATGTGGTGCATCATGAACAGCAGCCGGTGTTCCCGCGGGCCCAGCCGGGCGAGCGCGCAGCGCAGCAGCGGGCCGCGGCGCAGGTCGAAGGGCTGCGCGCACACCTCGCGCGCCAGTGCCTCCAGCCGGGCATCGCGCCCGGCCGGCGCCAGCCCGGAAAGATCGGTGCAGGGCAGTGGCACCTCCCGCGCGGGCTCCACGCGCTGCCAGGGCATGCCGTCGCCGCCTTCGCCGAAGACGGTGCGCACGCCCTCGTGGCGCCGCACCAGGGCCTGCAGCGCCGCATGCAGGGCCGCGGCGTCCAGCGGGCCTTCGAAATCCAGCCCGCCCCCCACGTGGTAGGCGGTATTGCCGGGGTCCATGCGCCAGAGGAACCACTGGCCCTGCTGGGCCCAGGACAGGGGGGCCTCGGCCCCCTCCGGCACGCCGCTGCGCGGCAGCGCATCCACGGCGGACACAGGCGGCGGCTCCGCCCCGCCGGCAGCGGACGCATCGGCGGGACGGCCGCCCAGCCGCTGCCGCAGCAGCGCCTGCTGTTCGGGAGAAAGGCGCGCGCGGCGCTCGGAAAGAAGAGGACTGTCGCTCATGTCAATCGGCCTGGAGGGAAACGGAAGAAGGTGCGGCGCCGCGCTCGATGTCCTCGATCAGCCGCAGCTCCACGAGCTGCGCCAGGTCGGCGATGCGCGGGGCCTTGAAGAAGGCCGCGGGGTGGATGTCCACGGCATAGGCCTTGCGCACGCGGGCCAGCAGGCGGATCGCCAGCAGGGAGTCGCCGCCCAGCTCGAAGAGGTTGTCGTCGGCGCCGATGCCATCGATGCCCAGGGCCTCGGTCCACAGCGCCGCGAGCTTGTCCTCCAGCTCGCCCTCCGGCGCGCGGTAGGGCGTGGACAGCACCGGGCGGGGGTGCGCGGCGCCGCCGGAGGGCGCCGCTGGCTGAGGCGCTGCCTCCAGCGCATCCACGAGCCCGTCCAGCGGGCGCAGGCGCTGCGCGAGCGGCGTGACCGACACCAGGGTCTGCGGCTGCGGCGGCCCGTTCACCACGCGGTCGAACACCTCCATGCCCGTGCGCTCGTCCAGGCCCATGCCCTCGGGCACGTCCATGCCGGCACCGAGGCCCACGTCGCGCCAGGCATCCCAGTTGACCGAGAACACCGGCCACGGGCTGTCGCGCCGGCTGGCGGTGGCGAAGGCGTCGAGCCAGGCGTTGGCGGCCGCGTAGTCGCTGCGGCCCAGCCCCCCCACCCAGCTGGCGACGGAGGAGCACAGCAGCACGAAATCCACCGGCTCGCCGCGCAGGGCGTCCACCATGGCCAGCGTGCCCTGCATCTTCGCGGCGAAGGCCGCCTCCACCTCGGCCCGTGTGCGGGTGGCCAGCATGCCGCCGCCCGGCTCCATCACGGCATGCACCACGCCGTTCACGCCGCCGAAGCGCGCATGCACGGCCTGCAGCGCGCCGCGCCACTGCGCCGCATCGGTGACGTCGGCCGCCACGGCCATCCATTCGATGCCGTCCGCCTCCATCGCCTGCAGCTGCGCGAGCCTGCGGCGCTGCGCCGCGGGCAGGTCCGGCCGCGCGAGCAGGCCCTCCCATTCCGCGCGCGGCGGCAGCGGCGTGCGCCCCAGCAGCACCAGCCGCGCGCCGTGGCGCCGGCCCAGGTGCCGCGCCAGCGCGAGGCCGACGCTGCCCAGGCCGCCCGTGATCAGCACCACGCTGCCCGGCCGCAGGCGCCGCGCGCAGGGCGCGGGCGCCGGGGCGGGCTCATAGGCCTTCACCCAGCGCTGCGCACCGCGCCAGGCCACGCAGAACTCATCGGCCGGGCGGGCCGGCTCGCCCGCCAGCGCATCGGCCAGTTGCGCCTCGGCGGCGCTGCCGGCGTTCGGCACCAGCACATCCACCACGCGGCAGGCGATGCGCGGCATTTCCTGGTCCAGGACGCGCGCCAGGGCCGCCACCGTGGCCTTGCCGGGTTCCAGCGGTTCGCTGCCGGCCACCTCCTCGGCACGGTCGATCACGGCGGTGAGCGACAGCGGTTCGTCCCGGCCCGCGTCCTCGCGGCCCTGGGCCAGGGCCAGGAGGCTGAAGTAGCCGCGCTGCCAGGCGGCCATGGACGGGGCACCGCCCCGGGCCTCCTCCAGCCCCCAGAAATGGAAGGCATGCGTCACCGGCCCGAGCGCGCGCCAGAGCGCCGCATGGTCGCCGCGCGCGTCCGGCCGCAGCCCGAAGCCGCCGTCGGCATCGCGCCGGAAACCCTCGTCCGCCGCCACCTGCACCACCCGCGCTCCGCGCTCCGCCAGGCGCTGCGCCAGGCGCTCCGCCAGCGGCAGTCCCGCACCGCCCAGCAGCAGTACCGTGTCGCCCGGGCCGGGCCCCGCGGCCTCCGGCACCGCACCGCTGCGCTGCCACGCGGGCAGGTAATAGATGCCCTGCGGCTGCGTCGCGGATGCATCGCCCGGTGGTCGCTGCGCACCGGCCTCCACCCAGAAGCGCTGGCGCTGGAACGGATAGGTGGGCAGCGGCACTTTCCTGCGGCGTGCGCCGTCGCGCGTGGCGGGCCAGTCGATCTCCACGCCCGCCGCCCACAGGCCGGCCAGGGCCTGGGCCAGTTGCTGCGCGTCGCGGTCGCGCTGCTGCGGATGGGCCAGGCTGGCCCAGATGCCGGCGGCCGATGCTGCCTGCGCATGCCGCCGCGCGAGCCCCGCCATGGATTCGCCGGGCCCTGCCTCCAGCACCACGCGCCCCGGCTGCGCGAACACCGCGTCCAGCCCCTCGCGGAAGCGCACGGTGCCCCGCAGGTGCCGCCCCCAGTAGGCCGGGCTCATGGCCTCCCCGGCCGTGATCGGCCGGCCGGTGACGTTGGAAAGGAAGGGAATGCGCGGCGCATGGCGCGGCACCATGGCGATGCGCCGCTCCAGCTCCGCGACGATGGGCTCGACCATGCGCGAATGCATGGCCACGGCCACGTGCAGCCGGTGGGGTGCGTGGCCCTGCGCGCGCAGCGCCTCTTCCGCCGCCCCGATCGCGGCGGGCGGGCCGGACAGCACGCAGAGCGCATCGCCGTTCACGGCGGCCAGGTCGCAGCCGAGGGACAGCAACGGCGCGATCTCCGCCTCGGGCAGCGGCACCGCCGTCATCGCGCCTTCGGGCAGGCCGGCCATGAGCCGGCTGCGCCAGATCACGATGCGCATCGCATCCTCGGGCGCGAAGACGCCGGCCAGGCAGGCCGCGACATATTCGCCCAGGCTGTGGCCCAGCATCAGCGCGGGCCGCACGCCGCACGACATCCACCATTGCGCGATCGCGTATTCCACCGCGAACAGCGCGGGCTGCAGCACCTCGACGCGTGCAAGCTGCCCGGCGGCCCCGGCTTCCCGGCCGGGTGCGGGATGGATCAGCGCCCGCAGGTCCATCCCGGCCTCCTGCCGCAGGACACCCGCGCACGCACCCAGCGCCTGCCGGAACACCGCGCTGCGCCGGTCCAGCCCCTGCGCCATGCCGATGTGCTGGGCGCCGGAGCCGGGGAACAGGAACACCACCTCCGGCGCGGCGGCCGGCACGCGCCGGGGCGCGGGCAGCGGGGCCTCCAGCCGCTGCGCCGCCAGGCCGGGTTCGTGCGCCGCCACGGCCATCCGCCAGGCCCAGGCCCGGCGGCCGCACTGCAGCGTGTGCGCGATGTCCGCCAGCGCCTCCTGCGGCACGCCGCGCAGGTGGGCGGCCATCTGCGCGCGGGATGCGTGCAGCGCGGCCTCGGTGCGCGCGGACAGCGGAAGCACCTCCCACTCGGGCTCCGGAACGCCCTCCGTGACCTCCGTGCCCTGCCCTGCCAGCCCCTGCACGGAACGGCCCGCGTGCGGCACCGGCGGCGGTGCCTCTTCCAGCACCACGTGCACATTGGTGCCACCGATGCCGAACGAACTCACGCCCGCGCGGCGCGGGAAGGCGCCCCGGGGCCACGGGGTGGTTTCGGTGTTGACGTAGAAGGGGCTGGACGCGAAATCGATGCGCGGGTTCGGCTGCCGGCAGTGCAGGCTCGGTGGCAACTGCGCGTGCTTCAGGGCCATGGCGGCCTTGATGAGCCCCGCCACGCCGGCCGCCGCGTCCAGGTGGCCGATGTTGGTCTTCACGGAGCCGACCGCGCAGAAGCCGCGCCTGTCCGTGTCCGCGCGGAATGCCTGCGTGAGCGCGGCCATCTCGATGGGATCGCCCAGCGCCGTGCCCGTGCCGTGCGCCTCCACGTAGCCGATGGTGTCGGCCGAGACGCCCGCGACGAGCTGCGCCGCGCGGATCACCTCGGCCTGCCCGTCCACGCCGGGCGCGGTGAAGCCGACCTTGGCCGCGCCGTCGTTGTTGGCCGCGCTGCCCTTGATCACGGCATGCACCGTGTCGCCGTCGCGCAGCGCGTCCTCCAGCCGCTTGAGCGCGACCACGCCCACGCCGCTGCCGATCACCGTGCCCGCGGCATCGGCGTCGAACGCGCGGCAGTGCCCGTCGGGCGACAGGATCGCACCGGCCTGGTAGCGGTAGCCGCCCTGCTGCAGCAGGTTCAGCCACACGCCGCCTGCCAGCGCCATGTCGCATTCGTGGCCCAGCAGCGACTGGCAGGCCATGTGCACGGCCACCAGCGATGTGGAGCAGGCCGTCTGCACGCTCACCGCCGGGCCGCGCAGGTCCAGCTTGTAGGCCACGCGGGCGCAGAGCGAGCTGGGCGCATTGGCGCCCATCAGGCCGAGCACGTCGGCGATGCCCGAGCCCGCGTCCAGCCCCGCCGCGGGCAGCAGGTGGCGCATGAGGTACACGCCCGGCCCTTCGCCGCCGTACACGCCCACCCTGCCTTCCCGGCGCGCCGGATCGCAGCCGGCGTGCTCCAGGCAGGCCCAGGCGCTTTCCAGGAACAGTCGCTGCTGCGGATCGAGCTGCTCGGCCTCGCGCGGCGTGAAGCCGAAGAACTCCGCGTCGAAGCGGTCGAACCCGTCGAGCGGCACGCCCGCCTTCACATAGTCCGGGTCGCGGCGCAGCGCCTCGGGCACGCCCAGGGCCTCGAGTTCCGCGTCCGAATAGGTCCTGACGGAGTCCAGGCCATCGCGGATGCGCTGCCAGAAGGTCTCGACATCCGGCGCGCCGGGAAACCGCCCCGCCATGCCGACGATCGCGATTTCCAGGCCGCTCGGTGCCTGCGAAGAGATCACGGGAGAGTCCATGGGTGCATTCATTCCCGGGCTCCTTGAAGATGGACGCGGCGCTGCAGCAGCGCGGCACGCTGCCGGCGCGCGCGGTCGTCGGCGGACTGCACCGCAGCGGATGTACCGGGTTGCGCCGTGCCGCCTTCGCCCGAGGCCTGCTCGATCCGGCGCGCGAGCGATTCCACCGTGGGGTGCTGGAACAGGTCCACCAGCGCGAGCCGGCAGCCCCACTCGTCCTCCAGGCGGCGATGGGCACGCACCAGCAGCAGCGAGTGGCCGCCCAGGTCGAAGAAGTTGTCCTGCAGCCCCACCGACGGCACGCCCAGCAGTTCGCTCCACAGCGCCGCCAGCCGGTGCGCCGTGCTGCCCTGCGGCGGCGGCGCCGCAGCGGGGCCGGCGCCCGCGCCCGCCGAGGGATCGGGCAGCGCGGCCCGGTCCACCTTGCCGTTGGCATTGAGCGGCAGCGCATCCAGCACCACGACGGCGCGCGGCACCATGTAGCCGGGCAGCCGCTGCGCCAGGGCCGCACGCAGCGCCACGGCATCCCACGCGCCCGCCACGTAGGCCACCAGCGACTCGGCGCCCTCCGCGCCGCGCACCACCGCCACCGCGTCCTTCACGCCGGCCTGCGCGCGCAGCGCCGATTCGATCTCGCCCAGCTCGATCCGCAGTCCGCGCAGCTTCACCTGGTGGTCGATGCGCCCCAGGTACTCGATCTGCCCTTCGGCATTCCAGCGTACCCAGTCCCCGGTGCGGTACAGGCGCCCGCCCGCTCCCCGCGGATCGGCCACGAAGCGCTCGGCCGTCAGCCCGGGCTGGCCCAGGTAGCCGCGCGCCAGCAGCGCCCCGCCGATGTAGAGCTCGCCGGCCACGCCCCGGGGCACCGGCTGCAGCTGCGCATCGAGCACCCAGGCCTGCGTTTCGCTGATGGGCCGCCCGATGGGCACCGGCCCGGCCTCGTCCCGGCAGGTCCAGCGGGTGACGTGGATCGTCGTTTCCGTGGGCCCGTAGAGGTTCTGCAGCGTCGCGCCCGGCAGGCGGCGCAGGGCCTCGCGCTGCAGGGTCTCGGGCATCGCCTCGCCCCCGCAGATCACATGGCGCAGGCGGGTGCGGTGCTCGATGCCCGGATGGTCCAGGAAGGCCCGCAGCATGGAGGGCACGAAGTTCAGCGTGGTGACCTGGTGGCGCTCGATCAACTGCACGATGCGCTCCGGATCGCGGTGCGCCCCGGGCGGCGCCACCAGCAGGCGCGCGCCGGCCGTGAGCGGCCAGAAGATCTCCCAGCACGACACGTCGAAGCCGAAGGGCGCCTTGTGCAGCACCGTGTCCGGCGCGGCCAGCCCGTAGGTGCCCTGCATCCAGGCCATGCAGGTGTGCAGCGCCGCATGGCGCACGGCCACGCCCTTGGGCCGCCCCGTGGAGCCCGAGGTGTAGATGACATAGGCGAGCTGCTCGCCATGCACCGCGATGCCGGGGTTCTGCGCATCGCCGGGCACTTCGTTCCGCAGGCCCTCCATGCCGATCACGCGCACGCCCGGCAGCGCGGGCACCTGCCCCGCCGTCGCCGCGTGCGACAGCACCCAGGCCGCGCCGCTGTGCTCCAGCATGTCGCCCAGGCGCCCGGCCGGAAGCTCCGGATCCAGCGGCAGGTAGGCGCATCCCGCCTTCATCGCCGCCAGCATGCCCACGATCATCTCGACCGAGCGCTGCATGCAGATGCCCACCAGCGACTGCGGCCGCAGCCCCTCGCGCAGCAGGTGGTGCGCCAGGCGGTTGGCCCGCGCGTTCAGTTCCCCATAGCCGAGGGCTTCATCGCCGAACAGCAGCGCCGTGGCCCGCGGCTGGCGCGCGGCATGCGCCTCCAGCTGCCGGAAAACCGGCACGGGCGGGCTCTCGCGGTGGTCGTTGCGGCTCCAGGCGTCCAGCTGCGCGCGCTCGGCGGGCGCGAGCCACTCCACCGCGCCGGCCGGCTGGTCCGGGCCCTCGGCCATCGCCTGCAGCAGGGCCAGGAAATGGCCGGCCAGCCGCTCGATGGTGGCCGGCTCGAACAGTTCGGCCGCGTGGACCCAGGTGAGCGACAGCGCCCCGGTGCCGCGCTCGCGCGCCTCCAGCACCAGTTCGAACTGCGCCTGCGGCCCCTGCAGCGGCTCGGCCCGCACGGCGAGCCCCGGCACCGCCCGCAGCAGCCGCTCGTCCTCCGCCAGGTGGTTGAGCATGACCTGGAACAGCGGGCTCGCGCCCGCGCTGCGCTCCGGCCGCAGTGCCTCCACCAGCCGGTCGAACGGCAGCTCCTGGTGGGCCTGCGCGCCGAGCACCAGCTCGCGCGCATCGCGCAGCACATCGAGCAGCGTGGCCTGGGGGCCCACCGTGCCGGGCAGCACCAGGGTGTTCACGAAGAGGCCGACCAGCCCGTCCACGCCGGGCACGCCCCGCTGCGCCACCGCCGCGCCGACGCGCACGCGCGGCTGCCCCGTGTACCGGGACAGCAGCACCTGCAAGGCCGCCAGCAGCACCATGAAGGATGTCGCGCCCTCGCGCGCCTGCAGCGCGCGCAGGCCCTGCACCACCGCCGCCGGCACCTCGAAGGCATGGCGGCGCGCCGTATAGGACGCGCGCGGCGGGCGCGGATGGTCCGGCCGCACCTCGCAGGGTGCCGCGTGCCAATGGGCCAGCCGCTCCCGCCACCAGGCCCACTGCCGCTCGCCCTCGCCGGCCTCCAGCCGGCCGGCGGCCCAGGCCGCGTAATCGATGTACTGCAGTGGCGGCATGCCCCGCGCGGGCAGGCCCTGGCGGCGCGCGCCGTAGGCCTCGAGCCACTCGGCGGCCCAGAGCTGCATCGATGCGCCGTCCGAAAGGATGTGGTGCATCACCACGGCGAGCACATGCGTGCGCGCATCCAGGCCCAGCAGCGCCACGCGCCATGGCGGGCCCTGCAGCAGATCGAAGGGCCGGGACTGCAGCGCGACCAGCCGCTCGCGCACGGCATCGTCGCGCTCCGAGCAGGCGGTGCGGCCGAGGTCCGCCGCCTCGAACGCGATCGCCGGCATCTCCTCCACGCGCTGGAACGGCACGCCATCCGGGCCTTCGCCGAACACGGTGCGCAGCGACGCCTGCCGCCGCGCCACATCCTCCAGCGCGGCCCGCGCCGCCGCGGCATCGAGCTCACCGTCGATCCACAGCGCCGCACCCACGTGGTAGGCGGCATCCCCAGGTGCCAGCTTCCAGAGGAACCACTGGCGCGCCTGGGCGTGCGACAGCGGCCGGTTCCCGGCGCGCAGGGCCGGGGGCAGCGGCTCCACGGCGCTCGCGACCGCACCGGCGCCGTCCGCCGGCCCCGCGGCCAGGGCCGCGCGCAGGGCTTCCACGCACGCACCGAGCCGCGGATGGTCGAACAGCACGCGCGGCGCGAACGCCACGCCGAAGCGCTGCGCGATGCACGCCGCCGCCTGGGTGGCCGCGAGCGAATTGCCGCCCAGCACGAAGAAATGCGAGTGGCGGTCCAGCGCCTGCGGCGCCGCGGTGCGCAGCACGTCCTGCCAGATGCCCGCCACCTCGGATTCGAGCGCATCCAGGGCGCCACCGCCGGACGCGGCGGCCTCCTGCTGCCCGCCGCGCACGAAGCGCCCCCATTCATAGATGGCGTAGGCATCGGCGCTGCGCTCCGCCCAGGCCGCGCGGCAGGCGCTGCGCTGCAGCTTGCCGCTGGTGGTCTTGGGCAGCGTGCCGGGCTGCAGCAGCAGCACGACCGACAGCGGCTCGCCCACCGCCTCGCTCACGGCCGCGCTCAGGGCCTCCACCAGCGCCTGCGGCGGCACCAGCTTCTGCATGCCGCGCGATACCTCCACCGCCGCGCCGATGCCCTCGGCCTGCGCCCCCTGCACCGGGAACACGGCCACGCGGCCCTTGCGCACCGCCTCCACCTCGGCCTCGATGGTCCGCTCCACATCCTGCGGATAGACGTTGTGGCCGCGCAGGATGATCAGGTCCTTGGTGCGCCCGGTCACGACCAGTTGCCCTTCATGCACGAAGCCCAGGTCGCCCGTGCGCAGCCAGCGCCGGCCGCCGTGCTCCACGAAGGTGGCGGCCGTCGCCTCCGGCTGGTCCCAGTAGCCCGCCGCCACGCTGGGCCCGCTCGCCCAGACCTCCCCCACGCAGCCCGCATCGGCGGGGGCGAGCGATGCCACGTCCATGATCTGCACGGCATGCCCGCTCGCCGGCCCTCCGCAGCCCACGAGCAGCGGGCCCGTGCCCGCATCGTCGGGCTCCGCAGCGCCCACGGCCAGCGCCTGCGCAGAGAATGCCCGCGCCCACAGGCCCTGCCCGGGCCGCACCCCGGTCACGTAGAGCGTCGCCTCGGCCAGGCCGTAGCAGGCATGCACCGCGCCTGCGCGGAAACCGTGCGCCGCGAAGCGTTCGGCGAAGGCCGCCATGGTGTCGGCCCGCACGGGCTCCGCCCCGCTGTAGGCCACGCGCCAGTGCGACAGGTCCAGCCCCCGGGCCTGCGCCTCGCTGATGCGCTCCAGGCAGAGGCGGTACGAAAAATCAGGCCCGCCGCTGACCGTGCCGCGGTGGCGCGACACCAGTTCCAGCCAGCGCGCGGGCCGCTCCAGGAAGTAGCGCGGCGACACCAGCACCAGCGACGCCCCGCAGTACAGCGGCTGCAACAGCCCCCCGATCAGGCCCATGTCGTGGAACAGCGGCGCCCACGAGACGAAGCGGTCCTCCGGTCCCGTGGCCATGCCTTCCTGGATGGCACGCTCGTTGGCCATCAGGTTGCCGTGCGTCACCATCACGCCCTTGGGATGCCCCGTGGAGCCGGACGTGTACTGCAGGAAGGCCAGGTCGTCGTCCGCCGGTTCGTGCGTGCGCCAGGTGCCGGCGAGCGCCGGGTCCACCGCGTCGCCCGCGATCACCTCCAGGCCGGGGAAGCCGGCGCGCACCATCGCCTCCCACTCCGTCGTGGTGAGCACGCAGGCCGCGCCGCAGTCCCGCGCGATGCCCTGCAGCCGCGCCAGGTGCTGGGGCCGCTGCGATTCCGGGGGAAACACCGGCACCGCGACGATGCCGCTGTGAAAGCACGCCAGCATGCTGACGGCATAGTGCTCGTCGTTGTCCTGCAGCACGAGCGCGCGGTCGCCCGGGGCGAACCGCTGCTGCAGCCGCGCGGCCAGGGCGTGCACGCGGCGCGCGAACTCCGCATAGGTCAGCGCCACTTCGCGCCGGCTGCCCTGCGGCTCGTCCACCACTGTCAGCCAGACCGTGTCCGGCCGCTCTTCGGCCAGCGTGCGCAGCCGCCCGACGAAATTGCGCGGCGCCGCGGCCCCCGCGCCCAGGGCCGCGGGCAGTGCGAGATCCTTCGCGTTCATGCGCCCGCTCCCAGGTTGCCGTGGGGCCGCGCCATGGCCACCACCACCTTGCGCGGCCCCTTGAAGGGCGCGCGCGCATGGGCCGCCAGCATGTTGTCCAGCATCACCACGTCGCCCTTCTCCCAGGGGAAGGACACGGTCTCGGCGTCCAGCACCGCGCGCACCTCGTCCATCAGCGCATCGGGCATGGGCGATCCATCGGCGAAGAAAGTGTTGCGCGGCACGTTGTCGATGCCCAGCACCTCCTGCAGCACCTCGCGCTCTTCCGCATCGCGCGCGGAGATGTGGAACAGGTGGGCCTGGTTGAACCACACGGTCTCGCCCGTGACGGGGTGGACCTCGATGCCCTGGCACAGCTGCCGCGTGCGCAGCCCGCCGTCGTCCTTCCACTCCCAGGCGATGCCCGCCTTCGCGCAGAACGCCTCCACCGCATCGCGGCGGTCCGTGTTGAACACCTTCTGCCACGGCACGTCCATTTCACCGAAATTGCGCACATACAGCACGCCGGGCTCGAAGAGGCGGCGGATGCGCTCCGGCATGCGCCGGTAAATCGCCCGGCTGTCCGCGATCGGCGTCTCGCCCCCTTCCGGCGCCGCCGTCACGCAGTGGAACCAGATGCGCATGGGCCACTCGCGGGTGTAGGCCTGCTCGTTGTGCAGGGGAATGGTCTGGTGCGCGGGATACTCCGTGGAGGTATAGACCCCTGCCCCGGTGGAGGCTTCCACGGCCGAGCGCGGCGTCGAGGCGAACTCGTACTTCAGCAGCGGATCGCCGAACGCCGCCGCGAACTGCTGGAAGGTCTCGACGGCCGGCACGTCGAACCCGCGCAGCAGCACCCCGCCCACGGCCGGCAGTGCCTCCTCGATGCGCGGGCGCAGGCGGCCGAAGGCATCGAGCAGCCCCTCCCCGGGCCGGTTCGGCGTGATCAGCAGGGGCAGCTCGGACCCTTCGGGCGCCTGGCGCCTGAATTGCATCGGCATTTCATTCATGTGGAACTCCTCGTGCGCGCAAAGGCGCTGCCAGCCCGCGGCGCCAGGCAGCGCGGGAAACCAGAAAAGGAAGCAGGAAAAATGGGTGGCCGCGGTCAGGCGGTGGCCGCCAGGGACCGCGCGCCGCGCGCCGCCCCCGGTGCCGTCATGCGCGCGGCCAGGGTCCGCAGGAAGCGGTCCTCCTCCTCGCGCAGGAAAAAGTGCCCGCCGCCAAACCAGTCCAGGGTCGAAGGGCCGCGCGTCTCGCGCGCCCAGGCCTGCAGTTCGGCCGCGGCGATGCGGTCGGCGCGCCCGCCGAAGATGTGGACGGGGCAGGACAGCGGCGCCGTGCCCTCCGCACCCTCCACGTCGTCCGGCCGGCGGAAACCATGGCACAGGCGGTAGTCCGCCCGCAGCACGTCGAGGGTGATGCGCAGCAGCTCAGGCTCGGCGAACACCGCCTCCGGCGTGCCGCCCTGCTCGCGCAGGTCCGCGATGAGGCGCGCGTCGTCCAGCGGCTCCGCATAGCGCTCGCCGCTGCGCAGCGCGGGCGCGGCGCAGGCCGACACGGCCAGTGCCGCGGGCACGGCACCGCCCAGGGCCGCCATGCGGCAGGCGACGCCATAGGCGAGCAGCGCCCCCATGCTGTGCCCGAAAAGCGCGAACGCGGCCCCCCCGGCGGCGCGCAGGCACCCCTCCGCCAGCGGGCCGACGAGATCGGCGTACGACCGCGCGAACGGCTCGCCCATGCGCGCACCGCGGCCGGGCAGCTCCACCGGCACCACCCGCATCCCGGGGGGCAGGCGCCGCTGCCAGCGCAGGTACATCGTCGCGCTCGCGCCCGCGCAGGGCAGGCACAGCAGCACCAGGTCCGCATCGCTCGCCATGGCCATCGCCGTCAGGCCGCCGCGGCGGTGGAACCTTCTGCCGCGGCCCCGGCGTCCTGCTGCGCCATCCAGTCGCGCAGCGACTTCGGCCGCATGTCGGTCCAGGCGCCGTCCACATAGGCCACCACGGTCTTCTTGTCGCCGCGCACGCCCTCCACGGCCTTCCAGCCTTCCGGCACGGCCTTCCAGTGCGGCCAGATCGAATACTGTTCCTCGTGGTTGATCAGGACGATGAAGGTTTCGTCCTCGCGGTCGAAGCAGCTCGTTGACATCGGTGCATCCCTTGTGCGGTTGAACATCCAGCCCCGCCGCGCCGCTCCCGAAAAAAAAGGGAGCGCATCCGGGCGGGCCTGCCTTCACAAGACGGTTGGCGGGGCCATCTGTTCATCGCGGCCGGTGCCCGGGCCGCCGCCGCGCGTTTCAGGAATGCCCGTCCCCGTCGTCCGTGCGGCGCGGCACCATGCCGGCCAGCCGCCACAGCTGCGCGGCCTCCTCGTAGCGCTGGCGGTGCAAAGGGTCCGCCTGCAGCCACGCGGCCAGTTCGGCGCGCGCGGCCTCGTCGAACGTCTCGCGGTCGAATTCGCGCCGGACCCAGGTCCAGGCCGCGTCCCAGGCGGGATCCTCATCGTGGGGTGCTGTCATGCGCCGAGCCTAGCGCATCCCGACAGTAAGCCGCCACCCGGGGCGCCCTGCCCCGGGCCGGCCGCCCCGTCAGCCGGCCGCGCGGGGCAGGACCGGGGTCATTGCCCGGCCATCATGTGGACCCGGCAGCGCGCCACCGCCTTCGCCGCCTCCGCGATCAGGCCGTTCACCAGCCCCAGCGCGCAGCCGAGGCGTTCGGCGATCTGGCGCTGCGTCAGGCCCTCGATGCGGTAGAGCTCGAACACCATGCGCGTGCGCGGCGGCAGTTGCGCGAGCACCTCGTCGATCGCGTGGATCACCTGCTGCTCGCACATGTGGCGGTCGGGGGAGCGATGGCACGGCACGTCGATGGCCTCCACGTCCACGTCGAAGGTGCGGTAGCTCGCCTCCACCCGGTGCCTGCGGCAGTAGTCCAGCGCGAGGTTGCGCACCACCTGGCAGCAATAGCCGATGGGCCGCTCCGCCACGCGCCCGGGCCCTTCCGCGAGCTTCAGGTAGGCGTCCTGCACCACGTCGTCCGCCAGATCCTCGGTATGGACGATCTGCCGCGCCACCCGCCACAACTGCGCACGGTGAGCGACGAACACATCGGCCAGGGAAGGTTCGGGCAACGGCATGAAGGACATAAGCATCGCTTTCCTGGAATGGGCGGCGGTGGTCCCGACGCGCGGAAAGCGATGATACAAACAAAACAAGTAATGCGAATTATTTGTATTTATGAAGTTGCACCGCTTCGGTAAAAGATGTTGCGAGTCCGCACCGCCCGGCGCCCATCCCCGGCGCCCACCCGCGGCAGCGGCGCGCGCAATCCTCGGGTTTTACAACTGCTTTCCCGCATTGATGACAATAGCGGTCATACGGCCCGGCGCCAGGCCGGCCCACCCGCTGCCCGTCGCGCCCCCTGGCGCCACCACAGACCCATGACCGAACCCCAAGAACTCCCCTTCCTCTCCCGCCTCTCCCTGGCCATCGGCAGCTTCTTCGCCCTGCTGGGCGACGGCCGCCTGGCCGCGCGCGTACAGGCGCTGCGCAGCGGCGCGCCGCTGGCCAGCGAAGTGCCGCCGCCCGCTCCCGCACCGGCCCCCGTGCAGGCGCCGCCGCCGGCCCCGGTGCCGCCCCCCGCGCCCGTGCGCGCCACCGCCGACGTCGATGCTGCCCTGCAACTGCTCGCCCTGCTGCAGCGCGAATCGCGCTTCGTCGATTTCCTGCAGGAAGACATCGGCGCCTATTCCGATGCCGACGTGGGCGGCGCCGCGCGCCTGCTGCACGGCGGCGCGCGCAAGGTGCTGCAGGACACGTTCGATCTCGAACCCGTGCGCTCCGAAGCCGAAGGCAGCCGCCTGACCCTGCCGGCCAGCTTCGACGCCGCCGCCGTGCGCGTCACCGGCAACGTGGTCGGCCAGCCGCCGTTCACCGGCACGCTGCAGCACAAGGGCTGGCGCGCCACCGCCGTGCGCCTGCCCGCCCTCACCGAAGGGCACGACACCCGCGTGATCGCCCCCGCGGAGGTCGAACTGTGAGCCAACCGAAATACGCCATCGGCATCGACCTCGGCACCACGCACAGCGCGCTCTCCTGGGTCGATCTGCACACCGAGGGCGCGGCGCCCGAGATCCTGCCCGTCGCCCAGCAGAGCGGCCCCGGCGCCGTGCAGGACTATTCCCTGCTGCCCTCCTTCCTCTACGTGCCGCACGACAGCGAATTCGCGCCCGGCGACCTGGCCCTGCCCTGGAACGCCGCGCCCGGCCGCATCACCGGCGAATGGGCGCGCAGCCACGGCGCGCTCACGCCGATCCGCCTCGTCTCCAGCGCCAAGAGCTGGCTCGGCCATGCCGGCGTGGACCGCCGCGCCGGCATCCTGCCGGCCGACGCGCCGCCCGAGGTCGAGCGCATCTCGCCGCTGGCCGCCAGCACCCACTACCTGCAGCACCTGCGCGACGCCTGGAACCACCGCCACCCGGAGGCGCCGTTCGACCAGCAGTCCGTCACCGTCACCATCCCCGCATCGTTCGACCCGGCCGCGCGCGAACTCACGGCCGAGGCCGCCCAGGCCGCCGGCTACCACGGCATCACCCTGCTGGAAGAGCCCCAGGCCGCGCTCTACAGCTGGATCGCGGGCAGCGCGGGCGACTGGCGCAAGCAGGTGCAGGTGGGCGACGTGATCCTCGTCGTCGATGTGGGGGGCGGCACCAGCGACTTCTCGCTCATCGCCGTCACCGAAGACGCCGGCAACCTGCAGCTCAACCGCGTGGCCGTGGGCGAGCACATCCTGCTCGGCGGCGACAACATGGACCTGGCCCTCGCCCACGGCGTCGCGCGCGGCCTGGCCGCCGAAGGCAAACAGCTCGACCCCTGGCAGATGCGCGCGCTCACCTACGCCTGCCGCCTGGCCAAGGAGCAGTTGCTGAGCGACCCCGGCCTGCAGAGCGTGCCCCTGGTCGTGCCCAGCCGCGGCTCCAAGCTCATCGGCGGCTCCATCCGCACCGAACTGCAGCGCGAACTGCTCTCCACCATCCTGCTCGAAGGCTTCTTCCCGGCCGTCGAGAGCAGCGCCCGGCCCATCACCCGCCCGCGCGCCGGCCTCACGCAGATCGGCCTGCCCTACGCGCAGGATGCCGCCGTCACCCGCCACCTGGCCGCGCTGCTGGGCCGCCAAGTGGGGGCCACCGCGCAGCTGCCGGGCTTCGCCCAGCCCGAGGGCGCGACCTTCCTGCACCCCACGGCCGTGCTGTTCAACGGCGGCGTGTTCAAGTCCGAACTGCTGGCCGAACGCGTGCTCTCCACGCTCAACGCCTGGCTCGCCGCCGACGGCGCGCCCCCCGCCCGCCTGCTGCAGGGCGCCGACATGGACCATGCCGTGGCGCGCGGCGCCGCCTACTACGGCCAGGTGCGCCAGGGCCGCGGCATCCGCATCCGCGGTGGCACGGCCCAGGCCTACTACGTCGGCATCGAATCCAGCATGCCCGCCGTGCCCGGCCTGGAGCCGCCCGTGCAGGCCCTGTGCGTCGCGCCCTTCGGCATGGAAGAAGGCTCCGAGGCACCGCTGCCTCCGCAGCAACTGGGCCTCGTGGTCGGTGAATCCGTGCGCTTCCGCTTCTTCGGATCGTCCGTGCGGCGCGACGACCAGCCCGGCACCCTGCTGGATTTTTGGTCGCCCGAAGAACTGCAGGAACTCGCGCAGATCGAAGCCACGCTGCCCGCCGAAGGCCGCGCCGCGGGCGAGGTCGTGCCCGTGCAACTGCGCGCGCGCGTGACCGACATCGGCACGCTGGAACTGCTGGCACAAGCAAGTGTCGGGGCCTCGGGCGGCGCGCAGTGGAAGGTGGAGTTCGACGTCCGCGACGCGTGATGGCGGCCGCCTTCCGCATCGGCATCGACCTGGGCACGACCCACACCGTGCTCGCGTTCGCGCCCCTGGGCGCGGACGACATCCAGGTCTTCCCCGTCCCGCAGAGCATCGCGGCCGGCGAGGTCGCGCCACGGCCCCTGCTGCCCTCGCTGCGCTTTCACCCCGCCGAAGGCGCGCTCGCGGCGGCCGACCTGCCCCTGCCCTGGCCATCGCAGGAGCCCGCCATCCTCGGCGCCTTCGCGCGCGAACTCGGCCAGCAGACGCCCGGCCGGCTCGTGGCCAGCGCCAAGAGCTGGCTGTCGCACCCCGCCGTG
The DNA here is from genome assembly GCF_900100305.1 of Paracidovorax citrulli. GTDB lineage: Bacteria > Pseudomonadota > Gammaproteobacteria > Burkholderiales > Burkholderiaceae_C > Paracidovorax > Paracidovorax citrulli. The sequence continues at coordinate 7,410 of NZ_FNEY01000032.1, read as the reverse complement.
GACCGCACCGCCGCCATCCTGCCCTGGGGCGCGCCGGACGGCGTGCCCAAGGTCTCCCCGCTGGAGGCCAGCGCCAGCTATCTGCGCCACCTGCGCCACGCCTGGGACCAGGCCCACCCCGAGGCCCCCCTCGCGCAGCAGCCCACCGTGCTCACCGTGCCCGCCTCGTTCGACGAAGGCGCGCGCCAGCTCACACTGCAGGCCGCCGCGCTCGCCGGCCTGGGAGCCGTCCACCTCATCGAAGAGCCGCAGGCCGCGTTCTACGACTGGGTCTTCGCCCACCGCGCCGGCCTCGCACGCGAGCTGGCCCACACGCGCCGCCTGCTCGTGGTCGATGTGGGCGGCGGCACCACCGACCTCACCCTGATCGACGTCACGCTCGACGCCGCCGGCCAGCCGCAGCTCGCGCGCACCGGCGTGGGCGACCACCTCGTGCTCGGCGGCGACAACATGGACCTCGCGCTCGCCCGCTGGATCGAGCCACGGCTGTCGGGCGGGCCCACGGGCCAGCCGGGCCAGCCGGGCCAGCCCGCGCATGCCCCGCTCTCGGCCATCCAGCTCGCGCAACTCACCCAGCGCTGCCGCAGCGCCAAGGAGCGCCTGCTCGCCCCCGACGGCCCACAGGAGACGACCGTCACGCTCCAGGGCAGCGGCAGCCGGCTGATCGGCGGCGCGCGCTCGGCCACCCTCACGCGCGCCGACGTGGACCGGCTGCTGGTCGAAGGCTGTTTCCCGCAGGTGACCGCCGATGCGCAGCCTGTGCGTGCACGCGGCGCCCTCGTCGAATTCGGCCTGCCCTACGCCCACGACGCCGCCATCACCCGCCACATCGCCGCCTTCCTTCAGCGCCAGGGCGGCGCCCTGCCCGACACCGTGCTGCTCAACGGCGGCGTGTTCCACGCCCAGGCCCTGCGCGAGCGCCTGCTCGCCACCCTGCGCGCCTGGCAGCCGGCCGGCGCTCCACCCATCCGGCTGCTGGAGGTCGATGAACCCCGCCTCGACGCCGCCGTCGCACGCGGCGCCGTCGCCTACGCCATGGCCCGCGCCGGCAGCGCACCCCGCATCCGCAGCAGCGCGGCCCGCGCCTACTACCTCGCGCTCGACGGCGGCCAGGGCGTCTGCGTGCTGCCGCACGGCACCCCCGAAGGCGACACCGTGCGGCTCGCGGACCGGCGCTTCCGCCTGCGCCTCGGCCGGCCCGTGCGCTTCAACCTCGTCACCCGCGCCGTCGATCGCCACCACCGTGCGGGAGATTTGGTCGCCCTGCAGGATGATGACGACGGCCTTCAGCGCCTGCCTCCCATCGCCACCGTGCTGCCAAAAACGCAGGCAGCCGGCGCCGCACAGGTAGAGGTGCAGCTCGAAGCCCGCATCACCGACGTCGGCACGCTGGAAATGCACTGCGTCGCCGTGAACGCCCCGCATCCCCAGCGCTGGCAACTCGAATTCCAGCTGCGCGGCGATACGGCCACGCAGGATGCGCATGACGATGGCGATGCAGGTGCCGATGCGAATACTGGCGCCAGGACCGCTTCCGCCGCATCCCCATCCAAGGCCACGGCCACGACCCACCCCCGCCTGCCCGAAGCCCTCGCCGCCATCGACCGCGTCTATGGCGGCAAGAAGCAACAGGGCGTAGATGCGAAAGAGGTCCGCCAGCTGCGTGCCACCCTGGAGCGCCTGCTCGGCGACCGCGCCACCTGGCCCACGCCGCTACTGCGCACCCTGTTCGGCGCCCTGCTGCAAGGCGCCAAGCGCCGCCGCCGCTCCGCCCAGCACGAACGCACCTGGTTCAACCTCGTCGGCTTCACCCTGCGCCCCGGTTTCGGCGACCCGCTCGACGGCTGGCGCATGCAGCAGATGTGGGAACTGTTCGGCCCCGGCATCGCCCACAGCGACGACAGCCAGCAATGGTCCGAATGGTGGACCCTCTGGCGCCGCATCGCCGGCGGCCTGGACGCCGAACAACAGCAGATGGTCTACGACGTCATCGCCTACTACCTGCAGCCCGCGGGCGGAACCGACATCCCCGCCCCCGAAGGCCCGCGCATGCAGGCGCCCGACGAACTGCTGCGCATGGCGGCCTCGTTCGAGCGCATCCAGCCGGCCGACAAGACGCAGTTCGGCGGCTGGCTGCTGCAGCGGCTGAAACAACGCCCCACGGCCGAACTCTGGTGGGCCCTGGGCCGCCTGGGCGCGCGCCAGCCGATGTATGCCAGCGTGCACCATGTGCTGCCGCCTGACACCGTGCAGGGCTGGATCGCGCAGATCGAGGGCGACATCGCGCCGGACTGGGCGCGGCAGGAGGCCGCGGCTTTTGCCGTGGCCCAGATCGCGCAGGCCACGGGGGACCGGGCACGGGACCTGCCGGAGGAGGTTCGCCTGCGGATCGCCGAGCAACTGGAGGCTGCAAATGCCGCACCGGGCTGGGTGGCGATGGTGCGGGAGGTGACGGTGCTGGATGAAGCGGACCAGCGGCGGGTGTTCGGGGAGGCGTTGCCGCCAGGGCTGGTGTTGGTGCGCGGGTGATTCGGAATTACGGCGACGCCGCACAATGCATCGCTCACCTTGTTGCTCGGCCTGGGCCGAACAAGCCTTGGCACCTTTCGCGTTCGGAAAGATAGGTTTGCAGCGGGTGCTGCCCTTCGGTGACGCAACTCGTACTTTCCGCATCAAGCAGTCACTGCTGAGGGGGGACGACATGTAACTTCAAAGTTCATCGGCGCACGAAGACCATGAGCACAAAGCCGCTGATTCGCCTGTACCTACGGGTCCATAACCTGCAGACCAGCAGCGCAACGGGTTCCCCTGGTACCGTGTTATCGTGAGATAGTGCTCCCGCCCGCACGTTTTCCCTACAACGCTTTGTAGAGGGCCCGTGTTACACAGCTAGATACTTAAACAACAGAGGGGCGGAGAGATGTCCAAAGCTAATGGTCAACTCGATTTGCGACGAGCCATCAACGCGGTGTCTGACGTCATTCAGAACCGGCCGCAGCCGCTGCGAGAGTTCGACCAGATTTATATGAAAGCTGGCGACATGGTCCTGCAAACAAGCCTTATCGCGCAGAGGTTTGCCGGACGCAGGTTACTTTTCATGGGAGACGGGGACAGCATCAGCTTGTGCTTGGCCTACCTCGTGAAGCGCGGGGTACTTGAGGCCGGACCGGAAAGCATCCTAGTTCTCGACTTTGATGAGCGCATGGTGCGCGCCGTCGAACGCTTCGCAGACCGAGAGGGCATTTCTGACCGGATCCAGTCGCGCCTCTACAACTGCATCGACGAGCTTCCTGCGGAACTTCTTGGTCAGTTCAATGCCTTCTACACAAATCCACCATGGGGTGCGCACAACGCCGGGGAAAGTGTGAAGGTTTTCGTTGAGCGCTGCATTGAGGCATCGAGCGCCGATGCCGTTGGCGTGGTGGTGATTGCGGATGACCCAACCGTCCCATGGTCCCAGAAGGTGCTAGCTGAAACACAGGCCTTCGCACTGGGTAAGGGCTTTTATGTTCAGGAGATGCAGACGAAACTGCATGAATACCACCTTGACGACGCGCCCGACCTACGCTCTTGCAATCTCTTTTTCCGATCTCTGCCGGACCGCAAGGTAGTACTCCGGAGTTACGGCCTTCATACACCACGGCTGGAGGATTTCTACGGTCGCTCGCAAAATCTTCGCGTGCATTACGTACGTGAGACCAATCGTGTCGACTATGGCAAGGCCTTTGATGGCACCTACAACCTCGAACACCTAGGAGGCAAATCATGAGCATTTTGAAGCAAGGAGACTCTTTCCTTTACATGAAGGTGGGCGTTCATGCCAACGAGTCTCTTGAAGACATCATCGCGCGAAAACGTAAAGAGATCGAGGATGCAGGCGTATCGTTCTGGGGCTATGGCGGCAGCAGCTGTCATCCATACAACGCGGTGCAGCCTTTTGTGAAGGAACAGACTGCAAAAGGCACGAAGGTGCGGCTGCTGATGCAGGAAATCACATCTCGCCACTACGCTGAAGGATTGGCCAAAGAGTTCAGCCCTGACGGGAAGAACTACTACCCTGTTCCCAAGGGCGTCAACGTCCTCGGCTCGCGTTACGCGCTGGTCGTGTCCACCCTAGACCCGATTGAGGAAGTCTTATCTCTCTCCGACACGGTCGTTGGAATTGGGAATAAGGAAGGAATTAGTGGCGACCAATACATCCGAGGACATGTGGACAAAGCCTGCTTGGTGTACTCGCCAGGATCTGGTCTGGCCGAGCGCAAGACTGAAATCGCGCTCTGCTTATCGGCCGAACTTGCCGAACCGTACGCCGTTGTGCTGCGCTGAGCTTACGATTTCAGCCAGCCTCGTGCGGGCCGGCTGATTCGGTCTTGGACGTACAGATCAAGTGCGCGTAGGAAATCGTCCTGCCCGCGTGCAACCGAGACGTTGTGAAGTCGCGTCATGGATTTCTCCGTAGTGGGACAAGTTCGCACAGCCTGGGTGACGCGCGCCAAACCGAATTTTTGGCATAGAGCGTAGAACACCTGCTCGAAGCAAATGCATCTGCCGCGCATGTTCCCTACATCCGCCCAGCAAGCTTCAACACCCGGCAAGCTGTTCAGTGCTCGCTTGTCTGCAGTACAGAAGTCTAGGTTGCCTCTGATGACCGCGACCACGCACATCATCAGCTCACCTTCATTGAAGTCCAAGCCAGCTGAAAGTACTACCTTTGCGACCCTGGTCGCGAGCGCGGCTTCTGGCGGCGTCATCTCCATCACGACGACGGTTTTCAATGCGGCAAGGAGCCGAGCCGCCTCCGCTGCGTTGTCCGTAAATCGGACGAGACGACTATTGTCATATAGCCCCATGTACCGCAGCATCGGCTTAAGGGAGCCGACCTGTCGAGGTGTCAGCCCCATGCTCAAAAGGGCATCAAGGTAGGCGTCCATCCTCGCCAATTTAATGACAACATCGTTGTCAAGCAGCACAGAAACAGTCATATCGGTGCCACCGCCTGCAAAAAGGCAATTGAATGTTCATCTGCCTGAAGCTCGCCCAACTGACTCCACATTACACGGTTCACCAATGAGCCTGGTTTGTGAGGCTGTCGAGGCAACTGGTTCGCGGCAGCAAATGCCAGTTCCCAGTCTCCAGTTGAGTGCCCGAACACCATTACGAGATGGCCTGGGTCTACTGCAAGCTCACCCGAGAGCTGTTGCGCCCGGGTTGCAAGCTCTCGCCCGGTGCCTAGTCTCTGGCGACCCCTCATTTCCTCCGATCCGAACACTTCGAACGAGGGGGCACCCGTCAAAAGTGCCTGAGCATACGCATCAGCACTTTGCTCTTCCTCGTCGTCTATCAGCTCATCTCGTTTGTTCGCAGGATCATTCGGGTCAGCATCGACAATCGCGCCCCCTTCTCCTAAATGTCCCAGTGCGATATGACCAAGTTCATGGGCGACGTGGAACATGTACTGAGCATCAAACCCTGACTCCCGGGCGACCAAAATCGCATGCCGAGCTCCGAGCTTCACGGCAATAGCTGTCACGCCCTTGGTCTGAGCAGGAAACACCCGCAGGTGCAATACGGGCACACCAAGTGACCAGCAGGCGGCGATGACATCTCCGAAGGAGACGAAAGGGCGCCCGGATATCAGGGCCTTCCGCAACTCCAACGGGTTGGCGGGCACGACGTGACCCGGCTCGTTCTCTGCCATCGACAAAAGGATGCGGCCCACGCCAGTAGCAAACCCTACGAGTGCATCTCGGCGCACGCCATCAGCTAGACGCATGTGCTTGAACTTACTTACTCCAGTGTGAAGGAATCCCAAAGGCACCTCATCGTCGAGAAGCGTCGTCGGGTCTAGGTTCAGGCGCCTAGCCAGAAGCATCGAAGCCATTGCGCGTGCGGAGGGCGACTCGTTATCCTCGGCAACCCACCAATCTGGTAGGGACAAGTCGATCATCTCCTGCGACAAGCCTATGTCGAGGAGGCGATGAACAAGCCTGTCAGTGTTATTTGCCATTTTCCCCTCTCAATTCATTGCGATACGTGCAGCAGCTCCTGCAGCGCGAATCATGGCAGCTAAGGCTTGAGCGTGCTCGGGGGTCCCGTTCCACACCTCGCGAATTGCAGAGACCAGTGCAGCATCTTCCACGGGCAGCGGCAACGTGGCCTGCGCATAAGCCCGCTGACTTTCTGCATATTTGCATAGCTTTTTGAATGCGCCGCCATGCCGTTTCGGACACTTCGCCATAAGTCGAGAGACTGCCGGTTGACTTACACCTGCCGCTCTACCAATTTCCGGCTGGGTTTGCCCAATCCTGCCCAGTGTGGCCCGCATCTCCGTCCACTGATCCTTGATGGATTCATTCATACTTCGTATAATAAACGAATAAATGCATATTCGTGACGTTGAACTAACTGGAAAGCTCATGCTGCCAAAGCACTTCTGTTGGACCCGCTTCGGCACCGAAGCTGGTGAAAAAATTGACAGCATCCTTGCCCGTAAGGAACAGGAGCGACTAGCCACTGGTGGCATGTTCCTTTGGGGCATCGGCAACAGCGTTGGCCCCGCCATCCGCGACCTCATCCGCTTGGAAGAGCGCCCCATCGTGCTGTTCTCTCCCATGCGCAGCAAACCCAAGGCCATCGACGTCACACCCTCAGGGCTGACTGTGTGGTCTGAGGCGATCGATCTCGATGGCAGAGATTGGCCTATTCCCGAAGGCGTGAAGGTAACCAGTCGCCAAGGTAGCGAGACAGGCCGCATCAAGCGGTCGCACTACGCGCTGGTCTGCCGCACCTCGTCACCATTGCGCACTCTCGACTTTGCCAACCTTCGCTACGAAGAGCTTGTGAATCTTCAGAGCAAAAACAAGTTGGGCGCCTCGCAAGTCACGGCAGTTGTCGAACAACGTGCGCGAGGAACGGCGGACTGCACTACCTACCCTGTTGCCTTCATGGCCGAACTGGTCTTTCCCTACTTTGTGAAGCTTGGTGGTCCACTCGACTCTAAAGTGCAGGCTCCCAAGTCATGCAGCCGCTCCGCCTACCCATACCAGCCTTCGCTGCTTGCTGCGTAACACAGCCGGGTCAGAGAGCTAGCTGTTGAGTCTCACGAGGTTGTTCACACCCGGAATGCGTGTGATGGGAGGCTGATGGCCGAGCGCGGAGTGTGGCCGGCACCAGTTGTAGCCGTCAATGAAGGGCTGCAGGGCAGCCGTGCGTTGGGCTGAGCTTTCGTAGGGTCTGGCATAGGCCCACTCCCGCAGGCTGGTCTGTACGAATCGCTCGGCCTTGCCGTTGGTCTTGGGCGTATAGGGCCGCGTGCGGATGTGGCGGATGCCCAATTCCTCGCAGGCCGCGCGGAAGGCGTTTTTGTAGCCAGAGCCGTTGTCGGTCATGACGCGCTCGATGCGTACGCCG
>NZ_FNEY01000071.1 GCF_900100305.1 Paracidovorax citrulli | reverse complement strand
GTCTGGCAGCGCGAGGCAGCGGGTGGCGCCTGGCAGCGGGTGGCCTGCTACCGCTACGACCCCTTCGGGCGGCGGCTGGCCAAGACCGTCTTCGGCAACGGTAACGACAACGGCGGCAGCAGCGAGCGGGTAGCTGCATCGGGCGTCGCGACCGCCACCTACGCCGGCTGGGACGGTGACCGCCTCGTGCACAACGAAGGCCCCCAGGGGCTGCAGCACGTGCTCTACGAACCCGGCTCCTTTGCGCCGCTGCTGCGCCTGGAGCGTGAGCAGGCCATTCCCACGGCCTTGCAGGCCATGCTTTCCATGGAGGAAGACCAAGCTCGCATGGGGCTAAATAGCCAGGAAAGCGGCCTATCACCTGCCGCAGCCCTGTTCGCTGGCTTGCCCCGTGCGCAACGCGAACTGCTGGAGGGCGCCCTACACGACGCTATCGGGCCCCACGGCAACGCTCTACAGGCGCGACTGCAGGCAAGTCTGCCCGAAGAGGCCGGCGCATTGTTGATTGCGGGCCTGCAATCCGTGCGCCAGCAACAGCAGGCTGCCACTCAGGCCCATCCCACGCGCATCCGCCATTTCCTTTGCGACCACCTGGGCACGCCGATCGCCCTGGTGGATGCCAACGGCCCGCAGGCGGGCTTGGTGACCTGGGCTGCGACCTACCATGCCTGGGGTGCTGTGCGCGAGGAATACGACCCGCACGGCATCAATCAGCCCATCCGCTTCCAGGGCCAGCAGCTTGATGCCGAGACGGGGCTGCACTACAACCGGTTCCGTTATTACGACCCGATCCTGGGTCAGTATGTGACGCAGGATCCAATCGGACTGGTGGGCGGGAGTCACTCTTACGCCTACGTTGGAAATGATCCGTTGAACTGGGTTGATCCGCGTGGCTTGGAACCGGGCTCGATGGCTCAAAGAGGGTACCTGGACAACAACCGTCCGAGCTACCCAGGACTATTAGGGCAGGACGAAAATGGCGTGCTGTTGTTTGATGAAAAGAGCCCAAATTTTCATAGCTACAACGTTAGTAATTCATGTCAAAAAAATACCCCTGGCTGCACGTTTGGTAATGTTGCTGAGGGGCTTATGAGATACCCCGCTCCAGGCGCGACGGAGCATGTCAAGGTAGTTGTCGCGTTGATCAAGCAGCCCGAGGCTGCGTATTCGATGCGGTCGCCGCGGCATTGGAGATGCCGTCGCGCTCAG
>NZ_FNEY01000030.1 GCF_900100305.1 Paracidovorax citrulli | reverse complement strand
CGATCTCACGCGCCAGCTCGTCGGGCGTGGCGCTGTGCGGTGGCAGCAACCTGCCCACCGCTCTGTCTTTGAATGCTTGTCCGTATCGTGCCAACTGGCTTCTCGCTCTTCGCCCCCGGGGTGAAACACACGGCAGCGGGCCGGCGCCTGAAGGCACCTGCAAGGCTGTGCATTTGTGGACGATGCGCTGCGCGCACCGGCCCGCTTGCCGTGGACAACGCTTCGCGTTGCCCACCACGCAGACCTTCGACCACAACTACACAGCCTCCTACTACCTTCATGAACTCCGAACACCGGAGTCCTATCGAGGCGACAACTATTCTGACGCGGGGGGGGCTGCAGGCAGATCATCTCGATGGCGCGCGCCGCAGCCATCCCCATCGAACAATTGCATCTGATGAATGAGAATCAACGGGAAATTCTTGTGCAACGAATTGCCCATGAATATTGGGAGCATGCGCTATGGCAGGAACGCGATTTCCCCCGGGTTTTTCCATTCGTTGAAAATGCAGGCAAGCGCGTGGGCGCTGACAGAAGATAAACCTCTCATGCACCTCGCGGGCCGGACGGCCTATCGCCAGCCGCGCATCAGCACCCACTGCACCGTGCCGCACACGGCCACCAAAGCAGCATAGGTCAGCATCTTCCCGTCCCGCCCCGTCAGCACCAGCCCGGCGGCACACACCCCGAGGCCCACCGCGAAGTTCACAGCCACCTGCCCCAGGAACCCGACGCTGCGGGGCGCCCCCCGAAAGAAGAGCGCGGCCATGCAGGCCAGCAACAGCGCCACGCCGAAGGCGGGCGCGATGAAATTCAGCAGGTGGAGTGCGGCGGCAGTCGGGTCCATAGCGCAAAGGCATGACGCAGATCAAGACCCTTGTGCTGCGGGGAGCACACGGGCGGGATGGAAATTTTATAATCCGGGGTATGGCAGTCTGGGCCCTCGGCATCAACCACACGACCGCGCCGCTCGATCTGCGCGGCCGTTTTGCGTTCGCCATCGACCAGATCGCGCCCACGCTGCAGGGCCTGCGCCAGTCGCTGGGCGGCGCCACGCGCCATCCGCAGGTGGAAACCGCCATCCTCTCCACCTGCAACCGCACCGAGATCTACTGCGCCGGCCAGCAGCCGGCACTGGACCACACGCTCGACTGGCTCGCCCACAGCGGCGGCGTGAGCCCCTCGCTGCTGCGCTCGCACTCCTATACGCTCGAAGAAAGCCTCGTCGCGCGCCATGCGTTCCGCGTGGCCAGCGGGCTCGATTCGATGGTGCTGGGCGAGGCCCAGATCCTCGGCCAGATGAAGGATGCCGTGCGCGCGGCAGAGACGGCCGGCGCGCTCGGCACCACGCTCAACCAGCTCTTCCAGCGCAGCTTCGCCGTCGCCAAGGAAGTGCGCACCAGCACCGAGATCGGCGCCCACAGCATCAGCATGGCCGCCGCCGCCGTGCGCCTGGCCGGGCAGCTGTTCGAAGACCTGACGGAGATCCGCATCCTCTTCGTGGGCGCGGGCGAGATGATCGAGCTCGCCGCCACCCACTTCGCGGCGAAGAACCCCAAGAGCCTCGCCATCGCCAACCGCACGCTGGAGCGTGGCGAGAAGCTCGCCTCCCGCTTCGGCGGCGAGGTCATGCGGCTGGCCGACCTGCCCGACCGCCTGCACGAGTTCGACGCCGTGGTCAGCTGCACGGCCAGCAGCCTGCCCATCATCGGCCTGGGCGCTGTCGAGCGCGCGCTGAAGAAACGCCGCCACCGCCCCATGTTCATGGTCGATCTGGCCGTGCCGCGCGACATCGAGCCCGAGGTGAAGGCGCTGGAAGACATCTACCTCTACACCGTGGACGACCTCGCCAGCGTCGTGCAGACCGCGCAGGCCAGCCGGCAGGCGGCTGTCGCGCAGGCCGAGGCCATCATCGATGCGGGCGTGCAGAGCTTCATGCACTGGATGGACCAGCGCAGCCCCGTGGGCGGCGTGGTGCCGCTCATCCAGCAGATCCACGCCCAGGCCGACGAATGGCGCGCGCTGGAGATCGCACGCGCCAAGAAGCTCATCGCCAGGGGCGAGGACATGGATGCCGTGCTGGAAGCGCTCTCGCGCGGCCTCACGCAGAAGATGCTGCACGGCACCCTGGCCGAGCTGCGCGCGGGCGATGCCGACACGCGCGCCCAGACGGCCCAGACCGTCTCCCGCCTGTTCCTGCGCTCGCAGTCCAGGAGCGGCCTGTAGCGGCGCCCGCCGCCCTGCCGCCAGGCCTCTTCTGCCCTCTCCGGCCTCCCGCATCCGCGCACGGATGCCCAGGCTGCGAACCACCGCCGCAGCCACCCTTCTCCCTCTCCCGACAATGAAACCCTTCCTCAGAAGCCAGCTGGAGCGCTATGCCCAGCGCCTCGAAGAGCTCGACTTCCTGCTCTCGCGCGAGGACATCATGTCCGACATGGCCCAGTACCGCACCATCTCGCGCGAGCACGCCGAGGTGACGCAGGTCGCGGGCCGCTATACACGCTACCGCCAGCGCGAGGCCGACCTCGCCGGCGCGCGCGAGATGCTGGACGACCCGGACATGGCCGACATGGCCCGGGAAGAGATCGCCGCCGCCGAGGCCGAACTGGTGCAGCTGGAGGATGAACTGCAGCGCCTGCTGCTGCCCCGCGACCCCGACGAGGCGCGCAATGCCTTCCTGGAAATCCGCGCCGGCACCGGTGGCGACGAATCCGCGCTGTTCGCGGGCGACCTGGCCCGCATGTACACGCGCTACGCGGCCACGGCCGGCTGGAAGGTGGAGATCCTGAGCGCCAGCGACAACGAGATCGGCGGCTACAAGGAAGTGGTGCTGCGCGTGGAAGGCGACGGCGTCTATGGCGCGCTGCGCTTCGAATCCGGCGGCCACCGCGTGCAGCGCGTGCCCGCCACCGAGACCCAGGGCCGCATCCATACCAGCGCCTGCACCGTGGCCGTGATGCCCGAGCCCGATGAGCAGCAGGCGATCACGCTGAACCCGGCCGACCTGCGCATCGACACCTTCCGGGCCAGCGGCGCGGGCGGCCAGCACATCAACAAGACCGACTCCGCCGTGCGCGTGGTCCACCTGCCCACCGGCATCGTGGCCGAGTGCCAGGACGGCCGCAGCCAGCACAGCAACAAGGCCAAGGCGCTGCAGGTGCTGCAGGCGCGCATCCAGGAAAAGGAACGCAGCGAGCGTGCCGCCAAGGAGGCCGCGCTGCGCAAGGGCCTCGTGGGTTCGGGCGACCGCTCCGACCGCATCCGCACCTACAACTTCCCGCAGGGCCGGCTCACCGACCACCGCATCAACCTCACGCTCTACAAGCTGCTCGCCATCATGGAAGGCGACCTGGGCGAAGTGCTGGAAGCCCTGCGCCACGCGCGCGAGGCCGAACTGCTGGCCGAGCTGGAATCGGCGGCCTGAAGTCCACCGCGCCATGAACGACGCCTCCGCTCCCCCGCCGGCTCCCACCACGGTCGCCCAGGCCCTCGCGCACGCACAGGCAATCGGCCTCGCGCGCATCGATGCGCAACTGCTGCTGCTGCACACGCTGGGCCGGCCGGATGCAGGCCGTGCCTGGCTGCTCGCCCATGACGAGGACCGGCTCTCCGCCGAGGAGCAGCAGGGTTTCGATGCCCTGTGCGCGCGCCGGCAGGCCGGCGAGCCCGTGGCCTACCTCACGGGTCGCAAGGAGTTCTACGGCCTGCCGCTGCAGGTGGATGCGCGCGTGCTGGATCCGCGCCCCGACACCGAAACGCTGGTGGACTGGGCGCTGGAGGTCCTGCGGCCCCTGCCCTTGCCGCGCGTGGCGGACCTGGGCACGGGCAGCGGCGCCATCGCCCTGGCCCTGCGGCACGGTCTGCCCGGCGCGCAGGTGGTGCTGGCCGTGGATGCCAGCGCGGACGCGCTCGCGGTCGCGCGGGCCAACGCGCGGCGGCTGCACCTTTCCGTGGACTTCGTCCGCACGAACTGGCTGGACGGCATCTCCGGCCCCTTCGACGCCATCGTGTCCAACCCCCCCTACATCGAAGAAGACGACCCGCACCTGGCGGCGCTGGTGCACGAGCCGCGGCAGGCCCTGGCGAGCGGGCCGGACGGGCTGGACGACATCCGCACCATCGTGGTGCAGTCCTCCAGTCGCCTTGCCCCGGGCGGATGGCTGCTGCTGGAGCATGGCTGGAACCAGGCACAGGCCGTGCAGGCGCTGCTGCGCAACGCGGGCTATGCCGAGGTGCAGAGCCGCGCCGACCTCGCCGGCCATGCGCGCTGCACCGGCGGACGCATGCCTGGCGCGCCTGCCGCGGCCGCACCCCTGGAAACCCCGGCGCATGCCTCCACATGGTGCATGCCTCCCTCTTCGGGGCCGCAGTGAAATAATCCCCCCATGGCCGCCCGACCGCGGCCCCTTACAGGAGCAACCCATGAGCGACAACACCCAGCAACGCATCGACGCCCTCGTCAAGTCCAACGACATCCTGCTGTTCATGAAGGGCAGCGCCAGCTTCCCGATGTGCGGCTTCTCGGGCCGCGCCATCCAGATCCTCAAGGCCTGCGGCGTGGACCCCAAGGCCGTGGCCACGGTGAACGTGCTGGAAGACCAGGAGATCCGCCAGGGCATCAAGGAATACAGCAACTGGCCCACCATCCCGCAGCTGTACGTGAAGGGCGAATTCATCGGCGGCTCCGACATCATGATGGAGATGTACGAATCCGGAGAACTGCAGCAGGTGCTCGGCGGCCAGACACAGGCCTGAGCGACGCACGGCAGGCTGTCTTCGGCTGCCTCGCCTCCAGCCGCCTCCGGGCGGCTTTTTCATGCCCGCGGACGGGCGCGGCCCCGTGGGCGTGGCTGTCGGACAACTGCTACCGGTTGACGGGGTTTTTCCATCTTTGGAGCCCGGCATGTTGTGTGCTTGAATGGTTGCGTGCCCTTTCACTCCAACGAACCAGGAGCGCGCCATGACGACGACACACAGCCTTGTCCCGCAATCGCCTTCGATGGGCCTGCCGGTGGCCCAATTGCGCAACGTGTTCCGGCCCGGCGACGTGGAGCGCAAGCTCGCCCGGCTCCAGGACGCCGGCAGCCAGCGTGAGTACGAAACGCTGCGCGCCGTGTACGAGCGCATGCTCGAACGCGGGCCCGAACGTTTCCAGGTCAAGCCCTCGGGCGTGCCCGACATGGCCGGGCTCTACGGGCAGCTTCCCAATTTCACCGATGTGCTCGACGACGTGAAGCGCCACGTCGCCCTCGCGCAGGACAGCCGCGATGGCCTGGAGGTCACGCCCATGCTGCTGCTGGGCCCTCCCGGCATCGGCAAGACCCACTTCGCGCGCCAGCTGGCCGAATTGCTGGGCACCGGCATGAACCTCGTGCCCATGAGCTCGATGACGGCCGGATGGCTGCTTTCGGGCTCATCCTCGCAATGGAAGGGCGCGCGCCCCGGCAAGGTCTTCGAGGCCCTGGTGGACGGCGAATACGCCAACCCCGTCATCGTGGTGGACGAGATCGACAAGGCCGCCCCCGATGCGCAGTACGACCCCCTGGGCGCCCTCTACGGCCTGCTGGAACACGACACGGCCCAGAGCTTCACCGACGAGTTCGCGGAAATCGCCATCGACGCCAGCCAGGTGATCTGGATCACCACCGCCAACGACGAGCGCGGCATCCCCGACCCCATCCTCAACCGCATGAACGTGTTCGAGGTCCAGGCGCCCTCGCCCGAGCAGGCCCGCGCCATCGCGCGCAACCTCTACCAGGGCATCCGCGAAGGCCATGACTGGGGCCGGCTGATCGACCCCGAACCCCCGGCCGACGTGCTGGACATCCTGGCGCAGATGCCGCCGCGCGAGATGCGCCGGGCGCTGATGACGGGCTTCGGCAACGCGCGGCTGCAGCACCGCTCCACCGTCGAGGTGTCGGACCTGCCGCGCGGCGCATCCGGCAAGCCGCGCATGGGTTTCGTCCAGTAGCCGGCCGCTCCTGCGCGGCGCACGGGCGGGGCGGAAGGGGCGCCGCGCGCCGCGTGCCCCGCTGATCCGCCGCGCAAGCCGGCTGGACTGTTCCGCACGGCCGCGCCCGCACGGCCCGCGTACACTCGGGACGCTGGCGCACGGCCCTCCACACGACAACTCCATGGCGGCGCCCGCCCGTCCCATGACCCTGTCGCAAAGCTTCTTCCTCATCGGCCTCCTCATCGTGGCCAGCGCCTTCTTCTCCGTCGCGGAGATCTCCCTGGCTGCCTCCCGCCGCCTGCGCCTGCGCCAGCTCGCCGACGAGGGCGAAGCGCGCGCCGAGAGCGTCATGCGCATGCAGGAGCAGCCAGGCGACTATTTCACCGTGGTGCAGGTGGGCCAGAACGCCGTGGCCATCCTCGGCGGCATCGTCGGCGAAGGCGCGCTCAGCCCCCAATTCACCGCCCTGCTCCAGTTCTGGCTCAGCGACGCGCGTGCCGAAACCTTCGGCTTCCTGGCATCGTTTCTGACCATCACCTCGCTCTTCATCCTGTTCGCCGACCTGTTCCCCAAGCGCCTGGGCATGGTCAACTCCGAGCGCCTCGCCGTGGTCGTCGCGCGGCCCATGGCGATTCTCATGGCGGTGCTGCGGCCCGTCGTCTGGCTTTACAGCCGCGCCGCCGACCTGCTGTTCCGTGTGCTCGGCCTGTCGTCACTGCGCGACGACCGCATCACGTCCGACGACATCCTGGCCATGATGGAGGCCGGTACCCGGGCCGGCGTGCTGGCGGCGCGCGAGCAGCAGGTGATCGAGAACGTGTTCGAACTCGACTCCCGCCCGGTGAGCAGCGCCATGTCGCCGCGCGACCGGATCGCCTTCTTCCTGCGCGACGATCCGGACCAGCTCATCCGCGCCCGCATCGCCGCGGAGCCCTTCTCCACCTACCCCGTGTGCGAGGGAGATATCGACCACGTCGTCGGCTACGTCGATGCCAAGGACCTTTTCCAGCGCGTGCTGAACAACCAGCCCATCTCCCTGAAGGACGAAGGCCTCGTGCGCAAGGTACTCATCGTGCCCGACCGCCTTTCGCTGGCCGAGGTGCTGGACCAGTTCCGCCAGGTGCACGAGGATTTCGCCGTCATCGTCAACGAGTACAGCCTCGTCGTGGGCGTCGTCACCCTGAACGACGTGATGAGCACGGTGATGGGCGACCTGATCGGCCCCGACGACGAGGAGCAGATCGTCCGGCGCGACGAGAACTCCTGGCTGATCGACGGCGTCACGCCCGTGGGCGACGTGCTGCGGGCCCTGCACCTCGACGAACTGCCCCATGCCGGCGAATACGAAACCCTGGCGGGCTTCCTCATGGTCATGCTGCGCCGCGTGCCCCGCCGCACGGACAGCGTGAACTGGGGCGGCTACAAGTTCGAGGTGCTCGACGTGGACAGCTACCGCATCGACCAGATCATGGTGTCGCGCCTGCAGGAAGGCGGCGCCCATCCCGCCGGGCCCGGGCCGGCACCGGCCCCGGGCGGCTGAACGCGGCGCATCGGCCTGCTCAGGCGGACCGGACGCGGTCCTCGAACAGCCAGTTGCGCTGCGCCGCGAACACCGCGTCCGGGTACGGCGAACGCCCGCGGCTGCCGTTGTAGCGCCCGAGCGTCATGAACAGGTCGCCGCGCTCGCGGTCCAGGTAGTGGCGCAGGATCACGCAGCCGAAGCGCAGGTTGGTCTGCATGTGGAACAGCTTGCTCGCATCGCCGTCGCCGATGACGCGCGTCCAGAACGGCATCACCTGCATGTAGCCGCGCGCGCCCACGCTGGAGACGGCGTACTTGCGGAACGCACTCTCCACCTGCACCAGACCGAGCACGAGCGAAACGTCGAGGCCCGCGCGCTTGGATTCGTACCACACGGTCTGCAGGAAGTCGCGGCGCACTTCCCAGTCCGGCTTGCGGCGCCGCAGGCGGTCGCTCATGGTGCCGAGCCAGCGCAGGTAGTGCAGGCGGGCTTCCGTGGTCGAGAAGTTCGGCTCGGGCGGCGCCTGGTTGGCGATCGCGGACGTGAGCGCGGTGCGCACCGAATCCGCCAGCGGCTCTTCCAGCTGCCCGCCCGCATGGGCGGTCGCAGGCACGCCGAGCCACCCGGCCAATCCTGAAGACGCGCCGGCCAGCACGCACGCACGCCGGGACAGGCCCCTGCCGGGCGTCCCGCCCCTCACCCCACCACCCCAGTTCATACCTTGATTCGATCCTTGATGAAGGCAAAGATATCGGCCGACGCCACCTTGGTCGCCGCCGCATCCCGGCGGTGCTGGTACTCGACCTGGCCCTCCTTGAGGCCGCGGTCGGACAGCACCACGCGGTGCGGCACGCCGATGAGTTCCCAGTCGGCGAACATCGCGCCCGGGCGCTCGCCGCGGTCGTCCAGGATCACGTCCACGCCGGCCGTGAGCAGGTCGGCATGCAGCTTCTCGGCCGCAGCGCGCACCTCGTCGCTGCGGTCCATGCCGATCGGGCACACCACGACCGTGAAGGGCGCGATCGCATCGGGCCAGATGATGCCACGCTCGTCGTGGTTCTGCTCGATGGCCGCCGCGGGCAGCCGCGTGATGCCGATGCCGTAGCAGCCCATCTCGAAAAAGGCCGGCTTGCCATCCTCGCCGAGGAAGGTCGCGTTCATGGCGCGGCTGTACTTGGTGCCCAGGTAGAACACGTGGCCCACTTCGATGCCGCGCTCGATCGCCAGCGTTCCCTTGCCGTCCGGCGACGGATCGCCGGCCACGACGTTGCGCAGGTCTGCCACCACGTCCGGCTCGGGCAGGTCGCGGCCCCAGTTCACGCCGGTCATGTGGAAATCCACCTCGTTGGCGCCGCAGATCCAGTCGGCCATCACCGCCACCTCGCGGTCCACCACGAGCCTGACGGGCTGGCGCAGGTTCAGCGGGCCCAGGTAGCCCGGCCTGCAGCCGAAATGGTCTTCGATCTCGCCCACGGTGGCGAAGCGGAAGCCCGCATCCAGGCCTGGCACCTTGCCGACCTTGATCTCGTTCATGTCATGGTCGCCGCGCAGCAGCAGCAGCCAGACCTGGCTGCGGACGATCTCGCCGGACTCGTTCGTTTCATCGGTCGCGAGCACCAGCGATTTCACGGTCGCCTGCAGCGGCACGCCGAGCAGTTGCGCGACGTCGGCGCAGGTGCTCTTGCCGGGCGTGGCGGTCCTGGCGAGCGCCTGCGAAGCCGCGGGGCGCGGGCCCTGCGGCGGCAGCGCCTCGGCCTTTTCCATGTTCGCCGCGTAGTCGCTCTGCGGGCAATAGACGATCGCATCCTCGCCCGTGGCGGCGATCACCTGGAATTCCTCGCTCAGGTCGCCACCGATCGCGCCGCTGTCGGCGGCCACCGCGCGGTAGGTCAGGCCAAAGCGGTCGAAGATGCGCCGGTAGGCCTGCGCCATTACCTGGTAGCTGGCCTTGGCGGCGGCCTGGTCGCGGTCGAAGGAATAGGCGTCCTTCATGATGAATTCGCGGCCGCGCATCAGCCCGAAGCGCGGACGGCGCTCGTCGCGGAACTTGGTCTGGATCTGGTAGAGGTTCTTGGGAAGCTGCTTGTAGCTGCGCAGTTCCTGGCGCGCGATGTCAGTGACCACTTCCTCGCTGGTCGGCTGCACGACGAAATCGCGGCCGTGGCGGTCCCGGATGCGCAGCAGCTCGGGGCCCATCTTGTCGAAACGGCCCGTTTCCTGCCAGTACTCCGCCGGCTGCACCACCGGCATCGTGACCTCGACGGCACCGGCGCGGTTCATTTCCTCGCGCACGATGGCTTCCACCTTCCGGATCACGCGCAGGCCCATGGGCATGTAGTTGTAGATGCCGGCGCCCAGCTTCTTGATGAGTCCGGCGCGCGTCATGAGCTTGTGGCTCACCACCTCGGCGTCGGCCGGGGCTTCCTTGAGGGTGGAAACGAAAAATTGGGAAGCTTTCATTGCACGAGGGAATTCACCATCCGGGCCGGTACGCTTGCCGCGCACCCATGCCCGTGCATAATGGATACAGTTTTAAAAATTGGGGTTAGATTATGCTCGACCGGGACGGTTTTCGGCCCAACGTCGGCATCATCCTGCTCAACCAGAGGAACCAGGTGTTCTGGGGCAAGCGGATCCGCACCCACAGCTGGCAGTTCCCGCAGGGTGGCATCGATCGGGGGGAGACCCCCGAGCAGGCCATGTTCCGCGAACTGCACGAGGAGGTGGGGCTGCAGCCGTGCCACGTCCGCGTGGTGGCCCGCACAAGGGACTGGTTGCGCTACGAGGTGCCAGACCGGTACATCCGCCGTGATGCACGCGGCCATTACAAGGGCCAGAAGCAGATCTGGTTCCTGCTCCAGCTGGTCGGCCACGACTGGGATCTGAACCTCCGGGCGACCAACCACCCCGAGTTCGATGCCTGGCGCTGGAACGACTACTGGGTTCCGCTGGACGTCGTCGTGGAGTTCAAGCGCGGCGTCTATGAAATGGCCCTGACCGAACTGGCGCGCTTCCTGCCGCGCAACGACCAGCGCAACCGGTACCTGCGCAGCGGCATGCGCCAGCGCGAAGGCGCCCCGGAGGTCTCGCTCGGCACCACGACGCAGCTGCGGACCACGTCCCTGCTGGTCCACCCGGGCATGGAGCTGCCGCCAGGCGCCAGCTTCGATCCCGATCCCCGGACGGGGGACGGCGACCCGGGCATGCCCGGCATCCACAAACCGGCCGGCTGAAACGACCACGCAAAAAAAAGGCGCTCCCTGGAGCGCCCTTTTTTTGCGATGCTGCCGGCTCAGCCGCCGGACAGCACGAGGTTGTCACGGTGCACCATTTCCGGTTCGGCGCTGTAGCCCAGCAGCCGCTCGAATTCCGAAGACGGCCGGCGGCACAGCAGCCGCGCCTCGGCGCTGGCGTAGTTCGCGAGCCCGCGGGCGATTTCCGCTCCCGCCGCGTCGCGCACGGCGATCACGTCGCCCCGGGAGAACTCGCCCTCCACCGCAACCATGCCGATCGGCAGGAGGCTCTTTCCTTCCTGCCGCAGCTTGGCCGCCGCGCCGACATCCACCGTCACGGCGCCGCGCAGCTGGAGGTGGTCCGCCATCCACTGCTTGCGGGCCTGCTTCTTGGCGGTCTGCGCCACCAGCAGGGTGCCGATGGCCTCGCCCTGCGTGAGCCGCAGCAGCACGTCCGGCTCGCGCCCCCAGGCGATCACCGTGGAAGCCCCCGAGCCGGCCGCACGCCTGGCCGCGATGATCTTGGTGATCATGCCCCCGCGTCCGATGCTGGTGCCCACGCCGCCCGCCATCGCCTCCAGGGAAGGATCGCCGGCCGCCGCCTCGTGCACGAACTGCGCATGAGGATCGCGCCGCGGGTCCGCCGTGTAGAGGCCCTTCTGGTCCGTCAGGATGACCAGCGCATCGGCTTCCACGAGGTTCGCAACCAGCGCGCCAAGGGTGTCGTTGTCGCCGAACTTGATCTCGTCGGTGACCACCGTGTCGTTCTCGTTGATGACGGGCACCACGCCGAGCCGCAGCAGCGTGAGGAGCGTGGAGCGCGCGTTCAGGTAGCGCTCGCGGTCCGCGAGGTCCGCATGGGTCAGCAGCACCTGGGCACTGCCCAGGCCCTGTTCGCGCAGCTTGGTCTCGTACATCTGCGCGAGCCCCATCTGGCCCACGGCAGCTGCCGCCTGCAATTCGTGGATCTCGCTCGGGCGCGCGGACCAGCCCAGGCGCTTCATGCCCTCGGCGATCGCGCCGCTGGACACCATGATGACCTCGCGCCGCGGCCCGCCGGATCCGTTCACCAGCGCGGCCATCTGCCGGCTCCATTCGGTGATGGCCGTCTCGTCCAGCCCCCGGCCCTCGTTCGTCACCAGGCTGGAGCCCACCTTGATCACGATGCGGCGCGCATCTCGCAATATGCTCGAAACCATGTATCCCCGTCTTCTTTCATAGCGCCGGCCGCCGCAGCGGCCCCACGCCGCCACCCACCGGGGATGGCGGCCCTGCCCGTCAATCCGAAGCCGCGTCGTCCGCGAAGCGCGGATCGACCACTTCCTGCACCTGCTCGGCCTGCTGCTGGGCGCGCACGTGCTGATAGATCGCCTGGATCAAGGGCTCGCAGCCCTCGCGGGTGAGCGCCGAAATCTCGAACACCGGACCCTTCCAGCGGAAGCGCTTCACGAAATCCTTGACGCGCGCAGCCCGCTCGTCGCCCGGCACCATGTCGAGCTTGTTGAGCACCAGCCACCGCGGCTTCTCGTAGAGCTCGGCGTCGTACTTGCGCAGTTCGCCGACGATCGCGGTGGCCTGCGCGACCGGGTCCACGCTCTCGTCGAACGGCGCCAGATCCACCACGTGCAGCAGCAACCGGGTGCGCTGCAGGTGGCGCAGGAACTGGTGTCCCAGCCCGGCGCCTTCCGAGGCGCCTTCGATCAGCCCCGGAATGTCCGCGACCACGAAGCTCTGCTCAGGGCCAACCCGCACCACGCCCAGGTTGGGGTGCAGCGTGGTGAAGGGATAGTCGGCGATCTTGGGCCGCGCGTTGGAAACGGCGGCGATGAAGGTGGACTTGCCGGCGTTGGGCATGCCCAACAGTCCCACGTCGGCCAGCACCTTGAGCTCGAGCTTGAGGTTGCGGCGCTCGCCCGGCCAGCCGGGCGTCTTCTGGCGCGGGGCCCGGTTGATCGCGCTCTTGAAGCGCATGTTGCCGAAACCGCCGTCGCCGCCCTTGGCGATGGTGATGGTCTCGCCGGGCTTGAGCAGCTCGAACAGCACCTCGCCGGTGTCCGCGTCGGAGATGATGGTGCCCACCGGCATCTTGAGGGTGATGTCGTCCCCCGCCGCGCCGAACATGTCGGAACCCATGCCGTGTTCGCCGCGCTTGGCCTCGTGCCGGCGGGAATAGCGGTAATCCACGAGCGTGTTCAGGCTCGGGTCGGCCACGGCGAACACGTGCCCGCCGCGCCCGCCATCCCCTCCGTTGGGTCCACCGAATTCCTTGTACTTCTCGTGCCGGAACGATACACAGCCGTTGCCGCCATCCCCTGCGGCCACGTCAATAAAGGCTTCGTCGACGAACTTCATGAAGAGAGTTTACAAAAACGGGGATTGCGCCCCGGCGCTAAAAACGACGAAGCCCCGACAGGTCGGGGCTTCACTGCTTGGTCAGGACGGAACCGCTCAGGCGGGCGTCACGCTGACCGTGTGCTTGGACATCGCACCCTTGGTGCCGAACGACACGTGGCCGTCCACCAGGGCGAACAGCGTGTGGTCCTTGCCCACGCCGACGTTCGTGCCGGGGTGGAACTTGGTGCCGCGCTGGCGCACGATGATGGAGCCGGCGCTGATCAGCTCACCGCCGAATGCCTTCACGCCGAGCATCTTGGGCTTGGAATCGCGCCCGTTTCGCGTAGAGCCGCCGCCTTTTTTCTGTGCCATGGTGTCTGCTCCTTAAGCGGCGATCGCGCCGATTTGCAGTTCGGTGAACTGCTGGCGATGGCCTTGGCGTTTCTGGTAGTGCTTGCGACGGCGCATCTTGAAGATGCGGACCTTGTCGTGCTTGCCGTGGGCCACGACCGTGGCCGTGACCGTTGCACCGGACACCAGGGGCGTACCGACCTTGAGTTCAGCGCCGTTGCCGACAGCCAGAACCTGGTCGATCACGATTTCCTGGCCTACGTCCGCAGCAATCTGTTCTACTTTGATTTTTTCGCCGGAAGCAACGCGATACTGCTTGCCGCCGGTTTTTATGACCGCGTACATGTAAACCTCTTGAGAAGTGATGATTCCGCAAAAACGTTTTTACGGAACCACGCACTATAGCACGAGACACCCGTTGCTGTATAGAGGGGCGACAGGCAGCCGCACCGCAGGCGCCGGCCGCTTGCTCCGGGTGCTGCATGGCCGTTCCTATAATGAGCCCTTCACCTCGCAGACCGCCCTCGCCTTGCCCGCCCAGCCCCATACCTCGGCCATCCTTGCACTGATTGCAGACGACATGCATGAGGTGGACAAGGTCATCGGCCTCCGACTGCAGTCTTCCGTCCCCCTCATCGGCGAGATTGCCCGCTACATCATCTCCGCCGGCGGAAAGCGGCTGCGCCCGGCGCTGCTGCTCCTGATGTCCGGTGCGCTGGGCTACCAGGAGGCCCAGCGGTTCAACCTGGCGGCGGTGATCGAATTCATCCACACCGCCACGCTGCTGCACGACGACGTGGTGGACGAATCCACGATGCGGCGCGGACGCCCCACCGCGAACGAGAATTTCGGCAACCCCGCGAGCGTGCTGGTCGGCGACTTCCTGCACTCGCGGGCCTTCCAGATGATGGTGGACGCGGACGACATGCGCGTCATGCAGATCCTGTCGGAAGCGACCAACATCATCGCGGAGGGCGAAGTCCAGCAGCTCATGAACACCCATGACGCGACGCTCGACGAACAGGGCTACCTGGAAGTCATCCGCTCCAAGACCGCCAAGCTGTTCGAGGCCAGCGCCCGCCTCGCGGCCGTGCTGGCCCGCGCCCCCGCAGCCATCGAAGAGGCCTGCGCCGAATACGGCAAGGCACTGGGCACGGCCTTCCAGGTGATCGACGACGTGCTGGACTACGACGGCAACAGCGCCGAAATGGGCAAGAACCTCGGCGACGACCTGCGCGAGGGCAAGGTCACCCTGCCCCTGATCATCGCGATGCAGCGCGGCGACGCGGCCCAGCGGCAGCTGATCGAGACGGCCATCCAGCAGGGATCGCTCGACGAGCTGCCCGCCATCCTGGCGATCGTGAAGGCCACCGGCGCCCTGGAGGCCACGCGCGCGGCCGCCGCCGCCCAGGCGCAGGAAGCCATTCGCGCACTATCCGCACTTCCTTCCAATAAGTACACCGAAGGTTTGCTACAATTGGCGTCTCAGCTATTAGACAGGCGCGTTTGAACAGGCGCAGCAGGTCTTCCAACACGGGGTGTAGCTTAGCCTGGTAGAGCGCTACGTTCGGGACGTAGAGGCCGGAGGTTCGAATCCTCTCACCCCGACCAGATTTTCCTTGCAGATCAAGGATATGCACAAGCCGCGGCAACGCGGCTTTGTCGTTTCCGGATGGCGCTGTTCCGTCGGAACGACTGAAACCGAGGCGACCAGCCCGGCCTGCTCGCTGCAGGCATCTCTCCCGTCAGCCGGCCCCGGACGCCCGCGTCACCGAAGGAAGCGCTCCGCGAGCTGGCACCAGAAGGCTGCCCCATAGGGCAGGTTGAGGTCATTGAAGTCGTACCGGGGATTGTGGAGGCCACGCCCACCGTCCGCAGGCCCGTTGCCGATGCGCACCAGCGCTCCTGGGCAGCGCTGCAGCATGTAGGCGAAGTCTTCACTTCCCATGAGCGGAGGAAATCCGGCGTCCACGGCGCCAGGCCCGACCAGGTCGACGGCCACCTGCCGGGCGAGATCCACCGCGGCAGCATCGTTCACGACGACCGGGTAACCCTCCACGTAATCGATATCGGCGCTGCAACCGTGCGCCTGCGCGACCCCAGCCACGAGAGCGGTGATGCGCTCCTTGAGCAGCGCGCGCACCTCGGGAGAAAAGGATCTCACGCTGATGCCGATTTCCGCGTCGGCGGGGATGACGTTCAGCGCGTCACCTGCACGAAGGCGCCCCACGGTGACCACGGCCGGCTCCGAAGGATCGACGTTGCGGGCCACGACCGTCTGCAGGCTCATGACGATGGCGGACGCTGCGACCAGGGGATCGATGGCGAGATGGGGCCTGGCGGCGTGCCCGCCGATGCCCGACACCTTGACGAACACCCGGTCGCCCGCGGCCATGAACGGACCGCTGCGCATGAGGAAGCGCCCCTGGGGCAGGCCCGGATGGTTGTGCAACGCGAAGACCGCATCGCAGGGAAACAGCTCGAACAGGCCGTCCGCGACCATCGCCTTGCCGCCACTGTCGAAGCCACGCTCCTCGGCCGGCTGGAAGATCAGGTGCAGCGTGCCGGAAAAATTGCGGTGCCGGGCCAGATATTTCGCCGCGCCGAGCAACATGGCCATGTGACCGTCGTGGCCGCACGCATGCATCAAACCGGGGGCGCAGCTGGCGTACGGGACGCCGGTGGCTTCCTGGATCGGCAACGCGTCCATGTCCGCCCGGATGCCCAGGGTCTTCGAGCCTTCGCCATGGCGCAGGCGGCCCACCACGCCGGTGCCGCCGATCCCGCGGGTGACGTCGTATCCCCATTCGGCCAGCTTGCCGGCAATGAAGTCGGACGTCGCATGCTCTCCAAAGGCCAGTTCGGGGTTCTGGTGCAGGTGCCGGCGCACCGCCACCAGTTCCTGCTCATAGGGCAGCAGCTGGTCAATGCGCGTGTACGAGCCGGGGCGATCCACGGAATCGATCATTCCAGCACGATGTTGTTTGCCTTGGCGATGCGCTGGTAAAACCTGATGCGCTCGACGATCTCCGCCCGGTAGGCCTGTGGCTTCACGTCCTCGGGCACCATCATGCCCTTGTCCTCCCACACCGCTCGTGTGGCGGGATCCTGCAGCACCTTTCGCGTTGCCTGGTACAGCTTCTGGATGATGGCGTCCGGCGTTCCGGCTGGCGCGGCCAGGCCTGTCCACGAGGTCAGGTTCAGATCCGGCAGGTTCAGTTCCGCGAACGTCGGCACCCCGGGAAGCTGGGGCACGCGCTGCGGAGAGGCCACGGCCAGGGCTCGCAGCTTGCCGTTCCTGACGTTCGCCAGGTTGGAAGAGAGGTTGTTCCACGTCAGCTGCACCTGGCCGGCGATCAGATCGGTGACGGCGACCCCCGCCCCGCGGTACGGGATATGGGTCATCGGCATCTTGGCCTGGTTCTTCAAGAGCTCCATGCTCAGGTGCGACACCGAACCCGTTCCCGCGCTGGCGTAATTCAGCTTGCCCGGGTTGGCTTGCGCGTACGCGACCAGTTCGGCAAACGAGCGCACCGGCAAGTCGGAATTCACCAGCAGCACATTCGCAAGCCGGTCGATCAGCGTGATGGGTGCGAAGTCCTTCACCGCGTCGTACGGCAGGTTGGCGTTGACGGCGGGGTTGACCACGTGCGTGCTCTGGGAGGTCACGATCAGCGTGTATCCATCCGGCTTGGCTTTCGCGACGTAAACGGAACCCATCGCGCCGCCTGCGCCGCCCTTGTTGTCAACCACCACGGCCACGCCGAGTTCGCGGCTCAGCCGGTCCGCCATCAGGCGGCCGGAGTTGTCCACCGAGCCCCCGGGCGTGAACGGCACCACGAGCGTAATGGGTTTGCCGGGATATGCAGGCTGGGTAGTCGCGAAGGACAGCGGCGCCAGCCCCGCTGCCAGGGCCGATCCCACGAAATCTCGTCTCCTGATGTGCATGCTCGTTCCTCGGTGAAGAAGCCGCGAGATTACGGAGGCAGGACGCATGGGACAAACGACAAATTCATCACGGGTGTTGACATGATGTAATCGCCCGCCATGAAGATCCGTTCTCCGTCCCTGGTTGAGCTGCACGCTTTCCTGGCGGTGTGCCGGCACACCAGCTTTCGTCGGGCCGCGGATGAGCTTTGCGTGACTCCGGCGGCGGTAAGCCGCGCAGTCCTGCGGCTGGAAGAGCACCTGGCCGGAGTCCGGCTCTTCGAGCGCTCCGCCACGGGCGTCAAGCTGACTGCCGGGGGCTTGCAACTGCGCAATCTCACGGAGCGGCATGTACTCGCACTGGAGTCCGCCGCGGAAACGATCGGGCGCCTGGCCCAACCGCGGCGGGTCCGGCTGAGCATCATTCCCACCTTGAGCATCCAGTGGCTCATGCCCCGGCTGCCTCTCTTCAAGGAGGTCCACCAGGACATAGACATCGAGTTGCGCCAGTTCAAGCACGACGAGGATTTCACGCGCGACGATGTTGACCTGTGGGTCGAGGTAAAGCGCCCTCGCCGTCGGTGGCCCGACCACATCCGCACCCATTACCTGCTGGGCCGGGAGTTCATACCCGTCTGCGCGCCCCATCTGGGCAAGAAGTACCGCGAGCCGGCGGACCTCCAGGTGGCGACGCTGCTGCACCACACCAACTTCCCGGATAACTGGGAACGGTGGTTCGCGAAGGCGGGGGCGCCGTGCCAGCCTCGGCTGGGGCCGGGGTTCGATCTCACGATGCATCTGATCATCGCAGCGAAGGCAGGGATGGGGATCGCGGTGGTGCCCGGGTGCCTGGTCGAGCGGGAGTTGTCGACAGGCGAACTCGTGATGCCGTTCGACATCCCCGTGTCATGCGGCCGGGGCTACTTCATCTGCTGGAAACGCAACAGTCCGCCCTTCTCAGCCCAGGAGACATTCGCGGCCTGGCTGGCAGAACAGGCCGGCACGCCCGTGGGCCCTGACCGCCACGAAACCCGGCCAGCCGGGGAGCCCTGACCTCAGGCGCATTCGCCGCCGGGGCAATCGGGCCTCACCCTGAACGCGGCATGGCGGACCCTGGCAGGCCGGGCAGGCGAACTCCGGACGGGCCACTGACGCGAAAGCACGACACTCCCACGGGTGCAGTGGCAACGGCCGAAAAAAAGCGCGAAACGGACATTGCCGCCACTTTCTCCAGGAAGCCGGGCGCAATGGTCGCGAAACATGCCGCAAGCGGCGTCAATTGCCGGGCATGCCATGCACCAAGCGTTGCAACTGCAATGATAGGATGGGTTACTTTCCAACCTTTCGACTCTTCTGGTTACATGGCTGACGCCGATTCCGCCCTCAAGGACGCTTCCAGTATCGCTTTGCCCGGCCTGGGGCGGGCGCTGATTTCGGCCGGGCAGCTCACCCAGAAGGTGGCGGAGGACATCTACAGGAAGTCCCAGGCCAACCGCAGCAGTTTCATCGCCGAGCTGACCGGCTCAGGCTCGGTGTCCCCGATCAATCTGGCGCATACCGTGTCGTCGGTGTTCGGTGCCCCCCTGCTCGACATCGAGGCCATCGATCCGCTGCGCCTGCCGCGCGACGTGCTGGATCCGAAGATCTGCCAGGCGTACCGCGTCATCGTGCTGAGCAAGCGCAACAACCGGCTCATCGTCGCGACGGCGGACCCGACCGACCAGGAGGCGGCGGAGAAGATCAAGTTCACCACCCAGATGGGCGTGGACTGGATCATCGCCGAGTACGACAAGCTGGTGCGGCTGGTGGATGCGACCACCAAGTCCACGACCGAGACCATGGAAAGCATGGTCTCCGGGGGCGATTTCGAGTTCGACGACCTGCCGGCGCAGGAAAGTACCGAAGCCCAGGACACGGCCGCGACGGAGGTCGAAGACGCCCCCATCGTCAAGTTCCTGCACAAGATGCTGCTGGACGCGTTCAACATGCGCGCGTCCGATCTGCACTTCGAGCCGTACGAGCACCAGTACCGGGTGCGCTTCCGGATCGACGGCGAGCTGCGCGAGATCGCGTCGCCGCCCATCGCGATCAAGGAGAAGCTGGCCTCGCGCATCAAGGTGATCTCCCGCCTGGACATCTCGGAAAAGCGCGTTCCCCAGGACGGGCGCATGAAGCTCAAGGTGGGGCCGGACCGGGTGATCGACTTCCGCGTGAGCACGCTGCCCACGCTGTTCGGCGAGAAGATCGTGATCCGTATCCTCGACCCCAGCAGCGCCAAGCTGGGCATCGACGCGCTCGGCTACGAGCCCGAGGAGAAGGAACGCCTGCTCCATGCCATCGGCCGGCCCTACGGCATGATCCTGGTGACGGGACCGACGGGCTCGGGCAAGACGGTGTCGCTCTACACCTGCCTGAACCTGCTGAACAAGCCGGGGGTGAACATCGCGACGGCGGAAGACCCGTCCGAAATCAACCTGCCCGGCGTCAACCAGGTCAACGTGAACGAGAAAGCCGGCCTGACCTTCGCCACGGCGCTGAAGTCGTTCCTGCGCCAGGATCCCGACATCATCATGGTGGGGGAAATCCGCGACCTGGAAACCGCGGACATCTCGATCAAGGCGGCCCAGACGGGCCACCTCGTGCTCTCCACGCTGCATACCAACGACGCGCCCACCACGCTGACGCGGATGCGGAACATGGGCATCGCGCCCTTCAACATCGCGTCGAGCGTGATCCTGATCACGGCGCAGCGCCTGGCCCGCCGGCTGTGCCCCGCCTGCAAGGCGCCTGCGGACATCCCCCACGAGACGCTGCTCGAGGCGGGCTACAGGGAAGAGGACATCGACGGCTCCTGGGTGACCTACCGCCCTGTGGGCTGCTCTGCATGCAACAACGGCTACAAGGGCCGCGTCGGCATCTACCAGGTGATGCCGGTCTCGGAAGAGATCCAGCGCATCATCCTGCGCGACGGCAGCGCGCTGGAGATCGCGGAGCAGGCGAAGGCCGAAGGCGTGCGGTCGCTGCGCGAATCCGGACTCCACAAGGCACGGATGGGCCTGACCTCGCTCGAAGAGGTGCTCGCCGTGACCAACGAATAACAACGCTGCAATCCATCTTCAAGGGGCCCGCATGGCAACCGCTGCATCGAGGGACATCAAGGATTTCGTTTTCGAGTGGGAAGGCAAGGACCGCCACGGCAAGGTCGTGCGCGGCGAGGTCCGGGCCCTGGGCGAGAACCAGGTCCAGGCGACGCTGCGGCGGCAGGGGGTGCTGCCCACCAAGATCAAGAAGCGCCGGATGCGCAGCGGCAAGAAGATCAAGCCCAAGGACATCGCGCTCTTCACGCGGCAGATGGCCACGATGATGAAGGCCGGGGTCCCCCTGCTGCAGGCCTTCGACATCGTGGGCCGGGGCAACACCAACGCCTCGGTCACCAAGCTGCTCAACGACATCCGCGCCGACGTGGAAACCGGTACTTCGCTGAACGCGGCATTCCGCAAGTACCCGATGTACTTCGACAGCCTGTACTGCAACCTGGTGGAAGCCGGGGAGGCGGCGGGTATCCTGGAAGCACTGCTCGACCGGCTCGCGCTCTACATGGAGAAGACCGAGGCCATCAAGTCGAAGATCCGCTCGGCGCTGATGTATCCGACGGCCGTGATCATCGTGGCCTTCGTCGTGGTCACCGTCATCATGATCTTCGTGATCCCCGCGTTCAAGGAGGTGTTCACCTCGTTCGGTGCCGACCTGCCGGCGCCCACCCTGTTCGTGATGGGCGTCAGCGAGATCTTCGTCCAATGGTGGTGGCTGATCTTCGGCGTGCTGGGCGGCGGCGCATACTTCTTCATGCAGGCATGGCGGCGCAACGAGAAGATGCAGATGTTCATGGACCGGCTGCTGCTGCGCGTGCCGGTCTTCGGCGCCCTGATCGACAAGTCCTGCGTGGCGCGCTGGACCCGCACCCTCTCCACGATGTTCGCGGCGGGCGTTCCGCTGGTCGAGGCGCTGGACTCGGTGGGAGGGGCCTCGGGCAACTCGGTCTATGCGATGGCGACCGAAAGGATCCAGCAGGAAGTCTCCACCGGCACCAGCCTGACGGCCGCGATGGGCAACGCGAACGTGTTCCCGTCCATGGTGATCCAGATGTGCGCCATCGGCGAGGAGTCGGGCTCGATCGACCACATGCTGGGCAAGGCGGCCGACTTCTACGAGGAGGAGGTCGATGAAATGGTCGCGGGGCTGTCGAGCCTCATGGAGCCGATCATCATCGTGTTCCTGGGCACCATCATCGGCGGCATCGTGGTGTCGATGTACCTGCCCATCTTCAAGCTGGGACAGGTGGTCTGATGGGGTTCGAGCCCTGGCTGCAGGCCGCGGTGTTCGGCCTCGTCGGCCTGCTGATCGGCAGTTTTCTCAACGTCGTCATCCACCGCCTTCCGCGCATGATGGAGGCCGACTGGGCCGCCGAGTGCGAGGACTACCTGCGCTCGCAACCGGGTTCCACCACGACCACGACCCCCGTGGCGAAGCCGGAGGCGGAGCCCTTCAACC
Source organism: Paracidovorax citrulli (assembly GCF_900100305.1). Taxonomy (GTDB): domain Bacteria; phylum Pseudomonadota; class Gammaproteobacteria; order Burkholderiales; family Burkholderiaceae_C; genus Paracidovorax; species Paracidovorax citrulli. The sequence continues at coordinate 37,543 of NZ_FNEY01000030.1, read as the reverse complement.
TGGTGACGCCGCGCTCGCGGTGCCCGGCCTGCGGCCACGCGGTGCGGTGGCACGAGAACATTCCGGTGCTGAGCTACCTCTGGCTGGGCGGCAAATGCTCGGCCTGCAAGACCCGCATCAGCCCGCGCTATCCGGCCGTCGAGCTCGCGACCGGGCTGCTGTTCTGGTTCTGCGCCCGGCACTGGGGCGCGACGCCGACGGCGGCGGCCTGGTGCGCCTTCTCCGCCGCGCTGGTCACGCTGGCCTGCATCGACTGGGACACCACCCTGCTGCCGGACGACATCACGCTGCCGCTGCTGTGGGGCGGGCTGCTCGGCTCGGCCTTCCAGTGGACTTCCGTGCCGCTCTTCGCCTCGGTGGCGGGCGCGGCTGCCGGCTACCTGTCGCTCTGGGCGGTGTATTGGGCGTTCAAGCTGGCCACGGGCAAGGAGGGCATGGGCTATGGCGATTTCAAGCTGTTCGCGGCCCTCGGCGCCTGGTTCGGCTGGCAGGCCCTGGTGCCCATCATCCTGATGGCGTCGGTCATCGGGGCGCTGGTCGGCATCGGCATGAAGTTCACCCGGGGCCTGCGCGAGGGCAACTACATCCCCTTCGGCCCGTTCCTCGCCGGCGCCGGGCTCGCCGCCATGCTGTTCGGGCCCGACCGCATATTGAACGGCATCCTGGGAGCGCTGGGCCTGTGACGGATGCGGCGCCCCGCCCTGCCCCGCTGCGGCTGGGCCTGACGGGCGGCATCGGCAGCGGCAAGACGACCGTCGGCCAGTGGCTGCAGGAGTTCGGGGCCGCGCTGGTGGATGCGGACCGGATCGCCCGCTCGGCGACGGCGGCCGGCGGCCTCGCCATTCCCGCGATCCGCAGTGCCTTCGGCGACGGCATGATCGATGCCGATGGCGCCATGGACCGGGCCCGCATGCGGGAGCTGGCCTTCCGGGATGCCGGGGCGCGGCAGAGGCTGGAGGCGATCGTCCATCCGCTGGTGGCCCAGGCCATCCATGCGGAGGCGGAGCGGGCCGCGGCCGATGGCGCCAGGGTGGTGGTGTTCGACATTCCCCTGCTGGCGGAGTCGGATAGATGGCCTCCCCAGCTCGACCGCATCCTGGTGGTGGACTGCTCCGAGGCGACCCAGGTGGCGCGCGTGCAGGCCCGCAGCGGGCTGGCCCCGGACACCGTGCAGGCCATCATCGCCTCGCAGGCGCCGCGGGCCGCACGCCGCGCCGTCGCGGACATGGTGCTCCACAACGACCGAATACCTTTGGATACCCTGCGGACGGAGGTCCGGCGAATCGCCGATGGCTTCGGGCTATGATGCGGGCGATATGGGATGCGCGATGCTGGCGGCGCCAGCCGTGCGCCCCCAGGAACCCTGCAGCGTGATTCTTTACGAATACCCCTTCAACGAACGCCTCAGAACCTACCTGCGGCTGGAACAGCTCTTCCGGCGCCTGGGCGAGCTGATTCCCAGGCCGCACCCGCTGGACCACCATTTCGCGCTCGTGACCCTGTTCGAGATCATGGACGTGGCGGCCCGCGCCGACCTGAAGTCCGACGTACTCAAGGACCTGGAAAAGCAGCGCCACCAGCTCGACGGCTACCGGGGCAATCCCTCGATCTCGGAGGCGGTGCTCGACGGCGTCATCGCCCAGATCGACCACTGCTTCTCGACACTGAACGCGCAGACCGGCAAGGCAGGCCAGCCCCTGACCGAGAACGAATGGCTGATGAGCATCCGCAGCCGCGTGGGCATTCCCGGGGGCACCTGCGGCTTCGATCTGCCCGCCTATTACGCCTGGCAGCACCATGCGCCCGAAAAGCGGCAGCACGACCTCGAGGGCTGGGCGAACCATCTCGCGCCGCTGGCCGAATCGCTGTACGTGCTGCTGAAGCTGCTGCGCGATTCGGGCATGCCCCAGAAGGTGGCGGCCGACCACGGACAGTTCCAGCAGGCCCTGCCCCAGGGGCGCACCTTCCAGCTGCTGCGGCTGCGGATCGATCCCGCCTGGAACATGGTGCCGGAGATCAGCGGCAACCGGCTCATCGTTTCCGTGAGGCTCATGCGGCAGGACGCCGACGGCAAGCTGCAGCCCGTGCAGGAAGACGCGGCCTTCGAACTCACGCTCTGCGCGTGACGACAGCCCGCACGAGAGTTTCACCCATGACTTCGCGCAACGACGACTCCCGCAAGGCGGCAGCGCCGGCCCCGGCCTCCCGCCAGCTCTGGGTGGACTGCCCTACCTGCGGCGGCCGGAGCCTCTATGCGCACGAGAACCGGTTCCGCCCGTTCTGCAGCGAGCGCTGCCGGCAGATCGACCTCGGTGCCTGGGCCGCGGAGGATTTCCGCATGGCGGCCGATGCACCGCCCGACGAGGACGCCTTCGGCGACCACCTGCAGCGTCCACCGGAACACTGAAGGCCCGCCGGCACTCCGCCTCTGGTCTGCGGCGGCCCGCCATGCGTCTGCAGGCCGCTATGCCTTGGGCAGCAGGTCCGGATCGAACGGCAGGCCGCGCTCTTCCGCCAGCCACTGCAGTACCGGGTAGGCGCCCGGCAGCACCGGCGACACGTCCAGCGGCCACTGCTGCCAGGCCATGGACTGGCCTTCACGCATCTCGAACTCGCCCGTCCATGCATGCACCTTGCACCAGTGCAGGCGCACGAGGGCATGGGGATAGTCGTGCTCGGTGACCTTCCAGACGGACGCCGGGCCGATGGTGACGCCCAGTTCCTCGATGAGCTCGCGGCGCAGGGCCTGCTCGACGGTTTCGCCGGCCTCCAGCTTGCCGCCGGGAAACTCCCAGTAGCCCGCATAGGGCTTGCCGGGCGGCCGCGTGGACAGCAGCATGGCGCCATCGGGGCGGAACAGGATGCCGACCGCCACCTCGGTGTGGGCGCGCTGGGCGCCGGATGCGACGGACTCAGCCATCGGCGCGCCCCGCGAAGTCCCGCGCGAACTGGTAGGCCACCCGGCCGCTGCGCGAGCCGCGCTCCAGCGCCCAGACCAGCGCGGCGGGGCGGGCCGCCTCGATGGACGCGGCCGGCACGCCGAGCGCGGACAGCCACTGCGCTACGATGGCCAGGTATTCGTCCTGGCTGAAGGGGTAGAAGCTCACCCAGAGGCCGAAGCGCTCGGACAGCGAGATCTTCTCTTCCACCACCTCGCCCGGATGCACCTCGCCGTCCGCCGTATGCGTGTAACTGAGGTTTTCCTTCATGTATTCCGGCAACAGGTGCCGGCGGTTGCTGGTCGCATAGACCAGCACGTTGGGCGCCGAGGCGGCCACGGAGCCGTCCAGGATGGACTTCAGCGCCTTGTAGCCGGACTCGCCCTCCTCGAAGCTCAGGTCGTCGCAGTAGATGATGAATTTCTCGGGACGGCCGGCCACCACATCGACGATGTCGGGCAGGTCGGTGAGATCGGACTTGTCCACTTCGATGAGCCGCAGCCCCTGCCCGGAGTAGGCCTGCAGGCAGGCCTTGATGAGGGAGGATTTGCCGGTGCCGCGCGCGCCCGTGAGCAGCACGTTGTTGGCCGGGCGCCCTTCGACGAACTGCCGGGTGTTGCGCTCGATCTTTTCCTTCTGCGCGTCGATTTCCTTCAGGTCTTCGAGCGCGATGCCCGCGACGTGCCGCACGGGTTCCAGGGCGCCGTGCCCACCGCCGCGGCGGCGGTAGCGCCAGGCCACGGAGGCGTTCCAGTCGGGTGCCGAAAGCGGCCTGGGCAGCACCGACTCGATGCGGTCGATGAGCTGCTCGGCGCGCTGCAGGAGGTGGTCGAAGCGATCGTTCATGGGATGAACAGGGATCAGGAGCGGTAGTCGGCGTTGATGGTCACGTATTCGTGGCTCAGGTCGCAGGTCCAGACCGTATCGGCGGCGTCGCCGCGGCCCAGGACCACACGCACCGTGATCTCGCTCTGCTTCATGACGCGCTGGCCGTCCTCTTCGCGGTAGGCGGGATGGCGGCCGCCCTGCACGGCCACGTGCACGTCGTCCAGGTAGAGGTCGATGCCGGTCTGGTCGAGGTCGTCGATGCCGGCGTAGCCGACGGCCGCCAGGATGCGGCCCAGGTTCGGGTCGCTGGCGAAAAAGGCCGTCTTCACGAGCGGGGAATGGGCGATGGCGTAGGCGACCTTGCGGCATTCCTCGGCGGTGCGGCCACCCTCCACGCGGACGGCGATGAACTTGGTGGCTCCTTCGCCGTCGCGCACGATGGCCTGGGCCAGCTTCTGCGCGACCTCGCGCAGCGCGGCGCGCAGGGCCTGGCCTTCGGCGCTGTCCAGCGAGGCGATGGCCGGATTGCCCGCGCGGTGCGTGGCCATCAGCACGAACGAATCGTTGGTGGAGGTGTCGCCGTCGATGGTGATGCGGTTGAACGATGCATCGGCCAGTTCGCACACCAGCGGCTGCACGAGCTCGGGAGCGATGCGGGCATCGGTGGCGAGGAAGCCCAGCATGGTGGCCATGTTGGGCCGGATCATGCCCGCCCCCTTGGAGATGCCGGTCACCGTGACGGTGGCGCCGCCGATCTGCACCCGGGTGCTGAAGGCCTTGGGCAGCGTATCGGTGGTCATGATGCCTTCCGCGGCGCGCGCCCAGTGCGCGGGCTGCGCATCGGCGATCGCGGCGGGCAGGCCCGCGACGATGCGGTCCACGGGCAGCGGCTCCATGATGACGCCGGTGGAGAACGGCAGCACCTGGGCGGCCTGCACGCCCAGCTGGCCGGCGAGCGCATCGCAGGTGGCACGGGCGCGCGCCAGGCCGTCGGCGCCCGTGCCGGCATTGGCGTTGCCCGTGTTGACCACGATCGCGCGCACGGAGCCGCCCTGCGCGAGGTGCTCGCGGCAGACCTGGACCGGTGCGGCGCAGAAGCGGTTCTGCGTGAAGACGCCTGCCACGGTGGCGCCTTCGTCGAGCAGGAACACGGTCACGTCCTTGCGTCCCGCCTTGCGGACGCCGGCTTCGGTGACGCCGATGCGGACGCCGGCGACCGGATGCAGGTCGGCGGCAACGGGGGCGTAAAGGTTCACGGGCATGCGGAATTCCTCGGAAAGCAGCAAAAGGCGAAGGAAACGTGGCAGGGGCCGCCTGCGGCGGCCCCTGCGGCGAGAGCGAAAAGGTCAGCGCGGCATCATGCCAGCTTGCCGTGGCATTGCTTGTACTTCTTGCCGCTGCCGCACGGGCAGGGGTCGTTGCGGCCGATGCGCACGCCTTCGGGCAGGTTCAGGCCGTCGCCGCCGGCACCGGCCGTGCGCGGGTCTGGCAGGGTTTCGGGCTCGCCGGTTTCGGTGGGGGCCGTGTAGGTCACGTTGGCGATCTGCTCGGCACGGCTTTCCAGCGCCTCGGCGGCCTGGTCGAGTTCGGAGGGCGACTGCACCTGCACGGTCAGCAGGATGCGGGTGACCTCGTTCTTGACCTGGTCGATCAGTTGGCGGAACAGCTCGAACGCTTCGCGCTTGTATTCCTGCTTGGGCTGCTTCTGCGCATAGCCGCGCAGGTGGATGCCCTGGCGCAGGTAGTCGAGCGCGGAGAGGTGGTCGCGCCAGTTGGAGTCGAAGCTCTGCAGCAGCACGGCCCGCTGGAACTGGTGGAAGTTTTCCGGCCCCACCATGTCCACCTTGGCCTGGAACGCGGCGTTGCCCGCGGCGACGACCTTCTCGAGGATCTCGCCGTCGGTGATCGCCTGGGCGCTCTCGACTTCCTGCTGCAGGGGCAGACGGATCTGCCATTCGTCGGCGAGGGCCTTCTCCAGGCCGGCGAGGTCCCACTGCTCTTCCACGGACTCCTCGGGCACGTACTGGCGCACGATGTCGGTCAGGCAGGATTCGCGCATGCCGGCGATCACGCCGGACAGGTCGGCCGCGTCGAGGATCTCGTTGCGCTGCTGGTAGATGACCTTGCGCTGGTCGTTGGCCACGTCGTCGTATTCGAGCAGCTGCTTGCGGATGTCGAAGTTGCGGGCCTCGACCTTGCGCTGCGCGGATTCGATGCTGCGCGTGACGATGCCGGCCTCGATGGCCTCGCCGTCGGGCATCTTGAGGCGCTCCATGATGGCCCGCACGCGCTCGCCCGCGAAGATGCGCATGAGCGAGTCGTCCAGGCTCAGGTAGAAGCGCGAGGAGCCGGGATCGCCCTGGCGGCCGGAACGGCCGCGCAGCTGGTTGTCGATGCGGCGGGACTCGTGGCGTTCGGTGGCGATGATGCGCAGGCCGCCCAGTGCCTTGACCTTCTCGTTGTCGGCGGCCCACTGCTCGCGCAGCGCGGCGATGCGGGCCTGCTTCGTGGCCTCGTCCAGGGACTCGTCGTCCTCGATGGCGGCCACTTCCTTCTCGATGTTGCCGCCGAGCACGATGTCGGTGCCGCGGCCGGCCATGTTGGTGGCGATGGTGATCATGCCGGCGCGGCCGGCCTGCGCCACGATGTCGGCCTCGCGGGCGTGCTGCTTGGCGTTGAGCACCTGGTGGGGCAGGCCGGCCTTGTTCAGCAGGTCGTCGATGATTTCCGAGTTCTCGATGGACGTGGTGCCCACCAGCACGGGCTGGCCGCGCTCGTGGCACTCGCGGATGTCCTGGATGGCCGCCTCGTACTTCTCGCGCGTGGTCTTGTACACCCGGTCGAGCTGGTCGTCGCGCTTGCTGGGGCGGTTGGGCGGGATCACCACGGTTTCCAGCCCGTAGATCTCCTGGAATTCGTAGGCCTCGGTGTCGGCCGTGCCGGTCATGCCGGAGAGCTTGCTGTAGAGGCGGAAGTAGTTCTGGAAGGTGATGGAGGCCAGGGTCTGGTTCTCGGCCTGGATCTCCACGCCTTCCTTGGCTTCCACGGCCTGGTGCAGGCCCTCGCTCCAGCGGCGGCCGGACATGAGGCGGCCCGTGAATTCGTCCACGATGACGATCTCGCCGTTCTGCACGACGTAGTGCTGGTCGCGGTGGTAGAGGTGGTTGGCCCGCAGCGCCGCATACAGGTGGTGCATGAGCGTGATGTGGGACGGGTCGTAGAGCGACGCGCCCTCGGGGATCAGGCCCTGCGCGGCGAGCACGCGCTCGGCCGTCTCGTGGCCCTGCTCCGTGAGGAACACCTGGTGGGACTTCTCGTCGATGGTGAAATCGCCGGGCTTGGTCACGCCCTCGCCCGTGCGCGGATCGGCCTCGCCCTCCTGGCGCACCAGCAGCGGCACGACCTTGTTCATGGCGATGTACATGGCCGTGTGGTCTTCCGCCTGGCCGCTGATGATCAGCGGGGTGCGGGCCTCGTCGATGAGGATGGAGTCCACCTCGTCCACGATGGCGAAGTTGAGGGCGCGCTGCACGCGGTCGCGGGCCTCGTACACCATGTTGTCGCGCAGGTAGTCGAAGCCGTACTCGTTGTTCGTGCCGTAGGTGATGTCCGCGGCATAGGCGGCCTGCTTCTCCTCGCGCGGCATCTGGGGCAGGTTGATGCCGACGGTGAGGCCGAGGAAGTTGTAGAGGCGGCCCATCCAGCGGGCGTCGCGGTTGGCGAGGTAGTCGTTCACGGTCACCACGTGGACGCCCTTGCCGCCGAGCGCGTTCAGGTACACCGGCAGCGTCGCGGTCAGGGTCTTGCCTTCGCCGGTGCGCATTTCGGAGATCTTGCCGTGGTGCAGCGCCATGCCCCCCAGCAGCTGCACGTCGAAGTGGCGCATCTTCATCACGCGCTTGGAGGCTTCGCGCACGACGGCGAAGGCTTCGGGCAGCAGGTCGTCGAGGGATTCGCCCCGGGCGACGCGCCCCTGGAACTCCACCGTCTTGGCGCGCAGGGCGTCGTCGCTCAGCTTCTCGTACTCCGGCTCCATCGCGTTGATGCGTGCCACCGTCTTGCGGTATTGCTTGAGGAGCCGGTCGTTGCGGCTGCCGAATAGTTTGGTGAGGAAGTTGGAGGCCATGCGAACAGGACCGCGGCCCGCGTGCGCGGGCGGCGCGACCCGAATCCCTAGTGATGAAGTGGGTTCAGATGGGGGACGCTACCACTGCTTGCAAGTTCTGCAACCAGGGGCAGCGATTCCGGAGCGGGGATTTTACCTGCGAGGCGCGACGGCCTTCGCCGCCACCTGCGTGCCGGCTGGGGCACCGGCCGCACCGGCATGCAGGAATTTCTGCGGGTCCTGCGGGACGCCCTGCACCAGCACTTCGAAATGCAGGTGGTGGCCGGTGGAGCGGCCGGTAGTGCCGACCTCGGCGATCTTCTGGCCGCGGCGCACGAGGTCGCCGCGCTTGACGAGGGTGCGGGAGGCATGGGCGTAGCGGGTGACCAGCTGGTTGCCGTGGTCGATCTCGACCATGTTGCCGTAGGCCGGATGGAATTCCTGCACCACGACCACGCCCCCGGCCGCGGCCAGGATGGGCGTGCCGGCGTCCGCCTGGAAGTCCAGCCCCGTGTGCAGGGCCGACTGGCCGGTGAAGGGATCGATGCGCCAGCCGAAGGCCGAGCCGGCGGTCTTGCCGAGCACGGGCTCCTGCGTGGGCACCATGTTCTTGCGGATGTGCTGGTCGAACAGGCGGGACTCGACCACGGTGAGCAGGTCCACCCGGCGGTCGGTGAGTTCGGCGAGCGCGTCGAGCGTGCGCTGCAGCTCTTCCATTTCCATCGGCCGGCCGGAGACCAGCGCCCCGCCCTGCCCCGGCGGGCGGGAGAATTCCGCGGGCGACATGCCCGCCAGGCCGGAGACGCGCTCGCCGAGGGATTCGAGCTGCAGCATGCGCGCCTGCATCTCGCCGACCTTGCGGGCCATGGCGTCCAGGTTGGCCCGCATGAAGCGGTCGCGCTCGGCGGATTCGTCCCGCGTGGCCAGCCGCACCAGGGTGCCGACCACCGGCCAGCCCTCCCGGGCGCCCTTGAGGAACACCCAGTGGTAGAGCAGTGCCGCCATGAGCATCACCCCCACCGACAGCAGCAGCCCGAAGGCGGCCAGGCGCAGGCCCGAGAGGTGGATGGCGCGGCTGCGCGCCAGCCAGGCGTCCGTGATAATCAACTGCACTTCGTTTCTCCGCGCCGCGCGGCGCATTGCCCCATGAACCGCCGTCACCACGCCGTCACGCTGCAGCAGGCCACCGAGGATTCCCCCACGCTGGCACGGCTGGCGAGCCTGACGCGCGACTCGAGCGAACGGCTGCGGGCCGTCGAGTTGCTGATTCCCGCCACCCTGCGGCCGGCCATCCAGGCAGGGCCGATCGAGGGCGCGACCTGGTGCCTGCTGGTCCGCAACAATGCGGCGGCGGCGAAGGTGCGGCAGCTGCTGCCTGCACTGCAGGCGCATCTGCGCAGCCGGGGGTGGGAGGTTAACGCCATTCGCCTGAAAATCCAAACCTGATGACCCGGCGAGCGAACGGGCGGGTGGTCTGAAGCTGGAAGGCGAACTGCGGGGAAGATGGTGCCGATTGTCGGGATCGAACTGACGACCTACCGCTTACAAGGCGGTTGCTCTACCAACTGAGCTAAATCGGCGAAGCGCGCATTCTAGCGCGCCTGCCGCTCCCGGGAGGGAACGGCGGCATGCCGGCCGGTGCCGGCCCGGATCACTTCACCCGCTTGAGCGACGGGCGGCCACCACCGGCAGGGGCCGGGCCGCGCGGCGGCTCGTCCGCCGGGCTGGCGCTGCCCTCGGTGGGCACCAGCTGCACCACCCGGTCCTCGTCGGTGGACGGTTCCGGCACGGTGCCTTCCGGGGTGCCTCCGGCGTCCAGCAGCCCCGAGGACAGGCCGCCCGCGCCGGGTGCCAGCATGTCCACCGGCGGCGGAAAGGCCATGCCCTGCCCGTTCTCGCGCGCATAGATCGCGATCACCCGGCCCACGGGGACCATGATGTCGCGCGGCTTGCCGCCGAAGCGGGCCTTGAACTCGATGAAATCGTTGCCCAGCTGCAGGGCGCTCGTGGCGTCGTAGCTGATGTTGAGCACGATCTCGCCATCCTTCACGTACTCGCGGGGCACCTGGACGGAATCGTCCACGCGCACCGCGATGTAGGGCGTGAAGCCGTTGTCGGTACACCACTCGTACAGGGCCCGGATCAGGTAGGGGCGCGTGGAAGTGGAGTCCTGGGCATTCATCATGTCGGCGTCTGGCAAAAGGGCTTTTTGGGAAGCGGAACGCGGCGCGCGGGTGCGGCCGCGCCGCATTACTTGCGCATGACCTTCTCGGAAGGCGTGAGCGCCTCGATGTAGGCGGGGCGCGAGAAGATGCGCTCGGCGTACTTCAGCAGCGGGGCGGCGTTCTTGGACAGCTCGATGCCGTAGTAGTCGAGGCGCCAGAGCAGAGGAGCGATCGCCACGTCGAGCATGGAGAAGTTCTCGCCCAGCATGTACTTGTTCTTGAGGAACACCGGGGCGAGCTGCGTGAGGCGGTCGCGGATGTGCGAGCGGGCCTTCTCCAGCGCCTTCTCGTTGCCCTTGGTGGCGCGCGACTCGAGCACGTTCACGTGGACGAACAGTTCCTTCTCGAAGTTGAGCAGGAACAGCCGCACGCGGGCGCGGTCCACCGGGTCGCCGGGCATCAGCTGGGGATGCGGGAAGCGCTCGTCGATGTACTCGTTGATGATGTTGGACTCGTACAGGATGAGGTCGCGCTCGACCAGGATGGGCACCTGGCCATAGGGGTTCATCACGCTGATGTCTTCGGGCTTGTTGTACAGGTCCACATCGCGGATCTCGAAATCCATGCCTTTTTCGAACAGCACGAAGCGGCAGCGATGGGAGAAGGGACAGGTCGTACCCGAATAAAGCACCATCATGGTGGGAAGCTCCTAAAAATCAAAAAGAGTGGGCGCTCGCGCGTCCACTCCGGAAAGCGAAATGCGCCGCACGAGGCGGCGCGATGCTGCAGGCGGCGGCCGAGCTTACTTGACGTCCTTCCAGAACGCCGCGTTGAGCCGCCAGGCGATCACCGTGAAGACGCCGAGGAAGATCAGCACCCACACCCCGACGCGAACCCGTGTATTTTGCGCCGGCTCGCCCATCCACTGCAGGTAGTTGACGAGATCACCCACGGCCTCGTCGTACTGGAGGGGCGACATGGTACCCGGAGTCAGCTGCTCCCACCCCTTGAAGACCTGGGTTTTGTGTCCGTGGCTCTCGTGTTCCTCGAAGACAGGGCGGCGTTCGCCCTGCAGTTGCCACAGTGCGTGGGGCATGCCGACGCTGGGGAAGGCGAGGTTGTTCCAGCCCGTGGCCTTGGTGTCGTCGCGGTAGAACGTGCGCAGGAAGGTGTAGAGGTAGTCCGCCCCGGTGCCGTTGTGGCCGGCGCGGGAGCGGGCGATCACGGTGAGGTCCGGCGGATTGGCGCCGAACCAGTCCTTGGCCTGCCGCGGATCGATGGTGGCCTTCATGGTCTCGCCCACCTTGTCGGTGGTGAAGAGCAGGTTGTCCTTGATCTGCTGGTCGGTCAGGCCGATGTCCTTCAGGCGGTTGTAGCGCATGAAGGCGGCCGAGTGGCAGCTCAGGCAGTAGTTGACGAAGATCTTGGCGCCGTTCTGCAGCGAGGCCGTGTCGTTCGTGCGCACCGGGGCCTTGTCCCAGGCGATGCCGCCTTCCGCGGCGTGCGCGCCCAGGACGAAGCCGAGCGAGGCGATCAGCGTGAGGATGATTTTTTTCATGGTCGTCGTTCCGGCCCGCTTCAGTGCGCGGCGAAGGTCACGCGGTCGGGCACCGGCTTGGGCTCGCCCAGTCGGCTCCACCACGGCATGAGCAGGAAGAAGCCGAAGTAAAACAGCGTTCCCACCTGCGAGACGCGCTCGCCGATCGGGGACGGCGGCTGCACGCCCAGGTAGGCCAGCACCACGAAATTGACCACGAAGATGCCGTAGAGGTACTTGTGCCAGCCGGGGCGGTAGCGGATGGAACGGGCCGGGCTGTGATCGAGCCAGGGCAGGAAGAAGAGGATGATGACGGCGCCGCCCATCACCACCACGCCCCAGAACTTGGCGTCGATGGACAGCATGAGCGCGACGGCGGCCACGGCCACGACCGCGATGGCGGCCTTGACGAAGCCCGGCAGCCGCCCCTTGACGATGCCGAAGCCTGCCGCCAGCACGACGCAGGCGATGAGGGCATACATCATCTCGCTGGTGATGGCGCGCAGCATCGAGTAGAACGGCGTGAAGTACCAGACGGGCGCGATGTGCGCGGGAGTCTTGAGCGGATCGGCCGGGATGAAGTTGTTGTACTCCAGGAAGTAGCCGCCGAACTCGGGGGCGAAGAACACCACCGCCGAGAAGATGAACAGGAACACGCAGACGCCGAAGATGTCGTGCACGGTGTAGTACGGGTGGAACGGAATGCCGTCCAGCGGATGGCCGTGCTCGTCCTTCGGGGCGTTCGGGCCCTTGATCTCGATGCCGTCGGGGTTGTTGGAGCCCACGTCGTGCAGCGCCAGCAGGTGGGCGACCACCAGGCCGAGCAGCACGAGCGGCACGGCGATCACGTGGAAGCTGAAGAAGCGGTTGAGCGTGGCGTCGCCCACCACGTAGTCGCCACGGATGAGCAGCGCGAGATCGGGGCCGACGAAGGGAATGGCCGCGAACAGGTTCACGATCACCTGGGCGCCCCAGTAGGACATCTGGCCCCAGGGCAGCAGGTAGCCCATGAAGGCTTCGGCCATGAGCGCGAGGAAGATCGCGCAGCCGAAGATCCAGACCAGCTCGCGCGGCTTGCGGTAGGAGCCGTAGAGCAGCCCGCGGAACATGTGCAGGTACACCACGACGAAGAACGCCGAGGCGCCCGTGGAGTGCATGTAGCGGATCAGCCAGCCCCAGGGCACGTCGCGCATGATGTACTCGACCGACTCGAAGGCCTTGGCGGCATCGGGCTTGTAGTGCATCACGAGGAAGATGCCGGTGACGATCTGGATCACCAGCACCAGCAGCGCGAGCGAGCCGAAGATGTACCAGAAGTTGAAGTTCTTCGGAGCGTAGTACTCCGACATGTGGACGCGGTAGGCGTCGAAGGCCGTGGGGAAGCGGTTCTCGAGCCAGTTCGTGACCTTGGCGCCCGTGGAGGCGTTGGGGGAGATGTCCTTGAATTCGCGGTAAGCCATGTGCGTCTCCCTCAGGCCTTCTTGTCTTCACCGATCAGGAGCCTGGTCTCCGACAGGTACATGTGGGGAGGCACCTCGAGGTTGTCGGGCGCGGGCTTGTTCTTGAACACGCGGCCGGCCATGTCGAACGTGGAGCCGTGGCAGGGGCAGAGGAAGCCGCCCTTCCAGTCGTCGGGCAGCGAGGGCTGCGCGCCCGGGGTGAACTTGTCGCTCGGCGAGCAGCCGAGGTGCGTGCAGATGCCCACGGCCACGAGGATCTCGGGCTTGATGGAGCGGTTCTCGTTGCGCGCGTATTCGGGGGTGAGCTCCGAGGGCTTGCGCTCGGACCTGGGATCGGCGAGCTGGGGGTCGAGCCCCGGCAGCGCCGCGAGCTGTTCGGGCGTGCGCTTGATGATCCAGACCGGTTTGCCGCGCCACTCGACAGTGATCTTCTCGCCGGCCTTCAGGCCGGCGATGTCCACCTCCACGGCGGCCCCTGCGGCCTTGGCTTTCTCGGAAGGCTGGAAAGTGCTCACGAACGGCACGGCCGTCGCCACGCCGCCCACCGCACCAGCACAGCCCGACGCTATGAGCCACGTCCGCTTGCTGGAGTCGATTGGGGTTTCACTCATGGGGGTCCTCAATAGGTCGTCGCTGGGGGAGCAATCACAAATTGTAGCGGCGCAGGTAAGGTTAATTCCAGGGGTTATCACCCCCGCGGCTCGGCAATACTGCAAGGGTTTTCAGCTATATCAAGGAGAGGCGAAATGGGTATTGCGAAGGAGTTCCGGGAGTTCGCGGTGAAGGGAAATGTGATAGATCTCGCCGTAGGCGTGATCATCGGCGGCGCGTTCGGGAAGATCGTGGACTCGCTCGTGAACGACGTCATCATGCCCATCGTCGGGCTGGTATTCGGCAGGCTGGATTTCTCGAATCTCTTTCTCGTGCTCGGCAGTGTGCCGCCCGGCACCCCGGCCACGCTGGACGCCCTGCGCAAGGCGGGCGTACCCGTGCTCGCCTACGGCAGTTTCATTACCGTCGCGGTGAACTTCCTGATTCTCGCGTTCATCATTTTCATGATGGTCAAGCAAATCAACCGGCTCAAGCGCGCGGCGCCGCCCGCACCGCCCGCCACCCCGGCCGCGCCGCCGGAGGACATCGTGCTGCTGCGCGAGATCCGCGACAGTCTCAGGCGCTGACGGCGCCGGGAACCGGACCCGCCAGGCGGCGCGCCGCCAGCACGGCCTCGACGAGGCTCGATGCGTCGGCCACGCCGCGGCCGGCGATGTCGAAGGCCGTGCCGTGGTCCGGACTGGTGCGCACCAGGGGCAGGCCGAGCGTGACGTTCACGCCCTTGTCCACGCCCAGGTACTTGACGGGGATCAGTCCCTGGTCGTGGTACATGGCCAGCACCACGTCGAATTCGCCCGGGCGCTGCGGCGTGCTGCGCGCGCGCATGAACACCGTGTCGGGCGCGAAGGGGCCGTGCGCGTCGATGCCGAGCGCACGCGCTGCGGCGATGGCCGGGGCGATGGCCTCGATCTCCTCGCGGCCGAAAAGCCCGCCTTCGCCCGCGTGCGGGTTGAGGCCCGCCACGCCGATGCGCGGGCCGCGGCCCAGGCCGCGCCGCAGCGCGGCGTGCGTGATCTCCAGCGTGCGCAGGACGTTGTCCTGCGTGACCGCCGCGATGGCCTCGCGCAGGGACACGTGGATGCTGACCAGCACGGTGCGCAGCTCGTCGCTGGCGAGCATCATGCGCACGGGCATGTCCGCGACCGGCACGCCGGCATGGCGCGCGGCCTCGGCCTGCAGCAGTTCGGTATGCCCGGGATGGTGGACGCCGGCGGCGGACAGCGCCTCCTTGTGCAGCGGGGCCGTGACGAGCCCGGCGATCTCGCCGCGCAGCGCGGCGCGGGCGGCCCAGGTGACGCAATCCGCCGCAGCCCGCCCGCCTTCGGCATGCACGGCGCCGAACGGGATCGACCCGGGCAGGCCCGGCAGCGGCAGCAGGGGTACACAGCGCGGCGGCACGGCACGCGCCTCTTCGGGGGCTTGCAGCAGCGCAAGCGGCAAGGATGGCTCGCCGGGCCGGGCGATGCAGCGTGCGGCGCGGCGCAGCGTCTCCACCCCGCCGACCACGAAGCAGCCCCGCATCGCATCGGGTGCGTCGCGGAAGGCCTTGGCGATGATTTCCGGGCCGATGCCGGCCGGATCGCCCTGGGTGACCGCCAGCAGCGGAAGCCCTCCGGCCGGCGCGGCAGGTGCCGATGCGGACGGCGCTGCACGGTGGTCCACGGTCGCTTCCCGCTGCATGGCGTGTCGGGCGGGCAGCGTCAGGCCGCCGCCAGCGCGCCGGAGACCAGCCGCACGACGCGGTCGCAGCGAGCGGCCAGGGCCTCGTCGTGGGTGACCATCACGAAGGCCGTGCCCTGCTCGCGGGCGAGCTGCAGCATGAGCTGGAACACGCCGTCGGCGGTGGCGCGGTCGAGGTTGCCGGTGGGCTCGTCGGCCAGCACGCAGGCGGGCCGGGTCACCAGGGCGCGCGCGATGGCCACGCGCTGGCGCTCGCCGCCGGACAGCTCCGCCGGCCGGTGGTGCACGCGGCCGGCCAGGCCCACCGCGGCGAGCATGGCGTCGGCCCGCTCCAGGCAGGCGGCGTAAGGCTCGCGGCGGATGCGCAGCGGCATGGCGACGTTGTCGCGCGCGCTGAACTCGGGCAGCAGGTGGTGGAACTGGTAGATGAAGCCCAGGTGGGTATTGCGCAGGCGCCCCTGCTCCTGCGGCGAGAGCGTGTCGAAGGCCGCGCCCTGCAACTGCACGCTGCCGGAAGTGGGCGCGTCCAGCCCGCCGAGCAGGTGCAGCAGCGTGCTCTTGCCCGAACCCGAGGCGCCCACGATGGCCAGGGTCTCGCCCACGTGCACGGACAGGTCCACGCCCTTGAGCACGGTGACGTCGAGCCGGCCTTCGGTGAAGCGCTTGGTCAGGCCCCGCGCCTGCAGCACCACTTCGTTGTTCCCCGCGTTCATCTCGATTCTCCAGCGCGAAAAGCGCTACCCACAGCCCATGACACCGGCTTGGCCCAGTCCAGCGGCAGCCAAGCAAGGGCCGCCCCGCAGCGAGGGCTGCGTCCACCCGCCCGACGTGCGCAGCACGGCGAGAGCGGGGGGAAGCCGCGAAGCGGCTCAGGGGGGTGTTCCTGACTACTCATAACGCAATGCCTCCGCGGGATTCACGCGGCTGGCGCGCCAGCTCGGGTACAGGGTGGCCGCGAAGGCCAGCACGAGGGAGATGACCGCGATGGGGGTGATGTCGCTGCTCTGGGGGTCGCTGGGCATCTTGCTGATCAGGTAGATGTCTTTGGGCAGGAAACTGGCGTGCAGCGCATGCTCGATGGCCGGCACGATGACGTCGATGTTGAAGGCCACGAGCAGGCCGAGGGCCAGCCCGCAGGCCGTGCCGATCACGCCCACCAGCGCGCCCTGCACCACGAACACGGCCATGATGCTGCGCGGGCTGGCGCCGAGGGTGCGCAGGATGGCGATGTCGGCGCGCTTGTCGGTCACGGTCATCACCAGGGTGGAGACCAGGTTGAAGGCCGCCACCGCCACGATGAGCGTGAGGATGATGAACATCATGCGCTTTTCGAGCTGGACGGCGGCGAACCAGGTGCGGTTCTGCTGCGTCCAGTCGCGGATCAGCAGGTCGCCGGAGAGGGACCGGGCGAGTTCCTGCGTCACCTCCGGCGCCTGGTGCAGGTCGCGCAGCTTGAGGCGGATGCCGGTGGGGCCTTCCAGGCGGAAGATGCGCTCGGCGTCGGCATGGTGCAGCAGCACCAGGGCGGAGTCGTATTCGTAGTGGCCGGATTCGAAGATGCCCGAGACGGTCATCTGCTTGAGGCGCGGCACCACGCCGGCCGGCGTGACCTGCCCGCCCGGCGCGATGAGGGTGACGGGATCGCCCACGCGCACGCCGAGCGCCCGCGCCAGCTCCACGCCCAGCACCACATGGAAGCTGCCGGGGGTGAGGGTGCGCACGGCATCGGCATTGCGGGCCGCCAGGTCGGTCACCTCGCCTTCGCGGTCCGGATCGATGCCGCGCACCAGGGCGCCCTTCATGTCCTCGCCCCGGGCGATCAGCGCCTGCGAGCCGACGAAAGGCGCGGCGCCCACCACCTCGGGGTTCTTGCGGGTCTCGGCCATGGTGAGCGCGGGATCGGGCAGCGCGGCGCCCTGGGGCGCGAAGATCTCGATGTGGGACACCACGCTGAGCATGCGGTCGCGCACTTCCTTCTGGAAGCCGTTCATCACGCTGAGCACGATGATGAGGGCGGCCACCCCGAGGGCGATGCCCAGCATGGAGACGCCGGAGATGAACGAGATGAAGCCGTTGCGCCGCGTGGCGCGTCCGGCCCGGGTGTAGCGCCAGCCCAGGGCCAGTTCGTAGGGAAGTTGCATGGTGGGGAAAAAGCGGCCCCGCGCCGCGACGGGATTGGCGGCACCGGGACGGCGCCGATTGTGGCATCCCGGACAATACCCGCCATGTCGGAGATCCACCATTTGCTCATTCCCCTGGCGGCCAGCACGGCGCCGGGGTGCCGGCAGGCCCTGCAGGGCCTCGGCCTGCCCCACCTGGACCGGCTGCTCGCGCGCCTGTCGCCCGCCGGCACGGATGCCGGCGAGGAATCCGACTTCACCCCGCCGCACGAGCGCGCGCTGGCGCGCCACCTGGGTTTGCCGGCCAGCCGCGCCGGCACCACGCCCTGGGCGGCCTGGGAGCGCCACGCGGCGCAGCCGGGCCCGGCCGACGGCTCGGCCTGGGCCTGGGTGACGCCCTGCCAGTGGCAGGTGGGGGCCGACCAGGTCATGCTGGCGGACCCGGCCGCGCTGGGCCTGGACGAGGCCGGATCGCGGGCGCTGATGGACATCCTCGCGCCCTGGTTCGCGGAGGACGGCATCGAACTGGCCTACGACGCGCCCACGCGCTGGCTGGCCCGCTCGGCGCTGTTCGACGGCCTGGCCACCGCCTCGCTGGACCGGGTGGTGCAGCGCGACGTGCGTGCCTGGATGCCCGATGCGGCCCAGGCGCGGCTGCTGCATCGCCTGCACAGCGAGATGCAGATGCTGCTCTACACCCATCCCTTCAACGACGCGCGCGCCGAGCGCGGGCTGGCGCCGGTGAACGCGTTCTGGGTGCACGGCGCGGGCCGGCTGCCCGAAGGCGCCCTGCCCCCGGCGTCGATGCCCGAGGTGCCGCGGGCGCTGCGCGATGCCGCGCTGCACGAGGACTGGCGCGCCTGGGCCGAGGGCTGGAAGGCGCTGGACGCCGGGCCGGTCGCCCGCCTGGCGGACCATGTGGAGCGCGGCGGCGCGGCGCGCCTGACGCTGTGCGGCGAGCGCAGCGCCATGGCCTGGGAGACGGCGCCCGCGGGCCTGCTGGAGCGCCTGCGCCGCAGGCTGCGGCCGGTGCGCTTCCGATCCGTGCAGGAGCAGCTATGAAGATCGTGGCCCGGGACATTCCGCCCCGCGCCGTGTGGGCGCTGGAGCAGGCGGGCGTGCATCCGCTGCTCGCGCGGCTGTACGCGGCGCGCGGCGTGACCGCCCACGACGAGCTCGACGACGCGCTGGCGCGGCTGCTGCCGCCGCCCGGTCTGCGGGGCACGCGCGAGGCCGCGGCGCTGCTGGCCGATGCGATCGCGCAGGACCGGCGCATCGTCGTGGTGGCCGATTACGACTGCGACGGGGCCACCGCGTGCGCCGTGGCGGTGCGCGGCCTGCGGCTGCTGGGCGCGCGCCAGGTGGACTACCTGGTGCCCGACCGCATCGCCGACGGCTACGGCCTGAGCCCGGCCATCGCGCGCCGCGTGCGCGAACGCGGGGCCGACCTGCTGGTCACGGTGGACAACGGCATCGCCAGCGTGGAGGGCGTGGCCGAGGCCAAGGCGCTGGGCCTCTCGGTGCTGGTCACGGACCACCACCTGCCCGGCCCGGAACTGCCGCAGGCCGATGCCATCGTGAACCCCAACCAGCCGGGCTGCAGCTTCGAGAGCAAGTCCATCGCCGGCGTGGGCGTGATGTTCTACGTGCTGATGGCGCTGCGCGCGGAACTGCGCGAACGCGGCGTGTTCGACAAGGCCAGCCAGCCGAAGCTGGAGCCGCTGCTGCCCCTGGTCGCGCTGGGCACGGTGGCCGACGTGGTGCGGCTGGACGCGAACAACCGGCGCCTGGTGGCGCAGGGGCTCAAGCGCATCCGCGCGGGCCACATGCCGGCGGGTATCGCGGCGCTGTTCGACGCGGCGGGCCGCAAGGCGGCCGTGGCGACGACCTTCGATTTCGGGTTTGCGCTGGGCCCGCGCATCAACGCGGCCGGGCGCCTCGCGGACATGACGCTGGGCATCGAATGCCTGCTGACCGACGACCCGGGCCGGGCCGCGGAACTGGCGCGCACGCTCGACGCGATCAACCGCGAGCGGCGCGAGATCGAAGGCGGCATGCGCGAGCAGGCCCTCCTGATGGCCGAGAGCCTGTTCGGCGAGAACGACGAGCCGCCGGCCGCGGTGAGCGTGTGGGACCCGGACTTCCACGAGGGCGTGGTCGGCATCGTGGCCTCGCGCATCAAGGACCGGCTGCACCGGCCGACCTTCGTGTTCGCCACCAGCAGCGCGCCGGGCAAGGAGGACGAGATCAAGGGCTCGGGCCGCTCCATTCCGGGCTTCCACCTGCGCGATGCGCTCGACCTGGTGGCCAAGCGCCATCCGGGCGTGATCCTGAAGTTCGGCGGCCATGCGATGGCCGCCGGCTGCACGGTGGCCAAGGACCGGTTCCCGGTGTTCGAGCGCGCGTTCGCCCAGGTGGCCCAGGAGTGGCTGGATGCCGCGACCCTGATGCGCCGGCTCGACACCGACGGGCCGCTCTCGCCGGAATACTGCCGCGCCGAACTCGTGGACACCCTGCACCGCGAGGTCTGGGGCCAGGGCTTCGCGCCGCCGACCTTCAGCGAGGAGGTGGAAATCGTCAGCCAGCGCCTCGTGGGCGAAGGGAAGAACCACCTGTCGCTCAAGCTGCTGCACCAGGGCCGCCCCGTGGACGGCATCTGGTTCGGCCACACGGAGCCGCTGCCGGCGCGCGTGCTGCTGGCGTTCCGGCTCGACGTGAACGAGTGGAAGGGCGAGCGGCGAGTGCAGTTCCTGGTGGAAGGCGCGCAGCTCTAGCCTGCCCGGCCCTCCCCTGCCCCCTGCCGGTGCCGGGGTGCAACAACACATCCGCGGTCCGCGCCGGACAGGGCGCCCGGTGGCCTGGGCCGGGGCGCGGATGGCTCTGGTGCGACGCTTAGGCAACCGCCCGGGAATGCATCGCCGCGGGACGAAAAGACGATGGCGCCGACGGGCCGGCAGGCGCTTTCTGCCGGGAAGGAATGCGCAGGATTTCCAGCGCTGGCGCGAAATTCAGCGTCTTCATTGGTTTATGTATTGCATAAATTCATATTAATCCCCCACCGGAAAAATCATTACCTCCTGCCGGGTCGCATGATAGGATGATTTTTCCTGGCGCCTGCCATACGCCCCGGTCATTTCTTGAACGTGAAGAAACATACTGGAACATTCTCTCCCGCCTGAACGGGAGCCGATACCCAGCGGCGCCGCCCATTCTCCACCCGACCCCTCACTCATGCATTCCCCAGCCACACGCCAGAATGATATCCACCAGAATTTCGAGGCCGATCTCATCGAGGGAATCGACCCCATCCGGAAATTCGTACTCGCCATCGCCATCTACCACTTATTCGGCACCGGGCTGTTTTCTCTGCTCGAAGGAGAAACGCCCGTGTCCGCAGACGATGCGTGCAGCGCATTGGGCATGGATCGAGACAGACTGTCGGGACTGTTCCAATACCTGAAGAACGAGGCGATCCTGACAGAGTCCCCCGAAGGCCTGACGCTTTCGCAAAAAGGCCGGGCACTGCGGCCCCTGCAGGGCTGGTACGTGATGCTGATAGGTGGATATGCCACCACCTTCCTGCAGATGGGCGATCGCTTGAAGGCGGGCTCCGGCTGGGCTACGCGCAATGCGACGCAGGTCGGGGTCGGCAGTTGCGGCATCAGCCATTTCGACGCGATTCCTCTCACCAGGTCGCTCATGGCGAAAGCGCCGACGGCCTGCACCAGGCTCCTGGACCTGGGCTGCGGCAACGGCCTCTATCTGGCCGAATTCTGCAAGGCCCTGCCGCACATCCATGCATGGGGAGCAGAACCGGACCGCGGCGGTTACGAAGAGGCGGCTGCACTCGTCGAGCGAGAGGGTCTTTCCGATCGCATTCGCATCAGCCACTCCGGCGCCGTCGAGTTCCTCGATTCGGAATTCGATTTCACTCCCGATTTCATCGTTCTCGGCTTCGTGCTGCATGAAATACTCGGCCAGTCCGGGCGGCAGGCCGTCGTCGATTTCCTCAGGAAGATAATACGCCGCTTTCCCGACATCAACATCATCATCATTGAAGTGGACAACCAGTTCCACAATCCACGCGCGATGCGCCACGGCCTTTCGCTGGCCTACTACAACCCCTATTACCTCCTGCACTGCTTCACCAACCAGAAACTGATCGAAGACGCAGAATGGCAGGAGATTTTCTCCGAGGCAGGCCTGTCTTTGATCACCCGTGAAACGACTTCGGACCAGGTGGATTCCACCGGCCTGGAAATCGGTTATCTGCTGCGAAAGGGAAATGATGCGGCTTCATGAAAGACACAGGATCGTACGCACCGACAGTTCTCTCAGCACACTTCAGCAACGGCTGAAATATGCCCGGTGGAAGTTGCAGGACCAGGCGTGCTACTTCGTCGAGAACGTGCCCGTGTGGCCATCCACTGAATTGCCCACCCCCACTTCTGCCAGGGACGACATCTTTCAATATGCGGACTGCAATGGCAATCCAGGGCTTCTGGATGCCATCTGCATGCGGGACAACGCCACGTACGGCCTGGGGCTGGCCAAGGAGAACATCCTGATCACCAACGGCGCCATGCATGGTTTGTCGCTGGCCTTCCGCCATGCCAAAAGCCACGCGGCCGGCTCCTGCTCTGCGATATGCCTTGCGCCGGTCTTCGGCGCGGTGCCCGCGCTGCTGTCGGCGGAAGGTTACGAGGTGGTTTACTACCACATGCAGCAGGAATACCCCGGCGCCGCAGAGCTCCTGGCCTTGTGCCGGCCGGACACGAGGCTCATCTACCTCAATTTTCCCCACAATCCGCTCGGCGGCATCTACCCCGGCGCCTTCATGCAGGCCCTGGTGCCCGCCCTGGCGGAGCGCGGCATCGCGCTGGTGCTCGACATGGTGTACGACGGATTCATCTTCGGCAGCGAGCAACTGCACTCTCCCTTCCATGAAGCCGAAGACTTCTCGTCGATCTACACCGTCAATTCGATGTCGAAGAACTACGGCGCGCCGGGCCTGCGGGTGGGATGGGTGACATCGTCCATCGAAAACATCGAGGCCATGGCCGGGCTCGTGGAAATCGAGTGCGTCGCCGTCTGCACCCCGGCGCAGACGAAGGCGGCTTCCCTGATCGTACGGGGCAACGAGCGGCTCAGAAGGCAGGTGCTCGGCAGTCGAACCGTCGTGCACGACTTCCTGCGCCGCACGCAGGCCGGGTACTCGGAACTGCCGCCGGCCGGCACACAGGTGTTCGTGGACCTTCCCGTGGACGATGTCGAGGAGTTCGCCGACCAGGTGCTGGGCGATTTCGGCCTGGTGCTGGCCACCGCCAGCAATTACTCCGGCGTTTCCGGACAGTACATCCGCATCCCGACGAGCTATCCGGAACACGTCACCCGCGAGGCGCTCGATCTGCTCAGCCAGGGGCTCGAACGCTACGCCGGCCATTGACACCGGTCCCGCCCGACCCGAAACCACGCCGACCGGTCGCGGCAGGCGAAACAGCGCACCCTGTCCTCCCGAGCCTTCGGCGCCCCGTTGGTGCACGTGCGCGGGGAGGCCGGAATCGAGGTTCGCCAGGCTCGCTCCCGCCCCGGCACGTCGTCATCAGCCATGTCCAACGCAAGCCCCGTTTCCCCTACCCGCTCCCCTGCTGCCTCCGGGCAGTCGCACATGACCAGCGATTCCCTCCGGGCTCGGACGTGGGCGCTCAATACCGCCTTTTTCATCCCCGGCGTGGGCCTGGCGAGCTGGGCGTCCCGCACACCGTCGATCCGTGACGGGCTGCACGCCTCCATTGAAGAGATGGGCTGGACCCTGTTCGGATTTTCCGCGGGCTCGATGCTGGGTATCCTGACCGCCGGAAAGCTGACCATGCGGATCGGCCCGCGCCGCACGGTGCAGGCCGGCCTGGCGGCCCTGCTGCTGGGCATCGCGGGCATCGGCATCGCTGTGCAACTGAGTGCCGTCTGGCTGTGCTTCCTGGGTTTCCTGATGGTCGGCACCGGCATGGGATGGGTGGACATCGGCGCCAACATCGACGGCGTGGAGCTCGAACGGCTCACGGGAAAGCCGGTTTTGCCGGCCTGCCATGGATTCTTCAGCCTGGGCACACTCATCGGCGCGGCCGTGGGCATGGGTCTGTCGGCCCACGGAACTTCCGTCCTGTGGCATCTGGGGGCCGTGGCGGTGATCGCCCTGGCGCTCACCTGGCACCAGATCCGCCATCTCGCAGCCACGGTCCGGCAGCCGGACAGGACCGGCAAAACTTCGTTCTGGACGGAGATCCACGACGCCCGTCTGCTGATGATCGGCTTTCTCTGCATGGCCCTGGCGCTGGCCGAGGGAGCGGCGAACGACTGGCTGCCCATCCTGATGATCGACGGCCACGGCCTGACGAATACGGCGGGCGTCGCGGTGTACATGGTCTTCACCGCCAGCATGACCGTGGGCCGCTTCTGCGGCAACTGGGTCGTCAGGCGCATCGGCAGGGCCGCCGTGTTCCGGATCTGCACGCTCTCGGCCAGCCTGGCGCTCGCCCTGGTGATTTTTTCGCCGAGCCCCTGGCTCGCCGTGTGCGCAATCGTGCTCTGGGGCGTCGGCGCATCCCTGGGCTTTCCGCTCGCCATGTCTGCCGCCGGAGAGGGAGAAGGCGACACCGCCACACGGGTCAGCATCACGGCGACGCTGGGATACATGGCGTTCCTGGTCGGGCCTCCGATGCTCGGCTTTCTGGGCGAGCGATTTGGCATACGTCAGGCGATGCTGCCGGTGCTCGCCGCCACGCTGCTGGCGGTCACCATGGCGAGTGCCGGGCGGGAGCTGGGCAGGAGGCGGGCATCCTAGGGGCAGGCGCCGTCCACGGTCCCTCCGTTACCGGCATTTTCAGGGGTATGCGTATCCAAACGCGAAACCGCGGTCCTACAATGATTCCGTGCCTACCGCTCTGAACGCCGACCTCCATTGCCACTCCGTGGTGTCCGACGGCACGCTCACGCCCGAGGCACTGGCGCAGCGGGCGCGCGCCAACGGCGTCGAGCTGTGGGCCCTGACCGACCACGACGAAGTGGGCGGCCAGCACCGCGCCATGGCCGCAGCGGCCGCGCAGGGCATGGACTACCTCACCGGCGTGGAGATCTCGGTGACCTTCATCGGCACCACGGTGCACATCGTCGGGCTCGGCTTCGACCCGGACGACGCGCAGCTGGTGCGGGGCCTGTCCGACACGCGCGGCGGCCGCGGCCAGCGCGCGCGGGAGATGGCGCAGCAGCTCGCGCGGGTCGGCATCCGCGATGCCTACGAAGGCGCGCTGCGCTACGTGGGCAATCCCGAACTCATCTCCCGCACGCATTTCGCGCGCTTCCTCGTCGAGACAGGCGTGTGCCGCGATACGGCCGAGGTGTTCCGCCGCTTCCTCACCGAAGGCAAGCCCGGCTACGTGCCGCACCGCTGGGCCGCGCTGGGCGACGCGGTGCGCTGGATCACGCAGGCAGGCGGCATGGCCGTGATCGCGCACCCGGCGCGCTACAAGTTCTCCGCCACCGAGGAATACGCGCTGTTTTCCGAATTCCGCCAGCACGGCGGCCAGGGCGTCGAGGTGGTCACGGGCAGCCACACGGCGGCCGAATACGGCACCTACGCGGCCATGGCGCAGGAGTTCGGCCTGGCCGCCTCGCGCGGCAGCGACTTCCACAGCCCCGACGAATCGCACACCGACCTGGGCACGCTGCCGCCCCTGCCCGGCGCCCTCACGCCCGTGTGGGAGCTGCTGGCCGACCGCGTGCGGCGCGCCCACTGACACCCCCCATGGCCCAGTATTTCGAAGTCCACCCCGACAACCCGCAGCCCCGGCTGCTCAAGCAGGCCGCGGCCCTGCTGGCCCGCGGCGCCGTGCTCGCGGTGCCCACCGATTCCAGCTACGCGCTCGTGTGCCAGCTCGACGACAAGGACGCCGTGGACCGGCTGCGCCGCATCCGGCAGGTGGACGAGAAGCACCACCTGACGCTGCTGTGCCGCGACCTGTCGGAAGTGTCGAACTACGCCCGCGTGGACAACCGCCAATACCGCCTCGTGAAGCAGGCCACGCCCGGCCCCTACACCTTCATCCTGGACGCGACCAAGGAAGTGCCGCGCCGCGTGAGCCACCCGCAGCGCAAGACCATCGGCCTGCGCGTGCCCGACCGCAAGGGGCTGCAGCTGCTGCTGGAGCTGCACGGCGCGCCCCTGCTGGCGACCACGCTGATCCCGCCGGGCGAGACGGAGCCCATGAACGATCCGTCGGAGATCCGCGCACGCTTCGAGCACCAGATCGATGCCGTGGTGGACGCGGGCGCCTGCCCGCTGGAGCCCACCACCGTGGTGGACCTGACCGACATGGCCACGGGCGGCGATCCGCGCGTGGTGCGCGAGGGCCGCGGCCCGCTGTCGGCGCTGGGGCTGTAGAGACCGGCTCAGTCCAGCTTGAACGCACCCACCGCGCGCTGAAGGTCCTGAGCGCGATCGTTGAGCGCGGAAGCCGCGCGCGAGGCCTGCTGCACCAGCGCGGCGTTCTGCTGCGTGGTGCCTTCCATCTGCGCGACGGACTGGTTCACGTGGACGATGCCGTCGCTCTGCTCCTCAGCGCGTGGGAGATTTCCGCCAGCAGGCCGCTGACCTGCCCCACCGCGCCGACGATGTCCTGCATGGTGCGCCCGGCCTCGTCCACCAGCCCGGCGCCGCTGCGCACCTGCTCCACCGACGCGTCGATCAGGCCCTTGATCTCGCGCGCGGCCACCGCGCTGCGCTGCGCGAGGCTGCGCACTTCGGAGGCGACCACGGCGAAGCCGCGGCCCTGCTCGCCCGCGCGGGCCGCTTCCACCGCGGCGTTCAGCGCGAGGATGTTGGTCTGGAACGCGATGCCCTCGATCACCTGGATGATGTCCACGATCTTGTGCGAGCTGCCGCTGATGGCCTGCATGGTCTGCACGACCTGGCCCACCACGGCGCCGCCGCGCTCGGCCGTGCCGGAGGCCTGCACGGCGAGGCCGCTGGCGGACCGGGCCCGGTCGGCGTTCTGGCGGACCGTGGCGGTGAGCTGCTCCATGCTCTGCGCGGTCTCGGCCAGGGAGGCGACCTGCTCGCCCGTGCGGCGTTCCAGGTCGCCGTTGCCGGCGTCGATCTCGCCGGCGCTCGCGCCGATGGCATGGGTGGACTGCTGGATGCGCGAGACGAGCTCGGTCAGCGTGTCCTCCATGGTGCCCAGCGCGCCGAGCAGGCGCCCGAAGTCGCCCTGCAGGTCGGAGCTGAACTCCTGGCTCAGGTCGCCGGCGGCGACGGTCTCGGCGATGAGGATGGCCTGGTCGAGCGGGGCCACGATGCCGCGGCGCAGCAGCACGAAGGCCGCGCCCGCCACCGCGAATACCGCGCAGCCCAGGCCCAGGAGCCAGGCGCGCATGGCGGCGAGCTCCGCCTCGGCCGTGGCGACCGCGCTCTCGATCGGAGCCCGCTGGGCCGCCTCCGGCAGCGCGGAGGCGGCCTGCAGCACGGCGCGATGGGCGTCCTGCGCGCGGCCGATGTCGGAGAGACCCACGCCCATGAGCCATGCCACCAGCACGGCCACCGATCCGAAGGCCAGGACGAGCCGCGTCCCCGTTCTCCACCCATCCCACGCCATACCTGTGTCTCCTGCCTTTCGTTGTGCACCGTCGCCTCGGCCGCGGCGCGGCCCAGGTGTTGCATTTGGCAACAAATGAACATCGTAGCGCCCCCGTGGCCTGTCCGGTCCGAGGGGTTCCCCTGCCGCGTGCCGGGTGCGCAACGCGGCCTCTGAGACAATCGGCCGGTGGACTTCTCCAATCTCATCCAAACCATCCTCATCTACGCCCTGCCGGTGCTCTTCGCGATCACCGTGCACGAGGCGGCGCACGGCTACGCCGCGCGTCACTTCGGCGACAACACCGCGTTGATGATGGGGCGCATCACGCTCAATCCGCTCAAGCACATCGATCCGGTGGGCACGATCCTGATGCCGCTGCTGCTGTATTTCGCGACGTCGGGCACCTTCCTGTTCGGCTACGCCAAGCCGGTGCCGGTGAATTTCGGGCACCTGCGCAACCCCAAGCGGGACATGATCTGGGTCGCGCTCGCGGGGCCGGCCTCCAATTTCGTGCAGGCGGTGCTGTGGGCCGTGCTGCTGGTGATGCTGGTGGGCTTCGGGGTGGACGAGCGCTTCTTCATGGAGATGGCGCGCGCCGGCGTGCTGGTGAACCTCGTCATGTGGGCATTCAACCTGTTCCCCCTGCCGCCGCTCGACGGCGGGCGCATCCTCGTGGGGCTGCTGCCCTGGCGGCAGGCCAGCTGGCTTTCGCGCATCGAGCCCTACGGCTTCTTCATCGTGCTGGCGCTGGTGGTGGCGGGTATCGTGGGCACGGTGTGGCTGCGGCCGCTGATGTCCCTGGGCTATTCGGCCATCAACCTGCTGCTCACGCCGCTCACGGCCCTGCTGGGCTGAGCCGGCGCGGCGCCCGCGGGCCGTGCGGCGGCCCGGCTTTCTTCCCGTTTCGATGTTTCTCCTCCGGCCCCGAGCCGATTCGACCATGAGCACCACGCGCTTTCTCACCGGCATCACGACCACGGGCACGCCCCACCTGGGCAACTTCGTCGGCTCGATCCGCCCCTCGGTGGCGGCCAGCCAGCGGCCCGGCGTGCAGAGCTTCTACTTCCTGGCGAACTACCACGCGCTCATCAAGTGCGAAGACCCGGCGCGCATCCAGCGCTCCACGGTGGAAATCGCCGCGAGCTGGCTGGCGGCGGGGCTGGACCCGGAGCACGTCACGTTCTACCGGCAGTCCGACATCCCCGAGATCCCGGAGCTGAACTGGCTGCTGTCGTGCGTGACCGGCAAGGGCCTGCTCAACCGGGCTCATGCCTACAAGGCCTCGCAGGACAAGAACGAGGCCGCGGGCCGGGAGCTGGACGACGGCGTGACGGCCGGCCTCTTCATGTACCCGGTGCTGATGGCCGCCGACATCCTGGCCTTCAAGGCGCACAAGGTACCCGTGGGACGCGACCAGGTGCAGCACATCGAGATGGCGCGCGACATCGCGTCGAGCTTCAACCACCTCTACGGCGAGCATTTCGTGCTGCCCGAGGCGGCGGTGGACGAGCACGTGGCGACGCTGCCCGGGCTGGACGGCCGCAAGATGAGCAAGAGCTACGACAACACGATCCCGCTCTTCTCGCCGCGCGAGCAGTTGCGCCGGCTGATCAACGGCATCCAGACCGACTCGCGCGCGCCCGGCGAACCCAAGGACACCGAGGGCTCCGCCCTGTTCCAGATCTACCGGGCATTCGCCACCGACGCGGAAACCGAGGCGCTGGGCCGGCAGTTCGCCGAAGGCATCGCCTGGGGCGAGGCCAAGCAGATCCTGTTCGAGCGCGTGGACGGCGTGGTCGGGCCGATGCGCGAGCGCTACGACGCGCTGATCGCCGACCCGGGCCGCATCGAGGACATCCTGCTCGCGGGCGCCGAGAAGGCCCGTGCGGAGGCCGGCCCCCTGCTGCGCGACCTGCGCCATGCCGTGGGCCTGCGCAGCCTGCGCGGCGGTGCGGTGGCGGCCGGTGCGCCGCGCGCGGCCGCCAAGGCCGCCGCCCTGCCCGCGTTCAAGCAGTACCGCGAGGCCGACGGCCGTTTCTACTTCAAGCTGGTGGCCGCGGACGGCCGCCTGCTGCTGCAGAGCACGGGCTTCACCGCGCCGCGCGATGCGGGCCAGGCGATCGCCCGGCTGCAGAAGGAGCCTGGCGCCCTGGCGGCGCTGGCGGACCACCTGGCGCCCGTGGACGGCGTGGAGGCCGGCGACGTGGAAGCCGCGTTGCAGGCCCTGGTCCAGGCTGCCGAAGCCTGAGCGGGGGCCGCGGCGCACCGGCCGGCGGTGCGGCGCGGAAGGCACGGGAGGTGACGCCCGAGGGCCTTCCGAACTCCGACCATAACGCTTAGTTTGCCCCTCGATAACCAAAGACACTCCGACACAAAACATATTTCCGCAAGCCCTTCCCTGCCCGGAAGGCGCTTCCTATCATCGCGGCCGTTTTGAACTCCACCGTTCGGCCGCCGCTGGCCGGGCCGCACCGCATGACCCAGGGCAAACCAGCCGCACGCCAGACAGACCTCACCAGGAAAGGCGGGCCCATCGTGCAGGGCTCGCATAC
Source organism: Paracidovorax citrulli (assembly GCF_900100305.1). Taxonomy (GTDB): domain Bacteria; phylum Pseudomonadota; class Gammaproteobacteria; order Burkholderiales; family Burkholderiaceae_C; genus Paracidovorax; species Paracidovorax citrulli. Next base: position 7,916 of record NZ_FNEY01000030.1, on the reverse strand, counting down.
GGTGCTGATCGGCTCGGCCGGTGGCATCGCCTGCTCGGTGTGCCCGGGCGGCGTCACCGAAGGCCATCCGGTGAACCCGCTGCTGGGCGCCAAGGTGCTGCCCGGCGAGGAAGACTTCGGCCTGCCCGGCCCGCTGCCGTTCGCGCTGGTGCGCTCGTACTCCAGCTACCAGAGCCCCGACCCCGCCCCCGTGGGGCTGCTGGGGCCGGGCTGGTGGATGCCCGGAGAAGCCCGCGTGGCGCACCTGCCCGCAGGCGATGCAGCGCCCGGAGCCCTTCACCTGCACGACGGCCGGGGCCGCCGCATCGCCTTCGAGGCCCTGGCGCCGGGCGAGATCGCCCACAGCGCGAGCGAAGGCCTCTGGCTCGTGCGCTGCGGCACGGAGAACCTGCCCGGCGCGCACCAGGGCGGCCATGCCGGGCGCCTCGCCCGCCTGTGGAGTGCCCTGCCGGCGCCAGTGCGCACCGATGCGCGCATCACCGTGGCCACCGCATCGCCGCTGGGCCCCTGGTGGGTCTTCGCGCCGGGGCCGGTGCCCGCCGCGCCGGACGGCCCCGCGGCGGGCACGGGCGGCACGGACGACCACGCGGCCCCGCACGATGTGCTGCACGGCATCTGCGACCGCTTCGGCCGCGTGCAGCGCCACGAGCGCCATGCGGACGGGCCTTTCGCGGGCCATCTGCGCAGCGTCACCGACGGTGCCGGCCGCCGCTACGGCTTCGAACTGGAACGCGTGGCTCCGGCCTCGCCGGCCGCCCATGGCTGGGGCACGGACAGCGGCGTGCGCCTCGTGGCCGTGTGGCTGCAGGCCGATCCGCACCAGGGCCGGGAAACCCTGTCCGAGCTGTCCGCGCCGCTCGCACTGGTGCGCTACGCCTATACCGGCCGCGGAGAGTTGGGCCAGGTGATCGACCGCACGGGCCGCACCGTGCGCCGCTTCGAGTACGGCGACGCGACCCATCCGGGCCGCATGACGGGCCATGCCCGCGCCGGCCGCCCGATGACGCGCTATGCCTACGACGCAGAGGGCCGCGTAGTTGCACAGACCACGCCGCACGGGCTGGACCTGCGCTTCGACTACACCCCGCTCCCCGCGGACCCCACGGCCTCGCCGCCGCAGCCGGTGCGCGCCAGCACGCTGGTCACCGATGGCCTGGGCCGCCAGCGCCGCTACGTGTTTGAGGGCACGGGGGGCCTGGCCCGCGTGGCCGAGCGCATCGAGGCGGACGGCGCCCGCTCCACCTGGAAGCACGACACCGCAGGCCGCCTGCTGGAGCACACGGATGCACTGGGCCAGCGCGTGCAGTACACCATCGACGCGGCCACGGGCCTCGTCATCGGCATCACCGATGCGGCCGGCCGCAGCCACCGCATCGCGCACGACGCACTGGGCCTGCCCCTGCACCACCAGGCCCCGGCACCGGAAGGCCCGATGGGCGATCCGCTCATCACCACCTGGGAGCACGATGCCTGGGGCCGCCTTGTGCGCCATACCGATCCGCTCGGCCACACCACGCACTACCGCTATCCCGAGACCACGACAGCGCACCCCGACCTGCCCATCGCCATCACCGACGCCCGGGGCGGCACCAGCACGCTGCAGTGGAACGCGCTGGGCCTGCTGGCCTGCCGCACCGACTGCAGCGGGCGCGCCACGCGCTTCCACTACGACGCCTGGGGCCGTACGGTGCGCGTGCAGGGCGAGGAAGGGCTGGAGCTGCGCACGGCCTACGACGCCCTGGGCCGGCAGGCCGAGTCCATCGACGCCCTGGGCCGCACCACCCGCTGGCGCTACGCCCCGGAAGGCGATGACCTCATCGCCATCGACCACCCCGGCGGCCTGTGCGAACGCTTCGCGCACGATGCCTGGGGCCGCGTGGTCCGCTACGAATACGGCAGTGCTCCCACCCGCGAACCGCAGGACGGCAACCCGGGCACGCCGGCACCGCCGCACTGGCTCGCCCAGCACTACCGCTACGACCTCGCCGGCCGCCTCGTGGAACTGCACAACGAGAATGCCCGGGCCCACTGCTTCGCCTACGACGTGCGCGACCGGCTCGTCGCGGAAACCGGCTTCGATGGCCTCGTGACCCGCCATGCCTACGACCGGGGCGGCCAGCGCATCCGCACCGAGGACGCTCGCCACGCCATCGACTACGAGTGGAGCGGCACCGGGCAACTGCTGGCCCGCACCATCACGCCCATGCTGGGCGCCACGCCGGAAGCCCCCATCACCGAGCGGTTCGAGCACGACGGCGCCGGACAGCTGGTGGCCGCCCAGCACCACACCGCGCTGCACCGCCACCAGGTGAGCGTGCACCTGCGGCGCGACCGCCTGGGCCGCATCCTGGGCGAGCGCCAGGAGATGCGCTCCGCCGAGGGCGCCCTGCTCTGGAGCCACGAAAGCACGCACGCCCTGGACGCGGGGGGAGCGCCCACCGGGGCCGACCTGCCCGGCCTGCCGCCGCTGCAATGGCTGACCTACGGCCCGGGCCACGTGCACGGCCTGCTGCTGGACGGCGAGCCCCTGCTGCACATCGAGCGCGACGGCCTGCACCGGCCCGTGGCGCTGGATTTCGGGGCCAGCCAGACCCGCTGGCGCCGCGATGCGCTCTCGCGGCTGCAGGCGCTCTCCGTGCATGGCACGGCCGATGCGGGCCTGCCCCGGCCGTCCGGCGGCCTGCCCGGGCTGCCAGCCCTGGCGCGCCAGCACCACTACGACGCTGCCGGCCGGCTCGCGCGCATCGACACACCGCAGGGCACGATCCACCATGCCTACGACACCGCCGGCCGCCTGGCCGCGGCCCACCTGCCCGGGTGCGAGCCGCTGCACTACCGCTACGACCCGGCCGGCAACCCCTGGCAGCCCTCTGCCGACGCCACGGGCGGCCCGCAGGGTGACTGGGCCGGCGAGGTGCGCCGCCACCTGCACGACCCGGCCTTCGACCTGCTGCGCCAGGAGGGCAGCGCCCTGCCCGGCCACGCCCGCGACCGCTGGCCCGACAACCGCGTCATGGCCCACGGCCCCTGGCGCTACCGCTGGGACGCCTGCGGCAACCTCGTGGAAAAAACACACGCCGACGGCCGGCAGACCCACCGCCTGCACTGGGACCACGCCCAGCGCCTCGTCGCCCACGAGCAGATCGACCACGCCACGGGCGAGCGGATCCGGCGCATCCACCACTACGACGTTTTCAGCCGGCGCATCGCCAGCCGCATCGAACGCTCGCAGGGCAGCGGCCCGACCATCACCGAGCGCTGCCACGGCTGGCAGGGCGATGCCCTGACCCTCACCGAACTGCGCGACCCGCTGCGCCCGCAGGACGCGCAGCGCATCCACACGCTCTACCATCCGGGCACCTTCGTGCCCCTGCTGCGCATCCAGACAGGGGCCTGCGCGGAACCTCCCACCCTGGCGCAACTGCTGGGCGCCGCCGAACCCGGCGACCGCGAGCAGCCCGCGCCCATGCAGGCGCTGCAGGAAGAACTGCTCCACGGCGCCAGCGACCACACGCGCCGCCACCTGCACGGCATGGGCTGGGATGCCGAGCGCCTGCAGCGGCAACTGCGCGGCGAAGGCGCCGCCATCACGCACCTGCACCTCTACCACTGCGACCACCTGGGCACGCCCCTGGCGCTCATCGACGCCCAGGGCCGCATAGACTGGCAGATCGAGCTGGACCCGTGGGGGAACACGATCAATGAGCACAACCCGCTGGGGCTGCACCAGCCGATCCGCCTGCAGGGGCAGCACGACGAAGGGGACGGGGCGGGGTTGTTCTACAACCGGCACCGGTACTATGACCCGGGGATGGGGAGGTATGTGTCGCAGGATCCGATTGGGTTGGCGGGTGGGGTGAATACCTACCAATATGGGGAAAATAATCCATTGGTTTTTACCGACCCGGAAGGCTTGCAAACCAACAGACCGAATCGCCCAAGTTGGTGGAACGAAGGGTGGTCCCCCAAAACACCTCCGGGCGACTGTGCTACGGCAGAGTGCGCGGCAGGAATTGGAGATACGAAACCCAAGGGCAGTACCAAACCCACCGAGGGTTTAACCTGCACAGTCCGAGTGGGTCTAGGCGTTGGAATAACGGCCTCGTACAACACAGAAAAAGGCCTTACATATTTAGGTGTCGGCCCACAAGCAGGATTGAGCGCATCCATCACTGGTGCGGGTGAAACACTGATCACCGGCGAGGGAGCAAAAGGTCTTGTGGTACAAGCCTCGGGAGCTTTTGGAAATGGAGTAGTCGGCATCAGCGGGAACAGTGCCATGGGAGTAGGAGGCACAACAACCACAGTTTCCCCTGGCGTCGGCACTATAGGAGTTTCTGTCGGAGCAACCGTAGGCTATCGAAAATGAATGAATTTCCAGCACATATATTAATAATGACGGCGTTAGCAATCATGGATATGATTGCATGCCACCTACTAACCAATCAACTTAAAAAAGAATTTCCAACTGAATACGTGAAAGTTGGCGAGTTCCACATAATATTCAACAATACCCCAAGAAGCACGGCAATGCTATGGTCCTGGCTTCTTAAAAGACCCACTCAGAATTTAGGGAAATCCATCATATTTAAAATACATACAATTAGACTAATCACCACGATTATTTTGGTCTGGTTTTTTTATTTTTTGGCATTCATTGCAATCTCATCCCTCTAGCTAAGTGACCCCATGGTTTTGCCTTGCTTCAACAGGACTGCGCAAGGGGCGTTACCTGCAAGGCCCACGATCACAAAATGCCTGCTGCTTTCCTTCCCCCAGTATTCAACGATCCAAACGTAGATCCATACGCCAACATCAACGACATCAAAGACAATTGGGAAAAAGGCACAAGGAGATTCAAAAAATGAAAATCATTCTCTTTATCTTAGGATGCAGCCTAATCGCATTGGGAATGACCGATTATTCAATCGAATCAGTATCAAATTCCAATGTCGCCAAATCTGCGGTTCCCCAAGTCATCTATTGGGCACTGCTGCCATTAGAAAACAACATAGGCAAATACACCACTCCCATAATAGGGTTAATCATGGTCTTCGCTTCAGCATTCATGAAAACAAAAAACAAACACAAGAAGAAAAAACCTCCAAATCATCCCGAATAGACACGAGCGGGCCATATCTAACGCCTCTCCATTTGACAATCTATTTCCATGAATAGGTAGGGTTTAATGAGTAAAAAAGCAAAATTCTTTACTTTACTCGTACTAGGTTTGTTTTTCTTCCTTGTCTTTTTATGGAGTGTCATGTGGCTGTTCTCTTCTGCCAGCCTGGCAAGCGGCCCCTGTCAAGCGAAATTCTCCATCACTCATGGACTTTTTAGATGCCGCCAGCCATTCATCGCAATGATTTTTATTGGAGCATCTTTTCTAATTTCGACATTCTTTTTCTACCAATCCATAAAAACACTCTGCTCCCTTAAAAGGGCAAATCATATTAGTCAGAAAAATGCGTATATTTTCAAAAATGAAATTTTTGCTGCGATTGTTTTGCCATTTATCGTTTGCCTTGCAGGATGGATCGGCTACAAGAATGACACCATTGTCGAACAAAAAGCGTCTTCTATGACGATGATCCAAACTCTCTCCGCGATACTCAGAGCGGTCGAAAGGTGTTGGGCAGATAATAGAATTGACATTACCGAATGTGATTCAGCAAAAACCAGTCTTACCGAGATCACGGACAGCAGTCGAAACTATTTTATAACCCCTCAAGGTTTGATAGGCATAGATTACAAAAATCAGAACTTCGTTCTCCTGGCCTCCCAAAAAGAGGAAAAATCCGTGACTTGGAAATGTTTTGGCCATCCGAAAAAATCACTGCCAAAGTCGTGCAATGCTGCCACAAGCAACGCTGAGGAATAGATTGACCAATCCCCGGAGGCCGCATACTAACGGCGCTCAGTCCATTGCCCGTGCTGGCGCCCAAATACATGACAATGCAGCCAATGCCAATATTCCCAAAAGACAATCAAGGCGATGGATTAATGCGAAAATCGGTGTTGATCTTGGCAATTTCATGCCTCATCCTTTTCACAAGCAATATCATTCTTGGCTATTTTTTGATCGACAAATCAATTACTCTTAGCTACGTTAGAGCCAGTGACGCCAGCACAGCAAGATCGCTATCGATATTGCAACTCACGCTCTTACATGAGTGGAAAGGCAAGAGCAAAATTGAAATAACTAAAGAAATTCAAGAAATTTCATACAATATCAAGGATATTCAAACAATCACAAAAATCGAAGGAGACACAGTCTGGCTCGACGACATACCAATGGTATTCTCAAAAGACCGGTTAATTAAAATTGGCGACAAGGAAATTTCTAGCCGCTAGTCCGCAAGGGCGTACAGATAACGAATTTCTGATGGATTTATGCAACTAACTCATTGCTTAATTTTCTCTCAATTCCCTCAACTCTTAATATTGCAGCCCATGCAACAAACATAGACACATCTCTTTTCTCTTTTACCGTCAATGCTGATCTAAGAATTGAGGACGATAGGGAAAAAAGGATTTTTTTATACAACAGCAATGGCACTCTTGATCCCACTGTCAGCATTGAGTACTTCAAGAGGGAAAACTCAACCACGTCCCTCAACATCGAATCTACATGCTCCAAAGAATTTAACCAACTGATCAAGGATGGAACTCGAGGAATTTCATCAATCAAAATAGAGAAATCAGAAAATTCAGGTAAATATATCTACACAATAAAAATAAGCGCCTCCAATAAATCAAATATAAAAGCCACGTACTATTGCAACGCAAATATCGGCGTATACATTGCCGTCCTATCACCCCAGGACAAAGACATTGTAGAAAACATCCATTCACAAATAATGGGCACCCTTAATTTTAAGGATTGATAAATCATTTCATACCATCCCTCTGCCCTTGGATCACGCTGTCCGACTGAATAGTTGACGTACTTCCCGATAGCCGTACCACCCGAATGGAAGTGAGGTCCGTTAACTCGGAGAATGACGGACATGAGGAAGAGTCGATTCACGGCAGCAGCAGATCATCGGTTTTCTGAAGCAGGCCGAAGCTGGCCTGGCGGTCAAGGAGGTCTGCCGGCAGGGCGGCTTCAGCGAGCCGACGTTCTACAAGTGGCGTGCCAGGTACGGCGGCATGGATGCCGAGGAAGCGCGGAGCCTGAAGGAACTGGAAGTCGAGAATGCCCGGCTCAAGAAGCTGCTGGCCGAGGCCCACCTGGATCTCGAAGCCCTCAAGATCGGCTTCGGGGGTAAAGCGCTAGCCCCGCAGGACAAACGCCAGGCCATTGCCCGGATGCTGGAGCACGCCAGGATCTCCGAGCGCAGGGCCTGCCGTCCTGCGGAGCTCTCCCGCGATGCCTGGCGCCACCCGCCGCAGCCGGGCGCCTGCACGGTCCGGCTGCGCGAGCGCATCCACGCCGTGGCCATACAGCGGCGGGGCTTCGGGTATCGCCGTGTGCATGACATGCTGCGCAGCGAGTTTCCAGGCACCAAGCACAAGAAGGTGTATCGCCTCTACCGCGAGCAAGGCCTGGCGGTACGCCGGCGCAACAAGGCCAGGAAGTACCCGGAGCATGTCAAGGTAGTTGTCGCGTCGATCAAGCAGCCCGAGGCTGCGTATTCGATGCGGTCGCCGCGGCATTGGAGATGCCGTCGCGCTCAGGGTTGAGCGTGACCGATTGGACCGGCGCCCAGTTGCGGGTGCTGCCCGACCAGCGCGCGGGGTTGCGCTGTCGGGCCTGGGTGTAAAGGTGATGGCGAGCCTGCAGGATGGCCTGGTCCTGCCCGGCATGGCGCTGCGTCGGCGTGACGTAGCCGATCGCGCTGTGGCGGTGCTCGCAGTTGTACCAATGCACGAAGCCGCTGGCCCACTGGCGTACCTGGTCCAGATCGTCGAAG
>NZ_FNEY01000005.1 GCF_900100305.1 Paracidovorax citrulli | reverse complement strand
AAGCGCTTAAGCTAACCAGTACTAATTGCTCGTGCGGCTTGACCCTATAACTTTGACAAATCCGTCAAGTTGTTATGCCAAGTGACGCAATCAAACACACAAGCTGATTTGCTCTATGAATTCGCCGTCCTGCACACAATGCTCGACAGCAACCCTTTATGCCTGATGACCATAGCAAGTTGGTCCCACTCCTTCCCATCCCGAACAGGACAGTGAAACGACTTTGCGCCGATGATAGTGCGGGTTCCCGTGTGAAAGTAGGTCATCGTCAGGCTCCTACAGCCCAAACCGCCCTCAGATCATCATTGGTCTGAGGGCGTTTTGCTTTTTGGAGATCCAGATTGTGCAATTGCAAGATATCCTGTATTCCCAAGGGTTTGGCACCAGAAGGGTATGCGCCGGCCTGATCCAGCATGGCCATGTTCAACTGCGTGAGAAAGGCGATGCTGGCGGAGCATGGACTTGCACCGATGCCGGGCTGGACGTCGATCCCGAGGGCTTGACCTTCTATGTTCAGGGCACGGCTTGGCAATGGCACGAGCGGGCCTACGTCATGATGAACAAGCCGGCGGCCGTGGAGTGTTCACAGAAACCATCCACTTATCCCAGCGTCTATACCTTGCTGCCTGACCCATTGCGGCAGCGGCCAGGACCGGGAAAGATCCTCGGCGTGCAGACCATCGGACGGTTGGACCAAGACACGACGGGACTGTTGCTGCTGAGCGATGACGGCAGTTTCATCCACCGCGTGAGCTCTCCGAAGAAACAAATACAAAAGACCTACAGGGTGCACGCCAAGTATGATCTTTCTCAACAGCAGAAGGATCAGCTACTGAAGGGCGTCGTATTGAACGATGATCCGAAACCGGTGATCGCTGTGGACTGCGTCCTCCAGGAAGGCCCGGTTTTCGATCTCACGGTCACCGAAGGAAAGTACCACCAGATCAAGCGGATGGTGGCTGCCGTGGGTAACCGTGTGGAGCAGTTGCACCGCATCCGCATCGGTGGCTTGCATTTGCCCGATGATCTGCAGGCTGGTGATTGGCGGTGGCTCCGTGAAGAGGATGTCCGCAGGATCTTTGAAGGTTGAGCCTCGGGCGTGGCGCTTGGATGTGCAGTGAAGATGGTGGCGTGGTAACGGCTTGGATATGAATATGCGCAAGTGCCCTCGGTGGCTTTTTTCGATCGTGTGCTCCGGCTTCTTCTGGACGGGTGCCGCCTTGGCGACGACCACTCCGCCTCCGGTGTTCGTGCTGAACTCGCTCGATGCCGATGTGAGCATCATCGATCCGGCCACATGGCAGGAAGTGCGGAGGATTCCCACGGGCAAGGAGCCGCACCACATGTATCTCACGCCCGACGAGAAATCCCTCGTCGTGGCGAATGCGCTGGCAGACAGCCTGACCTTCATCGATCCGCGCACCGCGCAGGTGCAGAGAACGGTAAGGAACATCGTCGATCCGTACCACCTCCGTTTCACACCTGACATGAAGTGGTTGATCACTGCGGCGAACCGCCTGAACCATGTGGATTTCTATCGCTGGGATGGCCACGACCTGACGCTGGTTCAGCGCGTGGCCACGGGGCGCACGCCGAGCCATCTCTGGGTGGACAGCGGCAGTCGCGTGGTGTATTCGACCATGCAGGACAGTGACGAACTGGTGGCCATCGATATCGCCACGCAGAAGATCCGCTGGCGCACCAAGACGGGGCCCATGCCCGCAGATATCTATGGCTCCGCTGACGACAAGTTCCTTTTCGTGGGCCTCACCGGCGGCGATGGCGTCGAGGTGTTCGATGTCTCGGGCGCGGAGCCCAGGCTGGTCCAGCGCATCAAGACCGGCAGCGGGGCGCATGCGTTCCGCGGGGCCGGCGACAAGCGTCATATCTTTGTCAGCAACCGCGTGGCCAACACCATCAGCAAGATCGACATGACCACCCAGAAGGTGGTGGACGTGTACCCGGCCCCCGGCGGGCCGGACTGCATGGATGTCTCCCCGGATGGTCGGTGGATCTACGTCAGCGCCCGTTGGGCAAAGAAGATGCTGGTCATCGATACCGTGGAGCGCAAGGTGGTGCAGCGCATCAACGTGGGCAAGTCTCCGCACGGTGTGTGGACGCTCCAGCATGCTCCCCGGTAAGGCCAGGATGCCACGAGCAGGCCAAGTGAGCCGCGCGGGCTTGATCTGTGCGGTGGTCTTGTCCCTGGTGCCGCCTGCGGGCGCGGCGGGTGCTGCATGCGACAAGCCGGTCTATCTGACTCTGGACACGGGTCACATGGGCGTCGCCCCCCTCATCGCCGATGTGTTGAAGCGCCAGCATGTGCTCGTGACTTTTTTTGCTGCGAACGAGAAGACGCAGGAAGGCGACGGCAGCCTGGGCAATTTCTGGGCGGGCTGGTGGAAGGCTCGCGCGGCAGAGGGCCATGCTTTTGCATCCCATACCTACGACCACGTCTATTGGCGTGCGGATGCCGGTCCTGCGGAATCTCCGAGCTTCCGGGTGCGGCCATCGGCCGGCCCGCGGGCGGGCCAGGAGTTCACTGTCACGGCACAGCAGTACTGCGCCGAAATCGCCAGATCCGAAGCACGTCTGAAAGAGATCACCGGGCAACCACCGTTGCCGCTGTTCCGGGCACCGGGTGGAAAAACCTCCGCCCGCCTGCTGGAGGCCGCAAAACGCTGTGGCTACGCCCATGTGGGGTGGTCTCCCGCCGGCTTCCTGGGCGATGAGCTTCCGAGCGAGCGCTACAGCAATCCGGCGCTGCTCCGGCAGGCTCTGGAGCGCATCCGGCCGGGCGACATCCTGCTGGCGCACCTGGGCATCTGGTCGCGCAAGGACCCGTGGGCGCCCGCTGTGCTCGAGCCCCTGATCGAGGGGCTGAAGTCCCGTGGATTCTGTTTCCGCACGCTGCGGGACCATCCCGGGTACCAGGGCTGGATTGCCGCTCATCCCGTGCGGTGAGCGGAACCTGGGCGATCAGGGCGGATCGGAGCGGGGGCTATGGACGGGCTCAGTCAAGTATTCGATATGGCGCAGCAATGGCTGTTCGAGACCATCGTGCAGCCGGCGATGTTCTCGCTCGGGATGGCCAATCTGCTGGAAGACGGCTATGCGGCCACCGGCTGGTTGCTGGTGGGGATCCTGCAACTGGGCGTGATGCTGTGCCTCATCGCGCCGTTGCAGCGGTGGAGGCCCGTGGAGCCGGTGACCGATCGCGCGTCCATCCGTACCGATGTGCTCTACACGCTGATCCACCGGCTGGGGCTCTTCCGGCTCGCGCTGTTTTTCAGCGTGGATCCGCTGTGGGATTCGCTGTTCGGCATCCTCCGGGTCGAGGGCTTCAGCACGTTCCACCTGGATGAGGTATGGCCGGGCGTCACCGACGTGCCCTGGGTCAGCCTGTTGATCTACCTGGTGGTTTTCGATTTCCTGAATTACTGGATCCATCGGGGGCAGCATCATTTCGAATGGTGGTGGAAACTGCATGCGCTCCACCATTCCCAACGGCAGATGACCATGTGGAGCGACAACCGCAACCACCTGCTGGACGACGTGCTGACGGATGCGATCATCGTGGTCGTGGCGCAGCTGATCGGGGTGCCGCCGGGCCAGTTCGTCGCCATCGTGGCCGTAACCCAGCTGAGCGAAAACTTCCACCACGCCAATTTGCGAGTGTGGTTCGGGAAGTGGGGCGAGCGCCTGTGGGTGAGTCCCCGCTTCCATCGCCTGCACCATTCCATCGGCCTGGGTCACGAGGGGCCCGCCAGGAACGGGGAACGGACGCCGGTGCTGGGAGGACACAATTTCGGTGTGCTTCTGCCCTGGTGGGACATGCTGTTCGGGACCGCCAATTTCGAGCTCCGGTACGACCCCACCGGTATCCGTGACCAGGTCGAGGCGGACTCGGAAGGCCGGGTGCGGGACTATGGCCGAGGCTTCTGGCGGCAGCAGTGGCGTGGATTGATGAGGCTGGCCGGCAAGGACTGAAGGGTTTCACCTTCGGGCTATGCTTGCAACCATGAGGCTGCTCATCGATTCGTTCTGGCGCGCCGTGGGTTACTGCCTGCATCCGCGGGTGATTGCCCTCTCGTTGCTGCCGCTGCTGTTGATCGTTCTTCTGACCGGGCTGTTCTGGTACCTGTGGTGGGACGGCGCGGTGGCTTCCCTCGGTGCCCTGCTCGCGGGTTCCGAGTGGCTGTCTTTCCTCTGGGGATGGCTGCAGGGATTCGGGGTGGAGGGGCCGGCGTTGCTGGCGCCCGTGCTGCTGGTGGTTTTGATCACCCCCGCCATCGTCGTGCTGTCGGTGCTCGCGGTGGCGATGTTGATGGCACCCGCGCTGGTGTCTCTGGTCGCTCGGCGCCGGTTCCCGTCGCTCGAGCGCCGGGGCCGCGGCTCCTTTCTGGCGAGCCTGGCCTGGTCGCTGGGTTCGACCGTGGCGGCGCTGGTGGCGCTGGTCCTTTCCATTCCGCTGTGGTTCATTCCTCCGCTGGTGCTGGTACTTCCGCCGCTGATCTGGGGATGGCTGACGTACCGAGTGATGGCTTTCGACGCTCTGGGCGAACACGCCGACAAGGCGGAGCGCGAGACGATCATGCGGCAGTACAAAATGCAGTTGCTGGGCATCGGCGTGGTCACGGGCTACCTGGGGGCTGCTCCCGGCATCGTCTGGGCCTCGGGCATCGTGTTCGCGGCAGCATTCCTGGTCCTGATCCCCGTGGCGGTCTGGATCTATACGCTGGTATTCGCCTTTTCTTCCCTGTGGTTCGCGCACTATTGCCTGGCAGTGCTGGCGCAGTTGCGGGCCTCCGGCTCCGGTGGGCGGGGCGTGGACGCAGTGGCCATCGGGCCTGGCGTGCCTCCAAGTCCGCTTCCCGGGACTTCTTCGACCACCCCTCCTGGACATCAGCCATGACCACGGTTCCATCATTCGGTCTCGTCATCGTCGGTGACGAAATCCTTTCCGGCAAGCGCGCCGACAAGCATCTGTCGAAAGCCATCGAATTGCTGGGTGCCCGCGGTATCCCGCTGGCGTACGCGGACTATGTCGGAGACGATCCCGCGCGCATCACCGCTACGCTGCGAAGGGCTTTCGAGTCCGGCGATGTCGTCTTCTCGTGCGGCGGCATCGGTGCCACGCCGGATGACCACACTCGCCAGTGCGCCGCCAGCGCGCTCGGCACGGAGCTGGAATTGCACCCGGAGGCGGCAGAGCTGATCCGCGAGAGGATGCGGGACGTCGCCCGGGAGCAGGGCGTGCCCTACGAGCCGGACCGCGCAGACAATGTGCACCGGCTGAACATGGGTGTGTTCCCCCGGGAGGCACGAATCATCCCCAACCCTTACAACAAGATCCCCGGCTTCTCGTGCGATGGCCCGGGCGGCGGCACGGTGCATTTCTTCCCGGGCTTTCCGGTGATGGCCTGGCCCATGATGGAGTGGGTGCTCGACGAGCACTGCCGGCAGTGGTTCAACCGCCGGCCGCAGACCGAACGGTCGGTGGTGGTGTACGGTGCCATGGAGGCCGCGCTCACGCCACTGATGGAGAAAGTGGAGACAGGCCATGCCGGCGTGAAGGTGTTCAGCCTGCCCAGCGTGGACCATCCGGTCCATGGCCGGCATATCGAACTGGGGGTCAAGGGCGACTCGGCCCTGGTTCTGCCGGCATGGAATGAATTGCTCCAGGGTTTGCACGATTTTGGTGCGCGCCTTGGCCCCGAATTGGTGCGGAGCACCTGATGCAGGGCCCTGGAGAGAGTGGAGCCCGTTTCTGGTGCATGCCGGGCGACGGGCTGTTGCGGAAGACGTGCATGCTCCGCGTTAGTGCATGCTGGCACGTTATCTGCTTTTTGTAGGCCGTGTTTTTTTCAACAAACGCTAAATCCTGGAGATCCTGATGGCAAAGACCGTTGCAGACGTGATGAAGATGGTGAAGGAGAACGAAGTCAAGTTTGTGGACTTCCGCTTCACCGACACCCGCGGCAAGGAGCAGCACGTCACCGTGCCGGTTTCCCATTTCGACGAAGACAAGTTCTCGTCGGGCCACGCTTTCGACGGTTCTTCGGTGGCGGGCTGGAAGGGCATCGAGGCTTCGGACATGCAGCTCATGCCCGACCCCAACACCGCCAACATCGATCCGTTCTTCGAGGAAACCACGCTGTTCCTGCAGTGCGACGTGATCGAGCCGGGCGACGGCAAGGCCTATGACCGCGATCCCCGCTCCATCGCCAAGCGCGCGGAAGCCTACCTGAAGGCCTCGGGCCTGGGCGACACGGCTTTCTTCGGTCCGGAACCCGAGTTCTTCATTTTCGATGGCGTGCGCTGGAGCAACGAGCCCGGCAAGGTCATGTTCGAGATCGAAGAGTACGAAGCGCCCTGGAACTCCGGCGCGAAGCTGGAAGGCGGCAACCGCGGCCACCGTCCCACGGTCAAGGGCGGCTACTTCCCCGTGCCTCCCGTGGACAGCACGCAGGACATGCGCGCCGAAATGGCCCTGATCCTCGAATCGCTGGGCATCCCGGTCGAGGTGTTCCACCATGAAGTGGCCGGTGCCGGCCAGAACGAAATCGGCACCAAGTTCAGCACGCTGGTCGAGCGTGCCGACTGGACCCAGGTGCTCAAGTACGTGGTGTGGAACGTGGCCAACGCCTACGGCAAGACCGCCACCTTCATGCCCAAGCCCTACGCCGGCGACAACGGCTCCGGCATGCACGTGCACCAGTCCATCTGGAAGGACGGCAAGAACCTGTTCGCCGGCGACGGCTATGCGGGCCTCTCCGACTTCGCGCTGTACTACATCGGCGGCATCATCAAGCACGCCCGTGCCCTGAATGCCATCACCAATCCCGGCACGAACAGCTACAAGCGCCTGGTGCCCGGTTTCGAGGCTCCCGTGAAGCTGGCCTACTCCGCCCGCAACCGCTCGGCCTCGATCCGCATCCCGTACGTGGCCAACCCCAAGGGCCGCCGCATCGAGGCGCGTTTCCCGGATCCTTCGGCGAACCCGTACCTGTGCTTCTCCGCACTGATGATGGCCGGCCTGGACGGCGTGGAAAACAAGATCCATCCGGGCGAAGCCGCCACGAAGGACCTCTACCACCTGCCGCCCGAGGAAGACAAGCTGGTGCCCACCGTGTGCCACAGCCTCGACCAGGCGCTGGAGTACCTGGACAAGGACCGCGGCTTCCTGACCAAGGGCGGCGTGTTCTCGGACTCCATGCTGGACGCCTACATCGAGCTGAAGATGGGCGAAGTCACGCGCTTCCGCATGGCTCCGCACCCGGTCGAGTACGACATGTACTACTCGCTGTGATCAGCGCGGCCCGGGCCTCGTGCCTGGGGGCGAGATGCGACAGGGCGGCTTCGGCCGCCCTTTTTCATGGGCGCGGACTCCATGCGCGGTTCCAGGGGCCCCGCCATACCGGCAGGCGAAGGGGAAGACCCTCCGGGGCGCGGCGATGCATGGCGGCGGCCGGGCGATTGGGGGATACTTCCGGTCAGCTTCCGCGTGCCGACGGCATGCCCCGCGAGGATTTTGAATGACTAAAACTCTCACCGTGCTCATGGCGCTGGCCGCCCTGGCGCCGACCGCCTGGTCCCAGGACCGCATCTACCGCTGCGGCAACGAGTACACCAACAACGTGTCCCAGGCCAGAGAGCGGGGCTGCAAGCTCGTGGAAGGCGGGAACGTCACGGTGGTGCAGGGATCCCGGCACTCCGGCGGCGGCGCTGCACACCCGTCTTCCTCGGGAGGCGGCGGTGCACCTGCAGCGTCGCCGTCCAACGCGCCGCGCGTGGACGCCAATGACCAGCGCGCCCGCGATTCCGACGCGCGTGCCATCCTGGAGGCGGAACTGCGCAAAGCGGAAGCCCGGCTGGCGGATCTGACCCGGGAGTACAACAACGGCGAGCCCCAGCGCACGGCACTGGAGCTGCGCAATCCGCAGGTCTATATGGAGCGGACCGCCGAACTCAAGGCCGCCGTGTCCCGTGCGGAAAGCGACGTGGCCGGCATCAAGCGCGAGCTGGCACGCCTGCCCTCGCCAGCTGGCCGTTGAGCGTGGCCTCGAGCCCTTCCGCGCTCCCTGCCGCGCGTTATGTCGCCCTGGATCTCGTGTCCACGCTGGTGGCCGTGCTGCATCAGGACGGCTCCGTGATGTTCGCGAATGCATCGCTGGAGAACATGCTGGGCCTGTCGCGGCGCACGCTGGAAAGCGCCGACTTCTGCTCCTTCTTCACGGATCCGGCGTTGCTGCAGACGGCCCTGGCCGGGGCCCGCGGGCAGGATTTCGCGGCATTGCGCTTCGAGGCGGGGCTGCGGCGCGGGCCTCTTCAGGAGCAGATACCCGTCCACGTGAACGTGGCGGTGGCAGAGCAGACCGGCGAAATCCTGGTGGAGATGTGGCCGCTGGAAGCCCAGGCGCGGCAGGACCGGGAGGAACGCCTGCGGGAGCAGGCCCTGGCCAACAAGGAGCTGATCCGCAACCTGGCGCACGAGATCAAGAATCCGCTCGGGGGCATCCGGGGGGCGGCCCAGTTGCTCGAGATGGAGCTCGACAATCCGGAGCTTGCCGAATACACCCAGGTCATCATCCATGAGGCCGACCGCCTGCAGAGCCTGGTGGACCGGCTGCTGGCGCCGCACAGGCATCCGCACCTGGTGGGCGACGTGAACATCCATGAGGTGTGCGAGCGCGTGCGTTCGCTGGTGCTGGTGGAGTACCCCCACGGCCTGCGCGTGCAGCGCGACTACGACACCTCGATTCCGGAATTCCGCGGAGACCGGGCGCAGCTCATCCAGGCGGTGTTGAACATCGTGCAGAACGCGGCCCAGGTGCTGACGGAACGCATCGCCACCGGCGATGCCGTGATCACGCTGCGCACGCGCGTCGCGCGGCAGGTGACCTTCGGGCGGCAGCGGTATCGCTTGGCACTGGAATTGCATGTCATCGACAACGGACCGGGCGTACCCGAAGCGATCAAGGAGCGGATCTTCTATCCGCTGGTGACGGGGCGCGATGGAGGGTCGGGGCTGGGACTGACGCTTGCACAGACTTTCGTGCAGCGCCACCACGGCTTGATCGAATGCGACAGCGTTCCGGGTCGCACCGATTTCCGCATCCTCATTCCCTTGCCCTGAGGTCCGGAGACATTCACTTCGAGACAAGGTAGAACTCACACATGAAGCCGATCTGGATAGTAGATGACGACCCCTCGATCCGCTTCGTCCTGGAAAAGGCGCTGGCCCGAGAGAACCTGCCGACACGCAGTTTCACCCACCCGCGCGAGGTGCTTGATGCGCTGGCCGACGTAACGGCCGGAGACCCTGCGCGCCAGGGGCCGCAGGTGCTGGTCAGCGACATCCGCATGCCCGGGGGCTCGGGCCTGCAGTTGCTGGAGCAGGTGCGGCAGCAGCAACCTGGCCTGCCGGTCATCATCATGACCGCGTATTCCGATCTCGACAGCGCGGTGTCCGCGTTCCAGCGCGGTGCTTTTGAATACCTGCCCAAGCCGTTCGACCTGCCCAAGGCGGTGGAGCTGATCCGCCGTGCGGTCGAGGAAAGCCAGCGGGAAGAGGTCACGGAGGAGCGCCAGACCGCCACGCCCGAGATGCTGGGCCAGGCGCCTGCCATGCAGGACGTATTCCGTGCGATCGGGCGGCTGAGCCAGAGTCAGGTGACGGTGCTGATCACCGGCGAGTCCGGCTCCGGCAAGGAGCTCGTGGCCCGGGCGCTGCACAAGCATTCGCCGGTGTCCGAAGGGCCCTTCGTCGCGATCAACACGGCGGCGATCCCCAAGGACTTGCTGGAGAGCGAACTGTTCGGCCATGAACGGGGTGCATTCACCGGCGCCCAGACCCAGCGGCGCGGCCGGTTCGAGCAGGCGGAAGGGGGAACGCTGTTCCTCGATGAAATCGGTGACATGCCGTTCGACCTGCAGACGCGCCTGCTGCGGGTGCTGTCGGACGGGCAGTTCTATCGGGTGGGGGGACATGCCGCGGTGAAGGCGCACGTCCGCGTCATTGCCGCAACGCACCAGAACCTGGAGCTGCGCGTCAAGGACGGGGTGTTCCGCGAGGATCTTTTCCACCGCCTCAACGTGATCCGTCTGCGGCTGCCCGCATTGCGCGAGCGGCACGAGGATGTGCCGATGCTGACGCGGCACTTCCTGCAGCAGAGCGCACGCCAGCTGGGGGTCGAACCGAAGCGTATTTCCGACGCCGCTTTGGCACGGCTTGGGCAATTCTCGTTCCCGGGCAATGTGCGGCAATTGGAGAACATCTGCCATTGGCTGACAGTGATGGCACCCGCCCAGGTGATTTCGCTGCAGGATCTGCCACCCGAGGTGCTGGACGGCCATGCGCCCGTGGATCCGCTGATGTCCAGCGCAGAGGCTCGCCCGGAGATACCGGCGCCTGCGGCCGGGGGGGGCGATGTGCCCGGCTCCGGCATGCAGGCAGGGATTTCCCGGGACGAACGCGGCGCCGGGTGGCCTGCAGGTCTGGCGGGCAGTTGGGCGCCCCAGGGCGGCCATACGCCCGTGCATGCCGCCGCACCCGTGCAGGCGGCGATCGCCCACGGGCCGCTGGGCGAACCCTCGGGCTGGGAGCATGCGCTGGAGGCCGAAGCCCAGAAGCTGCTGGCGACGGGGCAGCCGGAGGTGTGGGACGTGCTCACGCGCCGGTTCGAATCGCGCTTGATCCGTACGGCGCTGTCCGCGACCCACGGCCGGCGGATGGAGGCCGCGCAGCGTCTGGGCATCGGTCGCAACACGATCACGCGCAAGATCCAGGAGCTGGGCCTCGGCCCTTCCGACGATCCGGTGTCCTGACACGGATGGGGCATATCCGGTCGCGATCGGTTTGCTCCTGTTTTCGTAGCAATAGGATGAGATTGGGCGAATGTTTGCTCATCCGTTCCGCTGGCGCCTCTCCTACAGCGCAGCCACGCACGCGCCGACCCTCCGGACAAGCGGTGCCTTCCACAATCAGTGCACTGTTCAACCAACCGGAGCGAATTCATGTCGGATTTCAACGATGCAAACCGCGACCCCCTGACCAATGAGCCTGGAGCCCATCCCGTGGGAACCGGGGTTGGCGCCGCAGGCGGTGCCGTTGCCGGCGCGGCGGCGGGGTCCTTCGGCGGGCCGATCGGCGCAGCCGTGGGCGGCGTTGCGGGCGCCGTGGTCGGCGGCCTCGCAGGCAAGGCTGCTGCAGAGTCCGTGAACCCTACGGTGGAAGACGCCTACTGGCGCGAAAGCTACCAGCGGGAGCCGTACTACCGCAATGGTCGCACGTACGACGAGTACCGCCCTGCCTATGAACTGGGCTGGAGTTCCGTGGGGCGCTACGAAGGAGACTTCGATACGGTGGAGCCCCATCTGGCGCGTGACTGGGGCCAGGCGCGGGGCACCAGCGGCATGGAGTGGGACGAGGCACGTCCGGCGACCCGTGCCGCCTGGGAGCGTGCCGGCAGTGGCAGGACCACCACCGCGGGCGGAGCCGGTGTGGGCGCCGCCGTGGGCAGCATGACGCAATCCACGACGGGCGATACCGCACTGGTGGACAACGACGACGTGGTGGACGTGCTGGACGATCTGCTGGAGTCCTGCCGCGATGGCGAATACGGATTCCGCGCATCGGCCGAGCATGCCGAATCCCCCGAACTCAAGGGCATCCTGCTGCGCCATGCCAGCGAGTGCGCTGCCGCGGCCGCGGAGCTGGAGCGCGAGATCCGCAACCACGGCGGCGAACCGTCGAGCGGCGGTTCCATGTCGGGGGCGCTGCACCGGGGCTGGGTGTCCGTGAAGACTGCCTTGAGCACCCGTGACGACAAGGCCGTCCTGGAGGAGTGCGAGCGGGGTGAGGATGCCGCTGTGGCGCGTTACCGCAAGGCGCTCAAGGCTTCGCTGCCCGCTTCCGTACGCAGCCTGGTCGAACGCCAGGCGGAGGGTGCCCAGCGCAACCACGACGAAGTTCGCGACCTGCGGGACCGCTATAAGGCTGCGCCCTGAGTTCAGTCGGTAGGCATTGCCTGCCCGCCGCTGGCAGGTGATAAGCCGCGAAGCCCGCAGCCGCGTTGCGCTGCGGGCCGCGGCTTTTTTGTTTTGCGCGTTGTCGGCTGGCAGTGTCAGCCGAGCGTGGCCACGACCGGCGCGTGGTCGCTGGGCTGCGGGTTCTTGCGAGGTTGCCGGTCGATCGTGCACGCGGTGACTTGGCCGCGCAGGGCTTCGCTCACCAGGATATGGTCGATGCGCAAGCCCCGGTTCTTCTGGAAACCCAGCATGCGGTAGTCCCACCACGAGAAGCTTTTCTCGGGTTGCTCGAACATGCGGTAGGCGTCCGTGAGGCCCAGTTGCAGAAGGCTCTGGAAATGGGTGCGCTCTTCCACGGTGTGGTGGATGGTGTCTTTCAAGCCCACGGGATCGAAGGAGTCACGGTCTTCCGGCGCTACGTTGAAGTCGCCCACGAGCACCAGCCGAGGATGGGCGAGCAGTTCCTCCCTGACCCATCGGTGCAGCGCGGCCAGCCAGAGCATCTTGTAGGCGAACTTTTCCGTGCCCGGGGCCTGGCCGTTCACGAAGTAGCAGTTGATGAACCGGAGCGGGCCTTGGGGCGTGTCCAGCGTCGCCGCGATCACGCGGGCCTGGGTGTCTTCGTGCCCGGGGATGTTGCGCACCACGTCGCGTACGGGCGTGCGGCTCAGGATGGCGACCCCGTTGTAGGTTTTCTGCCCGAAGCTCACGGCGTGGTAGCCGGCGGATTCGAAGGCATCGTGGGGGAATTTCTCGTCCACCAGCTTGAGTTCCTGCAGGCCGATGGCATCCACGGGGTTGTCGGCCAGCCAGGCCAGCACCTGGGGCAGCCGTATGGAGAGGGAGTTGACGTTCCAGGTGGCCAGCTTCATAGGAGGGAGAGTGATGCGAGGAAGGACGGAGCTTGCCGGCGGGCGGCTTCAGCGGCGCCGGTAGCTGACGAAGGAAAAGGGAAGGGCCGCACTGCCGGCGGAGGTCTGCACGGGGGTGCGCGCGGTCTCCTCCCATTCGGGGCCCAGCACGGGGGCGAAGGCGTCCGCTTCGAAATCCCGGTGGATTTCGGTGACCTCCACGCCGTCCGCCATCGGAAGGGCCTGGGCGTAGATCTGCGCACCGCCCATCACCCATACCGTATCGCCATGCGGCCGGGCCAGTTCCACCGCCTGCTCCAGGCTGGAGGCGGACAGGGCGCCGTCCGCGTGCCAGCCGGCCTGGCGCGTGACCACGATGTTCGTGCGGCCGGGCAGGGGACGGAAGCGGGCAGGCAGGGAATCCCAGGTCTTGCGCCCCATGACCACCGTGGCGCCCAGCGTGAGCTGCTTGAAATGCGCCAGGTCTTCGGGCAGGTGCCAGGGCATGGCGTTGTGGAGACCGATGCCGCCATTGGCGGCCCGTGCGTAGATGAGTCGCAGTGTCATGGCATTGTTCAGAGGTGGAGGGCCGCGAGGACGCCGATGGCGATTCCCAGGCCTGCGACGCCATACATCCCCCACTGCAGCCATTTGCGGCGCGTGAGCAGGGCGATGGCGGCCAGCGCGATGGCGACCTGCAGCATGGTGGTGGCCTGGGCCCAGCGGTGGTGCTGGTGCATTTGCTGCTCGCTTTGTTCATCCAGCGCCAGCGACTGCGCTTCCAGCGCCTCGGCGTTGTGCCTGATGTCGTTTTTCTCCTGCTCGTAGCGATCCAGCCGGGTCTGCAGCTCCGGCCTGCGGTTGTCCGGTGCCAAGTCGCGCGCCAGTTCGGTGACCGATTGCTTGGTGCTTTTGGACTGGTAATAGGCCCACTGGTTGGCCGCCTCCGTTTTTTTGATGGCGGCATCGTTCTTGATCAGGCCGGCATTGGCCTGCGTGGCGCCGCCCATGTACGAGAAGATGGCACCCACCGTGGCGATGATGGCCGTCGCCATGGCGATGCGGTTGGTCATGGCGCCATGGTCGGCATCGGGATGGGCGTGCTGGGCGGCATGCTCGACAGCGTGGTCGTGCGGCCCATGGACATGAAAGCCGTGGGAAGACATCGGGAGGAAGCTGGAAGCGTTTGGAAAACGGGATGGTCAGACCGCGACCGGCGCCTTGATGGCGGGATGGTGCGCGTAGTCGCGCACTTCGAAATCCTCGAAACGGTAGTCGAAGAGGCTGTCCGGCCGGCGCAGGATGTGCAGCGTGGGATAGGGGTGCGGGGCGCGAGAAAGCTGCAGCTCCACCTGCTCGAAATGGTTGCTGTAGATGTGGCAGTCGCCGCCTGTCCAGATGAAATCGCCCACCTCCAGATTGCACTGCTGCGCCATCATGTGGGTCAGCAGCGCGTAGCTCGCGACGTTGAAGGGCACTCCCAGGAAGATGTCGGCGCTGCGCTGGTACAACTGGCAGCTCAGTTTGCCCCGCTCTCCGGCGGCCTGCGGCGGTGCCACGTAGAACTGGAAGAACGCGTGGCAGGGCATGAGGGCCATCTTGTCCAGGTCGGCCACGTTCCAGGCGCTGACGATGATGCGGCGCGAGTCGGGATGGGTCCTGAGCGTTTCGACCACCTGGCTGATCTGGTCGATATGGCCGCCGTCCGGCGTGGGCCAGCTGCGCCACTGCACGCCGTAGACCGGCCCCAGGTCGCCGTCCTCGCGGGCCCATTCGTCCCAGATGGTGACGCCGCGCTCCTTCAGCCAGTGGTTGCTGCTGGAGCCGGTGAGGAACCAGAGCAGCTCCGTGATGATGGATTTGAGGTGGACCTTCTTGGTGGTGACCAGTGGAAAGCCCTCGTTCAGGTCGAACCGCATCTGGTAGCCGAACACGCTGCGGGTGCCGGTGCCGGTGCGGTCGCCCTTGGCCACGCCATGGGTATAGACGTGGCGCATGAAATCTTCGTACTGGGAGCGCACGGGGCGGGCGGGGGCATTCATGGGCAGCAGGCGCAAGCGCGTTCGCAACGATGGAGCCGTGGATTCTAGGGTGTGGGCCCGCGGGCTGCCGGAGCCGGGCCTGGAGCCCGTGAAGGCGCTAAGCTCGGGCGTTGCACCATTCCCCGGCCCGCCGGGCCGGCCTTGCCAACATGCCCGATACATCGTCGCGATTTTCCTTCCCTTCCCTGGCGGCGTGGCCGCTGGCCGCCCTGCTGTCGCTGACGGGTTGCGCCAGCAACGTGCCTCTGTCACCTGCGCCGCCGCCCACCACCCCGCCGCCCGCCCCGGCCGTGGCAGCGCCTGCCGCTCCCGCTCCCGCTCCCGCGGCGGCCGACCGCTGGGCCGGAATGCAGGCACTGGTGGGGCGCTATCCCTCGGACGGCGTGGATTTCCTGCGTGCCGGGCCCATGGCCGAACGCCTGAAGGGCCTGCTGGGCCCCGTGAACTATCCCGTGCTCCTGCAGAACATGGGCACCAGCGGACCGCTGCGCAAGGAGGGAAACCTGCTCTACATCACCGGCAACCGGCCGCACCAGGGCGGATCGGAGTCGGCGGCCGTGGTGCTCGACCCCACGCGCGACGCGATGCGCGTATGGCTGCAGACGGGCGATGAGGAGTGGGACGTGCAGGACTATGGCCGCGGCGTGCAGATGCCGGCCGAAGTGCGCACGATGATGGAGAACGCGCGGCGCTGAACCGCTGCCATCAGCTGATGGCCTGGTCCGCCCGCACCGGCAACATGCATTGCGGGTTCATCAGGCCCTGGGGGTCGAGCGCTCCCTTGATGGCTCGCATCATCGCCAGCGCCACGGGGGACTGGTACTGCTGCAGCTTGTCCACCTTGAGCGCGCCCACGCCGTGCTCGGCGGAGAACGAGCCGCCGAACGCGGCCACGGCCTCGTAAACGAGATGGTTCACGCGGTCTTCCTGGTCGCGCAGGAAGGCCTTGGCATCGCCCTCCGCAGGCGCCTGCACGTTGTAGTGCAGGTTGCCGTCCCCCAGGTGGCCGAAATTGACCAGGCGCACGCCCGGGATCTCGCGCTGCAGCAGCGCGTCCGCATGCTCCACGAAGGCCGGGATGCGCGAGATGGGCACGGAGATGTCGTGCTTGATGTTCAGCCCTTCCTCGGCCTGGGCGAGCGGAATGTTCTCGCGGATGTGCCACAGCTGGTGCGCCTGGGCGAGGTTCTCCGCCACCACGGCGTCCACCACGCAGCCGGCCTCGAAGGCGGTCTCCAGCAGCGCTTCGAAGCGGGCGCGGGCGTGCTCCTCGGATTCACTGTCGCTGTTTTCCAGCAGCACGCCGTAGGGCACTTCCTCCTGGTCGATGAAGGGCACGCGCAACTGCGGCATGTGTTTGTTCACGAGGCTGAGCGCGAAGCGGCCCATGACCTCGAAGCCCGTCAGGCTGGCACCCAGGTGGCCGTGGGCCAGTGCGAGCAGCTGCACCGCGTGCGCCATGGACGGTACCGCGGCCCAGGCAGTGAGGCTGGCTGCCGGACGGGGGTAGAGCTTCATGGTGGCGGCGGTGATGATGCCCAGCGTGCCCTCGCTGCCGATGAACAGGTCGCGCAGGTCGTAGCCGGTGTTGTCCTTGCGCAGGCCCTTCAGCCCGCTCCAGACCTCGCCCTGCGGCGTGACCACTTCCAGCCCCAGGCACAGGTCGCGCGTGTTGCCGTAGCGCACCACCTGCGTTCCGCCGGCGTTGGTGGCGAGGTTGCCCCCGATGGTGCAACTGCCTTCGGCCGCCAGGCTGAGCGGGAAGAGCAGCCCGGCCTTTTCGGCCGTGTCCTGCAGATTCTGCAGGATGCAGCCGGCCTCCACCGTCATGGTGAGGTTGTCGGCATCGACGTTGCGCACTGCATTCATGCGCGTGAGGCTCAGCACCACCTGCGTGCCCGATGCATCGGGGATGGAGCCCACCGCCAGGCCGGTATTGCCGCCCTGGGGCACCAGCGCCGTGCCGTGGGCGGCGCAGGCTTTCACCACGGCAGCCACCTCGGCGGTGCTGGCGGGGCGGACCACGGCCAGGGCCTTGCCGCGGGCTCGCCGGCGCCAGTCCTGCTCCCAGGCAGTGAGGTCGCCATCGGCCAGGACATGGTTGGCGCCGACGATCTGGCGCAGGGTGTCGATCAGGGAGGCGGTCATGGAAATCTTCTCGTGACAACGAAACGGGAGAGGAACGCAGGACGGCAGCGGCGGACCGGGGTCATGGGGGCGTGGCGGGATGCGACCGCGCCGTGCGGGCGCCGGCATGGCGCTGCCGGAGCCGCACGTGCAGAGCGCATGCCGTGAACAGGCCCAGGCAGAGCACGATCTCCGCGCACGCCAGCCAGCGTCCCGGCGGTGCATCGCTCCATGCGCGCACCACCCCTTCGGTGAAGTACAGCCACACCAGCAGGCTGACCCAGCGGTAGGTGTACATGCGGCGCTTGAGCAGGCCCGCCAGCGGCAGAGCGAGCGGCAGCGCCTTGAGCGCCAGCCAGGAGCCGCCGGGGCGCAGCGGCGCCAGCCAGAGCTCCCAGGCCAGGCAAAGCACGATGAGACCCAGCAGGCTGCCCACGGCGAGCCAGCGGGTGAGCGCGATGGTGGGGGCCGTTGGGGCGGGGATGGGCGCGGAGGATCCAGGCATCGGGATGGCATCATATCGGCCATGCCCATTGCCCACCTCGCGCGGCGATTCGAAACCGTGCTGTCGGACCTGTCGCGCTTTCCCTGGCGCACGACCGCGCACACGCTGCGCGAGCGCTTCCGGGAGGACCGCCTGGGCCTCACCGCGAGCAGCCTGACATTCACCACGCTGCTGGCCCTGGTGCCCTTCTTCACCGTGGCGCTGGCCATTTTCACGGCCTTCCCGATCTTCCGCACGCTGCAGACGGGTTTGCAGCGCTGGCTGGTGGACAGCCTCGTGCCGGACAGCATTTCACGGCAGGTGCTGGGGTACCTGACCCAGTTCGCCGCCAAGGCGAGCGGACTGGGGGTGGCGGGGTTCTCCATCCTGCTGGCCACGGCCCTCGCGCTCATCCTCACGATCGACCGTACGCTGAACAACATCTGGCGCGTGCCCCGCCTGCGCCCCCTGGGACAGCGGGTGCTGATCTATTGGGCCGTCATCACGCTCGGGCCGCTGGTGCTCGCCGCGAGCCTGGCATTGACCACGTCGGTCGCATCCAGCGCATCGCGCGGCCTCGAAGGTGCGTTGCCGGACAGTGCCCGGCTGCTGTTCGACTCCATCGAATTCCTGCTGCTGGCCGGGGGCACGGCGGCGCTGTACCGCTATGTGCCCAACACGCAGGTGCGCTGGCGGCATGCCTGGTCCGGCGGGGTGTTCGTGTCGGTGGGCATCGAGGTGGCCAAGAAGGTGCTGGGGCTCTACATCGCCTCCGTGCCCACCTATTCGGTGCTCTACGGCGCTTTCGCGACCCTGCCCATTCTTCTGGTGTGGATCTACGTGGCGTGGGTGATCGTGCTGCTCGGCGCGGTGGTGGCGGCCTACCTGCCCAGCCTCCTCATGGGGGTCGAGAGAACGGCCACCGAGCGGGGATGGAGCTTCCAGCTGGCGGTCGAGGTGCTGCAGCAGTTGCATGCGGCCCGCTGCACGCCACAGCGCGGACTGGATGCCGGCGGGCTGGCCCAAGCGCTGCGCGTGGATGTGCTGCAGCTCGAACCGGTGCTGGAAGCGCTGACCGGGCTGGACTGGATCGTGCAGGTCAACGAGGCGGCCCATGGGGCGGCCGACGACGAGACTCCGCGGTATGTGCTGTTGGCGGAACCTGCCACCACCTTCCTGGAGCCTCTGGTGCAGCGGCTGCTCATCGAGCGCGGGGAGAGTCTGGAGCGCTTCTGGGGCAACACCGGCATGGCCGTGCTCAAGCTCGCCGACGTGCTTCCCCGGCCCGGTGGTGCGGTGGCAGGTGTAGGGGTGTACCGAGACCGCCCGGCTCTGCGCAGTCCCGAAGCGCTCTCAGAGGCTGCGGCCGGCCGCGGTGCCTGACAGGACGGCGCCTTCGAGGGTGGCGGGATAGGGGCCTGCGACATAGTCGCCGCAGGCCACCAGGCCGGCCATGATGTGCTGCGGAGGGCGATCCAGTGCCGGCAGGCAGGCGAAGGTGGCGCGCTTTTCGACGATCGTCCGCAGCACTTGCAGCCCCTCCAGCCCCAGTTGTTCCCGCGCCTGCCGGAGAACGGCCTGTTCCAGCACCGCCCGCTCGCCTTCGAAGGCGCTGACCACGAACGCGAGCAGTCCCGGCTCGCCGCCCAGGTGGCCGCGGTCGAACACGAACTGGGCTGGAGCCTCGGGGCCGCTGCGCAGCGCCAGCATGGGGGCATTTCCTGCCAGCGCAGGCGGCAGGGCCCCGGCCGCCTTCGCGTACACGGTGGCGATGGCGGTGAAACGCAGTGCCGCCGCGGTGGCAGCCCATGTTCGCAGGGCTGCGGCGGGGCGCGGCGGGGCCGTGTCCGCCGCTGCGGCGACCAGCCGGGCGGCTTCGGTGCTCGTGGTGGCCACGACGACGGCGTCGAATTGCATGCCATCCATGCGCCAGGCCTGTCCTCGGCTGCCGGTGGCGATCTCGAGGGACTGGATGCGCCGGCCGGCATGCACGGCATGCCCGTGGGTTTGTAGCCATGCAGCCGCGGCCTCGGGCCACAGCGCGCTCAGATCCCGGCGCGGCAGCAGCAGGTGGGAACCACCGCGCCCACTGAACAGGCTGTCGCGCAGCACCCGCAGGAACACGGCGCCGCTGGCGGCCCCGATCGGCGTGTTGAGCGCGGAAACGCACAGGGGATCGATGAATTCGCGCAGGAGCCGCTCGGGAAGCCCTTGGCAGAGCTGCTCTACGGTGGTGCGGGGCTGGCAGCGAAACCCTGAAATCCGCCAGCGCACCGCACGGCGCAGCAGGGCCAGGCGGTCAGCCAGGGGCCAGCCTCGGGCCCCCGCGATGCCCCGGATCGCATCCCAGGGTGGCGCCGCGTCGGGAAAGCGCAGCCCGTTGCCATCCGGGAATACGAGCGCGAGCGGGGTGCGCAGCAGCGCGGCGTCGGGATCGATGCCCACCAGCCGCATCAGCCGCAGGCATTCGGAGTAGGCGCCGATCAGGATGTGCTGGCCGTTGTCCATGCGGAAAGGCGCCTTGGTGTCCGCTCCTTCCGCAGGCGCCAGGGCCCGGGCACGGCCTCCCAGCATGCGGGCGGTTTCGAAGACGGAGACGGTGTGGCCTGCCTGCGCGGCAGCGATGGCCGCAGCCAGGCCGGCCCAGCCTGCACCGATGACGGCCACCTGCATGGCGTCAGCCCACAGTGCGGGGGCAGGGGGCTGCCCTGCGGGCGCGACAGGCGGCCAGGGCTGGACGCGGCCGGAAGAAGCGGCGCAGCGCCATCACATCCGGCCCAGGGCCTGCATCTTCCACGCCAGCCACAGCTTGCGCAGGGGCGTGAGTGCGATCCGCTGGTGCAGCACCTGGAACTGGTCCCTCTCGATTTCCCGCAGCAGGGTCCGGTAAATGCTGGCCATCATCAATCCGGGTTTCTGTGCCCGCCGCTGGTCGCCCGGGAGCAGGGAGAGGGCCTTGTCATAAAGACCATGGGCGCGTTCTGCCTGGAAGCGCATCAGCGCCGTGAAACGGTCGGAATACTGCCGCTTCAGGATTTCATGGGCCTTGACGTCGAACTGCTGCAGCTCCGCCACGGGAAGGTAGATGCGGCCCATCATCGCGTCCTCGCCGACGTCCCGGATGATGTTCGTCAGCTGGAAAGCGAGGCCCAGGGTATGGGCGTATTCCACGGTGCGTTCGTCGGAGGGGCCGAAGATGCGCGCCGCCACCTCGCCGACGATGCCCGCCACCAGGTGGCAATACCGAGAAAGGCCCTGGAAGTCCAGGTAGCGGGTCTGTTCGAGGTCCATCTGGCACCCCTCTATCACGGCCTGCAGGTGGCGCTCCTCGATGCCGTACATGCCGGTGTGCGGCATCAAGGCCTGCATCACGGGATGCGCCGGGGGCTGGCCCGCGAACGAGCGGGCGACTTCCGCCTGCCACCAGGCCAGCTTTGTCCGGGCCACGCCGGCGTCCGACACCTCGTCCACCACGTCGTCCACCTCGCGGCAGAATGCATAGAAGGCGGTGATGGCGGCCCGTCTGGCGGGCGGGAGGAACAGGAATGCGTAATAGAAGCTGCTGCCGGACGCCGCGGCTTTTTGTTGGACGTACTGTTCCGGTGTCATGAAGGAGGATTGTCCCATGCAGAAACGGCATCCCGAGCCCGGCCGTGCGCCAAAAGGGGCTCGGGACCGCGGATGCCGGAAGAGGGGGCATACCGGCCAGGTGAAAAACAAAAAAGGCCCCGAAGGGCCTTTTTGTTGAACACCCGCATTGCGCATGTTCCATGTATGGAGCGGGAAAAGAGTCTCGAACTCTCGACCTCAACCTTGGCAAGGTTGCGCTCTACCAACTGAGCTATTCCCGCATTGGCTGTTGATTCGTTGCCTCGTCAACAAGCCTTGAATTGTAGCACCATTTTTTGGTGCTTTGCCAAGTCGGCTTGAACACCGATCGATGTGCAAGCCGCTGTCCGTATCTGGAGGCGCGGGCCGGAGTCGAACCGACCTACACGGATTTGCAATCCGGTGCATAACCGCTTTGCTACCGCGCCGAAGATGCTTCCCTTGGCAAAAAGGGGAAGCTTTGGCTTCCCCTTTTTTGGAGTCTGGAGCGGGAAAAGAGTCTCGAACTCTCGACCTCAACCTTGGCAAGGTTGCGCTCTACCAACTGAGCTATTCCCGCATTTACCGAAGCCTTGCATTCTACAACGTTTGGCATCGATGGAGTGAATTGTAGCGCACTTTTTGGGTGGTTCCGGAAAAATTTCGCGTTCAATGCTTCACGGAATCCGTGGAGCCCTGTGCCTGGCGGTTTTCCCGGGCGGTGATGGACGCGGCGATCTCTTCTTCCGTCAGCGCGATCGGCTTGCGCTCCAGGGCGACTTCCAGCACCTTGTCGATCCACTTGACCGGAATGATCTCCAGGCCGCTCTTCACGTTGTCCGGGATCTCCTGCAGGTCCTTGACGTTTTCCTCGGGAATCAGCACCGTCTTGATGCCGCCGCGCAGTGCCGCGAGCAGCTTTTCCTTCAGGCCGCCGATGGCCGTGACCTCGCCCCGC
This sequence comes from Paracidovorax citrulli, assembly GCF_900100305.1. Classification (GTDB taxonomy): domain Bacteria; phylum Pseudomonadota; class Gammaproteobacteria; order Burkholderiales; family Burkholderiaceae_C; genus Paracidovorax; species Paracidovorax citrulli. Next base: position 186,694 of record NZ_FNEY01000005.1, on the reverse strand, counting down.
AGGGTGATCTCGCCGGTCATCGCGACATCGCTGCGCACGGGGATGCCCGTGAGGGCGGATACGAAGGCCGTGGTCATGGCCGCGCCGGCGCTCGGGCCATCCTTGGGCGTGGCACCGTCCGGCACGTGGATGTGCATGTCGCGCTTCTCGAACACCTCGTCCTTGATGCCCAGGCGGTGGGCGCGGCTGCGCACCACGGTGCGCGCGGCTTCCACGGATTCCTTCATGACGTCGCCGAGCGAGCCCGTGCGCGTGATGGTTCCCTTGCCGGGCATGGTCGCGGCTTCGATGGTGAGCAGGTCGCCGCCGACCTCGGTCCACGCGAGGCCGACCACCTGGCCCACCTGGTTCTGCTGTTCCGCCCGGCCATAGGTGTGCTTGCGCACGCCCAGGTATTCGGCCAGGTTGTCCGCGGTGACCACCACCTGGGGCTCGAGCTTCTTGAGCTGCAGGCCCTTGACCACCTTTCGGCAGATCTTGGAGAGTTCGCGCTCGAGCGAGCGCACGCCTGCCTCGCGGGTGTAGTAGCGGATGACGTCGCGCACCGCGCTTTCCTCGACCCGCAACTCCTCGTCCTTGACGCCGTTGTTGACCATCTGCTTGGGCAGCAGGTACTTGATGGCGATGTTCGCCTTCTCGTCTTCCGTGTAGCCCGAGAGGCGGATGACTTCCATCCGGTCCAGCAGGGCGGGCGGGATGTTCATGGAGTTCGACGTGGCCACGAACATCACGTCGCTCAGGTCGAAATCGACCTCCACGTAGTGGTCGCCGAACTTGTGGTTCTGCTCCGGGTCGAGCACTTCCAGCAGCGCGCTGGACGGGTCGCCGCGGAAGTCCGTGCCCAGCTTGTCGATCTCGTCGAGCAGGAAGAGCGGGTTGCGTGTGCCGACCTTGTTCAGGCTCTGCAGCACCTTGCCGGGCATGGCGCCGATGTAGGTGCGGCGGTGGCCGCGGATTTCCGCCTCGTCGCGCATGCCGCCGAGCGCCATGCGCACGTACTTGCGGCCCGTCGCCTTGGCGATGGACTGGCCGAGCGAGGTCTTGCCGACCCCGGGCGGGCCCACCAGGCAGAGGATGGGGGCCTTGACCTTGTCCACGCGCTGCTGCACCGCGAGGTATTCGAGGATGCGGTCCTTGACCTTGTCCAGGCCGTAGTGGTCCTCGTTGAGCACTTCCTCCGCGTTGGCGAGGTCGTGCTTGATCTTCGTGCGCTTGCTCCAGGGCAGGCCGGTCAGGACCTCGATGTAGTTGCGCACGACCGTGGCTTCCGCCGACATGGGCGACATCAGCTTGAGCTTCTTGAGTTCGCTCTCGGCCTTCTTGCGCGCGTCCGCGGGCATCTTCGCGGCCTTGATCTTCTTCTCGATCTCCTCGATGTCCGCGCCTTCCTCGCCTTCGCCCAGTTCCTTCTGGATGGCCTTCACCTGCTCGTTCAGGTAGAAGTCGCGCTGGTTCTTCTCCATCTGGCGCTTGACGCGGCCGCGGATGCGCTTGTCCACGTTGAGGATGTCCACCTCGCGGTCGAGCTGCTCGAACAGGTTCTCGAGGCGTTCCTTGACATCGGCCAGGTCCAGCACGGCCTGCTTGTTCTCCAGCTTGAGGGGCAGGTGGGCGGCGATGGTGTCGGCAAGGCGGCCCGGATCGTCGATGCTCGCGATGGAGGTGAGGATCTCGGGCGGGATCTTCTTGTTCAGCTTGACGTACTGGTCGAACTGCTGCATCACCGCGCGGCGCAGCGCTTCGATCTCGCTGGGCTTGTGGTCGCCGTCGCTGGCGGGCACGGGCGTCACGGTGGAGGTGAAGTGGCTTTCATGGTCCTCGATGGAGGTGACCTGGGCCCGCTGCTGGCCTTCCACCAGCACCTTGACGGTGCCGTCGGGCAGCTTGAGCATCTGCAGGATCGTGGAGACGCAGCCGACGTCGAACATGTCGGACACCAGCGGCTCGTCCTTGGCCGCGGTCTTCTGGGCGACCAGCATGATGCGCCGGTCGGCGTCCATGGCCAGTTCCAGGGCCTTGATGCTCTTGGGCCGGCCCACGAACAGCGGAATCACCATGTGGGGGAACACCACCACGTCGCGCAAGGGAAGCAGTGGGAGGTCGATGGGGGTGGCTGGCAGGGGGGTATGTCCGGACATGGGAATCCTTGTGAAACTGAGTGGAATATGGTCCACCAGCCGGTATTTTCAACCCGCGGCACCATCCTGGATGACCGGGGCCGCGGCAGGGCGTCCGGCCGCAGGCGAGTGCCTCCCCGGCAGGGGAGGGCGGCTCAGGCCTTCTTGGCCGCTTCCCGGTAGACGAGCAACGGGGCCTTGTTCTCTTCGATGGTGGATTCGTCCACCACGACCTTCTCCACGTTGCTGGTATTGGGAAGATCGAACATGGTACCGATCAGGGACTGCTCGAGGATGGAGCGCAGGCCGCGGGCGCCGGTCTTGCGGGCCAGGGCCTTGCGGGCGATGGCCTTGAGGGCGGCGGGGCGGATCTCCAGCTCCACGCCCTCCATGGCCAGCAGCTTGCTGTACTGCTTGACCAGGGCGTTCTTGGGCTCCGTGAGGATCTGCACCAGGGCGTCCTCGCTGAGTTCCGCCAGCGCCGTGACCACGGGCATGCGGCCGACCAGTTCGGGGATGAGGCCGAACTTGATGAGGTCTTCAGGCTCGATCTCGGTGAACACCTCGGTGAGCGAGCGCTGCTTCTTGCTCTTGACGGCGGCGCCGAAGCCGATGCCCGAGGCCTCCGTGCGGTTCTCGATGACCTTTTCCAGGCCGGCGAAGGCGCCGCCGCAGATGAACAGGATGTTGGTCGTGTCGATCTGCAGGAAATCCTGGTTGGGATGCTTGCGGCCGCCCTGGGGGGGGACGCTGGCCATGGTGCCCTCGATCAGCTTGAGCAGCGCCTGCTGCACGCCTTCGCCGGAGACATCGCGCGTGATGGAAGGGTTGTCGGACTTGCGGGAGATCTTGTCGATCTCGTCGATGTAGACGATGCCGCGCTGGGCCCGTTCCACCTCGTAGTTGCAGCTCTGCAGCAGCTTCTGGACGATGTTCTCGACGTCCTCGCCGACGTAGCCGGCCTCGGTGAGGGTGGTGGCGTCGGCCATCACGAAGGGCACGTCGAGCATGCGCGCGAGGGTCTGGGCCAGCAGGGTCTTGCCCGAGCCGGTGGGGCCGATCAGCAGGATGTTGCTTTTCGCGAGCTCGACCTCGTCCTTGCCGGCCTTGTCCTTGTGGCGCAGGCGCTTGTAGTGGTTGTACACGGCCACGGCCAGGGTGCGCTTGGCGATTTCCTGGCCGATCACGTAGTTGTCGAGGTTGGCCTTGATCTCCGACGGGGTCGGCAGGTCGCCGCGCGAATCCCGCGCACCTTCGGTTGAAGGCAGCTCGTCGCGGATGATCTCATTGCACAGGTCGATGCACTCGTCGCAAATGAAAACCGACGGGCCAGCGATGAGTTTCTTCACCTCGTGCTGGCTCTTGCCGCAGAAGGAGCAGTAAAGGGTTTTTTCGCTGGAAGAGCCTTTTTTCTCGGCCATGGGGGCATTGCCTCGTGTTGCGGGAACTGTGGGCGGGATGATAACGAAATGGCGGCGGACGCCTTCCCTGGCAGAAAACGCCGCCGGAGGCAACGCCGCTGGTCAGGGACGCTGGGTCACCACCTGGTCGACCAGGCCGTATTCCTTGGCCTCGTCGGCAGTGAGGAAATAGTCGCGTTCGGTGTCGGCCTTGACCTTTTCCAGGGGCTGTCCGGTGCGTTCCGCCAGGATGCGGTTCATCTGGTCCTTGGTACGCAGGATGTCCCGTGCATGGATCTCGATGTCCGTGGCCTGGCCGCGTGCGCCGCCGAGCACCTGGTGGATCATGATCTTCGAATTGGGCAGCGAGAAGCGCTTGCCCTTGGCGCCGGCCGCCAGCAGGAAGGCGCCCATGCTGGCCGCGAAGCCCAGGCACATGGTGGACACGTCCGGCTTGATGAACTGCATCGTGTCGTAGATGGCCATGCCGGCCGTCACGCTGCCGCCGGGGGAGTTGATGTAGAAGGAAATATCCTTGTCGGGGTTCTCGCTCTCCAGGAACAGCAGCTGCGCCACGACCAGGTTGGCGGTCTGGTCGTTCACCTCGCCGATCAGGAAGACGATCCGCTCCTTGAGCAGGCGCGAATAGATGTCGTAGGACCGCTCGCCGCGTCCCGACTGCTCGATCACCATGGGAATCATGCCCAGGGCCTGTGTTTCCAGTGCGCTCATGTTTTCTCCAGTCATGCAGATACTGTACCGAGAAATGAATTGGGGCCTGTGCTCGCCAGCACAAGCCCCGGATGGCGGGCAGGAGCCGGCGCGCTGCGGATGCATGCGCCGGCGCCGCGGCTTCAGCCCTGGCCCATCAGTTCGTCGAAGGAAATGGCCTTTTCCGTGACCTTGGCCTTGTCCAGCACGAACGCCGTGACGTTGTTCTCGATGACCACGGCCTCGACCTCGGCCAGGCGCTGGCGGTCGCCGAAGTACCAGCGGACCACGTCCTCGGGCTTCTCGTAGCTGGCGGCGAGCTCGTCCACGTGCGCCTTCAACTGCTCGGGGGTGGCGTGCAGGTTGTTGGCGCGCACGAGTTCGGCCACGACCAGGCCCAGGCGCACGCGGCGCTCGGCCTGCGGGCGGAACACGTCCTCGGGGATCTCGGCCTTGTCGGCGTCCTTGATGCCGCGCTGCTTGAGGTCGGCGCGGGCGCCTTCCAGCAGGCGGGCGATCTCGGCCTGCACGCTGGCGTTGGGCAGGTCCAGCTCGGCCTTGGACACCAGGGCTTCCATCACGGCCTGCTTGTTGCGGGCCAGCAGGCGGAACTTGACCTCGCGCTCGAGGTTCTTCTTGATGTCGGCGCGCAGGCCTTCCACGGTGCCGTCGGCGATGCCCAGGGACTTCGCCAGCTGCTCATTGACTTCGGGCAGGTGGGCTGCCTCGATCTTCTTCACGGTGACCAGGAAATCGGCGGTCTTGCCGGCCACGTCCTTGCCATGGTAGTCCTCGGGGAAGGCGAGGGGGAAGGTCTTGCTTTCACCGGCCTTCATGCCGCGCACGGCGTCCTCGAATTCCTTGAGCATCTGGCCTTCGCCCACCAGGAACTGGAAGTCTTCGGCCTTGCCGCCGGAGAATGTCTCGCCGTCGATCTTGCCTTCGAAGTCCACGGTCACGCGGTCGCCGTCTTCGGCAGGCGTGCCCTGGGCGCGCTGGGCGAAGGTGCGGCGCTGCTTGCGCAGGATGTCGATGGTCTTGTCGATGGCGGCGTCGGTGACGTCGGCGGAGATCTTCTCGACGTCGGCCGTGGACAGATCGCCGATCTTCACTTCGGGGAACACCTCGAACACGGCGTCGAAGGTCACCTGGCCTTCGGGAGCGCCTTCCTTCTCGGTGATGCGGGGCTGGCCGGCGACGCGCAGGTTGGCCTCATTGGCGGCCTGGGCGAAGGCCTCGCCGACCTTGTCGTTCAGCACTTCGTACTGCACGGAGTAACCGTAGCGCTGGGCCACGACGTTCATCGGCACCTTGCCGGGACGGAAGCCGTCCATCTTCACCGTGCGGGCCAGGCGCTTGAGGCGCGAGTCCACTTCCGACTGGATGGCGGTCAGGGGCAGGCTCAGCGTGATCTTGCGCTCGAGCTTTTCAAGGGTTTCAACAGTAACGGCCATGGCTCTTCCTCTAGGTAATGGGACCGTGACGGCCGTCCCGTGCCGGGACCGCCTCACCGTGTTGTTCGTGGTGCGCGGGGGGGGACTCGAACCCCCACACCATTGCTGGCGTCAGGACCTAAACCTGGTGCGTCTACCAATTTCGCCACCCGCGCTTTTTCCACTTGGCTTTCCGCCCGCTGTTCCCAGCGGGCTACCGACAAAAAGCGGCGGACCCGGGGGACCGCCGCTGCGTGAAATTGGTCAACCTTCGATTTTACCCTGTCGGCGAAGCGTTCCCGGTCAGGCCGGTCGTGGTGGCCGCGTTTCGGGCCGCCTCACGCGGAACCACGCGGCGTACATCGCAGGCAGCGCCAGCAGCGTGAGCACCGTCGCGACGATGAGCCCGCCCATGATGGCGACAGCCATCGGCCCCCAGAAGACACTGCGCGACAGGGGAATCATCGCCAGCACGGCAGCGGCAGCGGTGAGCACGATCGGGCGCAGCCGGCGCACCGCGGATTCCACGATGGCGTCCCACGCCGGCACGCCGCGTGCGCGGTCGCTCTCGATCTGGTCGATGAGGATGACGGAGTTGCGCTGGATCATGCCCATGAGCGCGATCACGCCCAGCAGTGCCACGAACCCGAAGGGCCGGCCGAGCAGCAGCAAGGCGCCCGCCACCCCGGCGATGCCGAGCGGGCCGGTGAGGAACACCAGCAGGGCGCGGCTGAAGCTGTGCAGCTGGAGCATGAGCAGCGTGAAGGTGATGAACAGCATGATGGGCACGCCCGCCGCGATGGAGGCGGAGCCCTTGGAGCTTTCCTCCACGGAGCCGGCGACCTCGATCCGGTAGCCGGCGTCTCCCGATGCATGCCATTGGGCTTCCAGCTGGCGCAGGCCGGGCAGCAGCGCCTCGGTGACGGTAGCGCCCTGGAGTCCTTCGATCACGTCGCCTTGCACCGTGATGGCGTACTCGCGGTTCTGCCGCCACATGACGCCCGGCTCCCAGGCGAACACGGGGCGCGCGATCTGGGTCAGGGGAATGGCCTTGCCCGATGCGGTGGGAAGGTAGGCGTTCGCGATGTCCGTGATGGCCTGCCGCTCGTCCGGCGGCTGCCGGAACACGATGTCGATCAGGCGGTCGCCCTCCCGGTACTGGCCGACGGTGGTGCCGGTGAACACGGTGCGAGCGGCCTGGGCGATGGACTGGCTGGTGACGCCGAGCGCGCGCGCCTTGTCCTGGTCGATCTCCAGGCGCATGGTCTTCACGGATTCGTTCCAGTTGTCATTCACGCCGAGCATCTGCGGGTGTTCGCGCAGGATCTTGCGCACCTCGTCCGCATGCTGGCGCAGCCGCGCCGGATCGTTGCCGATCACGCGGAACTGCACCGGATACGCCACGGGCGGACCGTTGGGCAGCAGCTTGACGCGGGCCCGCACTTCGGGAAATTCCTGCGCCAGCATCGCCGGCAGCGCGTGCCGCAGCGCTTCGCGCCGTGCCAGGTCCTGGGGCAGCAGGATGATCTGCGATACGTTGGATTGCGGGAATACCTGGTCCAGCGGCAGGTAGAAACGCGGCACGCCCGAGCCGATCCAGGTGCTGACCGAGTGCACGCCGGGCTCCTCGACGAGGCGTTTTTCCATGCGCTTGAGCACGGCCTCGTTCGCGGCGAACGAGGTGCCCTCGGGGAACCATGCGTCGATCAGGATTTCCGGGCGGCTGGAGTCGGGGAAGAATTGCTGCTGGACGCGCCCCATGCCCATGATGCCCAGCGCGAAGAGCAGCAGCGTGACGCCGATGGTGATCCAGCGGTGCTCCACGCATGCATCCACGGCGCGGCGGAAGGTGTTGTAGAAAGGGCTGTCGAAGACCTCGTGCGGCCCTTGTGCCGCCCCCTGGGCGGTTCCGGACGGATGGTCTTGCGCCTTCGGGTGCTCGGGCACCCTGAGCAGCAGCGTGCCCAGGTACGGCACGAAGTACACCGAGACGAACCACGACAGTACGAGCGCGATCACGGTGACCGCGAAGATCGCGAAGGTGTACTCGCCGGTGACCGACTTGGCGATGCCGATGGGCAGGAAGCCCGCCGCGGTGATCAGGGTGCCGGTGAGCATCGGCATGGCCGTGATCTCGTAGGCGAAGGTGGCGGCGCGGACCTTGTCGTAGCCTTCTTCCATCTTCCGGACCATCATCTCGACGGCGATGATGGCATCGTCCACCAGCAGCCCGAGGGCGATGATGAGCGAACCGAGGGAGATCTTGTGCAGCCCGATCTTCCAGTACCACATGGCCAGGAAGGTCACGGCCAGCACCAGCGGGATCGTGATGCCCACCACCAGGCCGGGGCGGATGTCCAGCGTCCAGCGGCGCCACAGCGGATGGCTGCCGGGGCGCTTGTGCAGGCCGAGGCTCAGGAAGCTCACGGCGAGCACGATCACGACGGCCTCGATGAGCACCTTGACGAACTCGTTCACGGACGACGACACGGCGCGGGGCTGGTCCTGCACATTCACGAGGCGCACGCCGGCCGGCAGGGTCTGCTCGATGCGGCGCGCGGCCGCGTGCAGTGCTTCGCCCAGGCGGATGATGTCGCCGCCCTTGGCCATCGACACGCCGAGCGCGACGACTTCCCGGCCCTGGTGGCGCACCTTGATGGAGGGCGGGTCGATGTAGCCACGGCGGACCTCGGCGATATCGCCCAGCCGCAGTTGTGCGCCGGAGGCGCCCCGGATCGGCATCGCGCGCAGTTCCTCGACGGCGCCGAACTGTCCGGCCACGCGGATCTGCACCTGGTCCTGCGGGGTCTGGACGGTGCCCGCGCTCTCGACGGCGTTCTGCTGGCCGAGCTGGTTCAGGATCTGGTTCATGTCCAGGCCGAGCTGGGCGAGGCGCTTCTGCGAGATCTCGATGTAGATCTTCTCGTCCTGGATGCCGAACTGCTCGACCTTGGCCACGTCCTTCACGCGCAGCAACTGCTGGCGGATGTCGTCTGCGAAGGTCTTGAGCTCGGCCGGGCTGAAGCCTTCCGCTTCGATGGCATAGATCACGCCGTAGACGTCGCCGAATTCGTCGTTGAAGAACGGGCCCTGCACGCCCTGGGGCAGGGTGGCGCGCATGTCGCCGATCTTCTTGCGCACCGTGTACCAGACGCCGGGCACCTCGCCGGGCGGCGATGAATCCTTGAGCTCGAAGATGATCTGCGACTCGCCCGGCTTGGAGTAGCTGCGCATGCGGTCTGCGTACGGCACTTCCTGCAGGGTGCGTTCGAGCTTGTCGGTGACCTGTTCCGCCACCTGCTGCGCGGTGGCGCCGGGCCAATAGGTGCGCACCACCATGGCGCGGAAGGTGAAGGGCGGGTCCTCGTCCTGGCCGAGCTGGAAGTAGGCGCCCACGCCCAGCAGCATGAGCACCACCATGAGGTAGCGCGTGAGGGCGGGGTGGTCCAGCGCCCATTTGGACAGGTTGAATCCGCCGGTGGGCGGCTGCTGCGTCGCGTTTTCCATGGGGGCCTCAGCGTGCGGTGGCGGAGGCCGCGGGCGCGGCGCCGGATGCGGCCGGAACCGGTGCGGAAACGGGCGTGGTGGCCGGAGCCTCGCCGCCACGGGACGCGCGCGGCTGGTAGACCAGCACCTTCTGCCCCGGAGAGAGCACGTGCACGCCGGCAGCCACCACCTGCATGCCCGGCGCAAGGCCGCTGCCCACCACCACCTCGTTGCCGTCGGCGCTCGCGATCTGCACGGCCTGCGAGCGCACCGTGCCGCTGGCTGGCTCGTAGACCCAGACGGCGGTCTGCGCGCCTTCCTGGCGCAGCGCGCTCGTCGGCAGCTTGATGGCCTGCGGCCCTTGCTGCGCGGCCCCGTCGGGCGTCACGTAGGCGGTGGCGCCCAGGGGCGGGGGCGTGTCGGATTCGATGGCGACCTTGGCCAGGAAGGTGCGCGTGACCGGATCGGCACTCGCGGCCACTTCGCGCACCCGGCCCGGCAGCGCGCCGCCTCCCGACCAAGTGCGGACGGTCACGGCCTGCCCAGGGCGCACGCGGGCGAGCCGGTCTTCGGGCACCGAGAACACCACGTCGCGCGGCCCGTCCTGGGCGATCCGCACGACCGGCGTGCCGGCCGCGACCACCTGGCCGGGCTCGGCGTCGATGCCGGTGACCACGCCGGCGGCATCGGCCACGAGCCGCGTGTACTGCGTCTGGTTGCTCTGCGAGGCCGCCTGGGCCCGGGCCTGTTCGAGCGAGGCTTCGGCGGCCTTCAGCGTGGCCGAGCGCCGGTCGAGCTCGGCGCCGCTGATGAAGTTCTGCGCCTTGAGCGCGGAAAAGCGCTGGTAATCCGCCGCCGCCAGATCCCGCTGGGTCTGCGCCGATGCCACCTGGGCACGCGCCGCGTCCGCGGACAGCTGGTAGTCGCGCGGATCGATCTGCGCCAGCACCTGGCCGGCCTGCACGCGCTGTCCGAGTTCCGCCTGCCGCTGGACGATCTTGCCCGCCACGCGGAAGCCCAGGCGCGATTCGATGCGGGCGCGCACTTCGCCGGCATATTCCGCATGCGTGTGGAGCGACGACGTGCCGACGGTGAGCAGCTTGACCGAGCGCACGGGCTCCGGCGGCGGCTCCTTTCGGGAACAGGCCCCGAGTGCCAGGACCGCCGCGACGGAGGCGATCATGGCCCACTGCCGGCTGAGCACGGGCTGCCACGAAAAAGCCCCACGGAGGGGCTGGAGGGGGCGGGTGCGCCTGGAAGTCCGGGGCTGCGCGGAAAGCGGCATGGTGGTTCCCGAGGAGGGCGGTTAATGACTGACTGGTTAGTAATCTAGGTGAAAGCCTCGGCAGCGTCAAGCGACAATCGCCGGGTGACCACGCCACATTCCACGCGCCGCGACGCAGACATTCCCGAGGCGGCAGCGCCTGAACCGCCTGCAGCGCCCAACCTGCCCGCCACCCCGCCCGCCACGCGGGTACCGGAAGGCTTCCAACCGGCGGCGTCGTCGCGCCCCCCGGAAGGGGATGCGGAATGGCGCGCGCAGCCCGTCACGCATTACGAGAATTTTCCGGTGGCGTCCTGGCTGTGCCCACCGGCACTGCGCGAGCCGATCGCCGCGATCTACGGCTTTGCCCGCACGGCCGACGACATCGCGGACGAGGGCGATGACACGCCTGCAGAGCGGCTGGAGGTACTGGCGGAATACACCACGGAACTGCACCGCATCGCCGCGGGCCACCCACCCGGAGCGCGGTGGGCGGCGGTGTTCGGCCCGCTCCAGAGGGCGATCCGTGCACACGCGCTTCCCGTCCCGCTGCTGGCGGACCTGTTGAGCGCTTTCACCCAGGACATCGTGCGGACGTCGGCCGGCCTCACCTATGCGCATCGGGATGAACTGCTCGACTACTGCCGGCGGTCCGCCAACCCGGTGGGGCGGCTGTTGCTGCACCTCTACGGCATCGGCGATGCCCGGGCGCTGGCCCGCAGCGATGCGATCTGCACCGCGCTGCAGCTCATCAATTTCTGGCAGGACTTCAGCGTGGACCTGCCCCGCGGACGGCATTACCTCACCGATGCCGATCTGGCGCGCTTCGGCATCGACCGCGCGCTGCTGCAGCGTCAGCCGACCGATCCGCGGGCGCGTGCCCTGGTGGCCGACAACGCGGCGTGGGCACGGGCGCTAATGGAGGAGGGCGCCCCGCTCGTGCACCAACTGCCCGGCCGCATCGGTTGGGAGCTGCGCCTCGTGGTGCAGGGCGGGCTGCGCATTCTCGACAAGGTCGAAGCCCTGCGCGGCGACAGCCTCGTGCGCCGGCCGGTGCTGGGGGGCTTCGACTGGCTGCGGATGGTGGCCCGGGCCGTGGCGATGTGACCCGGCAGGCGCGGCACCGTCGGGTGGAGCCTGCGCCGCCTTCCCTACCTGCCGGCGCGCTCCGCAGGCATGGCGGGCGATGCCGCTCAGGGGCGTGAAGCGTCTGCGGCGGTGTAGGCCCCGGACTTGTTCCGGGGCGGTTGCACGACGAGGGTGCTGTAACCCCGGTAGGTGCCGGTTTTCGATTCGTCCGACACCCAGACGATCCACTCCGGCTTCCGGCCTTTGCCCGGGGCGACGGTGGCCACCACTTCCAGCCGGAAGCGCTGGTCCGGCGTCTCGACCGCGACGACGGCGCCTTGGGCATGCGAGGCTCCGGGAAGCACCGTCTTGACCGTATGGCGCTTCGCATCGGCGCGGTTGCGCAGCGATGACGGGAACGTCCGCACATCGAGCCTGTCATGGAGCGTTCTGGCCCGGCGCGCGGCGACCCCGGCCTTCTCCGCGGCGAAGGGCTTGCCGGCCACCAGGTGCAGGGCGTCGCACAGCAGGTATTCGCCGCGGATCTCGAAGTTGCGTTCCGACTCGACGGGGCGGCTCTTCGGCAGCAGCTCCGCATATTCGCGGCAGTTGCGGGCCGACTCGCCGTTGTCGAATGCGAGCGGCGTGCGCGCGGCCTGAAGGGCTGCCTCGGGGTTCTGCAGCGCGGCCAGCAGTTCCGGGTTGGCGACGCGCACGGTGGGGGCGGGGGCCCCGGCAGCCTGCAGGGTGCCGGCAGCCAGCGCCGCGGCCGCCAGGACGATCCATCGTTTCATTTGATTTTCTCCGGCAGTGCGGCTTCCTTGCCGTGCCGGGTAGGCCTTTGGACGTCAGGTAGGGTTTGAGCTTGGCGAAAGGGCTGGCGAGGCCGAGGTTTTTCAGGTCGTTCTCGGACCTCTGGCCGAGATCGACCCGGTCGCGATCTTCGCGCGGCTCTTGCTGACTTTCTCCGCCGGTACGTAGCCGGTCGTCTGCGGGCCGCCTTCCAGGGCGCTCAGGAAGGCGTGGTCGATTTGTTCTGGCAGAAGGGGCCCTTTGGAAGGTAATCAGCCGCCGCGTATTCGTGGAAGCGCGCGATTTGCCGCGCATGCGCAATCGGCCGGTACGGCAGGGCGCCGGGAGATAACTCTGCGAATAACGGGGATCGGCGAATACGCCGAACACTGGCCTGCCGACTGCCGCGCCGCCCCGAATGGCAGGCAGGTGGTTCCAGTGAGAATGCATGCAATTTATTTATGCATTGCATGAAAAAAGCCGGAGCCTTTGTGAAGGCTCCGGCTTTTGCGAAGCGAAGAATCAGGCTTCTTTGTTTTCCTTGATGTTCCAGCCGGCCGAGCTTTCTGCACCCTTGCCGCCCTGGTTCGTCTGTTCCCAGTATTGGGTCTTGATTTTGGCGGCCTGGAATGCGTAATTCACCAGGACGGCATCGCTGCCGTCGGTGCCGCTGACGGTGACGCTCGTGACCAGCACGTCGGTGAGCGTGATCTTGCTGAATTCGATCTGCGTGCCGCCGGCCTTGCACATCGAGATCTCCACCTGACCCAGGTGCTTGCCGGAGGAGCAGTGCTTGAGCACGGCCGGGTAGGCCTTGTCGATCTTGGCCACGACGTTCAGGTCGTGGAAAGTGACCTTGCCGGCGCCGGCGCCGCTGCCCGTGGCCATCGAGTTGGGTTGCGTCGCGCCCCAGGTGAAGGAGCGGATGTCGGTCCAGCTCTTGTGGTTGGCGTCTTGTGATTCGCCGCTGGCACCTTCAACCTTCATGAACATATCGACGGACATGGAATGCTTCCTTTTGATGGACTGCGCGTACGCGCTTTGAAAGATAAAAATGGAACCGACCCGCTCGCATCGCGGTGGCCTGTTCCTCACGAACGGGGCCTTTCGCCAAAGAGCCCTGACCATATTCGCCTGGAGCATCCCCCCTCCCAGGGGCTGCGCGAGGCGATCAGGCATGCTTCTTCGGGTGCCTAGTTGCGCCGCCGATGATAGGGAGGGGCGGTTCGTTTGAAAATACTCCAATTTTCAACATTGTTTAGTTTCAGGAAACAAAAGAAACAATTTGTCTTTTTGTTCGACGGGGACCGGGATGGCAGGGGCGTGTCACATGTTCCCGTTACACTTGCCGGTCCCCCGTAGAGCCCCGCTTTCCCGGTGCCTGGCGGGGTCAACGAGACGGCGGCGGGCGATACACTTTTCCGCCATCTCCATACAGACTAGAAACAGCCGGCTGGGAGTGATGCCTTGACTTTGGTGCTCGACATGCAGGAGACGGGATTTCGCGGCGGGGCCCTGCCCGGCGGCCGGCGACGTTCGCGCCGCCCGCAGCGGTGCTTGGAAGCGTGAACTCATGGACAAGGAATTCAGTGGCTCCGCGAACTGCCTGGGCCCCGGCGTGCAAGTCGGGGAGTACCGGCTGAACGATGTCGTGGGCGAGGGGGGGTTCGGCATCGTCTACAAGGCGCGCGACCTGAGCCTTGACCGCATCGTGGCGATCAAGGAGTACATGCCCGCCACCCTGGCCGGCCGCAAGGATGGCAACGAGGTGCATGTGCGGTCCCAGCACCGCGGCGCTTTCGACGCGGGACTGCGCAGCTTCATCAACGAGGCGCGGCTCCTGGCCAAGTTTTCCCATCCGGCGCTGGTGCATGTGTACCGGTTCTTCGAGGCCAACGGCACGGCCTACATGGTCATGCAGTATTACGAGGGGCAGACCTTCCGCTCCTTCCTGGCACAGCAGCACACGGTGGACGAGGCCTGGCTGTCGGCGGTGCTGGTGCCCATCCTCGACGTGCTGGAGATGCTCCACGCGGCAGACTGCTATCACCGCGACATCGCGCCGGACAACATCTTCCTGCAGGAATCGGGCATGCCGGTGCTGCTGGATTTCGGCGCGGCGCGGCGCATCATCGGCGATATGACCCAGGCGCTGACCATGGTGCTCAAGCCCGGCTTCGCGCCCATAGAGCAGTACGTGGACGACGGTGCGATGCCCCAGGGGGCGTGGACCGATATCTATCAGCTGGGTGCGGTGCTCTACCAGGCGATCACCGGGCGTCCTCCCGCGACGTCGGTCGCGCGGATGATCAACGATCCGCTGGCCCGGCTCACGCCGGAGAACTGCCCGGGGTTCAGCGCGCGTTTCCTGCACGGTGTGCAGAGCGCGCTCGCGGTCAAGCCGCAGGACCGGCCGCAGGGCATTGCCGAGCTGCGGCAGTTGCTGGGTCTCAAGACCGTGACCATTTCCTGGCCGCATGCTTCCGCGGCGGCCGCCGGTGCGGAGGTGGCGGTCCGGGCGTCGGAGCCGGTGCCCGAGGCATCCGCAACCTCTCCGGCGCTGCGCCCCGTGGAGGCCGTGGCTTCCATGATCCCTTCGCATTTGGCCCCTGCCGGTGCCCACGGCGCCGGCGCGGAACGCCGCGTGGCCGAGGATGACGCCTTCCTGCAACCCACGCAGCCGATGCCGCTGCAGGACATCCCGCCTTCGAGGATGGAGCCGTCCGCTGCCGCCGTCGCGTCGGAGATGCACGGCGACGGCGGCCACCGTGGCGAAAAGCCGGCCTCCCGGGCGGCAGCCGCGTCCTCCGCTGGCGCCAGAGCCGCTGCGCCTGCCGTGGCGGCGTCCGTTCCGGTGCCTTCGAAGTCCGGGCGACCTGCCTGGCTCGTGCCGTTGCTGGCGGTGCTGGCGCTGCTGCTGGTCGGTGGCGTGTGGTGGACGGTGCAGGCATCCAGCGAGGCGGCAGCGCGCGAGCGGATGGCTGTGCAGGAGGCGAGCCAGTGGGAGCTGGCTTCCCGCATCAATACCGTGGAATCCGTGCAGGCCTATCTGAGCGCGTTCCCGAACGGTGCCCATCGAATGCAGGCCGAAGAGGCCCTGACCCAGCTGACCGCGCGTTCGCTGCAGGCGACGGCCGTTCCCGCGGCCCAGGATGCCGCAGCCTCTGCACCTGCCGTGGTGGCGTCCGCGGCGTTGCCGCCGGCGGAGCCGGCGTCGCGCGCCAGCGCACCCGCGGCGGCGGCCCTTCCTGCGGCATCGGCGGCGCATGCGGGCCCGGCACCGGCTGCTTCGGTGCCTGCCGCGGAGGATTCCGCGCGGTCCCCGCGGACGGCCGGCCGCGAGGCGGAAAACACCGGCAGGGTGATCCTGCGTGTCATGCCATGGGGCAACGTCACCGTGGACCGGGTTCCCGTCGGTACCACGCCGCCTCTGACCCAGTTGACCCTGTCGGAGGGCTTCCACCGCATCGAGCTTTCCAATCCGGCATCGCAAACGGTCACCCGGATGGTGCAGGTGCGGCGGGGCGAATCCGTGGTGCTGACCCACAAATTCGAGTGATTTCGTTCCGGTGGCCGGATCTCCGGCCGGCGGGGCGTGGAAATACGGGACGGTGTCTGGCGGCCGCGGCCGCTGGTGCACCTGCCATTTTTTTGACGAGGTAAGCATGGCATCTAAGACGAAGCTCATTGGTGGAATGTGCCTGGTGGGCATCTTGCTGAGCGGCTGCGAGACGCCCCCTGCGGGCCAGGCGGGCGGCGGCCAGGCGCAGGCGGAAGGAACCGCTGCCGGCGCGGACGGCAAGGAAGCAGTGAAACCGAAAGACCCGGCTGCCTTGAAGGAAGAGGCGCTCTCCCAGGCGCTCGACGTCTATGCGGACGGCCGGTACGACGAGGCCATCGCTGCCCTCACGCCTTTGAGCACCGCGCCCGAGCTGCCTTCCGCATCGCAGGTCAAGGCCTACAAGTTCATCGCGTTCAGCCATTGCGCCCTGGGACGGCTGCGCCAGTGCCGCCAGAATTTCGAAACAGCGCTGCAGCAGGATCCCGGCTTCCAGTTGAGCGATGTCGAGAAGGGCCATCCGGTCTGGGGCAAGGAATTCAACGCCGCGCGTGCGGTGGTCACCATGCGCGCGAAGCGCGCCCTCCCGGCCAAGAAGGCGCCCTGACCCCGGCGGGTCGTAGCGGACATGGACAAAGTCGAACTCAGGGTCGTCCGCCATGCGGACGAAGCGGTGGACCGCTTATGGACGGCGGTATTCGGCGTGGCGGGCGGAACGATCGGCCGCGGAGGGCAGAACAAGCTCGTGCTGTCCGACAGCGATGCGGGTGTCGCCCGCGTGCATGCGATGGTGCGCATCGAATCCGAGGCCGCCTTCATCGCCAATCTCTGCGAGCGCCGGTCGATTTTCGTGGCGGGTGCCGAAGTGCGCTCGGGCGAAGAGGTGCGCCTGGCAGTGGGGGACGAGGTCCGCATCGGGCCCTACGTCCTGCATTCCGTCGTGCCGGGCTCGCCCTTCGTTCCCGTGGCGGCTGTTCCTGCTCCAGTTCCGGCTCCCGCCCCCGAACCCGTATCTGCGCCCGCTCCGGTAGCGAATCCGTCGTCCCCGGCCTCTGCCGCCGGCGTGCCGGTTCCCGTTTCCGTTCCCGTAGCCATTCCGGTGGCGAACGTGCCGCAGGGCGAGGGGCTGACTGTCGTGCCGTCGCCGCCTGTGGCGATGCCTGCGGCCGGAACGGGAGAAGGCCTGGCGGCGGCCGCGGCCTCTGCGGAGGAAGACGACAACCCCTTCGCGATGCTTGGTCGCGTGGAAGGGCCGGCCATCGCCGCCTCGGCCCCGTCCCGGGCCCCGGCGCCGGCCGCCTTGCCCACGGCCTCGACTGCGCCCATACCCGCGTTCGGCCCCGTGCCCGCCGACGCACCTGTGCCGCCATCCCGGTCCGCGTCCATGCCTGCCCCGGACGGGGTCCATGGTTTCGCCGCGTCGCCCGCATCGGCGATTCCGGTGCCTTCCGACCAGGGTCGGCAGGACAATGCCTGGTCCCCGGCGGTGCCGCAGGACAGGCCCGCCGCGGCACCGGCCCCCCGGGCCCTCGTCATTCCGGAGGACTTCGATCTTTTCGCGGTGGACCCCCGCAAGGGCGAGGAGAAAAAGGATGCCTGGGGGAGCGGTTTGCAGGCTAAGAGCCTGAGCGAGATCGCCAACATGCGGCACGACGAACTGCTGCAGTCGCTGCCGGCCAGCGGCGCGAAATTCGCGCACGACATGGACAACCCGGCCCATGCCGGGCTGCCCAAGGCGCTGGACCCGCGCGACGAACTCGACCCGCTGCGGCTCTTCACGGGCGGCTCGGATGCGGCCTCGGCACTGGTGCCCGAACGTTCGGCGATGGTGCTCGGTTCGGGGTCCGACCTGTCTCAGTCGTTCAGCCTTCCGAGGGGCGTGCAGGCGCCGGTGGGGCCGGGGCTCCCCGGCGCGGCAGAGGTGCCGGGAAGTTCCCCGCCGGTCGTCCAGGGCGCCGGCACGAACCCGGGCATGGCGTCCGCCGCGCCACCGGCCCCTCCGCTGGAGGGCCTGCAGCGTGTGGAAGGACTCGACCTTGGTGCCTTCGGCTCCGGTTCCGCTTCGGCCGATCCACTGGGCTGGCCGCCCGTGGAGAGCGGGCCCGCCCCCGCTGCTGTCGACGTGCTGCCGCAAGCCACGCTTTCCGGGCTGGCTGCCGGCGATGCGAAGGCCGTGCCCATCGAGGAGGTGGCGCTGGCGCATGTTCCTGCCGCGGCCGGCACGCCTGCTCCAGTCCCGGCGCCGGCCCCCGCGCCCGCTCCTGCGCCCACCGCCTCCCACGGCCCGGCTGGGGAAGAGGGCACCCCGAAGTCGCCCCTGGCTCCGGTGCTGCCGGAACTGGAAGCCGCTTCGCCAGCGGAGTTGCAGTCGCTGATCGCCGCCTTCCTGGAAGGCGCGGGGGTGCTGCAGAAGAAGGTCGAGCCGCAGAAGCTCAGTCCCGAGTTCATGCGATCGTTCGGGGAAGCCTTCCGCGTGGCCGTGCAGGGCACCATCGACCTGCTGGCCGCCCGCTCCGAGATCAAGCGCGAATTCCGCGCAGGCGTGACGGTGATTTCCTCCGGCGCGAACAATCCGCTGAAGTTCCTGCCGACGCCCGAGGGCGTGGTCATGCAGATGATCGGGCAGAATTTCCCGGGGTTCATGAAGCCGATCCCCGCCATGCAGGAGGCCTACGACGACCTGCGGGTCCACCAGGTGGCCCTGATGGCCGGCCTGCGCGCGGCCTACGCCGAGGCGCTGGAGCGTTTCGATCCCGCGGCCCTGGAGCAGCGCACCGACGTGACCGGTGGGGTGTTCGGCAAGCTGTCGGCCACGAGCCGCAAGGCAGCGCTGTGGGACGAGTACAAGCGCAATTTCGCCGAGATCCGGCGCGGCGCCGAGGACGACCTGGCGGCCTTCTCTGGCCAGGCCTTCCTGGAGGCCTATGAAAACGCCGAGGCGGCGGCGAAGGCCAGGACGTGATCTTCCATATCGCAGGCGAGGAGTTCCGGTTCCGGGTGATGGCGGCTTCGCTGTCGGAAAAGGGCGGCCGGGAGGTGAACGAGGATTTCCTGGGCATGGTGGACATGGGCCACCGCGGCCTGTGCTGCGTGCTGGCCGACGGCGCGGGCGGGCACGGGCACGGCGGGCTGGCGGCCCGGATCACCGTGAACGCGGTGCTCGAGGGCTTCGGTCACAACCCGCTGTTCGCGCCCGCGGGCCTGGCCTCGCTCATTTCGCTGGCCGAGCATGCGGTGGCCGGCGCGCAGCCGCTTTCGATTTCGCGCAAGCACATGAGCGCCACCGTGGTGCTGCTGTGCATCGATCGCAAGACCGGGCGCGCGCTCTGGGCGCATTGGGGGGATTCGAGGCTGTACTGGTTCAGGGACCAGAAGGTGCTTCAGATCACGGAGGATCACAGCGTCGTGCAGCAGCTGTTGCATGCGGGCGTGTATCGCAACCAGGATCCGCGGCGGCTGCCGAACCGCAGCGTGCTGGCGGGTGCCATCGGCGCGGAATCGCAGATCCCGCCCACGGTGCTCCCGCGGCCCATCGAGCTGGCGGCCGGCGATGCGTTCCTGCTCTGTTCGGACGGGCTCTGGGAGGGGCTGGACGAAGAGCAGATGGAGAGCGCCCTGCGTCACAGCCAGTCCCCGCAGGAGTGGCTGGAGCAGATGGAGGCGGCCGTGCGGGCCCAGGCCAAGTCCTACCAGGACAACTTCAGCGCCCTCGCGGTCTGGGTCGCGGACAGCGAGGATGGCGCCTGACAGGGCGGATGTGGCGTTTTCACCGGAACCTAAGGAGTCGGATATGCATCGGGAAGCGATGGCACGGAAGGGATTCATCAGGGCGGGGCTCGCGGCCGCGGCGGCGGCATGGCTGCTGGGCGGCTGCGGCATGATCAGCAACCTGAACCGCCCGCAGGAGGCCCCCACGGCCGTGCCGCCGGCCGTGTTCGAAATCGTCGCGGACCCTGGCGTCAACCCCGATATCCACGGCACGCCCAAGCCCATCCTGCTGAGGATTTACGAACTGCGCGCGGCGGCGGCTTTCGACCGGGCAAGCTACCTGGACCTGCAGGACAAGGACGAAGCCCAGCTGGGGGCCGATTTCGTGCGGCGCGAGGAGATCCTGCTGCAGCCGGGCGAGCGGCGCACCATCGAGCGCAAGGGCAGTGCGGATGTCCGCACCTTCGCCGTGTTCGCAGGCTACCGCGACCTGGAGCGCAGCACCTGGCGCGCGACCGCGGGCGCTCCCAACTCCGTGGAGATGCGCCGCCGCTGGTGGGGCCTGGGCGAAACCGAGCGGCTCAAGCCCGTGCAGTACCGCATCACAGTGGGCAAGGATGCGGTGAAGATCCAGACCGCTCCTTAAGCATCAAAGAACGAACACATAACGAAAGCCTGAAATCCACCATGGTTTGGCAGCGCAAGGTCGTCTGGGCCGAAGGGATGTTCCTTCGCCCGCAGCATTTCCAGCAACAGGACCGCTACACCGATTTCCTCGTGCAGGCCCGCACGTTGCCGGCCCAGTTCTTCTTCTGGGGCTTCTCCAAGCTGGCGCTCGATACGGAGCTGCTGGGGCTGGGCAAGCTGGGCCTGCTGTCCGGAGAGGGCGTGCTGCCGGACGGCACGCCGTTCAGCTTTCCGCACCATGACCAGGCGCCCGCCGCGCTGGCGATCGGCAAGGACGTCAAGGACACGGTCATCCACCTGGCCCTGCCGATGCGGCGCAGGGCCGGCGCGGAGGTGACGCTGGGCGCGCCCGGCGGCGCTTCGGTGCGCTATGCGGCCGAGGTGGCGGAAGTCCCGGACGTCAACGACATGGGCGCCCAGGCGGCCGAGGTGCAGATCGGGAACATCCAGCTGTCGCTGCGCGCCGCGCAGGACGTCACCGACGGATGGGTGAGCCTGCCCGTGGCCCAGGTGGTGGAGCGCAGGGCGGACGGATCGCTGCTGCTGGATCCGTCCTTCATTCCCACGGTGGTCAACAATTCCGAGATGTCGGGGCTGGCCACCTACTGCCGCGAGCTCTTCGGCCTGCTGCGGCAGCGGGGCGCGGCGCTGGAAGAGCGACTGAGCCAGCCCGGACGGGGCGGCGTGGGGGAGGTCGGCGATTTCCTGATGCTGCAGTTCCTGAACCGCTGGGAGCCGGCGGTGGAGCACTGGGTGCGCGTGCGGGCCATCCACCCCGAGCGGCTGTTCGACGATCTGCTGAAGATGGCCGGCGAACTGGCGACGTTCACGCGCGAGCAGCGCCGGCCCGCGGCCATGCCGACCTACGACCACGACGATCTGCGCAGCTGCTTCCTGCCCCTGATGCTCGAATTGCGCCGGGGGCTCTCCTCGGTGCTGGAACAGAACGCGATCCAGATCGAGTTGCAGGAACGCCAGTACGGCGTCCACGTGGCGCTCATCCCGAGCACGGAACTGCTCACCAGCTGCGACTTCGTGCTGGCGGTGCATGCGCAGACCGCCGTGGAGTTCCTGCGGGCGCATTTCCCCACGCAGATCAAGATGGGGCCCGTGGAACGCATCCGCGACCTCGTGAACCTGCACCTGCCCGGCGTGCCGTTGCGTTCGCTGCCGGTCGCGCCGCGCGAGATCCCTTACCACGCGGGCTATTCCTACTTCGAGCTGGACACGGGACACGACCTGTGGCGCCAGTTGCAGAACTCGGGCGGCCTGGCGCTGCACGTCTCGGGAGGCTTCCCTGAGCTGCAGCTCGAAATGTGGGCCATACGGCGCTGAAAGCGGACATGTCCATGCAGAACTCCGTCAACGTTTTCGCCGCCGGCCATCCGGGCCAGCCCGCCGGGGCCATGCCCGCGTCCGCACCTCCCGGCGGCACCGGTGCCGAGCCCGGCACCAAGCCGTCGGGCCTGCCCGATGTCGTGAGCGGCGGCAATCCGCTCGTGGCCGCGGCCAATACCCTGCTGAACCTCATTCCGCAGATCCGCCGCATGGCGACCAATCCCGATCCCGCGGCATTCCAGCACTACCTGCTCGAATGCATCCGGCATTTCGAGAGCCGGGCGGGCGGCGCGGGCGTGCCGATGGAAACCATCATCGGCGCGCGCTACTGCATCTGCACCGCGATCGACGAGGCGGCGGCCCAGACACCGTGGGGCGGTTCGGGCGTCTGGCCGCAGTACAGCCTGCTCGTGGCGCTGCACAACGAAACCTGGGGCGGGGAGAAGTTCTTCCAGCTGCTGTCCAAGCTGGTCCAGACGCCCCACCAGCACATCGACCTCATCGAGCTCATGTACTTCTGCCTGATGCTCGGCTTCGAGGGACGCTATCACGTCATCGACAACGGGCGCAGCCAGCTCGAGAGCCTGAAGGCCCGGCTGCTGCAGGTGATCGAGAGCACCCGCGGGGACCGCAGCGGGGCGCTGTCCCTGCACTGGCGCGGCGTGCAGCGCGCGGCGGTGCCGCCCTGGAGCCTGGTGCCGTTCTGGGTGGCGGCCGCGCTGACCCTGCTCATCGGCTTCCTGATCTTCCTCTGGTTCAACTACCGGCTGGCATCGCGCTCGGACGAGCTGTTCGCCGCGATCAATGCCATCCGCCTGCCGAAGATGCCCTCCGTGGTGGCCGTGGCGCCACCGAAGCCGCGCCTGCGCCAGTTCCTGGAGCCCGAGATCCGCGAAGGCCTGGTCGAGGTGAACGACCAGGCGGACCGCAGCATCGTGACCCTGCGCGGAGATGGCCTGTTCGATCCAGCGTCCACCGAAGTCAAGCCGCGCTATGTCGCGGTGATCCAGCGCATCGCGTCCGCGCTCAACGAAGTGTCCGGCAAGGTGGTCGTGAACGGCTATTCCGACAACCAGCCGATCCGCACGGCACGCTTCCCTTCGAACTGGCACCTGTCGCAGGAGCGGGCCCAGGCCGTCGCGGCCATGCTGCAGAGGACCATCGCCGACGGGTCCCGCCTGCGGGCCGAAGGCCGTGCCGAAAGCGACCCGATCGCCCCCAACAGCACGCCGGAAGGCCGGGCGCTGAACCGCCGGGTGGAGATCGTGCTGATGGTCCCGCCCCAGGCCCGCGATGCCGAGCTGCAGCTGACTCCCGGCCCGGCTGCGGCCGGCACGCCCGCCCCCGGCAATCCGAAGAACTAAAACATGCTGCGCAAGATCTTTTCATTCTTCTTCAACCGGTTCACGCTGGTGCTGTGCGGCCTGGTGCTGCTCAGCCTGCTGGTCTGGTTCGTCGGTCCGCTGGTCTATATCAAGCCCTACCAGCCGCTCGAGAGCGAGGCGGTGCGCGGCTGGATCATCGCCGCGCTGTTCGGCATCTGGTTCCTGCGGCTGTTCATCCGGTGGTGGCGGGCCAAGGAGATGAATGCACGCCTGCTGGGCCAGCTGGCCCGCATCGGCGCATCGGATGCCTCCGCCCCCGAGGCCGGTCCCGGCAAGGAGGAGGTGGCCGAACTCGAGAAGCGCTTCAAGGAGGCGGTCGATGTCCTGGGCAAGACCCGCTTCGGGCAGACGGAGCAGGGCTGGTTCGGCCGGCTGTCCCGCCGCTACCTCTACCAGTTGCCCTGGTACCTCATCATCGGTTCTCCGGGATCCGGCAAGACCACGGCACTGGTCAATTCGGGCCTCGATTTTCCTCTGGCCGCCCAGTTCGGCAAGGCGTCGATCCGCGGCGTCGGCGGCACGCGCAACTGCGACTGGTGGTTCACCGACCAGGCCGTGCTGCTGGATACCGCCGGCCGCTACACCACGCAGGAGAGCGACGAGGCGCAGGACAGTGCCGCCTGGTCGGGGTTCCTCGGCCTGCTGCGGCGCTTTCGCGGGCGGCAGCCCATCAACGGGGTGCTGGTCACCCTCAGCGTGCAGGAGCTGCTGAGCGGCGGCGATGCGGAGCGCGAGCGCCTGGCCCGGCTGATCGGCCTGCGCCTGGCCGAGCTGTGCGAGGGGCTGTCCATCAAGTTCCCGGTGTACGTGCTGGTCACCAAGACCGACCTGCTGGCCGGCTTCAACGAGTTCTTCGGCAACATGACCCGCGAGGAGCGGGCACAGGTCTGGGGCTTCACCAATCCCTATGTGGAAGGGCAGGCGCAGGAAGACCCGGGGCTGCAGTTCCGCAAGGAATTCGACGGCCTGGCCGACCAGATCAACCGGTTGCTGCCGCAGCGCCTGCTGGCGGAGCCCGACCTCGCGCGCCGTGGCCAGATCTATGGCCTGCCGCAGCAGTTCGTCGGCCTGCGGGACGTGGTCCAGCAGACGCTGTCCACGATCTTCGCGTCCTCGCGTTTCAAGGAAAAGCCGCTGTTCCGCGGCGTCTATTTCACCAGTGGCACGCAGGAGGGCATGCCGTTCGACCGGGTGCTGTCCGCCCTGTCGCGGCGCTTCTCGGTGGCGCCTCCGGCCCATCCCGCCGGGGAAGGGCGCGCGGGCAAGAGCTATTTCATCGAGACCCTGCTCAAGGGGGTCATCTTCAACGAGGCCGGGCTGACGGGACGCAATGCCAAGAAGGAGCGCCAGTTGCGGCTGCTGCAGGCCGCCGGCTTTTTCGCCCTGGCCGCGGGGCTGGCGGGCGCCACGATCGCCTGGACGATCAGCCACGGCAACAACCAGAAATACCTGGACGAGGTGGCCGCGAAGGTGCCCACGCTCAAGCAGGCGGTGGAGGAATCCCGCGACGCGGATCCCGAGAACATGGTGGCGCTGCTGCCGCTGCTGAACCACGCCGAGGCCCTCGCCGTGAGCCAGCGCTACACCGGCGATTCGCCGCCGCTCAGCTGGCGCTACGGATTGCTGCAGGTGCCCAAGGTGCAGACCGCTGCCGACGCGACCTACATGCGGCTGCTGGAGGATGCGTGGCTGCCCCGCCTCGCGCGGCACCTGCGCAATTCGCTGCAGCAGGCCTCGACGGCCAACCCCGAGGCCAGCTACGAGGCGCTCAAGGTCTATCTGATGCTCTACGATCCGGAGCGCTTCAACCCCCGCGTGGTGAAGGCCTGGATGCTCAACGAGTGGGAAGCCACGCTGCCCCCGGCCCTGGTGCAGTCGGGCATGCTGGACCAGCTGGCGCACCACCTCGACCGGCTCATGGAAGACCGTGCCCTGGTTTCGCCGATTCCGATAGACCAGCCGCTGGTGGACGAGGTGCGCCAACGGCTGGCGCAGCTGTCGCCTGCGCAGCGGGCCTACAGCCGGCTGAAGCAGTTGCTGACCACGGGCACGGCGCTGCCGCCGGACTTCACGCTGGTGCGGGCCGCCGGCCCCGAGGCGCCGCAGGTGTTCACGCGGCGCAGCGGCAAGCCGCTCACTCAGGGGATTTCTGGACTGTTCACCTACGACGGCTACTACGGCGTGTTCTCGCATGAGCTGCCCAAGGTGACCTCGCTGCTGGCGCAGGAGGAAACCTGGGTGCTGGGCAAGGCGCAGGGGCAGCGCAGCGTGGCCAACGAGGTCATGACCGGGCAGCTCGCGCTCGAGGTCAAGCGCCTCTACCTCATGGAGTACGCCAAGGTCTGGGAGGACTTCCTCGCCGATGTGCGGCCCGTGCAGGTGGCGTCGCTCGACCAGGCCGGCGAGCAGGCGCGGCTGTATTCGTCCGCCAATTCCAGCCTGGAGCAGTTCATCCGCGCGGTGGCCAAGGAAACCACGCTGGGTCAGAAGCCGGGGGCCGGCGGCAGCAGCACCAGCAGCTGGCTGGGCGAGAAGATCAACCGCATCAAGGAGGAGCAGGAGCAGCTCAGCCGCCTCACCGGCAAGCGGGTGAACATCGGCGGGCTCGCGGCCAGCACCAACCTCGAGGCCGATCTGGTGGACTTCCGCTTCCGCGAATACCGCCGTCTCGCCACCTCCAACGGATCGGGCCCGGCGCCCATCGCCGCCAGCCTGCAGGTGCTCAACGAAGCCGCCGCGGTCATCTCGTCCGCGCGCCAGCAGATCAGTGCCGGCGGCACCGTGCCGCCGTCGCTCTCGCCGGCCCTGGAGCGCGTGCGCATGGAGGCCAAGCGCGTGCCGCCGCCCCTCAACACCATGTACGAGGATCTGGCATCGTCCACGTCGGCCATGGTAGGCCGCGACGTGCGTGCCACCGTGGGCAGCAACCTCAATGCCACCATCGGGACGTTCTGCCGCAGGGCGATCGGCGGCCGCTATCCCTTCACCAAGGGATCGGCCAGCGACGTGACGAGCGACGACTTCGCCAGCCTGTTCTCGCCGGGCGGCATGATGGACGAGTTCTTCCGCAACACCCTGCAGCCGATGGTGGACATCTCCACCACCCCCTGGCGCTTCCGCCAGGGTGTCGATGGGACGCCGGTCGGTGGATCGGCCGCGCTGGCCTCGTTCCAGCGCGCCGCGACCATCCGCGACGTGTATTTCCGGGCGGGCGGCAAGGTGCCGTCCATCCGCATGGACATCAAGCCGCTGGAAATGGACGCCTCCATTTCGCAGATGGTGCTGGACATCGACGGCGAGGTGCTGCGCTACCAGCACGGCCCGCAGATCCCGAAATCGATGGCCTGGCCCGGCACCCGGGGCACGGGCCAGGTCCGCCTGCAGATCACCGGGGGCGGTGCCGAGAACACGGGCCTGGTGACCGAGGGACCCTGGGCCGTGCACCGTTTCTTCGACAAGGCCCAGATTCTGCCGGGCAGCACGCCCGAGCGCTTCGTCGCCGCCTTCGATATCGGCGGGCGCAAGCTGCGCTTCGAGGTCACCACGGGCAGCGTGCTCAACCCGTTCCGTCTCAAGGCCATGGAGGAGTTCGCGTGTCCTGGCAATCTCTGATGCCGTGGTCCCGCGCGCAGCCGCGCGTGGCCTGGTTCGGGAAGCTGCCCGGCCAGGGAGACTTCGTGGGCCGGCGCATGCCCCGGGCCATGAGCGGCGCCTGGGACGAATGGCTGAGCCACGGCCTGGGGCACCTGCGGTCCACCGCGCATGGCGACTGGGAGCGCACGTTCACGCAGGCGCCGCTGTGGTCCTTCGTGGCCAGCGGCGGCAAGGGCGCCGCTCCGTCGTGCGGCGTGCTCGCCCCCAGCATCGACCGCGTGGGGCGCTGCTATCCGCTCACCGTGATGGCGGTGGGCGAGGGCGGCCGGCAGTCGCTGGCCGCCGATGGCGTGCTCGGGCAGTTCTTCTCGGAGGCCTGCGATGCGGTCATCGAGGCGCGCAGGCTGGCCCTGCCGGCGGACGCGCTCGACACCCGCCTGTCCAGGCTGCCATGGCCCTTCGCCGCCACGGCGCCGGACGGCAGGGGGCAGGGCGGCGACATGGCGGGCATCCTCTCCGATCTCGGCATGGGCGGGACCGCCGGGCAGGGCGAGGCGATGTTCTCCCGTGGGCGGGACATCCTGCGCGCGGGACAGGCCGCCAGCTTCTGGTGGTCCTACCCGCCCGGGGCCGGCGGCCGCAGCTGCGAGCACTGGGGCGTTCCCAATGAAAGCCTGTTCCTGCGTCTTTTCGGCGGAGGCCCGAATGCATAAGCGCACGCCAGCAACGCGCGGGGCGCATTGAACCGACAACCCCATCATGATCGACATCGAAGAGCTTCTTGAACCCACGGCGGACACGCCGCCCTGCGGGCCGGATCTCACCTACGACGCGGAGTTCCTGGCCCTGGAGACCGCGGCCACCGGCAAGCCGGAGCAGCAGTTCGGGGACACGGTGATCCCCGCCGAGCCACCGGACTGGCGCGACGTGGAGCGCCGCGCGCGCGCGCTGCTCGTCCGCACGAAGGATGCGCGCGTCGCGGCCTTGCTGTGCCGGGCACTGACCAACGTCCAGGGCGTGCGCGGCATGTCGCAGGGCGTGCAGCTGATGGCCTGGATGTTCGCCCGTTACTGGGACGGCCTGCATCCGCTGCCCGAGGATGGCGACCACTTCATGCGCATGAACGCCGTGTCGTCGCTCAACGAGATCACGGGCCAGCTGCGCGACCTCCGCCAGCAGGACTTCGTGCGCCTGCCCGGCGGCACCATCAGCGTGCGGGACGCGGAGTCGGTGGCGCGGGGGGCGACCGCCGAGGGCGGCCTGCGGATATCGCTCGATCAGTTGCGGGTGGCGCTGGCGCAGGCATGGCAGCAGGGCGATGAGTCGCTGCGGGCCTGGAGCACGGCCAGCGAAGCGCTGCGCAGCCTGCAGACGACGTTCCGCGACCGGCTGGAAAGCACGCAGGTGCCGGACCTGGAGCAGTTCCAGTCGCTGCTGGTGGTCCTGAACGACCTGGTGCCGCATGCGCCCATCGGCATGGCCGATGCCGCCGCGGCATCGCCGGAGGAAGGGGCCGTTCCTGGCGCCGGCGCCGTTCCGGCGGGAGGTGTCGCGGCCGGCGATGCCGGCGGGGTAGCCGCCAGGCCGGCAGGGATCAGGACCCGCGACGACGCGCTGGCACAACTGCTGCTGGTGGCCGAATTCCTGGAGCGCACCGAGCCCACCAATCCGGCGCCGCTGCTGATCCGCCGCGCGGCCAAGCTGATGGGCCTCAGTTTCCTCGACATCCTGAGGGAGCTTTCTCCAGACAGCGTCAGCCAGGTCGAGACGATCACGGGAGGACAAAATCCGCCATCCTGATTTGGAAAACGAAATGTAACAGCGGTATTTTGTTGCCCGCTGGATACTTGTTCAGCAGGCACGCTGCCGGACGAGGTGGTGGAGGGCCCGCCGTGCGCCAGGCACAGGCGGTGAAGGCCGGCCGATCTCTGTTTTTAGCCTTACGAGAGAGAAGATTTCACTATGGTGACCTTAAGCAAGACCGGCAAGAGCGGTCAGAAGTTCATTGCCCGCAATCGCGCCCCACGCGTTCAGATCGAATACGACGTCGAGATCTACGGCTCCGAGAAGAAGGTGCAGATTCCCTTCGTCATGGGCGTGATGGCGGACCTCTCCGGCAAGCCGGTGGATCCCCTGCCGGAGATCGCGGACCGCAAGTTCCTCGACATCGACATCGACAACTTCGATGCGCGCATGAAGTCGATCAAGCCGCGCGCGTCCTTCAACGTGCCCAACACGCTGACGGGCGATGGCCGCCTGCACATCGATCTGACGTTCGAGAGCATGGACGACTTCTCCCCGGCCGCCATCGCGCGCAAGGTGGGGGCGCTCAATTCCCTGCTGGAAGCCCGCACCCAGCTGCACAACCTGCTGTCCTACATGGACGGCAAGCAGGGCGCTGAGGAACTGATCAGCAAGGTGCTGAAGGACCCGGCGCTGCTCAAATCGCTGGCCGCGATGCCCAACCGGCCCGCCGGCGGCGTGACCGAGAAGACCGACGACGCTCAGTGAAAGGGACAGCCGCATGAACACGACGACTTCTCTGGACGCGGTGCAGGGCACCCAGACGCTCGAGGGCAGCGAATTCACCTCGCTGCTGCAGAAGGAATTCAAGCCCAAGACCGACCAGGCGCGCGAGGCGGTCGAATCGGCCGTGCAGACGCTCGCGCAGCAGGCGCTGGCGGCCTCGGCCACGCTGTCGGACGATGCATACCAGACCGTCCAGGCCATCATCGCCGAGATCGACCGCAAGCTCTCCGAGCAGATCAACCTGATCATCCACCACAGCGATTTCCAGCAGCTCGAGGGCGCATGGCGCGGCTTGCACCACCTGGTCCACAACACCGAGGTGGACGAGCTGCTCAAGATCCGCGTGATGAACATCTCCAAGAAGGAGCTGCACCGGAACATGCGCCGCTTCAAGGGCGTGGGCTGGGACCAGAGCCCGATCTTCAAGAAGGTGTACGAAGAGGAATACGGCCAGTTCGGCGGGGAGCCGTTCGGGTGCCTGGTGGGCGACTACTATTTCGACCACAGCCCGCCGGACGTGGAACTGCTCGGCGAGATGGCCAAGGTGTCCGCCGCCGCCCACTGCCCGTTCATCGCCGGCGCGTCTCCCGCGATGATGCAGATGGACTCCTGGCAGGAGCTGGCCAACCCCCGCGACCTGACCAAGATCTTCACCAACACCGAATATGCCGCGTGGCGCAGCCTGCGCGATTCCGACGACTCGAAGTACATCGGCCTGGCGATGCCGCGCTTCCTCGCGCGCCTGCCTTACGGCGCGAAGACGAATCCGGTGGACGAGTTCGACTTCGAGGAGGAAACGGCCGGCGGCGACCACAGCAAGTACGCCTGGGCGAACTCCGCCTATGCGATGGCCGTGAACATCAACCGCTCGTTCAAGTACTACGGCTGGTGCACCTCGATCCGCGGGGTGGAGTCCGGCGGCGCGGTGGACAACCTGCCGGCGCACACCTTCCCGACGGACGACGGCGGCGTGGACATGAAGTGCCCGACCGAGATCGCCATCAGCGACCGGCGCGAGGCCGAATTGGCCAAGAACGGCTTCATGCCGCTGGTGCACCGCAAGAACTCCGACGTCGCCGCCTTCATCGGCGCGCAGTCCCTGCACAAGCCGGCCGAATACTACGATCCGGACGCCACGGCGAACGCCAACCTGTCGGCGCGCCTGCCCTACATGTTCGCGTGCTGCCGCTTCGCGCACTACCTCAAGTGCATCGTGCGCGACAAGATCGGCTCGTTCAAGGAGCGCTCCGACATGGAGCGCTGGCTCAACGACTGGATCATGAACTACGTGGACGGCGACCCGGCCAACTCCTCGCAGGAAACCAAGGCCCGCAAGCCGCTGGCCGCGGCCGAGGTGCAGGTGGCCGAAGTGGAAGGCAACCCGGGCTACTACACGTCCAAGTTCTTCCTGCGCCCGCACTACCAGCTCGAAGGCCTGACCGTGTCCCTGCGGCTGGTGTCGAAGCTGCCGTCGGTGAAGCAGGCGGGCAACTGACCCTTCGGGGCGCGCGGCAGCCTGCTGCCGCGCCCGTTGGCGGCAGGGCGGCGTGGCGGGGCGCGCCCCTGCCGCCGGTTCCCCCAGCGGAGAACCCATAACTATTTTTGCGGACCACCGCATGCAATCCATGAATTTCGATTTCAAGCGCCCGCTGGACCGCCAGCTGGCCGAGCTCAAGGACGCGATCCGGGCCAAGCCGCAGGATGCGCCGCTGCGGGTGTTCTATTTCCAGGTCCTGGCGGTGTACGGGGAGTGGCAGAAGGCGCTGGACCAGCTGCAGATCTGTGCCCAGCTGGACCGCAAGGCGGAAGCCATGGCACGTGCCTACCGGGAGGTGATCCTGTGCGAGGTCGCGCGCCGTGACGTGTTCGCGGGCAAGCGCACGCCCAACATCGTCGGCGAGCCCCCGGAATGGCTCGGATGGATGGTGGAAGGCCTGCAGTGCCTGGCCGAGGGGCGTGCCGGTCAGGCCGCGGAACTGCGCGCCGCCGCGTTCGAGCAGGCGCCGGCCTCGGCTGGTGAGATCGACGGCGAGGCGTTCGAGTGGATCGCCGACTCCGACGCGCGCCTGGGCCCGGTCTGCGAGCTGTACGCCAACGGCAGCTATTACTGGGTGCCGTTTTCCAGCGTGTCGCAGATCGCCTTCGAGAAGCCGCAGGACCTGCGCGATCTCGTCTGGTCGGCCTGCGAGCTCACGCTGCACAACGGCGGCGTGATGCATGGGTTCATCCCCACGCGCTATCCGGGCTCCGAAACCGCCGAGCGCGACGAGATCCGGCTGGCACGCGCCACCGAATGGCGCGACCTGGGGGACGACCAGGCGACGGGCTGGGGCCAGCGCGTGTGGGCCACGGACCAGGGCGATGCCGCGCTGCTCGACGTGCGGCGGGTGAAGCTGTCCGCCTGAGCGGAGCGGACGGTCCATGGCGACGCAGAGCAGGGAGAAATACGGCAACGGCAAGGACCGGCTGCAGCCGGCGCTGCTGGACCGGCTGACCGACCACGAGCCCTCCCGCCGCACGGAGCGGGCCGAATCGGTCTATGTGACCGAGCCGCGCCTGCGGCAGGCACTGCTGCGCGATCTCAACTGGCTGCTGAATGCGTCGGACGCGTCGTCGCACATCGATTTCGAGGGCCTGCCCCACGCCGAGCGCTCCGTGCTGAACTTCGGCATGAAGCCGCTGGCTGGCCAGCTGCTGTCGGAGCTGGACTGGAAGGACGTGGAAGCGGCCATCCTGAAGGCGATCCTCCAGCACGAGCCCCGCATCCTGCCCCATACCCTGAGCGTGACGCTGGCGCCTTCCAGCAAGCTGTTCAACCACCACAACACCCTGCAGTTCGAAATCCGGTGCCAGTTCTGGTCGTCGCCCTATCCGCTGGAGCTGCTGCTCAAGACCAGCCTCGACCTGGAGACCGGGCAGGTGTCCGTGTCCGAGCAGCGGTGAGGTTGCGTGCAATGGGCCGCCCGGGGCGGGCCCGCCTGACGGCCGCGGTGCGCGGCCTGGAGCTTTTCTGACATGAATCCGCGGCTGGTCGAGTACTACAACCGGGAGCTGAGCTACCTGCGCGAACTGGGCGCGGAGTTCGCTGCCGCCTTCCCGAAAGTCGCCGGGCGGCTGTCGCTGCGCGAGCTGGAGGTGGCCGATCCCTACGTGGAGCGGCTGCTCGAGGGCTTCAGCTTCCTCACGGCACGCATCCAGATGAAGATGGACGCGGAGTTTCCGCGTCTCTCGCAGCGCATCCTGGAGATGGTCTGTCCCCATTACCTGGCCCCGACGCCGTCGATGGTGGTCGTGCAGATGGAGCCCAGCGGCACGGAGGGCAGCCTGGTCGAAGGCTACACCCTGGAGGCCGGCAGCGTGATCCGCGGGCGCAAGACCGCGGAAGACCAGACGCCGTGCGATTTCCGCACCGGACATGCGGTCACGCTCTGGCCCATCGATCTGCAGCAGGCCCGCCTGGGCGGGCCGCCGCTGGACCTGCCGCTGTCGCGTTTCGGACTGGCGGAAGAGGCTGCCGGCCATCTGCGTTTCACGCTGTCGGTGCGCGGCGCCGCGCAGTGGCGCAACCTGCGCATGGACCGGCTCGACCTGCACATCTCCGCGGGGGACGCCGTGGCGTCGCACCTGCAGGAGCTGATCCACGAGTCCGTCATGGGCGTCATCGTCCACGATCCGCAGGACGCATCCAGGGTCTGGGCCCAGTTGCCGGCGGAGTCCGTGCAGCCGGAGGGGTACGAGCAGTCCCAGGCCCTGCTGCCCTACACCCACCGGGCATTCCAGGGGCACCGGCTGCTGCACGAGTATTTCGCCTTTCCCGCGCGGTTCCGCTTTTTCTCGATCCGGGGGCTGCGGGAGGCGCTCGACCGCGTGCCGGGCCCGCAGGTCGGCATCACGCTGCTGCTGCGGCGCGCGCAGCCCACGCTGGAAGCGCAGGTGGACCGCAACAAATTTCTCCTGCACTGCGTGCCGGCGATCAATTTGTTCGAACGCCCGGCCGACCGCATCCACGTGTCCCCGGGCGTCAGCGAATACCACGTGGTGCCGGACCGGACGCGGCCGCGCGATTTCGAGGTCTATTCGATTCTCGGCGTGACAGGCCACCGGGAGGGGCAGCTCAAGGACCAGGATTTCCTGCCGTTCTTCGCGTCGGTGCACGGCCTGCGCGCGAGCGAACAGGCCTATTTCGCCGTGCGCAGGGAGCCGCGCCTGTTCTCGGAGCATGCCACGCGTTTCGGGCCGCGCACCCAGTATCTGGGCAGCGAGGTTTTCATCTCGCTGGTGGACCAGAGGGCAGCGCCGTTCGCGGACGACCTCAAGCAGCTCAGCGTGCGGACGCTGTGCACCAACCGCGACCTGCCGCTGCTCATGGGGGGCAAGGGCGAGCAGAGCGACTTCAGCCTGGTGGAGTCCGCGCCCGTGGCCTCGGTGCGCACGGTGGCCGGCCCGACGCGGCCCACGGCCAGCATCGCCGAGAACGAGATGACCTGGCGGCTGATCTCGCACTTGTCCCTCAACTACCTGGCGATGAGCGACCTGTCGGAGGAAGAGGGCGCGGCGACGCTGCGCGATCTGCTGCGGCTCTACATCGACCACGGGGACCGCGACCTGTCCGGGCAGATCGCGGCGATCCGGTCGCTGGCGATCGCGCCGGTCACGCGCCGGCTGCCCCAGCACGGGCAACTGGTCTATGGCCGCGGCGTGGGCATCACCCTGGGCGTGGACGAAGGGCCGCTCGCGGGCGTGA
Source organism: Paracidovorax citrulli (assembly GCF_900100305.1). Taxonomy (GTDB): domain Bacteria; phylum Pseudomonadota; class Gammaproteobacteria; order Burkholderiales; family Burkholderiaceae_C; genus Paracidovorax; species Paracidovorax citrulli. The sequence continues at coordinate 152,879 of NZ_FNEY01000005.1, read as the reverse complement.
GCCCCTGGCCCCTCGCGTCGATCCTGGAGCGCTTCTTCGCCCGCCATGTGGGTGTCAACAGCTATACCGAACTGTCGCTGCGGTCGCGGCAGCGGGGGGCGGTAGCGCGCTGGAAGGTGCGCCCCGGCCAGAGGCCCGCGGCATGAGCGACCGTGTGCCCGCGCAGGAGGACTCCGCAATGCCGGAGGCGGGACCGCGACCGGGGCAGGGGCCGGCGCCGGATGCCGGCCTGGATGCGTCGGGGTTCTGGCAGCGCCTGCGGCGCGATCCGCATCCGTTCGACCTGTTCTTCGCGCTGCGCGTGCTGCAGGCGCGCAGCCGCGGCCATCCGCGCTTCGGCAAGGCCCTGCGCCCGCGGGACGAGCCGCTGCGCCTGGGCCAGGACCCGTCGCTGGCCTTCGCGCCCGCGACCCTCGCCGAGGTGCTGCCGGCCACGGCCGGCCAGCCCGAGCGCCTCACGGTCTGGAACTTCGGCCTCTATGGCCCCAACGGGCCGCTGCCCACGCACTTGACCGAGTACGTGCGCGAGCGGCTGCGGCAGCACGACGACCCGACGATCGCGCGCTTCTCCGACATCTTCCACCACCGGCTGCTGCTGCTGTTCTTCCGGGCGTGGTCCGACACGCAGCCAGTGACCTCGCTCGACCGTCCGGACAGCGACCTGTTCGGGCGCCACCTGCGCAGCCTGATCGGCTATGGCGAGGCGTCCCAGCGCGACCGCGACACCGTACCGGACCATGCCAAGCAGTACCTGGCGGGCCACTGGACGCGCTGGACCCGCAATCCCGAAGGCCTGGTGTCGGCCCTGCGGATCTTCTTCGAAGTGCCCGTGGAACTGGTCGAGTTCACGCTGCATTACCTGGAGCTGGATCCGGAGCAGCAGACCACGCTGTCGCGCGTGCCGCGCAACGCGCGCCTGGGCGTGGACACGGTGGTGGGCAGCCGGGTGCCCGACGCGCAGGGCAAGTTCCGGCTGCGCATCGGCCCGCTGCCGCTCGCGCAGTACGAACGCTTCCTGCCGGGCGGCGAAGACTTCCGGGCGCTGGTGGACTGGGTGCGCAACTACGTCGGCATCGAGTTCGCATGGGATTACGAGCTGATCCTGCGCCGCGAGGATGTCCCGCCCTGCCAGCTCGGCGGCAGCGTCCGGCTGGGATGGACGACGTGGTCCTTCTCCGGTCCCGCGCAGCGCGATCCGGACGATTTCCGGCTGGACCCCGAACTGTGGCTGGCATCGCGCAGGCGGGCCCGCGCGGATGCCGGTGCGGGATCGCGGGCCGGGCCCGTCCCGGCGGCCGAAGCGTCCTAGCGTGCGGCACCGTGGCGTGTTTCCTTCTTTGTTCATTCCTTCACCGATTTCCATTTCCATCCGCGAGGTCCCATGTCTGAAATCAGCCGGCAAGCCCTTTTCGGCAAGCTCAATCCCCTGCTCTTCAAGTCGCTGGAAAGCGCGACCGTGTTCTGCAAGCTGCGCGGCAATCCCTACGTGGAGCTGGTGCACTGGCTGCACCAGCTGCTGCAGGAGACGGATTCCGACCTGATCCGGCTGCTGCGCCACTTCGCGGTGGATTCCGACCGGCTCGCCACCGACGTGCTGCAGAGCCTGGACCGGCTGCCGCGCGGCGCCACGTCGATCAGCGATTTCTCGGCGCAGATCGAATCCTCGATCGAACGCGGCTGGGTGTACGCCACGCTGATGTACGGCGAATCGCAGATCCGCAGCGCCTACTGGCTCTCGGGCATGCTGCGCACGCGCGTGCTGGCCAACGAGCTGCGCGCGATTTCGGGGGAATTCAACAAGCTGGGCGAGCCTGCCCTGAGCGAGGTGTTCGGCCGCGTGCTGCCGGATTCGCCGGAATCGCGCCTGAAGGCCGCGGACGGCAGCGGCCTGGGCGGCGTGCCCGGCGAGGCGAGCGGCGCCACTGCCGAGGCGGCCGGGCCCGGCGAGGCCCTGAAGCGTTACACGGTGGACCTGACGGAGCGCGCGCGCCTGCAGGAACTCGACCCGGTCACCGGCCGCGACGAGGAAGTGCGCCAGATGGTGGACATCCTCATGCGCCGGCGTCAGAACAACCCCATCCTGGTCGGCGAGGCCGGCGTGGGCAAGACGGCGGTGGTGGAAGGCCTCGCGCTGCGCATCGCGGCGGGCGACGTGCCGCCACCGCTCAAGGACGTGCAACTGCGCGTGGTGGACATCGGCCTGCTGCAGGCCGGCGCGAGCATGAAGGGCGAGTTCGAGAACCGCCTGCGCTCGCTGCTCGACGAGGTGCAGGCCAGCACGGTGCCGATCGTGCTGTTCATCGACGAGGTGCACACGCTCGTCGGCGCGGGCGGGCAGGCAGGCACGGGCGATGCCGCCAACCTGCTCAAGCCGGCGCTGGCGCGCGGCGTGCTGCGCACCATCGGCGCCACCACCTGGGCCGAGTACAAGAAATACATCGAGAAGGACCCGGCGCTCACCCGGCGCTTCCAGCTCGTGCAGATCCACGAGCCGGACGAGGCCAAGGCGGTGCACATGCTGCGCGGCGTGGCCGCGAAGCTGGAAGGCCATCACAAGGTGCGTATCGGCGAGGACGCCGTGGCTGCGGCGGTGACGCTGTCGCACCGCTACATCCCGTCGCGCCAGCTGCCCGACAAGGCCGTGAGCCTGCTGGACACCGCGTGCTCGCGCGTGGCGCTGGGCCTGCACGCGACGCCGGCGCGGCTGGAGTCGGTGGTGCGTCAGCTGGAGGCGCTCGAGGTCGAGAAGGACATCGTGCAGCGCGAGCTGGGCCTGGGCGTGGGCGACGCCGGCCGCTTCGCCGACATCGGCACCGCGATCGAGCGCCTGCTGGCCGAAAAGGCCGAATTGCAGGAGCGGTTCGAACGCGAGAAGGTGCTGGTGCAGCAGATCGTGGACGCGGAGGCGGCGTTGCTGAAGCCGGCCGGCAAGCCCGGGGCAGCCGGGGCGGCGCAGGCGCCTGCCCCGGCAACCGCGCCGGCCCATGCATCGGAGGCCTCCGGAGAAGCCGGCAGCGGCGGGGCGGCTGCCGCCGGTACGGCACAGGGCGCGGCGGTGTCCCCGGGCGTCGCCACTCCCGAGGCGCTGGCTGCGCTGCGCCAGGACCTGGCGCGCCTGCAGGGCGAAGATCCGCTGCTGCAGCCCGTCGTGGATGCGAGCGTGGTGGCTGCGGTGGTGGCCGAATGGACGGGCATCCCCGTGGGCCGCATGGTGCGCGACGAGGTGCAGTCCGTGCTGACGCTCGCCGATACGCTGGAGAAGCGGGTGATCGGCCAGCGCCACGGCCTGGAGGCGATCACGCGCCGCATCCAGACCGCGCGTGCCCAGCTGGACAACCCCGGCAAGCCCATCGGCGTGTTCCTGCTGGCCGGGCCCTCGGGCGTCGGCAAGACGGAGACCGCGCTGTCGCTGGCCGAGGCGCTGTACGGTGGCGAGCAGAACCTCATCACCATCAACATGAGCGAATACCAGGAGGCCCACACGGTCTCCACGCTCAAGGGCGCGCCGCCCGGCTACGTGGGCTACGGCGAAGGCGGCGTGCTGACCGAGGCCGTGCGCCGCCGCCCCTACAGCGTGGTGCTGCTCGACGAGATCGAGAAGGCCCACCCGGACGTGCACGAGCTGTTCTTCCAGGTGTTCGACAAGGGCTGGATGGAAGACGGCGAGGGGCGCTACATCGATTTCAAGAACACGGTCATCATCCTGACTTCCAACGTGGGCTCGGAGCTGATCGCCGGCATGTGCCGGGATCCGGAGCTGGCGCCCCAGCCCGAGGCACTGGCCCAGGCGGTGCGCAAGCCGCTGCTGGAGAAATTCCCGGCCGCGCTGCTGGGCCGGCTGGTGGTGGTGCCGTACTACCCGATCTCGGACGCGATGCTCGAGCAGATCATCCGCCTGCAGCTGCAGCGCATCCAGACGCGCATCGCCGAGCGCCACGGCGCCGTGCTGGACATCGACGATGCGGCCGTGCAGCTCATTCGCCAGCGCTGCACCGAGGTGGAATCCGGCGCCCGGATGGTGGACGGAATCATCACCCAGAACCTGCTGCCGCGGCTGGCGATGCGCTTCCTGCAGAGCTCTGTCGATTCGAAGTCGATCCGCCGCATCCGCCTCGGCGTGGCGGACAGCGATTTCGCCATCGAGTACGAAGAGGCCTGAGCCGTCCCCGGGAACGGGTGCCGCCCCCGGAAGGGGGCTTTTCCCGACTTGGTACATAATGGATGGTTTCCACGGCCGGTGGCAGGTGCCCTGCGGCCGCGGCGCAACTGCCGGAACGCACGGCACCCATTTCGGTCGATACAAGGGAAGCTGCGGCTTCCCTTTTCACTTTGCCGCGCAGGCAGGCATCGCCTGACTGTCCCCCGGGAGGCCATGCGGACATTGCACTCACCCCGCTCCGGGGGTACGCTGCAGTGCGGAGCCCGGGCGGCGCAGCCGGCGCCCCGATGGTGAAATTGGTAGACACTGCGGACTTAAAATCCGCCGCTTCCTGCGAAGGGGCGTGCCGGTTCGATCCCGGCTCGGGGCACCACTACGATTCGATCATGTCAAGTTACAACGCTCCTTTTGAAATCCATGTCCACGGCCAGGTGCAGATGCGTGCCGACACCACGTTCGAGCAGCTGCAGGACGCGCTCAAGCCGCTCTGGAAGTACGCGGGCGCCCGTTCGCTGGCCGACGGTGCGGCGAGCGCGTACGAGGAAGAGCCGGGCATCGAGTTCGATGCCAAGGAGCACGTGCTGAACATCTGCTGGACGGTGCATGGCGACGAGGATTTCCGCCAGTCGCTGGACGAGATGTGCATGAGCCTGAACGAACTTTCGGAGCAGGGCGCGGCCATCGAGGTGACGTTCTACGACACGGAGTTCGACGAGGACGAGGAAGACGACGGCACCGAGGCGCGCGATGATTTCGTCATGCTCTTCGTGGGCCCGACGCCCGCGGCCATCATGCAGGTGCAGCGCGATCTGCTGGTGCAGGACGTGGTGCACCTGATGGAGCGCCATTTCGACGGCGCCGAACTGGGCGGCGTGGTATCGGAGATCGACAAGCTGTTCTCGCAGCGCTTCGATGCCCTGGTGAATTCGCTGGAGATCGGCAAGCCCCCGCGCGGCACGGGGGGCGGCCCCGGTTCCGGCGGCCACGGCGGCGGCGGTGGCCGGAGGCCCCGCCACCTGCATTGAGCGTCCGGCCGTCCGGCGCCGATCCGTTGCTGCCCTACCTGCAAGGCTATCCCGAGCCGCTGCGCGCGCAGGTCGCAGCCCTCGCGGACGGCGACGGGCTTGGCGGGCTGCTGCTGCGGCGCTACCCCCAGGCCCATGCGGTGCGTGACGACAAGTCCCTCTACCGCTATGCGGCCGACCTGAAGGCGCGCCACCTGCGCCATGCCGCGCCCTTGAACAAGGTGGTCTTCGACAGCAAGATCCACGTGGTGCGGCATGCGCTGGGGCTGCACACGGCCTCGTCGCGGGTGCAGGGCGGCCGCCTGGCAGCCCGCCACGAAATCCGCGTGGCATCGGTGTTCAAGCGCGTGCCCGAGGAGTTCCTGCGCATGATCGTCGTGCACGAGCTGGCGCACCTGCGCGAGAAGGACCACGGCAAGGCGTTCTACCAGCTCTGCGAATCCATGGAGTCGCGCTACCACCAGTACGAGTTCGACACGCGCGTGTACCTCACCCACCTGGAGCGCGGTGGCGAGCCGCTCTGGCAGGACTGACGGCCGGGGCCGCAACCGTGCCTACACCGCCGTGCGCGGCATCCCGGCGATCAGTTTGTCGAGCGTGATGGGATAGTCCCGCACGCGCACCCCGGTCGCGTTGTAGATCGCGTTGGCGATGGCCGCGCTCACGCCGCAGATACCCAGCTCGCCCACACCCTTGGCCTTCATGGGCGAGGCGCGCGGGTCGGTCTCGTCGAGGAAGACCACCTCCTGGTGCGGGATGTCGGCATGCACCGGCACCTCGTAGCCGGCCAGGTCGTGGTTCACGAAGAAGCCCAGGCGGGTGTCCACCGCGAGTTCCTCCATCAGCGCGCTGCCCACGCCCATGGTCATGGCGCCGATCACCTGGCTGTGCGCCGATTTGGGATTCAGGATGCGGCCCGCCGCGCACACGGCCAGCATGCGGCGGATGCGCACCTCGGCGGTGAACGCGTCCACGGCGACCTCGACGAAATGCGCGCCGAAGGTGGACTGCTGGGTTTCCTTCTCCAGCACGCCGAATTCGATGGTGTCCTCCGCCTCCGGCTCGCCATCGCGGGCGGCATCGGCGAGTGCCACGCTGCGCCCTCCCGCTGACACCTGCCCGTCGGCGAACTGGGCCGTGGCCGGGTCCAGGCCCAGTTTCTTGGCGACGGCCTCGCGCAGTTTCACGCACGCGGCATAGACGCCCGAAGTGGAGCTGGCCGCGCCCCACTGTCCGCCCGAGCCGGCCGAGACGGGAAAGTCGGAGTCGCCCAGCCGCACCGCGACGCGCGAGAGCGGCACGCCCATCATCTCGGCCGCGGTCTGGGCGATGATGGTGTAGCTGCCGGTGCCGATGTCCGTCATGTCGGTTTCCACCAGGATGCGGCCCTCGCCATCCAGCCGCACGCGGGCGGCGGACTTCATGACGGGCGCGCCGCGGTAGGCCGACGCCATACCCAGGCCCACCCACCAGCGGCCCTCGCGGCGCTGCGCGGGCAGCGGGTTGCGCGCATTCCAGCCGAAGCGTTCGGCGCCCAGGCGCAGGCACTCCACCAGCCGGCGCTGCGAGAAGCGCTTTTCGGGGCGCTTGCCGTCGCCTTTGTCGCCGCCTTTTTCTCCCGTGGTGTCGGGCACGACCTGCGTGTCGTTGCGGATGCGGAGTTCCACGGGGTCGATGCCGAGCTTCTCGGCCAGCTCGTCCATGGCGACTTCCAGCGCCATGTGGCCGGTGGCTTCTCCGGGCGCGCGCATCGCATTGGCTTCGGGCAGGTGCAGTTCGGCCAGGCGCGTGGCGGTCATGCGGTTCGCGCCCGCATAGAGCCTGCGGGTCTGGTCCACGGCGCCGTCGGCCTGGCCGCCGGGCAGGTCGCCCGACCAGCACTCGTGGCCGATCGCGAGGATCTTGCCCTGCGCGTCGGCGCCGATGCGCACGCGCTGGATGGTGGCCGGCCGGTGCGTGGTGTTGTTCATCATCATCGGACGCTGCAGCGCCACCTTGACCGGGCGCTTCGCCGCACGCGCGCCCAAGGCGGCCAGCAGGGCGTCGGCGCGCAGGAAGAGCTTGCCGCCGAAGCCGCCGCCGATGAAGGGCGACACCAGCCGCACCTTGTCCTTCGGGATGCCCAGCGTCTTCGCCAGTTCGCCCTGGCCCCAGGCGATCATCTGGTTGGAGGTCCAGACGGTGAGCTGGTCGCCCTTCCAGGCGGCGATGGTGGCGTGCGGCTCCATCATGGCGTGCGACTGGTCGGGCGTGGTGTAGGTGGCATCGACCTGAACGGGGGCGGCGGCGAAGGCGCCCGCGAAGTCGCCCACCGCCGTGTCGGGTGCATCGCCGTTGATGTCCTCGGGCTTCGTGGCCGAGTCCTTGGCGGCGGCCAGGTCGTAGCGGCCGGGCTGGCGGTCGTAGTCCACGCGCACCAGCTGCGCGGCGGCGCGGGCCTGTTCGAAGGTCTCGGCCACCACCAGCGCCACGGCCTGGTGGTAGTGGTCGATCTGCGGGCCCGCCAGCAGCGGCGCGGTGTTCATCCTGCCCTGGCCCAGCTTGCCCGCCGACTGCGCGGTGACGACGGCCAGCACGCCGGGCGCACGGCGGGCGCGCTCCAGGTCGATGTGGCGGATGGTGCCGTGCGCGATCGCCGATCCCACGACGACGCCGTAGGCTGCGTCGGGCGCGACGTCGTGCCTCTCGTAGGCGTAGGGCGCGGTGCCGGTGGTCTTGCGCAGGCCGTCGATGCGGTTCACCGGCTGGCCCACGACCTTGAGCTGGTCGATGGGGTTGGCGGTGGCGGGGGTGTCGAACTTCATGGCGGTCAGCTCCGGGCCTGGGAAAGGGCTGCGGCCAGCGTGCGTTCGGCCAGGGGCAGCTTGAAGGCGTTCTCGTGGGTGGGGCGGGCACCGGCCAGCAGCCGTTCCGTCACCGCCTGCGCGCCCCGGGGCATGGCGGCCTCTGCCGCCTCGTCCCGCCAGGGCCTGGGGGCCACGCCGCCCAGCGCCACGCGGCCACTGCCGTCGGGCTGCACGATGGTCGCGACCGACACCAGCGCGAAGGCGTAGGAGGCCCGGTCGCGCACCTTGCGATAGACGTGGGTGCCGCCCACCGGCGCGGGCAGCGTGACCGCGGTGATGAGTTCGTCCGGCTGCAGCGCGGTCTCGATGTGCGGGGTGTTGCCCGGCAGACGGTGGAAGTCGGCGATGGGAATGACGCGGGTCGCGCCGTCGGCGCGCACGGTTTCCACCGTGGCATCGAGCACCCGCAGCGCCACGGCCATGTCGCTCGGATGGGTGGCGATGCACTCCTCGCTGCCACCGATCACCGCGAGCTGGCGGCTGAAGCCGCCGATGGCGGAGCAGCCGCTGCCCGGCTGGCGCTTGTTGCAGGGCATGTGGGTGTCGTAGAAGTAGGGGCAGCGCGTGCGCTGCAGCAGGTTGCCGCCCGTGGTGGCCATGTTGCGCAACTGGCCCGACGCGCCCGCCACCAGGGCGCGCGTGAGCACCCCGTAGTCGCGCCGCACGCGCGGATGGGCCGCCAGGTCGCTGTTGCGCACCAGCCCACCGATGCGCAGCCCGCCCTGCGGCGTGGGCTCCACCGTGTCCAGGCCGGTGCCGTTCACGTCCACCAGATGGGCCGGCGTCTCGATCTGCAGCTTCATCAGGTCCAGCAGGTTGGTGCCGCCGGCGATGAACCTGGCCCCCGGACGGGCGGCGACGGCGGCGGCGGCCTGCGCGGGCGAGGTCGCGCGTTCGTAGCTGAAGGGCTTCATGGCTCAAGCCTCCGCGACTTCGGTGATGGCATCCACGATGTTGGAATAGGCGCCGCAGCGGCAGAGGTTGCCGCTCATGCGCTCGCGCAGTTCCTCGGCCGACAGCAGGGGCTGGGCCACGATGTCGGCGGTGGCGTGGCTGGGCGCGCCGCGGCGCAGCTCGTCAAGGGCTCCGACCGCCGAGCAGATCTGCCCTGGTGTGCAGTAACCGCACTGGTAGCCGTCGTGCCGCACTAAGGCGGTCTGCAGCGGGTGCGGCGCGGCCGGCGTGCCCAGGCCTTCGATCGTGGTCACCCCGGCATCCTGGTGCATCACCGCCAGGCTCAGGCACGACACCACGCGGCGGCCGTCCACAAGCACCGTGCAGGCGCCGCACTGGCCGTGGTCGCAGCCCTTCTTGGTGCCGTTGAGGTGCAGATGCTCGCGCAGCGCGTCCAGCAGGGTGGTGCGGGTATCGAGGTCGAGTTCGTGCGCCGTGCCGTTGACGTTCAGGCGGACGGTGGCATGGACCGGGGCCGGAACCGCATCCGGCGGGCTCGCCGCGGAAACCGGCACGGCGGATACTGCCGCCGATGAAGCGCTGGCGATCAGCAGATCGCGCCGCGAGAGGGGGAGCTGGGCGTTGTGTTCCATCGAGGTTCCGTGGGGCTGTCACAAGGCTGGGGAAGCGCTGCGTGCGCACGGCACGCGCGAATTCCACAGCCTCGTACAGTCCGCGGCCGCGCCATGTAGGCCGTGCGCTGAAACCGCCGTGGGCGCCGGGGGGAGATACAGGAGAGCTGGGAGCCGTCCCGCAGGCCCTGGGCCGCAGCGACGCCGGGCTTTTGACGGTGCTACCGGAACCGTTTCAGGTTCCCGTTCCCAACCATTCGCCGGCCGCTTCCTGAGGTACCTCGACCAGGGCGCATGCCGATGCCGGCAACTGCAGCCAGCGGTGTGCGGCCGCCTGCAGCAGGGGCAGGGCTCCTGTCGTGAAGAGGCTCGTGGTGCCCGTGGCCGGAACGGTGGCCGCGGCCAGGGCGCCGGCCGCTTCGAGCAGCCGGCGCGTCTGGCGCGCCACGGGCTCGCCCGTCTCCACCAGGCGCACCTGCGGGCCGGTGTGCGCTCGCAGCGCATCCTCGGCGAAGAGGTAGTGCGTGCAGCCCAGCACGAGCGTGTCGATCTCCCCGGGCGCGGCGCCGAAAGGACCGAGCGCTGCCATGTACCGGGCGCAGAGCGCGCGGATCTCGGCCGTCGCAGGATCGTCGGGAAGGGTGTCGGCCGTGCTGCGCTCGATGGCGTGGGCCAGCCCGTCGCAGGGCTGCACCACGAACTCGACGGGGCCTTGCAGCGATGCCCGCAGGCGCTGGAACTTGGCGCTCGACAACGTCCCGCGCGTCCCGATCACGCCCACCCGGCCGGTGCGCGTCAGGGACAGCGCGGGCTTGAGGGCGGGCTCCACCCCTACCAGCGGCAGGTCGGCATGCCGTGCGCGGACTTCATGGATGGCGGCCGCGGTCGCCGTGTTGCAGGCCACGACCAGGGCCTTGATGCCGTGCGTTCGCTGCAGATACCCGGCGATGGCGTGGGTGCGCGCGGCCACATAGGCATCGCCGCGTTCGCCGTAGGGCGCATTGCCGCTGTCGGCCAGATAGACGAAGCGCTCGTGCGGCAGTTCGGCACGCAGCGCGCGCAGCACGCTCAGGCCGCCGACGCCGCTGTCGAACACGCCGATGGGGCGCTGCGTGGCTGATGTCATGTCGGAGGGGCGAATGTGAAAGGGGCCTGCGGCGCGCCCTGTGTGCGCCGCGGGCCCCGAATGGTAGTGCAGGGCGCGCCGGAGCGCGCACGCGCGTCAGGCCGCCACGACGTCGATGGACTTGAACTCGCCAGTGGCGATGCGCTTCTGCCATTCGGCCGGGCCCGTGATGTGGGCGCTGGTGCCGCCGGCGTCCACGGCCACCGTCACGGGCATGTCCACCACGTCGAATTCGTAGATCGCTTCCATCCCCAGGTCTTCGAAGCCGACCACCTTCGCGGTCTTGATGGCTTTGCTGACCAGGTAGGCGGCGCCGCCCACGGCCATCAGGTAGGCCGACTGGTGCTTCTTGATCGCCTCGATGGCGACGGGGCCGCGCTCGGACTTGCCGATCATCGCGATCAGGCCGGTCTGCGCGAGCATCATGTCGGTGAACTTGTCCATGCGTGTCGCCGTGGTCGGGCCGGCGGGGCCTACGGCCTCGTCGCGCACCGGATCGACCGGGCCGACGTAGTAGATCACGCGGTTGGTGAAGTCCACGGGCAGCGGCTCGCCCTTGGCCAGCATGTCCTGGATGCGCTTGTGCGCGGCGTCGCGGCCGGTGAGCATCTTGCCGTTGAGCAGCAGCGTGTCGCCGGGCTTCCAGCTGGCCACCTCCTCCCTGGTCAGCGTATCGAGGCTGACGCGGCGGCTCTTGTTGTAGTCGGGGGCCCAGTCGATCTTCGGCCACAGGTCCAGCGACGGTGCCTCCAGGTACACGGGGCCGGAGCCGTCCAGCACGAAGTGCGCATGGCGCGTGGCGGCGCAGTTCGGGATCATGGCGACCGGCTTGGAGGCCGCATGCGTGGGATACATCTTGATCTTGATGTCCAGCACGGTGGTGAGGCCGCCCAGGCCCTGCGCGCCGATGCCCAGGGCGTTGACCTTGTCGAACAGCTCCAGGCGCAACTCCTCCACCTGGTCGAGCTTCTCGCCGCGCGCGGCCTTGGCCTGCAGCTCGTACATGTTCAGGTCGTCCATCAGGCTTTCCTTGGCCAGCAGGACGGCCTTCTCCGCCGTGCCGCCGATGCCGATGCCCAGCATACCCGGAGGGCACCAGCCGGCGCCCATGGTGGGCACGGTCTTGAGCACCCAGTCCACCAGGTTGTCGCTGGGGTTCATCATGACCATCTTGGACTTGTTCTCGCTGCCGCCGCCCTTGGCCGCGACGGTGATGTCCACGGTGTTGCCGGGCACGATCTGCGTGAAGATCACGGCAGGGGTGTTGTCCTTCGTGTTCTTGCGCAGGAACTGCGGATCGGCCACGACGCTCGCGCGCAGCGTGTTGTCGGGATGGTTGTAGCCGCGGCGCACGCCTTCGTTGACGGCGTCCTCCAGGCCCTGGCCGGCCGGGAAGCCCTCCCAGCGCACGTCCATGCCGATCTTCAGGAACACGTTGACGATGCCGGTGTCCTGGCAGATGGGGCGCTGGCCGGTGGCGCTCATCTTGCTGTTGGTGAGGATCTGCGCCATCGCGTCCCTGGCCGCCGGGCTCTGCTCGCGCTCGTAGGCGCGGGCCAGGTGGGCGATGAAGTCGGCGGGGTGGTAGTAGCTGATGTACTGCAGGGACGCGGCGACGGATTCCACGAGGTCGTGGTACCGGATGGTGGTGCTCATGGTGGGGATGCGTTGTAGGTAGGACTGACGGCCATGATTATCGCGCCGCGCCCCGGCGAGGTGCTTGCCGACCGTGGAACATCAGGCCGGTGCGTCCACTGAGGGGTCGAGCGCCTGCAGGTCGATGATGGACGGGCTGAAATCCGCCGCGCCCTCGGGCTTGTCGCCCACGGCCCAGGCGAGCAGGGTGTCGGCCGGCATGGGCCGGGCGAAGTAGAAGCCCTGCAGTTCGTCGCAGTGCATGGCCGCCAGGATGTCGCGCTGGCCTTCCGTTTCCACGCCTTCGGCCACGACGCGCAGGCCCAGGGCGTGCGCCAGCCGCACCACGGCGTCCACCACGGCGCGTGCGTCTTCCTGCTCCTCCAGGTCGCGCACGAAGCTGCGGTCGATCTTGAGCTGGCGCGCCGGCAGGCTGCGCAGGTAGTGCAGGCTGGAATAGCCCGTGCCGAAGTCGTCGATGGACAGGTACACGCCGATGCGGCCCAGTTCCTCGATAGCCCGCTGGGTGGCACGCGTGTCTTCCATCGCCACCGATTCGGTGATCTCGCACAGCAGGTGCGAGGCCGGCACGCCGTGCCGCTGCAGGGCGTCGCGGATGCGGTCGGCAAGACCGCTTTCGCGCAGTTGGTAGGCCGAGAGGTTGATGGCCACGCGCATGCGCAGCCCGTCCCAGCTCCACGCGGCCATCTGCCTGCAGGCCTCCTCGATCACCCAGTTGCCGAGCTGCGCGATGAGCCCGAAGCGCTCGGCCACGGGAATGAACTCGGCCGGACTGACGTTGCCCCGCAGGGGATGCCGCCAGCGCAGCAGGGCCTCCACGCCGTTGATGCGGCCGCGCCGGGCGTCGATCTTGGGCTGGTAGTGCAGCGACAGTTCTCCGCGGGCTATCGCCTGCCGCAGGTCGTGCTGAAGCGACAGCTGGGCCGTGGCGTCGGAGTCCATGTGCGACTCGAACATCGCATAGCCGTTGCCGCCGGCCCGCTTGGCGGCATACATGGCGGCGTCGGCGTTCGCGACGAGCTTGTCGCGCTCGCCGTGGTCCGGATACACCACGATGCCGACGGAGCAGGCGATCTGCACGGTCTTGCCCGCCACCTCGAACGGCTGGCCCAGGGAATTGAGCAGCCGGTTCGCCACCGCGAGGCAGTCGGCCGGGTCGTTCACGTTTTCCAGCAGGAGCAGGAATTCGTCGCCGCCCACGCGGGCCACCGTGTCGCTCTCGCGGGCCTGCAGCCGCAGGCGCTCCGCGGCGCTGCGCAGGATGGCGTCCCCCGCCGCATGGCCGAAGGAGTCGTTGATGGGCTTGAAGCCGTCCAGGTCCACGAACATCACGCCCAGACGCTGGCCGGCATCGCGGCGCCGCATGCGGTCCAGGCGCAGCAGGGCGTGGGACAGGCGGTCCTCGAACAGTAGCCGGTTGGGCAGCAGGGTCAGGGGGTCCGCGAAGGCCTGCTTCTGCAGCTGGGCATTGGCTTCGGTGAGGCGCGCATTGCTCTCCTGCAGGGAGGCGTTGAGTTGCCGGGCCGTGCTCTGCAGGCGCGCGTCCAGCACGGCGGTGAACAGCGTGCTCAGCAGCAGCATGCCGGACGACAGCAATACCATGGCCGTCAGGCCCGGTCCGCCGAGGCCGTCGGCGCTCAGGCAGATCGAGCCTTCGGGGAACGACGCCGCAGCCATGCCCGTGTAGTGCATGCCGCAGATCGCGATGCCCATGATCAGCGCCGCAGCCGCCTGGTACCACGCCCTGCGCCGGTCCTGCCGTACGTGGATCAGCCACTGGAAGATGCGCAGCGCCGTGGCCGAGGCGAAAAACGCCACTGCGACCGACAGCGCCACCAGCACGGGATCCCACACGATGTCGATGGACATCTTCATGGCTTTCATGCCGATGTAGTGCATGCCGCTGATACCGCTGCCCATGCATACGGCGCCGAAGAGGATCTGCCACCGGCCGAACCGCGGCAGGCTGGCCATCCCCAGCGCCAGTGCCGAAGCCAGCACCGCCGCCAGCCAGGACAGCAGGGTGAGGCCGCCGGAAAATCCCAGCGCGATGGGCAGCTGGAATGCCTGCATGCCCAAAAAGTGCATGGCCCAGATGCCCGTGCCCATCACCACCGAGCCTGCGGCCCACCAGACCAGGCCGATGTGCCGCTGCGACACATGCACGCGGCGCGCCAGATCCAGCGTGACGTAGCTGGCCAGCACCGCGATGGCGAACGACGCCGCCACCACCATCGGATCGTAGTGCGACGGCATGAAGGCGGTCAGGGCGAAATTGGAAGTAGCGGACATGGTGGAGGCGACCGCCCATCGCGGCGCAGCGCCGTAGTGTATCTATTGGTTACAGGCCTTGCCGACCTGGGGGTTTGGCGGGCGGTGCGGGATGAGAATCGTTCCAGTGGCTTATGCTGCAGGACGAGGCTTCCTCGCCAGCGCGGCCCCGAAGAGAACGCGCCAGCCGTTGCCGGGGCGCATCCGCAGGGCATGCACCAGTCGTCACACCTTCCATCCAGCGGAAATTCATCCATGACCACCCGTACGGAACGCGATACTTTCGGCCCCATCGAGGTCCCGGCCCACCGGCTCTGGGGCGCGCAGACGCAGCGCTCGCTGCAGAACTTCGACATCTCCGGCGAGCGCCAGCCGCGCGAGATCCTCCATGCCCTGGCCCTGGTCAAGCGTGCCTCGGCCAGCGTGAACCACGCCCTGGGCCTGCAGGACGCCAGGAAGACCGAGGCCATCATCGCCGCGGCCGACGAGGTGGCCGCCGGCCGGCATCCGGACGAGTTCCCGCTCGTCGTCTGGCAGACCGGCTCGGGCACGCAGACCAACATGAACATGAACGAGGTGCTGGCCAACCGGGCGAGCGAAATCCTCGGCGGCGAGCGCGGCGAGGGCCGGGCGGTCCATCCCAACGACGACGTGAACCGCAGCCAGTCCAGCAACGACGTGTTCCCCACGGCCATGCACGTGGCGGCCGTGGAGGCGCTCACCCACCGACTGCTGCCCGCCATCGCGAAGCTGCGCGCCACCCTGGAGAAGAAGGCGGCGGAGTTCGACGGTATCGTGAAGATCGGGCGCACGCACCTGCAGGACGCGACCCCTCTCACGCTCGGCCAGGAAATCTCCGGCTGGGTGGCCCAGTTGGCGCACGGCGAAAAGCACGTGTGCGACGCGCTGCCCCATCTCTGCGAACTGGCGCTGGGCGGCACCGCCGTGGGCACTGGGCTGAATGCGCCCAGGGGCTACGCCGAGGGCGTGGCGAAGGAACTGGCCCGGCTGACGGGGCTGCCTTTCGTCACCTCGCCCAACAAGTTCGAGTCGCTCGCCTCGTGCGACGCGCTGGTGCATGCCCATGGCGCGCTCAAGACGCTGGCGGCCAGCATGATGAAGATCGCCAACGACGTGCGCTGGCTGGCGAGCGGCCCGCGCAGCGGCATCGGGGAGATCACGATTCCCGAGAACGAACCGGGCTCGTCGATCATGCCCGGCAAGGTGAACCCCACGCAAAGCGAGGCCGTCACCATGCTGGCGGCGCAGGTCTTCGGCAACGACGTGGCCATCAACATCGGCGGCGCCTCCGGCAATTTCGAGCTGAACGTGTTCCGCCCGATGGTGGCCCACAACTTCCTGCAGAGCGTGCGCCTGCTCGCCGACGGCATGGTGAGCTTCAACGACCACTGCGCCGTGGGCATCGAGCCCAACCGCGAGCGCATCGGCGAGCTGGTGGAGCGTTCCCTGATGCTGGTGACGGCGCTCAATACCCACATCGGCTACGACAAGGCGGCCTTCATCGCCAAGAAGGCCCACAAGGAAGGCACCTCGCTGCGCGAGGCGGCCGTGGCGTCGGGCCACGTGACGGGCGAGCAGTTCGACCAGTGGGTGGTGCCCGGCAACATGGTGGGCCGCTGACGCGGCAGCCGCTCAGGCCGCCGCCTTGCGGCGGGCGCGCCGGGCCGGCAGGGCAGGCCCGGCGGCGCGGGCTTTTCTTTCGGCGCGCGCCCGGGCACGGGCGGTGTCCTGCAGGAAGGCCATCAGCCGGCGCTCCACGGCGCTGAGGCCCCGGGCCCCGGTGGCGCGCTCGCCCATGCGCTGCCACACCGCCTGCATGCCAGGGCCGGCGTCCGACGCGAGCCGTGAACCGAGTTCCAGCACGGCGGGATGGATGTAGGACTTCTTGCAGACCGCCGGGGTGTTGCCCAGTTGGCGCGCCACTTCCGCCAGGATGTGCTTGGCGGTCGCGACCGGGGCGCCCTCGGGCTGCGTGCAGGCGATGCGCGTGAGCTCCAGGGCCTGGGCCGTGCCGTGCCAGGTCCGGAAATCCTTGGCGGTGAAGCGCATGCCGCCACCCGGCGCTCCCTCGTCCGTGCCCGCGATCTCGTGCAGGTAGTCGTTCACGTCGCCGGAGCCCACGGTGTGCCGTGTGCCGTCTTCGTCCTCGTACTGGAACAACTCCTGCCCCGGCAGCTGCTGGCACCGGCGCACCACGCGGGCCACGCGCGGGTCGTCCACGGTCGCCTGCTGCTCCACGCCGCTCTTGCCGCGAAAGCGCAGGGTGAGCCTGCTGCCGCGCACGCCCGCATGCCGGTTGCGCAGCGTGGTGAGGCCGTAGGAGCGGTTGGCGGCCGCGTACTCCTCGTTGCCCACGCGCAGGAAGGTCGTGTCCAGGAGCCGGACGATGGTCGCCAGCACCACCGTGCGCGAGAGCGCGGGCTCGCCGCGCCGGGGGCGGAGGTCGCGCGCCACGCGGGCGCGGATGCGCGGCAGGGCCCGGCCGAAGGCCTGCATGCGCTCGAACTTGGCCTCGTCGCGCTGCTGGCGCCATTCGGGGTGGTAGCGGTACTGCCGGCGTCCGCGCGCATCCAGCCCGGTGGCCTGCAGGTGGCCTTCGGGCAGCGGGCAGATCCAGACATTCGTGTAGGCAGGCGGAATCGCCAGCTTGCGGATGCGGGCGATCTCTTCCTCGTCCGTCACCCACTGCCCGTCGGGCGTGCGGAATTTGAAGTGCTTGCCGCGCAGCACGCGAGTGAGTCCCGGCAGGGTGTCGGGGTGGACGTAGCGCAGGCCGCCGGGAAGTCGCTCCGGCGGAGCGGGGCGGGGCTCGGCGTCGCGGGAGCGGGCGGTGCGGTCGGCTGGAAGGTACATGGACGGGGCCTGTGTGCGGATCTGGGTCCATCACACACGGTTTCGCTCCGCGGCGCTGTAGGAAGCGCCAGGGCCCGCCGGTGGGAAAGGTGCGCGACGCGCGGCCGTCACTCCGTGGGCGGCTCCAGCGAGAAACCCACGCCGTAGACCGAGCGGATCCATTCGTGGTCGCTGCCGTCGGCAGCGCGCAGCTTGCGGCGCAGGTTCTTGATGTGGCTGTCGATCGCGCGTTCGTTCACGTCGAGCGTGTCGTCGTATGCCATGTCGAGCAGCTGTGCGCGCGAGAAGATCCGGCCGCTGTGGCTCGCCAGGGCCTGCAGCAGGCGGAACTCGCGCGGCGTGAGCGAAACGGGGGTGCCACGCAGATGGACCTGCCAGAACGCCTCGTCGAGCACCAGCGGCGCGTCCTGCGCGGCCGGTGACGGATGGGCCGTGCTGCGGCGCAGCACCGTGCGCACCCGCGCGACGACCTCGCGGGGCGAAAAAGGCTTGCAGATGTAGTCGTCGGCGCCCAGTTCCAGCCCGATGAGCCGGTCCACCTCCTCCACGCGCGCCGTGAGCATGATGATGGGGCGGTCGGTGTGCCGGCGTGCCTGCCGGAGCACTTCGAGTCCGTCCACGCCGGGCAGCATGATGTCGAGCAGGGTGAGGTCGGGCGGCGTGGGCCCGGTGAGGCGGGCGAGGGCGGCCGGGCCCTCGGCCAGGTGTTCGGCCTCGAAGCCGGAATGCCGCAGGTAGTCCAGAACGACGTCCGCGATGTCGGGCTCGTCCTCCACCACCAGAATGCGTTGGGGGTCATCGGTCATGGATGGGGGTCTCCAGCAAGGGCAGGGTGAGAAGAATGCGCAGGCCGCCCAGCGGCGAGGCCTCGGCCGTGATCCGTCCGCCGTGCGCCTGCACGATGGCCCGGCAGATGGCCAGCCCCAGGCCGGAGCCGCCGGTGTCGCCCGCGGCGCGGGTGCGGGAGGCTTCGGCACGGTAGAGCCGGTCGAACACACGCGGCAGCTCCGGTGCGGGGACGCCGGGGGCCGTATCGTCCCATTGCAGCACGAGCCAGGCACCATCGCCCGCCTTGCGTTCGGTGTGCGCGGCGATGCAGAGCCTGCCGCCCGTTTCGGTGTAGCGCAGGCTGTTTTCCAGCAGGTTGAGGTACACGCGGTGCAGTTGCGCCGGGTCGCCCCGCACCACCGGGGGCGGGTGGCTGCCCGCGCAGGCGTCCACGGCGGACATGTCCAGGGCGATGCCGGCGTTGTCGAAGCGCGCCTGCATCGAGGCGACGGCCTCCGACAGCAGGGGCAGCGGCTGCACGGGCTCCGGCGCCGAGGGCGTGGCGTCGCCCGCGGCGTCGAGGCTCGCGCGCAGGTCTCCCACCAGCTGGATCAGCCGCATCACCTGCCGGTGCAGGCGCAGCGCCGTCCTGTCGTCGAAGGTGCGCACGCCATCCTGCACGGCCTCGATTTCCGCGCGCATGGCCGCCAGGGGCGTGCGGAGTTCGTGCGCCACGTCGCCGATCCACTGGCGGCGCGAGGCTTCCATGTTCGCGAGCTGCTCCGCCATGTCGTTGAACGTGGAGGCGAGCCGGGCCAGTTCGTCGTCGCCCTGCACCGGCACGCGCGTGTCCAGCCGTCCGCCGGCCACCCGGCGCGCGGCGTGGACCAGCGCGCCGATGGGGGCCAGCCAGCGCCGGGCCAGCCACCAGGACAGCCAGAGCGCGAGGATCAGGCCCGCGGCGCCCGTCCAGGCGACGAACACCAGTTGCTGGCGCAGGAAGGCCTGGTCCGCCTCGGTTTCCACGTTCAGTGGCGGCAGCAGCACGAGCTGGCCGATGGCTTCGCCGCGGGGGCCGCGCAGCACGCGCCGGGCCGTGCCCTGCACCGGCTGGACGCCGGCGACCAGCTGGCGGTCGCCGTCGATCAGCCCCAGGCGGACCGACAGCGCGTGCTGGTTGGGATCGGGAGAGGAGGGGGCTTTACCGGACGGCGTCCCGGCGGAGGCCGGGGGGGTGCCATCGCCGAACGCATAGGCATCCACGTCGCACGTCGCGGGTGCGTTCCGTGCGCCCTGTGGCGCCGCGCCGCCGGGTGGCAGGGCGGGTCGGGTGGGCCCGAAGGTCGCCCGGGGCAGGGCAACGCCGGGCTTGTGCATCTGGCGCCACAGCTCGGGCTGCGTGCGCAGGGTCTGCCAGCCGCCGTGCAGCACATAGACGCGTTCCAGCCGCCCTGCGAGCCAGTCCAGCCGGCCGAGTTCGATCTCTGCGATGTAGGGGCCCAGCCCCCGCTGCAGTCCCAGGCGGGAGAACCCCACGAACAGTGCCAGCAACACGGCCAGCAGGACGCTGAGCGCGAGGAAGGCTTTGCTCTGCAGGGTCAGTCGTGGCATCTGTTCGGGCTGCGTGGTCCAGGGGTGCCGGCGGGCGCGGGGCCGGCCGGGCGTCCGTGTTCCTCGAGTATGGATGGGTTCGACTGTGCCCACCGAATCAGGAGAAAAAGTGGACGCCGGCTCTCCGCCGCCCCCCGCCTCAGTGGTCGGCCGCCGTCGCCTGCGCGATCCAGCCGTCGAAGGTCTTCTGGTGCGCCCGGATCCAGCCGTCCACGTGGCGCTCGATGTCGGCCTGCCGGTTCTGCCCCTTCTGCATGGCGAGGTTCTGCGCGTTGATGTCGGCCACCGGCAACTGCATCACTTCGAACAGCTTCGCCGCTGCCGGGTTCTTCTCGGTGAAGGCCTTGTTCGCCACGATCTTCTGCACGTTCGGCACGAAGCCGTAGTTCTTGCCGTCCGGCAGCTTCGTGTCGATGCCGGCCTGCTCGCCCGGAAGAGAGGAGCGGGGCACCTGCAGCCATACCACGTCCCGGCCCGGGCGCAGCACGCCGCTCACCCAGTAGGGCGTCCAGGTGTAGTAGAGGATGGGCTTGCCCTGCTTGTAGCGCGCGATGGTGTCTGCCATCAGCGCCGCGTAGCTGCCCTGCACGTGCGTGACCGTGCGCGACAGGCCGAAGTCCTTGAGCTGGTGCTCGATGACCGCCTCGCAGCCCCAGCCCGGATTGCAGCCCGTGAGGTCGGCGCGCCCGTCGCCGTTGGCGTCGAACAGCTTCGCGAGCTTCGGGTCCTTGAGCTGGTCGATGTGGGTGATCTGGTACTGCTCCGCGGTCTTGCGGTCGATCAGGTAGCCCTGCACCGCGTTGGGCGAATACGCCCCCTTGCGCCAGAGCTTCGCGTCGCCGCCGGCGTTCTTGTAGAAGTCGGCATGTAGCGGATCCCAGTGGTCGGCGATGAAGGTGGCGTCGCCGTTGGCGACCGCGAGATGGGCCGTGGCGTACTCGATTTCCTTGATGGGCTGCACCTCGTAGCCGAGCTTTTGCAGTGCACGGGACACCAGCAGCGTCTGGAAGGTTTCCTCGGCATTGGAGCTTTGCAGCGGCTGCACGGAAATGCCCTTGCCGGGCAGGGACTGGGCGCCGGCGGGCAGCGCGGCCAGGGCGAGGGCGACGGCGCAGGCGGCAGCGCGGGCGAAGGCCGGCACGCCCGCCGGAACGGGAAAAGAGCGTTGGAAAGTGATGTGCATAGGGAGAAGTGGTTCCTGGATGGGGGGCGTCAGCGGGCGGCTCCCGCCAGCGTGGGCTCTTCCGCGGCGGACAGGGCGGGGGCGGGTTCCGCGGCGGCGGTGCGGCCGCGGGGGGCTTGCCCGGGAGCCGGGCGGAGTGCGGCGAAGGCGGCCACCACCAGGCCTGCGGGGCCGGTCTGCCACCAGTGGCGCGCGCCGCGCCGCGGCTGGCCCATGGCTTGCGTCAGTCGGTCCAGCGTGATCGCGAGCAGCACGATGCCCAGTCCGCCCACGGTGGCCAGGCCCATGTCCAGCCGGCCGATGCCGCGCAGCACCATCTGGCCCAGGCCGCCCACGGCGATCATCGAGGCGATCACCACCATCGAGAGCGACAGCATCAGGGCCTGGTTGATACCGGCCATGATCGACGGCATGGCCAGCGGCAGCTGCACTTTCCAGAGCATCTGCAGCGGCGAGGCACCGTAGGCGCGGGCGGCTTCCACCAGGTCGGGGCGCACCTGCCGCAGGCCCAGGTTGGTCAGGCGCACCAGCGGCGGCAGCGCGAACACGATGGTCACGACCACGCCCGGCACGTTGCCGATGCCGAAGAGCATCACCACCGGCACGAGGTACACGAAGGCCGGAGTGGTCTGCATGGCATCGAGCGCCGGGCGCAGCAGGCGCTGTGCCCGGTCGCTGCTGGCCAGCAGGATGCCCAGGGGCAGTCCCAGCACCAGGCAGAACGCCAGCGAGGTGAGCACGAGCGAGAGCGTCACCATCGCCTCCTGCCAGATGCCCAGCATCGCCACCAGCAGCAGCGAGACCACCGCGCCCAGGGCGAGCGCGCGGCCCGCGAACTGCCATGCCAGAAGGCCCACGACGGCGACCATGCCCAGCGTGGGAAGGCCGGTGAGCACCGACTGCACGCCGGCGAGCGTGGCGTCCACCGGTGCGCGCACGGCCTGGAATGCGGGCCGGAAGTGCTCCACCGTCCAGGTCAGGCCCTGGTTGATCCAATGTTCCACCGGAAGCGATCCGTCCCAGAGCTGGGAAAGGTGCAGGCCGCCCGCGGCCTGCGAGGGATCGCCCGCGCCGCCCGGGGCGCCGTGGGCCAGCGTGCCGCTGACGGCGGTTGGGTCGGGCGCGGCGTTCAGCCAGTCCGCGCCGCCGGCATCGGAGCCGGTGGCCGAAGAGGCGGCCCAGGGGTCTGCCGCGGGTGCGGCGGGGGGCGTGCCGGTGGCAGGGGTCGCCTGCGTGCCGAACGAAGCCACGGCGGCGGGGCCGTCGCCTGCTGCCGCCCAGGGGTTGGCGTCGGGCGCCGGAGCGGGATGGGCCTGGGCCACCTGGGTGGCCTGGAGGGCGCCGGTGCCCGTGGAGGTGGAAGGAGGCGTCGGGGTGGCGTTCATGCGTGGCTCCTTGCGGGTTCGGATGCGGCGGGGTGGGGCGCGGACGCGGGGGGCATCGTCGGCGGCACGGGTGGGGTATCGCGGTCCAGGAAGCGCAGCAGCGTGGTCTTGCTGACCACGCCCCGGAAACGGCCGTCGGGATCCACCACCGGCAGGGCGCAGGGGGCCTGCGCGACCTGGCCGAACAGGTCGGCCACGGGTGCATCGGCCGGGACCGTGCTCACCTCCGGGATGAAGGCATGCTGCAGCCCCAGCGGACCCGAGTGGCCCTGCAGTGCGGCCCGCAGCGAGTCGGCGGAGACGGTGCCCAGGTACCGCTGCGCGGGCGTGACCACGTAGGCGAAGTTGTCGTCATGCCCTTCGATGAGCTGCAGCGCGGGGCGGCAGCCCCGGTCCGTGTGTTCGCGCACCACGGTCAGCCGCTTGCGCGCGATGTCGCCGGCCTTGAACACGGCGGCCGCGTCCACGCCGCGCACGAAATTGCGCACGTAGTCGTTGGCCGGATTGCGCAGGATCTCATCGGGCGTGCCGACCTGCACCACATGGCCGTCCTTCATGATGGCGATGCGGTCGCCGATGCGCATGGCCTCGTCGAGATCGTGCGAGATGAAGACGATGGTGCGGCGGCGGATCTGCTGCAGCCGCAGCAGTTCGCTCTGCATCTCGGTACGGATGATGGGGTCGAGCGCCGAGAAGGCCTCGTCCATCAGCAGGATGGACGGATCGGACGCCAGCGCGCGGGCCAGCCCCACGCGCTGCTGCATGCCGCCGGAGAGTTCGTCCGGATAGCTCTGGGCCCAGGCGCCGAGCCCCACCTGCTCCAGCGCGGCGGCGGCCTGCTGCTCCCGCTCCGCGCGGGCCACGCCCGCCAGTTCCAGGCCGAACGCGGTGTTGTCGAGCACCGTCATGTGGGGCATCAGGGCGAACGACTGGAACACCATGCTGATGTCCTTGCGGCGCAGCGCCCGCAGAGCGCGGTCCGGCAGCACGTTGATGTCGGTGCCCTCGACCAGGATGCGGCCCGCGGTGGGCTCGATGAGGCGGTTGAGCATGCGCACCAGCGTGGATTTGCCGGAGCCCGACAGGCCCATGACGACGAAGATTTCGCCGGCCTCGATGGTGAAGGTGGCGTCGAAGACGCCGATGGATTGGCCGGTGCGCTCCAGGATCTCCTGCTTGCTGCAGCCCTGGCGCACGAGTTCGAGCGCGTCGGCCGGCGCGTCGCCGAATACCTTGAATACATGGTCGATGGTG
This sequence comes from Paracidovorax citrulli, assembly GCF_900100305.1. Classification (GTDB taxonomy): domain Bacteria; phylum Pseudomonadota; class Gammaproteobacteria; order Burkholderiales; family Burkholderiaceae_C; genus Paracidovorax; species Paracidovorax citrulli. The sequence goes on along the minus strand of NZ_FNEY01000005.1, from coordinate 129,195 downwards.
ATTTGCTTGGCCACGTCGTGGGTCCTCCCTCGGTCGGAACGGGTTGAACGAACACGCCCGGCGGCGATCCTGGGGACAGGAACGCCTTCCGGGCACGGGGCCGGTCGATCGGCTGCAACCTGATGCGGCGGCCCCGCGCGGCGCCGCTGCGAAGCATGCGCCGGCGTTGCCGGAAAAAAGATGGGCTCGGAGACTCGGCCCGGGTTTGGCCCGCATGGCACGCGAGAGCGCTGCGCAAGGGCGGGGGGCGCGCGGCGGAGAGGTCGGGGCTGCGAGGACTCCGCCGGCGCCCCGTGGGGCATCAGGGCCGGGAACCGGCCGTGGCGCCGGCGGGCCGCAGGCGAGGCTGCGGCGGCGCCGACTCGATGATCCAGGCCCCGCTGCCCCCCGGACAGGAGGTTGGGACCGGATTACCTGCATTGCAGGTGGTAAAACACCCACAAAGTGTAAGCATTCGGTGTTTTTGAGTCAAAACACCGGGTTTTAAGGATGTGTTATTCGCGAGCGCGACCGTGGCGCGGTCCCGCCGTGTGCGCGAAAGATGTTCAATGCTTTTCGTGCGAGACGTGCAGCAGTCGGTCGGTGTAGGCGATGGCGATCGCGCTGGCCAGGAAAACCACGTGGATGATCGTCTGCCACATCAGCACCTTGGTGTCGTAGTTGGCCGCGTTGATGAAGGTCTTGAGCAGGTGGATCGAGCTGATGCCGATGATCGACAGGCCCAGCTTGACCTTCAGCACCGATGCGTTGACGTGGCCCAGCCATTCCGGCTGGTCGGGGTGGGTGTGCAGGTTGAGCCGGCTCACGAAGGTCTCGTAGCCGCCCACGATCACCATGATGAGCAGGTTGGAGATCATCACCACGTCGATGAGCGCCAGCACCACGAGCATGATCACCGTTTCGTTGAGGGCGGTGACCTCCACGCCGGGCTTGTAGCCGATGCTCGTGACCAGCGCCTGCAGCGCCGTCGGGTTGCCGAAGGCGGCTTCGACGAGGTGCCACAGCTCCACCAGGAAATGCCATACGTACACGCCCTGGGCGACGATGAGCCCCAGGTACAGGGGCAACTGCAGCCAGCGGCTCGCGAAGATGAGCGAGGCGAGCGGGCTCAGGGCAGGGCCCTGCGGGCGCGGGGCGGAGTCTTTGGGGAAGGCCATATCGGTGGGAAAAGGGTGGTGAAAACCGGGGAGCGGGAGGATCGCGGCGGGATTCTAGGGCCTGCCGTCGGGCCGGCGGTCGGTGGGGCTGCTGCCCTGCCCGGGCGGGTGGAGGCGCCGGCCGCGACGCCGTGCCGGGAGTAGCATGTGGGCCGCGCCGGCGGCGGGCTGCGGCCGCATGCGGGCATGCGTCAGTGGCATGTAAGTGGGCCCCCTGAAAGTACGGCGAAAACCTGTTCCAACGATTCCCAGGAGACACAAGCAAATGAGTGCGTCATCGTCCACGATCGAATCCGTGCTGGTGGAAAACCGCGTGTTCCCCCCGCCCGCCGCCTGCGAGCAAGCCGCCCGCGTGTCCGGCATGGCCGGCTACGAGGCCCTGTGCTCCGAGGCCGAGCGTGATTTCGAGGGCTTCTGGGCGCGCCTGGCGCGCGAGAACGTGCAGTGGACCAGGCCCTTCACCCGCACGCTCGACGAGTCCAACGCCCCGTTCTTCCAGTGGTTCGCCGACGGCGAGCTGAACGCCAGCGCCAACTGCCTGGACCGCCACATCGGCACGCCGGTCGAGAACAAGACCGCGATCGTCTTCGAGGCCGACGACGGGGCCGTGACGAAGGTCACCTACAGGGAACTGCTGGAGCGCGTGGGCCGCTTCGCCAACGCCCTCCAGGCCGAGGGCGTGAAGAAGGGCGACCGCGTGCTGATCTACATGCCCATGACCATCGAGGGCGTGGTGGCCATGCAGGCCTGCGCGCGCATCGGCGCCACCCACAGCGTGGTGTTCGGCGGCTTCTCGGCCAAGGCGCTGCAGGAGCGCATCATCGACGCGGGCGCGGTGGCCGTGATCACCGCCAACTACCAGATGCGCGGCGGCAAGGAGTTGCCGCTGAAGGCCATCGTGGACGAAGGCATCGCCATGGGCGGCTGCGAGTCGATCCGCAGCATCCTCGTCTTCCAGCGCACGCCCACGGCCTGCAACATGGTGGCGGGCCGCGACAAGACCTTCGATGAAGCGCTGGCCGGCCAGGGGGCCGAGTGCGCCCCCGTGCCCGTGGGCGCGGAGCACCCGCTCTTCATCCTCTACACCAGCGGTTCGACCGGCAAGCCCAAGGGCGTGCAGCATTCCACCGGCGGCTACCTGCTGTGGGCCAGGCTCACGATGGACTGGACTTTCGACCTCAAGCCCGAGGACGTGTTCTGGTGCACGGCCGACATCGGCTGGATCACCGGCCACACCTACGTGGCGTACGGCCCGCTCGCCGCCGGCGCCACGCAGGTCGTGTTCGAGGGCGTGCCCACCTACCCGGACGCCGGCCGCTTCTGGCAGATGATCGAGCGCCACAAGGTCTCGATCTTCTACACCGCGCCCACGGCCATCCGCTCCCTCATCAAGGCGGCCGATTCGGACGAGAAGGTGCATCCGAAGAACTGGGACCTCTCGAGCCTGCGCATCCTGGGCAGCGTGGGCGAACCCATCAATCCGGAGGCCTGGATGTGGTACCACCGGAACGTGGGCGGCGAGCGCTGCCCCATCGTGGACACCTTCTGGCAGACCGAAACCGGCGGCCATGTCATCACCCCGCTGCCGGGTGCCACGCCGCTGGTGCCGGGCTCCTGCACGCTGCCGCTGCCCGGCATCACCGCCGCCATCGTCGATGAATCCGGCAACGACATCCCCAACGGCACGGGCGGGATCCTGGTCATCAAGCGCCCCTGGCCCAGCATGATCCGCACCATCTGGAACGATCCGGAGCGCTTCAAGAAGAGCTACTTCCCCGAAGAGCTCAAGGGCTACTACCTGGCGGGCGACGGCGCGGTGCGCTCGGCCGACCGTGGCTACTTCCGCATCACCGGCCGCATCGACGACGTGCTGAACGTCTCGGGCCACCGCATGGGCACGATGGAGATCGAATCGGCCCTGGTCGCCAAGACCGACCTCGTGGCCGAGGCCGCCGTGGTGGGCCGCCCCGACGACCTGACCGGCGAGGCCATCTGCGCCTTCGTCGTCTTGAAGCGACCGCGCCCCACCGGCGACGAGGCCAAAGCGATCGCCAAGGAACTGCGCGACTGGGTGGCCAGGGAGATCGGCCCGATCGCCAAGCCGAAGGACATCCGCTTCGGCGACAACCTGCCCAAGACCCGCAGCGGCAAGATCATGCGCCGCCTGCTGCGCTCCATCGCCAAGGGGGAGGCGATCACGCAGGACACCAGCACGCTTGAGAATCCGGCGATCCTGGATCAGCTGGCCCAGGCCAACTGATCCGGGGACTGGCGCATCCTGTAGGACGGAATCTGTTTCGCCGGCCCCGCGCCGGCGGGACGGCCATGGCCGGGTTACAACCGGGTGCCAACGCCGCCGCGGCCCTCGCGGCGCGGCGCCCGACACCCTTTCCGGAGAACAACCATGGCCTTCCGATCCATCGTCATCCTGCTCATCGTCGCGGCGATTGCCGTGCTCGCCGCGCTCAACTGGACCACCCTGGCCACGCCCTCGGCGATTTCGCTCGGCTTCACATCCTTTCAGGCACCGCTCGGCCTGCTGATGCTGGGGCTTACCGTGCTGCTGGGCGTTTTCTTCATCGCCTACGTGCTGTCGCTGCAGGGCTCCGTGCTGCTGGAAACCCGCCGCCATGCCAAGGAACTCCAGGCCCAGCGCGAACTGGCCGACCGGGCCGAGGCATCGCGCTTCACCGAACTGCGGGCGTTTCTGGAGTCGCAGCATCAGCAGGGCCAGGCCGCGCTGCTGGCGCGCATCGATGCGCTGGAGTCGCATGTCGCAGCCCGGGCGCAGGAATCCGACAATGCCACGGCGGCGTATGTGGGCCAGTTGGAAGACCAGTTGCGCACGCGCCGCGATCCGGTGCTGTGAGCAAAGTCCTTATCGTCGGAAAAAGCCCTTGGGCATGCAGGGATCGCCAAAGGGCTGTGGCCGTTGCTGCCGAGCTTGAAATAAAAGGCGGCCAGCGTACGCGTTCATTTGCAAGTTACTCGAAGGACATTCTTTGCATTGATGGAATAGCTGCACTGCTCTACACGGCTCGCCAGCTTGACATCATGCGTTTGCTTGTCCGCGTACTTGCAGCGCATGGTAACGAACCGGCCCTCATCGTAGATGTAGCCGAGAACCCAGTGGCCGTATCGCTTCTTCGCCACGTCAGGTTCAAGAGTCGCGAGACCCGATGGTTCTCCATCGAATACATCGACGTAGCGAAGTGGCTGATTCTGTCGAATGGGGCAGACTGGAGGCGCCGCCAGCACGGTACTGCAGCCAATGAGGCAAAGTAGAAGAGCGGCAATTCGCTTACTCAATGACATAAAAGTTGTTCCCATTGTTTGAGTTGCCATGGGCGCCCCATCGGAGAACTCTTGGGCCGACAGCTTTAGGGCTTGGCGGAGTAACGTATTGATCGTATACCTTGATGCCGGCGGCATCCTGGCTCACGTAGATGGCTGCGTGGCCTTCATAGTGGCCCGAGGCATTGAATGTGGCGATGGCGGTGCCGGGCGCTATGCTTTGATTGTCTTTGACTTGAGCACCTTTGCGCCATTGGGTGGTGCCTGGCAGAGATGGACAAACCTTTTTGACGTAAGAGACGCACTGGCCACAGAAATTCGGTCCCCCGGTCTTGTTGGTCGGTGGAACTTCTCCAAACGGCTGAAGATTCGACGTCGGGGCGCATGTCCACTTTCCTACGGGTGCTGCCGAGTTGTTTTTGTAGTTTAAAGATACATAGGGCATAAATCCTCCGGCTTTTTTAGTGCGTACTGCGATTGGCCTTGTTGCGCCAATCTCGTTGAACAGCGCCACCACCATGTCGTGTCAGCTCAGCCGTCCGCGGAGCTGCACCCGCTCCATCAACTGACGCTGGGAACGGATGCTGTAGAACACCTGCAGCCGCATCGCCCGCACCAGCTTTCCCGATGCAATGCCCGGCATGGAATGGGAGGAGGTTGCGACTCGGGTTGTCCGCGGGCGAAGGGGTATTTCAGCAGCCTGTCCGGCCTGCGTTACTTGAGCGACAGCACCCAGGCCGCCAGTTTCTTCGCATCGGCCTCGTTCACCTGGGAGTTGGCCGGCATGGGCACCGGACCCCACACGCCGGAGCCGCCCTTCATGATCTTGGCGGCCAGCTTGTCCACGGCGTCCTTCTGGCCGGCGTACTTGGCCGCCACGTCCTTGTAGGAAGGGCCCACGAGCTTCTTGTCCACGGCATGGCAGGCCATGCAGTTCTTGGCCGTGGCCAGGGCCTGGTCGGCGAGGGCCGGCGCGGCAGCGGAGAAGGCCAGCAGGAGGAGGGGGAGCGTGCGCTTCATGGGGTGCTTTCGTGTGGGTTAGTATCCGGCTCAATGAAATTGTAGTGGGCGGGGTTGACGTGCCGTGCAGGCCTTTCCGATGCCCGGACCGCGCCATCCCTTCCGGAGTTGCCACCATCATGTATACCCTGGGTCTCGGAATCCTGCTGGTCGTGCTCAAGTATCTGGAAATCGGCCCGGTCGCCCAGTGGAGCTGGTGGTGGGTGCTGTCGCCGTTCGCCGTCACCGCGGCCTGGTGGGCCTGGGCCGACGCCACCGGCTACACCAAGCGCCGCGCCATGGAAAAGATCGAACGGCGCCGCCAGGACCGCATCAACAGGCACAAGGAAGCCATGGGCGTGAAGCCGCGCAGGCCACGGTGATCGGCCAAGGGGCCGCCCACCCGCGCGCCTGCCGCCGGGCCGCGATAGTCGTGCCGCCCGGCGGGGGAAGGCACTGGAGGATAATTCCGCGTCGCCGAGCGACCGCCCCTCCAACCGCTTTCCCCTGATCCACGATGCCCGCATACCGTTCCAAGACCTCCACCGCCGGACGCAACATGGCCGGTGCCCGCTCCCTGTGGCGCGCCACCGGCATGAAGGACGAAGACTTCAGCAAGCCGATCATCGCGGTGGTGAACTCGTTCACCCAGTTCGTGCCCGGCCACGTCCACCTGAAGGACCTGGGCCAGCTCGTGGCCCGCGAGATCGAGGCGGCCGGCGGTGTCGCCAAGGAGTTCAACACCATCGCGGTGGATGACGGCATCGCGATGGGCCACGACGGCATGCTGTATTCGCTGCCCAGCCGCGACATCATCGCGGACTCGGTCGAGTACATGGTGAACGCGCACTGCGCCGACGCCATGGTCTGCATCTCCAACTGCGACAAGATCACGCCCGGCATGCTGATGGCCGCGATGCGCCTGAACATCCCCGTGGTGTTCGTCTCCGGCGGCCCCATGGAGGCCGGCAAGACGCGCCTGGCCAACCCCGTCACCAAGACCATCGAGTTCAAGAAGCTCGACCTGGTGGACGCGATGGTGATCGCCGCCGACGACAAGTATTCCGACGCCGACGTGGCCGAGGTGGAGCGCTCCGCCTGCCCCACCTGCGGTTCGTGCTCGGGCATGTTCACCGCCAATTCCATGAACTGCCTGACCGAGGCGCTGGGCCTGTCCCTGCCCGGCAACGGCACGGTGGTGGCCACGCACGCCGACCGCGAGCAGCTCTTCAAGCGCGCCGGCCGCCGCATCGTGGAACTGGCCCGCCGGTACTACGAGCAGGACGACGAGCGGGTTCTGCCGCGCTCGGTGGGCTTCAAGGCCTTCGAGAACGCGATGACGCTGGACATCGCGATGGGCGGCTCCACCAACACCATCCTGCACCTGCTGGCCATCGCCCAGGAGGCCGGCATCGACTTCACCATGGCCGACATCGACCGCCTGTCGCGCGTGGTGCCGCAGCTGTGCAAGGTGGCGCCCAACACCAACAAGTACCACATCGAGGACGTGCACCGCGCCGGGGGCATCATGGCCATCCTGGGCGAACTGGACCGCGCGGGCCGCCTGCACACCGATGCGCCCACCGTGCACGCCCCCACGCTGGGCGACGCGCTCGCGCAGTGGGACATCACCCGCACGCAGGACGAGGCCGTGCGCCATTTCTACATGGCGGGCCCGGCCGGCATCCCGACGCAGGTGGCGTTCAGCCAGAACACGCGCTGGCCCAGCCTGGACCTGGACCGCGCCGAGGGCTGCATCCGCTCCGTCGAGCATGCCTTCTCGAAGGAAGGGGGCCTGGCCGTGCTGCGCGGCAACATCGCGCTGGATGGCTGCGTTGTCAAGACGGCCGGCGTGGACGAATCCATCCACGTGTTCGAGGGCACGGCCCACGTGACCGAATCGCAGGACGAGGCGGTGGAGAACATCCTGGCCGACAAGGTCAAGGCCGGCGACATCGTCATCGTGCGCTACGAAGGCCCCAAGGGCGGCCCCGGCATGCAGGAAATGCTCTACCCGACCAGCTACATCAAATCCAAGGGCCTGGGCAAGGCCTGCGCGCTGCTGACCGACGGGCGCTTCTCGGGCGGCACCTCGGGCCTTTCGATCGGCCACTGCTCGCCCGAGGCGGCGGCCGGCGGCGCGATCGGCCTGGTGCAGAACGGCGACCGCATCCGCATCGACATCCCCAATCGCACGATCGACGTGCTGGTGTCCGACGAGGAACTGGCCCGCCGCCGCGCCGAGCAGGATGCCAAGGGCTGGAAGCCCGCGAAGCCGCGCCCGCGCAAGGTGTCGGCGGCGCTCAAGGCCTATGCCAAGCTGGTGATGTCGGCCGACAAGGGCGCGGTGCGCGACCTGTCGCTGCTGGACGACTGACCGCGCGGGGCTGCCTGCCGCGCGGCAGGCAGCCGCTGCCGGGCGAAAAAAAGCCGCACCGGCGACGGTGCGGCTTTGTTCCATGGGGGCGCGCCACGGGCGCGTCCGGATCAGGGCGTGCCGGGGGCGGTCTGCGACTGCAGGTAGTTCTGCAGGCCCACGCGATCGATCAGGCCCAGCTGCTTCTCGAGCCAGTAGGCGTGGTCTTCTTCCGTGTCCTTGAGCTGCGCGAGGAGGATGTCGCGGCTCACGTAGTCGCGCACGCTCTCGCACAGGTGCACGCCCGTCTGCAGGGCGGCGCGCACTTCGTATTCGGTGTCCAGGTCCTTGCGCAGCATCTCGGGCACCGTGGTGCCCGGGGTGAACTCGCGGGGGCGCATGTCGGGCAGGCCGCCCAGGAACAGGATGCGGCGCAGCAGCGCGTCGGCGTGCTGGGTCTCTTCCTCCATCTCGTGGTTCAGGCGCTCGTAGAGCTTCACGAAGCCCTGGTCCTCGTAGATCCGCGAATGGATGAAGTACTGGTCGCGCGCGGCCAGTTCGCCGCGCAGCAGATCCTTGAAGTAATCGATGACCTGAGGGTTGCCCTGCATGGTGTGCTCTTTTTCCTTGTTTTTGTGAGGCTGGGAGTATGGCGCCGTTGCGTGGCGTTGTCGCACAAAGCCCCCGCCGCGGCGGTTTGCATGCGTACGGGGATCAGAATCGTTCGCGTTGTCCGATGCTTGGGTGCATGGCCGGTTCGCTACCTGCAGCGATGCTTCGCGCAAGTCCGGAACGGCGTTCGGTCCATTTCTAAGATACATGAAATTGCCTCGGAATTTCTCGTGAAATCATCGTTCGTAGATCCGTCTTCACGGCGCAGCACCACTGCCGCGGCATCCGGGGAGGGCCCCAGCACCCGGCGCCCACCCTTGACGCATCGCTCACCGCTCGCCCGTCCGGCGGAGCTGTCTCCGAGAACTGCCGCCGGTTCACCGTATTCCGGTGCACCCGCTCCCCGGCAAGGCTTTGCGTTCGACCGCGGAGGGCTCGCGCCGGACCGGCACAGGGTGTCGGAAACCGCCAGGAGGAGCGTGCTGGACACAGGCTCGGCTTCGAGGAGGGATTCTTCGGCAGGCGGTTCGGCGCTGACCGCGGCGGAAATTCGCCAGTTGCTGAGCCAGGGCAAAAGCCGGCAGAAGGTGGTGCTCGGAAGGTTGCTGGAGGCGTGGGCAGGCCCTCTGTCCGTGAAAACCAAAATCCTCAAAGCCCACGCGCAAGATTCCGAAATGCTGAAGCTGGAGAGGGAAAACATCAGCAGCCTGCCAAATGGCATCTCCCTGCTGCCGCGTTTGCGTATCATCAATTTGAATGGCAATCCGTCGCTGCAGGAGTTGCCGTCCGATTTGGTCCACGCGCCTGCATTGGAACGAATCCAGGCCAACGAGTGTGACCTGCGCAAGTTGCCGGAAAATATTGGTGAGGCTCGCGCGCTGATCATGCTGGACGTCAACGACAACAGGCAACTGGAAGCGTTGCCCGGATCGATGGCGGACCTTCAAAACCTCGAGGTGATAGAAGCGGCCCGGTGTGATCTGACCCGCTTGCCGGAAGGAGGATTCGGACCGGCGGTCACCAGGATCAGTCTTCAGCACAATCCACGTCTTGACCGATTGCCGGAAAAATTCGCCAGCGGGCCTTCCATCAAGCATTTGGATCTGGAGGGCTGCTCGCTGACGCATATTCCCGCCGGGGTCGCGTCCCTGCCGGAACTGAAGTGGTTGAACCTGGGGAAAAATGCAGGCTTGCAGCATATTCCGCCGCTCCTCGACTTGAAGCGGGTGCATGTCGTGACGCGAGGCTCGCAAATCAGGTTGATGGACCTGGTTTTAAGCCAGCCCATCAGTCCGGAGGTGCGCAAGGAGTATGAACGCAGGTTCAGGAAGGCGCAGAAGTACTGGAGCACGATTCAAAAGCGGATCGCCACTGGCGGCGCCAACGTATCGCAGAAGGCGCGAGCGGCTCGCCTGGATGTGGATCGGGCAAGGGCTGGTGTGTCCGATACCGCCCGGTCCACGCTATTGGCAGGTCGCAATTGGGAAGCCGCCGACCGCCAGGTCAGGCAGTGGGTAGAGCAGGGGTACCCCCTGGATACCGAGCACCTCAAGCAGCTGAATGCCCTGCTGGGCAGAGATGTCCAGCCCTTCGGTGATCCCGAAGCGGTTGAAAAATTCGAAGCCCGCTTCGGGGAGTTTCGCCGGATGCCGACCGGGTTCCCCCAAGATGGCTCAAGAGCTCTCGTTGTGGACGAGCGGGAAGTGGGTGCTGAAATGGCCCATTTCGATGAATGGTTCGAACAGGCGTCGGCCCAGGTGGCGCAGGGGAGAATGAATCCCGCCGAACTTTCGGCCGCGACGGTTCAGCGCTTGATCAGCATCCATCCCTTCGCCGATGCCAATGGCCGTACAGCCCGGCTCGCGGGCGACTGGGTGCTGATGAGCCATGGTCTTCCTCCGGCCGCCAGTCCGAAGAAACTCATCATCGTGTTTTCCGAGGGGCGCAACTTCGAGGGGCCTGAACAGGCCCTCGCTTCGACGATCCAAGGCTTGGCCAACACCGTCGAGATGTATGGAAGGCACCTGGGCCTGAAAATCAAAGCACCCTGAAGCGGGCCGGGTTCGCCCGGGGCCGATGCATTGGGCGCAGTCAGTGAGGTGGCGCAGGCCAGGCTCCCTCTCCCGGTGGGCAGTGGGGCGGGCCCCGCTGATGCGGCGGCGCGGCGGGCACAATACCGCCCACCATGCTCATGTACCCGCATATCGATCCCATCGCCCTGCAGATCGGGCCGCTCGCCATCCACTGGTACGGCCTGACCTACCTGGCCGCGTTCGGCCTCTTCATGTTCCTGGGCACGCGCCGGTTGCGGCACGAGCCGTATGCCTCGCTCACCGGCGCGCAGGCCTGGACCCGCAAGGACGTGGAGGACATCCTCTTCCTGGGCGTGCTGGGCGTGGTGGTCGGCGGGCGGCTGGGCTACTGCCTCTTCTACAAGCCGGGCTACTACCTGTCGCATCCGCTGGAGATCTTCTATATCTGGCAGGGCGGCATGAGCTTCCACGGCGGGCTGCTGGGGGTGATCGCGTCGATGGTGTGGTTCGCCCGCTCGCGCCACCGGCCCTGGCTGCAGGTGGCGGACTTCGTGGCACCCTGCGTGCCCACGGGGCTCGCCGCCGGGCGGGTGGGCAACTTCATCAACGGCGAACTCTGGGGGCGGTTCTGCGACCCGTCGCTGCCCTGGGGCATGGTGTTCCCGCAGAGCGGCTCGATGCTGCCGCGCCATCCTTCGCAGGTGTACCAGTTCCTGATGGAAGGCCTGCTGCTGTTCGTGCTGCTGTGGCTGTATGCGCGGCGCGAGCGCCGGCAGGGCGAGGTGGCGGCGGCGTTCCTCGTGGGATACGGGTGCTTCCGTTTCATCGCCGAATATTTCCGCGAGCCGGACGCGTTCCTCGGCATCCTGTCGCTGGGCATGAGCATGGGCCAATGGCTCTGCGTGCCGATGATCGTGGCCGGGGTGCTGCTGTGGGTGTGGGCGCGGCGGCAGCCGGCGCGCTGAGAGCTCCCCGGCCCCGAAGCCGGGAGGCGGGCTCCGTCTCCGGGTAGAGCGGGTGCCCGCCCGGCGTCTGATACCGGTGGCGCACCGGGTGGCGCACTCGCTGCGCCGCGCGCCGGCGGGCGGTGTACCGGATGGGCAACGCCATCTGGCCACGGGTGAAAATCCTACGTGACGGCCCTGTTGAAGCTGCTCATAATTATGAGAAATTATGGCGCGGCGACCGGGATATGTCCGCCCCTGCCATTCTTCGGTTCCTGAAAGGCCTTCGCCGGCATCTTTTCCATGCGCATACCGACAGCCTCCCTGCACGACAACGTCGCCGAACGCCTGCGCGAGCAGATCTTCGCCGGGGAGTTCGCGCCGGGCGCCTTCCTGGATGAAACGGCACTGTGCGAGCGCCTCGCCATTTCCCGCACCCCGCTGCGCGAGGCCCTGAAGGTGCTCACGGCCGAGGGCCTGCTGCGCCATGAGCCCCGGCGGGGCTGCTTCGTGGCCGAGGTGACGGAGCGGGACCTGGACGAAATCTTTCCCGTGATCGCCCTGCTGGAGGGCCGCGCCGCGCACGAGGCGACGGTGCGCGCCGGCATGGCCGACGTGGCTGCGCTGGAGGTGCTGCACGAGCGGCTGCAGGAGCACGCGGCGGCCGGGCGCATCGCCGAGTACTACGCGGCCAACCATGCCATCCACGAGGCCTTCATCGTGCTGGCCGACAACCGCTGGCTGGCCCAGGTGATCGGCGACCTGCGCAAGATCCTGCGCCTGGCGCGGCTGCAGCAATTGCATGCGCCCGGCCGCCTGCAGCAGAGCCTGGCGGAGCACCTGGCGGTGTTCGCCGCGCTGCGGCGCGGGGACGCCGAGGCCGCCGAGCAGGCCATGCGCAACCATCTTCTCGCGCAGCGCGTGGCGCTGCGCGACATCGCCCGCCACCACCACTCCAGGATCGCTCCATGAATGCCGCTTCCGAATGGATCACGCGCAGTGTCGCCCGCCTGCGCACCGAAGCCCCGCTCGCCGACCTCGATGCCGCGGGCGCGGCAGGCGGTGGCCGCCCGCCCGCCGCTGCCGCCCCGGCCGCCGCGCCGGCCAAGGCTCCGCCGCCGCGCTCCACGTCCGAGCGCCTGGCCGCCACGCTGCGGCGGGGGCAGGAGGCTCTGTCCCCGCGCGCGCTGCGCCGGCTGCTGGCCGATCTGCAGGCGGTCGCGGCGCCGCAGGCCAGCGAGGTGGAGGGGGGCCGGCAGGCCGAGGCCGTGGCGGCCTGGTACGCGGAGGCCAAGCCCGAAGAGCGCCGCGACATGTGGCTGCTGATGTGCGAGCAGTTCGCGCCCGACGCCACGCGCTTCAAGACGGCGCAGAAGCGCTACGAGGCCGCCGCCGGCACGGAGGACGAGGCGCACGCGGAAGTGCACCTGCGCCGGGCCCTGGTCTCGCCGCGCACGCGGCTGCTGCAGCGCTTCGCGGTGTTTCCGCAGGGCATGCGCTTCCTGGTGGACCTGCGCGCGGAACTGCTGCCGCAGCTCAAGGGCGACAAGCGGCTGCTGCCGCTGGACGCGGAGCTCGAGCAGTTGTTCTCCACCTGGTTCGACGTGGCGTTCCTGGAACTCCAACGGCTGTCGTGGGATTCGCCGGCGTCGCTGCTGGAAAAGCTCATCAAGTACGAGGCCGTGCACGACATCCGCAGCTGGGCCGACCTGAAGAACCGGCTGGACAGCGACCGCCGCTGCTACGGCTTCTTCCATCCGCGTCTGCCGAACGAGCCGCTCATCTTCGTGGAGGTGGCGCTGGTCAACGAGATCTCGGACAGCATCACGCCGCTGCTCGACGAGGACGGCGCGGAGGTGGATATCGCGCGCGCCAATACCGCGATCTTCTATTCGATCAGCAACACGCAGACGGGACTGCGCGGCGTGAGCTTCGGGGATTCGCTCATCAAGCACGTGGTGGAAACGCTGTCGGCCGAGTTCCCGCGGCTGCGGACCTTCGCCACGCTCTCGCCGATTCCGGGTTTCCGCGCATGGCTCGGCAAGCACTGCGCGGGCATGCTCGAAGCCATGGACGACAAGCGCCGCGCCGAACTGGGCCGTGCCATCGGCTCGGAGGCACCGCAGGCCGCGCAGGTGATTGCCGCGGCCGAGAATGCGCTGGAGCTGCCCGTGAAGTCGCCGCTGCGGCAGTGGCTGCTGCACTGCGCGGCGCGCTACCTGGGGCGCGAACTGCAGGACGGCCGCCCTGTGGATGCGGTGGCGCGCTTCCACCTCGGCAACGGCGCGCGCGTGGAGCGGCTCAACTGGGCGGGAGACCCGTCTTCCAAGGGGCAGAAGCAGTCGTTCGGCCTCATGGTGAACTATCTCTACGACCTCAAGCGCATCGACAAGCACCGTGCGCTCCTGGCCCAGGGGCGCGTGCCGGTGTCGGGAGACATCGACAGCCTGTGCCGCGGCTGAGTGCCTTTTGCCGGCCATGCCGGCATCGTTTTCGGATATCGGATCGACGGATAAAAAAGAGTGTTCCCGGCGGCATGGCCGCCCCTTCACCACAACGACGACAGGAGACAAGACCGATGCCAGTGAACCCTTTCCAGGCGCCCGCAGCGGCGCTGCCCCGGCGCGCCCTGCTGCGCGGGGCTGCCGCCACGGGCCTCGCGCTCGCCGCGGGCCGCGCCCTCGCGAACGACCCCTGGCCGGCCAAGCCGGTCACGCTGGTGGTGCCGTTCCCGGCCGGCGGCGGCACCGACGCGTTCGCGCGACCGCTGGCGGCGCAGTTTTCCAAGTCCACCGGCAAGACGCTGGTCATCGACAACCGCGGTGGTGCCGGCGGCACGGTGGGCGCGAGCTATGCGTCGAAGGCCGCGCCGGACGGCTACACGCTGTTCATGGGCGGAACGCACCACGTGATCGCGCCTTCGATGTATCCGCGGCTGGACTACGACATCGAAAAGGATTTCATCCCGCTGGCGCTGCTGGCCAACGTGCCGCAGGTGCTGGTGGTGAACCCGCGCAACGTGCCGTTCACGGCGTTTCCGGCCTTCCTCGACCACGTGCGGCGCAATCCGGCCAAGCTCAACTACGCATCGGCGGGTTCGGGAACCTCCCACCACCTGGCCGGAGAGCTCTTCAAGCTGCAGTCCAATACCTTCATCACGCACATTCCCTACCGGGGCGCAGGACCGGCGCTGCAGGACCTGATCGGTGGCAACGTGGACATGATGTTCGACGGTCTGGGCTCTTCCGCGGCGCACATCAAGGGCGGGCGCATCCGCGCGCTGATGGTGTCGGGCAAGCAGCGCAATCCGGCCTTCCCGGATGTGCCGTGCGCGGCCGAGGTGGGGTTGCCCGACTACACGGTGACCACGTGGTACGGCCTCTGGGCGCCCCGCGGCACGCCGGCCGACCTGCAGGCGCGCATCGTCGAGGAGGTGCGCCGCATCGGCGCGGCCGACGAGATCAAGGCCGTGTGGGCGAAGAATGGCGCCGATTACGGCGGGCTCACGCAGGCGCAGTTCGGTGCCATGGTGGGGGCGGAGGTGAAGCGCTGGGCGCAGGTGGTGAAGGCTTCCGGGGCCAAATTGGAGTGAACCCCCCTGAGGCGCTGCGCGCCTTCCATGCAGCCGCCAGAGACGGCAGCCCTTCGGGCACGTCCAAGCCTGCGCAGGCAGGCTCGGAGCCGCGGCCCTCAGCCCCTTTCTCGCGCTGCGCGCGGAAGGGGGGACGACGCCTGTGGCCCGGCGGAGCCGGTTCCACGGCGTCTGCTCGCATTGGCCTGCTCCGCGGCCTCTCGATCGGGTGGCATTGCGTGGATTCCGGCATTTGTCGGCGTGGCGATGGTCGGGTGAGCAGATGAACTTTTGTTGAACAGGGGGCCGTGGAATGGCGGGTGGTGAGGTCGGGGTGGTCTGGCCGCAAGGGGGTGCGCAGGAAGGGCGTGGCATCGTGCGTGTCACGTTGCGGCATCCGGGGCGGCTCAATGCCATGTCGCGGGCGATGTGGCGGCAGTTGCGGGAGGTGTTCGAGGGCATCCAGGCCCGCGAGGACGCGCGCTGCGTGCTCATCGAGGGGGAGGGCGATGCCTTCTGCGCGGGGGGCGATATCTCCGAATACCCGGCGTTCCGGTTCGATCCCGGGAGCCTGCGCGACTTCCACGAGCACGATGTGTGGGGCGGGCTGTCGGCGATGCTGGCGTGCGACGTGCCGGTCGTCGCCGTGATCCGTGGTGCCTGCATGGGCGCCGGGATGGAGATCGCGGCCTGCTGCGACGTGCGGTTCGCGGCGGTATCCGCGCGCTTCGGCGCACCGATCGCGCGGCTGGGGTTCCCGATGGCGCCGCGCGAGGCCGCGCTGGTGGCGCAGGCCGTGGGCGATGGCCTGGCCCGCCGCATGCTGCTGGAGGCCGCCACGTTCGGCGCGGGGCCGCTGGCCGCGCAGGGTTTCCTGGCGGCCGTGGTGGCGGACGACGGACTGGCCGCGCAGGCGTGGGCGAGCGCGGAGCGCATCGCGGCGCTGGCACCCGAGGCGGCGCGGCTCAACAAGCAGACGCTGCGCGCGTGCCGGCAGGCTGCCGGCGGCGCTCCGCAGGCCGTTTCCGATCCGTATGCCTACGCGGCCGGCGCGGAGCACCGCGAAGGCATCTCCGCTTTCCTGGAAAAGCGGACACCTCGGTTCTGAGTCACGCATTCCTTCATCTTCTTCCGGCATCCATCCGAGTTCGCCGTTTCCCAGTTTTCATTCGTCCATCCATTTGCTCATCACCATGTCTTCCCAACCGCTCGCACCGTCTTCCCCCGCACCGGAGCCCGCACCGTCCGCCGGCCACCAGAACCTCTACAGCGCCCTGCGCGCCGCCTTCCCGGCGGACCTGGACGGCATCGCCGTGGAGGCCACGTCGCCCGAGGGGCTGCCCCTGCACTACAGCTGGGCGGACCTGGAGCACGCCAGCGCGCGCATCGCCAACCTGTTCGCCTCGCTGAAGCTGCCCGAGGGCAGCCGCATCGCGGTGCAGGTGGAGAAGTCGGTCGAGGCCATGCTGCTGTACCTCGCGACACTGCGCGCCGGTTTCGTGTTCCTGCCGCTGAACACCGCCTACCAGAGCGCGGAGATCGAATACTTCATCGGCAATGCCGAGCCGGCGGTGGTGGTCTGCACGCCGGCGAATTTCGGCTGGGTCTCCAAGCTGGCCTTTACGGCCGGTACGGCGCACGTGTTCACGCTCGGCGACGACCGCACGGGCACGCTGCTCGAGCGCGCGACGCACCATTCCAGCGTGCACGAGCCGGTGGCACGGTCGGCGGATGACCTCGCCGCCATCCTCTACACCAGCGGCACCACGGGCCGCAGCAAGGGCGCGATGCTCACGCACGGCAACCTGCTGTCGAACGCACTGGTGCTCAAGGACTACTGGGGCTGGAAGCCCGGCGACGTGCTGATCCACGCGCTGCCGATCTTCCATGTCCACGGCCTGTTCGTGGCGATCCACGGGGCGCTCATCAACGGCAGCCCGATGGTCTGGTTCGCGAAGTTCGACCCGAAGGCCGTGATCGCCGCGATGCCGCGAGCCACGGTGTTCATGGGCGTGCCCACGCTCTACGTGCGGCTGCTGGCCGAGCCCGCGCTGAACCGCGAGTGCACGGCCCGCATGCGCCTGTTCGTGGCCGGCTCCGCGCCGCTGCTGATCGAGACGTTCAAGGAGTGGCAGGAACGCACGGGCCACACCATCCTGGAGCGCTATGGAATGAGCGAGACCATCATGCTCACCAGCAATCCGTACGCGGCCGACCCGCGCCACGGCGGGCAGGAGGAGCGCCGCGGAGGCACCGTGGGCTTCCCGCTGCCGGGCGTGGGCCTGCGCGTGGTGGACGACGCCGGGCAGCCGGTGGCCACCGACGAGATCGGCCACATCCAGGTGCAGGGCCCGAACGTGTTCCAGGGCTACTGGCGCATGCCGGAGAAGACGAAGGAGGAGTTCGCCGTTGACGCGCAGGGCGGCCGCTGGTTCAAGACGGGCGACGTGGGCAAGGTCGATGCGCGGGGCTATGTCCACACCGTGGGGCGCAGCAAGGACCTCATCATCTCCGGCGGCTACAACGTCTATCCGGCCGAGATCGAAGGCTTCATCAACGAGATGCCCGGCGTGGCCGAGAGCGCGCTGGTGGGCGTGCCGCACCCCGACTTCGGCGAGGTGGGCGTGGCGGTGGTGATCGGCAAGCCCGGCGCGCAGCCCGATGGCGAGGCGATCATCGCGCAGCTCAAGGCGCGCCTGGCGAACTTCAAGATTCCGAAGCGCTGCTTCGTGGCCGCCGAGCTGCCGCGCAATACCATGGGCAAGGTGCAGAAGAACCTGCTGCGCGAGCAGTACAAGGGGCTGTTCGGCTGACGCTGGCACCCGATGCAGCCATTTGTTCGTGCCTGCGGCTTATTCCTGGGTCGCCGATGGATCCGGCTTTGTCATGCCGTCTGGTCACCGGCTGCAACCACCTGGCTGAAAAGTCAGGATGGGAGATGGGCCACCGTGGCGTATCCGGGCGCCGCGGGGTTTGCCGGCGCCTTCGGAAGGTGCTGCAATATCAGTAGCGCGGCGTCTTCCACGCCGAGATTCAGATCGAAATTCCCTTGGCTCCAGTCTGGAGCAGGAAGTCCGAATTCGTGGAGGATGCGTTCGGCCATCAGCCTGCTCACGCGTCCGTTTCCATCCATGTAGGGGTGGATGGCAATGAAGTTTTGCTTGAAGTGGGCCGCCACCAAGGCGCCCTCCAGGGCACCGCCGTGCCTGGGTTGGCGAAGCATTTTCTTGACTTCGTCGCAGAGTTTGTTCAGATCCGCGGGTATCTGGTTTGCCGGTCGAAAGACGGTTTTCCCCGTCTGGGATCTACCGGATACAGTGGATAAGGTTGGCCAAGGAAGGGCCATGAATGAAGCCCCATGCTGCCGAATCTTGGCAATTTCCGAAGAGTCATATGTTCTCAGGGCCAACCCGGCGGGGGCAGCGGCCCAGGACTGGCGAATCTGGGCAGGCTCGATGCGATGCTTGCCGCGGACCAGTGCCAGTGCGTAGTCGAAGGACAGCTTGCCCTTGAGGGTGCCAAACCTGTCGTCGGGTGCGTATGCGACCGAATGCACGACATGCAGCAATTCGGAAGAAAGCTCGCTCTTGAGACGCCCGAGCGGGATGCTTGCCAGGACCTCGCGCGCCATCTGCTCTGAGGCATGGGCAAGTGTGCCGTGCTGACTCAGCCGCCGGATCTCGGTCCGGGGCTGCATTTGGCCCCGGACCGAAACTGGGCGGGCAGGTGCGCCTTGCAGTCCCTCAGGTGTCGTATGGCGGTTTGTCTTGCGGTTTGCGGAGGGCGTCGGGTGCGTGGTTTGTCTGGTGGAGGAGAGCGTATGGAAAGACGATGACTTTCTGCTACCTACGGTGGGACTTGGCATGGCTGTGTCTGTATGCGTTCACTGCATCCATCCTCTCAGCAACCGAAAAATGGACCCGAGACGATCGGAAGCGCGATACATGCACGCGAAGCAATCCATGCAGGAGCGTCGTTTGGCGCTAACACTATGGAATGGCCGTCCCATGCGGGTTGCTCCACCAAAGGGCCGCCTGCGGCGTTGACACCCGCACTTCCAGCCACTTAGCGGGGCAATGTGATCTCCGCCATAGCGTTACACGTTCTGACTCTTCCTGGTGGGGAAAGTCTTCGGTATGGGGCAGCGTTTGCCGGCCACCGGCCGGCCGCACCACTTCAGCGCAGCACGAGCACGGGCACCTTCGAGTGCGTGAGCACGTGCTGGGTCTCGCTGCCCAGCAGCAGGCGCTTGATGCCCTTGCGGCCGTGCGAGGCCATCACGACGAGGTCGCAGTCGTGCTTGGTGGCCGCGGCGATGATCGCCTCGGCGACGAGGTCCGACTTGGTCACCACGGGCTTGACCTTCACCCCCTGGGCATCGCCCAGCTGCCGGATGCCGTCCACCAGCGCCTGGGCGTTGGTGGCCCACTGGCTCTCGATGCGCCGCGCCTCGGCGGCATCCACCGGCGAGCCGCCCTCGAAGTAGCTGCGCGGGTAGCGCGGCACGACCTTGAGCGCGACCACGCGGCCGCCCGAGAGCCGGGCCAGGGACAGCCCGTGCTCGACGGCCTTGGCGGACAGGTCGGAGCCGTCGGTGGCGATGAGGATGCGGCGGTAGGACATCGTTGTTCCCTCCTCTGGATGAGTGCGCCGATGCCGGGCTGGCGGGAGCGCGTGGTGATGACTCTGCTGCAGGATAGGTGGGTGGGCGCCTTCCTGTCTTGATGCGCGTCAATGCAGCTTGGTGCGGCGCGTTCCTGCGTCGGCCGGCAGGGCTGCAGCCAGGGCGCTTCGCCTGGCGCAATGCGGGTTCGCCTGCAGGGCGGCGTGGCGATGAAAGTCCTCCGAGCATCGGCGTTTTTCCAGGAATTCCTTCCGTGTTCCGTGACCTGAATGCCCTCCGCAGCCCTTCCCCGGAACGGCGGACTGCAGTCTCCGGGGAAGGTGCATCATCGACTGGTTCCCCGCGCGCGGGCACGCCCATGCCCGGCAACCCCCATCTGGCCGGGCTGGCGCCACGCGCCGCCAGGCGGGCATCCGCAGCGGATCCGGCACCACCGGCCGGCCCCGGGCTTGCGGGGCTCCATACCCTGCAGCCGGGACCGGCCGAGCTGTCGCCGGCGGAGCTGGGGGAAAAGATCGGCAGTGGCAGCCAGAAGGATGTCTACAGGCTGCGGAGCCGGCCCGGTGCCTGCGTCGCGCTCGTGCGCCGGGAGGCGATCGGGCATTTCGATACACCGCTGTCCCACGCGCAACGGGAGGTGGCGGCACTGCTGGAACTGAAGGCCCGCGGGTTCCGGACCGTGGCGGTGTATTCGCTGGTGCGGGTGGGGCGCCTGGTCGGCATCGAGCAGGCCTATCTGCCGGCGGCGAAGAACTCCGCGGACATCGTGGCCTCCGGCGGAGCCGTGCCCTCGGAGAGGTATCTCACCACCCTGACCGTGGACGATTGCGACACCAACATCGCCACACTCCGGCACACCCGGACCGTGGTGGACGATCTGCAGTTCCTGGTCGAGGAATCCGGGGCCCTGCACATCACCGACCCGCCCGCAGTGTGTACCGGTGATCCCGACAAAAGCGTGGGGACCGTGAAGGAGCTCAGGGGCCTGGCCCTGTCCGCCACCCTTTCCTCGGACGACGACAGCGCCTGAGCCACCCCGTCCTTCGCGTCTTGATCCAGGTCAATGTGCCCTGGGGGGTGGGCGCATAGCCTCGGGGCCATGCTTTCCGATCCCTCCGAGTCGCCTGCCGCCAGTTCCGCCATCGACAGGGAGGCACTGCCCGGCAGCCCATCCGTGGACGGGGACGCGTTGCTGGACGATCCGCAGGAATGGCCATCGTTTGGCCGTCCGCATGCCTCCGCCACCGGTCCGGCGCAGGGTGTCTGGGATTCCCATGTCGTGTTGCAGGGCATGCATTGCGCGGCCTGCGCGCTGACCATCGAGGATGCGTTGCGTGCCGTGCCCGGCGTGCTGCAGGCCGAGGTGAGCGCCGCCACGCACCGCGCCCGCGTGGTCTGGGACGCGGGCGTCGTCCGGCCCTCACGCTGGTTCGCCGCGGTGGCCCGCGCCGGCTACCCCGCCCTGCCGGCGATGGACGCGCTGGCGCGGGAGCAGCGCCGCCGCGAGGGCCGCCGCGCCCTGTGGCGCTGGCTGGTGGCGGGCTTTTGCATGATGCAGGTGATGATGTACGCGTGGCCCGCGTACGTGGCGCAGCCGGGAGACCTCACGGCCGAGATGGAGCGGTTGCTGCGCTGGGCCTCGTGGGTCATCACGCTGCCGATGATGATCTTTTCGTGCGGCCCATTCTTCTCCAGCGCGCTGCGCGACCTGCGGCAGCGCCGCGTGAGCATGGACCTGCCGGTGGCGCTGGGCATGGGCATCACTTTCGTGGTGAGCACGGCAGGCACCTTCGACCCGGCCGGTCCCTTCGGGCGCGAGGTCTATTACGACTCGCTGACCATGTTCGTGTTCTTCCTGCTCACGGGACGCTGGCTGGAGATGCGGCTGCGCGACCGCACGGCGGGCGCGCTGGAGGCGGTGATGAACCGCCTGCCCGACAGCGTGGAGCGCCGTGGTGCCGACGGCACCTTCACGCGCGTGGGCGTGCGCCGGCTGGCGGCGGGCGACGTGGTCCGCGTCCTGCCGGGCGAGGCCTTCCCGGCCGACGGCCGCATCGACCGCGGCAGCACGCAGGTGGACGAAGCCCTGCTCACGGGGGAATCGACTCCGCTGCCGCGCGCGGAAGGCGCGGCCGTCACGGCCGGCAGCTACAACCTGAGCGCGCCTGTGGAGGTGCGCGTGGAGCGCGTCGGAGGCGATACGCGTTTCGCCGAGATCGTCGCGCTGATGGAGGCGGCGTCCGCGCAGAAACCTCGGCTGGCGCAACTGGCCGACCGCATCGCGCGGCCGTTCCTGGTGGGCGTGCTGCTGGCTGCGGGCCTGGCCGCCGCGTGGTGGTGGAGGGCGGACCCCGAGCATGCGCTCATGGTCGCGGTGGCGGTGCTCATCGTGACGTGCCCGTGCGCGCTCTCCCTCGCCACGCCGGTGGCGATGCTCACGGCGGCGGGCGCGCTGGCCCGGCAGGGCGTGCTGGTGCGCAATCTGCAGGCACTGGAAACCCTGGCTGCCGTGGACACGGTCGTGTTCGACAAGACCGGCACGCTCACGCGGGACGGTGTCCGCATTGCCGGCGTGCATCCGGCGCCGGGCTTCGAGCCGGCCGATGCGCTGGCCCTGGCGGCGGCGTTGGCGCGGCACTCGCTGCATCCGCTGTCGCGCGCGCTGGTGGAGGCGGCCGGGCCTCAAGGGCAGGGCGCCGCCGCGCGCTGGCGCGTGAGCGACGTGCGCGAGGTGGCGGGGCAGGGCCTCGTCGCCCGCGTGGACGACGGCGAAGGCCGGCTCGCGCCCGCGGTGGTGCGGCTCGGCCGTGCGGCGGACAGCGTCCCTGTGGACGCCCAGCAACTGGCGTTGTGCGCGCAGCCGCTGCACGGCAGTGCCGGGGACCGGGGGGGCGCAGCGTCCCCCGCCGGCTGGCCCGCCGAGATCGCTCGCTTCGGCTGGCGCGAGGATCTGCGGTCCGATGCGGCCGGCGTGATCGTCCGGCTGCGTGGCGCGGGCCTCGCGGTCGAGTTGCTTTCCGGCGACCGCGACGATGCCGTGGCGCGCGTGGCCGCGGGCGCGGGCATCGAGGTAGCGCGGGGCGGCTGCGCCCCGCAGGGCAAGCTCGACCACATGCGCGCGCTGCAGGCCGCCGGCCGGCACGTGGCGATGGTGGGCGACGGCCTCAACGACGGGCCGGTGCTCGCGGGCGCGCACGTGTCGTTCGCGTTCGGCCGGGCCGTGCCGCTCGCGCGGTCGCGTTCGGATTTCGTGGTGATGGGCGAGCAGCTCGCGATGGTCGAGCGCAGCGTGCGGCTCGCGCGGCGCACGCTGCGCGTGGTGCGCCAGAACCTGGCCTGGGCCGCTGCCTACAACGCGCTGTGCGTGCCGCTCGCGGTGGCGGGCTGGATGCCGGCCTGGCTCGCGGGCCTGGGGATGGCGCTCAGCTCGCTGCTGGTGGTGGCCAACGCGGCGCGCCTCGCAAGGGGCGCGGGCAGCGATGCCGAAACGGCCGCCATGGCGCCGGACGCTGCCGTGCCGCCTGACGCGGCTCCCCTGGTGCAGGGAGCCGCGTGATGGACATCCTGTACCTGCTGATTCCGCTGTCGGTCGTGCTCGTGCTGCTGATTCTGGTCGGGCTCTGGTGGGCCATCGACCGGGGGCAATTCGACAACGTCGAACAGGAAGGCGAACGCATTCTTCGGGACGATTGACGCTGGTCAAACGGCTTCGGGCCCCCTTTCGTCAGAATTTGTAAGCAAACCAAAGAGGTGCCCGATGGATTCTTCTGTCTCGAACGCCGCGCACTACAACGACACGGTCGTGCGGCAGTTTTCAATCATGGCCGTGGTGTGGGGAGTGGTCGGCATGCTGGTGGGCGTACTGATCGCCGCCCAGCTCGCCTGGCCGGAACTCAACTTCGGCATTCCGTGGCTCAGCTACGGCCGCCTGCGCCCGCTGCACACCAACGCGGTGATCTTCGCGTTCGGCGGCTGCGCGCTGTTCGCCACCAGCTACTACGTGGTGCAGCGCACTGGGCAGGTGCGCCTGTTCGCGGGCCCGCTCGCGTCGTTCACCTTCTGGGGCTGGCAGGCGGTCATCGTGGCCGCGGCCATCAGCCTGCCGCTGGGCTACACCACGGGCAAGGAATACGCCGAGCTCGAGTGGCCGATCGACATCCTGATCACGCTCGTGTGGGTCTCGTACGCCATCGTGTTCTTCGGCACCGTCGGCAAGCGCCGCGTGAAGCACATCTACGTGGCCAACTGGTTCTTCGGCGGCTTCATTCTCGCGGTGGCGCTGCTGCACGTGGTCAACAGCGCGGAGGTGCCTGCCGGCTGGATGAAGAGCTACTCCGCCTATGCAGGCGTGCAGGATGCGATGGTGCAGTGGTGGTACGGCCACAATGCCGTGGGCTTCTTCCTCACGGCCGGGTTCCTGGGAATGATGTACTACTTCATCCCGAAGCAGGCCGGCCGCCCGGTGTACAGCTATCGCCTGTCCATCGTGCACTTCTGGGCCCTGATCTTCACCTACATGTGGGCGGGCCCCCACCACCTGCACTACACCGCGCTGCCCGACTGGACGCAGTCCGTGGGCATGGTGTTCTCGCTGATCCTGCTGGCGCCCAGCTGGGGCGGGATGATCAACGGGATCATGACCCTGTCGGGCGCCTGGCACAAGCTGCGCGACGACCCCATCCTGCGCTTCCTGATCGTGTCCCTGTCGTTCTACGGCATGGCCACGTTCGAGGGCCCGATGATGTCCATCAAGACGGTGAACGCGCTGAGCCACTACACCGACTGGACCGTGGGCCACGTGCACGCCGGCGCGCTCGGCTGGGTCGGCCTGATCACGATGGGCTCGCTCTACTACCTCGTGCCGCGCCTGTTCGGCCGCGAGAAGATGCACTCCATCAAGGCGATCGAGCTGCACTTCTGGATGTCCACCATCGGCATCGTGCTCTACATCGCCGCCATGTGGATCGCCGGCGTGATGCAGGGCCTGATGTGGCGCGCGGTGAACGCCGACGGCACGCTCACCTACACCTTCGTCGAAAGCGTCAAGGCCACCTATCCCTTCTACGTCATCCGCTTCACCGGC
This sequence comes from Paracidovorax citrulli, assembly GCF_900100305.1. GTDB lineage: Bacteria > Pseudomonadota > Gammaproteobacteria > Burkholderiales > Burkholderiaceae_C > Paracidovorax > Paracidovorax citrulli. The sequence continues at coordinate 104,522 of NZ_FNEY01000005.1, read as the reverse complement.
GGCCTGCTCTACCTCGCGGGCATGGTGGTGATGGCCTGGAACGTGTGGAAGACCGCCATGGCCGGCCGCTCGGTCGAGGTGCAGATCCCGGCCGTGGCGCCTGCCCACGCCTGAACCCCAGGAGCGCTTTCCATGTCCGACAACACAACGACAAAAGCCGGCTTCTCCCACGAGAAGATCGAGACCAACAACTTCCTCATGATCGTGCTGATCGTGCTGGTGGTGGCCATCGGCGGCCTGGCGGAGATCGTGCCGCTGTTCTTCCAGAAGTCCACCACCGAGCCGGTCAACGGCGTGCAGCCCTACACGGCCACGCAGCTGCTCGGCCGCGACATCTACCTGCGCGAGGGGTGCTACAACTGCCACTCGCAGATGATCCGCCCCTTCCGCGCCGAGACGCTGCGCTATGGCCACTACTCCGTGGCCGGCGAGTTCGTTTACGACCACCCGTTCCAGTGGGGCAGCAAGCGCACGGGCCCCGACCTGCACCGCGTGGGCGGCAAGTACAGCGACGAGTGGCACCGCATCCACCTGAACAATCCGCGCGACGTGGTGCCGGAGTCCAACATGCCCGCCTATCCGTGGCTGGAGAAGACCGCGGTGGACCCGTCCGTCGCCGCGCCCCGCATGAAGGCCCTGCGCACCGTGGGCGTGCCCTACACCGACGAGCAGATCGCCGGTGCGGCCGAGGAGGTCAAGGGCAAGACCGAGCTGGACGTGCTGGTGGCCTACCTGCAGGTCATGGGCCGCGCGCTCAAGTAACGGGAGGCCGCCATGGACATCACCACGGTGCGCATCATCGCGACGCTGGTTTCGTTCGCGCTCTTCCTCGGGATCCTGGTCTGGGCGTTCTCGCGCGGCAACCGGTCCCGTTTCGAGGAGGCCGCGCAACTGCCGTTCGCCGAGCAGGACGCTCCCCTGAACTCTTTCAAGAACGAGAAGAACCATGAGTGACTTCACCCACAATTTCTGGTCGGTGTACGTCGTCGCGCTGACCCTCGGCGGCATCGCCGGCTGCCTCATCCTGCTGTGGATCACTTCGCGCAAGAAGGTCGAGCCGCGTGCGGACAACACCACGGGCCACGTCTGGGACGGCGACCTCACCGAGATGGACAACCCCATGCCGCGCTGGTGGATGTGGCTGTTCGTCATCACCATCGTGTTCGGCCTGGGCTACCTGGCCGCCTATCCGGGCCTGGGCCGCTTCAGCGGGCAGCTCGGCTGGTCGCAGCGCGGCGAATACGAGAACGAGATGACCAAGGCCCGGGCCGAACTGGAGCCGCTCTATGCGCGCTTCGCCGCGATGAGCACCGAGCAGGCCGCCGCCAGCCCCGAGGCCATGGCCATCGGCGAGCGCCTGTTCATGAACAACTGCGCGCAGTGCCACGGCTCCGATGCGCGCGGCAGCAAGGGCTTCCCGAACCTGGCCGACAACGACTGGCTGCATGGCGGCGCGCCCGCCAACATCCGCGAGACGATCGAGAAGGGCCGCATCGGCACCATGCCTCCCATGGCAGCGGCCGTCGGTTCGGCCGAGGACGTGCGCAACCTCGCGCACTACGTGCTGAGCCTGTCGGGCAGCCCGCACGATTCGCTGCGTGCCTCGCTGGGCAAGTCCAAGTTCACGGTGTGCGCAGCCTGCCATGGCATGGACGGCAAGGGCAACACCGCGCTGGGCGCGCCCAACCTGACGGACGACATCTGGCTCCACGGCTGGGGCGAGGGCGCCATCACCGCCATGATCAACAACGGCAAGGTGAACCAGATGCCCGCCCAGGCCGGCAAGCTCACCGATGCGCAGATCGGCGTGCTGACCGCCTACGTCTGGGGCCTGTCCAACAAGCCGGGCGCGAACATCGCCGCGGCGGCCCCGGCGAACTGAACCGCGGACCGGACCCGGGGCGCCGCCGGCCGGCGCGCCGCCCCTCCGGTCCCGTGCGCAGCGAATGCCCCCAACGACACGAGACAGCCGGCCCACAGAGCAAAGCAGAACCCACATGAAGCCCCCTGACGGAAAGCCGCGCAAGGTCATTCCGATCGCGCCCGCCCCGGCGGACAGCGGATCGGCACAGGCCGAAGTCGTCTCCCTCTACGAAGCCCAGAAGAAGATCTACCCGAGGTCCATCGCCGGCGTGTTCGCGCGCTGGCGGTGGGCCATGGTCGCTTTCACGCAGCTGGTGTTCTACGGTCTGCCGTGGCTGCAATGGGGCGAGCGGCAAATGGTGCTGTTCGACCTGGGTGCGCGGCGCTTCTACCTCTTCGGCCTGGTGCTGTATCCGCAGGACTTCATCTACCTGACGGGCCTGCTCATCATCTCGGCGCTGTCGCTGTTCCTGTTCACCGCGGTGGCGGGCCGGCTCTGGTGCGGGTTTTCCTGCCCGCAGACCATCTATACCGAGATGTTCATGTGGATCGAGCACAAGGTGGAGGGCGACCGCAGCGCGCGCCTGCGGCTCGACAACGGCCCCTGGACGTTCGAGAAGGTCCGCAAGAAGGCCCTCAAGCAGTTTCTCTGGATCGCGGTGTCGGCCTGGACGGGCTTCACCTTCGTGGGCTACTTCGTGCCCATCCGCGAGCTGGGCGCCGAGCTGCTGGCGCTGCAGGGTTCCTGGCAACTCTTCTGGGTGGCCTTCTACGGCTTCGCCACCTACGGCAACGCGGGCTTCCTGCGCGAGCAGGTCTGCAAATACATGTGCCCGTACGCGCGCTTCCAGAGCGCGATGTTCGACAAGGACACCCTCATCGTCACGTACGACGAGGCCCGCGGCGAACCGCGCGGCCCGCGCAACAAGTCGGTGGACCACCGTGCCAGGGGCCTGGGCGACTGCATCGACTGCACGCTGTGCGTGCAGGTCTGTCCCGTGGGCATCGACATCCGCAACGGCCTGCAGTACGAATGCATCGGCTGCGGCCTCTGCGTGGATGCGTGCAACACCGTGATGGACAAGATGAAGTACCCGCGCGGGCTCATCCGCTATTCCACGCAGAACGGCGTGGCGAACCGCTGGACCCAGTCGCAGATGCTGCGCCGCGTGCTGCGGCCGCGCGTGCTCATCTATACGGCCGTGCTGGTGGCGCTGTGCATCGGCATGCTCACGAGCCTGGCACTGCGCACACCGCTCAAGGTGGACGTGGTGCGCGACCGCGCGGCGCTCTCGCGCATCGTCGCGGGCGGCCGCCTGGAGAACGTGTACAGCCTGCAGATCATGAACGCTACCGAGGCGCCGCAGCGCTACCGCATTGCGGCGTCCGGCCTGGAAGGGCTGGCCGTCGCGTCGGAGGCCGAGGTGGACATCGGCGCGGCGCAGTCGCGCTGGGTGGCGGTGCGGCTGCAGATCCCGTACGGCTCGGCCGCGCCGGGATCGCATCCGGTGGCCTTCGAGGTGGAAGCCCTGGAGACGAAGGCCCATGTGCGGGAGAAGTCCATCTTCCTGGTGCCGCGATGAAGCGGCTCGGGCGGTTGGTGTTATTCAGTATGGCAGGCCCCTGCCACCGTGTGGTGTGATGGGGCCGTGGTGACGAAGGAGTTCGAGATGGCGCACAAGACGACATCGGCCGCCGTGGCGGCCCAGCCCTGGTGGAAATTCGGCCACGTGTGGATGGTGGTTGCGGGACCCGCGATCGTAGTGGTCGCCGGCACGGTGACGGCATGGCTGGCCGTGCGGCAGCCCGATCCGGTGGTGGCGCAAGACTATTACCGCCAGGGCATCGAGATCAACCGCACACTCGAGCGGCAGCGCGCGCATGCCGCGGCCATGGAGCCGGCGATGAAGGCGCGCAACCACGCGGCCACGCCGGCGCAGGACCAGCCCCGCTGATCCCCACGGCCCTGCCTGGCGGGCCCCGGGGCCCGACGTGTTCCGTTCGTTTTCGACACCGATGACTGCAAAGGAGGAGATCGCGATGAGGACCCAACGCTGGATGTGGATCGCCTGGCCCGCCTTCCTGGTGGCAGGATTGATCGAGATGGTGGTATTTGCTTTCGTGGACCCGGCCGCCCTGCACTGGTCCGACCAACCCCTCGCCCTGTCGCGCGAGGGCGTCTATACGGTGGCGTTCTTCGTGTTCTGGGCGCTGTGCATGCTCTCCAGCGCCCTCACCACGCTGCTGTCCATGTCGCCCTTCGAGCTCAACCGCTGCTCGGTTCCCACGGGCGAGCGCCCGATGGAGTGCGGCAAGTTTTCGCAGTGAGGAGGGCGGGGCGCTCTGCCAGCGCGGGTGCTTCCTTGCAGGAGGTCTGACTCCGCATGCTGCCGAGGGCCTGCAGTGTCTGCAAGGACCCCGCATTTCCCGCAGAGCATTGGCGCAGCGCAAGGCCCATGGACACGCACGGCCTCACCCGTCAGAAGGCGCGCAGCGCCTCAGGGGGATGTCAACTACAAGCCTGGCTGTTCACGATCCGCTTGAGCGCATCCGGCTCGACGATGCGCACGTGCCGCTGCTTGACCTCGACGATGCCTTCCTCGACGAACTTGGAGAAGGTGCGGCTCACGGTCTCCAGCTTGAGGCCCAGGTAGCTGCCGATCTCCTCGCGGGTCATGCGCAGCACCAGTTCGGACTGCGAGAAGCCCCGCGCATGCAGGCGCTGAACGAGGTTGAGCAGGAAGGCGGCGAGGCGCTCCTCCGCGCGCATGCTGCCGAGCAGCAGCATCACGCCGTGCTCGCGCACGATCTCGCGGCTCATGATCTTGTGGACGTGGTGCTGCAGGGCGGTGACCTCGCGCGACAGCTCCTCGATGCGCTCGAAGGGCATGACGCACACCTCGGCATCCTCCAGCGCGACGGCGTCGCAGGTGTGGTGGTCGCTGACGATGCCGTCGAGCCCGATGATCTCGCCGGCCATCTGGAAGCCCGTCACCTGGTCGCGTCCGTCCTCGGTGGCCACGCAGGTCTTGAAGAAGCCCGTGCGGATGGCGAAGAGCGACGTGAAGGCCTCGCCGTTGCGGAACAGCGTGCCGCCGCGCTTGACCTTGCGGCGCGTGGCGACGATGTCATCGATGCGCTGCAGCTGCTGCTCGTTCAGGCCCAGCGGCATGCAGAGCTCGCGCAGGTTGCAGTTCGAGCAGGCGACCTTGATGGTGTGCGGATTCATGGATGAGCAGCCTTACCTTCTGTGTTCTATCTCGCTGTGCATGCAGGCCGGCCACGGTTCGACGCATGGCGGGAGCGCAGGCGTGCAAAAAAGAATGTGGCGGGCGACTGTGATGCGTCAATTGTCGCAGCGACGCGCGTCGAAATGCTTGACCGGCGTCAAGGACATGGGCGCGGGACATGGGGCACATTGTGAATCGTTAAGGAATTCCGCACCATGAACGCTGTGACTCCCGAGCTTCTGCGCCGCTTCGACGTGCCGGGCCCCCGCTATACCTCGTACCCGACCGCGGACCGGTTCGTGGAGGCCTTCGGCGCGGACGAGTACGTGCTGGCGCTGCAGCAGCGCCGCCTCGGCTCGGCCGCCAAGGCCGTGCCTCTTTCGCTGTACGTGCACATCCCGTTCTGCGAATCGCTGTGCTACTACTGCGCGTGCAACAAGATCATCACGCGCCACCCCGAGCGCGCCGACGTGTACCTGCGCTACCTCAGCCGCGAGATCGACCTGCACATGGCGCACTGCGCGCTCGGCCATGCGGTGAGCCAGCTGCACATCGGCGGCGGCAGCCCCACCTTCCTCGGCGACGAGGCGCTGCAGGAACTGATGAACATGCTGCGCCGCAGCTTCACGCTCGTGCCCGGGGGCGAGTATTCCATCGAGGTCGATCCCCGCACGGTGGACGCCGGACGGCTCGCGCGGCTGGCGGAGCTCGGCTTCAACCGGTTGAGCTTCGGCGTGCAGGATTTCGACCCGGCCGTGCAGAAGGCCGTGCACCGCGTGCAGCCCGCCGAGCAGGTGTTCGCGCTCGTGCAGGAAGCGCGCCGGATCGGCTTCGAGTCGATCAACGTGGACCTGATCTACGGCCTGCCGCGGCAGACGCCCGAATCGTTCGACCGCACGCTGGCCCAGGTGTGCGAACTGCGGCCCGACCGCATCGCGCTCTATGCCTATGCCCACCTGCCGGAGCGCTTCAAGCCGCAGCGCCGCATCGTGTCGGCCGAGCTGCCGATGGCGTCGGCCAAGGTGTCGATGCTGTCGCGCTCGCTCAACGCCTTCCAGGATGCCGGCTACGTGTACGTGGGGATGGACCATTTCGCGCTCCCCGAGGACGCGCTGGCCGTGGCCAAGCGGCAGGGGCGGCTGCACCGCAACTTCCAGGGCTACAGCACGCAGCCCGACTGCGACCTCATCGCCCTGGGCGTCTCGGCCATCGGCCGCGTGGGCGCCACCTACAGCCAGAACGCCAAGACGCTCGACGAGTATTACGACCTGATCAACCAGGGCCGCCTTCCGGTGGTCCGCGGCCTGGCGCTCACGCGCGATGATCTCGTGCGGCGTTCGGTCATCATGGCCCTGATGTGCCAGGGCGAAGTGCTGTTCGAGCCGATGGAGCAATCGTGGCTGATCGATTTCCGGAGGTACTTCGCGGCGGAGCTGGAAGCGCTCGAAGGCATGGCTGGCGACGGCCTCGTCAACGTGGGCGAGGACGGCATCACCGTCACCGAGATGGGCTGGTTCTTCGTGCGCGGCGTGGCGATGGTGTTCGACCGCTATCTGCAGGCGGACCGCAACCGCGCGCGGTTCTCCCGGATCATCTGACGATCCTTTCCTTCCCGCAGGAGCCGCATGCCCGATGCACTGATCTGGACGGCCTTCGCCATGGGCCTGGCGGGCGGGCCCCACTGCCTGGCGATGTGCGCTGCGCCTTGTGCGGCGATCGCCGGCGGGCCGCGGGGTGCCGGAGGCCCTCTGCCGGTGCCCTTGCGCCGGTTCGTCTCCGTGCCCGCCGCGGCCGGGGGAGGCCCGGCCTGCGCCGCGCCGGCCCCGGGGGGCACGCTCCGCGGGGGCGGCTTCGCGCGCACCGCGCTCTTCCACCTGGCCCGCGTGGCCGGCTACGGCCTGGCCGGCGCTGCCGCGGCGCTGGCCATGGACCGCCTGGCCTGGCTCACGCAGCAGTCCGCGGCCCTGCGGCCGGCATGGACGCTGCTGCACGTGGGCATGCTGGCCTGGGGGCTGCTGATGGCCCTGCAGGCCCGGCAGCCGCTCTGGGTGGAGCGGGCCGGCCGTGCGGTCTGGGACCGTGTCGGTCCGGCCGTGCGGGCTCCGGGCGGCCTGGCCGTGGCCGGGCTGGCCTGGGCGCTGATGCCGTGCGGGCTGCTGTATTCGGCCCTGCTCGTGGCCGCCCTGGCCGGCAGCCCGGCGCAGGGCGCCGCCACGATGGCCGCATTCGGCGGCGGCAGCGCGCTCTGGCTGCTGGGCGGTACCTGGGCGTGGCGCCGGCTCCGCTCCCGGGTGGACGCGGTGCGCGCCACCTGGGGAACGCGGTTCGCCGGGGTGCTGCTGGCGGCCGTGGCTGCCTGGGCCCTCTGGATGGACACGGCGCGCCATGCCCTGGAGGCCTGGTGTCGCTGAAGCGGTACATTTCTCACGGGACCGGAAACAGCTGCTCACGAACTGGTGATAATGGTTTCGAATGAGAGGCGTTACGCGCCTCTTTTATTTCGTGACTTCCCCGTGAACTCCTCTCTCCTCATCGGCGTCGGCCGGTTGCGTGTCGGCATGTATATCCAGCTGGAGCTGGGATGGATGAACCATCCGTTCCCGGTGAGCAGCTTCCGCATCGCCTCCGGGGACCAGATCGCCACCTTGCAGTCCCTGGGCCTGGAACAGGTGCGATGGGTGCCGGCACGCAGCGATGCCGCGGTGCGCGAGGCGATGGAGGCGCCGGGATCCGCGCAGCAGGAGCCCTCCGCAGGGCCGCAGGCCGGTGGCGCATCCGCCGGCTCCGGGCCGGGCGCCGGCGCCCCGGGGCAGGAGCCGGCCGGCATGCTCCAGGCGCGCCTGGAGGCACAGCGCCGCTCCCTGGCGCGCTGCGACGAGCAGTTCGCCCGGGCCACGCGGGTGTATGAGCGGCTGGCCCTGCACGTGGAGCAGGACCCGGCCGAAGCGCGCAGGGCCACGGAAGCATTGATGCGCGCCTGCGTGGACGAACTCATGGACCACGGCGATTCCGCGGTCCGCCTGCTGTCCGAGCGGGCCGGCACGCGCGCGGCGCTGCATTCCGTCAACGTGGCGGTGCTGTCCCTGCTGCTGGGAAAGTCCCTGGGGATGCGCGGCGAAGACCTCGGCGACCTGGGCACCGCGGCGCTGCTGCATGACGTGGGCAAGATTTCCCTTCCACCGCACGTGGGCCAGCCCAGCGCGGTGCTGGGCCCGGCCGACCAGGCGCTGTACGAGGCCCACGTGGGCGAATCCGTGGTGCTGGCCCAGCGCATGGGATGGGGGCGGGTGGTGGTCTCGGCCATCGCCCAGCACCACGAGCGGGCCGATGGCAGCGGCTTCCCGCTCGGGCTGCAGGGGGCCGAGCTGGGCCGGGCGGGTCAGGTGCTCGCGCTGGTGAACCACTACGACCGGCTGTGCAATCCGCTGCGCGGGGAGCCTCCCCTGACGCCGCACGAGGCCCTGTCCGTCCTGTTCGCCCAGCACAAGTCCCGTTTCGATGCCCAGGTGCTGCAGTCTTTCATCCGGCTCATGGGGGTGTACCCCGCTGGATCGATCGTGCAGCTCACCAATGAACGCTATGCCATGGTGGTGGCGGTGGATGCGGCCCGGCCGCTGCGGCCGCGAATCATCGTGCACGACGGCCGCGTACCGCGCGACCAGGCGCTCGTGTTCGACCTGGAGCGCTCGCCGGACCTGGGCATCCGCCGCAGCCTGCGGCCCTCGCAGCTGCCGCGCGACGCGCTGGACTACCTCTCTCCGTGCAAACGCATCTGCTATTTCTTCGAGAGGGCGCTGGTGGTTGGCGCGGACGAGGTGCCGGAGTGAACCGCCCGGCCGTCGATGTCGCGTGGCGGTCGCTGTTCGCGGGCCTGCGCGAAGCGCTCTGGCTGGTCGATGCGCAGTCGCTGGACGTGGTGATGTGCAACCGGGCGGCGGCCGAGCTGGCCGGCCGGCCGCGGGAGGCCATGGAAGGGCGCCCGGTGCACCTGCTGGCCAACACGCCCGAGGATCTCGCGTTCTGGTCGCAGGACCTGGCCGGGCTGCGGGCGGGTATCCATTCCTATTCGGGCATGCTGCGCCCCGACGGGTCCCTCGTGCCGGTGGACCGCCGCGTCGCCGCCGTCGAGTCGCCCGAGGGCATGCCGCTGCTGGTGCTGGGCATGCTGGACCGCAGCGAGCAGGCGTCCATCCAGGACGAGCTCGAGCGGCTGCTTTCGGAGCTGCGCGCCACGCTCGACTCCGCTGCCGACGGCATGCTGGTCTGCGACATGGGCGGCCGCGTGCGGGCCTTCAACCAGCGCCTGGCCTGGCTGTGGAACATGCCGGACGACCTGCTCGTGCGGCGCGACGACGCGGCCGTGGAAGCGCACATGGCCGCGCAGGTCACGGACGCCGACGCCTACCGCGCGCGGCTGCTGGGCATCGCGCAGTTCCCGGAGGAGGAAACCCTCGACATCCTGCACCTGCGTACGGGCACGGTGATCGAGCGCCGCTCGGTGCCGCAGATGAGCCATGGCCGTCCCATGGGCCGCGTGTATTCCTTCCGCGACCTCACCCTGCAGCATGCCGCGCAAAAGCGGATCGAGCAGCTGGCGTACAGCGACGTGCTCACGGGCCTGCCCAACCGCCTGCTGCTGTCGCGCTGCGTCGCCTCGGCGCTGGAAACCGCGCGCGCGCAGGGCGGCGGCTTCGCCATCCTGTTCATCGACCTCGACCGTTTCAAGATCATCAACGATTCGCTGGGGCATCTCTTCGGCGACCGGGTGCTGCAGCTCGTGGCGCAGCGCCTGCGGGGCTGCCTGCGGCAGAACGACATGCTGTGCCGCCTGGGAGGCGACGAGTTCGTGCTCCACCTGGATGAGGGTGACGCGTCCATGGCCGAGGCCGTGGCGTGCCGCATCCTGGAGGAGATGCGCCAGCCCTTCATGCTCGACGGCATGGGCTTTTCCATCCAGTGCAGCATCGGCATCGCGCTGCACCCGCGGGACGGCGAGACGCTGGACGACCTGATCAAGCAGGCGGACACCGCCATGTACCGGGTCAAGGAGCGCGGCCGGGGCAGCTACGGGTTCTACCACCCGCAGATGAATGCCGACATGCTCTCGCGCATGCAACTGGAGCACGCGATGCGCCAGGCGCTGGACCGCGGCGATTTCGCCGTGCACTACCAGCCGCAGGTGGAGATGGCCTCGGGCCGCGTGGTGGGCGCCGAAGCCCTGCTGCGCTGGAACGATCCCGGGCTGGGCGCGGTGTCGCCGGGCGTCTTCATCCCGCTGGCGGAAGAGTCGGGCTATATCGTGACCCTGGGAGCCTGGGTGCTGGAGCAGGCGATCCGCGAGGCGGCCGAGTGGATGCGCGCCGGCACGCCCCTGGTGGTGGCGGTGAACGTGTCCGCGCTGGAGTTCCGGCAGTCCGGCTTCGTGGAGCGCCTCGTGGCGCTGCTGCGCAGCCACGGGCTGCCGGCATCGCTGCTGGAGCTGGAACTGACCGAGACGATCCTGCTGCAGGATGCGCAGGAAATGGCGCAGCGCCTCGCGGCCCTGGCCGAGCTGGGCGTGGGCCTGTCGATCGACGATTTCGGCACGGGCTATTCGAGCCTGGCCTATCTCAAGAAGCTCCGCATCCACAAGCTCAAGATCGACCAGTCGTTCGTGCGCGGCCTGCCGGACGACGAGAGCGACCGGGCGATCATCGAGGCGATCGTGCACATCGGCCGGGCGCTGCGCATCCGGGTGGTGGCCGAGGGCGTCGAGACGCCGCAGCAGCGCGAGGCGCTGCAGGCCATGCAGTGCCACTACTTCCAGGGTTTCCTGGTGGCACCGGGGTTGCCTGCGGAGGCTTTCCGCGCCCTGGTCGCGCGGGATGGCTGCGAACCACCGGCATGAGCCCGCTGCAGCGGGCCGTCATCGCGGGCAGGACCGCAATGCAAAAGCGCCGCGGGAATGCTGCGGCGCTCGGGGGAAAAGGTGTCCGCAGTAGCCACCGGACCGTCATCCTGAACCGGGGGTTCAGGGGGGCGAGGGCAGCCAGGCGTTGGGTTCATCTGACGCGAGATGATCACGCTCACCGGGCGATGTACCAAGCCCTTGCTCATGGAGCATTGGTTCAAGGAAATATAAAGCCCGGCGGCACTGCGGACGCCCCATTGTAGGCGCGTGAAGCACCCTTTGGAAGTGCGGGGTCAGGCCGGCCGGCCGTCCTCGCCCAGCGCATGGTCCAGGCGCCGCAGCAGCGCCTGCAGCGCGTCGCCGTCCGGTGCCTCGCCCTCGGCCAGCAGGCTGCGCTGGGCAGGCCCGGCGGTGGCCGGCACGCCGCCGGGCAGGGTGGCCTGCGCATCCGTGGCGGCGCAGGCGTCCGTGGAAGGAGGAACGACCGGGGGGGCTTCCATGGCCGGCGCCTCGGCGGGCGGCGCCGCCGCCGCGCGGGCCTGGTCGGCCAGTTCAAAGGCCAGATTCAGGGCCGCCAGCACGGCGATGCGCTCGCGCGCGCGCACCTTGCCGGCGTCGCGGATGCGGACCATGGCCGCGTCCACGCGCTCGACCGCCTGCAGCAGCCGTTCCTGCTGGCCTTCCGGACAGGCGAGGCGGTAGCTCTGCTGCATGATCTGCACTTCGATCTGGTTCATTCGGCCTCCTTGGGCAGGTCGGTCGGGGTGGCCGGGACATGGTCCGGCGGGGGCGGCAGTTGCTCCAGCAGCGCGTCGATGCGCGTGCGGGCGGTGTTCAGGCGCGACCGGAGCGAGTCGCGCTCCTGCGTGAGCGAGACCACCTGGGCGGTGAGCAGGGCGTTGGCGCGCTGCAGCTCGGCATGGCGCACGAGCAGCCGCTCCACGCGCTCGGTGATCTGGTCGAGGGGGGAGGGTGAATCCATGCCCGGATTGTAGGGTTGGGGCAGGGCGGGCGAATATGTATCGAAACGTCCTAGAATCCGCTGCGTTGGTGCCTGCGGCCTGGTTCACAGACCGCGGTTCAACGGGAAGCAGGGAGGCGCCGTCCGCCACGGGCGCGCCGTGCCTGCGCTGCCCCCGCAACGGTCCGTGGAAAGAAAGCTGCCCCGCCCCTTCCGGCGCAACGGCTTTCGCCGCCTCCTGCATATAGCCACTGGGCGCCTTGAACAAGCGTCTGGGAAGGCGCAGGAGCGTGTCGTCCACCAGCCCGGATACCGGCCAACACGGAGGCCTCGCCCCTGGCTCAACGCCGGGCGCGGCCGTGTCGCCCAATGCCGGCGGGGAGGCCGGCGCGGGCTCGTTTTCTGCGAGCGCTTCCATGCATTCTTCGATCCCCCGGTTCCGCGGCGCCGCCGGCGCGCGTGCGGCCCTTGTCCCCCTCCACGCGCCCGCCGCACTTGTCCTGTTCGCCATGGGCCTGTCGCTGGCCCCGGCGGCGCATGCCGCCACCGCCGCCCCCATGGAAGAGGTCGTGGTGACCGCCAACCGCACGCCCCAGCCCCTGGCCGATCTCGTGGCCGACGTCTCCATCGTGGACCGCGACACCATCGAGGCCAGCGGCGCCACGGGGCTGGCCGATGTGCTGGCCCGCGTGCCGGGCATCGAGATTTCACGCAACGGCGGACCGGGCACGACGACCAGCGTCTATCTGCGCGGCGCGGAGCAGCGCTTCACCGCCGTCTATATCGACGGCGTGCGGATGGATTCGCAGACCACGGGCGGCGCGCCCTGGGAAGCGATCCCGCTGGGCCTCATCGACCGCATCGAGGTGCTGCGCGGCCCCGCCGCCGCCGTGTACGGATCGGACGCCGTGGGCGGCGTGATCCAGATCTTCACGCGCAAGGGCGAGGGCCCGGCGCAGCCGTACGTCGGCATCGGCGCCGGCAGCCACGGCACCTACAAGGCCGAGGCCGGCGTGAGCGGCTCGGCGGGCGAGGGCCGCGCGGTGGACTACGCGCTGGGCCTGGAGCGCGAGATCAGCGACGGCTTCAATGCCCGGCCCGTCGCGGGCCAGAACCCCGACGAGGACGGCCTGCGCCGCTCCGCCGTGAACGCGCGCGTGGGCCTGCAGATCGATCCGCACCAGCGCCTCGAAGGCACGCTGCTGGGGGCCGACACCAACGCGGGCTACGACACCACGCCCCTGGGCAACGACGACCGCGCCCTGCACCGCATGCATGCGCTGGGCCTGAACTGGCGCGCGCAATGGAGCGACCGCTACACCACCCGCGTATCGGTCACGGATTCGCGCGAGCGCTACGAGACGCGTCCCTCGCCCTACACCGCCGATACGCGCCTGCGGGGCTACCTGTTCCAGAACGAGTGGCGCGAGGGGGCGCACTTCTTCACCGCCGCGCTGGAGCGCCGCGAGGACCAGCTGCGCAACGGGGACATCGATGGCGACCGCTCGCAGGACGCGCTGGCGCTGGGCTATGGCTTCACCGCCGGCCCGCATGCGCTGCAGATCAACGCACGCCACGATTCGGACAGCGAGTTCGGTGGGCACAACACCGGCAGCATCGCCTACGGCTACGCGATCACGCCGCAGTGGCGCGCCACGGCATCGGCCGGCACCTCCTTCCGCGCGCCCACGCTCTACCAGCGCTTCAGTCCCTACGGCGTCGCGTCGCTGAAGCCGGAAGAGGGCCGCAACGTGGAGCTGGGCCTGCGCTGGGCGCAAGGCGCGAGCAGCGCGTCCGTGGTGGCCTACCGCAACCGCGTGAAGAACCTCATCGTCTTCGGCGAGGCCGGTCCGTGCCAGGATGAGTTCGGCTGCTATGCCAACGCGGGCCGGGCGAAGTACGAGGGCGTGACGCTCTCGGCACGGCACACCCTGGGCGGCGTGCAGTTGCGCGCATCGGTCGATCTGCAGAACCACCGCGACGAAACCACCGGCCGCCAGTTGCCCCGCCGCGCCAGGCGCCACGCGACCCTGGGCGCCGACACGCGCATCGCCGGCTGGACGGTGGGCTCCGAGGTGCAGGCCGCGGGCCGCCGCTTCGACAACGCCGCCAACACGGCGGTGCTGGGCGGCTACACGCTCGTGAACCTGTACGCCAGCACGCGTGTGGCGCAGGACACGACGCTGCTCGCGCGCGTGGACAACCTCGCCGACAGGAACTACCAGACCGCGCGCACCTATGCGCAGGCGGGCCGCACGTTCTATGTGGGCCTGAAGTGGGCGCCGCGTTGAGCGGGGCCGCAGGCACCGCGGGCAGCATTCGCTGTCCGGCGATCGCGATCGCCGCGCCGTCGTCGGGGCAGGGCAAGACCACCGTGACCGCCGCGCTGGCACGCCTGCACGCGCGGCAGGGGCGGCGCGTGCGCGTGTTCAAGTGCGGGCCGGACTTTCTCGATCCCTGCTGGCTGGAGCAGGCCAGCGGCGCGCCGGTGCATGCCATCGATCTCTGGATGACCGGCGAGCAGGATGCGGCCGAACGGCTGCACGCCGCGGCGCAGGAGGCCGACCTGATCCTGGTCGAGGGCGTGATGGGCCTTTTCGACGGCACGCCCAGCCTCGCGGACCTCGCCCGGCGCTTCGGCCTGCCGGTGCTGGCCGTGGTGGATGCCTCCGCCATGGCGGGCACCTTCGGCGCGCTGGCCTGGGGCCTGCGGAACTACCGTCCGGGCCTGCCGTGGGCGGGCGTGCTGGCCAACCGCGTGGGCAGCGCGCGCCATGCCGCCATGCTGCAGGAGAGCCTGGCGGACGCGGGCGACTGGATGGGCGCCCTGGCGCGCGTCGCCCCGCCCGCGGCGGATGTACCCGCGGGCGACGCGCCACCGGGCCGCCAGCGCGGGGGGCTGCTGCCCGAGCGGCACCTGGGCCTGGTGGCAGCGCATGAGCTGGCCGACGGCCTGGCGCGCATCGACCTCGCGGCCGATGCGCTGGCGCAGACGCCCCTGGGCCGCCTGTCTCCGCAGGAATGGCAGGAGCGGTTCGCGGTGGAGTTCGCCGCGCCCGCGCCGCGCGCCGCGGTGCCGCCGCTGCTGGCCGGCCGCACCGTGGCGGTGGCCGGCGATGCCGCGTTCTGCTTCGTCTATCGGGCCAACCTGCAGACGCTGGAAGCCCTGGGCGCGCGCGTGCGGCGCTTCTCGCCGCTGCAGGACGCTCAACTGCCGGCCTGCGACGCCGTGTGGCTGCCCGGCGGCTATCCGGAACTGCACGCCGACCGCCTGGCCGCCAACACCGGCATGCAGCGCAGCCTGCGGGCCCACGTGGAGGCCGGCCGGCCCGTATGGGCAGAATGCGGCGGCATGATGGCGCTCTTCGAATCGATCACCCTCGCGGACGGCGAACGCAAGCCGCTCTGGGGGCTGCTGCCGGGCCACGTGGCCATGCAGCGGCGGCTGGCGGCGCTGGGGCCGCAGCAGCTGGACCTGGACGGCCACGTGCTGCGCGGCCACACCTTCCATTACTCGACCTGCGAGAGCGGCGCCGCCGTGCGCGCGCGCACCCGCCGCCCGGATCCGGGCGAGGGCGGCGCGGGCGAGGCGCTCTACCGGCAGGGCAGCATCCACGCGAGCTATTTCCACGCCTGGTTCCCCTCCAGCCCGCGGGCCGTGGCGGCGCTGTTCGGCGCCGAGGACGCGCTGGCGCCGGAGGCCGCGGCATGACGGCCCTGGCGGCCCCTTTCGTGGGCGATGGCGTCGGCGACGGCATGCAGGGCGCGCCGCTGTCGGTCGCGCGCAGCGAATTCATCCTGGGCGGGCAGAAGAGCGGCAAGTCGCGCCGTGCCGAGATGCTGGCGCGCACCTGGATGGAGGCCTCCGGCGCGCACCGCGCGGTGCTCATCGCCACCGGCCGGGCCTGGGACGACGAGATGCGCGAGCGCATCGCCCGCCACCAGCGCGAGCGCGCGCTGCGCGTGCCGGGCATGGAGACGGTGGAGGAGCCGCTGGACGTGGCCGGTGCGCTGGCGCGCTGCGCGGGGCCGGGGACGCTGGTGGTGGTCGATTGCCTCACGCTGTGGCTCACGCAGTGGCTGATGCCGCTGCCGGAGGCGCCGCCGCCGGGCGACTTCGAGCCCCAGTGCCGGGCCTTCCTGGAGGCCGTCCGGCAGGCGCCGGGGCCGGTGGTGGTGGTCGGCAACGAGATCGGACTGGGCGTCATCCCCCTGGGCCGCGAAGTGCGCGCCTTCGTGGATGCGCTGGGGCGCCTCAACCAGCGCACCGCCGAGGCCTGTGCGCGCGTCACCCTCATGGCGGCCGGCCTGCCGCTCGCACTGAAGGAGCCGCCCCAGCCATGAACCGGTGGTGCCGCGTCATTCCTTTCCTGCAGCGCCTGGGGGCGATGGCCCTGCTGGCATGGTCCGCCGGCGCGCAGGGGCCGGCCCTGGCGCAGCTGCCGCCGGGGCCCGCGACCGCGGTCTCTGCGGCCTCCGCGGTGCCCGATGCTCCCGCGGGCGGCGTGGCGATCACCGACGGCCGCGGCCGCCGCATCGCCTTCGCCCGGCCGCCGCAGCGCATCGTGAGCCTGCTGCCCTCGCTCACCGAATCGGTCTGCGCGCTGCAGCAGTGCGCGCGGCTGGTGGGCGTGGACCGCTATTCCAACTGGCCCGAGTCCGTGCGCGCGCTGCCGCAGATGGGCGGCGGCATCGACCCCAACATCGAGGCCATCGCCGCCCAGCGGCCGGACGTGGTGCTGCTGGCGACCAGCTCGCGCGCGAGCGACCGGCTGGAGGCGCTGGGCATCCCCGTGGTGGCGCTGGAGCCCAAGACGCATGCCGACGTGCGCGAGGTGCTGCGCACCCTGGGCACGCTGCTGGCCGTGCCGCCGCAGCAGGGCGCCGACCGCGTGTGGCGCGAGATCGACGCGGGCGTGCAGGCGGCCGCGCAGTCGCTGCCGGAGCGCGCGCGCGGCGCGCGCGTGTACTTCGAAGTGAGCCGGGGGCCCTATGCGGCCGGCACGTCGTCCTTCATCGGCGAGACGCTGGCCCGCCTGGGCGCGCGCAACGTGGTGCCGCCCGAACTGGGGCCGTTCCCGCGGCTGAACCCCGAATTCGTCGTGCGGGCGCAGCCGGACATCATCATGGTGGGCAACAGCAGCATGCAGGCCCTGGTGCCGTACCCGGGCTGGGGCAACCTGCGCGCGGTGCAGGGGCAGCGTGTCTGCGTGTTCTCCCCGCGCGAGGCCGACGTGGCGGTGCGCCCCGGCCCGCGCATGGCGGATGCCGCGCGCATCATGGCGCGCTGCCTCGCGGACAAGGCGCCATGAGGCCGGCGGGCGACGGGACCGGGCATGCCGGCGGTGCCCGCCGGGCGGCGTGGCTGGCCGCGGGGCTGCTGCTGGCCGGCACGGCCCTGGTGATGCTGGGCGCGAGCGTGGGCAGCACCGGCATCGGGCTGGCCTGGGGCCCCGATGCGGATCCCGTGGCGCGGCAGATCCTCCGGGACATCCGCCTGCCGCGCACGCTGGGCGCCTGGCTCGCCGGGGCGCTGCTCGGCCTGTCCGGCGCGGTGGCGCAGGGGCTGTTCCGCAATCCGCTGGCGGACCCGTACCTGCTGGGCAGCGCCTCGGGCGCGGCGCTCGGGGGCGCGCTGGCCATGGCGCTGTTCGGCCTGTCGCCCGGCGCATCGCAGTGGCTCGCGCGGCTGGGCGTGACGGGCATGGCCTTCCTCGGCGCCGTGGCGGCCGTGCTGCTCACGCTGGTGCTGGCGCGCGGCGTGCAGCACACGCTGCGGCTGCTGCTGGCGGGCGTGATCGTGGGCGTGGTGCTCGGCGCCGCGCGCGACCTGGTGGAACTGGCCTCGCCCGAGATCCTGCAGGCCATGCAGGCCTTCACCCTGGGCAGCACCAGCTTCGTGGGCTGGATCGCCTGCGGGCTGATGGCCGGGGCCTGGGCACTGAGCGCCGGCACCGCCTGGGTGCTGGCGCGCGCGCTGGACGGGCTGGTGCTGGGCGAGGCCACGGCGGCCAGCCTGGGCCTGCCGCTCGCGCCCATGCGCGCGGGGCTGGTGGCGGCCATGGCGCTGGCCACCGGCACCGCGGTGGCGCAGACGGGCCTGATCGCCTTCGTGGGCCTGGCCGCCCCGCACCTGGTGCGCTCCATCGCGCCGTCCACCCACCAGCGCCACGTGGTGCTCTCCAGCCTCATGGGCGCGGTGCTGCTGCTGGCCGCGGACATCCTCGCGCGCTGGATCGTCGCGCCGCAGGAACTGCCCGTGGGCGTGCTCACGGCGGCCCTGGGCGGCAGCTACCTGCTGTGGCTCATGCACCGGCGCGCCCGGCTGGGCCGCGGAGGCTGAACGCATGGACCGCACCATCGCCCTGCAGGCGTCCGGCCTCTGCGCATCGTTCGGCGGCACGCCCGTGCTGCGCGACGTGGACCTGCGCATTCCCGCCGGCTGCTGGACCAGCGTGGTCGGCCCGAACGGCGCTGGCAAATCGACCCTGCTCAAGGCCCTGGCGGGCCTGCTGCCGGGCGGCGCCGTGCGCGGGCATATCGATTTGATGGGCCGTCCGCTGCCGCGCTGGGGTGCGCGGGAGCGCGCGCGCCAGCTCGCGTGGCTGGGGCAGGGCGAGGCCGGCTCCGACGGCCTGCCTGCCTACGACATCGCCATGCTGGGCCGCCTGCCGCACCAGCCCTGGCTCGCGCCGCCCAGCCCGGCGGACCATGCGGCCGTGCGCGCCGCGCTGGAGGCCACGCAGGCCTGGGCGTGGCGCCACCGCCCGCTCGCCGAACTCTCCGGCGGCGAGCGCCAGCGCGTGCTGCTGGCCCGTGCGCTGGCCGTGCAGGCCCCCGTGCTGCTCATGGACGAGCCGCTCGCCCACCTCGACCCGCCCCACCAGGCCGACTGGCTGCAGACCGTGCGCGGCCTGGCGCGGCAGGGCTGCGCGGTGGTGAGCGTGCTGCACGAGGTGTCGTTCGCGCTGCAGGCCGATGCGCTGGTCGTCCTGGCCGAAGGCCGGGTGCTCCACCATGGGCCGGGCGATGATCCCGCCACCCATGCGGCGCTGGAGGCCGTGTTCGGCCACCGCATCCGCGTGCGCGAGGTGGACGGCCTGCGCGTGGCGGTACCGTGCGTCGGTCCCGCCGCGCCCGGCGGCTGATGCCAGCGTGCCGGACCGGATCTTTTTCTTCTCCCATTCATCTTTGTTTCGCATGCAGATCGAATCTCCCCCCACCGAGCGCCGCTCGGAGAAGCCGGACGGCGAGCGCCGCGGCCTCGTGCTGGTGCATACCGGCGACGGCAAGGGCAAGAGCACGGCGGCCTTCGGCCTCGCGCTGCGCGCGCACGGCCGCGGCAAGCCGGTGAAGATCTTCCAGTTCATGAAGGTGCCCAGCGCGCGCTTCGGCGAGCACCGTGTGTTCGAGCAGCTCGGCATTCCCATCGAGGGACTGGGCGACGGCTTCAGCTGGAAGAGCCGCGACCTGGAGCATTCGGCCGCGCTCGCCCGCGCCGGCTGGGAACGGGCGCGGGACGCCATCCTGGGCGGCGGGCATTTCCTGGTGGTGCTCGACGAGGTCACCTATCCGCTCATCTACGGCTGGGTGCCGCTGCAGGAGGTGGTGCAGGCGCTGCGCGATCGGCCGCGCGACGTGCATGTGGTGCTGACGGGGCGCCGCTGCCCGAAGGAACTGATCGACCTGGCGGACACGGTCACCGAGATGGGTCTGGTCAAGCATGCGTTCCAGGCCGGCGTGCCGGCGCAGCGCGGCATCGAGGACTGACGCTTGCATACGGGAGGCAAAGGCATGGCACCCGGCGAATCCGGCGCGGCAGCGGGCGAGGCCTACAGTGCCGCGGAGCGCGAGGCCATCTACCGCGCCATCCGCGAGCGGCGCGACATGCGCCACTTCGCGGGCGGGCACGTCGAGCCCGCGGTGCTCGAGCGCCTGCTGCGCGCCGCGCACGAGGGGCCCAGCGTGGGCTTCATGCAGCCCTGGCGCTTCATCCGCGTGTCCGATGCCGCGCTGCGGCGCCAGTTGCACGCTTGCGTCGATGCCGAACGCCTGCGCACGGCGGAGGTGCTGGGAGCCAGCCCCGCGCCGGATGCGGCCGGGCCGGCGGTGCAGGGCGCGGGGCGGCAGGAGGAGTTCCTGCGGCTCAAGCTGGAAGGCATCCTCGATGCGGCGGAGCTGATCGCGGTGGTACTGGCCGACGGGCGGGATGCGCACGTGTTCGGCCGCCGCACCATGCCCCACATGGACGTGGCCTCGGTGGGCTGCGCCATCGAGAACCTCTGGCTGGCCGCGCGCGCCGAAGGGCTGGGGATGGGCTGGGTGTCGATCTTCGACCCCCTTGACGTCGCCCGCCTGCTGGGCCTGCCGCCCGGCGCCGAGCCGGTCGCGCTGCTCTGCCTGGGGCCGGTGCATGGCTTCTATCCATCGCCCATGCTGGAGCGCGAGCGCTGGGCGCGCCGCGCGCCGCTGGCCTCGGTGGTGTTCGACGGGGGCTGGGGACGCCCGGCGCGCTGGCTGTCCGGCAGCGAAAACGGCGGGGCCGGGGATGGCTGACGGAGGCTCCGCGCTGCTGCAGGCCCTGCTGGCCGCGCTGCCCTGGGCTGCCGCCCTCGCGGCCGCGCTGGCGATCGACCGGTGGTGGGGCGAGCCGCCGGTGGCCTTGCATCCGGTGGTCTGGATGGGGCGCGCGCTGCACTGGTGCGGCGAGCGCATCGCGCCCGCGCAGCCGGTGGCCGCGGATGCCCGGGCGTTCGTGCTGGGCGCGGCGGCCTGGCTGCTGATGGCCTCGGTGGTGGCCGGTGCCGCCGGGGCGCTGCAGCACGCGGCACGGCAACTGCCCGCATGGTGGGCGGTGCCCGTGCTGGCCCTGCTGCTCAAGCCGCTGCTGGCCTGGCGCATGCTGCGCGACGAGGTCGTGGCCGTGGAGGATGCGCTGGCGCAATCGCTCGAGGCCGGCCGCGAGCGGCTGTCGCGTCTGGTGAGCCGCGACGTCCACGCGCTGCAGGCCGTGCAGGTGCGCGAATCCGCCATCGAATCGCTGGCGGAGAACCTGAACGATTCCGTGGTGGCGCCGCTTTTCTGGTTCGCGCTGCTGGGGCTGCCCGGCGCGGCGCTCTACCGCTTCGCCAACACCGCGGATGCCATGTGGGGCTACCCCGGCATGCGCGGCGGGCGCTACTGGCAGTGGGCCGGCAAGTGGGCGGCGCGCGCGGACGACGTGCTCTCGTGGGTGCCCGCGCGCATCACGGCGGTGCTGCTGGCGCTGTGCGCGCGCCGCGGGCGCTGGGCCGCGGTGGCCCGGCAGGCGCGCCGGACACCGTCGCCCAACAGCGGCTGGCCGATGGCCGCGATGGCGCTCGCGCTGGACGTGCGGCTGTGCAAGCCCGGCGTGTACACCCTGCACCGCCGCGGCAGGGCCGCGGCCCCGGCGGACACCCACCGGGCCGCCGTGCTGGCCGCGCGGGTCGTGGCATGGTGCCTGCCGCTCGCCCTGGCGGCGATATGGGCGCTGGAGTGGCTGCGTGTCGTCCTGCATGGTGCCCTGCATGCCGCCCTGGGAGGCGTGCTGCCATGACGCCAGAGGCGCTCGACGGTGGCGCAGCCGCGCAGGGGTTGCCGGTGCACGGCGGCCCGGATGCGCTGGGCGTTCCGCTGCACGATTTTTCCACCAACGCGAACGCCTGCGGGCCCTGTCCGGCCGCCCTGGCCGCCGTGCGCGGGGCCGACGCCGCGCGCTACCCCGATCCGGCCTACACCGCGCTGCGCGAGGCCCTGGGCGCCTGGCACGGCGTGGCGCCCGGGCGCATCCTGCCGGCCGCGAGCGCCAGCGAATTCATCCACCGCTTCACCGCGTGGGCCGCGCGGCAGGGCGTCGCCGGGGTGGTGGTGCCTGCGCACGCCTATGGCGACTATGCGCGCGCGGCCCGGGCCTGGGGCCTGCCGCTGCGCGCATCGCCGGTGCCGGAAGCAGAGGCGGATGGGCAGAAGGATTCCGGGAAGGCCCTGCTGCACTGGGCCTGCGAACCCGGCAGTCCCCTCGGCACGCCCGATCCCGCGCTGGAGGCATGGCGCGCGCGGGCATGCCGTGGCGCCGCCGCCCCGGATGCCGGCCTGCGCATCGTCGATTGCGCCTATGCGCCCCTGCGGCTGGAGGCCGCTGGCGGCCCGCTGCCCACGAATGCCTGGCAGCTCTGGACGCCCAACAAGGCCCTGGGCCTCACGGGCGTGCGCGCTGCCTATGCCATCGCCCCGGCCTGCGTGCCGCGGCACGTGCTGGATGCGCTGCAGGCCCTGGCGCCCTCCTGGCCGATCGGCGCGCACGGAGTGGCGATGCTGTCGGCCTGGGTGGCGCCGCAGGTGCAGGACTGGCTGGCCGCGTCGCTCGGCACGCTGCGCGCATGGAAGGCGGCCCAAATTCTCCTCAGCCAGGAGTTGGGATGGGACGTCTGGCCGGGCAGCCTCGCCAACTATTTCGCCGCCATGCCGCCGCAGGGCGATATGGCGGCGTGGCTGACTGGCCTGCGCGCGCAGGGGGTCAAGGTAAGGGATGCCGCTTCCTTCGGGCTGAGGGGCTGGGTGCGGCTCGGCGTCCTGGATCCGCTCGCGCAGCATGCCCTCTTTCAGGCCTGCCGTGGCATGCGCTGATCTGCACACGAGGGCACGGCCGTTCGACCAGCCTTCAGCGCTTGGGTGGGTAGTGACTCGCTTCGCCGTCACTGCCCTGGTAAATATCGTTGAACAGCGCGCGGCGCAACGTCGGATCGCTGGTCTCGAAGACCATCAGATTCTCGTTGGACCGGTAATGCGATTGCCCGTCCAGGTTGTAGGAGCCCGTCATGACGATGCAGGACCCGTCACTGCGGGTGAGAAGATAGTTCTTGGCGTGCAGCACCGTTTCGCTGCGCAGGTTGATCTGCAGTTCGTGCGCCAGAGACTCGCCAGGCGCATAGTGTTTGACCGTGAGGTGGCCTGCAGGCGGTTTCGCCTTGTCTCCGTAGAGCCTGCGTGCCGCGAAATCCACCAGCCCCCTGCTGGAGCGGTCCACCAGGATGTTGACGTTGCAGCCCCTGGCGAGTGCTTCGCCGATGAGGCCAAAGGCCTCGGTCCCCAGCTTCTTCCCGGCAATGTCCAGCGTATCGCCCGGTCCTGTACTAGCGAAGATCTTCGCCAGGGCGAAGCCGATGGGCTTGCCTTCTATCCTTCCGCCTTCCGAGAACATGTTCCGGTAGCCGTTCGATGGATTCTGCAGCCAGAGCACCTTCTGCCGGTTCCCCGTGAACGCGATGCCAGCCCTGGCGAGCGCTGCGTGCATGGGGTGCTGGCCGGCTTCTCCGGTTCCCGGATCGAAAGGCGAGCGCACGGCGATGTCCCTCAGCGTGCCCAGCGCAGCGGCAGGCTGCTCCACAGGGTCCATGACGGCAAGCCCGTCCTGGCAGACCAGGCGCGCACAGCGCACCGCGTGTTCTCCCATCAGCTCATCGAGGAAATAGTCGCGCTGGCTCCCGGCCAGGCGGGCCGACAGGGCGATGCAGCCGCCGTCCATCCATCCGTCCTTGGTTTTGTTGGCGATGCTTGCGCCCAGGGTGGCAGCCACACCGCGGTCGTTGATGCAGAACTTGTTGTGGTGGGAGCCGGCGGCGCCCCGGGCCTTGGCCGCCACGAAATACACGCGGGCACGCAACGTGCCGATCTTCAATCCGTCGTCCGCCTGCATGGCGTTGTAGGCCCGGACCACCGACGGCCATGTGATGGTGCCCGGAACCCGGCTTTCGTTGCGCAGCGACATGTTGGCCGTCACGTTCTGCCCCACCACTGCCGCGATCGCGGCATTCCGCTGCAGCTTGTTGTCGTTGTACAGGAGCACGAAGGTGAAGTCCGGGTCGTGCTGCCGCCGTGCCAGCGCCTCCATCATGGCGAACGTGGTGCCGGAGACATGGCCGGGTTCATGGTCCTTGGTCGGATGGATGCTGAAGGAGGTCATGATGGCCAGCCGGTCCGCCGATTCGATCGTCAGGTGGATCAGCCGCTTCTGCCGGTCCTCGCTGGATGGCACCGTATCCAGGACGAGCGCTGAATCGTCCACGTGGCAAAAGCGTGCCGGCCACCGCTGGCTCAGCTCCGCCTGCAGGTCGGCGACCAGATTCCGCGAGCCGGATGTACCTGCTGCGGCTGCCGGGGATTCCTGGGCGTGCATGCCAGCCCGGGCGGCGCGCCTGGCGGAATCTGCCGGCGCAGCCGACGGGGGGGAGAGCCTGGCGTTCCTGGGGGATGCGGGGGCCGCACAGGTTCTCGCCGGGCCGAACGGAAAGCAGGCGGCCCATGCCGCCGTACCGGTCCTGGCGCTGCCGTTGTTCCTGGGATTGCGCTCCGGAGCAGCGGGCGGACGGACTGCAGGGGTGTCGCGGACCGAAGATGCCCTCATGGTTGATCCCCCGTCCGAGCATCCTGCAAGGGATCCCAGAGGTCGATGCGATGTCCTGAACCCAATCCGAAAACGCTTGCTGCTGCCGCTTTGCCGGCCCGTGCGCCGGGCGTGCTGCGCGCGTGGTTGTCCATGGCACGCTGCAGCAGGGACGCCGCACCCGAATTGCAGTTGCCGACCTTGCCCGACGCATGGGGCGGAAGGCGCTGGAAGCGCGGCGTATTCTCCACCAGTCGATGGCGCCGTGGCGAGTCCGCCCGCGGCTGCACGGATTCCGGAGGAAAGCCCGATCCGTCGCGGCCCATCAACTCGTCCTGGTAGAGCCGGTGCAGCAGGAACTGCCGCCTGGCGTCCTGCAGGTCGGTTTGGCGCGCGCCCTCGATCCGGCGCATGTATACCTTGCGCGCCAACCCTTGCGGCGGGCTTTCGAACGCACGGATGTCCCGTTCCGGTGCCGGGGGCCGGGGAGCGCGGTAGTCGCCCGTCGTTTTCGGCCACAACTCCATGGTGTTCATGGGGAGCAGCCGGTAAATCGAGGCGACTTCCTTGCGGATTGCTGCAGGATCCACGGCGTCACCGCGCACGGACCGGTAGCCGTTGAAGAAATCTTCGCGGCTTGCGAACCGTTGCCCGGCCAGTTGCGCGATAGTGGCGCGGACGGCCGCTGGAAAGCGTGCAGGCCCGGCCTTGTCCATGCTGGACAGCAGGTGCTTCAAGAGCGGGCGGTCCAGCAGGACCGGACCGCGGACGGGGTCTCCTCCGACCCCGTAGAGCACGGCACCGCTCTTGCGCCCCTTGCCAGGATCGCCTGCCACGACATATCCGTGCGTGGGCAGGAAATAGCCATGCGTGTTGCGGTTCACGTAGTGGACGGGCACCGTTCGCAGCGTGTCCTTACCACGGTTGCGCATCTCTTCGAGCACCGTGGCGAAGGCCTCCCGTTCCTGGCCTTCGGGAATCCGGGAGCCACGCGGAGGGCGTCGCACATCAATGACGGAGCCGTGCCCGTCCATGCGCAGGTCCAGCGTGGCGACCTGGTCTTTCACCCTCCGGGTATTGCGCACCCAGCCGTCCCCCAGCGGCAACGAGGAAGTGCCGGGCTGGCCGTCCGCATCGGCCATGAAGCGGATGAAATCCGCTGCCTGGTCGCGCGCCGTGCGAAGGCCCAGCAGGGACAGGGCCTTGTGGATGCACCGGTCTGCGATGGTTCCGGCCTGCGTCCAGCCGAGGCGCGAGCGCTCGAGCGCCACTGCCGGTTGGGCTGCGGCCTCCCGGGCCACGGGACAGGGCAGTTGTCTTGCGCCGGTACTGCGTGGCGACAGTCCTTGGGGACGGGGGAGTCTGGGAGATTCTCCGGCGCGGGGGCGGGATGAACTGCCCGTCGGCGTGTTGCCGAATGGAAAGGCTGCGCGGACGGCATCCAGGCGATGGATGGAAATGAACTGTAGAGGCATCGGATACCCTTGCGGGGCGGGCTCAGCGTGGGCGGGCGTGAAAATTCCGAATATGCGCACGCATGCGCTGCGCACCCGGTGCATGGGCGAAAAACTGCCCTCCCCGGCGAAGAGGGCACTACCATGGGTGCCCTTTTCTCATCTCTTGTCGCGAAAGCCCCGCCGTGCGTACCATCACCGTAAGCCGCTACGTCACGCCGCTGCGCGAGGGCGGCTCCATGCCGGCCGTCGTGGAGGGCGACGACCTCGGCGTCTATGTCCTGAAGTTCCGCGGTGCCGGGCAGGGCGTGCGTGCGCTCATGGCCGAGATCATCGCCGGCGGCATCGCCCGTGCGCTGGAACTGCCCGTGCCCGAGATCGTGCTGGCCCAGCTCGATCCGGCACTCGCGCAGACCGAGCCGGACCCCGAGATCCAGGACCTGATCCGCGCGAGCGCGGGGCTGAACGTGGCGCTCGACTATCTCTCCGGCGCGGTCAACTTCGATCCGGCGGTGGACCGCGTCACGCCCGATTTCGCGTCGCGCCTCGTCTGGTTCGACGCGCTGGTGGGCAACGTGGACCGCACCGCGCGCAACACCAACCTGCTGGTGTGGCACCGCGACCCGTGGCTGATCGACCATGGCGCGTCGCTCACCTTCCACCACGCCTGGAACGGCACGGTGGCGCAGCCCGCCAAACCGTTCGCGCCGATCGCCGACCATGTGCTGCTGCCCCTGGCCACGGAACTGGCGGCGGTGGATGCCGGGCTGGCTGCGCGCCTCACTCCAGAATGCCTGCAGGCGGTGCTGGCCGAGGTGCCCGACCTGTTCCTGGCACAGGCGGCCGAGGGCCATGGGGACGGGGAGGGCGATGGTCCGCTCGCCGATCCGGCGGCGCACCGGCAGGCCTACGTCGATTATTTCCTGGCGCGGCTCGCGGGCCGGCAGGCCTGGCTGCAGGGGGCGATCGATGCACGCGGCTGACGTCTATGACTACGCCATCGTGCGCGTGGTGCCGCGCGTGGAGCGCGAGGAATTCATCAACGCCGGCGTGATCCTCTCGTGCCAGCGTTCCGGCTTCCTGCAGGCCGCGACCGCGCTCGACGAGGCGCGCCTGCTCGCGCTCGACCCGCAGGCCGACCTGGACACGGTGCGGCGCCACCTGGGCGCCATCGTGGCCATCTGCGCCGGCGACCCGGGCTGCGGTCCGATCGCGGCGCTGCCCTACCGGGCGCGCTTCCACTGGCTCACCGCGCGGCGCAGCGCGATCATCCAGACCTCGCCCGTGCACACCGGGCGCTGCACGGACGCCGCGGCGGCGCTGGAGCACATCATGGACCGCATGGTCCGGCGCTGAAGAGCCTGGCGCCCTTGCCCTGCACGGGCGCGCTGCCGGGCCCGCTGGCGGGCTGGCGGCGCCCGCCGGCGGGATGCCCTCCGACAGGCATACGGCGCCGAAGGCGCACGAACGCGGAGGCGGGCCGCGCGAAAAATGGACGTTTGCTTTCCACGCAGACTCCACGAAAGGAACGTCCCATGGCATCCCCATCTTCGCAGTCCGGCTCATCCATCCCGTCCCGGCGCTTCGCCGGCAAGGTCGTCATCGTCACCGGGGCGGGCTCCGGCATCGGTGCCGCCACCGCGCGCCGCTTCTCGCAGGAAGGGGCGATGGTCGCCATCGCCGACCTGAGCGACGACAAGCTCGCCGCCACGCGCGCCGACCTGCCGGCCGACCGCACGCTCGCGCACCCGGCCGATGTCTCGAAGTTCGAAGACGTCCAGGCCCTGGTGGATGCCACGGTCCAGCGCTTCGGCCACCTCGACGTCATGGTGAACAACGCCGGCATCGCCGTGCAGGGCAAGGTCACCGAGGCCAGCCTGGACGACTGGCAGCGCGTCCTCGCCACGAACGTCTCCGGCGTGTTCCACGGCGCGCGCGCCGCCATGCCGCACCTGCTGAAGACCCGGGGCTGCATCGTCAACACCTCGTCGGTCTCGGGCCTGGGCGGCGACTGGGACATGAGCTTCTACAACACCTCCAAGGGCGCCGTCTCCAATTTCACGCGCGCGCTCGCGCTGGACCATGGCAAGGACGGCGTGCGCGTGAATGCCGTGGCGCCCAGCCTCACCTTCACCGGCATGACGGAGGACATCAAGAGCGATCCCGAGCTGCTCGCCAAGTTCGCCGAACGCATTCCCCTGGGCCGCGGCGCCGAGCCCGAGGAGATCGCCTCCGTGATCGCGTTCCTCGCGAGCCCGGACGCCGGCTTCGTCACCGGCGTGGTGCTGCCGGTGGATGGCGGCGTGTCGGCATCGAACGGGCAGCCGCCGCAGGGCTGAGCCGCCAGCCTGGTCCGCGAACCTCGCATTCGGGCACCGCTGCGCAGGGGACAATAGGCGCATTGCGCGATCCGGGCGGCCATCCGACCGGACGGGCGCCCACCTTCCCTGCCGCCGTGCCGTGATCCCCATCCCAGACCATCCCCGTACCGCATCCGAACGGCTCCCCCGGTCCGCGAACGCTGCGCGCCGTCCATCCTCCGGCGAAGGGGCCGCCTGCACGGCGCCGGAGGCCGCATGACCGCCCGCTGCATCATGGTCCTCGGCACCTCCAGCGGCGCCGGCAAGAGCTGGCTCGCCACGGCGCTGTGCCGCTGGTTCAGCGACCAGGGCCTGCGCGTCGCGCCGTTCAAGGCGCAGAACATGAGCAACAACGCGCGCGTGGTGGCGGCGCCGGGCGGCGGGCAGGGGGAGATCGGCAGCGCGCAGTACTTCCAGGCGCTGGCGGCACGCACCGAGCCCGAGGTGCGCATGAACCCGGTGCTGCTCAAGCCCGAGGCGGACACGCGCAGCCAGGTGGTCCTGATGGGGCAGGTGAGCGAAGAACTCACGCGCATGCCCTGGCGCGGGCGCAGCGTGCACGTCTGGCCGCACGTGGCCGCGGCGCTCGACGCGCTGCGGGCCGAGAACGACGTCGTGGTGATCGAAGGCGCGGGCTCGCCGGCCGAGATCAACCTGCACGCGAACGACATCGTCAACATGCGCGTGGCGCGGCACGCGGGCGCGCACGGGCTGCTGGTGACCGACATCGACCGCGGCGGCGCCTTCGCCCACCTCTACGGCACCTGGGCGCTGCTGCCCGAGGACGAGCGCGCGCTGATCCAGGGCTTCGTGCTCAACAAGTTCCGCGGCGACGCCGCGCTGCTCGCGCCCGCGCCGGACATGCTGCGCGAGCGCACGGGCGTGCCCACGGTGGCCACCATTCCCATGCAGTGGCGCCACGGCCTGCCGGAGGAAGACGGCGTGTTCGACGATGCCGGCCACGTGCGCGCGGGCGCCGGCGGCGCGGTGCACACCACGGTGGCGGTGGTGGCGTACCCGCGCATCAGCAACCTCGACGAGTTCCAGCCGCTCAAGGGCGTGCCGGGCCTGCGGCTCGTCTGGGCACGCAGCCCGGCCGAGGTGGCCGGCGCCGACTGGATCGTGCTGCCCGGCTCCAAGGCGACCGCGGCCGACCTGGCCTGGCTGCGCGCCCAGGGCCTGGATGCCGCCATCGCCGCCCACGCCGCGCGCGGCGGCCGCGTGCTGGGCATCTGCGGCGGCCTGCAGATGCTGGGCGAGGCGCTGATCGACACCCACGGCGTGGACGGCAACGCGCCCGGCCTGGGCCTGCTGCCGCTGGTCACCGCGTTCGATCCGGCCAAGACCGTGCGCCGCACGCGCACCGCCTTCGGCGCACTGCGGGGCGCGTGGAGCGCGCTCTCGGGCGTGGCGGTGCAGGGCTACGAGATCCGCCACGGCCGCACGGCGCAGCATCCGGCCATGGCCGCGGCCGGCGACGTGGCGCACGCAGCCATCCCCGGCCTGGCATGGCAGAACGCGCGCGGCAACGTGCTGGGCCTGTACCTGCACGGCCTGTTCGAGGATGCGGTCGCGCTGCGCGCGCTCTTCGGCGCGGACGTGCCGACGCTGGACGCGGTGTTCGACCGGCTGGCGCGCGGCGTGGACGAATGGTTCGACCCCGCCTGGCGCGCGGCGCGGCGCGCGGGCCGATGATGATCGCGGCACCGTGCCCTGCCGCGGTGCGTTTCCTGGACTCCGAAAACCATCATGACCACGAATGACCCCACCCCGGCCGGCGCCACGGTGCGCCCGCAGGATGCAGCCCTGGCCGCGCGCCTGCGCCACCGCATGGACCACAAGACCAAACCGCTGGGCGCGCTCGGCCGGCTCGAGGCGCTGGCCGTGCGCATCGGCTGCATCCTCGGCACCGAATCGCCGGAGCTGCACGCGCCGCAGATGCTGGTCTGCGCGGCGGACCACGGCATCGCCGCGCGCGGCGTCTCGGCCTATCCCAGCGAAGTCACCGCCCAGATGGTGGAGAACTTCCTGGCGGGCGGCGCGGCGGTGAGCGTGCTCGCGCGCCAGCACGGCCTGGCGCTCACGGTGGCCGACTGCGGCGTGGCGGCATCCGTCCCACCGCGTGACGGCGCCCCGGGCATGCCGCGCCTGCTGAGCCACTGCCGGGTGGCGGCCGGCACCGCCGATGCGTCGGCAGGTCCCGCCATGACGGCGCAGCAGTGCGCGCAGGCCGTGGAGAACGGCCGCTCCATCGTCCGCTCCCTGCCGGGCAACGCGCTGCTTCTGGGTGAAATGGGTATCGGCAACACCTCGGTCGCCAGCCTGCTGCTCGCGCGCCTGTGCGGCGTCGCGCTGGAGGACTGCACCGGGGCCGGCACGGGGCTGGACGCCGACGGCATCGCGCGCAAGCGGGCCGTGCTGCGGCAGGCGCTGGAGGCCAATGCCGCCGCCACCGCGCCGCTCGACGCGCTGGCCGCCCTGGGCGGGCTGGAGGTGGCCACCCTGGCGGGCGCCGTGCTGCAGGCCGCGGCCGAGCGCCGCGTGGTGGTGGTCGATGGCTTCATCACCAGCGCCGCGGTGCTGGTGGCCAGCCGCATCGAACCGGCCGTGCTGGAATGCTGCGTGTTCTCGCACCGCTCCGGCGAGCCGGGGCATGCGCACCTGCTCGCCGCGCTGGGAGCGGAGCCGCTGCTGGACCTGGGCCTGCGCCTGGGCGAGGGTTCGGGCGCGGCGCTGGCGTGGCCGCTGCTCGTTTCCGCCTGCGCGATCCTGCGCGAGATGGCGAGCTTCGAGCAGGCCGGCGTCTCGCGCCAGCGCGACTGATCAGGCCGTGGCGCCGGTCTCGCGGCCGGCCATCTCCTGCAGCAGCGCCACCAGCGGGTCGTCCGGCAGGGGCTGGTGCGTTTCGGGGCGGCGCGGGTCCCAGCCGGGGTTGTGGCGGTTGAGCCAGGCCCCGGCGACCAACTGGCGCGCGAATTCCCGGCGGGCTTCTTCGCCGGGCGCCTCTGCCGAAGCGTGGGCTCCACCGTCCTGCGCGGCCAGCAGCGCCTGCTCCACCTCCGCCACGGCCTGGCTGAAATCGCGCAGCACGTAGCGCGCGAGCAGCGCCCGCGCGTCGAAGGGTTCGCCGGGGCTGTCCGGCGGCATCACGAAAGCGGGGAGGGCGGTGCGGGCCGGTGCGTCCGGCGTGGTGGTTGCGTCCATGGGGCGGGGCCTTTGCTCAGAAGAAGTGGGGGAAGCTCACGAAAGTGCTGAACGCGGAGAACGGGTTGAGCCGGTGCGAGAAGTAACCCAGCGCCGCCATGGGCGACATCAGCGTGGATTGCAGCATCGACGCGCCGTAGATGAAGGAGTTGAGCGACCGTCCGCCCGACGCCTCCACGCCGTGCGCTGGCGCCTGGTAGTGGAAGGCGCTGCTCTGCTGCGCCAGGTGGTGCGGGTTGAATTGCTGGAACGCCGGGAGCGCATGGCCCGCCGCGGGGTAGGCCGCGTGGCCCCCGTGGCCCATCCCGTAGTGCGGCGCGGCATAGGCGGGCGGCTGGAAGGCCTGGAAGTGCATCGGCGGCGGCGTGTGCGCGGGCGGCTGCAGGTGGGCGGCATGCCCGAAGCCATGCGCCGGCCCGTGCAGGGCTCCGGGGTGGAAGTCCCGGCTGGCATGCCCGTGCGGTGCCATGCCGGGCAGCGCGGAGCGGGGCTGGATGCCGGCGCCGCCGTGCGCGGCCTGCATGCCGCCGCGTCCGAACAGGCCGGTGCTGCTGGATAGCACGGAACGCGGCCGCTCGGGCGCGGATTCGGGGGCGAAGGTGGGTTGGCGTGCGGCGGTATGCGCCACGCCGGCGGAATGTCTGAACCGGACATCGGTCATCGAAGGCTCCAAAAGGGTCTGCAGGAGCGGCACGCCGCCCCCGTTGTACTGTTGGGCGCCATGATCGTCCAGCGGCCCTGCCCGCCGGGTGTCCGATCCGAAGCGGAGTGCCACCCCGCGAAGCGGCGGCGCAGCTCCGGCGGCGCGGCCCGCGCCAGGACCGCACCGCGTCCGGCCAGGCCCTGGCCGGCCGGCGAGGGGCCCGGCGTCCCGCGCACCCGCGTGCGGCCGGTGCTCGTGCGCCTGGCCGGCGAGCAGGTGGTCACGCTCACGCTCACGCCGCGGCGCGGCGCCTCCATCGCCCGCCCCACGGTGGACGAGGCCCGCGAGGTGTTCGAGGCCCGCCGCCTCATCGAGCCGCGCCCGACGCCGTGCTGATCGGCTGCTTCGGCGACCCGGGCCTGTTCGCGCTCCGGGAATGCAGCCCCGTGCCGGTCACCGGGCTGGCCGAAGCGTCCTTCCTGGCGGTCGCGCGCCATGGCCGCTTCGGCATCGTCACGGGCGGTGAACGTTGGGAGGCCATGCTGCTGCGGCTCGCGCAGGCATTGGGCCATGCGGACCGGCTGGCCGGTGTGCGCACCGTGGCCCCTTCGGGCGCGGAGCAAAATCCCAATGCCGTGAAGTTCTTCTCGGGGGTGATTGATGATGCTTCCTCAACGAGCGTCGCCAAGCTTTATGCGCTCTGCGGAATGAAGAAGGCTGGAGCCCGGGACTTACAGTCGTATGAGGAAAAGGTTTTGAAAGTGGGTGGCAAGGTCTCGACCATGCACGGAGATCAAATGCAAAAGGAGGAGATCGGCTTTTTCGTCCATCGCATAAGAACAGGCGGTTGCAATCAATGAACCGTTGATTGGCGGGTGGGTTTTCAGGACTTTGGCGCGGATCAGTCCGATCCGCGCTCACGGTGCCAATGCGGGGGCCGTCGCGCGCCTCGCCCCCTGCGATGGGATCAATGATCGTGGTGCAGATAGCTCGCCTGCCGCGGCAGCCGCAGGCTCACCAGGAAAGCCACGACCATCATCGCCGTCACGTACCAGAAGAACGCCGACTCGTGCCCCAGCGTCTTCAGCCCCAGCGCGACGTACTCCGCCGAGCCGCCGAAGATCGCGTTGGCCACCGCGTAGGCCAGGCCCACGCCCAGCGCGCGCACCTCGGGCGGGAACATCTCCGCCTTCACGATGCCGCTGATCGAGGTGTAGAAGCTCACGATGGCCAGCGCCACCACGATCAGCACGAAGGCCGCCACCGGGCTGGTCACGTGCTGCAGCGTGGTGAGGATCGGCACCGTGCCGATGGCGCCCAGCGCGCCGAACAGCAGCATGTTGTTGCGCCGCCCGATGCGGTCCGACAGCGCGCCGAAGAGGGGCTGCATGCACATGTAGAGGAACAGCGCGCCGGTCATCACGTAGCTGGTCGTCTTGATCGGCAGGCCCACCGTGTTCACGAGGTACTTCTGCATGTAGGTCGTGAAGGTGTAGAAGATCAGCGAGCCGCCGGCCGTGTAGCCCAGCACCGTGAAGAAGGCCGCCTTGTGGTGGCGGAACAGGCCGCCGATGGTGCCCGCGTCGTCCTTCTTCCTGTTCTCGTCGCTCTGCGTCTCGTGCAGCGTGCGGCGCAGCATCAGCGCGACCACCGCCGAGATGGCGCCGATCATGAACGGGATGCGCCAGCCCCAGGCCTTGAGCTCGGCCTCGGACAGCAGCGTCTCCAGGATCACGATCACCAGCACCGCCAGCAGTTGCCCGCCGATCAGCGTCACGTACTGGAACGACGAGAAGAAGCCGCGCTGGCCGCGCAGCGCCACCTCGCTCATGTAGGTGGCCGTGGTGCCGTATTCGCCACCCACCGACAGGCCCTGGAACAGCCGGCACACCAGCAGCAGGAAGGGCGCCCAGGCCCCGATGGCCGCATAGGTGGGCAGGCACGCGATCACCAGCGAGCCCGCGCACATCATGGTGACCGAGATCAGCATCGAGGTCTTGCGGCCGTAGCGGTCCGCGATGCGGCCGAACAGCCAGCCGCCGATGGGCCGCATGAGAAAGCCCGCGGCGAACACGCCCGCCGTGTTCAGCAGCTGGGCCGTGGGGTCCGATTTCGGGAAGAACGCCGGCGCGAAATACAGCGCCGCGAACGCATACACGTAGAAATCGAACCATTCCACGAGGTTGCCCGACGAGGCCGCCATGATCGAGAAGACCCGGTGGCGCTTCTCTTCGGCCGTGTAGGCGCGGGGTTCGGGGTGCGGCGTGCCGGCCGCTGAAGGGGTGTGCGTGCTCATGGAGAAGATGCCTTTCTGGCCGTGCGCGCCGCAGGGCCGGCACGCAGAGTGTGTGATGTTGTTTCTGGCCGGCAGGTATTGTGCGGGCGCTGCGGAAGGCTTGATGTCAGTCAACCGCCCATGCGTTCCGGCCCGGCTGCCGCGCACTGTGGTGCTATCGTCCGAGGAGCATGAATCCGCGTGAATGCGAGGGATCCCGGCCTACGCTGATTCGGCATGGGCTGCCGGCGGAGGGAACCAACGGCACCGGCTACGCTCTGTCGGGCAGGCAGCCGGTGCCCCGCCACCGCGTGGCGCGGCGGCCTGTCCCGTCACCACCCACCGTCACCGACAAGGATCCCTTCGCATGCAGCCTGAACAGACCCGCGCCGTCATGACCCTGGCCCTGATGGCCGCCTTCGCCGACGACCACAAGGACGAGCGCGAGCGGGAGCATATCCGCGAGCTGGCCCAATCCCTGGGCGCCGCCAGCGGTGCCGACCTGATGAAGACCTACCAGGACGTCTTGCTCGGCCGTGCGCGCCTGGAAGACGCCGTGGCCGCGCTCGAGACGCCCGCGCAGCGCCTGCTGGCCTTCGAGATGGCCGTGGGCGTGTGCGATGCCGACGGCGTCTGCAATGCCCAGGAAAAAGCGTTCCTGGAGCGGCTGCGCGCGGCCCTGGCCATCGCCCCGTCCGATGCCGGCGCCGTCACCGAGCAGGCCGACGCGCTGGCCGGCGCCCCTGTACGGGCCGCGCCCGTGGAGGGCGAGGACGTGCCCCCGGCCGCGCTCGCCGTCGCCGCGGCGCCCGTGGCTTCCGGCGCGGCGGCGGCATCCGCGCAAGGCGGAGCGGGCACCCCCGGCCTGCGTGCGGCCTCGGTGAGCGATGCGGAGATCGATTCCATGGTGCTCAACGCCGCCATCCTGAACGGCGCGCTGGAACTGCTGCCGCAATCCCTCGCCTCCATGGCCATCATCCCGCTGCAGACGCGGCTGGTCTATCGCATCGGCAAGGTCTATGGCTACGAGCTCGACAAGGGCCACATCACCGATTTCCTGGCCACCGTGGGCGTGGGCCTCACCTCGCAGTATGTCGAGCAGTTCGGCCGCAAGCTGGTGGGCGGCCTGCTGGGCAAGGTGATGGGCGGCCTGGGCCGCGCCGTGGGCAGCGCCGCCACCGGCTCCGCGTTCTCCTTCGCCACCACCTACGCCCTGGGCAAGGTCGCGCAGCGCTACTACGCCGGTGGCCGCACCCTGGGCACCGACGCGCTCAAGTCCGCCTTCGCCCGCACGGCCGAAGAGGCCCAGGGCCTGCAGCAACGCTACGCGCCCCAGATCCAGGAGCGCGCCCGCGGCCTGGACGTGGGCAAGCTGCTGAAGGAACTGCGGGCCTGATGGCGGGCGCCGCGGCCCCGCGCCACGCGCCGCCGCATGCCGTGCGGATCCGCCCCGCCACGTTGCAGGACGCGGCACACCTGCCGGCCATCGAGCAATCCGCGGCCGGCTTGTTCCGTGGCGCGGCCGGCCTGGAATGGCTGGCCGACAGCCCCGGCATGGCGCCGGCGGAACACGGGCGGCTCATCCTGCGGGGCGCGGTCTGGGTGGCCGAGGCAGCGCCCGGCCACCTGGCCGGCTTCCTGGATGCCGAGGTTTTCGGACAGGAATTGCATCTCTGGGAATTGTCGGTGCACACGGACTGGCAGCGCATGGGCATCGGCACGAGGCTCATCCAGGCCGCGCAGGAGCATGCCGCAACGCAGGGCCTGGCGGCGCTGACGCTGACCACCTTCGCCGACCTGCCGTGGAGCGCGCCGGCCTACGCGAGGCTGGGGTTCCGCCCGGTCTCGCCGCCCGGGCCGCGGCTGCAGGGGGTGATGGACGTGGAGGCTGCGCATGGGTTGCCGGTGGGGCGGCGGGTGGCGATGCGGTTGGGGGTCAATGGGCCTTTGATGTGAGGGCGCCCGCGCAGGCTCCCTCGCGCGCCGCATCGTGGATGGGTCGGCACTGGAAGCCGGCTTCGCTCATCTGGATCAAGCTTCGTGCAACCGGAGCCAAGCTTCTGCAGGAATGGCAAATACTCAAGAAAGCCTGCACGGCTTCGTTGAGGAGTCGCTGCAATACAAATTCGGACTGGAGTGAAGAAGAAATGGGATGCGTCTCGTCAAAACGCAGTGGTGCCTCATCGCCAACCGTTACACATAGCCGTGGTTTTGGGCTCTCGGAGCAGGCAGCAACAGGTGGTCTTCCAAGAGATCATGCTTCATCGCACCTATCGGGGTTGCCGAGGCGCAACCGGGCCGGGGCGGAGCAACTGCCTTTGCAGCCGCACCAGGTTCAGCAGGTGGCCTATCAGCTCGGCATGCGTCTCAACGGTTCGCCCATCGACAGCGCCAGAGACCGGCAGAGACTGGCCGATGCCACTGAAACGGTGCATGAAACACGGCTCGCTTTGACTCGTGGCCGCGGCAATGTAGATAGCGATCTGCGACTCAGCGGCGGACTTAGCGCTTCCTACACCGCTGTGTCCTATTGCCTGGGTGAAGGCGATGACGACGTACTGGCGGGCAGCGCGTTGGCCATGGGTGCAGGCAACTGCGACCACAATGGGGCGATCAACGTCCGCCGGCATGCGATTCGCATGGAAGATGGCGGACACATGATGACCGTGCGCGACATGGAAGAGGCACATGTCTATGCGCTCTACCAGCCGCCCGCGAGGGGAACCGGCGCGTATCATGGAGCGCCGCCCATGGTGGTTCTCGACTCGTGGAGCGATGGTCCGGCGGTGCTGCTGCGGGATTCGCACTGGGCCGAAGGCTACGGGCGGAATACTGCGGTGCTCGAACATTTCGACAAGCCCGCTGCCACCCACGCGCGGGCGCGGATGGAGGCCGTCAGGGCGCAGATCGAGGACCCGCGAACCTCGCTGCATGCCACGGCGCAGCAATGGGAAGCCGAATGTCTTCGCAATCCGACACCCGGCGCCATCTTCACTTCGATTCCGGTTATTGATCCCGCCTTGGCCGAGAGTACGCGGCAGGAGCTTGCACAGTACTCTCCACGAACCCAGCATGCGCTTGCAGCCGATGCTGCGCAGCAGGCCTACGGGCTGAGCGAAGGACCTGCCAGCACGCCGCAGCTGACGGAAGCGATCCTGGAAGACGCCATGCGCCTGGATTCACTGGACCGTCCGGCGTTGCGGTACTGAGGCCAGTTTCCCGACAGGAAATCCTGTTTGGGAAACTGGCTGGTAGGGGGCGTGGCGCAATGCTCGCGCCCGCCGGAGCGCACGCGACCCGATGCGCCGGTTCAATGCGTCGGCCTTCGTGCTGTTTCAATCCACGCGCCCGGACAGGGCGCGACAACCTCGCTGTC
Organism: Paracidovorax citrulli; assembly: GCF_900100305.1. Classification (GTDB taxonomy): domain Bacteria; phylum Pseudomonadota; class Gammaproteobacteria; order Burkholderiales; family Burkholderiaceae_C; genus Paracidovorax; species Paracidovorax citrulli. The sequence continues at coordinate 66,863 of NZ_FNEY01000005.1, read as the reverse complement.
CACTTCCACGGGGTAGCCGCGTTCGTTTCACCCAGGAAAAATTCCCTTTGCCCCCAACCACTTGCACCCGCGCGAACCACATGCGGAGAAGCCAGTCGCCCCGGTTCGCAACGCCCGGCACAAAGAAGGAAGGAAAGAGAGGAAGCAGGGCCCGGCCTCAGGGCGCCGGCGTCTTCGGCTGGTAATCGCACCACGGTGCCACCACGCATTCCCAGCAGCGCGGCTTTCTCGCCTGGCAGACGTAGCGGCCCAGCAGGATGAGCCAGTGGTGCGAATCCACGGCATATTCGGCGGGCACGCGTTTGAGCAGCTGCATTTCCACGGCCAGCGGGTTCTTGCCGGGGGCGAGGCCGGTGCGGTTGCTCACGCGGAAGATGTGCGTGTCCACCGCCATGGTGGGCTGGCCGAAGGCCACGTTCAGCACCACGTTGGCGGTCTTGCGGCCCACGCCGGGCAGGGCTTCCAGTTCCTCGCGCGTGCGCGGCACGGTGCCGCCGTGGCGCTCCACCAGGATGCGGCACGTCTCCATCAGGTGGCGGGCCTTGCTGCGGTACAGGCCAATGGTCTTGATGTAGCCCTCCAGCCCTTCCAGCCCCAGGTCGAGGATGGCCTGCGGCGTGCCCGCCACCGGGAACAGCTTGCGCGTGGCCTTGTTCACGCCCACGTCGGTGGCCTGGGCCGACAGCAGCACGGCGGCCAGCAACTCGAAGACGGTTGTGTATTCCAGTTCGGTGTTGGGTTGGGGATTGGCGGCCTTCAGCGCGGCGAAGAAGGGTTCGATCTGCGCGGTCTTCATGGTGGTGTGGGGCGTCGTTGTCGATGCGGTTCGCCCGTGCATTGTCCCGCAGCGCACCGTACGCATGAAACATGCGCGGCCATTGGCGACAATGGGGGTCTTTCGCCAACACACCGTGAACACGCCATGCAATTCGCAGACCGCCTGAACAACGTCGAAACCTCCGCCATCCGGGAGCTGTTCAAGCTGCTGGGCAAGCCCGGCATCATCAGCTTCGCCGGCGGCTTTCCCGACAGCGCGATGTTCGACGTCGAGGGCATCCGCGAGGCGAGCGGGCGGGCGCTCGCCGAGGAGCCCGGCACGGCGCTGCAGTACGGTGCCACCGAGGGCTACAACCCGCTGCGCGAACAGCTCTCGGCCTTCATGGCCACCAAGGGCGCGCAGGGCGTGCGGCCCGAGGACCTGATCGTCACCACCGGCAGCCAGCAGGCGCTGGACCTGCTGGGCAAGACCCTCATCAGCCCCGGCGACAAGGTGATCGTGGAAGGGCCCACCTTCCTCGCCACCATCCAGTGCTTCCGCCTCTACGGCGCCGAACTGGTAAGCGCACCCGTGGACGGCCATGGTGTGGATGCCGACGCGCTCGAGCGGCTCATCGTGGAGCACCGGCCCAAGTTCGTCTATCTCATTCCCACCTTCGGCAACCCCAGCGGCGCGCTGCTGTCGCTGGAGCGCCGCCGCAGGATCCTGGAGCTGGCGGTGCGCCACCAGGTGCTGGTCGTCGAGGACGATCCCTACGGCGACCTGTATTTCGGCGAGGCGCCGCCGCCCAGCCTGCTGGCGCTGTCGGCCACGGTGCCCGGCAGCCGCGAACTGCTGGCCCACTGCGGCAGCCTCAGCAAGGTGCTGAGCCCGGGCCTGCGCGTGGGCTGGCTGATCGCGCCCGCCGAGCTGCTGGCCAAGGCCACCATGTGCAAGCAGTTCAGCGACGCGCACACCAGCACTTTCGCGCAGGCCACGGCCGCGCAGTACCTGCGTTCGGGCCGCATGCCGGCCACGCTGGCCAAGGTACGCGCCGTGTATGCCGAGCGCGCGCAGGCCATGGGCGACGCGCTGCGCCGCGAGCTGGGCGAGGCGATCGACTTCGTGCAGCCCCAGGGCGGCCTGTTCGTGTGGGCGCGGCTCACGGGGGCGGGCGGCGCGGTGGCCGACGGCAACGTGCTGGCCAAGCAGGCCATCGACAAGGGCGTGGCCTTCGTGCCGGGCACGCCGTTCTTCTGCGCGAACCCCGACCATGCCACGCTGCGCCTGTCGTTCGCGACGGCCGACGTGGACAGGATCCGCGAAGGCGTGGCGCGCCTCGGCCAGGCGCTGCGAGGCTGAGCCATGCCGGACACCGACCGCACCCCGTCCGAGCGCCTCGACGAGCTGGAGATCAAGGCCAGCTACGCCGAAGACCTGCTGGACCAGCTCAACGTCACCGTCTATCGCCAGCAGCAGCAGATCGACGCGCTGCAGCGCGCCCTGGCGGCGCTGCGGCAGCAACTGCCCGAGCCGGGTGGCACCGCGCCCGGCGGCAGCCTGCGCGACGAGATCCCGCCACACTACTGACCCCCGGCCTCCGTCGCGCGGCGGCCTTGCATTGGGCCGTGGCGGTGGAGGCGCCTCTTCTCGATATTCCCCGCGCCCTGCGGGCGCCTCATTCCCTGAAAGGCCCGCCCCATGCAATACCGCCGCCTCGGCCGCAGCAACCTGCAGGTTTCCGCCCTCTGCCTGGGCACCATGATGTTCGGCGACCAGACCGGCCGGGACGAGGCCGCGGCCGTCGTGGCCGATGCGCGCGAGCGCGGCGTGAATTTCATCGACACGGCGGACGTCTATACCAGGGGCGCCTCCGAATCGATGCTGGGCGACCTGCTGGCGGGCCAGCGGCACGACTGGGTGCTGGCCACCAAGCTGGGCAACCGGATGTCCGACCGCGTGAACGAGAGCCACTATTCCCGCACCTGGATGCTGCGCGAGGTGGAGGCCAGCCTGGCGCGCCTGCGCACCGACCATGTGGACATCCTCTACCTGCACCGCGATTTCCTGGGCATGGACCTCGAGGAGCCGCTCTTCGCCCTCGATGCGCTGCTGCGCGCGGGCAAGATCCGCTACTGGGGCGTCTCTAACTTCCGCGCGTGGCGCATCGCCGAGCTGGTGCACGGCGCCGCGCGCATCGGCATGCCCGGGCCCGTGGTCTGCCAGCCCTACTACAACCTGCTCAACCGCATGCCGGAGGTCGAGATCCTGCCGGCCTGCGCGCACCACGGCCTGGGCGTGGTGCCCTACAGCCCCATCGCGCGCGGCGTGCTCACCGGCAAGTACCTGCCGGGCGAGGCGCCCGCGGCGGCACGCGCGCCGGGCGGGGCGACAGGCGCATCGCGGAAACCGAATTCCGCCACGAATCGCTGGTGCTGGCGCAGGAACTGAAGCGGCACGCCGAGGCCCGCGGCGTGACGCTGGCCCAGTTCGCCACCGCCTGGGTATTGGCCCACCGGGCGGTCAGCGCCGTCATCGCGGGCCCGCGCACCCTGGCCCAGTGGCAGGACTACGCACCTGCGCTCGAATACACCGTCACGCCGGAAGACGAAGCCCTGGTGGATGGCATGGTGGCGCCGGGCCACCCCTCCACGCCGGGCTACACCGACCCGGCCTATCCCGCACCGCCGCGCGTTTAGAGCCGCGCCGGGCCACCGCGAAGCTTTTCCATTCGTCGCGCGTTGCTATTGAAATCATAGTGCCCAGGCGCGGGCAGGTTACGATGGGCGCATGCGAAAGACCTATGTGCTCCATATCGACGGCAAGAACCGCTACCGGCTGCTGGACGCGGCCCGCCACGACATCCACCGCTACCTGCGCCGCGAGCGCCGCCGCGCGCTGCCCGAGGGCGCGCGCTACTGGGACTTCGACTGCCGCTTCGGCCGCACGCAGGACGATGCGCGCAGCGTGCAGGTGGAAGACATCACCCGCCTGATCGACGGCGTGGCGCAGTCCGGCGATGCGCAGTTCTACGTGGAGATCGTCGCCAAGCCCGGCGAAGGCATGCCCCGCAAGCCGGCCGCGCGGCCGGCGGACTCCGGCGGCGACGGCCCGCATGCCGAGGACGGCGACGGTGCCGACGGCGGCGCGGATGGTTCGGATGGCGGAGGCGACGGCGGGGACTGACGCCACCTGAACGGCGGCCCGCCGGCTCTGCCCGCCGGCCTGTCGCCCGGTCTCAATCCACTGTGGGGTTCCCGGTGCCGCCGGCCTGCGCGGCGGCCGCCGCAGCAGCGGCCCGCAGCTTGTCCTTCTTGCTCGGGCGCCGCCCCTTGATGCCGCCCGTGCCCGGCGGCAGCTTGCCGGGGCGCGCGGGCGCATCCTCTGTGGCGCCGGTCTCCTGCGCAGCGGGCGCGAGCGCCACCTCGAATCCCGCGACCTGCTCCACCGGCAGCGCCTGCAGGCCGTGCCGCCGGGCGAGCAGCCGCCAGTGGGGCGCGGCCTCGGGGGTGACGAAGCTGACCGCCACGCCGCTGGCGCCGGCACGCCCCGTGCGGCCGATGCGGTGCACGTAGTCGGCCGCGGCGCGGGGCAGGTCGTAGTTGACGACGGCCGGCAGCCCGGCGATGTCGATGCCGCGCGCGGCCAGGTCGGTGGTCACCAGCACCTGCCAGCGTTCGTCGCGGAATTCCTGCAGCACCTGCCGGCGCGTGCCCTGGCTCAGGCCGCCGTGGAAGGGCGATGCGTAGATGCCGGACTGGTAGAGCTTTTCCGCGACATGCTCGGCCGCGTACTGGGTGGCCACGAACACCAGCACCCGCGTCCAGCCGGGCTCCTGCGTGAGCAACTGCTTCAGCAGCTGGGTGCGGCGCGGTGCTTCCACCGCGATGGCGCGCTGGGCGATGTCGGGCGCCGTGCCGGGCGCTCCGGCGATTTCGATGCGCAGCGGATCGCGCAACAGGCCCTCGGCCAGCCGGGCCACGCCCGGCTCGAAGGTGGCGGAAAACAGCAGGTTCTGGCGCTGCGCCGGCAGCAATGCGAGCACGCGCTGCAGCTCTTCGGCGAATCCCAGGTCCAGCAGCCGGTCGGCCTCGTCCAGCACCAGCGCCCGCACCTGCGAGAGCGACAGGGCGTTGTGCTCCACGAGGTCCAGCAGCCGGCCCGGCGTGGCCACCACCGCGTCCGCGCCGCCGCGCAGGGCCATCAACTGCGGGTTGATGGACACCCCGCCGCACGCGATCGCGATCTTCAGCCGCGGCCCGGGCAGATGGCCCGCCAGGTCGCGCAGCACCTCGCCCACCTGGGCGGCCAGTTCGCGCGTGGGCACCAGCACCAGGGCGCCCGGGCGCCGCGGCCCGGGGCGGGCGCCGGCCTGCTGCGCTTGCGGCAGGAGCCGCTGCAGCAGCGGCAGGCCGAAGGCGGCCGTCTTGCCCGAGCCCGTTTGCGCGCGGCCCAGCACGTCGCCCCCGTCCAGCACGGCGGGAATGGCCTGCGCCTGGATGGGCGTGGGCGTGTCGAAGCCCAGGGCACCGGCGGCGTGGACGAGGGCGGGCGAGAGGCCGAGGGCGGCAAAGGGCATGGCGGGCGGGAGGGCAGGGGGCCGGGGCATGGAAGACGCAGCGGCCATGGAACAACAACGGGAAAACAAGAGGGAGCGCGGGGGCGCTCCCCGCGGATTGTGCGGCACCGCCGCATGCCCCGGATAATCGCGCCATGCCCAGTCCTGCCGCCACCTCCGCGTCCGCCCCCGCCGCCGGCCTCCACCGGAGCCTTCCATGCGCCTGAGCGACCTGGGCGGCCTCGTCTATTCGACCGAATCCGGCCGCATGTGCCCCGCGTGCCGCCAGCCGGTCGCGCAATGCGCCTGCGCCGCCGCGCGCGCGGCAGCGGTGCCGGCGGGCGACGGCATCGTGCGCGTCTCCCGCGAGACCAAGGGCCGGGGCGGCAAGGCGGTGACCGTGGTGAAGGGCGTGGCGCTGCCCGCGGCCGAGCTGGCCCAGCTGGGCAAGCAGCTCAAGGCCGCCTGCGGCACGGGCGGCACCGCCAAGGACGGCGTGATCGAAGTGCAGGGCGACCATGTGGAGCGCGTCATGCAGGCGCTCCAGGCGCTGGGCCACAAGGTCAGGCGCGCGGGCGGGTGAGGGGGAGTACGGCCATGGACCCGGCACAGCTCGAGCGGCTCGTCACGGTGGTCATGCCCTACGGCAAGCACAAGGGCACGGCGATCGCCGACCTGCCCGGCAACTACCTCAACTGGTTCGCCCGCGAGGGCTTCCCGCCCGGCGACATCGGCCGCCTGCTGGCGCTGATGCACGAGATCGACCACAACGGCCTCTCGCACCTGCTGGTACCGCTGCGCGCCGCCCGCAAGGGTTGACAGGGCCGGCCGGCCATGGCGGGCTCAGTGCCCGTGGCCGGCGGGTTCCGCGAAATCCGGCAGCCGCCCCATCAGGGCGCGGAACAGGTTGCGCGCCACGCCATGCGCCGCCTGCTGCAGGTCGTGCGCGACGTCCGGCGCGAAGCGGCGCTCCGTGTGCTGCTTCCACAGCCCCACCCAGGCCGCGAAATGCGCGGGCGTCACGCCCTGCAGGGCCATGTGGCGCTTTTGCACATTGCCGCGGTAGCTCCGCGCGCCCAGCGCCACCGTGGCCCAGAAATCCACCATGCGCGCCAGGTGCGGCTCCCACCGGTCCCCCAGAGCCTCCTCGAAGACCGGGCCGAGCAGCGGATGGGCGCGCACGTCCGCATAGAACCCGTGGACGAGCGCGGCGATGGCGCCGTGGTCCAGCGGGGACGGGGCGATGGTGTCGGGAAGAGGGGCTTGGTCGGGCATGGCAAGGTGTGGATTGTCCTGCACGGTATCAGCGGCATCCGCACGCGCCTGCACCGTCAGTCGCGCCGCAGCCCCGGGGTGCGGCGGCCGTGCCGTCGAAGCGCGGGAACAGCACGTTGTTTTCCAGGTGGATGTGCTCGACGAGGTCGTCGCGGAACTGCTCCAGCCCCGCGTAGAGAGCGCGCCACGTGTTGCAGGCGCCCGGCGGCGGCGTCATCTGCCCGGTGAGGGCCGCGAGCCGTTCCAGCGTCTCTCCGTGCTCCGTGTGCTCTGCGCGCATCATGGCGATGGGCGGGCCCGCGAAGGCGTCGCCGCCGCCCCGGAGCATGGGAAACAGCACGCGCTCTTCCTTGAGCATGTGCGACAGCAGTTCCCCCTGCGTGGCCTCCAGCAGGTCGGCCAGGCCCGCAGGCACCCGCGGATGCTCCCGGTGCACCGCCTCCACGCGCCGCGCCATGCGGATCAGTTCGGGCAACTGCGCGCGATGGACCTCGTGGTAGCGCGCCACGATGTGATCGAGCAGCGTGCCGGTGTCCAGTGCCGGATCGGGGGCGGCGCCATCGCGTTGCAGGGCGGCAAGCTCGGCCTGCAGCGCGGCGAGGTCCAGGCCCTTGTCGGCCGCGGCCTGCGCCAGGCTCACCTGCCCGCCCCAGCAGAAATCCAGGTGCAGCCTGCGGAACACCGCCGTGGCGCCGGGCAGCGACACGGCGATCTGGCCCAGCGTCTGCCGGGAGTCGATCGTGGCGGCAGGCAGGGCATCGGGAAGGCGTGCATTCATGGGGGCTCCTTAAAGATTCATTTCTGATGAATATTTTATGCAATAAGATTCATCCGAAGAGACTCTTTCGGATTGATCCAACGCAAACGCCATGCGCCTCACCCAATGGACCGACTACGCCCTGCGCGTACTGATGTATTGCGCCGCCTGCGAGGGGCGCGCGCAGCCCGTGACCATCACCGAGGTGGCCGGGCAGCATGGCATCTCGCGCAGCCACCTCATGAAGATCGTCCAGGCGCTGGCCGCGCAGGGCCTGCTGGACACCACGCGCGGACGGGGAGGCGGCCTGCGCCTGCGCGTGCCTGCCGCCAGCATCCGCCTGGGTGACGTGGTGCGCCTCACGGAGAGCGATTTCGACATGGTGGAGTGCTTCGACCCGGCGGTGAACCAGTGCCGCCTCACCGGGCACTGCCTGCTGCGGGGCGCGCTCGCGCAGGCCACCCAGAGCTACCTGGCGGTGCTCGACGGCGTGACGCTGGCCGACCTGGTGGCACGCCCGGCCGCCGCAGGGGCCGTGTCGCCCGCGCGGCGCCGCGCGCTGGCGCAGGTGCCGGTTCCAGGGCTGCCCGTGCGCGTGGAAGTCGGGGGGAATTGACCCGGGCGGGCTATTTCTTCGGCGGCTTGCGCGGCGTCCCCGCCCGCCGCCTGCCGGCATCCGCGCCCAGCCAGGCCTGCGCCGCCGCCATGACGCACTGCGTGAGCCGCTCCAGCCCCGCCTGGGCCGAACGCGGGTGGGCCCAGTAGAGCGCCACGTCCATGCCGGTGCCCGGCAGCATCTCCACCAGCGTGCCGTCCGCGAGCTGCCGCTCGATCAGCACCGTGGGGTGCATGCCCCAGCCGATGCCCATCTCGCAGCTGCGCAGGAAGCCCTGGTTGGACGGCAGGAAGTGGCGGGGCGGATGGCGGCGCGAGCCGAGGCCCTGGCGCTGCAGCCACTGGTCCTGCAGGCGGTCGTTGCGGCTGTACACCATCATCGGCGCCTGCGCGATGGTGTCCTGGGTCACCCCGCCCGTGTCCGGCCCGAAATGGCGGCGCACGAAGGCCGGGCTGGCCGCCGCCACGTAGTGCATGGAGCCCAGCGGCCAGGTGTTGCAGCCCGCGATGGCGCCGGCGGTGGCCGTCACGGCGGCGATCACCTCGCCTTCGCGCAGCCGCTGCGCGGTGTGCTCCTGGTCGTCGATGCGCACGTCCAGCAATTCGTTGCCGCCTTCGGCGAAGGCCGCCATCGCGTCCATGAACCAGGTGGACAGCGAATCGTCGTTCACCGCCAGCTTGACCGTGGGCGCAGGCGCGTGGGCATCGGGCACCAGCGCGGGGTGGACCCGCCGCAGTTCGTTTTCCAGGAGGGCCACCTGCTCCAGGTGCAGGCACAGCCGGCGTCCGGCCTCGGTGCCCGTGCAGGGGGTACCGCGCTGTACCAGCACCTGTCCCGCACGCTCTTCCAGTTGCTTGACGCGCTGCGAGACCGCCGAAGGCGTGACGTGCAGGCGCCGCGCCGCACGTTCGAAACTGCCCTCGCGCACCACGGCCGCGAGGGCCTCGAGTCCGGCGTAGTCCAGCATGAAGCAATACTTAATGAAGGTTAGAGTTTTTAAGTTTACATAATTTTTACACCCGCCCAGAATCGGTCGCATGTGGGCACTTCTTCCTTCCTCTTCCCTGTTCTCCGGCGGGGCCGCGTCCGCCGCCTGGCTGGCCGGCTTCACGGTCTGCATGTCCCTGATCGTCTCCATCGGCGCGCAGAACGCCTACGTGCTGCGCCAGGCGGTCGCCGGGCGGCACGTGCGGGCCTGCGTGGCCCTGTGCGTGCTGGCCGACGCGGCGCTGATCGGCGCCGGCGTGGCCGGCATGGCGAAGCTGCTGGAGAGCGCTCCGGGCCTGGCGCGCGTGCTCACCCTGGGCGGCGCCGTGTTCCTGCTGGCCTATGGGCTGTTCGCATGGCACCGGGCGTTGTTCGGTGCGGGCGCCGGCCTGCGCACGGACGGCGAGCGCACCCGCCAGGGCCTGCTGGGCGTGCTGGGCACCCTGGCCGCGATCACGCTGCTCAACCCGCATGTGTACCTGGACACCGTGGTGCTCGTGGGCTCCATCGGCGCCCGGCAGGAGGGCTGCCTCAAGTGGGTGTTCGTGGCCGGCGCGGCATCGGCCAGCCTGCTGTGGTTCCTGATGCTCGCCTTCGCGGGGCGGCAGCTGCAGGGCGTGTTCGCGAAGCCGGTGGCCTGGCGCCTGCTCGATGGGCTCACGGGCGCCATCATGCTCACGCTGTCGTTCTGGCTCTGGCAGGGACTGGAATGAAAAAGGCGCCGCGAAAGCGGCGCCTTGCACGGCGGACGGCGCGGGCGATCAGAACGCCGGCACGATCGCGCCCTGGTACTTGTCCTGGATGAACTTCTTCACTTCGGGCGTGTGCAGCGCCTTCACCAGCTTGGCGATCGCCGGGTCGTTGGCGCGGTCGGCGCGGGCGGCGATCAGGTTGGCGTAGGGCGAATCGCTGCCTTCGATGAACAGCGCATCCTTCGTCGGGTTCAGCCTGGCCTCGATCGCGTAGTTGGTGTTGATCAGGGCCAGGTCCACGTCCTGCAGCGCGCGGGGCAGCAGGGCGGCTTCCAGTTCGCGGAACTTGAGTTTCTTCGGGTTCCGGGCGATGTCGATCGGCGTGGCCGTGATGTTCTTCGGGTCCTTGAGCGTGATGAGGCCCTGCTTCTGCAGCAGGATCAGCGCGCGGCCCGCGTTCGACGGATCGTTGGGGATGGCGATGGTGGCGCCGTCCTTGAGTTCGCTCACGGACTTGATCTTCTTCGAGTAGGCGCCGAAGGGCTCCACGTGGACCTTGCCGTCCGGCACGGCCACGAGGCTGCTCTTGCGGTCCTTGTTGTAGCTGTCCAGGTAGGGCTGGTGCTGGAAGAAGTTGGCGTCGAGCTGCTTGTCTTCCACCGCGGCATTGGGCTGGATGTAGTCGCTGAATTCGCGCACCTGCAGGTCCACGCCCTGGGCCTTGAGCCGGGGCTTCACGAAGTTCAGGATCTCGGCATGCGGCACGGCGGAGGCCGCCACCTTGAGGACGGTGTCGGCCGCGTGGGCAGAGACGGCGAGCGCGGCGAGGGCCAGGGCGGAGAGGGCTTTCTTCAGCATCGGAACAACGGCTTTCTTCGGTAGGTTGGGGGCGCCCCGGCCGCGCCGGGGCTGTCGCCCATGGGCCCGGAGTCTAGGTAGTTTCCCGCAGGCTCACCACGTTTTTATTGTCATACCCATATAACGCGGCTGCTACTTATGCCTTCCCGAGGCCTCACCGCAGGATGTCCAGCAGCCGGTCGAGGCCGCCCTCGTTGATCGCCACCTTGGCCTGCGCGCGCACGGCGGGTTTCGCGTGGAAGGCCACGGACAGGCCGGCCACGCCCATCATGGGCAGGTCGTTGGCGCCGTCGCCCACCGCGATCGCCTGCGACGGGTCGATGCCCATCAGCGAGGCCACTTCCAGCAGCGTGCGGCGCTTCTCGGCGCCGTCGCAGATGTCGCCCCAGGGCTGGTCCACCATGCGGCCCGTGAGGCGGCCGTCCTCGATCTCCAGCACGTTGGCGCGCGAGAGGTCGATCCCCAGGCCGGCGCGCACCCGGTCCGAGAAGAACGTGAACCCGCCCGACACCAGCAGCGTAGCGAGGCCCGCGGCCTTGGCGGCGTCGATGAGTTCCTTCGCACCGGGGTTGAAGCGCAGGCGCTCGCGGAAGACCTGCTCCATGTGCTCCACGCCCACGCCGCGCAGCAGCGCCACGCGCTGGCGCAGGCTCTCCTTGTAGTCGGTGATGAGGCCCTGCATGGCGGCCTCGGTGATGGCGGCCACCTCGGCCTTGCGCCCGGCGGCATCCGCGATCTCGTCCACGCATTCGATGTTGATCAGCGTGGAGTCCATGTCGAAGGCGATGAGCTTGTAGTCCGACAGGGACAGTGGGGGCTCGATGCCCTGCAGGACAAGGCCGGGGGCGAATTCGGTGGCATGGGTCATGGTGCTCGGAACAGCGGTGGCGGAAAGTCGGCGATGTTATCTCCGTACCGGCCCGGGCTTGTGCGGCGCGGTGGCGCTCCCGTACCATCCGCCCCCGAAGAGGCAGTACCCGGACCCGCTCCGGGGACCACAGACCCAACAGGAGACAGGCCCATGCATTTGCAGGAATGGGAGGCCGTGCAGGACGGCCCCGCCATGAGCGCATGCACCCGCCAGGCACCGGCCCGAGCCTTGCCGGCGATCGGCCCGCTGCAGGCCTTCAGCGCCGGCCTGCTGCGGCTGTCCGAGCGTGCGCGCCAGGGTGCCCCGCAGGCCATGCTGCGCGACGCACTCGACATCCTGCGCACGCTGGTGCCCTTCGACATGGCGTGGTGGGGCGAGGTGTCGGCCGGCACGCCCCAGGTGGCTCCGCGCAACTGGCTGCACGGCAGCATCGGCCTCAGCCGGCAGTTCGCCCAGGAGTGGAACCAGCTGTCCATGGAGGACGAATTCGCGCAGGCATCGCTGGACAGCCTCGGGCAGGTGGTCGTGGGCAATGCCTGCAGCGGGCAGCCGCTGTCCGCTTCGCCGCGGGTGGAGGCCTTCTGCGAGCGCCACGGTCTGTTCCACAGCATGGCCTTCACCGTGGCGCTGCCGGACAGCGGCCTGCAGTTTTTCGTCTGCGTGTACCGCAAGCCCCTGGCCCCGCCGTTCTCCGGGCAGGATGCGGCGCTGTTCGGTGAGTTCGTCCCGCACCTGCTGGACCACTGGCGGCACATGCTCGAAACCCTGCAGAGCGTCTCCATCGCACGGGCCTGGGACAGCTACGCGCTGGCCGACATGGAGGGCCGGCTGCTCTTCCTGGGATTGCGCGTGGGCCAGGCGCTGGCGCAGGTCCATCCCGGATGGTCCGGCACGGCCCTGCCCCCCGAGTGCCATGCGGCCCTGCGGCAACTGCCCGCAAGCCTGGTGGTCGGCAGGTCGTGCCGCCTGCACCTGGAGGCCTGCGGGGCGCTGGTGTGCCTGCGCCTGCCGTCGCGGCAACGCAAATCGCCGCTCGCCCCGCGCGAGATGAGCGCCGCCATGCTGTACGCGCATGGCCATGGCTACAAGGCCATCGCCGGCCTGCTGGGCCTCTCGCCCGCCACCGTGCGGACCTACCTGCGCAGCGCCTATGCCGTGCTGGGCGTGCGCAACAAGGTGGAGCTGGCGGCCGCGCTGCGCGGCACGCGCCATTGAACGCGGGCTCGGGATTTTCCCCATCCGTCTGCATTTGCAGGGGTGTCCGCACGGGCATGGCGTCCTATCGTGCCGGCAGGCCGCGTGGCGGCCGAGACAACGCACGAGGAGATTTCCACCCATGTTCCGCCGACACACCACCACCGCGGCCGCGCAGGCACGCGGGCGCTTCCAGGAGCCTGTCCATCGTCCCGGCCTCCGCTCCGCGCCGCCGGAGAGCTGTCCAGTCCGCGGCGCGGGAACCCTGCGGCGCTTCGGCGCCTTCCGGGGCTGGACCGTGCTGGCCGCCTTCGGCCTGGCCGGTTGCGGCAGCGGTGACGGCGGAGGTTCCCTGGCCGCGCGGCCGCTGGCCGAGTCCTGCCAGGCCTATGCCGCGGCATCGCCGCTGCCGCACGGTGCGGTGGCCACGCGCACCGAACTGCGCAAGGGCTCGGGCACGCAGCCCGACGTGTGCATCGTGCGCGGGCAGATCGTGTCGTCGCCGGAGTCCACCATCCGCTGGGCGGTCGAACTGCCGGAGCCGGCCGCCTGGAACCGCAAGACCCTCACCATCGGCGGGGGCGGGTTCGACGGATTCATCCCCACCGACGATCCCTGGTACCAGCTGCTGGCCGGCCCCTCGGCCCATGCCTACGTGAAGATCAGCTCCGACTCGGGCCACCCGTCGCGTGGCTTCGGCTGGGCTTCCAGCGACGTGGCGCTGCGCAACCATGCCTACGACGCCAACCACTTCGTGCTCGGCGTGGGCACCGCCATCGCCACCGACTTCTATGGGCAGCGCCCGGTGCGGCGCTACCACCTGGGCCATTCCAACGGCGGCCGCTCGGCGCTGGCGGCCGCGCAGAAATACCCGCGGGACTACGACGGCGTCATCGCTATGGAGCCGGCCATCAGCCAGCAGGCGCACCAGGTGAACCTGGGGCCGACGGTGCTGCGGCACATCTTCTCGCGGCCCGAGAACTGGCTGAACGCGGAGAAGATCGCGCTCTACGCGCGCGCCGAAACCGCGGCCTGCGATGCCCTGGACGGCCTGCGGGACGGCATCATCGGCAACGTGCGGGCCTGCGACTACGTGCCCACCGAACTGCTGTGCAAGGGCGCCGACAACAATGGCTGCCTGACCGCGGGGCAGATCGAATCCATCCGGCTGATCCACAGCGCGCACGACATCCCCGTCACGCTGTCGCGGGGCGAGCGCGGCTATCCGGGCTATGGCCGCGGCGGATCGGCCACGTCGGACTGGAAGGACTACATTTTCGGCAGCGGCTTCCAGGCCCGCGATTCCTTCAATTTCATGGCGGCCCAGGAAGGCGCGCGGGTGGCCGAAGGCAATCCGCAGCGCAGCCTGCTGGACCACGATCCCACGCAGTTCCCTTCGCAGTACCTGCGCCTGGCCGACATGATGGACACCACCGACCCGGACCTGTCCGCGTTCGCCGCCCGCGGCGGCAAGCTGCTGATCTGGTACGGAATGGCGGACACCTGCGTGTCGGTCTATCGCACGGCGGCTTATTTCGATACGGTGCGCGATCGCCTGGGGGATGACCGCGTGCGCGGCTTCGCGCGCCTGTTCACCACCCCCTCGGTCGGCCACAACCTGGACGGCCCGGGCGGCGATCCGCGATCGATCGACCTGCTGGGCGCGCTCGATGCCTGGGTGGAGCGGGACGCCGCGCCGCGGAACCTGGTCACCACGCGCTTCGCGGCGGACGGCACCACGCCGGTATTGCAGCGGCCCGTCTGCGAGTACCCCCGGTTCCCGCGCTACAACGGCACGGGGGATCCGTCCCGGGCCGACAGCTTCACCTGCTCGGCGACCTGACGCCCGGGCGCCTCAGGAGCGCAGGTACAGCCGGTCCGACCAGGTGGCCAGCCACTCGGGCCGGAAGGCCACGAACACCGCGCAGAGCATGCCCGTCACCACCGCGTCGCCCCAGGCCATGAGCCAGCGGGCGACCATGGCGAGGCCTGGGTCCACGCCCGGCAGCGCATGCCCGCTCCAGAGCGCGAGGCCGCCCGCCGCGAACATGCACAGGGCCGTGCCGAGGAAGGCGCGGCCCAGCACATAGACGAAGAGGTGCGTGCCGGTCAGCCGGCGCAGCAGCGCGCCCAGCAGCAGCGCGAGGGTGGCGGGCACCACGCCCTGCCAGGCCGCCAGGCCCAGCGCCTCGCTCCAGGTCAGGGCGGGCGAAAGCAGGGCCGCCACCACCGCCACCGTGGCCAGGACGGGCACGGCCAGCGGCCAGCCCACCATCAGCACCACGAGGCAGGCGCCCGACATCTGCAGTTGCAGCGGCATGGCGTGCAGCGTGGGAAGGGCCCATATCCAGGGCAGGAACACCAGCGTGGCCAGCAACGGCGTGAGCAGCGGCGAAGCCTGCCGGCCCCCTGGAGCGCCCCCGGGGCCTTCCGGCGCCTGGGAAGCGGACCGGGCCACCAGCAGGCGCCACGGGCGGGTGGCGGCCGCGGCGGCGAGGGCGAGCAGGACGATGGCGGCTTCGAGGGGCATGGGGGGGCATCCGTGGGCGGCTCCGGCAAACGGCGCTCCCGGCGCCCCCGCGGTCCGCGGCGGGCGCGCCCCGCCGGGCGGCCTCAGGCCGGAGCGCCCTGCGCAGCCCCCAGGGGCTGGCCCAGGCTGCGCAGCACGTCGCGCACCATCTGCGCCCGGTCTTTCGCGTCCGGCAGTTCGCGCTCGATGCGCAGCTTTTCGTTGCCCGCGAGCTTGATGTGCCTATTTTTCTGGATCAGGTGGATGATCTGCATCGGGTCCACCGGCGGCTGGGGCCGGAACGTGATGTTCGTCACGCCCGGTGCCGCATCCACCTTGATGACCCCGTAGGGCTGCGACAGCACGCGCAGCCGGTGCACGTCGATCAGCGTCTGCGCCTGCGGCGGCAGCTTGCCGAAGCGGTCCACGATTTCTTCGAGCAGGGCGTCGATCTGGTCCGCGGTCTTCGCGGTGGCGAGCTTCTTGTAGAACGACAGCCGCAGGTGCACGTCGCCGCAGTAGTCGTCGGGCAGCAGGGCCGGCGCATGCAGGTTGATGTCCGTGGTGACAGACAGCGGCGCGAGCAGGTCGGGCTCCTTGCCGGCCTTGAGCGACTTCACGGCCTCGGCCAGCATCTCGTTGTAGAGCTGGAAGCCCACCTCCAGCATGTTGCCGCTCTGGCTCTCGCCCAGTACCTCGCCCGCGCCGCGGATCTCCAGGTCGTGCATGGCGAGGTAGAAGCCCGAGCCCAGTTCCTCCATCTGCTGGATGGCGTCCAGCCGCTGGGCGGCCTGCTTGGTCAGGCCGTCCACGTCCGGCACCATCAGGTAGGCATAGGCCTGGTGGTGGCTGCGGCCCACGCGGCCGCGCAGCTGGTGCAGCTGCGCCAGGCCGAACTTGTCGGCGCGGCTCATGATGATGGTGTTGGCCGTGGGCACGTCGATGCCGGTCTCGATGATGGTCGAGCACAGCAGGATGTTGTAGCGCTGCGCCACGAAGTCGCGCATCACCTTCTCCAGCTCGCGCTCGGGCATCTGGCCGTGGGCCACGGCGATGCGCGCCTCGGGCAATATCTCCTCGAGCTTCTGGCGCCGGTTCTCGATCGTCTCGACCTCGTTGTGCAGGAAGTAGCACTGGCCCCCGCGCTTCAATTCGCGCAGCACCGCCTCGCGGATCACGCCCGTGCCCTCGTTGCGCACGAAGGTCTTGATCGCCAGGCGCCGCTGCGGCGCGGTGGCGATCACCGACAGGTCGCGCAGGCCTTCCAGCGCCATGCCCAGCGTGCGCGGGATGGGCGTGGCGGTGAGCGTGAGCACGTCCACCTCGGCGCGCAGCTGCTTCATCTGCTCCTTGTGGCGCACCCCGAAGCGGTGCTCCTCGTCGATGATGAGCAGGCCCAGGTTGTGGAACTTCGTGGATTCGGAAAGCAGCTTGTGCGTGCCCACCACGATGTCCACCGTGCCGTCGCCGATGCCCTTGATGGCCGCCGTGATCTCCTTGCCCGAGCGGAAGCGCGAGACCTCCGCGATCTTCACCGGCCACTTGGAGAAGCGGTCCACCAGCGTCTGGTAGTGCTGCTCGGCCAGCAGCGTGGTCGGCGCGAGGAACGCCACCTGCTTGCCGCCGGTGACGGCCACGAAGGCGGCGCGCAGTGCCACCTCGGTCTTGCCGAAGCCCACGTCGCCGCAGACCAGCCGGTCCATGGGGCGGGGCGAGATCATGTCCTGGATCACCGCGTGGATGGCGGCGTTCTGGTCGGCCGTTTCCTCGAACCCGAAATCGTTGGCGAACTGCTCGTAGTCCTGCGGGCTGTAGCGGAAGGCGTGGCCCTCGCGCGCCGCGCGGCGGGCGTAGATGTTGAGCAGCTCGGCGGCGGAATCGCGCACCTGCTCTGCGGCCTTGCGCTTGGCCTTCTCCCATTGGCCGCTGCCCAGCTTGTGCAGCGGCGCCTCGTCGGCGGACACGCCCGTGTAGCGGCTGATGAGCTGCAGCTGGCTCACCGGCACGTACAGCACGGCCTTGTCGGCGTATTCGAGGTGCAGGAACTCCTGCATCGCGGGCGTGCCGTCGGGGTTCTTCTGGCCCACGTCCATGTGGATCAGGCCCCGGTAGCGGCCGATGCCGTGCGCGCTGTGCACCACCGGGTCGCCCAGCGTGAGTTCCGACAGATCCTTGATGAGCGCCTCGACATCGCTCACCTGCTCCTGCTTCTTGCGCCGGCGCGTGGTGGCGCCGGCCGCGAACAGCTCGGTCTCGGTGACGAAGTCGATGCCTTCCCCGACCCAGGCGAAGCCCGTGGCCAGGGCGGCGGTGGCGATGCCGACCTTCTCGTCAGCCTGGCCCTGGAACTCGGCCAGCGAATCGAAGGCCGGCGGGTTCAGCTGCGAGGCGCGCAGGAAGTCCAGCAGGCTCTCGCGCCGGCCGTCGCTCTCGGCCAGCAGCAGCACCCGGTGCCGCGTGTCGCGGATGTGCGCATGCAGGCGCGCCAGCGGATCCTCGGCGCCCCGCACCACCGACAGATCGCCCAGCTTCTGGAAGTCAGCGTTGTCGGCCACGTCCTCCACGCCCGGCCGCAGCGCGAGCTGCGCATGCACGTTGGCGCGGGTGTAGAACTGCTCGATGCCCAGGAACAGCGACTCGGGCGGCAGTGCGGGCCGGTCGGGGTCGCCCTGCACCAGGCGGAAGCGCTCCTTCGTGTCGTGCCAGAAGCGCTGGAAAGCCGGCTCCAGGTCGCCGTGCAGCACCACGGTGGCGTCCTCTCCAAGATAGTCGAACACGGTGGCCGTCTCGTCGAAGAAGAGCGGCAGGTAGTACTCGATGCCGGCGGTGGCCACGCCGTTGCCCATGTCCTTGTAGATGCGGCTCTTGGTCGGGTCGCCCTCCAGCAGCTCGCGCCAGCGGCTGCGGAACTTGGCCCGGGCCGCATCGTCCATGGGGAACTCGCGGCCGGGCAGCAGGCGCACTTCCGGCACGGGATACAGGCTGCGCTGCGTGTCGGGATCGAAAGTGCGGATGGAGTCGATCTCGTCGTCGAACAGGTCCACCCGGTAGGGCACGGGCGAGCCCATGGGGAACAGGTCGATCAGGCCGCCGCGCACTGCGTATTCGCCGGGGCTCACCACCTGCGAGACGTGGCTGTAGCCGGCCAGCGTGAGCTGGGCGCGGAACTTCGCCTCGTCCAGCTTCTGCCTGACCTTGAAATGGAAGGTGTAGGCCGCGAGGAACGAGGGGGGCGCGAGGCGGTAGAGCGCCGTGGTGGCCGGCACCAGCACCACGTCGGCGCCGGTGTCCCGGTCCTTCTGGCTGATGCGCCAGAGCGTGGCCAGGCGCTCGCTGATGAGGTCCTGGTGCGGCGAGAAGGTGTCGTAGGGCAGCGTTTCCCAGTCGGGAAACAGCGCGCAGCGCAGTTCGGGCGCGAAGAACGCCATCTCGTCGATCAGGCGCTGCGCGTCGGTGGCGTCGGCCGTGACGATGGCGGTGGTGCGCCGGGCGGCCTTCTCGCGCTCCGCGACGCGCGCGAGCAGCAGGGCGTCGGCGCTGCCCACGGGGCGCGGCATGGTGAAACGTTTGCCGGGGATGAGTTTGGGGAGGTCCATGGGGAAGCGGGGACTGGCTGGGCGCATCGGAGCGCCGCGGGCCGTGCGCGGTGCGGCGCGGCCATGCAGGCATTCTAGGGCGGCGGCCATTCCGGCGGAGCGCCCGGGGCATGCCGGCCGGCGAGGGCGCGCCGCGCTCCTACAATGGCCGCCCCATGAGCGACCTGCTGCCGCCCCGACCGACCCTTCCGCCTCCGGCCACGCCGGGCCGTTTCTGGGCGCTGCTGCCCTGTGCGGGCACCGGCGCCCGCGCCGTGGCGCCGGGCGCCGCGGCCGGCGTGCCCAAGCAGTACCAGGCCGTGGCCGGACTGCCGCTCGTGCTGCACACCCTGGCGGCATTCGCGGGCGTGCGGCGCCTGCTGGGCACCCTGGTGGCCGTGGCGCCCGGCGACGCATTCTTCGACGCCCATCCTTCGGAGCTGCATTTCGCCGTCGCCTGCGGCGGCGCCACGCGCGCCGATACCGTGCTCGGGGGCTTGCGCGCGCTGCGCGAGCGCGGCGCGGGGGAGGGGGACTGGGTGCTGGTGCACGACGCGGCGCGCTGCCTGGTGACCACCGCGCAGATCGACGCCCTCATCGATGCCTGCGAGCACGACAGCGTGGGCGGCCTGCTGGCCCACAAGCTGGCCGACACGCTCAAGACGGCCAGCGAAGGCCCGGGCGGCGTGCGCGTCGCCTCCACGGTGGACCGCAGCGACAAATGGCTCGCCCAGACCCCGCAGATGTTCCGCCTGGGCACCCTCGAATCCGCGCTCGTGCGGTACGGCGCGCAGGCCACCGACGAGGCCAGCGCCATGGAGGCCATGGGCCTGCATCCGCGCCTCGTGCCGGGCGGCGCGCAGAACTTCAAGGTCACCTATCCGGACGACTTCGCGCTGGCCGAGGCCGTGCTGGCGCAGCGCCTGCTGCCGGCCACCCTGGAGCGCTTCGGCGGGCCGCTCGCGCAGGGCGCGCCGCTGCCGGGCAAGACTTTCTTCTGACAAGACACACAAGGCGGAACTGCCCATGACGTTTCCCCCATTCCGCATCGGCGAGGGCTGGGACATCCATGCCCTGGTGCCGGGCCGCCGCCTGGTGATCGGCGGCGTGGACATTCCCCACTCCATGGGCCTGCTCGGGCATTCCGATGCCGACGTGCTGCTGCACGCCGTGACCGACGCGCTGCTGGGCGCCGTGGGGCTCGGCGACATCGGCAGCCATTTCCCGGACACGGACGAGCGCTTCAAGGGCGCGGATTCCATGGTCCTGCTGGTGGAAGCCGCGCGGCGCGTGCGCGAGCGCGGCCACGAGATCGGCAACATCGACAGCACGGTGATCGCGCAGGCCCCGCGCCTCGCGCCGCACATCCCCGCGATGCGCGAAGGCATGGCCCGGTCGCTGGGCCTGCAGCCCGATCAGGTGAACGTGAAGGCCAAGACGGCCGAGCGCATGGGCCCCGTGGGGCAGGGCCTGGCCATGGAGGCGCGCGCGGCCGTGCTGCTGTTCAGGCCTTCGCCGGCTTGACGGGCTTGCCGCCCTTGGCCGCGTCGGGCGGCAGCTGGCGCTTGATCTGCGGGCGCTGCAGCCGCTGCTTGGGGTCCTTGCCGGCCGGCAGCTGCGAGGCGCGCTGCAGCTGGATGTGCGCCACCAGGCCACCGGAGCCGGAATTGGCCAGCGCGAAGATGCCGCCCATGCGCTGCACGGTCTTGTCCACGATGGCCAGGCCCAGGCCCGCGCCCGCGGCCGCCGTGCGCGCGGAGTTGCCGCGGAAGAAGGGCTTGGTCAGGTTGCTCAACTGGTCGGGCGGCACGCCCGGGCCGTGGTCGCGCACCTTCACCAGCACCCATTTCTCGCGCCCCTTGGCGGCGATTTCCACGGAGGCCGTGCCGCTCTCGGGCGTCTTGCCGTAGCGGCGGGCGTTCTCCAGCAGGTTGGAGATCACGCGCGCCAGCTCCACCTCGTCGGCCAGCACGATCAGGTCTTCCGGCACGTTCATGGAGATCTGCAGTTCGCGGTGGTCCTGCACCGCATACACGCAGGAAGACACCACGCCGTGCAGGTTCACCGGCGTGAGCGTGACGTGGTCCGGCCGCGCGTAGTCCAGGAACTTGTCGATGGTGGCGTCGAGCTGCACGATGTCGGCCACCATGTGCTCGCGGGCCACGTCGTCGATCACGCTCATCTCGGTTTCCAGCCGCAGGCGCGCCAGCGGCGTGCGCAGGTCGTGGGAGATGCCGGCCAGCATCACCGCCCGGTCCTGTTCGAGCTTCGCGAGCTTCTGCGCCATGCGGTTGAAGCCGATGTTCACCTCGCGGATCTCGCTGGTCACCACTTCCTCGTCGAGCTGGCTGGCCGCGAAATCGCCGTCGCGCACGCGGTTGGCGGCGTAGGAGAGCTGCTTGAGCGGCCGGTTGATGAGCCGCGCGATCGCCGCCGCGCCCGCCAGCGACAGGGCACCCGCGGTGATGAGCCAGATCAGCCAGGTCTTGCCGCCCGCCGTGCTCAGGCGCGAGCGGTCCATCAGCAGCCAGTTGGGATCGCCGTTGATGGTGAAGCCCACCCACAGCCCGCTCTCGCCGTTCACGTTGCCGGCCACGATGGTGCCCGGGCCGAGCCGCTCGGTCAGTTCCTCGGTGAGGCGCACGCCCAGCGCGGTGTCGTCCACGAGGTCGAAGCGGTCGCTGGGCTCGCGGGGCAGGATGCGCACGCCCTCCTGGTCCGCCATGGTCTTGATGAGCGAGACGCGGGCGATGGCGTCCGCATGCACCAGCGCGGCACGGCTCAGGTTCACGAGGGAGGCGATCTGCTGCGCGGTCTGCAGGGTGCGGGGCTCGAATTCGAGCGCGCGCAGCGTCTGCAGCCAGGCCAGGATGCTGCCCACCAGCAGCAGGGCGAGCAGGAAAAAAGTGCGCCAGAAGAGGTTCAGGCCGACGCGCGTGCGCTGGGACGCACGCCGGTTCGGCGTCGTCTCCAGTGGCGCGGGGCTGGTGGCGTCTGCGGACGCGTCGTGGGAGGCGCTCATGTCAGGTCAGGAGAAGAGCCGGGCCGCTGCAGGCCGTGGAAGGGCTGCGGGCACCGGGGCTGCACAGGGTGCCGCCCCGGTGCCCGCGCGCGGGGTTGTCGGCCGTGGATCAGCTCGCTCCATCCGGCACGAACACGTAGCCCACGCCCCAGACGGTCTGGATGTAGCGGGGGGCGGCGGCGTCCACCTCGACCAGCTTGCGCAGGCGCGAGACCTGCACGTCCAGGCTGCGGTCGAAGGGCTCGAACTCGCGGCCGCGGGCCAGCAGGGCCAGTTTTTCGCGCGACAGCGGCTGGCGCGGGTGGCGCACCAGGGCCTTGAGCATGGCGAATTCGCCGGTGGTGAGGGGCAGCTCCTCGCCGTTCTTCTGCAGGGCGCGGGTGCCCAGGTCGAAGGTGAAGGGGCCGAAGGTCACGACCTCGTTGTCGCCCGACGGGGCGCCGGGGGCCTCCTGCGGCGGGCGGCGGCGCAGCACGGCATGGATGCGCGCCAGCAGTTCGCGGGGATTGAAGGGCTTGCCCAGGTAGTCGTCCGCACCCACCTCCAGGCCGACGATGCGGTCCACGTCCTCGCCCTTGGCGGTGAGCATGATGATCGGGGTGCGGTCGTTGGCCGCGCGCAGGCGGCGGCAGATGGAGAGCCCGTCCTCGCCGGGCATCATGAGATCCAGAACGATCAGTTCGACCGTCTCGCGCAGCAGGATGCGGTTGAGCGCCTTGCCGTCTTCCGCCACCATGACTTCGAAGCCTTCCTGGGTCAGATAGCGGCGCAGCAAATCACGGATGCGCGCGTCGTCGTCCACCACGAGGATCTTGTCGGTACGGTTGGTTGTAGAGGCCATGAGTTTCCTGGGTCCTATTTGTAACAGAGCCGATTCTGACCACCTTGCCGCCCGAAGTTCGCGTTTTTCCGGCGGGTCTGACCAAGTGTTACAAATTTTGCGGCAGCTATCAGCAGGGTTGTCCGTGCGACATCTCCAGGGGCCGCCGCGTGCGTTACCGTGGGCGGCCTGCCCGCATGCGCATGTCGGCATGCAGGTTTTCATACGTTTTTTTCCATAAAGGGAGTCCCTTCATGAAATTCCTCGCCCCCCTGGCCGCCGCCTGCGCCATCGCCGCCGTGTCGGGCACGGCATTTGCCCAGAACGTGGCCGCGCCGGCGCCCCAGAACGTGCTGCAGCTCGCCGCGAGCGGCTCGGTGGACGTCCAGCAGGACCTGCTGGTGCTGACCCTGGCCGCTACGCGCGAGGGCGCGGATGCCGCCACCGTGCAGACGCAACTGCGGCAGGCGCTGGATGCCGGCCTGGCCGAAGCCAAGCGCGCCGCGCAGCCCGAACAGATGGAGGTGCGCACCGGCCAGTTCGGCCTGTATCCGCGCTACGGCAAGGACGGCAAGATCACCGCCTGGCAGGGACGTGCCGAACTGGTGCTGCAGGGGCGCGACTTCTCGCGCATCACCACCACGGCCGGCCGCATCCAGTCCATGCCCATCAGCCAGATCGCGTTCGACCTGTCCAAGGAGGCCCGGGCGCGTGTCCAGGCCGAGGCCCAGACGCGGGCCATCGAGGAGTTCAAGAACCGCGCGGGCGAACTGGCCAAGGGCTTCGGCTTCTCGGGCTATTCGCTGCGTGAGGTGTCGGTCAACAGCGACGAGGTGTCGCCCGGACCACGCGCGCCCCGCATGATGGCCGTACAGGCCAAGTCGGCCATGGCTTCCGCCGACGAGTCCGTGCCGGTCGAGGCCGGCAAGACCCAGGTGGTGGTCCACGTCTCCGGGTCGGTGCAGCTGCGCTGACGCGCGCCGGGCGGCTTACTGCGCCGCCCAGCCGCCGTCCATGTTCCACGCCACGCCGCGCACGTTGTTGGCGGCCGGCGAGCAGAAGAACACCGCCAGCTCGCCCAGTTCCTCGGGCGTGGTGAACTGCATCGAGGGCTCCTTCTCGCCCAGCAGCAGGCGCGTGGCGTCCTCGTTCGAGAGGCCGTGCTCGGCGGCCTTGGCGTCCACCTGCTTCTGCACCAGCGGGGTGAGCACCCAGCCCGGGCAGATGGCGTTGCAGGTCACGCCCGTGGCCGCGGTCTCCAGCGCCGTCACCTTGGTGAAGCCTACGATGCCGTGCTTGGCGGCCACGTAGGCCGACTTCTGCGCGGAGCCCACGAGCCCGTGCACCGAGGCCACGTTGACGATGCGGCCCCAGTTGGCCGCCTTCATGGCCGGCAGCGCGAGGCGGGTGGTGTGGAAGGCGCTGCTCAGGTTGATGGCCAGGATCGCGTCCCACTTCTCCACCGGGAAATCCTCCACGTTGGCGACGTGCTGGATGCCGGCGTTGTTCACCAGGATGTCCACGCGGCCGAACTGGGCGGCCGCGTACTTCATCATGTCCTCGATCTCCGCCACGCGGGACATGTCCGCGCCGTGGTAGGCCACCTGCGCGCCCGCCGCCTGGCCGGCGGCCAGCACCCCGGCCCGGGGAGCCTCCACGTCGCCGAAGCCGTTGAGGACGACGTTCGCTCCCTCGCGCGCCAGGGCCTTGGCGATGCCCAGCCCGATGCCGCTGGTGGAACCCGTGACGAGTGCAGTCTTGCCTGTGAGAAGCATGCCGGTCTCTCCGAATGAATTAGGATGAACGAAGGGCCATTATCGAGTGCCCCAGAGACGATTGCCCGCCATGACAGAGCCTACGCTGAACTACGTACATTGCCCGGGTGCCGCGGCATCCCCCGGCACCACCACGGAGGGCGAGGGCGGGCACCGCATGGCTTACTGGGAGTGGAACGCCACGGGCGACCCCGCGCATCCCCACGTGGTCGTCTGCGTGCACGGCCTGACGCGGCAGGGCCGCGACTTCGACGTGCTGGCGCGCCGGCTCGCGCGGCACGCGCGCATCGTGTGCCCCGACGTGGCCGGGCGCGGCCGCAGCGACTGGCTGGCCGACGCCTCGCACTACCAGATCCCCGTCTATGCGGCCGACATGCTCGCGCTGCTCGGCCACCTGCATGTGCGGGCGCCCGTGCGCGTGCTCGACTGGGTGGGCACCAGCATGGGCGGGCTCATCGGCATGGCGCTGTGCGGCCAGCCGGAGTTGCCGCTGCCCGCGCCGGTGCGCCGGCTGGTGCTCAACGACGTCGGCCCCACGCTGGAGTGGCCGGCGCTGCAGCGCATCGGCCAGTACGTGGGCCGCGTGGTGGAATTCTCCAGCGTGGCGGCCGCGGTCGAGGGGCTGCGGATCGTTTCCACGGGTTTCGGCCCGCACACCGCCGAGGAATGGCAGGCACTGTCCGAACCCCTGCTGCGCCCGCAGCCGGACGGCTCCGTGCGCCTGCACTACGACCCGGCCATCGCCGAGAATTTCCGCAACCTCACGCCAGAATCCGCGCGCGCGGGCGACGCCCAGCTCTGGCAACTCTACGACGCCATCCGCGCGCGGACCCTGGTGTTGCGGGGCGCGGAATCGGATCTGCTGCTGCCGGCCACCACGCAGGCCATGGCGCAGCGCGGACCCCGTGCCCGTGTGGTCGAGTGGCCCGGCGTGGGCCATGCCCCCACCCTGGTGGCCGCGGAGCAGGTCGATGTGGTGGAACAGTTCCTGTTCGGCGCCGGGCAGGGTGGCCCAGGAGCGGTGGAGGCGCGCCCATGAGAAGCATCGCCGCGCCCCAGCCACCGCACGCCGCCGCCGGCCAGGAGGCCGTGCCCCAGCTCATCGCAGCCACCTCCCTCGCGTTGCCCGAGCAGGCCGGCGCCCTGGCGCGCGCCCGGGCGTTCGCCGAACCGCTGCTCTCCGGCGAGACGCTGGAGACCGGCGAGAACACCTTCGCCCATGCCGAGGCCGTCGCCGCCATCCTGAAGACCATCGGCGGCTCGGAGGCCATGCAGGCCGCCAGCTACCTCGTGCATGCCTGCTCGCACCTGAACAAGCCCGAAGAGGTCATCGCCAAGGCCTTCGGCCAGAACTTCGCCACGCTCGCCGTCGAAACCACCAAGCTCATGCGCGTGCAGCACCATGCGCGCGAGGCACAGCTCGCCGGCCATGCGGTGGACGACCCGGCCACCCACACCGAGAACGTGCGCAAGATGCTGCTGGCCTTCTCGCGCGACCTGCGCGTGGTCATGCTGCGCCTGGCGTCGCGCCTGCAGACGCTGCGCTTCTACGCGGCCAGCAAGCGGCCCGTCTCGCCCTCCATCGCCCGCGAGGCGCTGCAGGTGTTCGCGCCGCTCGCCAACCGCCTCGGCATCTGGCAGATGAAGTGGGAGCTGGAAGACCTGTCCTTCCGCTTCCTGGAGCCCGACACCTACAAGCAGATCGCCCGCCTGCTCGACGAGAAGCGCGCCGAGCGCGAGGTGTACATGGAGCAGCTGCGCGGCCGGCTCGAATCCGAACTGCGCGCGCGCAGCATCAGCGCCACCGTGCAGGGGCGGCCCAAGCACATCTACAGCATCGTCAAGAAGATGCGCGGCAAGTCGCTCGACTTCGACCAGGTGTTCGACATCCGCGCGCTGCGTGTGGTCGTTCCCACGGTGAAGGACTGCTATGCCGCGCTGTCATGGGTGCATTCGCACTTCAAGCCCATCGACGCCGAGTTCGACGACTACATCGCCAAACCCAAGCCCAACGGCTACCAGTCGCTGCACACCGTGGTGCGCGACGAGGCGGGCAAGGCCATCGAGATCCAGATCCGCACCCAGGCCATGCACGACCATGCCGAGCACGGCGTGGCGGCGCACTGGGCGTACAAGGAAGCCGGCGCCAAGGGCTATGCGGGAGTTTCTGCCAGCAGCGAGTACGACGCCAAGATCGCCGTGCTGCGGCAGCTGCTGGCCTGGGAGCGCGACATGGCCGGCGCGGTGCAGCACCGCGGCCTGTTCGAGGACCGCATCTACGTGCTGACGCCCAATGCCGAGGTGGTGGAACTGCCCCAGGGCGCCACCCCGGTGGACTTCGCCTACGCCGTGCACACCAGCGTGGGGCACCGCTGCCGGGGTGCGCGCGTGGACGGCGCCATGGTTCCGCTCAACACGCCGCTGCACAACGGCCAGACGGTGGAGATCACCACGGTGAAGGAGGGCCGGCCCTCGCGCGACTGGCTCAATCCCGAACTGGGCTATCTCACCAGCCACCGCGCCCGCGCCAAGGTGCGCGCCTGGTTCAACGCCCAGGCCACGCACGAGACCGTGGCGCGCGGCCGCGAGGCCGTCGAAAAGCTGCTGCAGCGCGAAGGCAAGACCGCCATCCGGCTGGAAGACCTGGCCGTGCAACTGGGCTTCAAGACCGCCGATGCGCTCTTCGAAGTGGTGGGCAAGGACGAATTCTCCCTGCGCACCATCGAGACCCTGCTGCGCCCGCCCGAGCCCGTGCTGCAGCCCGACGACTACCTGCTGCTCAAGAAGGCGCGCACGAACGAGAGCGCTCCCAAGGGCGGCGTGCTGGTGGTGGGCATCGACTCCCTCATGACCCAGCTGGCCAAGTGCTGCCGCCCCGCGCCGCCGGACCCGATCCGCGGCTTCGTCACGCGCGGCAAGGGCGTGAGCGTGCACCGCGCGGACTGCAGCAACTTCCGCGAGATGGCCGCCCGCAGCGCCGAGCGCGTGATCGACGTCGAATGGGGCAGCGCGGGTGGATCCGGTGGCGGAGCGCAGGGAGGCGGGCAGGGCGGCCACCCAGCCCTCCTCTACCCCGTGGACGTGGCCGTCGAGGCCGCCGACCGCCAGGGCCTGCTGCGCGACATCTCCGAAGTCTTCGCGCGCGAGAAGACCAACGTCATCGGCGTGCAGACGCAGTCGGTGAAGGGCACGGCGTGGATGACGTTCACCGTGGAGGTGTCGGACTCCGGACGCCTGAACAAGGTGCTGTCGATCGTCGCCGCGGTGCAGGGCGTGCGCTCCGCGCGGCGGCGCTGAGGTGAGGTGTTTGGAGCGAGATTTCGCGACTTTGTCCGGCGACCGGTTTTTTGCTGCTATACTCTCGCTTCTCGAATACACACAGGCGCGTAGCTCAGCTGGTTAGAGCACCACCTTGACATGGTGGGGGTCGTTGGTTCGAGTCCAATCGCGCCTACCACTTTCTCCCTCTGAAGAAACCAGCCTTCAGAACCCACGGGAAGATTTGTGGGAGATTTCGCCACCCGCTGGCGGATCTTTTTCTCCAAGCATCGCTTCCATTTTTGCCTTCTGTCGATCGCGGTCTGCCCCGTCGGTCCTTGGCGTACACGGTGAACAGCGTCTTCCCGTTCTTATGGCCCATCTGCCGGGCAACATAGGTCGGACTGGCTCCTGCCGCCAAGTTGTTCGCGGCATAGGTGTGGCGCGTCTAATGTGCCGGGCGACTTTGGATGCCGCACGCGCAGAGCTGTCTGCCCGAACGTGTCGCGTTGGCTCTTTTCATCGTGCCGGAGCCGGTGGATCGCTGGAGTCGCAAAGATGGGCGGCCTAGTTCCTGATCGGTTGTGCTTAGCTGTCCATGATCGCCCGCGGCTTCCTCACATCCTGCGCTGCAATAGGTCGCCGCTTCGGGCTTTGTAGGTCTTGAGTCGGCTTGCCATTGCCTTCGCCCTCACGACCGCGTTGACCCTGGCCATGGGCCCGGCCGCCTGGACGCAGATGCGCACGATCCAGGCCGGCGCCGAAGACCTGGCCAGCAACTGGCTGCCGAGCGTGCAGGCGATCGGCAACGCCCGCACGACGGCCAACCGCGTGCGCCGCACCGAGAGCGAGCTGTTCCTGCCGGAGCCGACCGAGGCCATGGCGAAGCGCCGCGAGGAACTGGCGCACCGCATGGTGCAGTTCGCGGAGGCCGAGCAGGTCTAGGCCCCCTGGTCACGCCCGGCGAGGAGCAGCGCCTGTTCGGCGAGTACCGCGCCGCACGCGATGCCTATGCGAAGGCGCAGGCCCGGCTGCTCGCGCTGCCGCCCGATGCGCGGGCCGAAGCGACCCGGGTGTTCTTCGGGGCGTCGGAGCAGGCTTTCGATGCCATGGCCGGCGCCCTGGGCACGCTCGCCGATTTCAACCGGAAGTCCGCGGATCTTGCCGAGCAGAATGTGCGCACGGTGTATGGCCGCGCGGTGTGGACGCTGGCGGGTTTCGTCGCGGCCGCCGTAGCCATCGCGGTGGCGTTGGCGTGGTGGATCACGAGCCTGATCACGCGGCCGATCCCCGCGCGAGGCCGTGGTGATCGCGCAGGGCGTGGCCTCCGGCGACCTGACCATGTCCATCGTGCCGCAGGGCCGCGACGAGGCCGCGCAGCTCATGCAGGCCCTGGCCGGCATGCGCGACAGCCTGTCGCAGGTGGTCGGCGGGGTGCGCGCCAATGCGGAAAGCGTGGCCACGGCCAGCGTGGAGATCGAGCAGGGCAATATCGACCTGTCATCGCGCACGGAAGAGCAGGCCCCGGCCCTGGAGCAGACCGCGGCATCGATGGAGCAGCTCGGCTCCACCGCGCGCCAGAACTCCGACAACGCCCGGCAGGCCAGCGCGCTGGCGCAGGATGCCGCATCGGCCGCGGCGCGCAGCGGCGAGGCGGTGGGCACGATGGTGCGCACCATGCGCTCCATCGATGAAGCCTCGCGGCGCATTGCCGACATCATCGGCCTGATCGACGGCATCGCCTTCCAGACCCACATCCTCGTGCTGACGGGGTGGCGCAGGCCGGCGAAGCCGTGACCCAGATGGACCAGGCCATCCAGCAGAACGCCGTGCTGGTCGAGCAAAGCGCGGCGGCGGCCTCCAGCCTCAAGGCGCAGGCCGACCAGCTGGTGGTTGTGGTTTCGGTGTTCCGTCTGCGGGCCTGGTACCCGCCTGAGCCCGAGCGCGGGAAGGCTCCGCAGCCTGCGGTTGAGGTGCTCCCACAACGCGACCGCACCCTCAAAAGGCCTTGAAACGTCAATCATTGTCAACTGGCGATTACTGAAAGCTATCTGCCGTAAAAGCGTTCCACCGCGATGCAAGTGCATTCGCCCGACGCCTTTTACCGCCAACTTTCAGAGAAAAGCCAATGGACCAACGCAGCTCCTGTCCCCGTTCTTTCCGCCCATCCTGGAAACTCGCACTCGCCGCCGTCTCCGCGTCGGCCGCCCTGTGGAGCCCCGCGGTGTCTGCCCAGACGCTCGGCATGTACCTCTCGGCCCCCGGCCAGCAGGACACGACGCGCACGGGTGCCACGGTCGAGCGCTTTCAGTCTGCCGGCCCGATCGGTGCCTCGGGCAACTGGGCCATCGGCAACTACACGGCCACTTCGGGCAACCGCGCTGCCGCGTCGCAATATGGCGGCGCGGGCGGCACCGGGCAGTTCCTGTCGGTGGGCTCCGGCACGATCTCGGTCACGCTGACCGGCAACCGGCAGTACGTGGGCTTCTGGTGGTCCGCGGGGGATGCGACCAACATCATCCGGTTCTACGACACGGACAACAACCTGCTGGCCGAGTTCACCACGGCCTCGCTGGTTACCCTGCTGCAAGGTCCTGGCAACATCACGGCGCTGGACGGCCAGCAGTATGCAAAGGCTGCCTACTTCGGCAACCCGAACCCCAACTTCGCGGGCATGAACGACCGGGAGCCGTACGGCTACGTGAACCTGCTGCTGCAGGGCACGAGCGTGCGTTTCGGCCGCATCGAGATCCGGGGCGCGAACTTCGAGCTGGACAACATCGCCATCGCGGACCCGGTGCCTGTCGATACGTCGTGGGTGGACTACGGCAGCCAGCCCGTCGCGCTGCCGCCGGGTGCCGTGGGGGCCTCCAACGACGCCAGCGCCACGCGGGTGGACACGCCCGTCTCCGGCAACGCCGCGGCGAACGACACCGCGCCGGCGGGCTCGCGCTGGACGAAGATTTCCGACCCGGCCCATGGCTCGGCGGTGATGAACGACGACGGGACCTACACGTACACGCCCGCGCCGGGTTTCACGGGCGTCGATGCGTTCGACTACACCGTGTGCAAGCCGGCGCCGGATACCGACCAGTGCGCGAACGCCACGGTCCGGATCACCGTCGGGCTCGATGCCGTGGACGACAGGGCGAGCACCACGCCCAACACGCCCGTCAGCGCCAGCGTGCCGAACAACGACCTGTTCCCGCAGGGCGCCACCTTCAACGTGTCCTCCTCGCCCACGCGCGGCACGGTCACGATGGACCCGGCCACCGGCGCCTACACGTACACGCCCAATGCCAACGTGACCGGCACCGACACCTTCCAGTACCGGCTCTGCCTGCCGGCGCCCGACGCCACGCAGTGCGACACCGCCACGGTGACCATCACCGTGGACCCCAACACCGCGCCGGTGGCCTCCGCCGTCACGATCGGCGGGGCCCCGCAGCAGGGCGTGCCGCTGACCGGCACCTATACCTACGGCGATGCGCAGAACGATGCGGAATCGGTCTCGACCTTCCGCTGGGTGCGCAGCGCATCCGGCACGTCGCCCGCGGGCGGATTCACGGTCGGCACCGCGGCCACCTACACCCCGACCGCGTCGGACGCGGGCCAGTTCCTGTTCTTCTGCGTGACCCCGCAGGCGCAGACGGGCACCACTCCCGGCACGGAGGTGTGCACCGCGGCATCCGCGACTGCCGGAGGGCCGGCCGCTCCGGTGGCCGAACCCCCGGCGCCCCCGGCTCCGGCGTCCATTCCGACGCTGTCCGAGTGGGGCATGCTGCTCATGTCCTCGCTGTTGGCGCTGTTCGCGATCGCCACGATCCGGCGCCGCGGCTGAAGGTGCCTCGCACGGGCCACGCGACGTGGTGCAAAGCAAAGCCCTCGAAGGAGGGCTTTTTCAGTTCCCGGTGATCTCCAGCACGGGCTCGCAGTCGATCTGCGTCCTGACCGAATTGGCCAGGAAGCACGATGCATGGGCCTGGCGGTGCAGGGCCTCCAGTTGCTCCGCGCCGGGCGCATGCGCCGCGTCGAAGCGCGTGACGGGGCGCAGCCGCACATGGGTGACGGCGATCTGCCCGGCCTCGTTCTTCGCCATGGTGCCGGTGGCCGTATCGGTGTAGCTGTCGAGGCGCAGGCCCGCGCGGCTGGCGAAGTCCATGAACCACAGCATGTGGCAGCTGGAGAGCGCGGCGATGTAGGCCTCTTCCGGATCGACCGCGGCCGCGTCGGAGCAGGGCAGTGGCACGACGTGGGGCGAGGACGAGGCCGCCACCGTGGCTCCGCCGTCGAACTGCCATGTGTGGGCGCGGTGGTAGCGCCTGTCCAGGAAATCGTCGGTGCCGCGTTGCCAGGCGACGGTGGCGGTGTGTGTGGCCATGGGTGCTTTCTCTCCGCAGGGAAGGGTTGCGATGGCCCGACAGTGTAGGGCGGAGCATCCACCGCACCGGCATGCTCAACGTGAGTGCGGTGCTGGACGAGCGGTTCCGGCGGGCCGTGGATGCGGCGGGCGCCGTGGCGGGCCGGTCCGGCGATGGCTCGCAGCCAGACCGTCATTGGCCGATCGCCGGCGCGGCGCGGGGGCCGCGAGCGCGCCCATCTGCCGGCGCTGGGCGATGGCTGCGGCGCGCTGTTCTTCCCACGGCATCCCCGCGGGCACGGTTTCGGTGCGGTCCACCCAGGCCCCGTGCTCATGGCAGTGGCGGGGTGTCCAGAACCTGCCGCCCGCCCGGCCGCGGCAGAAATAGACGGTGGAGGTTCCCTGCGCCGGGCCGGACGAAATGATCTGCGGGGCGGTATCCACCACACGGCCGCCCCGGCAGGCTTGCTGTCCGTACGTGTTGCCGCAGCGATAGACCGGCTGGGCGCCGCCCGGCATGGCCAGGCAAGACAGCGCGGCGGCGAGGATGAGGTGGCGCATGGCGCGGCGGGTGGCGCGTGCCGCGCCAGCCGGCGTCGCGGGTCGATATGGTGGCATGGTCCCTCCCTGGACAGGGCCCGGTGCGCGGGCCTCTTCTGAATGGCGGAACCATGATAGGCCGGGGTGGCCGCCGCACCGTTTCAGTCTGTGAGGCCGTCCTGGCGGGTGCCTTCCGGGTCTGGCGCCGCGGTGTCGCCGTGCGAGGGCGGGCGGGGCTTTTTCTCGATGCTTCTGCGGTCGTCCGTTTCCACGAAGGTGGGGCTGGGGCGGTCCGGGTCCTTGCGGGGCTTGCCGTCGGGGGAGTCGAGCTGGGTCACCATGGTGCGTCTCTCCGGGTCAGCTGCGGGCTTCGCGTTCCGTGCCGGCGCCCTGCTGGAGCGTCTTCAGGATCTGTTCGTTGAACTGCGGGATGTCGTCGGGCTTGCGGCTGCTGATCCAGCGGCCCTCGACCTGGACGGGCCGGTCCACCCATTGGGCGCCGGCGTTGCGCAGGTCGGTCGCGAGGCTCGGCCAGCTGGTCAGGGTTTTGCCCTTGACCAGGCCCGCATCGATCAGCAGCCAGGCGCCGTGGCAGATCACGGCCACGGGCTTGCCCGCGCGGTCGATCGCCTGCACGAAGGCCCGGGCCTTTTCGTCGGTACGCAATTCGTCGGCATTCACGACGCCGCCGGGCAGCACGACCGCGTCGAATGCGTCGGGCGACGCCTGGTCCAGCGTCTGGTCCACGTCGAAGCGGTCGGCCTTGTCCACGTGGTTGAAGCCCTGGACCTGGCCCGGCTTCGGGGCCACGATCTGCGCGTCGAACCCGGCGCCTTCCAGGGCGTCGCGGGGGCCGGTCAGCTCGGCCTGCTCGAAGCCGTCGGTGACGAGCAGGGCGATGCGGCGGCCACGGGCCATGGAGGAGGAAGCGGAAGTTCCGTTGGAGGAAGATGCCATGGGGAAAGCTCCTGGAAAGGGAAAGCTTCCAATCTAGGCACCGGGCGCGGGCACGCCTGTCGGCCGATGGCGACGATGCCCGTGGGCATGCACGGGCCGGCCGTTGCCGCTAGCGATTGCGGCAGGCCGCGCGGACGAGCTTGTCCGCGGGGTTGCCCGGCACGCCTGTGAAGGTGACCGGGGCCTCGTGCTCGCGGAAGTCGAGCCGGGCGGTGACGGGGCCCCGCCACAGCGGCTCCTGGTAATACTGCAGAGACAGGTACCAGCCCTTGCGCCGCACGCAGTCGAACACGGCCATGCCCTGGTAGGACCGGTAGGACAGCTTGCGATGGTTCATGCGCATGCTGCTGCGCGACACGCGCAGATCCACCGCGATCTGGTCCTGCCACTGCTGGGCGGTCGGATCGATCTGCACCAGATCGCCGTTGGGCACTTCGGGAAAGCCGTGGATGGTGAGCCACTCCCCGGTGCGCCGTGCAACGTCCGGGGACGCCGCGGCGCTCGCCGCCAGCGACGGCTTCGCAGGCGCGGACTGCACGGGGTCCGCGCTGGAGGGCAGCGCGGCGGTCAACAGGGCCATGCACAGGGGTGGGAGCAAGAGGCCTCCGCAATGAGAGCCGGTGGAAGGACGTATGCTGCATCTTAAGGCATGGGTACGGAATATGCCGCACAGCGGAATGCCCCGGGTGTGACCCCGCCGCCGCGTCAGGGTATTCCTTCGCGGCCCCGCCGCGTCCCCCTCCCTAGAATCGGGCGGACAGCCATAACGAAAAGTTCTGGGGCCATTTCCGGCCCCGGGTGTGCAAGGAGCCCGCCGTGCCCGATTCCCCGTCCGAATCCCCATCGCCCCGCGCCCCGCAGCGGGTCATCAAGAAGTATCCGAACCGCCGGCTCTACGACACCTCCACCTCCACCTACATCACGCTGGCGGAAGTCAAGCAGCTCGTCATCGACGGCGAGGAAGTGGCCGTGCGCGACGCCAAGACCGGCGAGGACCTCACGCGCAGCATCCTCCTGCAGATCATCCTGGAAGAAGAGGCCGGCGGCGCGCCCATGTTCACCGAGGCCGTGCTGGCCAACATCATCCGCTTCTACGGCCACGCGATGCAGGGCTTCATGGGCGCCTACCTGGAGAAGAACGTGCAGATGTTCTCGGACTTCCAGGCGCGCGTGGCCGAGCAGTCGCAGGGCTTCACGCCCGAGATGTGGACCCAGTTCATGAACCCGCAGTCGCCGCTCTACCAGGGCGTGATGGGGCAGTACCGCGACCAGTCGCAGGCCATGTTCACGCAGATGCAGGAGCAGATGCAGAAGCAGACGGAGCAGATGCTGAACGCCTTCGGCATCAAGCGCTGAAGGGAGCAGGCTGCGGGCGCCGGCAACGGTTCCCTCCGCCCGGCAGCGGTAGTCCGTTCTCCGCCCCCCCGCGCCTGTACCGGAATCGGCCCGGCGCGAAAGGCAGGCGCCGCGCGGCCGGAACTGGGACAATACGGGGATGAGCGACGTTCTCTCCCCCACGAAAACACCCAAGGTCGGGTTCGTGAGCCTCGGCTGCCCGAAGGCCCTCACGGATTCCGAACTCATCCTCACGCAGCTGAGCGCCGAGGGTTACCAGACTTCCAAGACCTTCGAGGGCGCCGACCTCGTCATCGTCAACACCTGCGGCTTCATCGACGATGCCGTGAAGGAAAGCCTCGACACCATCGGCGAGGCGCTGGCCGAGAACGGCAAGGTGATCGTCACCGGCTGCCTGGGCGCGCGCGCGGGCGAGGGCGGCGGCAACCTGGTGCGCGAAATGCACCCTAGCGTGCTGGCCGTGACCGGCCCGCATGCCACGCAGGAGGTGATGGACGCCGTCCACCAGAACCTGCCCAAGCCGCACGATCCGTTCATCGACCTCGTGCCCGGCGGCTTCGGCGTGGCGGGCGTGAAGCTCACGCCCAGGCACTATGCGTACCTGAAGATCAGCGAGGGCTGCAACCACCGCTGCACCTTCTGCATCATCCCCTCGATGCGCGGCGACCTGGTCTCGCGCCCCGTGGGCGATGTGCTGAGCGAGGCGAAGGCGCTCTTCGAGGGTGGCGTGAAGGAACTGCTGGTGATCAGCCAGGACACGTCCGCCTACGGCGTGGACGTGAAGTACCGCACCGGCTTCTGGGACGGCAAGCCGGTCAAGACGCGCATGCTGGAGCTGGTGCAGACGCTGGGCGAGATCGCCGAGCCCTACGGCGCCTGGGTGCGCCTGCATTACGTGTATCCGTACCCCAGCGTGGACGAGGTGATCCCGTTCATGGCCACGGGCAAGATCCTGCCCTACCTGGACGTGCCGTTCCAGCACAGCCACCCCGACGTGCTCCGGCGCATGAAGCGGCCTGCGAGCGGCGAGCGCAACCTGGAGCGCATCCAGCGCTGGCGCGAGGCCTGCCCGGAGCTGGTGATCCGCAGCACCTTCATCGCGGGCTTCCCCGGCGAGACGGAAGAAGAATTCCAGCACCTGCTGGACTTCCTGCGCGAAGCGCAGATCGACCGCGCGGGCTGCTTCGCCTACAGCGACGTGGACGGCGCCGTCGCGAACGAGCTTCCCGGCATGCTGCCGATGGAAGTGCGCGAGGAGCGCCGCGCGCGCTTCATGGCCGTGGCCGAAGAGGTTTCCATCGAACGCCTGCGCCGCCGCGTGGGCGCGACCATGCAGGTGCTGGTGGACCATGCCCCGGCGCTGGGCCGCAAGGGCGGCCGGGGCCGCAGCTATGCCGATGCGCCGGAAATCGACGGCGTGGTGCACCTGCTGCCGCCCGAGAAGATCAGCAAGCAGCTGAAGGTGGGCGAATTCACGCGCGCGCAGATCGTGGGCGTGCAGGGGCACGACCTGGTCGCAAGACCGATCTGAATCCCCCCCTGGGTCGCCTTCGGCGCCTCCGCGCAGCCGCCGGAGTCGGCAGCTCTTCAGGCACGTCCAGGCCTGCGCAGGCAGGCCCGGAGCCGCGGCCTTCAGCCCCAAAGGGGACGACGCCCTGTGGCCCGGCAGAGCCGGTTCCACGGCGTCTGCTGGCGTGGCCGCTGATCCGGTTCACGAGCGACCGCGGAGTGATGGGCGGCTTCGTGAACGGGCGCGCGGTGCGGGTGCTGGCATGGGACGCTGTTCGGGGTGATATCGGTCGCGAACGTCTGGCTGGTGGGAGCGGTGGTGGCAGGCTGACGCGCCGGCCGCATACGCAATTCCACGGAAGGATTTCGCGAACGGCTGAGCTCTAATTCCACTGTTTCCACTCCTGGACGCGCGTGCCTGTCGTCGCCGCGCTCCTGCCATCCATGACTCCTTCACACCAATCCTTCATCGCGGCTTCCGGCAGCGAAGCCGCCCCGTCCGCGCCCGCGCAGTCCAAGGTGGGCACCGTCCTGCGCGTGACGGGCGGCAATTTCATGGAGATGTTCGATTTTTTCCTGTTCGGCTTCTACGCCACGCAGATCTCCAAGGCGTTCTTCCCCGCAGGCAACGAGTTCGCCTCGCTCATGCTGACGTTCATGACCTTCGGCGCGGGCTTCCTCATGCGGCCGCTGGGGGCGGTGTTCCTCGGGGCGTACGTGGACCGCGTCGGCCGCCGCAAGGGGCTGATCGTGACGCTGGCGCTGATGGCGCTGGGCACGCTGCTGATCGCCTGCGTGCCCGGCCACGCCACCATCGGCCTGGCGGCGCCGCTGCTGGTGCTGATCGGGCGCCTGCTGCAGGGCTTCTCGGCCGGCGTGGAGCTGGGCGGGGTGTCGGTGTACCTTGCCGAGATAGCGACACCGGGCCGCAAGGGCTTCTACGTGAGCTGGCAGTCGGCCAGCCAGCAGGTGGCGATCATCGTCGCGGCGGCGCTGGGCTACTGGCTCAACGTGACCTTCGTGCCGCAGGAGATCGCGGACTTCTACTGGCGGGTGCCGTTCTTCGTGGGTTGCCTGATCGTGCCGGTGCTGTTCATCATCCGCCGCTCGCTGCAGGAGACCGAGGAGTTCAAGGCGCGCAGGCACCGTCCTTCCACGCGCGAGATCTTCCGCTCCATCGTCTCCAACTGGGGCTTGGTGATCGCGGGGATGATGATGGTGTCGATGACGACCGTGTCGTTCTACCTCATCACCGTGTACACGCCGACCTTCGGCAAGAGCGTGCTGCACCTGAGCACCACGGACGCGCTGGTCGTGACGCTGTGCGTGGCGCTGTCCAACTTCTTCTGGCTGCCGGTGATGGGCGCGCTCTCCGACCGCGTGGGCCGCAAGCCGCTGCTGGTGGCCTTCACCGTGCTGACCATCTTCACCGCCTATCCGGCCCTGAAGTGGCTGGTGGCCGCTCCCGATTTCGCGCGCATGCTGGAGGTGGAGCTGTGGCTGTCCTTCCTGTACGCGAGCTACAACGGCGCGATGGTCGTCGCGCTGACCGAGGTGATGCCGGTGGACGTGCGCACGGTGGGCTTCTCGCTGGCCTACAGCCTGGCGACCGCGGTGTTCGGCGGCTTCACGCCGGCCGTCGCCACGGGCCTGATCGAATGGTCGGGCGACAAGGCCGCTCCGGGCTGGTGGATGACGGCCGCCGCGGTCTGCGGCCTGCTGGCCACGCTGCGGCTGTACCGCCGCGCGGCCGGCCGCGGCTGAAGGCCCGCCGTCCGCAAGCCCGGAGCCGGCGGTATCCGGGCTGGGCGTCGCATCAGACTTCCCTTTGGTGGATCGTGATGTGGGGCAGGCGGGAGGATCGCTCGATCTGCTCTACGTGGAAGCGCGTTCCCGGCGGGAACAGCACTTCCTGCTCTTCAGGGATCACCGAGAACTGGGAGATGTGTTTTCCGCGCAAGGACTCGGTCTGCCACTCCACACGCTTGCCCTGCCACGCCGCCTCCTTGGTTTTCGAGGTCGCGAAAAAGCGAAGGTTGGTGACCGTCTGTCCCTCCGAATGACGGGCCTGTACCCAGGCGTCCGACTGGTCTTCACCCGTGAACACGGTGCCCCGGTGGGTGTATGAGTCGGGCAGCGAGTGCAGGCCTGAAAGAAGGCACTTCGCATACGCCAGACCTTCCACGCTGGGCGTATGGCCGTCTTCCAGTACATCCTGCACGATCTGGTAATCCGGGGTGATGGTCCACGCCCGCAGTGCCATCATGTCTTCATCCTTCATGTGGCGGAGCTCCGGGTCGCTGGTTTTGAGAAACTGCAGATCCCAGACATTGGTGTCCCAGTCGCCCTCGGGGCTGCTGACGCAATCTCCTGTGCGCTGTTTGATGAACGCTGCCTTGAACTGGGCGCGCTCTTCCTCCGTGCTCCGGAAATTCGCGCCCCGGCTCAATACCCGCTGGACAAGGCGCTGTTGTTCCGTTTTCAACTGCCGGGTGGACAGCGTGGGAAGACGAACCTGGGCGCTCCGGGGTGCGGAGCTTCCGCGCGCGGGCGACGACCTGGGCGAGAGGCCTTCAGGGCTTGTGCCGGCGGAGGACGATGACGATCCAGCCGAAGAGCGCGGGAAGGGGCCGGGGGAGTAATACGCTGAGTGATAGGAAGAGCCGGAGGCTCCCGAAATGCGCCGATCCATGGTGATGGTTTTCCTTGATGCATGTGGGGCAGGGATTGCGATGGCTTTCCCTGGTGCCTGTCCGTGCGCTAGGAGCGCTGGACAATGCCGATGAATCTAAGGACGTGCGGCTGGCGCGGAGTGTCCGGCTGCGAAGTGCCGGGGAGGGCTGCGAAAAACCGGTGTGGCGGAGCGGCGGGACGTGAGTTCGCCGAGGCGGATGCGAGGTGCCATATGGCCTGGCTTCGCGGCCTTCCTGACGGCCGCATCGGCCCCGGTGCGGTCCAGCCAGGGCCGGGCCGGCACCCAAGCAAAAAGGGCACCGGCCTGACGGCCCGTGCCCTTGTCGTCGCGTGACGGTTCGCTCTCCGCCGGGAGGCGGAGCGGCGCTCAGACGCGCTTGCGGTATTCGCCCGTGCGGGTGTCGATTTCGATCCTGTCGCCCTGGTTCACGAACAGGGGCACGGCCACTTCGAAGCCGGTGGCGATCTTGGCGGGCTTGAGCACCTTGCCGGACGTGTCGCCCTTGACGGCGGGCTCGGTCCAGGTGATTTCGCGCTCGACGCTGGTGGGCAGTTCGACCGAGATGGCCTTGCCGTCGTAGAACACCACTTCGACGGCCATGCCGTCTTCCAGGTAGTTCAGCGCGTCGCCCATGTTCTCGGCTTCGACTTCGTACTGGTTGTACTCGGCGTCCATGCAGACGTACATCGGATCGGCGAAGTAGGAGTAGGTGCACTCCTTCTTGTCCAGGATCACGTTGTCGATCTTGTCGTCGGCCTTGAACACCACTTCGGTGCCCATGTTGTTCAGCAGGGCCTTGAGCTTCATGCGCA
Organism: Paracidovorax citrulli; assembly: GCF_900100305.1. Classification (GTDB taxonomy): domain Bacteria; phylum Pseudomonadota; class Gammaproteobacteria; order Burkholderiales; family Burkholderiaceae_C; genus Paracidovorax; species Paracidovorax citrulli. The sequence continues at coordinate 27,110 of NZ_FNEY01000005.1, read as the reverse complement.
CGGTGGCGGCGCCGCGGCCGCCGCGTGCGTATTCGGTCTTGAGGACGATCATCGGGTCCTTGCCGTGCATGATCACGTTGCCGGCGCGGATTTCTTGAGCGATTTTCATAGCAGGTCTGCCTGGGTTGGGGCCGCTCAACGCACCGGAGCGCCCGCCGAAGGCCGGCTGCGAGCGCGGCGGTGCGGCAAGGGCGCCGGGCAGGTTCCGCGGCGGGGGGATGCGCCGGCCGGCATGCGGAACTACGCGTGCCGCCCCTTTTGGGCGCAAAACCCCGGATTTTAGCTTTTTTCCTGGACGAAGCCGAGCAACTGCGTCACGAGGTCGTCCTGCGCGAACAGCCGGCCGCGCGCCGCCTGCACGCATTCGCGCCACTCGGCAAGGTGGGAGGCCGTCAGGGCGGGCAGGGCGGCCGGTTCCGCGATGCCGTTCCAGGCGTGGTGGAAATGCCGCAGCGCGGCCGGCGCCCGCAGCCAGTCGAGGAAGGCGTCGAGCTTGGCGTGGTGCGCGCCGTCGTCCTGCGGGTAGATGTGCCAGACGAAGGGCTGGCCGGCCCAGAGCGCGCGCACCAGCGAATCCTCGCCGCGCACGGCATTCAGGTCGCAGGCCCACAGCATCTCGTCGAATCCGGGCTGAGGGCAATGCGGCAGGCAGGTGACCATCGGCGGGGCATCCGCCGCCGGGCCGTCCGCCAGCGCGGCGCGCACGGCGGCCGTGGCGCGCCCCGGGGTGGCCAGCAGGTGGGCGCGCGGCTCTTCGCAGAGGCGGCGCAGCAGGGCGGGCAGGCCGGCGGGCTCATAGCAGAACAGCGAGACGGCCAGCGCGTCCGGGGCCACGCCATGGCGGGCACGCCAGGCGGTGCGGTCGAAGGCCGCCTGGCGCGCGGCCAGGTCCGGCTCGCGCAGCAGGCCGCCCGTGCGCGGCGTGAAGCCCGGGTAGAAGAACCAGCGGGTGCGCCCGGCGCCGGGACCGGAGAAGAGCGGAGAGGGCAGGCGGTGGCTGCGCTCGACGTACGCCTCGGCCGAAAGGTATTCCAGGTTGATCCACACGGGGCGCCGTGCGGCCTGCGGCTCGCCGGCGGCGGGCAGGCGGGCGAGGAAGGCTTCGGGAATGTCGCAGCCGAAGGCCTCGACGAGCACGTCGCCCGGCCCGGCGGACACCGGCCCGGCGGCGGGCCAGGGCAGCACCTGCACGTCCGGCGCGCCTCCCGGCGCCATCCAGGCGAGGGCGGTGGCGTCGTCGGTCCACAGCCGCACGCGGTGGCCGAGCGCGCCGAGCTGGGCCGCGAGGCGCCAGCAGACACCGATGTCGCCGAAGTTGTCGATGACGCGGCAGAAGACGTCCCAGGAAAGGGGCGGGGCGGTGGTCATGGCGCGGCCTCCGCGGGCGGCGCCGCGCGCAGGTGGTCCACGAGCAGGCGCGCCGCGCTGGAGAGCGTGTCGCCCGCCCGCACGCACAGCGACAGCTGGCGCCGCGCCCAGGGCTCGGCCAGCGCCACGGTGCGCAGCGGCAGGGTGCCCAGGTAGAGCCGGGCGCTGCCGCGCGGCAGCACGCCGACGCCGAGCCCGGCGGACACCATCAGGCAGAGCGCGTCGTAGCTGGTCACCTGGATGCGCAGCCGCAGGGGCCGGCCGGCGTCCGCGGCAGCGCGCGTGAGCAGGTTGTTGATGGCACTGCCGGGATGCACGCCGACGAAGTCGCAATGCAGCGCCTCGGCCAGGCGCACGCTGCGCCGCCGCGCCAGCGCATGGCCCCGGGGCGCCACCAGCACGAGTTCGTCCTCGCGGTAGGGCAGCAGCGTGACGCGGTCGCCGTAGTTGCCGTGGTTGAGGATGCCGATGTCGGCCGCGTTCTCCGCCACGGAGCGGGCGATGGCGCTGCTGATCTGCTCCTCCAGCCGCACCTGCACCTGGGGGTGGGCCGCCATGAAGCGCTGCAGGTCCCCGGGCAGGAACTGGGTGATGGCGGAGATGTTGGCCACCACGCGCACCTGCCCGCGCACGCCGGCGCGGTAGTCGCCCATCTGCGCGGCGATGCCGTCCAGGTCGTTGAGCACGCCGCGCGCCATGTGCAGCAGCGCGTAGGCGGCGGCCGTGGGCTCGCTGCCGCGGTTGCTGCGGGCGAACAGGTCCACGCCCAGGGCGTCCTCCAGTTCCGCGAGCCGGCGGCTGGCGGCCGAGGCGGCGATGTGCTCGCGCGCGGCGGCGCGGGCGATGGCGTTCTCTTCCATCACCGCCACGAAGAGGCGCAGGGACACGGGATCGAGTTTCATGGGCGCTAGTCTGCCATGCCGTTTTGCGATGGCACCTTCTCGATTGGGCGTTTTGCGGCCGTGCCGGTGCTGGGCATGATGCGCGCCATGCAGGAGACGACACCCACGGAATCCAGGGACGCGCAGGCATCCGCCCCGTCCGCCACCCCGACGACCCCCGCGGCCCTGGCCGGTGTCCGGGTGATCGAGATGGGCCAGCTCATCGCCGGGCCGTTCTGCGGCAAGACCCTGGGCGAATTCGGCGCCGAGGTGGTGAAGATCGAGGCCACCGGCACGGGCGATCCGCTGCGCAACTGGCGCATGCTCAAGGACGGCACGTCGGTCTGGTGGCAGGTGCAGTCGCGCAACAAGCGCTCGGTGGCGCTGGACCTGCGCCAGCCTGAGGGGCAGGACATCGCGCGCCGGCTCATCGCCGAGGCCGACGTGCTCATCGAGAACTTCCGCCCCGGCACGCTGGAGGACTGGGGGATGTCGCCCGAGGCGCTGCACGCGCTCAACCCCGGCCTGGTGATCCTGCGCATCTCGGGCTACGGCCAGACGGGCCCCTACCGCGACCTGCCGGGTTTCGGCGTGATCGGCGAGGCCATGGGCGGCCTGCGGCACCTGACGGGCGAGCCGGGTCGCGTGCCGGTGCGCGTGGGGGTGTCGATCGGCGACACGCTGGCGGCGCTGCACGGCGCCATCGGCGTGCTCACGGCCCTCTACCACCGCAAGGTGAACGGCGGGCAGGGGCAGGTGATCGACGTGGCGCTGCACGAGGCGGTGTTCAACGTGATGGAAAGCCTGATCCCCGAATACAGCGCCTTCGGCGCGGTGCGCGACGCCGCGGGCAGCGCGCTGCCGGGCATCGCCCCTTCCAACGCCTACCCTTGCACGGACGGCTGGGTGCTGGTGGCGGGCAATGGCGACAGCATCTTCCGGCGGCTGATGGAGGCCATCGGCCGGCCGGACCTCGCCGCGGCGCCCGATCTCGCGAACAACGCCGGCCGCGTGGCGCGCGTGCAGGAGATCGACGCCGCGATCGGTGCCTGGACGGCCCGGCGCACCGTGGCCGAGGTGATGGAGGTGCTCGCCGCCGCGCGCGTGCCCGCCGGCAAGGTCTATACGGCGCGGGACATCGCGGAAGACCCGCACTACCGCGCCCGCGACATGCTGCTGCCGCAGGCGACGCGCGACGGCTACACGGTGGAGGTGCCTGGCATCGTGCCCAAGCTTTCGGCCACGCCGGGCACCATCCGTTCCAGCGCCCCGCAGCTGGGTGACGACACGGACGCGGTGCTGCGCGAGGCCGGCCTGAGCGATGCCCAGATCGCGCTGCTGCGCGAAAAGGGGGTGGTGCAATGAACGCCGGCGGCACGGTGTGGCACGGCGCCGGGCGCCGCATCCACATGCAGGAAGTGGGCACGCGCGACGGCCTGCAGATGGAGCAGGCCTTCGTGCCCACCGAAGACAAGATCGCGCTGGTGGACGCGCTGTCCGCCGCGGGCCTGGCCAAGATCGAGGTGACGGCCTTCGTGTCGCCCGCGGCGATCCCGGCGCTGCGCGACGCGGAGATCGTGATGCGCGAGATCGCGCGCCGCCCCGGCGTCGTCTATGCCGCGCTGGTGCCGAACGTGCGCGGCGCGGAGCGCGCGATCGAGGCGCGCACCGACGAGCTGAACCTGGTGATGTCCGCCAGCGAGACGCACAACCTCGCCAACCTGCGCATGACGCGCGCGCAGTCCTTCGCGGCCCTCGCGCAGGTGGTGGCCACGGCGCAGGGCGCGGGCGTGGCGGTGAACGTGTCGCTCTCGTGCGTGTTCGGCTGCCCGATGGAGGGCGACGTCGCCGGGGCGGAGGTGTTCGGATGGGTGCAGCGCTTCGCCGACCTGGGCGTGGGCGGCATCACGCTGTGCGACACCACCGGCATGGCGTACCCCGCGCAGGTGGCGGCGCTGGTGGCCGCGGCGCGCGCCCGCTTGCCGGCAATGGCCTTCACGCTGCACTTCCACAACACGCGCGGCATGGGCCTGGCCAACGTGCTGGCGGCGATCGACGCGGGCGCGGACCGGTTCGACGCCTCGCTGGGCGGGCTGGGCGGCTGCCCGTACGCGCCGGGTGCCTCGGGCAACGTCTGCAGCGAGGAGGTCGTCCATGCGCTGGAGCTCATGGGCTACGACACGGGCGTGGACCTGCCGGCGCTGCTCGCGGCCGCGCGGCGGCTGCCCGCGCTCATCGGGCACGACATCCCGGGCCAGATCGCCAAGGCGGGCGCGCGCCTGGACCTGCACCCGGTGCCTGCGGACTTCGCGGCCATCCGCGAGCGGGCGCTCGCGCGCTGACGCCGGCGGCGCGGCCCGGGCAGAACCACGACCACCACGATAACCACGACAGGAGACACACCATGCACACGCCGACCATCCCCGGAGCCGGCCTGCCGCGCCGCCGCGCGCTGCAGGCCCTGGCCGCAGGGCTCTGCGCGCCCGCCGCGCTCGTCCGGGCCGAGGACCGCTATCCCTCCAGGCCCGTCACGCTGGTCGTGCCGCAGGCCGCCGGCGGCGCCAACGACGCGATCGCCCGGGTGATCGCGCAGCGCCTGTCCGAGCAGATGGGCCAGAGCGTGGTGGTGGACAACCGCCCCGGCGCGGGCGGCACGCTCGCCACCGCGGCCACGGCGCGCGCCAGGCACGACGGCTACACGCTCCTGCTCACGGCCGACAGCGCGCACGTGATCGGCCCGGCGCTCTACCGCAATCCCGGCTTCGATCCGGTGAAGGATTTCGAGCCCGTCGCGCCCGTGGCCACGGCGGGCTACGTGCTGGTCGCCCATCCGTCGTTCCCCGCGAACGACATCGCCGGCCTCATCGCGCTCGCCAAGGCCAAACCCGGGGAATACGCGATCGCCTCGGCGGGCAACGGCACGCTCAACCACCTGATCGGCGAGATGCTGCAGAAGGCGGCGGGCATCCGGCTGCAGCACGTGCCCTACAAGGGCTCGGCCGCCGCCGCGACGGACGTCGCGGGCGGGCAGGTACCGCTGTCGGTGCAGAGCCTGCCGTCCTGCATCGCGTTCATCAAGGCCGGCAAGCTCAAGGTGCTGGGCGTGGTCAACAGCCGCCCCGTGGCCGCGCTGCCCGGCGTGCCGACGATCGGCCAGACGCTGCCGGGCTTCGGCCAGTCGCCCTGGTACGCGCTGTTCGCGCCGGCCGGCACGCCCGCGCCCATCGTCGCGCGGCTGCAGGCCGAAGTGGCCCGCGCGCTCGAGCAGAAGGACGTGGTGGACAAGCTCGCCGGCGTGGGCTGCGAGCCGTTCAAGGGCACGTCCGCGCAGCTCGGCGCGCTGGTGCAGGCCGAGCTGCCGCAATGGGCGCGCGTGGTGAAGGAAACCGGCGCCACCGTGGATTGACGGGCGCGGCGCCACGCAACGAAACACATAACAACCCCGGAGACATCGACATGCGACATTCCCTTCCTCGCCGGCTCGCGCTGGCTGCCCTGGCCGCCTGCGCGGCCCTGCCGCTGGCCGCGGCGGCGCAGGGCAACTACCCCTCCAGGCCGGTCACCCTCGTCGTGCCCACCGCGGCCGGCGGCACCACCGACCTGTCGGCACGCATGCTGGCGCAGGCGCTGGGGCCGGTGCTGGGCCAGTCGGTGGTGGTGGACAACAAGGGCGGCGGCAACGGCAACATCGCGGCCGGTGCCGTGAAGCGCGCGGAGCCGGACGGCTACACGCTGCTCATGCAGTATTCGGGCTACCACGTCATCTCGCCGCTGCTCACGGCGCAGAAGACCTGGGAGATGGGCGACTTCCAGCCCGTGGCGAACGTGCTCTCCGCGCCGCAGATCATCGTGGTGCGCGATGGGCTTCCCGTGAAGACGCTGGGCGAATTGATCGCCCATGCGAAGGCGAACCCCGGCAAGCTCAACTACGCCTCATCGGGCAATGGCTCGCTGCAGCACGTGACGGGCGCCATGCTGGAGCAGCAGGGCGGCGTGAAGATGGTGCACGTGCCCTACAAGGGCACCGGCCCGGCGCTGCAGGACCTGCTGGGCGGGCAGGTGGACCTGACCTTCGGCACGGCCCCGCCGTTCATGCCGCACATCCAGTCCGGCAAGCTGCGCGTGCTGGCCGTCACGGGCAGGGAGCGGCTTCCCAGCCTGCCGAACGTGCCCACCACGGCGGAGGCCGGCTATCCGAAGGTGGATGCCACGTCGTGGTTCGCGTTGTTTGCGCCCGCGGCCACGCCCCCCGCGGTGGTGGACAAACTGGTGGCCGACGTGCGCACGGTGGTGCAGAGCCCCGCGTTCCAGCAGAAGGCGCAGGAGCAGGGCGCCACGGCGGATTACCAGGGGCCGCAGCAACTGGGCGCGCGCGTGAAATCCGATCTGGCCAATTGGGCACAGGTGGTCAAGGCTGCGAACATCCAGGCGGATTAACGGCCTGCCAGCGTGATTTAAGGGTTTTCCCCATTGCGGCGGCGTGCCGCATTTCAGGGCCTCCATGCACCGCATGGGGGCTTTTTTCATGCTGCGCCGCACCATGCGGGTGCGCTTGCGAAATCGCTTTGAATGATTGATTTTTTTCTTTAATATGACGTCGTTGTAAATTTTTTCTCAACGCTTTCCGGACGCATTTCCGGCTTCCGCACCGCATTTCCTGCCCATGTCCGACCTTCCAGAGACCGCCAGCGAGGCCGTGTCGATCGCGATCCGCATCGGCCGCGCGCGCCCCACGCTGACGCGCTCGCACCAGCAGATGGCGGACTACGTGCTGGCGCATCCGCTGCAGGCGGCCACCATGCCGATCGATGAACTGGCGTCGGCGGTGGGGGTGTCCATCGCCACGGCGAACCGCTTCGCGCGGGCCGTGGGCCTGGACGGCTATCCGATGCTGCGGGCCGAGCTGGTGAAGGGCTTCGAGGCCATGCTGGCGCCCATCGAGAAGATGCGCATCAAGCTGGAAAAACCCACGTCCGTGCGCGACGTCTTCGCCGCCGCGCTGGAAGAGAGCCAGCGCAATATCGCCGCCACGCGCGAGGCGCTGGACCCGGCCGCCTGCGAGGCGGCGGTGCAGGCGCTGCTGGGCGCGCGCCGCATCTACCTGGCGGGCTTCGGCGCGAGCGGCTGGCTGGCCGGCCTGCTGCAGCGCGGGCTGGACGCGCATTGCGACAACGTGCACCTGCTCGCCGGCGTGGGCGGCTCGTCCTACGGCGCGCGCATGCTGCCGCGCATGGGCGAGGGCGATGTGCTCGTCGCCATCAGCTACCCGCGCTACCTTACCGATACCGTGGTGCTGGCGCAGGGCGCCTTCGAGCGCGGCGTGCATGTGCTGGCGCTCACCGACGGCCCGCAGTCGCCGCTGGTGCCGTTCGCGCACGGCTGCCTGTTCGCCCAGACCGAGAACCAGTACGCGGCCAACTCCGAATCGTCGGCGCTGGCCCTCATCGAGGCGCTGACCAGCGCGGTCGCCCACCAGTCGCGGGAGTCGCTGAAGACGGCCGCCCGCATGACGGAGGCAGTCCTGCCGTGGCTGCACGACAGCGCCCGCAGCCGGCTCGCGCCGCGATCGGCCGAGTCCGGACCGCGGCGGGCGGAGGCGCGGGGCGCGGGGCGCTGACCGCCCTGCGCCAACGCACCGCCTCCAGCCGCTTCGCCCGTACCGTCCGCTTCGTTCCGTTCCGTTCCCGTCCGCACGCTTTCCTTTCGCCGCTTCCGCCGACCGCCCGCATGACCGCCTTCGCCGCATCCCCGTCCGCCGTCCGCCCCGTGCCCGTAATCGCCATCCATGGCGGCGCGGGCACGCTGAACCGCGCGCACATCAGCCCCGCCCAGGAGCAGGCCTACCATGCCGCGCTGCAGGACGTGCTGCGCGCGGGCCAGGCCGTGCTGGCGCGGGGCGGCAGCGCGGTGGATGCCGTCTGCGAAGCCGTGCGCCTGCTGGAGGAGTGCCCGCTGTTCAACGCCGGCCATGGCGCGGTGTTCACGGCCGACGCCACGCACGAACTGGACGCGGCGGTGATGGACGGCGCGAACCTGGCGGCCGGCGCGGTGGCGGGCGTGGCCCACGTGCGCAACCCGGTGCTGGCGGCCCGCGCGGTGATGCGACACGGCCAGCACGTGCTCATGGCCGGCGAGGGCGCAGAGCGCATCGCACGCGACGCGGGCCTGGAGATGGTGGAGCCGTCGCATTTCTCGACCGATGCGCGCCGCGCGCAGCTGGAGGCCGCGCGCGCCAGCCAGCGCGGCGCCGTGCTGGACCACGACGGCGCCGCGGCGCTGGCGGGCCGCGCGCTCGACGAAGACCGCAAGATGGGCACGGTGGGTGCCGTGGCGCTGGACGCGCACGGGCACCTCGCCGCCGCCACCTCCACGGGCGGCATGACCAACAAGCGCCCCGGCCGCGTGGGCGACAGCCCGCTGATCGGCGCGGGCACCTATGCCGACGACCGCACGGCGGCCGTCTCCTGCACCGGGCACGGCGAGAGCTTCATCCGCGTGGCGGCCGCGCACGACGTCTGCGCGCGCATGGCATACGGCGGCCAGGACCTCGCGCAGGCCGCCGATGCCGTGGTGCACGGCGCCCTGGCCGCCATCGGCGGCACCGGCGGCCTGATCGCCGTGGACCGCCTGGGCAACGTGCGCCTGCCGTTCAATACCGAGGGCATGTACCGCGGATCCGCCCGCGTGGGCGAAGCGCCCGAGACCTCCATCTACCGCTGAGGGCGCAGCGCCCCGTTCCTCCGCCCCACGACCGACCTTTCTTTCCGCCCGCCATGAAACCCAACGCCTCGACCGCCTCCACGACCCTCGCCCTGCCCGAGCAGCGCGTGCTGGCCGTGGACGACCTCACCATCCGCTTCGCCAATTCCGAGCGCACGGTGGATGCCGTGCGCAACCTCTCCTTTCATGTGGACCGCGGCGAGACCCTGGCCATCGTGGGCGAATCGGGTTCGGGCAAGTCCGTCACCTCGCTGGCGCTCATGCGGCTCGTGGAGCACGGCGGCGGCAGGATCATCGGCGGTTCGGTGGCGCTGCGCCGCCGCAATGGCCAGGTGCTGGACGTGGCCCGTGCGAGCAACGCCGTGATGCGCGACGTGCGCGGCGCCGACGTGGCCATGATCTTCCAGGAGCCGATGACCTCGCTCAACCCGGTGTTCACCGCGGGCGACCAGATCGCAGAATCCATCCGCGTGCACCAGGGCAAGGACCGCGCCGCCGCGCGCGCCGAGGCGCTGCGCATGCTGGAACTGGTGCGCATTCCCGAGGCGCGCAACGTGCTGGACCGCTTCCCCCACCAGCTCTCGGGCGGCATGCGCCAGCGCGTGATGATCGCCATGGCGCTGTCGTGCAAGCCGCAGCTGCTGATCGCCGACGAGCCCACCACGGCGCTGGACGTGACCATCCAGGCGCAGATCCTGCAGCTCATCCGGCAACTGCAGGACGAGATGCACATGGGCGTGATCTTCATCACCCACGACATGGGCGTGGTGGCCGAGGTGGCCGACCGCGTGCTGGTGATGTACCGCGGCGACAAGGTGGAGGAGGGCCCGTCGGAACGCGTCTTCGCCGCACCGCGGCATGCCTACACCCGCGCGCTGCTGTCGGCCGTGCCCAAGCTGGGTGCCATGCAGGGCACCGATCTGCCGCGCCACTTCGACCTGATCGGCGCCGACGGCGCGCAGGATACGCAGCCGGTGCTGGAATCCACACCCGCCGACACCCGTCCCGCAGGCGCACAGCCCATCCTGCGCGTGAAGGATCTGGTGACGCGCTTCGACCTGCGCGCAGGCCTGTTCAACCGCGTGAAGCGCCGCGTGCATGCGGTGGAGCGCGTGAGCTTCGATCTCTATCCCGGCGAGACGCTGGCGCTGGTGGGCGAGTCCGGCTGCGGCAAGTCCACCACCGGCCGCTCGCTGCTGCGCCTGGTGGAAAGCCAGAGCGGCGCCATCGAATTCGGTGGCCGTAATATCCTCGATCTGCCGACGTCCGAAGTGCAGGCCCTGCGCCGCGACATCCAGTTCATCTTCCAGGACCCGTTCGCCTCGCTCGACCCGCGCCTCACCGTGGGCTTCTCGATCATGGAGCCGCTGCTGGTGCACAGGATCGGCACCCGCGAGGAGGCGCAGGCCCGGGTGGACTGGCTCATGGAAAAAGTGGGCCTGCCGCGCGAGCATGCGCAGCGCTACCCGCACGAGTTCTCCGGCGGCCAGCGCCAGCGCATCGCGATCGCGCGCGCCCTGGCGCTCAACCCCAAGGTGGTGGTGGCCGACGAGTCCGTCTCGGCGCTCGACGTCTCCATCCAGGCGCAGATCGTCAACCTGATGCTGGACCTGCAGCGCGAGCTGGGCGTGGCTTTCCTCTTCATCTCGCACGACATGGCGGTGGTGGAGCGCATCAGCCACCGCGTGGCGGTGATGTTCCTCGGCCAGATCGTGGAGATCGGCCCGCGCCGCGCGATCTTCGAGAACCCGCAGCACGCCTACACGAAGAAGCTCATGGCCGCCGTGCCCATCGCCGATCCGGCGCGCCGCCACCTCAAGCGCGCGCTGCTGGACGGCGACATTCCCAGCCCCATCCGCGCCATCGGCGACGAGCCCGCGGTGCAGCCGCTGGTGGAGGTGGGCCCGGGCCATTTCGTGGCGCGCCACGCCATCGCCAACCTGTACTGATCCCGCCTTTCCTTCCTGCCTTCGTTCCTTCCCCAACCGGAGTCCACCATGAAGAAGACCCCCGCTTCCCGCCGCGTCGCCGCCAGCCTGCTGGCGCTGGCCGCCCTGTCCGGCACCGGCTCGGCGCTCGCCGCCGGCAATGCCGTGCTGGCCATCTACCAGCAGCCCGAGACGCTGGACCCCTACAACACGAACACGACCATCACCACGGCCGTCACCAAGAGCTTCTACGAAGGCCTGTTCGCGTTCGACAAGGACATGAAGCTCAAGAACGTGCTGGCCGAGAGCTATGAGGTTTCCAAGGACGGCCTGGTCTATACCTTCAAGCTGCGTTCGGGCGTGAAGTTCCACGACGGCACCGACTTCAACGCCGCCGCGGCCAAGGCCAACCTGGACCGCGTGATGGACCCGGCCAACCGCCTGCTGCGCGCCAACCAGTTCAACCGGGTGGCCAAGGTCGAGGCCGTGAATCCGCAGACCCTGCGCATCACGCTCAAGGAGCCCTTCGGCCCCTTCATCAACGCGCTGGGCCATGCCTCGGCCGCGATGATCTCGCCCGCGGCGCTCGCCAAGTGGGGCAGCAAGGACATCGCCTTCCACCCCGTGGGCACCGGCCCGTTCGAGTTCGTCGAGTGGAAGCAGACCGAAGCCATCGTGGGCAAGAAGTTCGCCAACTACTGGAAGAAGGGCTATCCCAAGGTGGACCAGGTGACCTGGAAGCCCGTCACCGAGAACAACACCCGCGCCGCCATGCTGCAGACGGGCGAGGCCGACTTCGCCTTCACGCTGCCCTATGAGCAGATCGCCACGCTGAAGAAGAGCGACAAGGTGGAAGTGGTGACCGCGCCCTCCATCATCCAGCGCTTCCTGACGTTCAACATGCTGCAGAAGCCCTTCGACAACCCGAAGGTGCGCGAGGCCATCGGCTACGCCATCAACAAGGAGGCGCTGTCCAAGGTGGCCTTCAACGGCTACGCCTTCCCGGCCCAGGGCTTCGTGCCCCAGGGCGTGGAATACGCCGTGAAGATGCAGCCGATTCCCTACAACGTGGCCAAGGCCAGGGAACTGCTGAAGGAAGCCGGCTACCCCAACGGTTTCGAGACCGTGCTGTGGAGCGGCTACAACAACACCACCAGCCAGAAGGTGATCCAGTTCCTGCAGCAGCAGCTGCAGCAGGTGGGCATCAAGGTGTCGGTGGAGGCGCTGGAGCCCGGCAAGCGCGCCGAAACAGTCGATGCCTGGCCCGATCCCAAGACCTCCAAGCTGCGCCTGTACTACATCGGCTGGTCGTCCTCCACCGGCGAGGCCGACTGGGCGCTGCGTCCGCTGTTCTCCACCGAATCGTGGGCGCCCAAGCTCGCGAACTACGCCTTCTACAGCAACCAGGTGGTGGATGACGCCATCGCCAAGGCGCTGTTGAGCACCGACAGCTCCGAGCGTGCCGCGCTCTACAAGACCGCGCAGGAGCAGCTCGCCAAGGACCTGCCGCGCATTCCGCTGGTCACCGAGGAAGTGCTCTACGCCCACGCCAAGCGCCTCTCGGGCGTGTACGTGATGCCCGACGGCAACATCAACAGCGAAGAAATCTCGCTGAAGTAAGCCCGGTGCACGGCCCCCGCAGACAGCGGGGGCCCTTTTTCCCGTTTCCCGCTCCGCTCCCGTTTTCCCCCTCGCTGCACACCGCGGCGCCGCATCATGCTGAACTATTTCCTCAAACGACTGCTGGGGCTGCTTCCCGCGCTGCTGATCGTGGCGGTACTGGTGTTCCTGTTCGTCCACATGCTGCCGGGCGATCCCGCCCGCCTGGCCGCGGGCGTGGACGCCGACGAGGCCACCGTGCAGGTCGTTCGCCAGGAACTGGGCCTGGACAGGCCCCTGCCCGAGCAGTTCGTGCACTTCTTCTCGCGCATGGTGCAAGGGGATTTCGGCACGTCCATCCGCACCCGCCGCCCGGTGGCCGCCGAGATCGGCGAGCGCTTCATGCCCACGCTGCTGCTCACCATCGCCGCCATGGCGTGGTCCGTGGTGATCGGCATGGGCATCGGCATCCTGTCGGCCGTGTACCGCAACCGCTGGCCCGACCGGCTCGGCATGACGCTCGCGGTCTCCGGCATTTCCTTTCCCGCGTTCGCGCTCGGCATGACGCTGATGCAGGTCTTCTCGGTGGAGCTCGGCTGGCTGCCCACCGTGGGCGCCGACAGCTGGAAGCACTACATCCTGCCCTCCATCACGCTGGGTGCCGCGGTGGCCGCCGTGATGGCCCGCTTCACGCGCGCCTCCTTCGTCGAGGTGGTGCAGGAGGACTTCGTGCGCACCGCGCGCGCCAAGGGCCTCAACGAGCGCACCGTGGTGCTCAAGCACTGCCTGCGCAACGCGCTCATCCCGGTCGTCACCATGATGGGCCTGCAGTTCGGCTTCCTGCTGGGCGGATCCATCGTCGTGGAGGCGGTCTTCAACTGGCCCGGCCTCGGCCGCCTGCTGGTGGACGCCGTGACCATGCGCGACTACCCCGTCATCCAGACGCTGGTGCTGCTTTTCTCGCTGGAGTTCATCCTCATCAACCTGGTGGTGGACATGCTCTACGGCTTCATCAACCCGACCATCCGCTACAAGTGAAGCGCACGGACCGGACCCTCTCCACCGACGAAGACACGGTATGACCACGCCCTCCATTCCCACCCCGCCCGACGCCGCCCAGATCGCCGCGGCCTCGGTGGCCCCCGCCGCCGGCGCCTCCAAGGTGCGCACCCCCTGGCGCGAGTTCTGGCGCAAGTTCAAGAAGCAGCACGTCGCGGTGGCCGCGCTGGTGTTCGTCGTGCTGCTCGTCGCCGTGGCCGTGCTGGCTCCGGCCATCGTGCCCTTCGACGCGGAGAACTTCTTCGACTACGACCGGATCAACGACGGCCCCTCGGCCATGCACTGGTTCGGCGTCGATCCGCTGGGCCGCGACATCTTCAGCCGCATCCTGATGGGCGCGCGCATCTCGCTGGCCGCGGGCTTCCTCTCGGTGGCGATCGGCTGCCTGATCGGCACCACGCTGGGCCTGCTGGCCGGCTACTACGAAGGCTGGTGGGATCGCATCGTGATGCGCATCTCCGACGTGCTGTTCGCCTTCCCCGGCATCCTGCTGGCGCTGGGCGTGGTCGCCATCCTGGGCAGCAGCATGACCAACGTGGTGGTGGCCGTGGCGGTGTTCAGCGTGCCGGCCTTCGCGCGGCTGGTGCGCGGCAACACGCTGGTGCTCAAGCAGATGACCTACATCGAGTCCGCGCGCAGCATCGGCGCCTCGGACTGGACCATCATCGTGCGGCACATCCTGCCGGGCACCATCTCCTCCATCGTCGTGTACTTCACGATGCGCGTGGGCACCTCCATCATCACGGCCGCCAGCCTGTCCTTCCTCGGCATGGGCGCGCAGCCGCCGACGCCGGAGTGGGGCGCCATGCTCAACGAAGCGCGTGCCGACATGGTGAACGCGCCGCACGTCGCGCTGTTCCCCAGCCTCGCCATCTTCCTGACGGTGCTGGCCTTCAACCTGCTGGGCGACGGCCTGCGCGACGCGCTGGACCCCAAGATCGACCGGCAGACATGAGCGCGCGCGACCCCGCCGCCACGGCGCCGCCGCGCATCGGCCTGCTGGACGCGGGCCCCCTGGATGCGATCACCGACGTGGCCGGCGTCACCGTCGGCCATGCCACGCTGGACGACGGCCCGGTGCAGACCGGCGTGACGGTGATCCATCCGCACGCGCAGGACCCGTACCGCCACAAGGTGCCGGCGGGTGCCGCGGTCATCAACGGCTTCGGCAAGAGCGTGGGCCTGGTGCAGCTGGAAGAGCTGGGCCAGCTCGAGACGCCGATCGCGCTCACCAACACCTTCTCCGTCGGCGCGCTGGCGCAGGCGCAGATCCGCGACTGCGTGCGCGCCAACCCCGAGACCGGGCGCGCCCTGCCCACGGTCAATCCGCTGGTGCTGGAGTGCAACGACGGCTACCTGAACGACATCCAGCGCATGTCCCTCGGCGAGGACCACTACCGCGCCGCCTGCGGGGCGGCCCGGGCGCAGGTGCCCCAGGGTGCCGTGGGCGCGGGCCGCGGCATGTCGAGCTTCCAGCTCAAGGGGGGCATCGGCACCGCGTCGCGCCGCGTTCCGCTGGCTGGTGGCCATTGCACCGTGGGCGCGCTGGTGCTCGCCAACTACGGCCTGCTGCCGAACCTCGTCTGGGGCGGCGCGCCGATCGGTGCGTCCCTGGCCGCCCGGCTCGCGGCCGAGGCGCGCACCGCCGCGGCCGGGCCCGAGAAGGGCTCGATCATCATGGTGCTGGCCACCGACGCTCCGCTGGACGCCCGCCAACTGCGCCGCCTGGCCTGGCGGGCCGCCGCGGGTCTCGCGCGCACGGGTTCGGTCTATGGCCACGGCAGCGGCGACATCGCCCTGGCGTTCTCCACCGCCTACACCCTGCCGCACCTGCCGCAGGAGCCCATGCCGGCCGTGGCGATGGTGCACGAGGGCCTGCTCGACGGCCTGTTCCAGGCCGCGGCCGACAGCGTGGAGCAGGCCATCGTCCATGCGCTCTGGCATGCGGAGCCCGTCACCGGCAGGGACGGGCACCACCGCGGCACGCTGCGGGACCTCCTCTCCCGGTCCGGCTGACTCCCCACGTCGCCGTCCTCCCACGCCCAACCCTTCCTTTTTCGCCCAGTGCAGCGTTCCATGAAAATCCTCATCTCCGTCGATATCGAAGGCGTGGCTGGTGTCTACCACCCCGAACAGGTGCGCGCCGGCAATCCGGAATACGAGCGCGCCCGGCGCCTCATGGCCGCCGAGGCGAATGCCGCCATCGCCGGGGCGTTCGACGGTGGCGCCGCCGAGGTGTTCGTCAACGATTCGCACGGGGGCTTCCGCAACATGCCGCCGGACCTGCTCGATCCGCGCGCCCAGGCCATCCAGGGCAAGCCGCGCTACCTGAGCATGGTGGCCGGCGTGGAGCTCGGCATGGATGGCGTGTGCTTCATCGGCTACCACGCGAAATCGCGGGCCCACGGCATCCTGGCCCACACCATCAACAGCTTCGCGTTCGCCCGCATCGCGCTCAACGGGCGGGAGCTGGGCGAGGCCGGCATCTACGGCGCCCTCGCCGGGGCCTACGGGGCGCCGGTCATCGCCGCTTCCGGCGACGATGCCTTCATCGCGGAGACGCGCGAGCTGTTCCCGCACGCGCAGTTCGTGCAGACCAAGCGCGCCACGGGCGCCAACAGCGGCATCAGCCTGTCGCCCGAGCGTGCCTGCGCGGCCATCCGCGAAGGCGTGTCCCGGGCCATGACCGCGGCCGGACAGGCCCGGCCTTTCCGCATCGACGGTCCGGTCACGGTCGATCTGGAGGCGCAGTCGGTGGCGCTGGCCGACCTGTTCTGCCAGTGGCCCGCGCTGGAGCGCACGGCGCCCGACGCGCTGCGGTTCACCGCGCCCGATACCGAGTCGGCGGTGCGGATGGTCAATGGCCTCTCTGCCATGTCCAGTATGTTGAGGTAGGCACTGAGAACACCCCCCTGAGCGGCTGCGCCGCTTCCATGCAACCGCCAGAGGCGGCAGCCCTTCGGGCACGTCCGAGCCTGCGCAGGCAGGCTCGGAGCCGCGGCCCTCAGCCCCTTTCTCGCCGTGCCGGGCACGGCGGGCAGGGGGACGACGCCGGTGGCCCGGCGGAGCCGGTTCCACGGCGTCTGCTGGCTTGGCCTGCTCCGCGGCCTTCTGAAGGGTGAGGCCGTGTCGTTGTCAAAATCTGCGCACAATCCCGTCGATCACCGGACTGAAGAAAAATGACTGCAACTGCAAACCCGTCCGCGGCCGTCGTGTCCGCGATGACCGTCGGCATCGTGGCCGGCATGGGCCCTGCCGCGGGCGTGGATTTCGCGCGGCTGTTCGTGCGTGCGTCGGAACAATGGCTGCGCGACCATGGCCAGGCCGTGCGCGATCAGGCGTTCCCCGAGCACTGGATCGCCCAGGTGCCGGTGGCGGACCGCACGCAGGCACTGCGCGATCCGGCGGCGCCACAGCCGCTCGAGGGGCTGGTGTCGGCGCTGGAGCGCCTGGCGGCGGTGGGCGCGCGTGCCGCGGCCATGTCGTGCAACACGGCGCATGCCTGGCACGCGGCGCTGCAGGAGCGCGTGCCCGGCGTGGAACTGCTGCACATCGCGCGGGACACCGCCGCGGAACTGCAGCGCCGCGGGATCCGCCGCGCGGCGCTGCTGGCCACGCAGGGCACCTACGGCATGGGCCTGTACGACGAAGCCTTCGCCACGCACGGCGTGGAATGCGTGCTGCCCTCTGCCAAGGCGAAGGAGTTGCTGATGGCGGGCATCTACGATGGCGTGAAGGCCGGCGACATGGCCCTGGCGCGCCGCCGGTTCGCCGAGGCGGGGCAGGCGGTGCGCGCGCAGCACGGCGACGTTCCGCTCGTCATGGCCTGCACGGAGATCCCGCTGGCGCTGCCCGATGCGCCCGAGGCCGCCGGCTGGACGCTGGTGGATCCGTCCGAGATCCTCGCGGCCGCGCTGGTGCGCCGCGCGTACGGCGGCCGCTGACAAGGCCCGGGCGGGCGGGGGCCTTCGCAGCCCTCCGGCCGGCGCGGCCGTGCGCGCCGGCCACAATACGCCCATGTCCGACGTGCACTCCGATGAACTGCTCGCGCAGGTGGCCTCGCTGCCACCGCTGCCGGGCGTGTACCGCTACTTCGATGCCCAGGGCGGGCTGCTCTACGTGGGCAAGGCCCGCAACCTGAAAAAGCGCGTCTCCAGCTATTTCACCAAGACCCATGGCGGCACGCGCATCGGCCACATGGTGGGCAAGATCGCCCGGCTGGAGACCACCGTGGTGCGCTCCGAGGCCGAGGCGCTGCTGCTGGAAAACAACCTCATCAAGTCGCTGAACCCGCGCTACAACATCCTGTTCCGCGACGACAAGAGCTATCCCTACCTGAAGATCACGGGCGTGGCCGCGCGCGACGGCACCGGCGAGCAGCCCGGCCAGCGGTTTCCGCGGGTGGCCTACTACCGCGGCGCCGTGGACAAGCGGCACCGGTACTTCGGCCCCTATCCCGGTGCCTGGGCGGTGAAGGAAACCATCCTGCTGCTGCAGAAGGTGTTCCGGCTGCGCACCTGCGAGGACACCGTCTTCGCCAACCGCACGCGGCCCTGCCTGCTCTACCAGATCAAGCGCTGCTCCGGCCCGTGCGTGGACCTCATCTCTCCCGAGGCCTATGCGCTGGACGTGCGCAACGCCGACGCCATGCTGCGCGGCGAGACCAGGGAACTGCTGGAAGCGCTGGAGGCGCGCATGATGGCGCACTCCGAACGGCTGGAGTTCGAGCAGGCGGCGGACATCCGCAACCAGATCACGGCGCTGTCGCGCGTGCTGCACCAGCAGGCCATCGAGACGGTTTCCGACAAGGACGTGGACATCCTGGCCGTGAAGGTGCTGGGGGGGCGCGCCTGCGTCAACCTCGCCATGGTGCGCGGCGGCCGCCACCTGGGCGACCGGCCGTACTTTCCCGTCCACGTGGAAGACGCGGCCGCGGTGTACCAGCTGGAAGAGTGGGGCGACGGGGGCGACGGCCCCGATGGCGCGGCCGAAGCGGCAGGCGCGGCGGAGGCGCCCCCCGCCGCACCCCGTGCCCCGCAGCGCTCGCTCGAAGTGCAGGTGCTGGAGGCCTTCATCGCCCAGCACTACATCGGCGTGCCCGTGCCGCCCGTGCTCGTCACCAGCGAGCCGGTGGACCGCGCGTTGCTGGAGGCGCTCTCGCAGCAGGCCGGCATCCGCGTGGGCGCGGTGCACCAGCCGCGCGAGCAGCGCCGCGCCTGGCTGGAGATGGCGCAGAAGAATGCCGACATCCAGCTCGCGCGGCTGCTCTCCGAAGAGGGCTCCCAGCAGGCCCGCACGCGCGCATTGGCCGAGGCGCTGGACCTGCCCATGGACGACCTGGAGTCGCTCACCATCGAGTGCTTCGACATTTCCCACACGGCGGGCGAGGCTACGCAGGCGTCGTGCGTGGTCTTCCACCACCACCGCATGCAGAGCAGCGAGTACCGCCGCTACAAGATCGAGGGCATCACCGGCGGTGACGATTACGCCGCCATGCGGCAGGTGCTCACGCGGCGCTACAGCAAGGTCGCGGAGGCGCAGCGCGAGGCCGGCGGCGCCGAGCCGGCACCCGGGCAGGCGCGCCTGCCGGACCTCGTTCTGATCGACGGCGGCAAGGGGCAGGTCAGCATGGCGCGCGAAGTGTTCACCGAGCTGGGCCTGGAGCTGTCCCGCATCGTCGGCGTGGAGAAAGGCGAGGGCCGCAAGGTCGGGCTGGAGGAACTCGTCTTCGCCGACGGCCGCGAGAAGATCTACCTCGGCCGCGACTCCGCCGCGCTCATGCTGGTGGCCCAGATCCGCGACGAGGCCCACCGCTTCGCCATCACCGGCATGCGCGCCGCGCGCGCCAGGGTGCGCGTGGGCGGCGGGCAGCTGGAGGAGATCCCCGGCGTGGGCCCCAAGAAGCGCGCGCGCCTGCTGCAGCGCTTCGGCGGGGTGCGGGGCGTGGCGGCGGCCAGCGTGGAGGATCTGGCCACGGTGGACGGCATCTCGCTGGAGCTCGCGCAGGAGATATACCGGGCGCTGCGCTGAGCCGGCGGCGGCCATGGTGGCATGACACAATCGACCCATGTTCCTGACCATTCCCACCATCATGACCTGGACGCGCATCGTCGCGATACCCTTGATCGTGGGCGTGTTCTACGCGCCGCTGGAGCCGGCCACGCGCAACCTCATCGCCACGGTGATGTTCGTGGTGTTCGCCGCCACCGACTGGCTCGACGGCTACCTGGCGCGCAAGCTGAACCAGACCTCCTCCTTCGGCGCCTTCCTCGATCCGGTCGCCGACAAATTCCTCGTCTGCGCGTCGCTGCTCGTGCTGGTGCACCTGCAGCGCGCCGACGTGTTCGTTGCGCTCATCATCATCGGCCGGGAGATCGCGATCTCCGCCCTGCGCGAATGGATGGCGCAGATCGGGGCCTCGCGCAGCGTGGCGGTGCACATGCTGGGCAAGGTGAAGACCACGGTGCAGATGGTCGCCATCCCGTTCCTGCTCTACGACGGGCGCGTCGCCGGCACCATCGACACGGGCGTCTGGGGCACGTGGCTGATCTGGCTGGCCGCGGTGCTCACCGTGTGGTCCATGGTCTATTACCTGCAGAAGGCTTTGCCGGAGATCCGCGCGCGCGTCAAGCGGTGAGCGGCGCGGCCCTGCCGCATGTCAATGGGTGCTTGCGATAGCGCGCGCGACGCCCGTTGCGCAAACCCCGCGCATCGCCTGGCGCCTCTGGAATTGCCGCTAAAATCCACAGCTTCCGCCGTCGCAAAACGGCCCGTTGTATTGACACCCGGAAAGTCGATGGCTTTAATCTGGCACAGCGGCATCTGCCCCATGCCAGCCCCTTCCACGCCCCGTGCCCAACCCCGCCCGCAGCGGCCGTTCCGGCGCGTGTGAAGGCCAGATTCGCGCCAGACATTTCCTCCACACCCTTTCCCGAGAGGCTTCTTGTGAACAAGTCCGAACTGATTGAGCAAATTGCGACCAACGCCGACATCTCCAAGGCAGCCGCTGCGCGCGCGCTGGAGTCCATGATCGAGTCGGTCAAGAAGACCCTGAAGAAGGGCGGCACGGTGTCTCTGGTCGGTTTCGGTACGTTCGCGGTGGGCAAGCGCGCTGCGCGCACGGGCCGCAATCCCCGTACGGGCGATACGATTAAGATCAAGGCTGCTAAAGTTCCGAAGTTCCGCCCCGGCAAGGCATTGAAGGATGCCCTCAACTGAGGCTCGAGGTTCAAGGTGGGGTGCTTAGCTCAGTTGGTAGAGCGGCGCCCTTACAAGGCGTAGGTCGGCGGTTCGACCCCGTCAGCACCCACCACTAAAAACCTAATGAAATCAAGGGTCTAGAGCAATCTAGACCCTTTTTCTTTGCCCGTTTTGCCACCTTCTAGGGACGCCAAAGGACGCCACTGCCACCCACAAAACGCCGCTTGCCGCCCGTGCTAACTCCGTGAACGGCGTAGAATCGCCGCCGCAACCAACGCTCAGGAGGGCCATGGCAGGCAAGAGAAAACGGGGCAACTCGTGGGAATACATCTTCAAGCGGGCCGGCGTGCTGGAGAAGCCGCTGTACCTGAGCTTCGATGATGAGGAGGAGGGAGACCGGTACGCGGCCAGGCTCGACGCCCTGCTGGAACGGGGAATCGTACCCACCGAGCTGCGCACGCCAGATCGGCCCATGACCATCCAGCAGCTGGTGGGGCTTTTCATCCGGGATGCGCACCCGTCGAAGAAGGACATCGGCGCCCTGAACACCATCGTGGCGTCCCGCGGCGGTGCCCCTCTCACGAAGATCGATTCCGGCTGGGTGGACGACTGGATCTCGGAAATGAAGCGGGTCGACAAGCTCGCGCCGGCTTCGATCCGGGCCAAGGTGGGGGCGCTCGCGCGGTGCTGCGACTGGGGCATGCGCAAGGGCTTCCTGGTCATGCCGGACCACCCGCTGCGCACGCTCCCCGAGGGCTACGCCCAGTACACCAAGGCGGACGAGGCGATCGCCGGCGTGAGGCGCGAGGACGTGGAGCGCGATCGACGGCTGGAGGAGGGCGAGTTCGAGCAGGCGCTTGCCGTGTTGGCCGGCGGGGTGCTGGCGCGCAAGCAGCGGCCGCTGGTGCTGGAGCACCCCCGGGCACTGCGCTGCCTGATGATCCTGGCCGTGGAATCGGCCATGCGACTGCGGGAAATGTTCACCCTGCACCTGGCCCAGCTGGACCTACCGCGGCGCACGGTGTTCTTGGACAAGACGAAAAATGGGGACAAGAGGCAGGTGCCGCTGTCGTCGGTCGCGCTGGCCGAGCTGCGGAGCTACCTGGATGATGTGCACGGGCCCTCCCCTGAGCCCGGCACGCGGTTGTTCCCCTGGTGGAATGGGGAAGCGAATGATCTGGACGCGACGAGCGACTACCTGAGCAAGCTGTTCATCGACATCTTTTCCCAGGCCGGTGCCCAGGGGCTGAAATTCCATGATCTGCGGCACGAGGCCACGAGCCGGCTGTTCGAGCGCACGCAGCTCTCGGACACGCAGATCATGAAAATCACCGGGCACAAGAGCCAGCGGATGCTGATGCGCTACGCGAACCTCCGCGCTTCCGACCTGTCGAAGGCGCTCTGGTAGGTTGGCGGCTCAGGCGTTCGGCGGTCTGCTCGATGACGATCTTCTCGGCGTAGGCGAGCACGTCGCGCGTGAGGAGCAGGTAGGCCCGGCCGGCCTTGCCCGCCGGCAGATCGCCCCGGCGGATCAGCTTCTCCACCGAGTGCGGGTGCATCTTCAGCGTGTCGGCCGTTTCCTGCAGGTCCATGGTGGGCTTGATGGGGCTGTTCATGCGGGACTCGCTTTCTGCGCCCAGCCGGCGCGCATTGCTGTCAGGTGGGTGGCCGCCGAGTGCTCGACCTGGGCCGCGACGGCGGCGCGCGCCTCGCGCTCCAGCCGTGGGAGGAAATCCGACCGGTGCTTGTGCAGCAGCGCCAAGCCGGCTACCAGGTCGGGATGGAGCGAAAGGCAGTCGTCGGCCGGGTCCAGGATCGCGTTGTGGTCCCAGCAGATGACATGGCACATGCCGTTGATCACCCGTCCGTAGAAGTTCGGCGCCCGCCGCAGCAGCTTGGCCAGGTGGTTGTACAGCGCCTGCAGGTGCTCGCGGTTGTCGCAGTCGAACTCTTCGTCTGCGGCGAGTGTGGCGCGAAGATCGTCAGGGCCATCCGTCGCCCACGGGCCTCCCCATCGTGAGTCGATCGCGGAGAGCACCCAGTGAAGTTCGTCGGCTGCATCGATGTCGCGGGCGGAAGGGCGGGCCATCTTCATGCTGCACCTCCTTCCGTCCGTCCGTAGTAGCGCTCGACCTCCCGGACCAGCTCCAGCGCATCCAGATTGCACACGCTGTAGGACCGGTCCCAGGAGACGTACCTGATGATCTCCAGGGCCTTCGCACTGGGCATTTGCAGGCCCGCGGCGAGCGCCTTCGCACATGCCTGGCGATCTGCCGGGGGCTGGGGCGTTCGTTGGGCGGGCAGGGTGCCCGATGGAGGCAGCAGCCGTCCGTCCCAGTCGCCGCCCGGGTGCGGAAGCGTGCTGCCGTTGCCGCCGGGGCCGCCCCATTTCCATCCCTTGGGGGTCTTGCACCAGTATCCGCCGCCAATGGATGGCGCCTTGGTGCCCATGGGGGCGTCCTGCGGGGTGATATGGCTTTCCATATTCATGCGGGTGTCCGTTCTGCGCCAGTGGCGGGCGCGTTGGTCATTTGGCGAGCCCGTGTTTCGGCGGGCTCCGGCGTCAGGTACACGAGCCCTCGGGCCAGGCGCATGAAGTCGTATGGGGTGCCCTTCCAGATCCGCTCGGTGACCCATCCGTCTTCGCCTGGTGCTGGGGTGTAATGCTTCGTGTCCTTCGCGGGGGCAATGATCTCGGCCCCGTGCGCACCGCGCGCCGCCAGCAGCTCCCGGTGCCGGGCAAGGTAGAGCTGCCGCGCCGAATTGGGGCCCATGGGCTGCAGCCCGAAACTTGGGGTCGGCTCGATGCCGTCCAGCGATGGCCACCGGCCGCCGTCGATGTGCATCAGGTCACGCTGCTCCGTGCGTAGCGCCACGAGGTCCGCGTGCTTGACCTCTGCGGGCGTGGCCGCAGGCAGTCCGAATTGCGCCAGGATGGCGGCCTCCACGCGGCGCTCCAGCGCCTTGTACTCGGGCATGAGGCGTTTCAGGGGGCTGGACATGTCGCCCATGACCGCCTCCACGTCGTCGTGGTGCAGTGCGTGGAATGCGTGCTCTGGCGGCACCAGGTGGGAGACCAGGACAGCGTGCTGCGCGACCGAGTAGAAGCCGCGGCAGTGCCCGGTGAACCGGCAGAGGTGGGACAGCGCGTGAGCGATGTCCTCCACGCTGACGGGCGTGCTCTCCGGCTTGTCGAAACTGAAATACCGGCCGCTGGCCAGGAGGATGGTGGGCCCGACGGCTTGATCGCGGGCTTCGAGCTGGGCGAGTGTTTCGGTCATTGAGTATTTCCTTGTGGCGGGGGCTTGATGTCGAGCGCGCGAGGCCGCGAGAAGTACGCGGGCAGGTCGGCGGCGTTGTAGGTGTCCCAGAGCGCCTGGCCTTCCGGGCATCGGGTCTGGTTCTTGGGGCTCGCACCTGCGCTGATGCAGGTGCCGCAGCCGGCGTGGTGCAGCTGGTAGGCCTTGTCGGCCGCTTTCCAGTCGTCCTGGGGGCTCATGGCGTGGACGGCGGGAACCCGTCGTGCTGCTGGCCATCGAGCAGCCGGCCGGCGGCCTTTTTGCCCGCGCGCTGCATCCAGACGTGGTTGTCTCCCTCGGCAGACAAGTCGCTGCCGTTCTCGCCGAGGTCGGTGAGCCGGACGCGGGGCACGCCCTCGACCAGGGGATAGCCCATGCTCTCCGGGCCGCGCGGCACCCACTCGCCCCACTGCTTGAACAAGAAGGGAACGCCCGCCGCAGCGCACTGGTCGCGGACTGTGCGGGCCCAATCCGGATGCATGGGGCGTGCGCCCGGGCCACTCTCACCGCCGACGATCACCCAGTCGATGCGCCGCAGGCCGTCGAGGTGGTGCGTGTTACCGCTGGGGTGCTCGGCGCGGCGGCCCGTGTTTTCGGGCCAAGCGGCCAACCAGCGCAGCGATACGAGGGCCAGCAGCGGCTCGATGCTCAGGAACCGCACGCGTGCGGGCACGGCCAGCAGCTTCGGGATGTCGCGATCCACCTCCTTTTGCGTCACAACGGTGGCGCCAAGCCAGACGTTGTCCGGCCAGGGCCGCGCGGAATCCAGGTAAGCACCTGCGTACAGGTTTCGAGCGTTCCCTATCCGCTTGGTGAGCAGCAGCCAGTCCAGATGGGGAGTGGCTTCGATCAGGTCGAACAGGTCGCGGCGCCACTGCACCGGCACCGCGGTGTCGAACACGTCGGCCAAACTGGCACAGAACACGCGCTGCCGGCGTCCGTGCTTGGCGAAGAACTCTGCGGCGGCGGCATTCCAGGCCCGGGGCTTTGCCCAGTTGCTGGTGCTGGTGCGGCGCCGCGGCGCGTCCGGGCCCCAGTTGATGGCCGTGCCACCCGCGAACCGCGCATTGCGCGTCTCGGCGTAGCAGTGGTCGCAGCCCGGGCCCACCTTCTGGCAGCCTTCCCAGGGGTTGAATGTGTGATCGGTCCATTCGATCTTGCTGTTCTCGGACATACGGACTCCAGAAAAAGAAAACCCGCCGGGGTGGCGGGCTGGGTTGTGAGATGCGCCGGGGCTATCCCGGCGGCGCCGGCGCGTCGGCCCGGGCCGCGGCGCGCTGGTTGACCTGGCGCACGCAGTCCGCGCAGACGTGATGGGCCCTGAACGGGCGGGCTCCCTCGGCGGTCTTGTCCTTGTCGCAGACCATGCACCGGACCCGGGCCAGGTCGGCGAAGGTGAGGCGAGGGCGGCCCTTTGTGGGGCTCTTCATGATCTGCGCCAGGCGTGCGCGCGCATCGATTCCAGGGCGCGCTCCTGGCGGCGGATCTCCTGCTCGTGGTGTGCCCGGTCTGCCATGACGGCATCGAAGATGCGCGTCGCGACCTCCAACGGAGGCCCGTCGATCGTGAGGCCGGGGTGCAGCCCGGCCAGCAGTGCCAGAGCCTGCTCGTACTCTTCGACGGCCGGCGCCAGAGCGCGTCGGTTCCAGGCGGCGATGGCATCCGCCTTCGCCTGCTCCGGATTCTTTCGTATGGCCATCTGGTGCGCCCGTGCCGAGTACCCGCCGCAATAGCAGGCCATGGCGTAGAAGAACTCCGTGCCGTCTATGTTGTCGGGGCGCTCCACGATTGAAGGCTCGCCGCCGCAGAACGGGCACGGCGCCAGGGTGGTGTCGGTGCTCATTGGATGGGCTCCTGTTCCGCGCCGCAGAAGAGGCGCTGCATGTGGTCCATGGCGGCGCGGGCCTGGTCTTCCGACGTTAGCCCGGAGACGGTCATCTGCGCGAAGTAGGTGCCGTCTTTAGCCTCACCCCACACCAGCGAGACGACAGGCGTGAGGGCCTGTGGGGTTTCGGTGCTCATGCTTGTCCCTTCTGTCCCTTTGCAGCGCGGACCGCCACGGCGGATGCTGGCTCTGCGAAGGTCATGCTGATCGACACGGTGCCGGTGGGGTAGGCCACGCCGTTCGACCACATGAGCGCGCCAAACCGCTCTTCAATCATGTCGCGCACTTCTTCCCAGGTCATGCCGTCGATGCGGATGTTCAGCATGGCCGGTGTCTTTTCCATGATGTTCATGCTGCACCGCCTTCCTGCCGCGCGCGGGCGGCGACCATGGCATTGACGCTAGCAATCCAGTTCAGCACGGGGGCCATGGCGCCATCTGCGTCCTCGGTGTGCGGGCACTGGTAATGCCCTTGCTCCAAGAGCCAGTTGTCGAACGCATGGATGATGTTGAAGTTGTGTTCTGCCGCGTCCTCTGCCTGCGCGAGCGCCTCGTCAGCCGCCACGCCGATAGCCACGCACTTGTCTGCCACAGCGGTGAGCCCATCGTTGGAGCCGCGAAGCTTGTGGGTCACGTCGCGCAACCTTTCGGCGAAATTGCCGGGGCCGTGGTCCGGCGGCTCCGCCTCCGTTGGCACTGGCACCCCAGCCCTGTGCGATGAGCCATTCCAGCCCTGCGCGATGAGCCATGCCAACAATTCCTCAAGGGCTCCAAAGCACATCTCTGCGTCGGAGCCATCCCCATCTTGGAAGCCCCCGAACTGGGACGTTGCGATGTCCCGAGCTTTCATGGTGGGCGGCATTGGCATCTTGCCGAGGTTGACGTGCTCGCCGCTTGCACGAACGCCCACCACGTCCACGGTGTCCGCATCCGTTGGCGCTGCCCCTGCGGCGGGCGCCGGAGTTGCGTGCCATGCATCGCCCGGCTTGTGCTTGAAGTCGCCAGGATCGGCGCCATTGCACAGTGCGACGCGGTAGCACTGCAGCCAGTTCCGCTCGGCGAACTCGGCGCGCTGCTGCCAGCCCACGGCAGTACGCTGCAGCTGATCGTGCTCGGCGGCGGTGGGTGCGGCGGGCGCCTGGGGCGCTGCTGCAGCCTCTTGCAGCGCCACG